>CAWCXJ010000001.1:0-276572 GCA_963799485.1 uncultured Trueperaceae bacterium
CTTACCGCTATGGCTAAGTTGGTGCGACGTCAAACGTGAGGGTGGTAAAAAACGCTTCTACGTCGCCGCTACCTTTGCGGCTGGCGGTGCCTATCTCGCCAAACGCTATCGCCGCAGGTGGCTCATTGAATCGTTTTTCAAGTCCGTTAAGCATGATTTCGGTCTTAAAGAAGCACGGCTTGGGACAAAAGACGGCATCCGTTTCTGGATTTTCCCGGCCTGTTTAGCCTTTAGCTTAGCAAGCTTCAAACGTTCTCTGAGCCAGCGCACGCTTAACCTTTTACAAGCCGCTAAAAGTGTCCTCGAGACCCTCATAGATGTTTGTCTTATCCGGCTTATGGTTGACTGTGAAAGGCTTTCTCAAAACCAACCACGACGCCTTAAACTTCTCTATGGATAAGTGCAAGACTTGAGTTTTACAGGAGGTACTGTGCCCAGAACACCGCCAACTACTGCACCGCCATTACCTAAACTTGAATCGCCCGAAAGCTGGACGGTTCAGCTGCAAACCATTATCCCGATGTTCGGCGGCAGCGCCCAAACCCGTCAGATAGACCCTCGGCACCCCGTCCGGGCCGCCAGCGTGCGCGGACACCTGCGCTTTTGGTGGCGCGCAACAGCAGGAGCAAGTTGTAAAAATGCCGACTTTGCCTTACCTGCCCCGCCGACTTGTATTCCCAAATAGTAGCCACCTTGCACGCCCGGGTTCTGTTCGGTGGCATCGGCGCACGCACCCGCCGGGGTTGCGGCAGTATGGAGTTAAGTACCTCCCCCATAAGTTTTAGACATAGGTAACATTGAGGGCTTTGAGGCCAAGCTTGAGAGCGGCTTTAAGTTCGTTGAGGGTGTTGTAGCAACGTCTCGGCATGAGGAAGCTTTTGAGCTTGCGCCAGACGCTTTCAATGGGGTTGAGTTGTGGGCAGTAGGCGGGCAAGTAACGCAGGTATAGACCTTCCTCCCATTTCGACCTCTGTTCCTGAAGGAGCTTGCCTTTGTGAAAGGGCGCGTTGTCAAGCACAACGACCGTAAGCCGGGTTGGGTCACAGCTTTGGGCGAGTGTCTCAAGGTAGCTGATGACCTGAGCCGGTGTACACGAGCTGCTGAGTTCACGGACTTCAAGCTGCTCGGTGGTTCCGAACAGTGAGAGGGTACCGATGAGATTTAAGCGGCCTTGCGAGCTCCACCGGGTCGGTACCTTGAACTGTTTGCCTGAGCCTTTGGCAAACCAGGTGTAACACAGGCTTAGCATGAGCGAAAAGCCGCTTTGGTCGAGGTACTTCAAGCTCAGCCTCTCGTCCAATGCCCCCTTTTTAGCGTTTCTGACGACGCCTGATGCTTGGCTACGACCTCCGGGTCGGCGTCTTTGCCAGGAGCGTAACGTGCCCGTTTCCAGCTATAGCCCAGCTCTAAGAGCTTGACTATGCCAACCCTATCACTATCCGTCAATACTTCTTTGGTGGAGTACTAGTCACAAATATGCGTCGGCTCCCCGTCCAAACTCAGCGTATTTTTCTCTTCCCAGTACGCCTGAATCCCGTCTTCCCCCTTGCGCGCCGCCCAGGTACGCATCAGCTCGCGGTCACCTTGATAATCGAACATCGGCACACCGAACCCGCACGAGGTTTGCACCAGCTCGACGTGAAGTTTGAACACTTGTCTCGAGCCTCCCAGCGGTTCAAACAGCCCGATATAGGTGTTCCATTCCGGGTCGCGCGGGTGATACGCGACCGCTTCGCCGTAAAGCCGCAAAATCAGCGGGTTGCCCTCGAAGGCGCAAAACATCAGTGTCATCCGTGGTGTGTCCAAAAGGTGCGCCGCCGTCTCGTTACCGCTGCCGGTGCCGTTTAGCCATACGACTGTCTGCTCATCTAGTACGCGGAGCGAATCCAGCCCTTTAGGGGAGACGTTGACGTGCCCGCCCTTTGCAGCAGTCGCTACGAAAAAGAGTTTTTGCGCCGCTATAAATGCACGGTGCTGCTCGCTAATGCTATCAAAACGCTGTCCCACGTACTGCCTCCGGTCGGGTTTGCAAAATTACAAAACGGTTTACACGTAGGGGAGACGTGACGCGGTTTGCGTGATGGCGTCGTCGGCCTCCAAAAGTTCGGCGATGGGATCCCAACGTCCGGCTAACAGGGCTTCCTGGGCGCTCTCGCGGATCGTCACCTCGAACATTTTGTCCCCGACCGTAACAGTGCTTTTTTCGACGTCGAGGGTGATTTCGGTATTCGGGTCGGCGTCGATGGTGGCTGCCATTTCTGTGAGCTGCTCACCCGTCGCCTCGGCGCAGGGCATTCCCAAGGTGGTGCTGTTGCCGAAAAAGATTTCGGCGAAACTTTCAGCAATGACCGCGCGGATGCCGAAACGGTACATCGCCTGCGGCGCGTGTTCGCGTGACGAACCGCACCCGAAGTTTTCGCCGGACAAGATGATGCTGGCACCGCCGAAACGCGGGTCGTTTAAGGGATGAGGTTTCTCGCTGCCGTCTTCATGGAAGCGGACATCGTGAAACATGTATTGCCCCAAATCGTCGAAGGTCACGCACTTCATAAACCGCGCCGGGATGATGCGGTCGGTATCGATGTCGTCGCCTGCGACGACAACGCCGCGCCCTGTTACGGACGCAATTTTTTCTAAGGCCATAGTCAAACTCCTTTTTGAACATGTTTGGTGCAAACCATCAGGCCGGTAGACCAGTCCAGACGGGTGCAGAGAAAGTCGGCCCTTAGTCGCCAGCAGTTCCACTAGTTCCCGCTGTCCTTGCCAGACTTCGAGCAAATAGTCATCAACATCAGTTAGCTCGTCTCTATCTTTCCAACCGAGGTTCCATATCGTCCACAACGTAAAAGCCGCCTGGTGCAACGAAATTTAAAGCCAGTTCGGGATGGTTGATTTTACCCGGCCAGGTGTCGGCAAAGATGAAGTCGAACGGGTCATGAGCTTGATGGAGAAACTCGAGCCCGTCTCCCACCCAAAACGTAATATGCGGGTCATGCCCCAAATGTTTTTTGGCGACCTCGACCTGCTCGGTATTTCTCTCTACGGTGGTGAGGCTCGAGGCCGCGTCCATGCCCCGTAAAAGCCACGCGCTGCCCGCGCCGACGCCGGTACCGAGTTCTAAAAACCGACCGCCGGGTTTACTCGCGGCGAGCGTTGCCAGAAAGCCGCCGGTGAGGTCGTCGGAGCTTTGGGTAAAGCCGATGTCGTGAGCTGCGTTGCGGAGCGTTTGGGTCATTTTAAGCAGTAACCGTCGATTCGGTTTTGAACACGTCTCTTGCGTCACTCACTTCACCCGTGACTGCCGCCGCCATCACCATCACCGGACTCATCAAAATCGTGCGGCCCGTGACGCTGCCCTGCCGCCCCTTGAAGTTGCGGTTGCTTGAACTCGCGCAGAGTTCGTCGCCGACGAGCTTGTCGGGGTTCATGGCGAGGCACATGCTGCAACCCGCGTCGCGCCACTCGAAGCCCGCGTCACGAAAGACTTTATCGATACCCAACTCTTCGCACTGGTATTTGACAATCTGCGATCCCGGTACGGCGATGGCCTTGACGTTCGGCGAAACCTGATGCCCCTTAAGGTACTTCGCCGCCTCGATAAAGTCCGACATCCGCCCGTTCGTACACGACCCGAAAAAAGCCACGTCGATTTTGGTTCCGGCTATCGGCGCACCGGGGGTCAGTTTCATATGTTCCAAGGCTTCGGCGATGTTAGCCTTTTCACCCTCCGGCGCACCCTCGACGGTCGGGACGGTTTCGCCGATAAAGACAGCCTGCCCCGGATTGATACCCCACGTGACGGTCGGCGCGATGTCTTCGGCGCGGATGTCTACCACGTCGTCGTAACGGCAGCCTTCATCCGAAGCGACCGCCAGCCAGCGGGCTTTTGCCGCCTCCCACTCGCTCTCTTTAGGTGCGTAGGGACGGCCTCTAATATACGCCACCGTCGTTTCGTCGGGGTTTACATAGCCGCAGCGCGCGCCGCCCTCAATACTCATGTTGCAGACCGTCATCCGCTCTTCCATGCTCATCTTGTCAAAGACCTCGCCGCCGTATTCGTAGGCGTAACCGATGCCGCCTTTAACGCCGAGCGTGCGGATGATATGCAAAACTACGTCTTTGGCGTAAACGCCCGGCCCGAGCGCGCCGTCTACGTTGATGCGCCGGACTTTGGGTTTGCTCATCGAAAGCGTTTGCGTGGCTAACACGTCGCGTACCTGGCTGGTGCCGATACCGAAAGCAACAGCGCCGAACGCGCCGTGGGTCGAGGTGTGCGAGTCGCCGCAGGCGACCGTCATGCCCGGTTGGGTGATGCCCTGTTCCGGCCCGACCATGTGAACGATGCCCTGTTTGCCGCTGCCGGTATCGAACATTGTCACGCCGAAGTCGGCGCAGTTTTTACGCAGCTCTTCGATCATCTCTTGGGCTAAAGGGTCGCTGAAGGGCTCGAGCCTTGTATCCGTCGGAACGATATGGTCGACCGTGGCGAAGGTGCGTTCGGGGTACCTAACTTTAAGATTCAGGTCGCGGAGCATCCCGAACGCCTGCGGGCTGGTGACTTCGTGGATCAGGTGTGTTCCGATAAACAGCTGGGTTTGACCGTTGCCCAAAACCCTAACGCTGTGCGCGTTCCAGACCTTTTCGAACAGACTCTGCGGGTGTACGGCGGCTGTGTCTGACATTATTTCCTTTCTACCACGTTCATGAATACCAAAAAAAACCCTCGGATTTCCCGAGGGCGCTTCTAGCTGGGCGCATTTTCTACGCGGCGGCGACCTCGAGACGACACCCCCATAGTAGAACGAGTCGGGCGTAGGTCGTAGCTGCTTGCATCTGATGAGTATATGTGCTGCTTTAGGGCTGTGTCAACGTAATTTTTACAAAACGTGGATTTTACAAGCAGGTGCGTGTACCTAAAACAGCGACCGAACATGCTGGGCCGCCCGGTCGCTACTCACCGCCAACTACTAGCTGGGTTTTTGCTTGTTCGATTCGTTTTTGGCGGTTTCCTTGGCGTCGTCGGCAACCTTTTTGGCGGCGTCTTTACCCTCTTGCATTAGGTTTTGACCTTCGGCTTTGGCGTCGCCGGCGACCTTGCTGAACTCTTCCTTAGCGGTCTCTTTGGCCTCGTCGAACGTTTTCTGAGCGACTTGACGTGCACGTTCGGCAGTTTCTTTAGCCTGTTCCGCGAGGTGATCGCGGGCGTCGCCCATGAGTTCGTCTTCCTTTTGGGTACCGGGAAGCGAAAGTCCTATGAGCGCGCCGAGAATTGCCGTGATAAGTCCGGCGACGAGCGGTTGTGACTCGATAAAGCCTGCAAGTCCGCGTCCGGCGTCTTTGGTTTTTGCCCTCGCCTGACGTGCCCGGCTGCCCATGCTGCTGTCGTCTTGCGACCAGTTGCCGTACGCGCCCGCGTCGGCGTTGTCGAAGCCACCCGCCCCGTACGCCCCGGCACCGCCCTCATACGTACCGTATCCCTGCGGGTCGCCGTAGCCTTGTCCGTAACGGCTCCTTACCTGATGATCGGGTTCGGTGTAGCCGGTCGCGGCGGTAGCTTCGTCCCCGAAGCCTGGGCGCACGTAGCCGGTGTAGTCACCTTCGCCGTAGTTATAGCGGGTTCCGTAACCGACGTAATTTTCATCGTCTTCGTTGGCGCGCCTGATGCCGACGCCGCCCCCGGCGGCTAAGAGTACGACCCCTGCCCCGATAAGGGCCGTCGGCAAAGGGTGGCGGCGCACCATATCGAAAAAGCTTCCGCCCGCCTCTTGTGCCCGCTGGGTTACGCTGTCGGTTACTTCATTTACGGTGTCCATCACAACCTCCTGCGCGTCTGCGAGCCTCTGCTCGGTCTGCGCCTTGAATGAGTTTCTAAACCGCTCCGGGCTCAGTCTGTGCGAAAGCGCCTCGACGTTTTGACCGAGGTTTTGCCGGGTATGGGCGATGTCGGCCTCGAGTTCGCTTAAGCTCTTGTCGTTTTGACTCATTGGACTTTTTCCCGAATCATCGCCGCGTCGTCTTTAAGGGTCTGCGCGGTACGCTCCGGCATCAGCTTGAGTTTTCGCATCCGGTTGATCCCGACCCAGGCAAATATCGCCCCCAGGACGAGGAAGATCGCGCCGACGAGAAGCGCCGCCGCCCAGTCGGGCATAATGAGTGCGAGCGCCAAGATTACCGAGGTGAGAACGGCAATAAGCCCGACTGTAGCCAAGATGCCACCGACTGCCAGCACGACGATGCCGACGACCGCCTGCGCCAACGCGCCCTGGAATTCCTTTTTGGCGAGCGCGACCTCTTGCTGGATCAGCAGCCCGATATCGCTCATAAGCCCCGAAAAAAGGGCACTAAACGAACGGGTCTCTTGCGGGTTGTCTTCTGCCGTTGTTTCTCTTACCATGATAGTTCTCTTGTCATAGTGCGCTGCTCCTAACGCTGGGCGTCGTAAGACGTGTCGGCGTTTGAAGCGTGGGAGCTGCTCCGCAAAAACCGGGCCGCGACCAAACCTACGACGAGCGCCCCACCGACGAACAAGCTGGGCCGCTGCCGCGCGAATGTTTCGACGTCGCCCATGACGTCGCGTAGGCCTTTACCCTCGAGGTAATCCGATACCTTTTCGACTTGATCGCCAATCCGCTCGGTGTACCCGGCAAGGTCGTTTTGGTCTTCCTCCCTGAGCTGTTCACTGGTTTTGTGAAACGCCTGGGCGACGCTGCTCACTTGCGAGACGACGCGCCCCTTGCCCTGTTCGAAACCCTTTTCGGCTTCAGCCTGAGCGCGGTTTCTGGCATTTTGCGCTTGCTCCTTAACTCTGCCTTTAACGTCGCCTGCGCGTTGTTGGGCGTCATGTGCTGCGTCGCTCGCGTGCTGCTTGGCGTCCTGGGCTGCTTGATCGGCCTTTTGCGACGCCTGCTGAGCAGTATCCTCGGCTTTTTTCCCGGCGTCACCTTTGGTGTCGTCTTTTTGCGTTTTCTGATTATCTGTCACGCCTGTACTCCATTCTCGTACCCTGTTCGGGTCGTTTGTTGAAGGGCAAGAACCGTATTAAAGCTCTACCGGCCCCTAAAGCTGCCCTACTTACCTAATTGTGTTGAGCCAGCTGCGTTTAAGAAAGTACCTGTTCTTACAAAGGGCTGCCCTAGGCAGGACTGTGTCAAGTATAGAGGTACCGGCGTCGACGACTGCAGGATTTCAGCTCGGTACTTATGAAAACCGCTGTGGTTTACGGTGTAGAACGCTTTTGGGTCGGTACAAAACGCGACTCGGCGAAAGGCGGAACCAAAAAGTAAACCGGTACCTAAACCCAAAAAAGCCCGGTCGGCCGCCCGGACTCGCGGCTCGAGCCAGAAAATCAGCTGCTAACCACGTCCCCCGCGTCCAAACGTGTTCTGGGTCGGTGCCGGTGCCTGACGCGCTGCTCCGCTAAAGGCCGCAGACGCTCCGCCGGTAACGCCGCCCGTACTCACCAGGCGAGCAAATTCCTTGGCGTCGACCGCACGCGAAATCCCGACTTCGTAAGAGATGGTTCTTTTCAGGTGCAACTCGGCCAAACACGCGTCCATCGTCTGCATCCCGTGCTGTCCACCCATCTGAATCGCCGATAAAATCTGGTGCGTTTTGCCCTCCCGGATGAGGTTCCGAACGGCGGGCGTAGCGATCAAAAACTCATAGGCCAGGGCGCGCCCGCCGCCCTGTTTAGGAACGAGTTGCTGTGTCAAGATGGCCTGCAAGTTGTTCGCAAGCTGTACCCTGACCTGCGCCTGCTGCGCCTCGGGAAACACGTCGATAATACGGTCGACAGCTTCGGGGGCCGAGTTGGTGTGAAGCGTCCCCATCACCAGGTGGCCGGTTTCGGCGGCGGTTACAGCCGCGCCGATGGTTTCGAAGTCGCGCATCTCACCGACTAAAATAACGTCCGGAGCTTGCCGTAAAACTGCCCTTAGCGCCCGCTCGAAGCTCTTGGTGTCGTCGCCGAGTTCGCGCTGATTGATAATCGAGCGCTTGTGCGTGTGAAAAAACTCGATAGGGTCTTCGATGGTCATGATGTGCTTATGCATCTCGGCGTTGACCATATCGAGCATCGCCGCGAGCGTCGTCGATTTACCCGAACCGGTCGGCCCGGTGACGAGTACCAGGCCGCGTGGCGCTCTGGCAACGTCGCCGACTACGCTCGGTAAACCCATCTTGTCGAAGCCCAAAATCTCGCTCGGAATGGTTCGCAGCACTCCGCCGATCGAGCCGCGCTGAAAAAACGCGTTCACCCTAAAGCGTCCGTGTCCGCTCAGCGAAAACGAAAAATCGAGTTCACGGCGCTCTTCGAAGTCGCGCTGCTTTTTTTCGTCCATCATGGTGTATAAGAGGCGGCGCGTGTCGCTTGCATCGAGCACCTCTAGCTCGGTCGCTTGCCACTCACCGTCGAGCCGGAGCATCGGCGGCAGGCCGACGGTGACGATCAGGTCACTGGCGCGGCGCTCACTCGTCAGCCGTAAAAGGTCGATGATATCGGTTTGGCTCATGAAGTTCTCCTTACTTTATTCGGTTGTTTTCGCCAGCACTTCTTCTAAAGTCGTGACCCCGGCGAACGCCTTGAATACGCCGTCGTCGCGGAGCGTTTTCATGCCGCCCTGAACGGCAATCTCTTTGATGTCGGTCGATGATTTGCCCTGTACGATGGCAGTTTCGACGTCGCCGCCGACGCTCAAGAGTTCGTGAATGGCGGCGCGTCCGTTGTAGCCGGTGCCGTTACACTTGTCGCAGCCGACGCCGCGGTAGAGGCTGGCTCCGGCGAGCTGACGTTCGTCAAGGTCTAGTCGCCGCAAGATGTCGGGGTCGGGGGTATAGGCGACGCGGCATTCGCTGCACACCTTACGGACGAGGCGCTGCGCCAACACGCCGAGGAGCGACGCGGAGATGTTAAAGGGTTCGACGCCCATCTCTTCAAGCCGCGTAACCGCGCCGGCGGAGTCGTTGGTGTGCAAGGTAGCGATGACCAAGTGCCCGGTCAGGGCGGCTTCGACGGCGATCTTGGCGGTTTCGGTGTCGCGAATCTCACCGATCATAATCACATCCGGGTCTTGCCGTAAAAACGAGCGGAGCGCGCTCGCAAACGTCAAACCCGCCTTGACGTTGACCTGCGTCTGATTGATGCCGGGAATCTCGTATTCTACGGGGTCTTCGACGGTGGTGACGTTCACGTCCGGGGTGGCGATACGTTTGAGAATCGAAAACGTCGTAAACGATTTACCTGAACCCGTAGGGCCGGTAATGAGGAAGATGCCGTAAGGTTTTTGGATGGTATCGGTAAAGCGCTCGAGGTTATAGTCGGCAAACCCTAACTGCTCGATTTCCGGGATCGACGTGGCTTTTTTGAGGATACGCATGACGGCTTTTTCGCCGTAAACCGTCGGCAGGGTCGACAAGCGCAGGTCGACCTCCATATTTTTGTCCTTGAAGCGGACACGTCCGTCTTGCGGCAGTCTACGCTCGGCGATATTCAAGCGGCCCATGATCTTGATGCGCGCCGACATCGCCCCGGCGACGCCCTTGGGCATCGTCATGTATTCGCGGAGCGCACCGTCTTTACGCACCCGCACGACCACCTTGTCGGGGCGCGGTTCGATGTGAATATCCGAAATATCGTTTAACACCGATTCGCGGATGATGTTGTTGACGACCTTGACGAGCGCGGTGTCGTCTAGGCTCGAGTCGTCGCTCAGCTCCTCGACGTCGCCGATCTCTTCGAGCGCGGCCCTTGCCAGGTCTTCCATCGAATCGCCGGAGCGGTAGTAGCGGTTGATAAGCCGTACCAGCGTCTCTTCGGTGGCGACGGCGGGTTTGATCTCACGGCCCGTAATCAGCCGGATGTCGTCTAACGCAAACACGTGCCGGGGGTCTTTCATAGCCAAAACAACGGCGCTGCCCTCGAGTCTTAAAGGCATCACGTTGTACCGCCGAATCGTGCCTTCAGGAACCAGCGTGATGACAAACGGGTCGACCGGGACACTCTCCTCGACGAATTCGTAACCGAGCTGCATGGCCAGGCTGCGCGCGAGCATCTCGGGGCTGATTTTGCCCGACTGCACGAGTGTATCCTCGAGCCTGCCCCCGCCGATTCGCTGCTTCGACAGGGCGTTTTGCACGTCTTCACGGGTGACGTAACCGAGATCGACCAGGATTTCGCCGAGCGGTTTGACGCGGCCCAGCTTGTTCTGTTCAGCCAAGGCTTCACGGAGCTGTTCGCGGCGAAGTTTGTTGCTCGCCATCAAGGTTTCACCCAGGCGGCCCTTGTCGGCGTCGTAAATTTTTTCAGTCAGCTTTTGCACCTGACTTTCAGGCGCGACGACGAACCTGACCGGGCGCGGGATGATCTCGGCAATCTCGTTACTTTTGCGCGGGTCGGCCAAAGCGACGACCAGCACCCCGTCTTCTTCGCCAAAGGGGACAGCGCGGTACTGCAGGGCGTCGACGCGGAGTAGGCTCGCGGTGAGCTTTTCACCGACCCTTGTGCCCTCGAGCTTCTCGACAAAAGGCAGTTCGGCCTGCTCCGCCAAGAGCTCGGCGAGTTGCGTTTCGTTCAAGGCACCCTGCTCGAGCAAGATGTGGCCCAACAGACCGCCTGTGCGCCCCTGCTGCTCGAGGGCTTTGGTAAGCTGCTCGTCGGTCACGAGTCCCAGATTTTTAGCCAGCTCGCCGACGCGCTGCCCCAGCTGCGGGTTGACCTCGGCCGGGGGCGTCAGCCCGAGTTCGGGGTAGTAGGTCGCCAAGGCCCACGCGAGTTCTGCCGTGAGCGCCTGATACGGTTCGACGATGCAGTTTGACGCGTCCTCGAGTTCTTCGACGGCGAGCGCGTCGAGCGGATCGACAAAGGCGACCCGGAGGCGGTTGTTCGTCACGTGAAAGGGAAACGCACGCAGCTCGAGAGCCGTCTCTGCCGGAATTTTGCTCAACGCTTCAGGGTCGACCTGCGCGCGCGGCAGGGCCACGAGCGGAATCCCGATGGCTTCTTCGATGGCGCGGGCGATGCGCTGCTCGGAAACGACGCCTAAGCCCACAAGCACCTCCGCCAAACGTCCGCCCATTTGGGCGTGGCGAGAGATGGCGCGTTGCAGGCCGTCATCAGAAACGAAACCGCGCTCTAGGAGCATCGCGCCGAGGCGTTTATCGCCTATCGATAAGACGGCCACAGGGTACCTCCCGCGGGGTTTAAGGCAAAGGGGTAACGCCTGAGTAAAAGCTTCTCGAGCTGCCTGAGCACGCGGGTATGGAGCAGTTTGCCGGGGGAGAGCGGGGTGACCAAAACCGAGACCATCCCGGCGAGGTTCGCGCCGAGCACGTCGGTAAAAAGCTGATCGCCGACCATCGCCGTCTCAGCGGCGGGGGTGCCGAGCTTGTCGAGCCCGCGCCTAAAGGCGCGGCCCCGAGGTTTACCCGTAAGGTGCAAGCCCTCGAGTCCCAGCTCTTGCGCCCAGCGCGTTACGCGTGCGTGCGTGCCGTTACTTAAAATGACCACCGGCACCTGCGCTGACCGGAGCGACTCGAGCCACACCTTAAAAAGCGGCTCGAGCAGGTCGCTACCGGCTGCGAGCAGCGTGTCGTCGAGGTCGACCAGCACGGCGCGCACCCCAAGCGTATGTAAAAAGTCCGGCGTGACCTCGGTCACCGAGGTCACTACGGCGTCGGGGCGTAACATCATGGCGGTAATTTATCACGGGGCTCCGGGGCCGCTTAGCATGAAACTTCACGGCCCGGTAAATCCACGGGTAGGTCGGAAGGGTTTTCTCGAGTCTACGGCTCAGCTCACCCGGAGTTTTTGCAGCCGTCACACCATTGACCAGCGGCTGGGTTTTGTTCCCACAAGCTCCCGCGCGGATTGCTGCTCGCTCTGCTATATGTGCCACCGATTTTAGATATGTGCCACCGATTCTAGAACGGTAAAGACTAGCCGCGAGCGTAAAAAGTCAACTACAGCTAGGGCGTCCGGGGTGGGATTTGCATCGCTTGAACCACCGTTTCCCCGAACGCTTCGGGGTCGTCGAGCCACGGATAGTGTGCGGTCTCGAGCAGACTAAAAAGCGCGTGAGGCAGCGCGCCGAGGACGAGTTCGGCCTGGCGTGGGTAGCAGCTGCCGTCTTGCCGCCCGACAATCACGACTGCCGGGTGGCTGCGGAGCGGCGTAAGGTCGGCGGTCAGCTCCCAGATGTCTTGCCAGCCGCTCAGGACGCTCTCTTGCAGCTCGGTGAATAGCTCGGCGTCGGCGTGCTCCAAGCGCATCCGGCTGCCGGTGCTCGCGAAAAACAACGTATCGAAAAGCCCCTTACCGCCCCAGCTTTGTACCGCTTCCACGACGCGTTCGGCGGGGGGCAGCTCGGCGAGGTCGTCCTCGGTGACCTCACGGCCCGAGAGCCGCGCGGCGCTCAGCTGCACCGTTTTGGCGAGTTCGGGCATATCGGCCCAGGGATTGACCAGAATAAGTCGTTCGATTCTTGCTGGCGACTGTTTTACGGCGGCAGCCGCGATCAGCGCCCCGAACCCGTGTGCGAGCAGCGTAACGCGCGTCAACCTGAGCGCGTCCAGAATAGCAAAAACATCCTCTGCCAGCGCCTCTACGCCGAGGTCGGCCCCGGTATCGGCGAGGCTTCGGCCTGCACCGCGCTGGTCGGCGTAAACGACCCGGAAGCCGCGCAGTTCGTCTGCGGCCAGCTCGCGAAACGAATGGCTGTTGTAACCGGGGCCGCCGTGCAGGTAAAAAATTACGGGCGCGTTTGGTGGCCCGACGAGTTCGAAGTACAACTCGGCGTCGGGGGTGTCTAACCGGTACGCTTCGTCGAGGGTGTCGCCGGAATAGGTTGCCGGATTGCTGCTGGTATCTTCCATCAGTCTACCTGCCTGAACTGCCAGACTTTTGTACCTTCGGGCAGGGCAACGGGCGGTGCGTCGGCGCTGCGGCAGACCAGCAAGAAAAGTCCGGGTTGGCCCGTGCTCTCGAGTAACTCCGTAGTCCCGGTCTTAAACGCCCCCGCCAACGCCTCTAACTGCGCTCTCGCACCTTCGCCGGCAAGTTCATAAAACGTCACGTATTCCAGTCTAACGCGCCGCAACGCATTAAGACGAAATGAAGAGATTCTCTTTTTCGGCTCTCCAGAATATGCTACCGTAAAACGATGTAACAATCCCTTGTTCCCCTCTGCCTACGGGCCTGACCAGCACCCACATTTTCGCTCGCTCAGGAGGAACACCGTGACATCTTTTCCCCCCCGTGCTTGCAACAAGACAACCGGACGGCTACGCGTCCGCACGCTCGCCGAGCTTCAGCCTCTGGTTCAAGACGGACGTTACCGTATCGGGCCGCACGCGCTGCGTCACGCCGCCTGTGAAGGCTTCGCCGAAAAAGATATGGTCGCTGCCGCCCTTTACGGTCAAGAGCTGGTGCGTTATCTGGAGGACGAAAGGCTTTTGGCTTTGGGTTATATCTGTCCGAGTCCTACGGTCAAAATCCCGCTGCACGTGGTTTTGGAGTACGCCCGCCCGCGCTGGGTCGATATCGTCACCGCTTATATTCCCGCTAGAGCGCACAGCGCGGTCTCGAGGACGCGGCTCGCCGAACTCTTGCGCTACGACCAGGCTCCGACGCGCCGCCAGGAACTCAGGGGGGTACGTTGGGGCGGTACCTGACGCGTCTGCATTAAAACGGTTTGTATTAGGTCTGTATTAAAGCGTTTCTTACGGTTCGGCGGCGGTAGCCTAACAGCTATAAAGCCACGCCAGCAGATTTTCGGTCAACCTAAAGGCTTTTTTACGGACAAGGCCAAGCTCAAATGTGTTGCTGAAGTCTGCTACCCGGGCCTCTTGCGGCTTTTCCGTCAGCCCTAAGCTATAGGCCAACAAACCCACGACCCGCTCCGGTTTGACGCCCGCCGCCCGCAGCGCCGTCAGCGTCAATGAACCTTTGCGTTTAGCGAGCCGCGTACCGTCTTTATCCAGGAGCAGCGGCACATGGGCAAATGTGGGCGGAGCGGCTCCCAACGCTCTGTACAAAAGGAGCTGTGCGCCCGTACTCGGCAACAAATCGTCGCCGCGCAGCACCTGCGTGATATTCATCGCAATGTCGTCTACCACCACCGCCAGCTGATACGCCCACGCGCCGTCGGCCCGCTGCACCACGAAATCGCCTACGTCTTCCGCCGGGTTCAAGCTGACGTCGCCCAATACTTCGTCGTAGAGGGTCAATGTTTGCGGCTCGGCAAAAAAGCGTAAACTGGGCGCTTTGCCCTCACGCTGTTTCTGCGTTTTGACCTGCGCGTTCAGCTTTCGCTGCGCCGCGCCGTAAACCGCACTCGAGCCGTGTGGGGCGCTCGAGACACCTCGCAAGTCTCTTTGCAAATCTTTACGGGAGAGGTGGCACGCAAAAAGACGCCCTGAACGCCGGAGGGTCTCGAGCGCCTCCTCGTAAAGCCCAGACCGCTCACTCTGTTTATACGGCGCGTAAGGCCCACCGACGTCGGGCCCTTCATCCCAGTTGAGCCCCAACCAGCTCAGCTCGCCGAGGTTCGCCTGAACGAACGCCGGGCGACTTCGCTGCGCGTCGAGGTCTTCGACGCGCAGCACAAACCGTCCGCCCTGTGCGCGGGTGTGCCAGTAGGCGAGCAGCGCGGTGCGGGCGTTGCCGAGGTGCAGCTGTCCGGTAGGGGAGGGGGCGTAACGTCCGCGCAGCATGGGTGCATCCAAAATACCAGACAGGCGCTTTAGCTCGAGCTGCCAGAGTTAAAGCTATTCCGGTTTTGAGGCCCGTGTAAAATCGGGCGATGTCAGAGCTGAAGAAGTCTGCTCGAGTTTTTCGTAGCCAACGACGTTGCACTTTTTGCAGAACTGCAGCCCACCTATACTGTGCTCTATATACGAAAACGGCTTTGATATAAATGTTCGTTATGGGTGCAACCTGCCACTTCGGTTAAACGGTTACACAAAAAGGCTCACAGCGCGAGTGAGCCTTTTGCTATTTGTGTAAAACGGGTTTTAGGATGATGTGCAGTAGACGCGCGCCGTTCTTGGGGTATAGATATTTCCGGTCAAAAAGGCGCGCACGCTGTCTAGCGCGTTCTGCTCACCCCGGAAGGTGAGTCTTCACGTTCAAAGTCGCCCTTTACGCCTGGGCGGTCGGGCCGCTTTCGCTTTTACGGCGAGGCTTTCTCGGGGTGCCACTGCCGCCGCCGCGACTCTCGAGTCCCTCCAACCCACCGACTAAAAACACCTCGAGGGCTTTGTCTAAGTTATCGACCTCATGAAACTCCATGCTCCGCCGCAGGTGTGCCGGAATATCGCCCAAATCCGGGACGTTTTTCTCCGGGAAGACGATGTGCTTGATGCCCGCACGTTTTGCGCCCAGAACTTTTTCCTTGAGGCCGCCGATGGGCAGGACGCGCCCGCGCAGGGTGATTTCGCCGGTCGAGGCGACGTCTTTACGAACGGCGATGCCGGTCAGGGCGCTGATGAGGGACGTAGCGATAGCGACGCCCGCACTCGGGCCTTCTTTGGGCGTGCCGCCCGCCGGGAAGTGGATGTGGATTTCGGACTCGAGCCGCTCCTGCGAAATCCCGAAGCGTTCGGCGTTCGACTTCGCGTAGGTCAGAGCCGCCCGCGCGGACTCTTTCATCACGTCACCGAGTTGTCCGGTTAAAACCAGACCACCCTTGCCGGGCATAATCGAGGTTTCGACGAACAAGATGTCGCCGCCGACGGGGGTGTAATACATTCCGGTAGCGACCCCGACGAGGTTTTCTGCACCTTCGGATTCGGGGGTAAAGCGTTCCGGGCCGAGGAAGGGCTCCAAGCTCCGCTCCCCAATCCTGACGCGTTTGGCGTCGCCTTCGGCAATCCGCCGCGCCGCTTTACGGGCGAGTGTGCCGATGGTGCGCTCCAAGTTCCGCACGCCCGCCTCACGGGTGTACGAGGTGACGACTTTCGCCACTGCCCCGTCCGAGATGTTGATCTGCCGGGGTTTGAGGCCGTTTTCTTCGATCTGACGCGGCAACAAGTAGCGTTTGGCGATTTCGATTTTTTCCTGCTCGATGTACGAGGAGAACTCCAAAGGTTCCATCCGGTCCATCAAGGCTTCGGGAATCTGCTGCACGTAGTTCGCGGTGGCGATAAACAGCACTTCGGAGAGGTCGAACGGGACGCCCAGGTAGTGATCGACAAACGAGCTGTTCTGCGCCGGGTCGAGGACTTCTAGGAGCGCCGACGACGGGTCGCCCTGATACGACGCACCGAGCTTGTCGATTTCGTCCAATAAGAACACCGGGTTTTTGGTACCGGCTTGCCGGATACCCTGAATGATGCGTCCGGGCATCGAACCGATGTAGGTGCGGCGGTGGCCCCGAATATCGGACTCGTCGCGGGCGCCACCTAGCGAAATACGGACGTATTCGCGGTTTAACGCCTTGGCAATACTTTTGGCAATCGAGGTCTTACCGACGCCGGGAGGCCCCGCAAAGAGGAGGATCGGGCCTTTGTTGACCTCTTCTTCTTTCATCTCACCCTTGGCGGCGCGTTCGGCCTTGAGTTTACGAACAGCTAAGTATTCGACCACGCGGTCTTTGATTTTGTCCAAACCGTAATGGTCTTCGTCCAGGATTTGCGCGGCGACCTCGAGTGTCAACTTGTCCTGGCTGCGGGTGTTCCACGGCAGTTCGGTCAGGGTCGTCAGGTAGGTGCGGATCACCGACGCCTCAGCCGAGTCCGGGTGCATCCGGGAAAAACGGCTCAGTTCGCGCTCGGCCTCTTTCATCGCGTCTTCGGGAAGCTTGAGTTCTTCTAGTTTGGCGCGGAAGGTTTCGGCTTCGTCGTCGCCGTCGTCGGAACCGGACAACTCGCGCTGCAAGGCTTTGATCTGCTCGCGCAAAAAGTATTCGCGCTGGTTGCGGTCGATCTCGTCTTTGACCTCGCGCTGCACGCGGCGCTGGGTTTCGGCGAGTTCGATCTCGGTGTCGATCAGGATCAGCACGCGGCGAACGCGGGCCTCGACCGACTCGGCTTCTAAAACGCCCTGTTTATCCTCGAGCCGAAAGTCCAGATGGTACGCCACGTAATCGGCGAACTGTCCGGCGTCTTCTAGGTTCATGACAAACTGCGCGACTTCGGGCTGGATATTCCGGACACCGCCCTCGATGATGTCGCCGAACTTTTCCTTGAGTTCGCGGAAGGCGGCCTCGAGCGTCACCTCGTTGCCGACGGGTACATCGAACGGTTCGACTTCGGCTTCGATGAGTTCGCCGGTGGTGTAGTTTGACACCCGCACGCGGGCAAACGCCTGCACGAGCATCTGCACGCTGCCGTTGGGGTTGCGCTTCATCCGCAAGATGTTACACGCCGTGCCGACGTCGAATAAATCGTCGCCGGTCGGTTCTTCGGTCTCGCGGTCTTTCTGACTGACGATTAGAATGGTGCGGTTGCGGTCGAGCGCAGCGTTGATGGCGCGAATCGAAACGCCACGACCCGCGTCGATGGGCATGACCATCGTCGGGTAGAGGACTGAGCCCCGAACCGGGCAGACAGGAACGGGTGCGTCGAATTCGTTGTGCGGTTCTGCGTGCGTTTGGGCCACGGAAAGCTCCTTTTGGTTTATGGCGGTTCAGCTTGGGCAGCTAGGTTCACACTCTGCAAATCTTAGTGCCTATGTATCAAGTTTACTACCAGTTCCGGCTTTAGCCGGAAGCTGGCTTACATCGGGTAGCAGGTATCATCTGGTCTAAGACACTCCCTGTCAAGAGCGTAGTGACCAGCACGCACATTCGGAAGTGGTAGCTGCGAGAATGTCGGAACGTGTTGAGCCATTCACCAGTCTAAACCCCGGCGGCGTGGCAGACGGTGAGCCAACGCATAGCGCGTGATAGCGTTGAAGGATGGACGCAGGTATAGACGTAAAAGCAAAGTTAAAACAAGCCTTAGAACAGGCAGTTGCGGCGCTCGGAGCGCAGTCCGAAGTCTCGGTGCAGGCGGTGCCGGAGGGTAAAGCGGGCGATTATGGGTCGCCGGTGGCGTTCGGGCTCGCCAAAACGTTGCGGCAAAATCCGGCGGTGATCGCAAAAAGCTTGCTCGAGCAGCTTACGTTACCCCCCGGAATCGCCAAAGCCGAAGCGGTCGGGCCGTACCTGAACTTCCACTTAGACCCCGGCGTGTTTGTCGAACAGCTCGTCAATGACCCCGTAAAAAGACCGGAGCGCGGCGAAAAGGCCATCGTCGAACACACTTCTGTGAACCCGAACAAAGAGGCGCACGTCGGGCACTTGCGAAATATCGTGTTGGGCGACGCCTGCGCCCGCATTTTGAAAGCCGCCGGGTTCGAGGTCGAGGTGCAGAACTACATCGACGACACCGGGCGGCAAGCCGCCGAATCGCTCTTTGCGGTGACGTATTTTGGTGAAACCTATAAAGGTGAAGAGAAGTACGACCACTGGCTCGGCAAGCTTTACGTGCGTTTGACGCACGCGAAAGAGACCGACGGCGAAGCGATTGAACGCGGTGTGTCGGAGGTGATGGGGCGGCTCGAGCGCGGCGAACTCCGCAGTGACATCGAAAAGGTTTTACGCTCACAGCTTACGACCTACTACGCTTTGGGCGCCGAATACGACCTGCTGGTCTGGGAGTCCGACATCGTCCACAGCGGCTTTTTGGCGCAAGCTCTGGACGTTTTACGGGGCAGCGAAGACGTGTTTACGGCTTCTGAGGGCAAATTTACGGGAGCAATGGTCATGGACGTGTCGAAGTTTCTGCCGGGGCTCGAGGAACCTTTAGTCGTCCTCGTCCGCAGCGACGGCAACGCGATGTACGTCGCCAAAGACATCGGCACGCAGTTCTGGAAAGTCGGGTTGTTTGAGGGCTTAAAGTTTACGGCGTTCGACACGCAACCCTCGGGCAAACCGCTCTACACGACTTCGCCGAAAGGAGAGACGCACCCGGACGGGCGCACTTTCGCCCACGCCGACGAGATCATCAACGTCATCGATACGCGGCAGAGCCATCCGCAAACAATTGTCAAAACAGCGCTGGCGCTGACCGATACGGCGCAGGGGTTCGATACCTCGCACCATCTGGCGTATGAAGTCGTGACTTTGGAAGGTCAGGCGATGAGTGGGCGTAAAGGTGTCACGCTCGCTATAGACACCGTGCTTGACGAGGCGAAACGGCGGGCTCGAGCAGTGGTCGAGGAGAAAAATCCGGATTTGGCGAGCATCGACACCGTAGCGCGGCAGGTCGGCATCGGCGCACTGCGTTTTGCTATGCTCAAAAGTGAGGCGCGGCGCATCATCGACTTTCGCTGGGAGCAGGCGCTCAACCTTCAGGGCGATTCCGCGCCGTATGTGCAGTACGCGCACGCGCGGGCGTGCAGCATTTTACGGGCAGCAGAAAAAGCAGGTGTGAGTGAAACGGGTGCAGACTGGAGCCGGGTGGGTGGGCTCGAGGTCAAACTAGCCCAAGAGTTGGCCCGCTTGCCGGAAGTTACGGAAGCGGCTGCAAGGGACTTTGCCCCGCACATCGTCGCGCAGTACTGTTTAGACGTAGCAACCGCGTGGAACGGGTTTTACAACCACCGCAACGCCGAGGGCAAACCCGACACGCAGGTTTTGAAGGCCGAACCGGGTTTACGGGAGGCTAGGGTTGCCCTTGTTCGTAAAGTCAGAGATACGCTGGCGGGCGCTCTGGGTCTGCTCGGGATTGAAGCGCCACAGGAGATGTAAAATCTGCACATGAGCTGGGATGAGCCGCGCTGCGTATGGTGTCATAAAACGGGAGGTACGATTGAAACGTTGCATGTTAGCGCACCCGCTGTAGCTATTTTCAGTGACAAAGAACAAGACCTTGATGTCTTGGTTCACACCGAACACAAAGATGAAACGCGCCGTTACTACGCTCGCTTGTACGACAATGCTCGCACGTTTCTACTAACGGTACTTTTCGGTGTCGTCGCCCTGATTATCTTCGCCGTTTTGGGCTGGGAATTGGGAGAGGCCGCTTTGGTTATCTATTACGGCGTCATTTTTGTCGTTTTTCCTTTTGCCACCGGTACGACGTTTGAGGTTGCGGGCATCAAGAATACGGTCAGGTTTATCCAAATAACCGGAGCCGCCTTCATCATCGGCGGCTCCATCCTGTTTTACGCTGTCTGAGTAAATAGTGCGTCTTTAGCTCATCCCCCGCAGCATCTCCTCGGCTTCATCAGCCACGTCCGCGTCAACCATCACGTTGTAACGCTCGGCCTGCATCCCGCCGACCGAAGAAAAATCGCGCTGGCCCCGCGTTGCGGCGTACCCTGCCACCGCAAACAAGATACTGACAATAATCCCGACGACAAGACCGTAAAGGACAATCGCGAGAATTGACCCGGCAGGGAAGAGCAAGCCTAAAAAGAGCCCGATGAGGACGCCTGTGAGCGCGCCGCTACTCGCCGCCGTAGAGATGACGCGGCCCCAGTTGAGGCGTCCGGTAACTTGTTCGACGAACTTGAGACCCTCGGCGACGATAACCGTTTTTTCGACGGCAAACTTGTTGTCAGACAAATAATCGACGGCTTTTTGCGCGTCGGCGTAACTTTCGTATATCGCAATCGTCCGGCGTGAAGACGACGTGCTGACATCCTTGAATCTGTCCATCTAAGCCTCCTAAAACTGCGTGAACGTGCACCTAAACACTGCCATCAGCTTATCCGGGGGCTGCGTGAGCTTTGTTGGGATAGCCTACAGATTTGTAAAGCCATGCGTGGCACAAAGAAAAAGCAGGCCGCAGTCCGCCTGGGCCAACGCCGTAAACAGCTAGAGCTGCACTGCGTAGGGGAGGTTAAAGGTTTCACCGTTCACGTCGAACTGAACCGTGCCCGTGACCAGACTGCCGGCGGGCGGTACCGGGCTGATGTTGATGGTAATCACGCCTGAAGCGCGAATCGCGTTAAAGATTTTTTCAAACAGCGCCTCGAGCCCGGCTGCGTCGGCGACGTTGGCGAAGGTGCCGCCGGTCGCTTCGGCGAGGGTTTGCAGTTCGGTCAGGTCGAGCTGTTTCGGCCCGGCCCCCAAACCGACGGTAAAGAACTTGACGCCGGACTCGCGGGCGACGTTCAAGGCTGCGGCGAAGTCGGTGTCGCCGCCGTTACGCTGCCCGTCGGTAAAGAGAACGACCACGCGCGCGGCGCTGCCGCCGCCTTCGTCGCCCTCGTGCAGGTCAAGCGTGTCCAAGACCGAATCCCAGATGGGCGTATCGGTGTTTTGCTTGACCTTTTCTACGGCGGCGTTCAGGGTCGCTTGGTCGCCCGTAAAGTCTTGCAGGAGGCTCGAGGCGCGAAACTGCTCGTCGTCGCCACGAAACGCCATCACCGCCAGGCGGTCTTGTGGGGTGATGCGCCCGATAAACGACTTTGCGGCGTCGACGCGTTGGCGCTCGGGGTCGGTCTTTTTCATGCTGCCGCTCTGGTCGATGTCTAAAACTGCGTTGACAACCTCTTGTACCCGGATGTCGAACTTGACTTCAGCGGTCGCCGTGTACTGCTGCGCCGCGCTGACGTTGCCGCTTGTCGGCGTTACCCGCGCGACCGTTACGACCGGCTTGCTGATGTTTCCGGCGATGGGTTCGTCGTTACCGTCTAGTGCGCTGACGTTGAGGTCAACTTTGCCGGTCGGGGCTCCGCCGGCGTCGCGTTCAACTGTGTAGCCGTTCAGCGTCGCGGCCGAGGGTTTGATGTATCTGCTATACGCCTCTTGAGCCAGGTTGCACCCACCGAGCAGCGTAAGCGAGACGAGCAGCGTTGAACTTAGCAAGCGTTTCATGTTTCCTCCTGGTTTGACCACGAAACTGATTTGACACCCTAAAACTTAAGGGGGGCTTAAGGGCCGCTGACCCCTGCCCGCTCAGGTAGAGTAACGGATGATTCAAGCCGTAATTTTCGATATGGACGGGCTTTTAATCGACTCCGAACCCGTGTGGGACAGGGCCAGGGCGGCGATGGCGGCGCGTTTGGGACAGAGCTGGGACAAACGTGACCATCAAGCCGTAATGGGCGTTTCGACCGCTGAGTGGGCAGATTATATGAAAGACAAGTGGCAGTTAGGGAAGAGCCGGGAAGAGGTCGTCGCTGAAATCGTCGGGCAGATGCGCGACTTTTACCGGGAGCGGATTCCGTTTCGGCAACATGCGGTCGCGGCGGTGGAGCTAGGCTCTGTTGACAATCTCATATTTTGAGTTGATAGAAAAAGGCATGACGCAGGTAAAACTCAAGGCTAGAGAGTGGCATAAAATCAGAGCATTTTTAGATGAGACGCCAGAGGTATATGTAGGTCGGGAGAAGCGGTGCCGTAAGTTTATCGAAGGGGTGCTGTGGCTGTTGCGTTCGGGGTCTCAGTGGCGACTGTTACCTAAGCAGTACGGTCACTGGAACAGCGTATATAAGCGTTTCGACAGGTGGAGTGAACGGGGCGTATGGGGAACTATGTTTGAACACTTTGCTGATGACCCAGACGTAGTACCCGCACTAGCGGGGGCCTCGTGGCCCTACACTATGGAAAGCGTGATGATAGACGGCTCGGTGGTGCGGGCTCATGCGTGTTCGGCGGGTGCGCCGCATAAAAAAGCAACTGTGTCATTTGTCAAGTAGCAGCTGGACGCCAGGAGCTTCCGGAGCGGATCATCGCGTTCAAGATACATAGGAGCTTTCTGGCACAGGCAACCAACGCTACCTTTTTGGGCTTGCCCTTGAGCAGCAAGCGCTCATAGAGTGGGCGGATCAGGGGGTTGTAACGTGAGGCCGACAGCGCTGCCAGGTAAAGGGCGGTGCGCACGTCACGCCGACCGCCCCACACACTCCTTCGGCCCCGCCAGAGACCGCTATCGCGATTCAAAGGTGCGACGCCCACCAACGCAGCGATCTGCTTTCTCGTGAGGCTACCCAGTTCCGGCAAGTTCGCCAGCAACACCAGGGATACCTGCGGACCCACGCCTGGCACGCTCTGCAGTAAATGGTCACGTGCCTTGGTCGAGGGATCAGCCTTGACAGCTTCAAGCAACGCCTCGTCCAGGTGCTGGCGACGCTTTTCCAGGAACTTCAGGTGCTCATCAATATCGGCTTTCACACTGTCGTCGTTGCAGGCGTGTAGGCGGTTGCGCTCGGCGGTTATCATCTGCACCAGCTGACTACGCCGCGTCACCAGGGCGTCCAAGGCACGTGTGGCGCTATCAGGCAACTTACGTAAAGCAGGTGCGACTTTGATTGCAAACTCAGCGAGTACCACAGCATCGATCCGGTCGGTTTTCGCCAGCTTGCCCAGGGCCCGAGCAAAATCACGCACCTGTCTTGGGTTGACCACCACCACAGGTAGCGCTGCCTCAACCAGGGCGATGACCAAGGGCTGCTCCAAACCGCCGGTGGCCTCAAGAACGATGCGGCTCGGCTGTAGATGCCTCAGCAGCTTGACCAACTCGCCGATACCGTCTGGCGTGTTGGCGTGTGAAAGGCGTTCACCGCTTGGTATGATCGCGATATCGAGACGGTACTTGGCGACGTCTACGCCAGCCACCAACACTTCGTTAAGCATGTCACCTCCGTGAGACGCTCCAGCGTAGCCCAACCTTGCAGATGCGAGCTTATTGCTCGGGTAACTGTTCGGGCTTAGGCTGAAGACAACAGCACGACGAGACTAGCTTTTTTACGGTCTTTAGAACCTAAGGGGCGACGCTCTGCCGTGCCGTGTCCCATCCTCAACATACAAGGGGTCAAAAGGCGCAAGACCTCGGCTACAGCAGAGGTGGATTTAGCACCAAGATATATGTCACCGTGGACGCTTTAGGCAACCCTTTACGCCTGCTCTTAACAGCCGGACAAGCCCACGAAGCGCCTTATGCAGCAGCGTTACTCGAAGGTTATGAAGCTGAGTTCGTGATGGGCGACAAAGCCTATAACGCTCAAGCTGTCCTCACAGCCATTGCTGAGATGAGTGCCGAAGCGGTCATTCCACCCAAAATCAACCGTAAGGAGACGCGCAACTATGACCATGAACTTTACCAAGAGCGTCACCTCGTTGAGTGCTTTTTTAACAAGCTCAAATACTATAGGCGCTGCTTCTCTCGTTTTGATAAGCTCGCCCGTAACTACCTTGGCTTCTTACACTTCGCTTCGGTACTCATCTGGCTGCGGTGAAATGTCAACACAACCCAGCAAAAGGTTTTCTGAGGTCCGATTCATCCATGATCAAGAGCACTTCGTGTTCACCTTTGAGCTGTTTCGCGCCTTCTGAACAGAGCACCTTGCCTATGGCTTGAGCATTCACCTCAGCCCGCTTGTTCTCACCATGCACCAGGCGTCTAAGCCGCCGTTCACTATGTTTGACCCCGGCCGTAAGTGGATTGCACGCCGCCATCTGCGCCACCTTGCAACCTCCGCTACCAATGATCCCCCACACGCACGCGTCAAACCCTAGCCCGAGACGGCGATCTTGCAGAAGTGTTTTATAAGGGCGCGTAAACTCTGCTAGGGCTGACGCTGAAACCGCTCTTTTCTGTTCCATCTGAGACTATACAGACTTTTGTCCGGGTTTCAGAAAAAATGAGTCCGGTCTCGCCGGGAAAAGTATGCTCGCGCCGCCCCGTATCGTCGAAACGGACGCGCCCCAGAACCGCTTACCGCCGACAAAACCGTGATAGCCGAGATGGCGGCCGTCGGCGTACCAGTATTCATGGTCCACATCACCGGGCGCGGTCTCGCAAATTTTCCACGCTTTGCCCGTGTCTACACTTAAGCCCCAGATGCGGTTGTCCACCTTGTCCCACGGTCCTTCATGGCAAAAAGTGAGAAGTCCGTACGGGTTTCGGGGTCATGCTGCGGTGCTGGATTTTGCACTTGCGCAGTCCCGCCACCGCGCTCCCGTGGGTGCCGTCGACCTGAAACGACACGAGTTCGTCGCGGTAGACGCGGGTATGCCAGCTCGAATTGATAGTCCTCTAAATGGTGTTAAACCCCCGCCTTGAAGACGGGCGACGCTTCAGCGTGTAGATTGCGAAGATGGAGCGCTACAGCAAGGGAAGTCATACGCTCTACCACCACCGCTATCACCTGGTATGGATCACGAAGTACCGCTACCGGGTGCTGCGGGGCGAGTTGCAGAGGCGAGTACGCACGATCATCGCGCAAGTAGCTGAGGGGACAGGGGTCAAGATTCTGAACGGAGTCGTGTCGAGCGACCATAGCCACTTGTTTGTGTCGATTCCACCGCAGCTACCCGTGAGCGAGTTTGTCAAGCGGGCGAAGGGGCGGAGTTCACAGGTGTACAGCAGGAGTTTCCGGAGTTATTGAAGCGGTATTGGAGACAGCACTTCTGGGCTAGGTCAGGCCCACTAGGGCCACGGCTCTCAGCCGTAACCTGGCGGCTACTTCAGCGCCACCAGTGGCAACGTCACAGGTGAGATGATAGAACAGATGAGATCATGACATCATCAGACGAGTACCTCAACAATCATTACGATGCTCATAAGCAGAATGGTGAAGAGAACATCTCTTTAGAGCGACCCCCGGCTTCCAGCCTAGCGCCTCAACCTACTGACTTCGAGTCGGTAGTGGTTAAGTTTACGGCGCTCACTACGACGCGAACACCAACAGGTGCTGCAAGCGCTTGAAACCGGTACACTACAGACGTCTGGATTTACGTCAGAAACAGCTACCGGGTTCCCTTCATGCGGCGTTTACGGCTCTGAGCCCACAGTTCTAAAAGCCCCTGCAAGTTGATCAAAAAGTGTGCGATCAGCCCCGGCCACAAACTACCCGTAAACGTCGCCGCAAAACCAAATGCCAGCCCTGAGAGCGCCGCGTAAAGCGTATAACTCCAGCCCCGGCGCGGCATCGGGTGCAATAAGCCGAACACGAGCGCTTGCCCCCACACACCGATAAGCCCTTGTAGCGCGCCCCGAAAAAACAACTCTTCGGCGGTGGCAGTAAGGGCGGCGAAGAGGGTGGCCTCGAGGCGCGTCGGTCTAAGCTGCGCGAGAGCGCGCTCGAGCAGTCCCGAGGCGTAGCGAAACGACGCCAAGGTGCGCTCTAAAACCCAAGCGCCGCCCAAAAGCCCCACAGTCAAAGCTAGAGCGACGAGCCCTAGCGTCAAAAGCCCAGCGCGCGGGCCGTAAGCTACCGGGTAAAATAAAAGCCATACTGCGCCCAAAAGTCCGGTCAGCAGGCTGGGTAAAAAGGGGAAGTAGCGGCGTAAAAAGCTTGTTTTCATCATGTGAGCTCGGTCATAACACACTTAGCGCGGCTTGACGAGACGTAAGGCAAATGACGCAGACAGGTGTATCACTTATAAACCCGACACTGAAGCGCACGAAACATATCGTTCCGGTAAATGTGCGTAACGTGGTACGGCACCACAAGTTTCGCGTGAAGGGGAGAAAACATGGCGATTACACATAAGCGTTTAGGTAAACACGGCGTTCTGGTCAGCAATTTATGCCTCGGGACGATGAACTTCGGCTGGCACACCTCCGAAGAAGATTCCTTCAAGATTATGGACAGGGCGCTTACGTTGGGCATCAACTTTTTCGACACCGCCGATGTATACGGTAACGGCGGACAGCAGGGCGACACCGAAATCATTCTGGGTAACTGGTTCGCGCAGGGTGACGGGCGGCGTGACGCGGTGGTCTTGGCGACAAAGGTCTACAATCCGGTCAAACGCCGGGAAAACCGCGCCGAACCCAACACCGACGGGCGGAGTTTGTCGGCGATGAAGCTCAAAAAGCACTGTGAGGGCAGCCTCCGGCGGCTGCAAACCGACTGGATCGACATCTATCAGATGCATCACGTCGACCGCGACTGCCCCTGGGACGAGCTTTTACAAGGGTTTGACGCGCTGGTGCAGCAGGGCCGGATTGTCTACACGGGCTCGAGCAATTTCGCCGGTTGGGACATCGCCACAGCCTGTCAGGAGGCGTCGAAACGCGGGATGACGGGTCTGGTGAGTGAACAGAGCATCTATCATCTGGACAACCGGATGGTCGAACTCGAGGTCATCCCGGCGTGCGAGCACTACGGCCTCGGCCTGATTCCCTGGAGTCCGCTGGGCGGCGGTCTGCTCGGCGGCGTCCTCGGCAAAATCGAGGGGGGTCGCCGGCTGAACGAGGGCAAGATGAAAGAGATCGAGGCGAAGCGGGACAAGTTGGAGCGGTACGAGGCGCTGTGTAAAGAGCTCGGCGAAGAACCTGCAACCGTGGCGCTGGCGTGGCTTTTGCACAATCCGGTGGTGAGCGCGCCGATCATCGGGCCGCGCACCATGGAACAGCTCGAGAGCGCGGTACGCGCCACCGAAGTGACGTTGGACGAAGACACCCTCAAGCAACTCGACGACATCTTTCCGGGGCCGGGAGGCGAAGCGCCGAACGCCTACGCCTGGTAAACTTCACGACTGTAGAAAAGCTCGAGCGTTCGGGTATTTGCACCGTAAAAGCAAGTTGGCGCTCGAGCCGGATTTGCGACCCGAGATAAGCTTTTGCCGACGTTGTAAACGGGTTACGGATTTTCCGGCACCGGTAAGTAGCGTTCAGGAATCTCCCAGACGACGAGTTCAGGGGGCTCGTCTTGCAGTTCGCGGCTCGCTAGATAGTCGCGCATCGGCGGCAGCGGCCCCTGCCCTTCCGCCGCCAGATTTAGCACGTCCGCGCCGAGCGCCCGCTGCAACGCCCCGGCGAAGTTCCACCGCTCATTAGCGCTGTAGCTCGTTCCGACGAGCGTGACCGGCACCGTCTGTGCGCCGAAAAGTCCGCCGCCTGCGCCCCCGCGCGCACGGGTTTGGCGGGTCTCGAGCCCGTCCGGGGCCGGCCCCAACCGACTTTGCAACGCGCCGAGCGGCACGAAGCTGAGCAGGTCGCCCTTGTAGGGTTCTCGCCCGGTGACGGTCGTCTCGTATTCGCTGGTAAAAAGACCGGGAACATCCGCGCGGCGCACGGCCCCGGCGAGCGTGTCGGCTGTAACTTCAGCCCCCGCAGGCGTCCAGTGCGTGTCGGTACGCAGATAAACTTGTGTTTCACCTTTCGCGCCGACAAGCGGCGTCAACAAGTCGGGCGCTAAAATGCTCGCCTGAATCAATTTACGGCGAAAGTTCTGGTAACGTTCAGCCGTATAACTCGGCAGCGTGCGGCCCACGAACTCCGCATAAACCCGTGACTTGTCGGGAACGAGCGCGACGACAAGGGTGACGTTTTTTGCGGCGAGTTCAGCCCGAACCTTTTTGATATACGCCAGTTTACGCGCGGTTTCCGCCGCGCCGTCCCCGTAAAACGCGACCTCTTCGTCCGTAAAGAGCCAACCGTCTTGCCCGACGACGACGCCTTCTCGCCCTTCACGGAACACCGTGTACTCGAGCACCCCCCAAGTTGCAATCGCCGCGTCCCGAAACGGTAAGGCGTCGTTAAAGGCTTTTTCGTAGCGGGCGCTCTGCTCGCCGCGTAAAAACGAACCTTTACGGGGCCACTGAAACGTCGCGGGTGTCAGCAGCGCCGCGCCGAAACCGAGAGCTAAAACCAAGAGCAAAAAACCCCCCGGCAGCCAGCCGAGCGTCGTGGGCAGCGGGCTGTGACGCACGTCTTCGGCGTCGGTGGCGGGGTCGGTGCGGGTTTCGGGATGTTCGGGATTCCCCGGCAGAGTTCGCGCCAC
The DNA here is from genome assembly GCA_963799485.1 of uncultured Trueperaceae bacterium. Classification (GTDB taxonomy): domain Bacteria; phylum Deinococcota; class Deinococci; order Deinococcales; family Trueperaceae; genus Truepera. Next base: position 28,664 of record CAWCXJ010000001.1, read on the forward strand.
TACAACTGTCCCATCAGAACTGCCCCATCAGAACTGAAAGTACAAAAAGGGCGAGAAGCTCTGCGCCGAGAGCCGGAAAATCCCTAGAATAAAGAGCGGCAAAACCAGTAAATGGACGGTTTGTAGCGCCGCTTGCCGCTTTACCGGCAGCCGCCACAAGAGCGTGCGCCACCACGGGGCCAGGTAGAGTAAAACGAGGCCGAGCAGCAAGGTGGTAGTCTCGAGCCCGGTAATCTCCCAGCTAAACCCCTGATTTAGCGCCCAGCCGTTCGCCCCCGCCATGCCCTGCACGATACGCCACGCCTGCCCCACCGAAGTAGCCCGAAAGAGCACCCACCCGACGATGACGATCAGCATGGTTTTAGGAATGCCCAGCATTGCCGGGAGGGGCCGCCATAGTTTACGTTTGCCTAAAAAGCGCTCGAGTGCCAAAAACCCACCATGCCACGCGCCCCACAGCACAAACGTCCAGTTTGCGCCGTGCCAGAGCCCACCTAAAAGCATCACCAAAAGCAGGTTGACGTAGGTGCGGCTTGCCCCCCGGCGGTTGCCGCCGAGCGGAATATAGAGGTAGTCGCGGAGCCAGCTTGACAGTGAGATGTGCCAGCGCGTCCAGAACTCGGTGATCGAGCGGCTGATATACGGGTGGTTGAAGTTCTCCATAAAGCGAAAACCCATCATCAAACCGAGCCCGACCGCCATATCCGAATACCCGGAAAAGTCGAAGTAGAGCTGTACGGTGTAGGCGAGCGCGCCGAGCCAGGCAGCCGCGGCAGTCGGGTCGGCAGCGGCGAACACGCGGTCGGCGAGGGTCGCTACGCCGTCGGCGATCAGGACTTTTTTGCAAAACCCGACCATAAACCGCAGCGCCCCTTCGGAAAACTTTTGCGAGGTGTGGGTGCGCGCCGTAAACTGGTCGGCGAGGTCTTTGTAACGCAGCACCGGCCCGGCGATCAGTTGCGGAAACAGCGCGATAAAAGCGCTTAAATCCCAAAAATTGCGGGCGGGCGGCGCGTCCTTACGGTACACGTCGATGATATAGCTCAGTGCCTGAAAGGTGTAAAACGACAGGCCGATGGGCAGCACGACCTCCCACGCCGTAAAAGTCGGGACGCCGATACTCGAGAACGCGGCGTTTAAGCTGTCCACGCCGAAGTTAAAGTACTTAAAATAACCGAGCGCGGCCAGGTCACCAACGACGCCCAAGGTCAAGCAGAGCTTGGCGGTGCGTTTCGTCTGGGCGTTGGCGACGCCTAATCCGGCAAGGTAGCTGAGCAGCGTGACGCCGAAAAACAGTGCCAGAAAATCGACCCGCCACCAGCCGTAAAAGATGTAGCTCGAGACCAGAATCAGGGGCGAGCGGAAGCGAAACGGGGTGAGATAGTACAGCCCCAGAAAGAGGGGCAGAAAGAGAAAGAGGAAGATCGGGGTCGAGAAGACCATCTACGTGGTTATTCGGTCGCGGTGGTGTTCTGAATAAAAACGGCGGTGTCGCCCGGTAAAACAAAGGTGCTGTAGGCGGCGGAGCGCTCGAGCTGCACCGCGTCGAACGCCTCTAGCAGTGTGTCCCCGGTAAACGCGCCGAACGCGACCGAAATCGGATTGACGGGGATGCTGCCGACTTCACCGGGCGCAACGTCCGGAATCACAGCGGTCGAACCGTCGGCAGTTTTGAGATTGACGGGTTCGCTCGAGGCGTTATAGAGCAGTAGAAGCGTCTGGGCGCGGTTTTCCAGGGTCGGGTCTTCGATGAGCGCGGCGCTGTCTTTAACGACAACGGTGTAAAAGCGGCCCGCCTCGAGCTCGAGGGTGTCCGTTACACTCCCGGCAGCGAGTTCGGCGCTGCCCTGAAGCACCACCCGGTAAGGACTGACCGAGCCGTAGGTAAGCGCGTCAAACGCCGTGTCCCCCAGTGCCGGGGTGATGTCGCCCTCACCGGCGTTTAGGACGCGCACAAACGCGGCGTCGGCGGGCGGAGCGGGCGCGTACAGACCTTCTTCTTGCGCCGCTGCCCAAAAGCAAAGACCGACAAAAACCAACGCTAACTTTTTGATAACGAACCCCCCTGAGGCAGCCGGTGTTTACGGCGCTGGTTTGACGTCCCCGTAAAGAACACCGTAAAGGAGCTGCACCTAAAAAGTCTACCGTGTCAGCTTAAAGAAAGCTTAACTTTTTACGTTGTGCGAATCGACTATACGAACCGATTGTGCGAAGGGCCGACCGGACGCCCTTAGTAAGCGCTGCGCCGTCACCAAGCGGGGCGTAAACTAAGCTTATGCGCGCAGTTGATTTTATCGAGCAAAAAAGACGTGGTGAGGTTCACACACAAGCAGACCTGGCCTCATTTATCACAGCTTACGTCGCGGGTGAGGTTCCTGATTATCAGGTCGCCGCGTGGCTGATGGCGGTTTATTTTCAGGGACTGGACCCGGCGGAAACAGCTGAACTGACGCGCGCCATGGCGCACTCCGGCGACGTTTTAGACCTTTCGCGCCTTCCGAACACGGTCGATAAGCACTCGACGGGCGGGGTCGGTGATAAGACGAGTTTGGTCCTCGCGCCGCTCCTCGCAGCTTGCGGCGCGACGGTCGCCAAGATGAGCGGGCGCGGACTCGGGCATACGGGCGGAACCGTAGACAAACTCGAGAGCATCCCCGGTTTCCGGGCTGAACTTTCAGAGCATGATTTCTATACTCAGGCCCGTAGAATCGGCGTCGTCGTCACCGGACAATCGAAAGATTTGGCCCCGGCGGACGGTCTTTTGTACGCGCTCCGCGACGCTACCGCAACGGTCGGGTCGCTGCCTTTAATTGCGGCGTCGATCATGAGTAAAAAGCTCGCAGGTGGGGCGCAAAACCTCGTTTTGGACATAAAAGTCGGTGACGGCGCGTTTATGAAAACGCCCGCCGAGGCGCGAGCTCTGGCGCGCACGATGCAAGATATCGGCACGCATGCGGGGCGAAATGTTCAGACGCTGCTCACCGGGATGTCCGAGCCGCTCGGTCTGGCGGTCGGGAACGCCCTCGAGGTCACCGAAGCGGTACAGACCCTGCAAGGGGGCGGGCCGAGTGACCTGCTGGCGTTGTCTTTTGCTTTGGCTGAAAAAGGGCTGACGGCAGCGGGTCTGGACGCCGACCGGGGCAGGTTGGCAGCGGCGGTCGTAAGCGGGCGGGCTTACGAAAAATTTGAAAGCTGGATCGCCGCGCAGGGGGGCGAAGTGGGCGCATTGGGGCGGCTCGAGACCGCTCCTGAACAGCACTTATTACGCGCGGAGCGAAGCGGCTTTATTGCCGGACTCGGGGCGCTCGCGATTGGGCAGGCAGTCAAGGTTCTGGGCGGCGGTCGGGCGCAAAAAGGCGACACCATCGACCCCGGCGTCGGGGTGGTGCTACACGTGAAAGGCGGGGCCGAAGTGAGGCGCGGGGAGCCGCTGCTGACGCTTTATCACCGGGGTAGAGGCCTGGAAGACGCCGTAAAACTTTTGGAAGGTGCGGTCACACTATCGAAAACCCGGGCCGAAGCACCGCCGCTTTTTCTGGACACGTCTGCTTGAACCATGGGTGTGTTCTATCTGCCGCGAGAACTGCTGGAAGACGTCCGCGCACACGCCGCCGAAGCCGCGCCCGACGAATGCGTCGGGCTGCTTTTGGGCTGCTCTGCTCGAGTTGACCGAGTTTTGCGGTTGACGAACGTTTCCCCGACGCCGCAAACCCGGTTTTTTGCCGACCCGCAAGCGCTTTTTACGGCGCTTCAAGAGGCTGACCGGCGCGGTGAGCAGCTCTTGGGAAGCTATCATTCGCATCCCCAAACCGACGCGTTACCGTCTCTAAGCGACCTCGCCGGGGCGCAGGGTAAAACCGTTCAGCTCATCGTCGGGCGGGACACGGTGAGGGTCTTCAGGCTTTACGGCGGGGTGGCGACGGAACTCGAGCTGAAGCTGCTGTAAGCTCGAGCCTAGGAGGACTTGATGAAGGTCTTGGTCGCAGGTGCCAGCGGAAAAACGGGTCGGTTGGTCGTGGAAAAACTGCTGGCGCAACAACAAGAGGTGCGGGCGCTCGTGCGGCGTGAAGAGGCGGCGTTAGAACTAAAAGCGCTCGGCGCAGAAACCGTCGTCGCCGACCTGACCGGCGACGTTGCCCACACTTTGACAGGCTGCGAAGCGGTCGTTTTCGCTGCCGGGGCCGGCATGAGCGGCGACCCCGAAGCGGTCGATTACCGGGGCGCAGTCAAACTCATCGAGGCGGCGGCGGCGCAAGGTGTCTCCCGGTTCGTGATGGTTTCGTCGCTCGGGACGGGTTACGCGGAGCGGATGCCGGAAATGCTCAAGCCTTACTTGGGGGCCAAACGCAAAGCTGAAAAGGTGCTGGAGGAAAGTTCGCTCGACTACACCACCGTAAAACCGGGTGGCCTGACCGACGCCGACGGGACGGGCAAAGTTGCTGTTGCAGAGACGCTGGAGCAGAGCGGCATGATTTCTCGGGTCGATGTCGCAGAGATTGTCGCTGAAGTTTTGCTTAACGAGCTGGCTCTTAAAACGTCGTTCGAGGTCGTCAGTGGCGATACGCCCATCGCCGACGCGCTCGCTACGCTGTAGCGGTGTTTAGCAAAACCCAACTCGACCGTTACAGCCGCCAGCTTATCCTGCCCGGTGTCGGCGCGGCGGGTCAGCAAAAGCTTTTAGACGCTCGAGTTCTGGTCGTCGGCGCGGGTGGGCTGGGGTCGCCGGTTCTTTTATATCTGGCGGCGGCGGGCGTCGGGACGCTCGGCGTCGTGGATAACGACCGCGTAGAGCTGAGTAACCTTCAGCGGCAAGTTATCCACAGCGTTGAGACGTTGGGTGCTGAGAAGGTAGCGTCGGCTAAAGCGCGTGTGGCAGCACTCAACCCGGACGTGCTGGTCGTGACCCACCCCACCCGCTTGACCGCTGAGAACGCCGTAAAACTGCTCTCGCCGTATGACCTCATCATCGACGGTTCCGACAACCTGCCGACGCGCTACCTCGTTTCGGACGCGTGTGTGCTGCTCGGCAAACCGTTTTTGTACGGCGCGATGGCGCAGTTTGAAGGGCAAATGAGCCTGCTACACGCGGCGGCTGCGGGTATTACCGGCCCGTGTTACCGCTGCCTCTATCCGGAGCCGCCGCCCGCCGACACCGTGCTGAGCTGCGCCGAAGGCGGCGTGTTCGGGGCGTTACCCGGGGTTGTCGGCACTTTGATGGCGACCGAAACCATCAAACATATCGTGGGTTTGGAGGCGAGCACTTCGGGCAAGCTGACACACTACGACGCGCTTTCCGGAACGTTTCAGAGTATCAAACTGAGGCGTAACCCGGCGTGCCCGAGTTGTGGCGAAGCGCCGAGTATTCAAACGTTGGGTGACGCAGAACCTTTTTGTAAAAGCTAGCTTGTCTTAGTTTAGCGAGATACATTCGGCAACCCGGCCTATCAAATAGCGGGTAAATACACTACAGACGGCTGAAAGCGCCCTCGCTCACGTGGTAGCTTGGCCTAACCTGCCTTGAAGTGTCGAGGCTGGAGGTGAAAGATGCACAAGATTTTGCTGATTCCCGGTGACGGGATTGGGCTCGAGGTCACGCCCGCCGCCGAAAAACTTTTGCGGGCGACCGGCTTGCCGTTGGAAATTAGCTACGCCGACGCCGGTTGGGACACCTTCCAAAAAACCGGTAACAGCGTTCCCGACGAGACCTTGGAAAAGGTCAAGGCCGCCGACGCGACGCTTGCCGGGGCGTTTACCAGCCCGAGCGGAAGCCAGAAAGTACCGGGGTTTCAGGGGGCGATTCGTTACATGCGCCGTACCCTTGAGCTTTTTGCAAACCTGCGTCCGGCAAAGTCGCGGCCTATTCCGGGCTCGCTCCAAAACGTCGATATGCTGATGGTGCGCGAAAACACCCAGGGGCTTTACGTCGAGCAAGAAAGGCGTTACGGCGACGTGGCGATTGCCGACTGTGTGATTACCAAAAGTGCGTCGGAACGGGTGGCGCGAGTAGCGCTCCAAGAGGCACAGAAGCGGCGGGGCGAGCTTGCCGTCATTCACAAGGCGAACGTGCTGCCGCTGACGACGGGGTTGTTTCTCGAGACCGCCTTGGAGGTTGCCCAAGCATTCCCGGATGTCCACGCTTTTGATGTCATCGTCGACGCCGCCGCCATGAAGCTCGTGCGCGACCCGCACAGCTTCGATGTGCTGGTGACAACCAACCTTTTCGGGGACATCTTGTCGGATTTGATGGCGGGGCTCGTCGGTGGTTTAGGGCTTGCGCCGAGCGCCAACCTAGGCGAGCAGCACGCGATTTTTGAACCCGTTCACGGCAGCGCCCCCGACATTGCCGGACGCGGTATTGCCAATCCTGCCGCGATGTTTCTGACTGCTGCGATGATGTTAAACCACCTCGGCGAAACCGAAACCGCCGTAAAAATCGACCGGGCGGTAGACGAAATTCTGGAAAACGGCCCACGTACCGGTGATTTGGGCGGGAAAGCGACGACAGACGAGTTTACGGGCGCGGTTATAGGTGCGTACAGGCAGCTTTAGCAGTACGGTTTACACCTGTCTGATTTTCATCTAAGTGATTTCCAGCTTTTGCTCGAGGACATCCGCGAGCACCTTGCTGTGGTTTTCTAGAGGGTGTTTGAAAAACCCCCCTACTGATGTTTGAGTAGGGGGTGAATGATAAAACAAAAGCAGTAGGCTCTTCCTGCGTTTCAAGGAGCTACCAGAACCTCAATGAGGGACGGTAATAGTGCCCTACCCCGGCTCCTAACGTTGTGGACGAACTCGAAGAAGCCCAAATAGAGTGGCAACTTTTCTTGCGAGATGCCGCGATGGGAGCGAAGCCAAGAGCGCAGTAGCGACCAGAAGCCCTCAATGCTGTTGACATGCACCTCATGAAAGCCATCGCCATCTTGCGGGCATACTCACCGGCAGAGTGGTTGACGGCTTGGTGCTCGTATCCCCACTGCTCCAAGCGGTCATAGATGCAGTACTCGTCAGTGTAGATAAGGCTGCCCCTGGAAATGAAGCTTTTGATGAATGGCGCGATAGTCTTCTGCTTTACGTTGGCAAGCATCTTGATCACTACCTCACCGTTGCGTTGCAGCATCCCTAGCACAGGAGGCTTCTCCTTCTCAAGCGTGCCTCTTCCGCGGCTTCCTTTGAGTCTGCGCCTTCGTCCCTGACGCTCCTTGTTCTTGACCGCCTGAGCTTGTCCCTTGTGACCCGCAACGATATACACCTCATCGCACTCTACGGTTCCTAATAGCTCGACAGGCTTTTTTTCGCCACCACGCCCTCACGAAGCTGGCTGGTCATCTGCTGCACATCATCCTCGTTCAAATCTAGCTCTTTGGCAATCTGCCGATTGGAGAGATTCAGACCCATGAAATACAGGCACAGCACCCATACCTTCAGCGGCTGATGATGGCCTTCAAAGACGGTATCGGTAAGATCGTCGAACCGAGCACAGCACCTTCCCTGACAAACGTAGCGTTGGCGATGCGGCTGGGTGCTGTGAAAGCCTCGCTTGATGATCCTCTCTGACCCGCAGCTTGGGCACTTCACCCCACCAGGCCAACGTAGCTTGCGCACTTCCTCGAAACACTTGGCGTCATCCACCAAGACCTGGATGTTCAGCATTCGTCGAGTCTAACGGTGATTCTGCCCGTGTTGCAACGGCTTTACATTACCTCCTTGGAATCCATTAAGAGCCAACTTGTTTACTGACAGATTTCAGCAAGGCGCAGTGTTCATCTAACTGAGCCTTGCCGAATTTGCAGGTTACAAAGGTGCTACGCTGCGCGTTTTGACGAAACGGCAGCTTCGCTTTGCAAGGGCAGCAGTAAGGTGCTCGCTCGTTACTGCCTAAAGTGCCGCGCGCCGGGGGGTTACTCGAGGTTTACGTCCACCACCGTGTAATTCACCTGATTTCGGCCCATTTTAAGTTTTACGTGGTCGCCGCTCCGCCGCCCCAGGAGTTCACGGCCCAAAGGCGACTCGTCCGAGATGCGGTTTTCTAAAATATCCGCCTCGTGTGTACCGACAAGCTGATAGGTGACTTGAGCGCCGCCTTCATCTTCCAGCACGAGGCTTGCGCCGAGCCGGGCGACCGCTTCCTCGCCGGCTCTGGCCTCGACCACGACGGCGCGGTGGATAATCTCCTCGAGGTCGGCGATGCGCGCTTCGTTGGCGCTCTGCTCCATCCGGGCCTCGTCGTAGGCGGCGCTTTCGCGGAGGTCGCCGTCGGCAATCGCAGTACCCATATTGTCTGAAATCTGCTGCCGTTTGACCTCGACTAGGTACCTGAGCTCTTCTTTGATCTTTTCAAACCCCTGCGGGGTCAGCTGTACGGGTTTTTTCGTCATCACGCAACCTTTCGTTCTCTGTAGGGTTCAAGCTCTGTCCAGTTTAGTGCATAGTTCAAAACCTGTTGTGGCTTAGCCCATTATAAGGTGCGCGGGCGTCCTTGCCAAAGGCAGCGTACAGAACAGCTCGGTAGGGACGGCGTGTTATAAGATACCCGCCATCAGGAGGCTGGGTTATGACACGCGACATCAAGGTCACAAAAGAGGGGTTGGCGAGGCTCGAGGCGCAGCTTCAGGACGAACAGGGGCGCTTGGAAGAGGCGACGCACATCTTGCAAGAGCTGACTGTTTCGTCTAACGACTACGAAGATTCGGGGCTCGAGGACGCTCGCGTAGAAAAAGCACGGCTCGAGGCCCGTGTGGACGATCTCGAAGACCAGCTCCGCCGCGCCGTCGTGATCGCCGACTACGCGCGCACGCAAGTCGATTTAGGGTCGGTCGTCACGCTAAAAAGCGGCGCGGAAACCCTGCAAGTGCAGCTCGTATCACCCGTCGAGGCGGTTGTGACCGGCGACGACATCCCGCACATCTCGGACGCGTCGCCGCTCGGTCAGGCGCTTTTTGGGCGCAAGGTCGGCGAAACATTCACGCTTACGACGGGTCGCCGCAGCACCGACTACGAGGTCACGGAAATACGCTAAGGAACGCTCAGGCAGGTAAGCTAAGGTATGGAACGACCCGAACAGAAGTCTTTGTCTGAACAGCGCGAGCAGCGACTCCGAAACCTAGAGTCGCTGCGCGAGCGCGGTTTTGAGCCCTACCCTTATATGTACCGTCCAACGCATACCGCTGCCGAGTTGCACGCCGCGCACCCCAAAGAGGGGCTCGAGCCGGGTACGCACTTTGACGAAACCGTTACGGTGGCGGGCCGGGTGATGCTCCTGCGCGGGATGGGTAAGGCGAGCTTTGCGACCCTTCAGGACGCGTCGGGGCAGCTTCAGGCATACTTTCAAAAAGATGCGCTTACTGAGTACAACGCGCTCAAGAAGGTTGATCTAGGCGACTGGCTAGAGGTCTCCGGCCCGCTTTTCGTCACCAAAACCGGCGAACTGACGGTGCAGGCGACGGATTTTCGCCCGCTCGTCAAATCACTCCGCCCCTTGCCCGATAAATACCACGGTTTGACGGGCAAAGAAGCGCGTTACCGCCAGCGTCACCTCGATCTGATGGTCTCGCCCGAGGTCAAACGGGCGTTTGTGCTGCGCTCCAAGGCGGTGTCGTTTATCCGGCGTTATTTAGATGATTTAGGCTTTCTCGAGGTCGAAACGCCCGTACTGCAAAGCGTTCCCGGGGGCGCGGAGGCGCGGCCTTTTGTCACGCATCACAACGCCCTCTCGCACGACTTTCACCTGCGAATATCCCTCGAGCTTTACCTCAAACGCCTGATTATCGGCGGTTTCGGTGCAGTGTACGAAATCGGGCGTAATTTTCGCAACGAGGGTGTCTCGCACAAGCACAACCCCGAATACACGATGCTGGAGCTTTACTGGGCGGGCCGCGATTATCTGGACATCTTGAAGTTGGTTGAGGAGCTGTATAGCAAGCTGATTCAGGCGCTGACCGGCTCCATGAAGCTCAGCTATCAGGGCACCGAACTCGACTTTACCCCGCCGTGGCCCCGCGTCGATTACACGTCTGAACTCGAAAAGCGCGCCGGCATGGACTTCAGCCTGCTCGACGAAGCCAAGCTGCGGGCGTGGGTCGCTGAACAGCACCCGCCTAAAGACGGGGGAGAGGCGCTCTCCGAACGACCGCTCGGCGAAATATACAACAAGCTTTACGACATCTACCTCGAGCCGTACCTGGAGCAGCCCACCTTCGTCATGGATCACCCGCTCGCCATCAGCCCGCTCGCCAAAATCCACCGTTCCCGCCCCGGTTTAGTCGAGCGTTTCGAGCCGGTCTGCGCCGGGATGGAACTCGGGAACGCCTTTAGCGAACTCAACGACCCCATCGACCAACGGGCGCGTTTTGAAGCGCAGCAAGCCCTGCGCGATGCGGGCGATGACGAGGCGCACCCCATAGACGAGGACTTTTTGGCGGCTTTGGAGTACGGGATGCCGCCGACGGGTGGTTTAGGACTCGGTATCGACCGTCTGGCGATGCTTTTAGCCGACGTACCGAGCATCCGCGACGTGATTTTGTTTCCGCTTCTGAAACCGGAGTAGGGGTGTTTCTTGCGCCTCTCACAGTACCGAGACCATACCGAAACACAGTACCGAGAGGCTGCAACCGAACGTACAGCTTGTGCCCGTAAACCGTTTGGGCCGAGATAAAGTCGGGTTCAAGCTACTTCGGTTTACCCCGCCCTGACTGGCTCGCCTTGCCGGATGTACTAAGTTCTTGGATATAGGCGTCGCCCGAGGATAACCCGCTTGGCGCGAACATGCTGACCCACCGCTTTTTCAGTGGTGCTAGACCAAGGCTCCGGCAAAGCATCGACGCCGCCTATGCCAAAAAAAGAGGTGGGGCGCGAAGCCCCACCTCTTTTTATCTCGGTTCACTATCTTGTTGTGCTGGCCTCTTGTTACGTTAGCCGTACCTTACGCTAGCGGTACCGGGCGAACTCCGAGTGGCGCTTGAACCAGTCGGCGCGGGCTTTTTCCCAGACGCGCTTGTCGGTCGTAATCTTAAAGCACGAAGAGCTGTTGCGCTTAAGGTAGTTGAGGTAGCGCTTGTCCCCACCGGTGTAGACGATGGTGTTGTTCCGGCATGAACCACCGTTAAGAACCTTGCGTTCGATCTTGCCACCGTCGCGGTTGGGCAGATAAAAGACGTTGTTGCTCAGGTTCAGCTTGCAGTAGTTTTTGCCTCTGGTCGTGACTTTGAGGAGGTCGTTGCTACGCCCTTTAAGTGAGATGAGGCTGTTTTTGACGTTGAAGTTGTACATGCGAATTTTGGTGTAGCTTTTACCTTCGCGGCGGCAAGACAACCCGGTAAACGCGCTGTCTACCAAGATATTGTCGACTGTACCGTCGTTGAAGCGGTCGTTTTCGACGCCGTCGTCGCCGGCGCGACCGACATAAGAATGTTCGATGCGAAAGTTTTGGTTTTTCTGCTTGATCGAAAAACCGTCTCCGACGATTTTACCACCTACACCTACCGCGACGTTTTGAACAGTCAGGTTTTGATTGTCCGCAAAGTACAGCCCGTGGCTCGAGTGCGATTTGCTCCACGAAGCCGAGACGCTCATGTTGGCACCGTAGGTTCCACCTGAAATGCACAGAAACCCACGGTTGTAGCTACCGACGAAGGGATTCTTGTTGTCCCGAACCGTTACGCCGCGACCATCGACAATGACGTTACGCTGTCTAAAAACACGTCCCCGCTGGTTGTTTTTCAGTTTGATCTTTTTGCCACTGCGGTTAAGGCAGCTGTTCGCCTGAGGCGCAAGCTCGGGTTGCGAAGGTGCAAGCTCGGGTTGCGTCGGTACATCGGCGTTGAGGACGCTGCTACAAGCTGCCAGCAGTAGTGTGGCAGAAACCGCAAGATATTTAACCCAGCCCCTGGCGCGCGTTACTTCAGGTGTACGATTCGTCATATTCAATATCCTTTTCCTCTCCGCTACCCTTGACGCACGTTTAACCCGTGCGCTTCGAACCAGCATCGATTGGGGAGACTTTTGTGCAGCAAAGGCCGACCGATCTGCCGATACTCTGCTCGCACGTTGTTCGATTCCGGTTGAGGGGAGGCCATCCGCTCAACACCTGTACGAACGTATCGTATGCTTTTATGAAGATTATTAAGTCTATATGGCAATTATATGAAATTTGACCCAATAACTTTTCATCATACCAAGCACTAAGGCCGACGACCAACCAACTTCGTGGAACGTGCAATCGTTCGGAAATGTCCTCATTTTAGCGTGTTCGGACGCTGTTGTTACAGCTAATGTGGTTTCCTTGGTAGCAAAATGCTGGCGAGACCGGTAACAGAAACGCCAGCAGCGGGACTCGCAAACAGCCAACTTCAAGTCGCTCCGATTGCACCTTTGGTCAATCTACAGTTGTCCGCAACCTCTGGACTCCGGTCTTTTAGAGCTTGCCTGTAAGCTGACGACCGCTGCCTAAAGCTTAAAGCTGTATCCCTCGGACGTACGACGTACTCCCGGCACTGTACGGCTCACGTCGCGCGTTTTTACGGGGCGGTTTATGCTTGAGCGTATGATGCATACCCCCAACTGGGTTAAAGACGCCGTTTTTTATCAGATATTTCCCGACCGTTTTGCAAAAAGCGACCGCGTCTCCAAAGCGAGCAACTTGGAGCCCTGGCATACGCCGCCGACCACGCACGGCTATAAAGGGGGCGACCTGCTGGGCGTCGCGGAAAAACTGGATTATCTGCAAGACCTGGGCGTCACCGCGCTCTACTTCAACCCCATCTTTCAGTCGGGGTGTAATCACCGCTATCATACCCACGACTACACCCGCGTCGATCCGATGCTGGGCGGCAACGAGGCGCTTAGAGAGCTGCTGGACGCCGCTCACGCGTACGGCATGAAAGTTGTCTTGGACGGTGTCTTCAACCATGCCAGTCGCGGCTTCTTTCAGTTTCACGATATCCTCGAGAACGGCTCGCAGAGCGCCTATCTGGACTGGTTTCACGTCCGTTCGTTTCCGCTTTACGCCTATCACGACCCCGAACATCATCAGGGTAACCTAGGTTACTCGGCGTGGTGGAACCTGCCCGCGCTGCCCAAATTCAATACCGACACACAGGCAGTCCGCGAATTTTTGTGGGACGTCGGGACGTACTGGTTAGAGTTCGGCATCGACGGCTGGCGTTTGGATGTACCCAACGAAATCGGGGACGACGCCTTTTGGCGCGAGTTTCGCCGCCGTTGCCGCGCGGTCAACCCCGAGTGCTACATCGTCGGGGAAATCTGGGACGACGCAGGCCGCTGGCTCCAGGGCGACCAGTTCGACGCGGTGATGAACTACCCGTTTACGCGGGCGGCGTTCGGTTTTACGGCGGCCCGGACGCTAGAACACAGCGAAATCCGCCGCAGCGGGTTACAGCACATCGCGCCGCTGGGCGCGCCCGCCTTTGCCCGCGAGGTCGCAGGGCTGTTGACGCGGCACCGCCCGGAGGTGACCGAAGTGCAGCTCAACTTGCTCGGCAGCCACGATACAGCGCGCGCCCTGACGCTCGTCGGCGGCGACGAGACGGCCTTGCGGTTGTCGCTCTTCTTGCTGCTGACGTTTCCGGGCGCGCCGTGCTTGTACTACGGCGACGAGCTGGGCCTTGCGGGGCGTCACGACCCGGAGTGCCGTCAGGCGTTCCCGTGGGACAACTCGGACTGGAACGAACCGCTTAGAGACTACCTGAAAACGCTCATTACGGTGCGGCACTGTTACCCGGCGCTGCGTAGCGGGGTGTTTAGCACCCTTTATGCCGAAGGTGGGGTGTACGCTTTTGAGCGCGGCAGACCGGGAGAACGGCTTATCGGGGTGATGAACGTCGCGGATAGACCCGAACGGCTTACCCTCGAGGTTCAGTCAGAAACCGCTCAACCGCTTTTGGCTGGGGGCGACGACTTCACCTTGCGAAACGGGGTGCTGAGCGGGACGATAGCGGAGCGCTCGAGCCTTCTCTTTAAGCTCTGAGGCTCACGACGCAAAGAGCGCAGGCTTGCAAGCCTGCGCTCTTTGCTGATTTATTTTAGTCGCCCGCAGGCATGATGACCGGCGCGTTAAGCGCCGTGCCACCGTCTGCGTACCCTTCTTCGTGATGCGATGCGAGGTCGATACCGACGGTTTCATTTTGCGCGCTGATGCGGAGGCCGATGGTCAAGTCGATGAGTTTAAGTAACACCACCGTACCTACTGAAGCGAAGACCAGCGTAACGGCGATGCTCACGAGCTGGATAACGACCTGCTGACCCGTCGCTGCCCCTGCGCCTGTCGTAAAGGCGAAGACGCCCGTTAAAACGGCCCCGACTATGCCGCCGACCCCGTGACACGCAAATACGTCGAGGGCGTCGTCGATACCGATACGGCTTTTTAGCTGTACGACGCTAAAGGCGGCAGCTGCGCCAATCGCGCCGACCGCAATAGCTGCCAGCGGTGAGACGAAACCGGCAGCCGGGGTGATGGTGACGAGCCCGACGACTGCACCTGTTGCCGCGCCGACGGCGCTCGGGCGTTGACCCCGCGCGACTTCACAAAAGAGCCAGACGAGCATTGCCGCAGCGGCGGCGGTATTGGTCGTGACGAAGGCGAGCGCGGCGGTACCGTTGGCGGCAAGCGCCGAACCTGCGTTAAACCCGAACCAGCCGAACCACAGCAGCCCCGCACCCAGCAAGACGAAGGGGATGTTGTGCGGCAGGGCGCTGCGGCGGGTGTTGGCCAGGCGCGGCCCTAAAACCCACGCGGCGACGAGCGCTGAAAACCCGGCGGACATATGAACGACCGTTCCCCCGGCAAAGTCGAGCGCGCCCAGGTTGAGGAGCCAGCCGTTAGGAGCCCAAACGATGTGGGCCAGCGGCGCGTAGATCAGTACGCTCCAGAGCGCGATAAAGGTCACGTAAGCCGAGAACTTCATCCGGTCGATGACTGCACCACTGATTAAAGCCGGGGTGATGATAGCAAACATCGCCTGGAACATCACGAAAACGAGCGTCGGGATGGTACCGCTGACGCTGGTCTCGAGCCCCTGCAAGCCGATGGCGCTCAGGCCACCGAAAAACGCGTTGCCACCTTCGCCGAACGCAACCGAGTAGCCGATAACGACCCACAAAACGCCTACCACGCCCATGGCGATAAAACTCATCAGCATAGTGTTTAGAACCGATTTGCCACGTGAGAGGCCGCCGTAAAAAAAGGCGAGGCCGGGCGTCATCAGGAGAACCAGCGCGCTCGCGGTCAGCATCCAGGCGGTGTCGCCGGGGTTGATGCCCTGCGCGAACGCCGCACCCGACAGGGCGACCAAAGTAGCGATCAAAACTTTTATCCACATTTTCATGTACATTCCTTTACTTTTTAAGCGGCGTAACGGCAGCTTGGTCTTCGTCGCCGTTACGGATGCGGACGACCCGCTCGATGGGTTGGACGAAAATCTTGCCGTCGCCGACTTCGCCGGTACGCGCACCCTTGATGATGGCCTGAACCGTCTTTTCGACGAACTCTTCGCTGACGGCAATCTCGAGCTGCACTTTTTCGTGAAACTCGATTAGAAACTTCGAACCGCGGTACTGCTCGAGCTGTTCACGCTCGCCCCCGTGCCCGCTCACACGGGTGATGGTAATGCCGGTTACGCCCGCCTCGAAGAGGGCTTCTTTTACGGTGGCGAGTTTGTCGGGTCTCACAACTGCGGTAATGAGTTTCATCAGTCTCCTGCGGTCTGGCTGACCAACGTGGGGCGCGTAGGTTTCAGTGCTGTGTCTGGCGATGTCGAAACACCAACGGTCGACGCCGTAACTGCTTTGCCCTAGGCAAAACGTCTCCCACTACAAAAAAAAACAGGCGTGATGGCAGATTTAGCTATCCTCATTTGACCTCCTGGGATACCGCTTTAGGCGCGGCGACCTGACTAAAGAATATGCGTTACGTTGCAAAGTGTCAAGCAAAAAGTATCTCAACGACCTAATTCTATTGAACAAGATGTATATAAACCCGCCCACAAACGTTAAAAATCAAAAAATCTATGGTAGATAACCGCATTAACTCAAACAGTACGTTTGGAGACTCTGTTACCCCGAAAAAGATATGAGGTGCGCGAGTCAGCCGAGGTGTCATACTTGACTTTGTTTTGACTTCACCTACGCCTGAATCTATGCCTAAAACCTCTAAAACCCCAGCACGGAGCACGGCGCGGGGCGCACTTACCCTGATGATCGGCACGCTGGCCAGCCGCGTCACCGGGCTTTTACGTGCTGGGTTTTTTAATCAGCTCTTTAGAGTCGAAGTCCTCGATGCTTTCAATATCGCCATCAAAGTCCCCAATCTCTTCCGGGAGCTCCTGGCTGAAGGTGCGCTCATCAACTCGTTCGTGCCTGCGTACAAGGCGCTGCCCCCGAGCGAGGCCAAGCGGCTCTCGAGCGCCCTCCTCAGCCTCTTAGTCGTTTTGAACGGCGTTCTGCTCGTGTTTGCAGTCTGGGCCGCGCCCTGGGTCGTGGGGCTGCTCGTCTCCGACCCGAGCAAGATCAACGTGCCGCTGACCGTCACCCTGACGCGGGCCGTCTTTCCGTTTTTAGGTGCGATTTCGTTTTCGGCGCTGGCGATGGGTATCTTGAACGCCGAAGAGCGCTTTTTTGCGCCCGCTTGGGCACCTGTAATTCTCAACGTCGTCACAACCGCCCTGATGCTGCTCTATCCGCAGCAGGCGCTGATGCTGGCTGTGGCCTTTGTGCTGGGCGGCGTGGCGCAGCTACTATTCCAGCTCCCGCCTCTTTTTCGCGCCGGCGTGTTGCCGCAGTTCGGGGTGTGGTGGCACCCGCAACTTCGGAGTGTTCTCCTTTTGATGGTGCCCTTCACCTTTACGACCGGGGCGCGGCAGCTTTTGAATCTGGTCTCGAGCCGTCTCCTCACCTCGCTACCCGTGGGTAGCGTAACCGCGTTTACCAACGCCGACCTGTTTTTGAGCTTGGCTTTGGGGCTTTTTAGCATCTCCCCGGCGCTGGCGTTTTATTCACGGCTCTCAGGGCAGACCTCGAGCCCCACAGACTTCCGCACGACACTCGTCTCGGGGTTGCGCCTCATCACCTTTTTAAGCGTTCCGGCAGGGCTGTTACTGACCCTGTACGCAAGCCCTGCCGTCGTAAGCGTCCTCAACTGGTTTCCGCTCTTGGGACGCCCCGGCATGAACGCTCAGGTGTTGTCGCTCTCGGTCGCCGCCCTTGCCCCGCTCGGTCTGGCGGTCTTTCCGGTCGGCCTCAGCAACCTGCTCATCCGCACCTTTTACGTGCGCCGCCGCGTCCGGACGCCGGTCGTCGTGAGTGCTCTCTATACCGCCCTCACCGCACTTTTTTACGGCGTCTTGGCCCCGGTTTACGGCGTCGCCGGGCTTTCGTGGGGGGCTGTAATCGCCGGATGGGTGCAGCTCGGTGCGTTGCTCTATCTGGTGGGGCAGCGGGAGGGGCTCGAGGTCAAAGCTCTCTTAACCCAGATAAGCCGGGTCTGGCTGGCAGCACTTTTAGCTGCCGGGTTAGGCTGGGTGCTTTCGGGTGCGCTGCCGCTTCCGTCCGGGTGGTGGGGCGCGGTGCTGAATGTAAGCCTCGGGGGAGGTCTCAGCGCGCTGCTGTATCTGGCGCTGTGTATACGCCTGAACGTCGCTGAAGTGGCGCGGTTTCGCCGCCGGTAGAGAAAGCAAAGTCAAGGCAATAAAAAAGCGCCCCGGTCGAGGGGCGCTTCGTTCAGCAGAAAAGTTTACTTAGGGCGTAAGAGGGTGATACCAGGTCTGGCATCAGGAGTTTCGTCGTCTTTTTGATCGAACCATGAGACGTACAGGTAGCCGGTAGTGGGACTTTGGACTATATCGATGGGATCAATGAAGCCGCTGGGTTTTGGGATGATGGGATCAATCGAAGTAGCGTTGCCGTCGCTTCCAAGCGTAACTGCAACAACGTCGTCATATCTGCTGTAGCGAGTGACCAGTAGTTTTCCTTTGAGGTCAGGGAACGCGTTACCGGTATATTCGATGCTTCCGTTTGGCGAGACGTTGTTACCGAAGTCGCCAGCAGGCCCACGATAGTTAGGATCGTAGCTCGTTCCGGCAGGGTACTCGGGCCTCTGAGTTGAAGACATAAACTCGCCCGGAAAACCAACCGCCCCCCCGTTCAAAATCCATTCGCAACGTTTGGCGTTGGGCGTCCCGTAATAGCCGCCCTTCTCGATTTTGAAGAGGTAATCGCTTAGGGTTTGAGTGATTTTCCAACCATCGGTTCTGTCGCTGCTGTACCTGGGTAGTGCGCTCGAGTCTGAAATCATCGGGCCGGTATAGGGTTTGCCATCGATGCGGTTGTCGCAAGTTCCCGGAAGCGGGTCGTAGCGCGGCACATTGCCGCCACCTGCTGAGCCGTTTGCGGGTACATAGAGGTTGCCGTTAGACGTCCAAACCAGGTCGTACGAGTTGCGCACACCGCTTGCGTAAACTGTCAACGGGGCGTTCGGCGCGAATGGGTCGTAGCTGCCACCGTCTTCGGTTTGCGCGTCGAGCGGCAAGTTGCCGCCTAGCAAGTTAGTATCTAAGCGCAAAACAGCGCCGGTGAGCGCACGCTCTTCTTGAAACTTCCAAGCCGCGTCGGGTGCGCCCATTGCCGTGTTGCTTCCCTGGACGAAGTAAACAACGCCTGGTTCAGCAGGGTTGAAGGCAACCGAGTTCGTCACATGGTCTTTACTCGAGCGCGGTAAGCCGACAACGTAATCTTGAACGGTCTCGAGGTTCGGACCACTTAGCCGAGTGAGCTTCCCAGCCCAGGGTGCATTGACGCCATTGCCTACCGAGCCGTCGAAGTTACTGGGGTCGATAAATGTGTGTGTAACCCAAGCAATGAGGTTGTTCGCTGTCGAGGCTGGATCGAAAGCTAAACCGATGGTCAGCCGCGGCTCACCTTCAGCCTGCTGTAGTGACGTGATTATTGTGGGTGTTCCTAGTGTACCGTCGGTAGCAACTGGAAAGCGCGCAATCTCTCCGAGAATGGTCGTAGCGTAGAGATTTCCGTCGGGGCCGAAAGCCAACGAGCTGTATCTTGTTCCGAGGGTACTGGGTTGCCCGACAGAAACGATGTCTGAAGGTGGTTGATTACTGCCACCGTCGTCGGCAGAAGTTGTTGTAAAAGTGCTGGCGTAAGGCGTAAACGGAACGCCGTCGTCTTCCACAGCGCTCGTTACATTAAAGCGGTACGTTGTGTTGGGCGCGAGCAGCCGCAATGACTGGAGAATAATTGTGTCGCCACCGCCTGAAGTAGTTGGTGCACTGGTAAGTACGCGCTCCCCGTCTAATGTCTCTAAATAGACTGAATCAGTCGTCAGGGTGGACGAATCGAGGCCGCCACGGGGGGTATTGATGACGGTTGAAATACCACTTGTGCCTATATTTAGCGCCACATTAACAGCACCGTCAGCCGGAACAGACGAGACAACAGACGGTACGTCCGCCGAAACCGTCGTAAAGGTGCTGCTATAGTCCGTAAACGCCTGACCGCTTTCGTCGGTAACGCCCGAGGTCACTTCAAAGCGGTAGGTGGTGCCGAACTCGAGCTGCGAAGCAGGGGCGAGCACGAGTGAATCGGTGTCGTTATAGACAGAGATGCTCGAGGGCACGACTGCGCCCGTGGCGGCGTTGGTCAGGCGCACCGAGTTAGGGTCGACGCTCGTCGGGTTGATGCCGCCGTTGGGCAAATTAAGGTTGGCAATCACGCTGGTACCGACCGAAACGTCTGCGGCTCCTCCGCCCGGGGTCACGCTGTTGACCTGCGGTGTACCTGAAATTGGAGGCCTAAAAATGCCACTGAGAGCGCCACAGCCCGAAAGCGTGAACAGCAGGAACAAAATACCAATTCGTTTCATCTAAACTCCCTTTACAGCTTGAAGGTGGCGAGCTTTGACCCGCCACCTTCACCGGTCTGGACTAATTAACCGGCTGGACGTTCTCTATGATGTACATATTGTCGTTGTAGTCGCAGTTAGCGACGATGCCCTGCTGCGGGGACAAATCGCCTGCTTCGCCGCCGTCCGCGTAGATGCTGTCCGGCGCATTCGGGTCTGTCGAGCTCGAGCTTGGACAACCTCCTCTGACGAAATCCTGGGCGACGAGGTAGCTGTTCGGAATAGTGTTGCCGCTGTTGTCTTTAAGGGGCCAGAAACGTAATCCGAGTCTGCCGCGACCGGTTCCCTTGCTGGGGTCGGAGCTGTACCCGGCGCTGCGAATCTCGAAGGCTCCGGCCGGGTTGGCGCTCAGCTGGGTAAGGTCACCGTTTTGACGCGGGTAGATCGACTGTCCGTAAACGCGGTCGGGCCCCATCTCTGCAAAGGGCGAGCTGCTACCCTGCTCGTAAAGCTCGAAAGAATAGGCGACCTGGCAGCACGTGTGCAGCGCGGCGAGTTGTAAAGCCGTCACCGGAGCAGCGGGGTCTGCCACCTCCCAGTAGGCCGAACGCACCTCGTCGCCGGCGAGCGGCGAGTCTGTCTCGGGGCTCGGCAGTTTGCCGCTGGCGGTGGTGCCCAAGTTGATCTGATAACCGAAGAGGTCTTTGACCAGCGGGCCTAAATAGACCTCACGCGAGCCTTCGGGCCGCAGCATGAAGAGTCCGGCAAGCTCGAGTCCGGCGCTCTGTCCACCCGACTGAATCAGCAGTCCGGCAGGGTACACGCCTTTGACGCCCGCGTCTTGCGGGTTGAACTCGACCTCCAGCTCATAAGTCTGCCCGGGTTGCAACGTAAGAGAGTTTTCGCCGTTGGGGAACACGAACAGATTATCGTTTTGAAAGCTTAAGCTCAGCTGAAGGGCGCTGCTACCGGTATTTTGCAGGTCGACGGTGCCGGTCGTAGGGAACGTCAACCCGTCCCAGCGGTTGGTGTTCGGGTCGCAGTCGGGTTCGACCGCCGGGTCGCAAGGTGCTATAAAGGTGCTTCTGATCTTTTGCAGCACCAGCCGGTCGCTATAGGGCAGGCCGAGTGCGTTCGTGACCTTTAAGCCCGTGATGCCACTTGCCGGGGGCGTGTTCGGTACGTCCGGAATGCCTGTGCCGGCGGGAAACTCGCCGGCCGGGACGACGTTACGCACGATAACCACGACGTCGTTGTAGTCGAAGCCCGCGCCGAACTCTTCGGTGGCGACCACATAGGCGTTGGCTTCACCGGGTACCGGGTAGACTCTGACGTTATGCGGGATGGCTTTGGGGAAGGTGTTGAGATCATCCTCGGTGTAGATGGTGCGCTGTTGGAAAAAGCGGTTGGTGGGCCAGAACGAATAGAGGCCGAAGCTGCCCGTGCCGGGGTCGAAGGTTACGGTGTCGCCGCTGACCGTACCGCCCGTGGCGGTGACTTCCGGCGCGAGGCGCTGCGCGTTTAGCGCCGGGGTCTGCGCGATGTTAAAAAGAGACGTCTGCGCGCTCGGCTGTCCGGCAGTGTAGTAACCGAACTCTGTAACCGGGTCGTTCTCGACGCCGAACGCAGCCAACACCTCGACGGTCACGGGTGCGTTCGGGGAGGCCTTGGTGAAGGTTTTGCCCGCCACCTCGTCGCCGAGCGGCCCGTTCGTCACCGTGTTGTCATCGACGATGCCCGTCGTACTCGGGTTTTCGTCACCGGCATCGATAGCTAGGCCGTAGGTGTCTAGAATCCACTGGAGCGAGGGCTCGTTGTTGCCGCCCTGCCCTTTGACGCCGAGGCCGCCTAGGGGAACCTCGAGGCTGGGCGCTGCCGGGTCGCTACTCTGAACGTTCAGCGTGGCGAACTGCGGGCCGAGGCCACTCGGGTTGAAGGTGAGGCTCAGGTCGCGGGTCTGACCGGGCGCGAGGCTGAAGGTGCTGCTGTCGGCCAGAGAGAACTGCGCCGCGCTGGCCCCGCCGATGCTGAGGCCGGACACGTCGATGGTGTCGCTTCCGGCGTTGGTGAGAGTGAGGCTGCGGGTGTCGCTCGAGGACGCGCCCCCGGCGCTGAAAACGACCCGCGCGGGCGTGGCGACGAGCCCTGTACCCGGTAGGGACGTAAGGCCGGTGGAAAAGGTGCTACTAAAGGGTTGCAGCGCGGTGCCGTCGGAGGTTTTGACTTCGGACGTAACGTTAAACGTGTAGCTGGTATCGACCGCGAGGTCGGTATCCGGGTCGAGCACCAGGGTGCTACCCTCCACGCTGCGCGTCGCCGGAACCGTAACCCCGGAAGCGTCGGTCAGCGTCACTGCGCTGTCGGTCAGGGTCAATACGTCGAGCCCAGTGCTACCCGGTAAGCTCAAAGTTGCCCGGACGCTGCTGCCGAGTGCGACCATCGTCGCACCGTCCGCCGGATCGACGGCGGTTACTCTGGGCACTCCGGAGGGGAGTAGATTGCAAGCGCCCAAAACTGCAGCGAGCGCCGTAAATGCCAGAGCTTGTCTGAAGCCACGCTGGTTTGTCGAGCTTTGTTTCATCCAATCACCTGCAAAAGACAGAAAAACGCTTGAACTCGGTACGTGCTTGGATACATAAAAACCTCCGGGGTTTGGGGCTCAGTGCGCCTCGGCGTCCGCGACGCCCCGTTTAGTTACGTGCTTTCGTCGCACATCACATAGTCTGTATTCTAAAAGGTCGGCCTGAGTTACCTGAGTGCAGGCATTACAGAAATTGAGGCGGCAACTTTCGGGGCGGTCGTTTGCGAAGTGCCGAACGGTCGGTAGAGCGACAACTTCAACCGCTCCGGCGCCAAAGGCGATTTCAAAATGATCCTGAGGCGTATTTGGCAGGATACACGTCCCGAGTCGCTTGCCGTAAGAGGTTTGCTGTAAGAAGCCCGGTCGCTACTCGAGCGGCTTGCCGATAAAGGCTACCGGGTCCCAACCGTAAGCCACTACGATTTCCCCGCCGACGTTATCTGCCACTGGGTCGAGCATCTTGACCGGCAGGGGTGTGAGTGAAGTCCAGCCGTCGGTCTTGGGGTCGTAGGCAAAGGTGTCCGGCCTGCCCATGAGGTGCCCGACCTCGCCGCCCATCA
The DNA here is from genome assembly GCA_963799485.1 of uncultured Trueperaceae bacterium. Taxonomy (GTDB): domain Bacteria; phylum Deinococcota; class Deinococci; order Deinococcales; family Trueperaceae; genus Truepera. The sequence goes on from CAWCXJ010000001.1 coordinate 51,666, forward strand.
CGATGATGCGCCCGTTCATGACAAAGCTCGAGTTGCTGTTGTGCGAGATTGCCAAGGGCATACTCGCGACCTGCGCCCAGCTGTCGGTTTGCGGGTCGTAAGCGTGAACATCGGCTTGCGTGGTAAGTTTGCCGTCGTGACCACGCTGTCCGGCAATCGCATAGATTTTGCCGCCCAGCACGGCTGCGCCCAGGTGGTTGCGCGGGTTGGGCAGCTCGGCACCTTCACGCCACACCTTGGCACCGTCCGCTAGATCGAGGATAAAAAGCGTACCCACGTCGGCCTTGCGGCGGTCGTTGCTGCCGCCGAAGTAGTAGAGCTTGCCGCCGTAATACTCGAGCTGTCCCGCACTGCGCGCTTCGGGCAGGTCGGGCATACGGGAGTAGGTGTTTTCGGCGACGTTGTAACGCCACACCTCACGCGTCCCGAAAATCTGCCCGGTGTAGTCGTTATTCGAGGTGTAGCCGCCCGCAAAATAAATATCGCGCCCGTCGGTGGTAAACCCGGCGTGCGTGACGCCGCCGTACCCCGTCTTGTTCATCGGCGGCAGCGGTGCGAGGGGCGTCCAGGTCGCCGCCACCGGATCGAAAACGAAGGTGCGGTCGGTCGGCCTGCAGCAGCGGTAGGTACTGTCGAAACCCCCGAACGCGTAAAGCTTGCCGTTTAACGACACACTTTGCGCTTCGGCAACCCCGTAAGGCGGGACGGCGGTCGGTTGCCAGGTGAGGTCGGTAAAGGTAGCGCCGCCTTCCGAGTTGTCTTCCGCTACCGTAACGACCGGGGCAGCCTGACTGATACTCTGCCCGTCCAAAGTGACGCTGAGTGTCGCCGGAAAGCTGCCGGAACCGGCGAAGGTGTGGGTCTGGCTGTTCGCCGCGCAGTCCAAGGTGTACTCGGGCGTGCCGTCGGCCCCGATATCGAGCTGACACGACGCTCCGGTACCCCTGACCTTCCAGGTATAGGTGGCGCTTTCGCCCGCTGTGATGCTTGTCGGGGTGACCTCGAGGCGTTCGACGGCGGGCTCCTGAGGGTTCGTCCGCTCGTTACCCTGACTGCAAGCACCCAAAAGCAGCGCCAAACCGACCAAAACCGGAAGATACTTGTGCATGTCGCCCAGTATGCCCGAGATTTGCCTGGTTTTCTGTAATCACTAACCGATAAACTCGGTAAACTGCTAAAGGGTGAAGTTGATGTACGCCTGTTGGCCGTAAAATCGACTTGACCGTAAGCTCGGCCGTAAAGCTTGCCACACAGGCAGCGGCGCAGACGTCGCAAGTAGCTTCAGGGAGCGGCTTACCTCACATCCTTGCTACGCTGAACCTGTTAGAGTCGGTTATGACAGTGAGCTGCGTCTGAGTAACTATAGTTACGATGTGTTTTACGTATTTTACGTGATGAGCCGAAGCTTTTTGGAGTCGTTATGCACGTCTGGATAATCACGGATTTTCAGGTTCTCAATAAAGCGTTGACCGAACTCGTAACCAGTCTCGGTTTTAAGGCGCACGCCACCCACACGCCTGAAGTCGAGATTGCACTTGCCTACCTTACCCGCACCTCGCCGCCTTATCCGGCCCCTCCGCCCGTCCCGACCTTAGCGCTTTTTTCCGGCAGTGAAGACGAGGTGATCCGCTTGTTGCAACGCGGGTACCGCGGCTATCTAGGGCCGGACGACCCGTTGAGCCGCCTCAAGCTGGCGCTCGAGGCTCTCCGCCGGGGTGAAATCTGGGCGAGCCGTGAGCTCCTGACGCGCACCCTTGGGACGCTTGCCGCCCCGCAACTGACCGACCGCGAGCGTGAAGTCTTGCAACTTTTAGCAGGTGGGCTCAGCAACCGTGCGATTGCCGAGCAACTAGGTATTTCAGAGCGTACCGTCAAGGCGCACGTTTCGAACTTGTTCGACAAACACGGCGTCAGAAACCGCACCGAACTCGTGTCGCAGGTTCAGCACTAGCTGGTTTCGGCTTTCCCTCAACCCTTTGAGCCTTAACCCTTTGAGTAGGCGTTCGTGTGCACTAAACCGTGTGCACTAAACGGGGGTAGATGTTCTTAGCTAAATCAGGGGCGTTTCGGGGCTGTTTGCTTTTGCGGTGCTACGCCCTTACTGCACTTTGACCGTGTACAAAGGCGGGCGCACACCTGCCAAGAGGGTGCTACCCTAGAGGATGCGTCTTTTAATCTCCAACGACGACGGCATCTACAGCCCCGGTATTTGCGCCCTCGCCGAGGTCGCTAGTGAGTTCGGTGAAGTCCGAATCGTCGCACCCGACGTCGAGCAGTCGGCGATGGGTCACGCGATTACCATCAGCAGGCCGCTCACCTATCACAAAACGCCTATCGAGGGCTTCGACGCCTACCGCGTCAACGGTACGCCCGCCGACTGTGTCGCGCTCGGGGCCGACCTCTGGGACAGTGTTGATTTGGTCTTGTCGGGTATCAACTTAGGGCTCAACGTAGGGCACAACGTGTGGCATTCGGGTACGGTCGCGGCAGCGAAGCAGGCCGCTTTTCTAGATATTCAGGCGGTCGCCTTCAGCGCTCCCTACGAAGGCACGCCGCCCGATTACGAGGCACTTAAGCCCTTCATCCGGGATATCATCACCCACCTGGTAGAGCTAAAATTGCCTCTGGTCAACGTCAACTTGCCGCTTCAGCCCCAGGGCATCCGCTGGACGCGGCAGTCGGTGCGTCACTACGAGGGGAGCGTCGTCCCCGGTGAAGACCCGATGGGGCGTTCGCACTACTGGTTTGCGGCCTATCCGCGTACCGGGGCCGAAAAGGGTACCGACCGTTGGGCGCTCGAGCACAACTATGTTTCGCTGACGCCGCTGCGCCTCGACCTGACGGACGAAAAGCTGCTTAGCGAAGCAGTCACGCGGGCGAAAGAAGCGCAGGTTTCCCGGTAAGGGCTCCCGGTTACGTGCCTGAGTCGGCCCGACTGGCAGCGCTGTGTTTGTGATAGTGCGCTACCCAGGCGTCTGAAACCTCGTCGGCGAGCCGTTCGTGGGGTAACTCCGGCAGTGACCAGTCGGGGGCGGGCTCGAGCCCCAAAAAGTCCAGAATGCTCCGTACTGCTGTTTCGGGTACCCGCACATAGTCTTCGTAGACGACGGTGTAGGGCGTAGCCCCGAACGCGTCGAAAAAACCTTGCCAACGCGCCTCGCGCAGCGTCAATTCGTGAACCCAGTGGTTGAGGGCGGCAAAATCGAACTCGGTGTCAAGGTCTGTTTCAGAGGCTGCGTCAGAGTCTGACGTAGCCTCAGGTGCTTCACCGCTGTAACGTGCCCACACCCCCGACGACCTCGCCCGCACATACGAAACCGCCTGCTTCACTTTGTCGCGCCGGGTCAAATAAACGAAGCGGAGGTCCGGAAACGCCCACCGCACCGCGTCGGCGTCACTCAGCTGCGGCGCACAGAGCCGTTCGCGCAGGGCGTCGAAGGTGGGGTCGGCGTCCTCGTCGAGCATCACCTTGACCCCGAAAACCCCGTTTGCGGTCGCTGTTCGCGTAGTTACGGCGTCCAGATAGCTGCTTGCGCTAGCGACCTCGAAGCGCTCAAAAAGCTCGGGCCAGAAGCGGCGGTTGAAGTATTCGGTCGGGCGTCCGGCGACGGCGGTTTGCTCGAGCGCGTCGCAGAGCGCCGAAGAGCCGCTACGGGGCGTGGTGCAGAGCCAGTAAGAGGGGTTGAAAAAGGTCACGCTTTTAGGATGAAGTACCCCGCGCGCTCCGTTAGCGGGATACTTCCGGTTCACGGTTCGGGATACTTCACGGTTCTGAGTACTCCACGGTTGTGGAAGACAGTCGCCGGGAGTCTCGTTGTAGCGGGTCTCGAGCCGCCGTGAAAGCGCGGTAATTTGTCCGGTCTTTATCACCATGCAAAAGGTGTCTGCCGAAAAAACGGTCTCGGCGAACGTGCAAGGCGAGGCGTTGCCAGATGTCTTCGGCAGGCGCGCTTCGTAGTGTTTCGGGGTGCTCGCGGTACGCTTCTGCTTCTTCAAACCAGTTCGGTCAACCGATTCGTCAACCGAAAGGCATCACCAGGTCGTAGCGGTAGAGCAGTTGTAAAAACGCTGAAAGTCGCCCCTCCCAGTAAGGTACTAACAGGCTCCACTTAAAGCCAACCTCACTCGGAAGTACGAAAAAATGCTTCGCCCCGGACGTTTTGCTCTAACAAGAGCGCCAGCCCCAAGCCGAGCCCCGGGCAACCAGCCCAAAAGAACACCGTAAAACCTCGCTTCTCGATATACGTATACCTGCTATATTAACTGTTGTGTTAATGCTTTTTACGACCTTGCAACGCTACCTGCGCGAGCCTGTCAACAGCCTCTCTCACTTCGCCGGGATCATCCTGAGCTTGGTCGGTCTGAGCGTACTGCTGTTCTCCTCGGCGGGTGAGCCCTGGCGCTTGACGAGTTTCGCCGTTTACGGTGTCAGCTCGGTGCTCCTCTACACCTCGAGCACGCTGCTCCACAGTCTCAAGGTCAAGGCGCAGGCCGAGCGCTGGCTGCTCCGCCTCGATCACGCGGCTATTTTCATCTTGATTGCCGGCAGCTACACGCCGATCACCTTGGTTACGCTGCGGGAGCACAGCCCGGCGTGGGGCTGGACGCTGTTCGGCACTGTTTGGGGCATCTCCGTTCTCGGCGTTATCTTCAAGCTTTTCTGGCTCGACGCACCACGCTGGCTTTCGACCGGGCTTTACTTGCTGATGGGCTGGCTGGCGGTGGTCGCCGGCGGCCCGCTTGTTAGCGCCTTACCGGCCGGAGGACTTGTCTGGTTGGTGGTAGGGGGACTGTTTTACTCCGCGGGAGCCGTTGTCTTTATCCTCGAGCGCCCCAACTTCTATCCCGGCGTCCTGGGTCATCATGAGCTGTGGCACTTTTTTGTTCTGGCGGGCAGTATCAGCTACTTTTTGATGCTGTTTTTCTATGTACTCCCGGCGTAAGCAGGTTGTGTGTTTGACCGGTGAGCTTCTTGGTCGAAAAAGACACTACTAGAAACGCATATATTATGAGGTGATACCTGCGGGTTTTACGTTCCGTGACGGTAACCGCTTTTAGAGGTGATGACGATAAGAGAGGCAGTTACAGCGCAAGAACTTAGAAACCGGCTGCGGGGGCCTTTGACCCTCGAGCTTAGGAGTGGCTGCCACGATACGGCGGTCAAGGGGGGGCTCGAGCGCCTCTTGGAAACCGTCGGCGGGCCGTTCGGCGACGTACGGGAACTGATAGGCGGTTACGGCGCACTCTCGCCCGGTGAACGCGAAGAGAGGTTGGAGCAAGCCCTGACGCTCCTCGGCCCGCCCGAAGAACCGGTTTTTACACCTTCACCGTCGGCTACACCTCTCCGAAAACCCGTAAAACCTGCACCTGCCGCGCCGGACGTTCAAGTTATGGATTTCGCCAGTGCCCAACTGGGCGCCGAGTTTGACCCCGGCACGCTCAACGTCGGTCAGAGCGCCGTAAAAAAACTTGCGCCGCTGGGTCTCAAAACCTACCGTGACCTCTTGTTTTACTATCCCAAACGCTACGAAGACCGCCGCGCCCTGCCGAGTTTTGCGGCTTTGGGCGAGCAGGAATCGGTCACAGTCGTCGGGACGATTACGGGGCGCAAGCTCACGCGGGCGCGGAGCGGAATGACGGTGGTGCGGGCGTTTTTAGAAGACACGCACGGCGCAAGGCTCACAGTCGTGTGGTTTAACCAGGCGTGGCTCGAGAAGCAACTTTTCCCCGGTCAGCGCATCGTCGTCACCGGCAAGGTCAAACGGCGCGGCAGCGTGACTGAACTCTCAGCGGCGCATCATGAAATCGACGACGACTCCGAATCGCTCTCGGCGGGGCGGATTGTCGGCGTTTACGGCGCTACGCAGGGCTTAAGTCAAGCCTACCTGCGGCGGGCAATACGTAGACTTTTAGATGCGCTGCAACTCGTGCCCGACCATCTGCCGAAAAGCATCGTCGAACGGTTTCACCTCATCTCGCTCGACGAGGCGTTGCGTGAAGTGCATTTTCCTACGGGTGAGAAAGCACTTTCAGCAGCTTTACGGCGTTTGAAGTTCGACGAGTTTTTGTTTCTCGAGCTGCGCGTTTTGTTAAACCGCGATACGGCGCTGGTCGGCAAACAGTTCAAGGTCAGGCAGGGTGATTTAGAGATGTTCGCCTCGAGCCTGCCCTTTAAGCTCACGAACGCGCAGAGCCGCGTGCTAGACGAGATTTTAGGCGATATGGCGAATCCCAAACAGATGGCGCGGCTGCTGCAAGGGGACGTCGGTTCGGGTAAAACGGCGGTGGCAGCGGCAGCGGCATATATCGCCGTAAAAAACGGCTTTCAGGCCGCGCTCATGGCCCCAACCGAAATCCTGGCGCGACAACACTACCTGAACCTGATGCAGTATTTGCAACCCCTCGGCGTCGCGTGCGACTTGTTTATCGGGTCGTCGGGTTTCAAAGAGCGGCGGGGGGCGCGGGAGCGCTTGCAGTCGTCGCAAACCGACCTTGCCGTTGGAACCCACGCCTTGATTCAAGAAGGCGTCGTGTTTCGCAACTTAGGTCTGGCCATCGTGGACGAAGAACACCGTTTCGGCGTCGAACAGCGCCGTAAACTCCTGGGCAACTCCCCGGACGTCTTGGTCATGAGCGCCACGCCGATTCCGCGTTCGCTGGCCCTGACCTATTACGGCGACCTCGAGCTCTCGATCATCGACGAACTCCCGCCCGGTCGTCAAGGGGTTGAAACCCGCTTGGTCGGTGACGCCAAACGCCGCGACGTGTACCGTTTTGCGTGGGGCGAGATTCAAAAAGGGCGGCAGGTTTACCTGGTCACGCCCCTAATTGAAGAGAGCGAAGCCGAAGTCATGAGCGAAATCGTCTCGGCGACGCAGATGTTTGACGATTTACGGGCCATCATGCCCGAAGGCTGCCGCATTGCGCTGTTGCACGGCAAGCTGACCGGTCAGGAAAAAGACGAGGTGATGGAGGCGTTTCGCCGCCGTGAGTACGACCTTTTAGTCTCAACGACCGTGATTGAAGTGGGAGTGGACATCCCGAACGCTTCGGTGATGATTATCGAAAATGCCGAACGCTTTGGGCTCTCCCAACTCCATCAGCTCCGGGGCCGGGTCGGGCGCGGCGAACACGCGAGCTTCTGCATCCTGGTGGCGGGCGACCGCTCGAAAAAGACGCAGCAGCGGCTTGGCGTCATCGAAAAGAACACAGACGGGTTTGTGATTGCGGAAAAAGATTTGGAACTGCGCGGCCCCGGTGAGCTGCGCGGGACGCGGCAGTCGGGGATGCCGGATCTGGTGTTGGGCGACCTTGCGCAAGATACGGAGATTATCGAGCGCTCACGTGATTTGGCGAAACGGATGTTGGAGGCTGACCCGAAGCTCGAGGCGTTGTGGGCGGCAAGGCTGCGTGAAGAACTCAAGCGCCGGAGCCGCGCGGTGGCGTTTAGGGAGATTATCTAGCCGTGCGGCGTTACGACGAAGCCCGTTTTTCCAAGCACGGTTTGTGTCAAGCTGAGTTCAGATGAGCCTCCTTCTACGCTTTGGCTTCTTCTTCATCGTTGCAGGCTTGATTATCGGTCTGCTCGTGCGCCGCAGCTACCCCGAACGGACACCTGAGGCCGTTCTAATTTCAGGGCTGCCGTGGGCGGTTCACCTTGTCTACGCGCTGGTCTGGGCGCTCAGCACCTACCAGGCCGTTCTCAGCACCATCATCTTCGGACTTTTGGACGTCGCGCTAGCCGTTCTTATCTTCCGCTTCGGGCCGCGCCTTTACCGCCGCGACACCCGCCGCGCCGCGTTCGTCCCGCTGCTACTGCTAGCAGGTCATATTCTCATTCTGAGCGTGTGGATACTTCTTACCGAGGTGTCGTTTGGAACGTTGCCGAACCTGTACTTCGTCGCCGCGACGCTGTTTGTTTCGGCGGGGCTGTTGACTTACGGCATTCCGTTACCTAAGGGCATCGTCAGGCGGCGCTAGAGGTTGCCGGTTACAAACCCTCGAGCGCCTCCAGCAACCGGTACTTGCGCTTGTGTTTACCCCGTAAAACTGTAACGTAAGCCTGCCACGCCTCCGCTCGTCCGCTTGCGCCATACGCCGTTTTCGCATAACCCAGCCACCGTGCGGCACTGTCGTAATGGTTCGACCGGCCCCCGTCCATAATCGGTTCGGCTTTTCCGCGTGCAGTGCTGATGACCCATGAAGCGTGCGTATGGGTAACTGCGCCCATGACTTTTTGAAGCAGATTGTCGTCGTTAGAACGCGAGGCAATTTTTACGGCGTCGTCCGGCAAACCTTCTTTTAGAAAAATGTCCGCTGCCGCATCGTAGTTCGGGTAACTCGCGTTTCTCAAGCTCGTAAACAGTTGTTCTTGAACCTGCGGCCAGTCCGCACCGCTCAGGGTTCGCAGAGCTTCATAGCGCGGCAAACTGCTGACGAGTTCAAACTCTATCAGGCTGGCGTCCAGTGTAGCCTGATGGTTGCCCACACGCGCCGCCAAATCTTTGGTGAATGATGCGAGGGCGAGGCGGTCGTTTCGTCCGCTGTTTGTCCCGATGAACTCCAATCCAAGCTCCCGTAAACGGTTTTGCTGTGCTGAATGTTCCTGCTCTGTAGCCCGAGCCAAACCATGTTTCAAACCGTACTGTGCCACTTCCAAAGCTTCTTCGGGCTGTGCGCCCCCCAGCTGCCGCGCTACCGTGAGCGCATCCTGTTCATTCTTGACATGTTTTTGATATTCAACCATGACCTGACTCAGTTTGCCCTGCTCGAGCAGCACGCCCAGATACCCCGCGCCCTGCCCGGTCGTCTCGGCAAACGCCAAGGCTTCGTCGCTCCGGCCCGTCTCCCGCAGCACCCGCAGGCGAATTTCGCTGTAAGTGTTTCGGTCGGCCCTGCTAAGCTCGAGCCGCGCCACCTCAGCGAGCAATTCTTCGGCCTCCGCGTCACGGGTCTGCAAGCCTTCAACCAGCGCGTGCGCCGCCATACTGAGACTCGGGTTCGTCCACTCGTTACCGATCTGGTCGTTCCAGGCGAAAACCTCGTAGAGCAGACGTTTGCGCTCACCTTCACCCAGCACTAAACCTAAAACAGCTTCGGTCAAATACCGGTCGAAATCGTCGAAAATCCATTCATCGCTAAAACCGATGCCCTCGTACATGTCTTCTATACTATTGACTTCGTTTATAAAGGTGTTGATGAGGGCACAAGTGAGTGCCAGCGCGTCCCGGTAGGCGGCGCGTTCCAGAAACGCTTTGATTTCACCGATGACCTTGTAAACTTCCTCGTATTCGGGAAAACCGTCCCAGTCGCGGCCTGCGCCGCGCACCGCCGTTCGCATCAATTTTTCAAACAAGCGGGTGTCGAGCGCCGGTTCAGCCGGAGGGTCGTCCGGTTCTGAAGTTGCACGCTCAATTTTTCGCTCGGTTTCCTTTTGTATTTGCGCCTTTTGCAGGTACAGCTCGAGCGCGTCAATCGCCTCGGGGTAGAGCATGAGCAGATATTCCACCGCGCCGCGCAGGTCGTCTTTGCCCAAAGGTTCTAAAAGTTCGCCGACGCTGGCTTCACTGATGATGTGTTCGGGCCAGAAGTGAACCTCGAGTGCCGCCGCCGCGATATGTTTGCAGTAGTCGCCGAAACTTTCCGTATAGGGACACGTGCAGTCGGCGTGCTCGAGGTCATCTCCGGAGAGTGTGAGCGTCACCCGGTAGGGTTTGGTGTCGCTGCCCTGCACGCCCGCCGACACCGTGTTGCCGCGCAGCGTAAGGTTCAAAACTTCGCCGCTCCGCTGATACTTTTGCCCCCGCTCGAGGATGTGCGGCGCAAAGTGGGCGCGGAGTTTTTGCAAGTCGAGGTTGGGCCTCTCCATGCGTTTAAGTCTAGCGGGTGTGATGGCAGTTAGGTTAGAGCTTAAGTCAGAGCTTAACAGGTTGGATGAAGTCGGGACGCTCTGCTCTGAAGTCCTATCAGCCAAGGTTTGTCTCGGCGCACTTTCTCATTACAAAGAGGGTAAGACGCCCGGACTGAGGTATCATTCGCGGGTATGACGCACAAAGTCCTCGTTACAGATACGATTCAACTCGGTGATAAAACGTACGACAATGTTCAGGTGGACTACCGCGAGGGGATTTCGCGGAGTGACCTGTTAAAGGTAGTTGGTGACTACGACGCCATCATCACCCGGAGCCGCACGCAAGTTGACGACGCGCTGATTCGCGCTGCCAAGAGCCTCAAGGTCATCGGGCGCGGCGGCGTCGGGGTCGATAATATCGACCTCGAGGCGGCCTCGCGGCGGGGTATTTTGGTCCTGAACGCCCCCGAATCGAACAACGTCTCGGCGGCAGAACTGGCGGTTGCGCTGATGCTCGCAGCAGCTCGCGGCGTCAGCCGCTCGGACAAGCAGATTCGTTCGGGTACCTGGGACCGGAAGTTCTTGGGCCGTGAGGTCAAAGATGCGACGCTCGGGATTGTCGGGCTGGGGCGGATTGGGTCTTTGGTCTCGAGGCGGGCGCAAGGTCTCGGGATGACGGTCTTGGCGTATGACCCGTATATCTCCCGGCAACGCGCCGCCGACCTCAAGGTCGAACTCGTAGACGACTTGGGCGAGATGCTCTCACGCTCGAACTTTTTAACCGTTCACACCCCGCTGACCGAAGAGACGCAGGGCATTATCGGCGCGGCGGAGCTGGCGCGGCTGCCGCAAGATGCGGTGGTGGTGAACGCGGCGCGGGGCGGCATCATCGACGAGGCGGCCTTGTTAGCAGCTTTGGGTGAGAAACGTATTTTCGGGGCCGGGCTGGATGTGTATGTGCTCGAGCCCCCCTCACCCGACAATCCCCTGTTAGCCCTCGATAACGTCGTGCTGACCGCACACCTGGGCGCAAATACCGCCGAGGCGCAAGCAAGGGTCGGCGCGGAGATTTTAGAACGCACGGCGCTCGCGCTAAACGGCGACCTCTCACGCGGCGCGGTCAACGCGCCCGCACTGGCCCCCGACGTGATGGCGGTGCTGGGGCCGTACCTCAAACTCGGTGAGGCACTGGGTAAACTCGTCGCGCAACTGTCAACGGGCCGGATGCGCGAGTTGCAGATTGAGTTTTCCGGGACGTTTCCGCGCGACCCCGACCCGGTGGCGGTAGCGGTGACGAAAGGGCTCCTGGAGCCCATCTTAGACGAAGCGCCCAACTACATCAACGCGCCCTCGATTGCCAAAGAGCGCGACATCCGCGTCTCGAAGGTGACGGCCTCGCGCAGCCGCGGCTACACCTCGCACGTGCATGTGAAGCTCACCACCGACGAAGGCAGTTTCAGCGTCGGTGGCACCGTTTTAGGCACCGAACCGCGTATCGTTTCGGTAGACGATTACCCTATCGAACTCCGGCCCGAAGGCACCATGCTGATTTGCACGAACTACGACCGCCCCGGCGCGGTCGGTAAGGTCGGGACGGTTTTGGGTGACGCGGGCGTGAACATTTCGGGGATGCAGCTCTCGCGTGTAGGCGACGACGGTTTTGCGATTTTTGCGCTGGGTCTCGACAACGAACCGCCGGAGAGTGTTTTAGAGGTGTTGCGTGGCCTGCCGAACGTACTGGCGAGCCTGACGGTGGTGCGGCTCTGATGTTTAAACTGCGTCTCTACGCGCCCGGCCCGGTCGAGGTGCCGCCGCAGGTTTTAGAAGCCGTCAGCCGCCCGGTCGTCCATCACCGCACCCCTGAGTTCAAGGAGCTGTTTTTGCGGACTCGAGCCAAACTCGCTGCGGTCGCCTGTGTTCCCGGAGACGACGTGCTGATTTTAGCCGGAAGCGGCACCGCCGGTTTTGAAGCCGGACTTTTGGCGTGTGTTCCCAAAGGCGCGAAGGTCGTCGGGATCAACGCAGGCAAGTTCGGTGAGCGCTGGGTCAAGTTGGCGCGGCATTACGGCTTTGACGTTGCCGAGCTGACGTTACCGTGGGGCCAGGCTGCTGACCCGGAAGCCGTCCGCACCCTCCTCAAAGAACACCCGGACGCCGCCGCCGTCATGACGACGCATTCGGAAACGTCTACGGGTGTCCTACACGATGTTGAAGGCTATCGCCAAAGTTGTCCAGGAAACCGTACCGGACGCGCTCTTTTTGGTTGACACCGTGACGAGTCTAGGCGTTGCCGAGCTGCGCCCGAAAGACTGGGGTTTGGACGGGATTTTTTCCGGCAGTCAAAAAGGACTGATGACCCCACCCGGACTTGCGTTCGCGTGGCTTTCGGAGCGGGCTTGGGCGCGGTCTGAAAATCTCCTGCCGACCTTTTATCTCGATTTGCGTAAAGAGCTTAAGCAGCAGCGCGAGGGGCAGACGGCCTACACGCCGGCGGTGGGACTAGTCGCGGGATTAGCAGTCGCCCTGGACATACTTTTAGCAGAAGGTTTAGAAAACGTCTGGCAGCGCCGTAAAACGCTCAATGAGGCCGTCTTAGTGGGGGCCGCTGCCCTCGGCTGCAGACCTTACGCGGAGCGCCCGAGCGCAGCGACAGCAGCGCTCTACGCACCCGAAGGCATTGCCGCCCCCGCTATTGTCAAAGGCTTCAGCGCCCGGGGCATGCGGATTGCGGGGGGTCAAGACGACGCCAAACCGGTTTTGTTTCGCCCCTCGGTGATGGGTTACGCCGACCGTTACGACGCGCTGATCATCGTCGCTGCGTTGGAAGAGGTTTTACGGGAGCTGGGTCAGAAGGTGTCTCCGGGGCAGGGGCTCGCCGCGGCGCTAACCGTGCTGGGGTAGTTTTGAGGCTCGAGCTAACCACCCCCGCCCTGCTATTCCCGGCGATTTCACTCCTGCTGCTGGCCTACACCAACCGCTTTTTGACCCTCGCCGGACTGATCCGCGAGCTTCACCGGCGTTATCTGGACGGGCACGAAGACACGGTACTCGGGCAAATCGTCAATTTACGGGCGCGGGTGCGGCTTATCCGCGCGATGCAGGCGCTCGGCGTCGCCAGCTTCTTCGGCTGCGTGTTCTGTATGTTTCTGCTCTTTTTCGGGCTGATGTTGGCTGCACAAGGCATTTTTACGCTGAGCTTGCTGCTGCTGATGGTGTCGCTCGGGCTTTCGGTGTGGGAAATCCAGATGTCGGTCGGGGCGCTCGACTTGCAGCTGAGTGACCTCGAGGCTGCCCAAAAAAGATAAGGGTTAGTGCAAACCGTAGTTGCGTCCTGTTTCTTGTTGTTCTAGGTCGTCATAACCACGTTTTTTGTCGAGCTTGCCGATAGCGCTCGGTGCGCTGACGCCGTGAACAACCACCGAGAGCAGCACCACAAACCCCACCACAGCCCACAGCCCGTCGGCGTCACGAAAGTTGGCTTCATTGATGGCGTAGGCCAGATAATAAAACGACCCGACGCCGCGAATTCCGAAAAACGACAACGCGAACCGCTCACGCCACAGCAGTTTGGTACCTAAAAGCCCGAGCAGACCGAACAGCGGCCTCAGCAAAAAGATAACAGCGACCCCGGCCACGCCGCCGCCCCAGGTCAGGTCGCTCAAAAGCCCCCGGGCGACCGCGCCGCCGAAAATTACCAGCAGCGCGACCATCAGGAGCCGCTCACCCTGTTCGATAAAACTGTGAAGCTGGACGTGATAGCGGTGTTCGCGTTCAAAGTGCCGTAAAGCCAGCGCCGCAACGAACACGGCTAAAAACCCGTAGCCCTGTAACAACTCGGTCACGCCGTAAACGAGCAGCACGGCGGCGAGCGCGACAAAACCTTCACCGGTCTCGGCGAGTTTGGTTTTGACCTCGGCCCGGAAGATAAGGTGCATCAAGATGCTGCCCAAAAGCCAGCCCACCGCCGCCCCGATGACGATTTTGTAGACCAGATAATAGAGCGTCCAGTCGTCCAGCCAGTTTTGCGGAGCCAGCCCGTAGGTTGCCGCTAGAATTGCCAGATAGGTAAACGGAAACGCCAGGCCGTCGTTTAAGCCCGCCTCTGAGGTGAGGCCGAAGCGCACCTCGTCCTCTTTGCCCTCACCGGGGCCACCAACCTGCACGTCCGCCGCCAACACCGGGTCGGTCGGCGCGAGCACCGCACCTAAAAGCAGCGCCGACGCCGGGGCCAAACCGATAACCCACCAGCCCAGCAGCGCAGTCGCCGCAATGGTTAGCGGCATCACGACGGCTAAAAGCCGCCAGGTGACGCCCCAACTGCGAAAGTTGAGCGGGCGGTCTATCTTGAGACCTGCGCCCATCAGCGCGACGATCACCAGCAGTTCGGTAAAGTGTTCCGTAAAAGCGCGGTTGGCGAGCGGTTCCGGATTGGGCAGACCGAGCGGCAGGCTGAAGAGCACGATGCCCAGCCCGACGTAAACGATGGGAAACGAGAGTGCCCGACCTTGCAGCAGCCGCGGCAACCAGGCTGCGCCGATAAACGCGACGCCCAGGAGCGCCATGACGACTTCGTAGGTATCGGGCGAGCTGAGGTCTTTAAGAAGAGTGTCCATAAGGTTCGCGTGTGCGCGAAAGGCCAGCTTAACGCGGCGTAAAAGAAAGCTTGCGTCAGCTACGGCACAGATCGAGCTGTGATGTGGTTATGACGTGGTAGTGACGTGGTTACGATGCGGTGACGACGAGGTGCGGTGCGTCGGCGGAGAACCGGCTACGGCTGAAGTCGCCGTAAAACTGAACGTGGCTGAAACCGTTTTGGATGAGGGCGCGCGCGAGTTCAAACCTGTAAAAATAGCGCTGCGTCAGCGTGCTGCGCTGCCGCCGTAAAATCCCGGTCTCGTCCGTCGTGTCTAAAAAATAGTGTGAGGTCAGGGTCTGGGTGTCGGGGTCGTGGGTTTGCAGTAAAAACAGCTCGCTCTGCTCACCGCCGACGTGCGTCCATTCGGGCTCGAGCCGTAAAACGTTGAGCTCATTGAAGTTCGGCGTGTAGAGGTCGAAAGCAAAGCGCCCGCCCGGTGCCAGGTGCGTTTTTACGGTCTGCAAGGTCGCGTCTTGATCAGAAAGCGTGTAGGCGTGCATCAGCGTATTAAACGGGGCGATGATAAGGGGAAACTGCCGTTCTAAACGTACTTTTCTCATATCGCCTTGAACGTAAGTCACGCTGTTTAGACTTTCAGCTCCCAACCGTACTTGACCGCGCCGAGTCATTTCAGGGGAGGGCTCGAGCGCCACGACTTCATGACCGGCCCGTGCGAGGGCGGCGGAGACGCGGGCCGTGCCTGCACCGAGTTCTAGCACCGGGCCGCCGTAATCGTCGGCTAAACGGGTGTAAAAGGGCAGGTCGTCGCGGTAGTTTCGGTATTGCAGGTCGTAAAGCTCGGCGAGGGGGTCGTAGTTCATACCGGCATATGGGCAAGTTCGGAGAGATGACCGCGCCCCAACCGTAACACCCGCTCCGCCGCCAGTGCAAGCGCCGGACGGTGCGCCACGACGACCACAAGCCGCGTTTTGGCCTGTGTTTTTAGCACCTCGACGAGTACCCGTTCACTTTCGTCGTCCAGACTCGCACTCGGTTCGTCTAGCAGCAGCACATCGGGGTTTCGCAAGAGGGCGCGGGCGACCGAAAGACGCTGCCGCTGCCCCCCCGAAAGCCCCGCGCCGCTCTCGGCGAGTACGGCGTCCAGACCGCGCGCTCGTACCGTCTCCTCTAACCCAACCTCCCGTAAAACAGCCCGGAGCGTTTCATCAGAGAAGGTCTCACCGAGCGTCAGGTTGTCGCGTAGTGAGGCGCGGAAGAGCAGCGTTTCTTGCGGGACGTAAGCCACGCGGCGCTGACGTTCTGCGTCCGGATAGCGTGACAAATCGGTGCCTGCGAGCGTTACGGTGCCTGAAGTCGGTGTCAGCAAGCCCAGCAGTAGCTTGAGCAGGGTCGTTTTGCCGCCGCCACTCGGCCCGGTCAGGGCGACGAGGCCGGGGCCGGTCAACGTAAGGGTAAGGTCGTCCAGAACGGTTTCGTGGTCGCGCCGAAACGTTACGCCGGACAGCTGCATTCTTGGGAGGCGTGGAGGGGTGGGCTCGAGCCTAGTCTGCGCTACTTTGGGCTCCAAGTCACGCAATTCCAGAAGCCGCGCTGCGCCCGCCCGCGCACTCTGCAAATGAGCGTAGGCGCGAGGTAAAAGCTGGGCAGGCGTTGACAGCAGCGCCAAAAGCGTCACGAACGCGCCGACTTCACCCAGACTCATCGCGCCGTTTTGGACGCTTCTAGTCAGGTACAAGAGGAGTCCGGCGAGCGCCGCAAACCCGAGCGCCTGCGCGAGCGGGGTTTGCAGCGCGGCCCAGCGGGTACGGCTCGCCTGCGCCCGCGCCGCCCCCATATTCGCCCTTTCGAAACGTCCGAGTAAAAACGTCTCGAGCCCAAACGCCCGGACGACCTCGAGCTGAGCCAGCCCTTCTTGCAGGTGCGAACTCGTCTCTTCTAACAGCCCTTGCGTCTGCAAACTCCGCCGCCGGATAAACCCGCCCGCCCAGACGAGCGCCCCGGCGAGCGGCAACGACAGGCCGAGGAGTAAAAGTGTCGCACCGGGGTTGACGTAGAGCAGATACGCGAAACTCAAAAGAAGCGTCAGCGTTTCGGCGATAAAGGTGCCGAGACCGACCTGAACGAACGCCTCGACTTGGTTAAGGTCGGCTAAAACGCGCCCGGTCAGGCCGCCGCTGGTCTTTTCGGCGCTGGGCGCGGTCTGGCCCAGCAGCGTCCGGTAGAGACCCCGCCGCCACGCCGCCCCCACCCGCGCCGCGAGCGTGCCGAACACCGCGTCTTGCGCCCAGAGCGCGACCGCGCCCAATAGCAGCACCCCGCCACCGACCCACAAAACCCGCGTCAGCGCGTCGAAATTGCCCCGGACGAACACTTGATCTAGCAGTGGTTGTACCAAAAGCGGCGCGACGGCAACCCGCACGAGCGCGTTGACTGCCGCCGCCAGTGCGCCCCAGAGCGTCAGCGCGGTGCGGGGTAAAAGGAGGCTGGGCAGCGTCATCCTGCTAACAGCCGGGTGACGAGTTTGGTGGCGGCCCCCGGCCTCGGCATGGTCGCAAGTAGCCGTTCGCGCCGCCGGTTTCGTTCAGCTTCATCGTCCAATAACCTCAAAACTTCAGCCAGTACCCCGCCCAGCGTGAGCGTACCTTTAAGCTCCACCATCAACTTCTCCCCGCTCAGGTTGTTCGGCAAACTCACCGGCAGGTGCGGCGCGGCTAAGAGCACCGCGCGGCGTTTTAGGCTGGGGCCGACCAGCGGCACGAGCGAAAGCCAGTGTCCGGGGCCCTCGAGCGGAATCACTTCGGGTTTATTGAGCGGCAACAAAACCACCGACGGCACCCCGGCGATGCCGAGTTCTAGGGTGTTCGTACCGGGGATGGTTACGGCGAGGTCGGCGGCGCGCATGTGGGCGTAGCGGGTGTTTTCGGGGACGAGCTCGAGCTTGGCCCCGCTCGGCGTCATGATAACGTCCCCCACACGTTTTCCGGAGATCCCACCGAGGGTGTCTTGTTCGGCTCCGGCGGCCCCCTGCGCCAGCGTTTCTTCACTCAGCAACCGGCTGACCGGCCAGACAAAGCGGGCGTTCGGGTAGTGCGCGTAGAGCGCGTCGGTAAGTGCCAGCATGAAGGGAATAATGTGGACGGCAAAACCGTCACGGGAGCCGCACATCATCACGATATGCGGCGCGCCGCGCTCCGTCACGGGTTCACTCAGCTGGGCGGCGTCGGCGACGAGGTTGCCGACAACTTCCGTGCGTCCCCCCGGTGCACCTAAAAGCCGCGCCCTTTGCGCCGTGCGCGGTGAATCGACAAACAGCGTCCTAAGTTTTTTGTGCCAGTACGGGACGAAGGAATAGCGGTAGGCCGGGGCGCGTAACTTAGCCGCAAGCCGTAACGCAAGGTCGGCGCTGCCGCCGAGCCCGAGCACGGTTTCGGCCTGCGCCCCGAACACCGCGCGGTTTCCGGCTATAAGCCCCAGAAAATCTTTCGGACTCGTGACCTTATCCGCGCCGAAAGTCTCGGCGATTTTCGTCTCACTGCCGCTGGCAAACTGGCACGGAATGAGGCTCACCGTAACGTGCCGTTCGGGGGCTTGCCGCCGCAGTTCGGCGAGTACCGGGCGCACCCAGGTATAGAGTTCGCCGGGGCCGTTGCTGAGCAGTATGATGTCACCAGCCACGATAAACCTCTAAACGAACGCGGAAAGCCCGCGTTTGGCTGAGGCTTGAAACTCAACCATCAGGTGCACATCGTCACTAAGAAGTGCGAGTTCTTTCAGCAGTGCCCAGTCTCGGTGACGAAAAGCCCGCACAGCCTTTTCCAGATAACGGTAACGCTCCCCGCCCACACCGCGACGTGCTAAACCGACCCGGTTAAGGCGGTAGTGCCGCGCCGGATTGCCCCGCGCCATGCTAAAGGGCAGCACGTCCCGGTTCGACGCGCTCCCTGCGCCGAACATGGCGTGTGCTCCGATACGGCAGTGCTGATGTACCATTGCCGCCGCGCCGAGTACCGCGTAATCGCCGACCTGCGTGTACCCGCCAAGCTGTACTTGCGTGGTGAGTACGCAGCCCCGCCCGACCCGCGCGTTGTGCGACACATGCGCCGACGCCATAACCAGCGTGTCCGCGCCGACCCTGGTTTCATTCCCTTCGCCGCTCGCCCGGTGAACGGTTACGAATTCGCGCAGCGTCACCTGTTGTTCTAACACCGTAAAACTTGGTTCGCCGCGAAACGCCGTGTCCATCGGTGCCCCGCCGACGACCGCGTAAGGCCCGACGCGACAACCCGCTCCGACGCGGCTCCCGGTATGCAGCACGCTGCCGGTTTGAATAACGGCGTTTTCACCAACCTTGACCCCCGCTTCGATGACGACAAACGGCCCGACGACGCAGCCCTCCCCGAGTTCGGCACTCCACGAAACGACCGCCGAAGGGTGAACCGTTGCCAACGTACTCATAAGGGTGGTTATGAAGCGAAAACGAACGACAAGGTGGCTTCGGCGGCAACTTCATCCCCGACCAGGGCTTTGGCTTCGACGCGGCAGAGGCGGCGGCGAAAGAGCGTGATGGTGCCGACGAGCCGCAACACGTCGCCGGGAACGACCTTGCGCTTGAATTTGGCCCCATCGACCCCGGCGAGGTAGCCAATTTGCGGTTCGGTATCCGGTCCCGTCCAGCCTTCACGCACCGCTAAACCGACAGCGGACGCCTGGGCGAGCGCTTCGATAATTAAAACCCCCGGCATCACGGGTTCAGTGGGAAAATGGCCTTGAAAATAGGGTTCGTTAAACGAAACGTTTTTACGGCATTCGAAGGCGTCTCCGTCTTGTGAGACGAAGGCGTCGACGAGCAAAAAAGGGTAGCGGTGCGGTAGTAGCGCGCGCAGCTCGAGGGGGCTTTTCGGGTCGGTACTCACGTCAAGACCATCTGCCGGGTGAGGTCGTTTTGTGCGTGGAGGTCGGTCACGAGTTGCGTGGCGAGCTGCAGCGCGCGCAGGTCGTCGTCCAAGGTACCAATTGGTGGGGTGCGGCGGCGGATACGGGCGAGGAAGTGTTCTAACTCGCGCCGCAAAGGGTTGTCCTCGTGAACGATCAGCCTGTCCATCTGAATCTCGGAGTGGCTGGTATGTCCGGCACCCTCGGCGACGGGCCGGTAAATCGACACCTCGGTGTGCGGCTCTTTGCCGAAGTCCACCCGGAGCGTCTGTTTCTTTTCGGCAATCACGAGCGTGCGTTCGGCGTCGGGAGCGACGCGTGAGGCCAAAAAGCGGGCGATACAGCCGTTGCTAAAGGTAATCTGGGCAGCGGCGATGTCTTCATGCCCGGTCTCGCTCAAGATGTGCCCGGAGACGTGCACGCTCCGAATCGGGTACGGAACGATGCCCAGCACGATGTCGATATCGTGAATCATCAGGTCTAGAATAACGCCGACGTCTTGAATACGGGCGTTCGGAGTCAACCGCCGCGCTTCGATGAGGTAGGGCTCGCTGATACGTTCGCCTAACAGCTCGACGGCTTGATAAAAACGGGTGATGTGCCCAACTTGCAAGATCAAACCCTGGGTGCGGCTGAGCGCGGCCATCCGTTCGGCTTCAGGAACGCTGCCGGCGACCGGCTTTTCGACCATCACGTGAACCCCGGCCCCTAGTAGCTGTTCGGTCACGTGGCAATGGTCGCTCGTCGGCGCGGCGACACTGGCGGCGTCGAGTGTTTCGGCCTCGAGCAGTGCGGTCACGTCCGAATAGGTGGCAACGGCAAAGCGCTGGGCAGCCTCGGCGCGGCGTTCTTCGCTCGGGTCGACGATAGCAGTGAGATCGGTATAGGGTAGCGCGGCGTAGACGCCCGCGTGGTTTTTACCCATCACGCCAAAACCGACGACGGCGACGTGGAGGCGTTTCACCGCACACCTCTAGGTTGGAGCGAGTTGCTAGGTTTGGTCAAGGTAACTCCCCGGGGTCGCCCGCAGGCGAAGGCACGAGTGAGAGTAACATAGCTTCGCGCAAAAGTGCCCGTGCGAAGGCAACGTGTGC
This sequence comes from uncultured Trueperaceae bacterium, assembly GCA_963799485.1. Classification (GTDB taxonomy): domain Bacteria; phylum Deinococcota; class Deinococci; order Deinococcales; family Trueperaceae; genus Truepera. The sequence goes on from CAWCXJ010000001.1 coordinate 72,139, forward strand.
GCTGTGTGAGCCCCGCATGACCTCGAGCCGTCCCAACAGTGGCCTGCCGAGCAGATAAAAGTCGCCGAGCGCGTCGAGCGCCTTGTGCCGGACGGGTTCGTCGGGCACGCGCAGCTCGGTCATCGGCCCGGCGTCGCCGTAAACGATGGCGTTTTCCAGGTTGGCGGCGGTCGCAAGGCCGTTCTCGCGCAGTTTTTCCAGCTCGCTCAAAAAGCCGAACGTCCGGGCGTGGAGCAGCGTCTCGTACCCTTCCGGGCCGCCGCACCACCGCTGCCGACCGATTGCGGGGTGCGCGAAGTCGATCTCGGCGCAAAGTTCGGGGTTGCCGGGCAAGACGCGGCAGCGCGTTTCACCCTGCTCGAGCGCAAACGCGTGCCCGACGACAAACCCCGGCGGTGCGGGCGGCGGCGCGCCGAGGTCGTCCAAAAGCCCCAGCCAGGGTGCGGCGGAACCGTCTAGAATCGGCACTTCGTCGGCGGACACTTCGATCACCAGATCCGACCACCAGCCGCGCACGGCGAGCGCTGCCAGCAGGTGTTCGACCGTCAAAACCTGATAGCCGTCCCTACCGAGGGTGGTGCTGCGGTTCGTTTCGGTGACGAACTCGAGCCGCGCCGGAATCTCCTGTTTGCCGCGCCGAAACCGCACCCCGCCTGTCTCCGGGTGCAGGTGTACCCACGACGGTGCGCCGGTATGGAGGCCGTAACCGCTAATCATCGTTTTTTCTGTTTCCAGGGTCGTTTTTAAGGTGTTTCCAGAGCGCCTCGAGCTTGCTCAGCAAGTAGAGCTCACGAACCCAGCGGCGGTGGGGCCGCGCCGGATAGCCCGCCCAAACCTCACCCGCCGGGACACTTTTGAGGACGCTCGAGCCCCCCGCAATCCGCACCCCGTCACCGAGCTGAACGTGGTCGGTGACACCGACTTGTCCTCCCAAAACGACCCCGCGCCCGAGTACGGTGCTGCCGCCAATCGCCGACGCCCCCGCAACGACACAATCCGAACCCATCACGACGTTGTGCCCGATTTGACAGAGATTGTCGATTTTGGTGCGAGCGCCGATACGGGTTTCGTGAAGCGTCCCGCGGTCGATACAACTGTTTGCCCCGACCTCTACGTCGTCTTCTAAAACGACCGTACCAAGATGATGGATTTTAACCGCACCCTGCGGCCCGAAGGCGTAACCGAAACCGTCTGCGCCGACCACCACGCCGCTATGCAAGATGACCCGCGCGCCGAGTTGCACCCCCGGATAAAGCGTGACGTTGGCCAGTAGCCGCGTTCCTTCGCCCAAAACAGCCCCGTCACCCAATACGCACCCCGCCCCGATACGGCACCCTGCGCCAACGCTGACCCCCGCGCCGACAACCGTCCCCGCGCCGACGCCGACCCCTTCGCCGAGCACCGCGTCCGGGTGAATAACTGCCGTCTCTGCAATGACCGCTTGCGGGACCGGGGGCGCAAAAATCGCGGTCAGTTGCGCGAACGCAAGCCGGGTGTCAGGGACGGTAATAACCGGACAAGAGAAGGTGTTAGAGCCGCCGGGCCCCAGGCTTCCATTTGGAATAACGAGCGCGCCCAGCTGCGGTATGTCTGCGTGATTTCGAAACGCTGCTAACTGCGCCGCCGAAACAACGACCACACTCCCGTGCTGAGGCGTGTGGTCCAGGTCTTCGGGTGACAGGTTGGTAAGTGACAGGTTATCGGCTGACAGTAAAGTGGTGACGGGGCGGTTTTCACCGCTGAGTCGCCCGCCGAGCTTTTGCGCTAAAGTCTCCGCGTCGGTAGCGTTCGCTGTGCCCTTTACCTTGCTTGCCGCAGTACTTATCGTAGTACTCACGGCAGTACTTATCGTAGTGTCCGTCACGGCTGCTCCAGAAAACGAGTAAACCCCAGGTCGATGCTCGGCTCGAGCGGCGGGTTCTCCTCTAACGGGTCTTCGCGGGGGCCTGTTTCCGGCAGGGTTTCGGGTGTCTCGTCGGGTGGGTTGTCGGGCGCAGGTGCTGATTCAGGGGGCCGCGCTGCAGGCTGTTTTGGGCCACGCACCTTTAGGTCGACGTATTCGCTTCCCGAAATGAGGTACGGCAGACTGAGGCGCGTCAAAAGTCTCGCTTTACCCCCCACGGTCGCCTCGACGACGAGTTCGCTCGCCTGCACATTGTCTTCGATCGCGCCTAAGAGTTCGGCAAACGACAAGAGTGGACGCAGGTCGCCTTCGCCCTCGGCAGGGGTCGCGCCGCCGCGCACACTCAGCGTCACCGCGCCGCGCAGTTTGGGCGGGAGCCGCACCTTGACGCGCTCGACGACGGGCTCTGTGCGGTAGGGTTGCAGCCGCACGTTGAGAAACAACGTCGCGCCCGCCTCGAGGTTTGTACGTTCCGGAACGACTTCGACAAGCTCGGCGACGCGCTCCTGCTGCCTGACCTGAATACTCATCGAAACGCGCGTGACCTCGGCAGCCTGAAACGGGTTTCCGGCAAAAAGGGCGAGCGGTTCGGCGGCGAGGCCGGCGGCGGCGAAAGCGAGGTCGTCCGGTGAAGCGGTCTGCTCGAGCGCCCGCACTCTCCGGCCCCCCGCGAGGGTGATGTCCCACGCCAGCTCCGCAGTACCGCCTCTACGCGCCGCTAGCAGTTCGTCGAAAGCTTGCAACGTCGCCGAGGCCAAGAGCGGCGCGTAAAGGCGTTCGTCGCCCGCGACCTCGAAGCGTTTCTCGAGCGCACCCGCGTCACCGCTAAAATGAAGCGTTACCGGGACGAACTCGGGAGCCTTGCCGACAACCCCGCTGATCGCGTAAGGTCGGTCTTGGGTCACGCTGCCAAGAATCCGCCGTCCGCTGTCGGCGAGCTTGAAAGGGGTGGTGCGGCTCGGGACGAGCGCAGTGATGTAGGCGGGCGCGAGCGCCAGCGATACCGGCCCGCGCCCTAAAAGCGGATGTCCGAACGCCCAGAACTCATCGTCCTCCAGCATCGTCAGCGTCCCGACGGCGGCGACGGTCACGTCACCCCGGACGAGCTGCACACTGATCGCGCTCCCCGGTTGGAGCTTGAAGGCCTCGTCTTGCCGCGCGTAGGCGTTTTGGAGGCGTGTCCCTGCCACCGGGAGATTAAGGGGCTCGAGCGAGTCGGCCAACAGCGGCCCTAAAAATGCCCCCGCACGTTCCGACAACCCTGAAATGAGCAGCGGTGTGCGGACGGGAACGATGCGGCTAAAGTCGATTTCCGGCCCGAACGCGGTGCGTTTGTCCGTTTTTGGCTCAGCACGCGGATCGGCGCGGCGCATCGTCGCAATCGGCGTAACGAGCCCCAAGCCTCCGGTACTCTCCGGAAAGGTAAAGCTGACAGCCCCCAGGAGTGCGTCTTTGCCCCCGTAACGCAGGTAGACCGGGCTGCCGCTCATACCCGAGGCGATACCGCCGGCGTCTTCGATAACCTTCCCGCTCGCCCGAATCAGCACCAGCGGAAAGCCGGTGCCGGCGTCGTACTGGAGTGCTAAAACCTCGACGTCAAAACGTGCGATTCGGTTGCCGGCTACGGCAGTGAGGGCGTAACCGGTCTGACCGGGCTCGAGGGCAGCAAGGGGCATCGGGGTGGCGGCGCGTACGCTACCAAACATGCCCAAAAACACGGTGAGTGCGAAGAAACTTGCGCGAGTAATCATAGCCAGTAGCGGCTACAGAAACTTGTGTGCTTTGCAAGTCGGCTCAAGGCTGGCGCTCCGGAAAACGCTCGGAAACGAGGGCGTCCTCAGGTTCGGTCAGCGAGAGCGCCCTGCCGGTGCCGAGCACCACACAGTCGGCAGCGTTTTCCGCCACGACGACGGGCAGACCGGTCGCTTGCCCCAAGAGATCGGCGAGGTTACGCAGGCGCGCCCCACCGCCGGTTACGGCGATGCCCTTGTCGATAACGTCCGCAGCGAGTTCGGGGGGGGCAGCTTCCAAAACGCGCTGAACTGCCGCGACGAGCTTCTCGAGGGGATCGCGGAGCGCCTCTACCACATCGTCGGTGGTCACGACCACGTTTTTCGGCATACTGCTGGTGATGTCACGCCCGCGCACCTCGAAGCTGCCGACTTCGTCCGAACCTTTAAGTGCCGCTCCGACCCGAAGTTTGATCTCCTCGGCGGTGCGGTCGCCGATCAGCATATTTTCCTTGTGCCGGATAAAGCGCACGATGGCCTCGTCGAACTCACTCCCGGCAATTCGCAAAGATTCTGCGACGACCACGCCGCCCAAGCTGATGACGGCCACGTCGGTGGTGCCGCCGCCGATATCGACAATCAGCTTGCCGGTCGGTTCGGTGACGTCTAGACCTGCGCCGATGGCGGCGGCGAGCGGCGCTTCGATCAGGCGTGCCTGCTTCGCGCCGACCTCACGCACCGCCTGCAGCACCGCGCGTTTTTCGGCGTCGGTAACTCCGGGCGGAACACAGACCATAACGTTGTACCCCAAAAGACGGCCCGGCCCGCTCAGCACACGCCGAAGAAACGCTCCCAGCATCTTTTTGGTCAGCGCGTAGTCGGCAACCACGCCGTCTCGCAGCGGTCTTACCGTGACGACGCTGCCGGGGGTACGTCCGAGTAGCCGGTAGGCTTCTTCGCCGACGGCGCGCACCTCGCCGGTCTCTTTGGCAAGTGCGACGACCGAGGGTTCGCGGAGTACGACGCCCTTGCCCCTGACGTAGATTAGAACCGTTGCCGTGCCCAGATCGACGCCGATCTCCTGAGGTCTAAACATCGCGCACGGTCTCTGGCGGCGGGAGCATCATAGCGGTAAAAACAGCACCGGTAAAAACAGCGGTAACGACGAAGGTCACAGGGCAGTATACCCCGCTCGCTGAAGTCGGCCTGAAGAAATCGAAACGGATTCTAGAGATAGAGGGGCGTCACCCGGTTCGCGCCGCCCCCGGCGCGGCGCGCCAGATAACCCGCGTCCGGCGGGACAGCTTCGAAGTAGGGGAGACGTAGCGGCGACCCCGCCGGGAACCCCAGCGCCTGCGCCGCCGTCCGCTCGAGCTTCACCAGCTCCCCTTCTTGAACCAGTTCGCCCCTGCGCCACTGAAACACGCCCGCGTAAACGTTGCCGCGCCGCGCGTCCAAAGCAACGACGCCGCGCGGTTCATGGTCGCCTAAAACGCCCGCTGCCATTGCCGCCAGGGTGCTTTCGCCGCGTAACGAAATACCCAAACCCTGCGCGATACCCCGTGCGGCGGCGACCCCGACCCGGAGCCCCGTGTACGACCCCGGCCCGACGCCGACCCCGACCCCCCGGAGGTCTTTGGGCGTCAATCCTGCCTGAGTAAACAGTGCGTCTAGGGCGGTGGGCAGGCGTCTGGCGTGGTCGCGGCCTACAGTTTCGCTTATAGTGGCAAGCACCCCGCCCCGGTAGAGCGCGAGGGCGAGATACGGGCTCGAGCAGTCCACACCGAGGTAAGCCACAGCACCAGCATAACCTTAAACCGGCATAGCCTTAAAAAAGGGGTCGGTCGCCCTGCGTTACGGCGGCGCGGCGCACGTCATCCTCGAGTGAGAGCCGCACGACAAGAGCGTCCGGAAAGGTTTTTAAGAGACCTTCTCCCCATTCGACAGCGGTCAGCCGCGCCCGCTCCAGGTAATCCTCGAGTCCTAACTCGAAAAGTGTCTCGGCGTCGCCCAGGCGGTAGGCGTCGATGTGAACGAGTACGCCCTCAGGCGTCGGGTACTCGTGAATAAGCGTATACGTCGGGCTGCTGACCTGCGCGCCGCTACCGAGCGCCCGCCCGAGCGCCTGAACCAACGCCGTTTTACCGCTACCGAGCGGCCCGACAAGCAGCAGCAGCGCACCCGGAGGTGCGCGCTGTACGAGGCTTTGGGCGAGATTTTGCGTGTCTGCGAGCGAGCCGAGCAGGGCCATAACGCCATTACAGCAGATTGTTAGCAGGTGTTATCTGGTCGGTAACACTTTCCATTTAAGGTTTACCGACTGGAACGCACATTCTGACGATGACCTGCTTGTGCTCACTAAGGGCATGTCCCCAAGGGTATAGCGGCGTCAACCTAGCGTAGCAATGCTAAATCCGGCAATCTACCTGCAACGCGAGCTGACCCGGTAAAGCCAAGTTCGACTGCTCCCTGCTGGGTTCGTTTTACGCTTTTACTTCCAACTTCCGGTTTATGCAGCTGAGTCGGTAGACCGACATACCTTCTAGCCGGGCGCGCCGACCGGTTCGAGGAGCGTGACGAGTTCGGGCAGGGCGTCGAGCGCAGCTTGCCGAACCGCGCCGCGCCAACTCGGGGCGCGGGTTATGAGAGCGAGGCTGCGGGCGCGGGTCAACCAGAAGATCACGAGCGTATAACCCTGGGTTTCGACGCTCAGCGTTGTAGCGTCCTCTTCTCCCAGCCCCTGCCCCAGGGTGTCGGCGCGCCGTTTGGTTAGGCGCACGGCGCGTTGCAGCGTTTTGACCGCCGTCGGCAGGTTGCCTGAAACGAGCGTATCGGCTTCGATAAAGAGTGCGAGTCCGGCGACACCTTCGTGCGCGGCTTGACGCTCGAGCCAAGCTTGCACCTCCGGGTGAGGCGTAGACGGTGAAGTTGCCGGGATAGCAGGTTTGGCGGCTGCTCGGGGCGGCCCGGCAAACAGCTCTAGACCACCCAGCATATCGTCTAGCGCGTCGTTTCCTGCCAACAGTTGGGCGGCGACGGCGCGGGTCGCCTCGGCCTCTTCTTGCAGCCCGGCAATCAGCGCTTCGGTCTCCCGCAAACTCGCCTCGAGTTCGGCTTGACGCTTGGGAGAAACGCGCTGTGACGCGCCCTGCTGCGCGCTTAGCGCCCCGAGCTGCCAGCGCAGCGTCAGCGCCGCGTCCGAGTTGAGCGTTTGAAGCGGCGTGGCGGCGTTTTGAGCGGCGGCGACCCGGCCCACGAAGCTCTGGGCGCTCCGCTGCTGCTCGGCTTTGGCCCTCTTCAAAAGCGTCCAACCCTCGTCTAAATTGGGGAGGAGGTGGGCCTTCTCGAGCCCTTCACGCGCCACGGTCAAAAAGCTCTCGAGTGCCCGACCTGAATCGCTCGCCACGACGCGGTAGCTCTCGGCGTCGGTCTCGAGGCGGTGAAAGTCGGCTAGGTGTTCCGGGTCGAGGTCGCCCGCGCGGAGCAGGTCACGAACGCGCTTGACGTCGGCAGCGGGTGGGAGCGCCGTTTCCAGCACCTTGAGCGAGAGCCTGAGCAGCTGCGCGAGTTCAGGATTTTCGACCCCGTACTTAAGCGTATGGAACTCTTCTGCCAAACTCTTGCGAAGGGTTTCTCTTTGCGCCTCGAGCTCGCTGCGAAAAGTTCGGAGCTTGTCGCCTAAAACGTTTCCGTCGGCAACTTGCTTTTGCAACCCGGCAAGTTTTTCGCCGAGGGCGGGCTCGAGGGCCAAAAGTGTACCGAAGGTTTCGGGTAAGGCGCGCAGCTCACGCGCCTCGTCACCTAAAATCCTGAGCTTTTCCGCGCGCAGGTCGCCTGCGAGTTGATGCGCCCGTTCAACCTCTGCCGGAACCCGCTGCTGCGCTTCCTGGGCTCCCCGAATCAGTTCTAGGAGTCCACTCAAACGCCGCACTTTGGGGCTGCCCAGGCTGCTGTGTTCGCCCCAGGTGGCCTCCAAGAGCGCCAGTTCGCGCGCCTGCACCGAGAGCTGGTCGTTGAGTTTCTGTTGCAACACGCCGAGTTGAACCTGAGCCGCCGCAATCAGCTCACTGGCGTTGCGGGTCGCGGCGTGTTCGGTTTCGATAAGCGAGAGTTGCGCGCGCAGTTTCTGGGTTTCACTCCACTCGAAATAGATGTTAAACGGCTTGAGCGAAGCTTGCAGCAGTCCTATTGCCCGCGCCTGCGCGCTCAGGCTTAGCGCTTTTTCCGCACCGACCGCAACCTGAACAAGCTTTTCGGATATGGTTTGAACGGTCTCTTTCGCCTTTGCCTCACCGAGTGAAAGTGTCAGGCGCGGGAGCACCCGACCCCGCAAAATCACCTCGGCGTCTTGTGGCGCAAGCGTTTCAGGGGTTTTGCCGACGGTGATGAGCCCTTCGTGCAGCGCCTGCGACACGAGCCGGGGGGAGAGCACCGCCTCGAGTTCACGGACGGCTGCCTTATAGAGCGCGTTCGCCATCTCTAGAAGTCTTCGTCCCAGTCGAGGGTACCTGTCGCAAGGGGGGCCGACCGGGGTGCGTAGCCCGGCGCTTGCCCTGCGGCGCTCCGGTCGCGCTCCGGCGGGGTCGTCTTATCCGCTTCGCTTTGGTGGTCGGTTATACGTTCGGCTGCATGTCCTGCAGTGCGCCAGCCAATAGCAAGGCAGAGCACGGCGGCAACGGTCAGGGAAACCCAGACGAGCTGCATCACCGGATTTACAAAAAGTGAATAGCTGCCGGCCTGAGCGAGCTGCGGCTGATCGACAAGCGGTGCGAGGAGATCGGCAAGCGCGACGAAGCCTTGGGCGACGGCGGGTAAGAGCAAGAGAGCGAGCGCTGCGTCTTGCCACGGCGACGTGTTGGGGGCAAATAGCAGCCGGACAAGCCCTACGAGCGCGAGTAGCCCGGCGGCGATGAAAAGCAGGTCGCGCACGTCCGGGGTCAAAAAGGGTAGCGCGGGAGCCACACCGGGCTCCGTAACGTCGGTTTGAACAGGTTCGGTCTGGCCCGAGCTGGTTGCGGGGTTTGGAAAGGTAGGCTGCGTGTTGCCGTCCGTTAGGGCGTCGTCAAGGGTCGTAACCGGGGGCACAAACGGGGCCGCGCCGGAACCGTTCTCTGAGGCGTCGCTCCCGGTCGTCTGGTTCGGGGCAGTTGCCGGGTCGGGTTGTGCCTGAGTCCGAGCTGCCGTTTCTCCGTTACCGTTTCCGGCACCGTCTCCAGCACCGTCTTTAGCACTGTCCCCGGAGTTGTCCCCGGCTCCAGCACTGTCTGTTTGCGCTACTGCTTCCGCCTCGGCGCGTTCGGCTCTCCTGGCAAACCCGGTAAGTTGCGCCCTGAGCAGGCTTATCCCCTCGTCAATCGGACGTTCTGCGACGAGCGCCCGGATCGTGCCGATCACGGTATCTTGCGTTTTCGGCGGCAGACGCGGCGAGTCTTGCACGAGAAAAATGTAGCTGTAGAGCTGCGCGAGCGTCCGGTAGCGGTCTTCGAGGTTGCCGCCGAAGGTGCCGAGTTGTGCGAGACCGCGCGCCGCCAACCGCGCCTCGAACGCACCCTGCAACGCCGCTTGCGCCAAGCCGCTAAACTGCGCGTCCGCAAACCCCAAGTCCCGGCCTAGTACATTCAAGAAATTCCGGGCACTCTCCAGGTCACCGTTTGCCGCGTTCTGGAGGGCCTGCTGGTAAACGGCGCGGCCGAAGCCGCCCTGCAGTACGGCGGACTGCACCTGCAGGTCGGTCTCGCTCTGGTTGACGATAGCCTCTTCCGCGCGGCTGAAGGTCGCGTTCAGACCGCTGCGGAGGGTCGGCTTGAGCAACGCCCCGAGTGGCTCAAAGGCGATTTCGGCCTGCCTCAAGGCGTCCAGACTTTCAACCTGGTCGCTTGGAAAGGCGGCGATACTCGAGCGCAGCGCAGCAGTCGCGTCCTCGTAACTCGTCAGCAGGGGTTGCGCCAGACCAAAGCTGGCACTGAGGAGGCATGAAGTTAGCAGCAGTTTTGTTAGCAGTGGCATAAATATCGTTGGTTTCATCAGGTCTCCTTAGGCGTATGTCCCCTTCCTAAAGGGTATAAACCGGGCGCTTGCAGGGGTGTCGGCCCGGGTTTCTTTGTTTGACAACCTCTAGGGCGCACGCCCGGAACCTGCTGAGCTGCGACCCTTAAGGACTTGTTTCAATGGCCCAGCATACTGCCGGGACAAACGTCCGGGTGTGAAATATCAGCTAGTACGCTTTTGTCCACCGATTTGTCCGCCAAAGGCTTCTCTGTGTACGTGTTTTCGTTAGCTCGTATGTTTTCGCTACGGGTTGTTCGGGTTGTCGCCCGGACGCGTCACTTCGTGTTACATTCTCCCATGTCGCCGTTTGTCGCTGTTTTGCCGTGTCTATCGCCCTATACCCCGCGCCGTTTACGGCTGAGGGAGCGCAACGTATGTTCTGCGCTTAATCTGGGTAATGCCCTGATGATGTATGTTCTCTGACGTGAGCTTGGACGTAACCTCCGGAACCGCAGCTAAACGTCCGGGCCGGCCCGGGATTTTGTTCGTGATGACGGGCGCTTCAGGGGTCGGTAAAGACACCATCCGGCAGGCCGCGCTCCCGAACGTCGATCTGTACTTTTCAATCTCCGCGACGACGCGGGGCCGCCGCCCGGGTGAGGTTCACGGCAAACAGTACTTTTTTTACGAGAAAGCGGCGTTTGAAGCGCTGATTACCGAGGACGCGCTTTTGGAGTACGCCGAATACGTCGGTGACTTTTACGGTACCCCGGCAGAAGCGGTCCAGAACGCTTTGGCGGAGGGCCGAGACGTTTTGGTAGAACTCGAGTTAGTCGGTGCGCGGCAGGTCAAGGCAAAGATGCCGGGGGCGATCATGATTTTTATTGCGCCGCCGAGCTTAAGTGAACTCGAGCGCCGTCTGCGCGGACGCGGTACCGACTCCGAAAGCCGGATTCAAAAACGTCTGGCGCGCGCCCGCGAAGAGATTCGCGCCGTAAAAGAGTTCGACTATGTGGTTGTGAATGACACGCTGCCTACGGCGGTTCGTGATTTTTGCAGTATCATCTACGCTGAGCGCGCCCGCACCTCGCTTTTGAGTAAACGCGACATCGCCAACTTCTTGCGCGAACTCTAGCGCCCACCGGAGCGTGCCGAACGAATCAAGTTTTAAGGAGACACCATGGCTCAAGAAGGTTTCGACACCCTGATGGAATTAACCGAGTCGCGTTACCGCCTCTCGATGGTCACAGCGCGCCGCGCCGCACAGCTTAAACTCGGCATCCCCTCGGTGTTGCCCAAAGACGAAGTGCCGCACACCCGCAACACCGTGACCATAGCGATGAAAGAACTCGAGGAGGGCGCAGGCATTCTCTGGGGCGACGACCTGCCGAGCACCGAACAGCTCCGGACACTTGTCGAACGTGAGCGCCGCGAAGAACCGAGCAGCTACAGCGTCTCACGCCGCCCGCGTGACGAGGACGACGAGTAACGAGGGCGCAAGCTTTCGGTTTTTGTAAAACGAGGAAGCAAGTAGGAACAGCCCGCCTTTGCATCTGCTATGAGATTACCCCTGATTTACGGACAACCGCCTGTAGCCACTGGATTTTGCTCCCTGGTATTCCTGTGCGGCTGATTGTCGCCGCGTCGGGCGGCGTCGCGGCCCTTAAAACCCCGTCTCTCTTGCGCCGTCTGCGCGAAGCCGGTCATAAGGTGCGCGCCGCCGCAACGGACGACGCACTGCACTTCGTAACCCCGCTTTCCCTCGCGGTCGCCGCCGGCAGCGAAGTCTTTGACCGCGCCGCCTGGTTTAGGCCGGATGGTGAAGCGCGCCACCTCGCGTGGGCGCGCTGGGCCGACGCGCTCGTCGTAGCACCCGCAACCGCCGACGCGCTCGCAAGTGCGGCGACCGGACGGGCCGACGACGTAATTTCAGCGCTCATCTTGGCGGGCGTTCCCCGCGTCGTTTGGGTTCCGGCGATGAACACCGCTATGTGGCAGCATCCGCTGGTCAAGCGCAACGTCGAAACGCTGAAAACGCTCGGTCATTACCTGATTGAACCTGCTGTCGGCGTGCTGGCTGCCAAAGGCGAAGGTGCCGGTGCTGGACGGATGCCCGAACCCGAGACGATTACGGCCCTTTTGCCCGGACTGCTCGGCCCGCGCGACCTGACAGGCCGCCGGGTACTCGTTTCGGCGGGGCCGACCCGTGAATACCTCGACCCGGTGCGTTACTTGTCGAACCCGTCGTCCGGCAAGATGGGGTTTGCGGTGGCGGAGGCTGCCAGAGACCGTGGTGCAAACGTAACGCTCGTCAGCGGCCCGGTTTCGCTGGCTGCGCCGCAAGGCGTCAAGCTCATCCGGGTCGAAAGTGCTGAAGCGATGTTAGGCGCGCTTACTGACTACTTTGACGCGTGTGACCTGCTGGTGATGAGCGCCGCCGTCGCCGACTGGCGCGCCGCCGAGATCAAAACCGAAAAAGAACCCAAGGCCGGGGAAAAACAGCAGCTCGAGCTTGTTCGCACGCCCGATATCTTAAGCACCCTGGCCCCGCGTAAACGCCGTCAGGTGATGATCGGGTTTGCGATGGAAACGCATCAGGGAGTAGCAAGGGCGGCGGACAAGGCGCAGCGTAAAGGACTTACGTTTATCTGCCTGAACTACCCCACGCGGGCGGGTTCGGCGTTTGGCGGCGACGACAATCAGGTCACGCTCGTCACGCCGCAAGGGGAAGCCGAAAAACTGCCCCGCATGTCCAAACGGGCGGTCGCAGAGCATATCTTAGACCGGGTGACGGGGTTACTCGCACCTGAAATTACGGCTAAAACGCAGTAGCGCCGCCGCAACGTCCGGTAAATCCGAAACGACCGCTGGAGCCGCTCCAGCGGTCGTTTTAGTTGCTTGTGCGGCGAAAAGAAGTGTCGCTGGACAAGTTCTCGGTTCGGGTTTTAGTGCGCTCGAGCAGGCTTGATGTTCTGATTGACGTGAAAAAGGTTTTGCGGGTCGTACTTCGCCTTGATCTCGCTCAGCCGCGCGTAGTTCTCCCGGTAGGCCGCCCGGACGCGCTCCTGACCCTCGTCCATCCTCATATTGACGTAAGGCCGCCCGCCGAGTAAGGATGCACGGCTTCCCAGTAGTCCACGCACCAGTCCTTGACCTGCGCTGCGTTATTCGGGTCGACGCCGACCTCGCCCCAGGTCGCGTCGCGGTAGCGCCGGGCAGTCTCGTCTTTGCCGACGCGGTGCGCCGCGCCGTTGATAGGGTAGAAGTGCATGGTGCACTGCATCGTCGGCATGGTTTTGGCGTGTTCCAGGTGCTTGGCGATCGCCTCGTCGGAGAGCTCGTTGACAAAATCCGCGCGCCAGTACCACTGGTGCCCCGGCGGGTAGAGGCCGTCGAAAGCGCTCTGCAAGGCGGGATAGGGCATATCGTGGACGCCGTGCAGCAGTGGCGGGCCGAACTCACGGATAGGCTTAAAGACCGCCTCGGCCTCCTCGGGTAGCCCGGTGTAACCCCAGACCACGCCGCACACCTTTTTGAGGTGGAGATGCTCGGGAAAAGGTGGCCCCGGTGAACGGTCATGAGGGCGAAAAAGCCGTTCAGGTCTGCGGGCGCGTTGACGATAAACTCGCGGTACCAGCGCATTACTCCGGGCGTCTGCTCGAGTTCCCACAAGGTCGGCCCGCCGATGATGGTGCTGACCGGGTGGCCCTGAAACAAAAACGAGGTCACAACGCCGAAATTGCCGCCACCGCCGCGCACCGCCTAAAAGAGGTCGGGGTGTTCGTGGGCGTTCGCCGTGACCAAGCTGCCGTCGGCCAAGACCATATCGGCAGAAAGCAAGTTGCCGATGGTAAGACCGTATTTTCGGGTCAAGTGCCCCAGACCGCTGCCCAACGTGAGCCCGCCGACGCCCATTGTAGAGATGATACCGCTCGGCATTGCCAAACCGTAGGCGTGGGCCGCGTGGTCAACCTTGCCCCAGGTCGCACTGCCCTCGACCCGGACGCGGTTTTCGCGCCCGGGTCTACCCGGACGCCGTTCATCGGTGAAAGGTCGATGACGAGCCTGTCGTCGCAGGTGCCTAAACCGCCGCCGTTATGCCCGCCGCCATGCACTGCTAGCGTCAGGGCATTGTCGCGCGCAAAATTCACGGCCTGCACGACGTCGGCTACGTCGGCGCAACGGGTGATGAGGGCGGGGCGTTTGTCGATCATGGCGTTGTAGACTTTGCGGCTTTCGTCGTAAAGCGCGTCGCCAGGTTGGATGAGGCTGCCGCGCAAGCTCGCCTGGAAGGTCGCGGTGGCGGCGTTCTTTGCTTGTGTCGTCATCTTGCTTCGCCTCTATTTCGCAAGCGGGTATAAAAGGCCGAGCCTTTCACACCGGATGGAGTTGCCGGTTCCTTGAACCGGTTGCCGGATCGACATGGGTGATTCCCCAAGACCCATCACTTATGAACCTGAACTACCGTCTTCCATCGGCCCAAACGAAGTGGGGAAGCGGTGATGGCCTCCGGCTGACAGAGCGTTCAGAGTGTTCCCTGGCTACGGTCTGGACCCTCGCCAACGCCTATGACGTACCGGAAATAACCATAACGTTAGCTGTTACCGGGTGCAGATGAGCCGGAGATTCCCACCCGTCTGGAACCTTAAGGCGGAAGACGAAAGAATTTTCGCTGATATGAGAACTGATTCAGCTGCACAAGACCGGGGTACCGCATGGTTGTAGGTAGTAGCGCCTCTCTTTTCCTAACACTCGGTTCCTCCTGGTAGATTGTGGGCGATATGCACCTCCTGCCGACACGCTTAGCGCAGACATAGGCCGTTTCCCAACCGTGAACGCACAAGGAACGCCCGCGTGAACCAAACGTTCACGCGGGCACCAAAGGATTTGCTACCGGCTCGAGGGGCTTGAGCCCTCTTGCCAAGCCCGGCATTTCCACAAGAAATTGCCGGACGCCGCGCTCGGTCGCCACATGAAAAAGAGGTCGGCTCGTATTTACCGGGCGTTACGGCGCGAAGTGGTCGCAGACCCGGCGGCGCGCACGCATATCCCACCTCCGGCTGCGTGTTATAACCCGGCATGAGCGAGGGCGCAACACCCCTTTACGTGGTCGCTGTCGCCGCCGTCATCCGGCGTGAGGGCAAACTGCTCGCCATGCGCCGCGCAAAGGCCAAAGACGCCGGGCCGGGACTCTGGGAAACGCTCTCGGGGCGCGTCGAGGTGGGGGAGACGCCGTTGGACGCCGCCCGAAGAGAGATTCTAGAAGAGTGTGGGTTGGGGGTTGCGCTTTTATCCCGTCCCGTCACCTGCTACCCCGCGACACGTCTGGGCTTGCCGATGATCGTCATCGTTTACGCCGCCGATTACCTATCCGGCGACGTTACGCTAAGTGACGAGCACGACCGCTATCTTTGGCTCTCCCCGGACGCGTTTGCCGTAAAAAGTACGCTTACGCCCCTCGCCCAGGCGGTACACTTGGCTTTTAAGCTGTAACCGTAAAGGAGAAACGATGATCATTTCTACAACCTCTGTTTTAAGTGGCAGGGAAGTCACCGACTATCACGGCCTCGTCAGCGGTGAGGCCATTTTGGGTGCAAACATCTTCCGGGACTTTTTCGCGGGCATTCGAGATATTGTCGGCGGGCGAAGCGGCGCGTATGAACGGGCGCTGCGCGAGGCCAAAGAGATTGCGGTGCGCGAGATGGAAGAAGAGGCGAAGCGTTTGGGCGCGAACGCAGTTATCGGCGTTGATCTGGACTACGAGAACATCACCACGGGTAATGGCGGCGGGATGCTGATGGTGTCGGCAAGCGGTACGGCGGTGACGGTTCGTTAGGCGCGTGAGCTTCAAGCTGCGGGGTCGTCCGTGGGCTATGGTGCGGGCGCTTCACTTGCCGCCGAAGGACTGTGCCATTTTCGCAGCGCCCCGATGTTAGCACACGGTCTCATCACCGAAATTGGCGATGTTGACATTGTGGCGATCCGCTCAGCGTGGCAATTTGCACAGAAGTTGGGGACGCCTGAGTTTGCACCCGGTGGCGACCGGATTATTCAAGTGTCGTCCGGGTTGGCGATTTTTGATGGTTGGTTGAGCTTGGATGTTGAGGCTATTATCGAGCGCTCGAGCCTACAAGACGGTTTACCCATCGCTCAGCTAAAAGACGTAGCCGCGTACAAACGCTTGCTGGGCCGTCTCAACAGAGTGCATTTGAGGTTGCTCGAGCCTTACCTTGCCCAGTAACGTAAAATATTACTGATCGCAAAAACTCCTGAGCGACTGCACCGAATCCCTCGCAAAATGCGCCTGAACCCGCCGTAAAACCGGCGCACCGAGTTTGACAAGCGGCTGCCGGGGTCGTGACAGCGCCGTAAGCTCGTACCAGACCCGTCCCTGCTCGTCTAAAAAAACATGAAAGCGTTCACAGCCTGAAACGGCGTGTTGCGGCAGCGTCCCGAGGGTAAAACTGACCTGCTGCGAGGTGTTTTTTACGGCGATAATTCGCACGGCGCTCAGTGTCCAAACTGGCTTGATACCCGCGACGAGCGCCACGACGACGCCTTCACGCAGCGGCGCACGGTGAGGGTAGAGCGTCAGCCACGAAGGGTAAACAGCCCACGCTGCCAATCCTGCAACGGCTTTAGCGAACACGTCCGGGCCATCCCCGAGCGGCCAGCGTTGACGGGTAAACCTAAAACCGGGGGTCGGTTGGGGCGGTCCGCTGTAAGTTACGGCCTGTGTGCCTTGTGACCTGACGAAGGGCTCGAGGTCGTCAATCCCCGGTTTTGTGAGGTTGAAAAAGCGCAAGCTAGCGCACGGCTAAACGTACCCGCTGCACGTTGCCCCACTCGTACCCGGCGGGGTTCCAACCGGTTGTGGGCCCTAGTGGTTGCGCGTAGCCTGCGTCGTCAAAGGCGCGTAGCCACACCTCGGGTTCGCCCGCAGGTAGCTCCAACGTCAGCGACCATTCCGACCAGGCGTAAGGGCTTTCGGGTGTGTCTAGTTTGGCGTCGTGCCAGGTTTCACCGCTATCTTGCGAAACCGCGACCCGCGCGACGCGGCTCTGTCCGTCCGTCCAGGCGACGCCGCCGAGTTCGTTCGGGCCCGCGTGCAACGTATCGCCGATGAGAGGAGTCCAGAGGAGGCTCCGGAGTTTCATCCGCCAGCTCGGGGTGCTGTTCTGGGGTGTTCCGATAAAGGGTTGACCGGGCTCTAGAGGTTTTTTTGGCAGCCGGTACCTTTCCTGCTGATAGTGACTCGGGCTCTCTTCATCTTCTAAACTCAAATAGTTCAGCCATTTTACGTTGTTGACGCCGTAAAATCCCGGCAACACGAGCCGGAGCGGGCCACCGTGCAGCGCCGGGAGCGGTTCGCCGTTAAGGGTAGAGGCGAGCAGCGCGTTTTCCAGTACGTCATCAAGGGGTACGCTCCGTTCAAACGGGCCGTGATTGTCGTGTGCGGTTCCGGCACCACGGGCCAGCAGGTAACGCGCTTCGCCGTAAAATCCTAGATCGTCCAGCACAGTTTTGAGCCGGACACCGCCGAAAACGACGTTGGCGACCGCGCCGTCACTCCACTGTGCGCCGCTGACCGGGCTGCTGCCGCCGAAGTGTCCCCTCGAGTTTCCCGAACACTGCAACACCATCTCGGTTTCGGTGACGGGATAACGCCGTAAATCTGGCAAGCTGAGCTGCACCGACGACGCTCCGTCCTGCACCGTAAAAGACCATTCAGTCGGAGCCTCAGCTAAGGTCATGTAGCCGTCTAAATCCTGATTGTTGCGGATATACAGGTGCGCCTTGTCGGTAACGCGCGAGCGCCGTAACAGAGCAAGGGGGGTTTCGCTCTGCAGCGGGTCGCTGACGTGCAGCGTCAGCCAGGGGGTTTTGCCTGCAATGTTGTGCATGGGTGCTCCTTCAAAAGAGGCATGTTGAGTCAGGGTTGTCCTCGTAAAGAGTCAGCCTAGCGGCCGGGTTCCGTTACCGGTCGTGTTCATTCAGTCTACTTTAGCAGCGCAGCCCGGCACTCCCAAATGGGCCATCTGATAGGCTTAACGAAATGATCTCGCTCACGCAAAAGGCTAAATACGCGCTGAAAGCGCTGGTTTTTTTAGCCAAGGAGTACGACAACGGCCCGGTGCTGATTACGACCATCGCCGAGTCGGAACACATTTCACGCAAGTTTTTAGAGCTGATTTTGCTCGAGCTTAAAAATCACGGGGTGCTGCAGAGCAAAAAGGGGCGCGGCGGTGGTTACTGGCTGGCGCAGCCTCCCGAAGACATCTATCTGGGGCGCGTCATCCGCATCTTTGAAGGGGCACTTGCGCCCCTGCCGTGCGCGTCGAAACGCTATTACCGGCGTTGTGAGGAATGTAAGGACGAAGCGAGGTGTGAGGTGCGGGCGGTAATGCTCGAGGTCAAGGCGGCTACCTTGCGCGTCCTCGACACGACTTCGCTACGTGACACCTTGAGCCTGGGACAGACGCCGGTGCTGGGTTTGTAGCTGTTCGCTGCCTGGACACGCCTCCAAGAAGGTGTAGACTCGGACGTAAGCGCACTTTACGCTTTTCTGGAGGATTGTTATGCCCACCCCTGACTTTTTATGGTTTTGTCAGCTCTCGCGCGACGGCGAGTTCGTCGGCACTAAAGAACTTTCACCGCGTAAACCGACCCTCGAGTACCTTTCCGGCATCATCGAAACGGCGGCCGAAGCGGGGTTTTCCTCGCTCCTCACCGCAACCAATTATCACCACGAAAACGAGACCTGGACGGCGGGCGTTGCCGCGCTCGCCCGCACGCGCGGGGCCGGACTCCTGCTCGCGGTGCGTCCCGGTATGTATCACCCTTCGCAGTACGCCAAGATGGTCGCAACCGCCGCCAACTTTTTTCCGGGTCGCGTCCGCATCAACGTCGTGACGGGTTCGTCACCCGCTGAAAATGCCATGTACGGCGACTTCGAGCCGCACGCACAGCGCTACACACGCACCCGCGAATTCATGCTGCTCTTACGTAAACTCTGGCGCGAAACGCCGGTCTCGTTCGAGGGCGAGGTCTACCGGATTGAAAACGCCGTTGTCGATCCCAAACCGCCTGAAAACATCCCGCTCTACTTCGGCGGTGCGAGCGACGCCGCGCAGCGCATCGCCGCCGAACTCGCCGACGTTTACCTGATGTGGGGCGAACCGCAAGAGATGATCAAAGAGCGTCTGGAAAAGATGCAGGGTTTGAGCGCCGAATACGGTCGCACGCTCCGTTACGGCCTCCGGATGCACGTGATTGTCCGAGAGACCGAAGCCGAGGCGTGGGCCGCTGCCGAGCGGATGATTTCGCGTATCGACCCCGAGGTCCGGCAAGCCTTTTTGGAGTCGTACAAACACGTCGATTCGGTCGGGCAGCGCCGTCAGATCGAGATGGGTCTGAAGGGCGACCTGATGGTCGAGCCGCACCTGTGGGCCGGTATCGGCTTGGCGCGGAGCGGCGTCGGGGTAGCGCTTGTCGGCGACCCGCAACAGGTCGCGGATAAACTAAGGGGTTATCAAAAGATGGGCATCGACACCTTTATCTTGTCGAGCTATCCGCACCTCGAGGAAGCGCGGCGCTTCGGTGAGCTGGTGATGCCGTACTTTCAGGGCGGCAACGCCGAGCAGCGGGCGATTCATACCGATACGGTGGCTCCGGCGTTCTGAAGCTTAGAAAATTATGAAAGCCCTCGAGGCGCTCGAGGGCTCTATCCTGTAGGTGCGTTACGAGCTAAAGTCCATTGTGGAAGACCTAAACGACTTGCTAACCGAGGTTTTTCAGCAGTATGACGTTCCTTCACTGGCAGCGGCGGTTGTTTTTGGCGGGAAACTCTACGCGGCAGGCGCGGTAGGCGTCCGCAAACGTGGCGACAGCACACCCGTGACCGTAAACGACAGATATCATATCGGGTCGTGTACGAAGGCGATGACGGCGACGCTGGCGGGGATTCTAGTCAAGCGGGGTTTACTCGCTTGGAATACGACGTTGCGTAAAGTTTTTCCTGAAATGAAAATGCATCCGGCCTATCAATCCGTAACGCTCAAGCAGCTCTTGTCACATACGGCGGGAATGCCTGCTTTTACCGATTCAGAAGCCGAAGAAGCAGCTGACCCAATGCTAACAGAAACCGTTTTCGGGGTTGACGGCGTACCTATGAACGACCGGTTGGGGGTCGTCGTCCCCGAGCTTCTGCGCCGGGAACCTCGCACGCCACCGGGAAGCGCGTTCGAGTATTCCAATATGGGTTATGTGACGGCGGGCGCAGTGTTTGAAAAGCTGACGCAAACGCCTTTTGAGACACTTTTACCAACCGAAGTTTTTACGCCGCTCGGTCTGACTTCGGCAGGGTTTGGAGCGGCAGGTACAGCCGGGAAGATTGATGAACCCTGGGGTCACGCCCCTAAACCCGTCGAACCTGGGCCGGAGGCAGACAATCCGCCTGTCATTTCACCCGCAGGTTGTGTTCATATGTCCGTCGTAGATTTTGCCCGTCACGCGGTGTTTCATCTGACGGGTGAACCTAAACGTGTGGGCCGAGAGACGCTCGAGGTTTTACACACACCCGTTTCTGAGAACTACGCTTTAGGTTGGGGTGTAGCTGAGCGCGAGTGGGCACCGGGAAAACTGCTCACGCACGCGGGCTCGAACAACAGGTCGCTTGCCGTGAACTTGCTAGCTCCCGCGTTGGGCTTCTCTGTTGTCGCTGCGTGCAATTCGGGTATCGATGAAGGGACTGAGGCGTTAGACGAAATTGTGCAAGCCGCCAAGCGCCGTTTCCTGAACGTAAAATAGTCAGACCGAAAGCCTGACTACCTGTTTTTGACCTGTCCTTGTGAACTGTTTACGCGCCGACGGCGACCGGCTCCAAAACGGCGCGGATTGCGCGCTCGAGCTTTTCCAACCCTTCACTCAGCTCCGCGTCCGACATGCGAATCGGGGGTAACAGCCGAATGACGTTGCTGTAGGTGCCGGTCGTCAAGAGCAGCAGACCGTCCGCGCGGGCGTGTTCCAACACCGCCTGCGCCGCTTCGGGGTTGGGCGTTTTGTCCGGGCCGCTGACGAATTCAATCCCGACCATTGCGCCGAGGCCGCGCACATCGCCGATTTTAGGCAGGTCTTTTTGCAGCGACTTGAGTTTGTCGGTTGCTGCTGCGCCGATTTCTTGCGCGCGTTCCAGCAAGCCTTCTTCTTCGATGACCTCTAAAGTTGCCAAAGCCGCCGCACACGAAACCGGGTTGCCGCCGAAGGTACTACCGAGCTGTCCCGGCGCAATTTTGTCCATCACTTCGGCTTTCCCGATCACGGCTGAAAGCGGAAACCCCGACGAGAGCGCCTTCGCCGAGCAGATGAGGTCGGGCTCGAGGCCGTAATGGTCAACCACCCACCACGCCCCGGTGCGCCCGATCCCGGCCTGCACCTCGTCGTCGATCCAGAGCGCGCCGATTTCCTTGGCGTAGGCCTGCAGACCTTCCAGAAACGCTTTGGGAGCCGGAATAAAGCCCCCTTCACCGGCGACGGGTTCGATCATAAAGGCGGCGACTTCACCTTCGCCGATGACGTACTTAACCTGCTCTTTAAGCTCAGTAAGCGCTCTTTCAGCGACTTCGGCTTCAGTCGTTGCGCCCCACGGGTTGCGGTAGAGGTATGGATACTGCGCCCGGTAGACCTCGGCAGCCCTCGGCGCAAACCCGGCTTTGTAGGGATTGGCTTTCGCCGTAAGCGACAGCGCCATGTGGGTACGCCCGTGAAACGCGTGCGTAAACGCGACGATGCCCTGTCGCCCGGTGGCGACTCGAGCGATCTTTACGGCGTTTTCGACGGCTTCCGCACCCGAATTGATTAAGAACGTGCGCTTTTCCGAGCTGCCCGGTGCAATTTCGTTGAGTTTTTCGGCAAGCTGAATATACGTCTCGTTCATCCCGACGGCAAAACAGAGGTGCTGAAACGCCTCGGCTTGTTTCTTGACAGCTTCAACGACTTTCGGGTGCGAGTGACCGACGTTCATGACGGCAATCCCCACCGTCCAGTCGAGATACTTGTTACCGTCGGCGTCCCAGATATACGCACCCTCACCCTTGACCGGATAAACCGGGTGGGTCGAATACGCGGCGGGGGTAACAGCCCTACGGCGGCGCTCGGCTAAGCTCTGGTTGCTCATCTAAACCTCCCGTATCAAAAAACCTGTGAATGTTAAACACTTGATGCGCTACGCTTACGATTTCTAGGCTATCGCGTAAAAATACACAGCATTCTGTAGCTGGCGTATAGTTGAATGGTAGCACCTTTTGAAGACGGTGTGAACCCCTGCCGGACATAGCTTGGGGGTATTTTCCGCAGTTGTCTAGCTGATTTTCTGTGCGGGGCGGTAGACTGCCCGTTATGAACTTACGCGCGCTTATCTTCGATATGGACGGTACCCTCATCGACACGGACAATCAGCACTTCGACGCCTACGTCAAGGTGCTAGATGATATCGGTATGCCTTTAGACCGCGAGGAGTACAATACCAGAATGGCGGGGCGGCCTAATATGGAAATCCTGCGCGACTATTTTCCGGACGCGGATGACGCGTATCGGCGCGACCTTATGAACCGTAAAGAGCGTGCCTTTAGAAATACCGCAGCGACCTGGGAACCTCTTTCCGGCCTTTCTGAGCTGATGGCGTGGGCCCACGAACAGGACTTGGCGCAGGCGCTGGTGACGAGCGCCCCACGTGAAAACGCGGCGTATCTCCTCGACGCCGTAAAGCTGACCGGCGCGTTCGAGCCTGAGGTTTACGCCGACGAATTGCCGCGCGGCAAACCCGACCCGCTCCCTTATACGACGGCGTTAGAGCTTTTAGGCGTCTTACCCGAACAAGCTCTCGTCTTTGAAGACTCGGCGAGCGGGGTGAAGTCGGGGGCCGGCGCGGGTATTTTGACGGTCGGCTTGGCGACGACGCAGCGCCCGGAAGTGCTGAAGGCGGCGGGGGCGACGCTGGTTATTTACGACTTCACCGACCCGGCGCTTTGGGATTTATTGGGGGAGCTGCTCCCGGTCGCTGCGCGGTAGGCGTAAAGCGTGCGTGTGGCGGTCTCCTGGGACGATGAGGTGAAAGCTGAAGCTCAGGCACTCGCCAAACGGCTCGAGCTACCGCTCGCAGGCGAAATACAGGCGGACGCCCTTCTTTGTCTGACGCGTGAGCGGCTCGAGCTTCGCACTACCGGCCCGCACGCGCCGGGGCCGGTCTACGCCGATTTTACCGGGGGCCGCGCCGAGTATCGCCGTAAACACGGGGGTGGACGCGGGCAACTTCTGGCGCGGGCTGTTTTAGCTAAAGGCATTTCACCGACGGTCATCGACGCGACGGCGGGGCTTGGGCGCGACGCCTTCGTGCTGGCGTCACTCGGGGCGCGGGTAACGCTGCTCGAGCGCTCGCCTGTCGTCGGCGTTCTTTTAGAAGACGCCCTGCGCCGCGCGCGAACCTCTGAAGTTGCCGACATCGCCGCCCGGATGAAGCTTTATGTCGGCGACGCCGTAAACTACTTGGCAGCGTTAAAGGAAACGGAACGCCCCGAGGTCATCTACCTCGACCCAATGTATCCACATACGAGTAAACGCGCCTTGCAAAAAAAAGAGATGCAGCTCTTTCGGCAACTCGTGGGCGCAGACGACGCCGCTGAACTACTAAACATCGCGCGGTGCACGGCTCTTAAACGTGTGGTAGTCAAACGTCCGGCTGGCGCACCGTTTTTAGGGGACATGCAACCTGATGGGCGGCTCGAGAGCAAAAACACCCGTTTCGATTTCTATCTCAGCCGCTGACGAAAAGCTGTCAACTACCCATGACTAACGTCACGAGTGAAGGAGCCTAGCCCCACGAAAAAACCCGGATGAACTATCCGGGTTCGGTTTTCAGTACCTGTCTAAAACGTACTGTCTAAAACATACTCAGGTCGTGTACGTGCTGCTATCTGCGAACAGCTTTGACGATGGCCAACAGAATCACTGCCCCGATTACGGCGGTAATCAAACTGACAATCAAGTTGGCGTTCGGGTTGACGCCGAAAAGACCTACAACCCAACCGCCGATAAATGCGCCGATGATCCCTACAACGATGTCGATTAGAAGACCTTGCTCTGCGTTGGTCTTCATGATCATGCTGGCAATCCAGCCTGCCAGCGCGCCAATAATAAGCCATAAAATGAAACCCATACGTTCATTCCCCTTTCAAGACTCCTGTTGCTTACCTACGGTAAAATGAAACCGTTGATTCTATTGCGACAATGCACACAATCTCCCTGAACATTAAGGTTTGGTGAGTTTGAACAGCGCTAGTGCGACCGGCCCCCGGTACTCGGCACGCTCGAGCCCGAATCCCACCTTTTGCGCCCCCTGCTCGAGTTTTTCCGGGTCGATAAAACGGAGCCCCGACAGCTTGAGCACGCCTTGTCCCAGCCTGCCGGGCAAGCTCTGCGCGTTTGTCAAGTACATCTGCCACATCCGCCCGCCCGGTTTGAGTACCCGCGCAAACTCCGAGAGCGTCCGGGATAAATCGGTAAACTCGTTGAGCGAGCCGCCGCAAACGAGCGCGTCGAACACGGCGTTGCGGTAGGGGAGACTTCGCACATCGGCCTGAACCAATACGGGCGAAACGCCGTCACGTTCAGCGTACGCTTGAGCTTTTTTGAGAAACGCTTCGCTAAAGTCGAGCGCGTGAACCTCGAGCCCCGGTTGATGTTGCAAAAGCGTCCGGGCGTAAAGTCCGGCTGAGGTGGCCGCGTCCAAAATACGTTCACCCGGCCTCGGTTTAAGCTGTGCGAGCATCAGTTCCAACTCGCGCTTGGTACTAAAACTGCCCCGCGTCAAGAGCGACAACGACCGTTTTCGCCAGAGCGGTTCGTACATGGCGGCGGTCAGGGGCCAAAAGTTGCTGCTCTGCGCCAGCGGCACCCGCGGGCGTTTTTCTAAAGCCCGGTAGATGCCGCCCTTTTGCTCGAGCGGCCTTAGAAAGAGGGTGTCGGACACGAGTTCAGTGTGGCACGTTTACGGCGACTAAAAAACGTCCTGCACCCAGCTGAGCTCACGTTCAATCGACGCGGTGAGGCCCAGTTTGAGCGCGTCGGGCAAGATGCTCCAGGTATACGTTTCGACTTCAAAGTGTTCAGTCAAGGGTTTTTGACGGTGTAGCTCGAGCGTCCTTAAAATCATCTTTTGCGTCGTGTTGAAAGCTGTCGTCTGCGCCAAAAAAACCGGCACGTGAAAGTGCACCCGCCAGCGCTCGGCGTCCGGCTGGGGCAACGCAGCAAGCGCGCCGGGCAGGTCGGGAAAACGGGTCAGGGTGCCGCCCTTGTTTTTTTGAATAACCTGATGGAGATAAACGGGTTCGTTAAACGGTTCCAGTGCCCGCTTTGTCACCTCGGCGTTGTGGGGGGACAGCTCGAGCGCCGAACTCAGCTGCACCTTGCCGATGAGGATGCCCAGCGCCGTAAAATCGCTTAAGATTTCCGCCGGGTCTTCATAAGCGAGCGCAACGTGACAGGTATCGAAACAGACCTGAATGTGCCGTAAAAGCGTTTCTTTCGCCTTTTTTACGGTAATGTTCAACCGCTCTGCCAGCCTTTCAGCCCCATAAGTCAGCAACCAAGTCTCAAAAAACCGGGTGAGTTCAGCCATGTTCTCTAACAGGCCGCCCTGTTCGGGCTCGAGGTCTAGGTGAATCATGACCCCCCGCTCGGCGTACAATTTAGCTAGATATTCCGCGACGCGCACGACGTTTTCAGTCAGCTGCCGCCAGGTCGCCGCGTCGCTTTCGTCAATCCACGCTTTATATGACAGTGGGCTCGTCGAAATCCCACCGGTGACGCCTTCGGGTAACAGCACGGCTAAACTCTGCGCCAACCGGAGCGTGTAATTCACCCGCTCATCAGAACGCCAGTCGGGGGCGTGAACCTGCGCTTTGACCGGCTGGTTGTGAAACGGCCCGTGCGGAAAACCGTTCATCGTAAAGACGTAAAGGCCGTTTTCATCCAGCCAGCGTTTGAACCCCGTAAGGGTGTCGCCCGCTAAAAGTTCACGGCTCTCGTCGCCTGAAAGCCGCAGCCCGATACCGAAAGGTGCATTCGGGGAGAGGGACGCTTTGAGGGGTAGTGCGTGTTGTTTTAGGCTCTCCCAGACTTCGGGGAAGCCCCTGGCCGGATGGATGTTGGTGCAGTAGGTGAGGTGGCTACGTCCTAGTTTCATAAACTAGAGCGTAAACCCTAAAGCGGTACACCAGGCTATAAAAGCGAGATAAACCCAGACCAATCTCGGTATTTTCTGGTAGTTTGTACCGTTCATTTGACGCATCTTTTGAACCGCCGAACTTGGATTTTTAACGACGCCCTTCGCTTCAGCTATCAGCAGGTTGACTAACAGATGAAAGAAAACCAAAGTCAGTGCCCAAAGAAATGTCTGCACCGTCATAGCCCCCGTGCTGCAAAGTAAAGCGCTGCTCTGGTATCCTCGGTTTCCAAACCGGGCAGTTCTTCAGGTACCTGTTCCGGGCTGAGACCGGCAGCTAAAAGCCCCAACACATCCGATATGCGAATCCGCATCCCCCGAATGCGGGGACGCCCGCCGCACTGTTCCGGATTGATGGTGATGCGAGTAAGCGCGTGAGCCATAGCCCGGTTTAGCGTCCGGCGGCGTGGCTCGAGAGCGGTTCGCCCGTTTGCGGTGTGAACTCCAGTTTCGGCACTGAAAGCTTAAACTTCGGCGACTGCCCCAAAAACTCTGCTGGGTTATGCAGGATAATCTTTTCAATAAGTTTTTCGCTGTGCCCCCGGCGGCGCATCTCCAAGACGAACTCGGGCACCGCGACCGGGTCGGACTCGCCCCAATCGCACGCCGACGCGACGACGATGCGCTCACTGCCGTACATCTCGAGCATGTCAATCGCCCGGTTCGGTGACGCTTTGGTTTTCGGATAGAGGGTCATACCTGTCCAAAAGCCATTATCTAGAATCATTCCGACGGTGTGCTCTTCGGCGTGGTCAACCATCACCCGTTCGGGACGGACGCGTGGGTCGGCGGCGAGCGTTTCGACAATCGTTTTGGTGCCTTTGTACTTATCCTCGAGGTGCGGCGTATGAATGTGAATCAGCTGGTTATGCTCCAGACGCCAGTTCCACGTGGTCTCTAAACGTCGCCAACTCGTTGCGCGTCACCCGGTTGAGCCCGATTTCACCGATACCTAAAACCGTCTCGCGACCTAAAAACTCGGGGATGATTTTCAAGACTTCTCTGGTGAGTTCCCGGTCTTCGCCCTCTTTGGGGTTCAAGCAGAGCCAACAGTAGTGCTTGATACCGTACTCGGCGGCCCGTGCGGGTTCAAAGGTCGTCAAGTGCTCGAAATAGTCGGCGAACACGTCGGCGCTGCGGCGGTCGTAACCGGCCCAAAACGCGGGTTCGGTGACAGCCAGGCAACCCGTCAGGGCCATCTGCCGGTAGTCGTCGGTGGTGCGCGAAACCATGTGCGCGTGCATGTCGATGTAGGTCACCCTTCGCCCCCTTGCCGGATAGGCGCGCCGTAAGCCCCTTGCTGGTCGCGTTCTTCTAACAGTGAGGTGTCTAAGTCGCTGAGGAGCAGTTGCACGCGTTCGGCGCGACCAAAATCGCCCGTGGAGAGTTCGCGCAGAGCTTTTTTAAGCCCGACGAAGCGAAACTCGTCTTCGGCGTTTTTGTCGGCTGACCTGTCCATCCGGTCTAAAAAGGCGGCAATCGCCAGAACCTGATTGCGGTGTTCCATAAAGTAGCGGTCGATCAGTTCTTTTTGCCCTAACGGGCAGCTGCTGCGAACGTCGGTGTCCACGGTTCCTCCTTTTGCTGTACTCGTTGTGACAGATAGTTTACGGCGTGCCGGACGAGCGTTTCATCGAGTTCGTGAACCTCCACGCCGCGCCCGACGCCTGCTAAAAGCATGATGGTGAGCTGCCCGCCTAAATGTTCGCGGAACTCACGGACGCCGTGAACGACTTCGGGGTTGGTAAGTTCCGGGACGAAGGTCTTAAGACCCAGCGTTGCAAAGACGTTTAAGATACGCTTCAGGTCGGTTTCTGAAAGCAAGCCCGACAGGTGCGCGTAGGTGCTGTCTAGCGCGATACCGACGGCGACCGCTTCACCGTGCCGGAGTTGGTAAGCGGTGAGCGCCTCGAGCTTGTGCGCCGCCCAATGTCCAAAATCCAGGGGCCGCGACGAACCGAACTCGAAGGGGTCGCCGCTCGTCGCAATATGCTCTAGGTGCAGCTCGGCGCAGCGGATGACGGCGTGCGCCATCGCCTCCCGGTCACGGTTTCGCAGATTTACGGCGTTGGTCTCTAAAAAGCTGAAGAACGCGGCGTCTTTTAAGAGCGCGACTTTAATAGCTTCGGACAAACCGCCGACCCAGTCGCGCTGCGCCAGAGAGTCTAGAAAATTAAGGTCGTTGAGAACCGCAAAGGGCGGCGCAAACGTGCCTAAAAAGTTCTTTTTGCCAAAGGCGTTGACGCCGTTTTTAACCCCGACTGCCGAGTCGTTTTGCGACAAGACGGTTGTGGGAACCCGCACGAGCCGCACGCCCCGGTGCGAGGTCGCGGCGGCGTATCCGACCATATCGAGGAGTGCGCCGCCGCCGACGGCGATAATAAACGAATGCCGGTCGATACCGTAGCGCTCGACCGCCTGTTGAATCAAGGTGACGTTTTCAGGCGTGTTCTTCGTCTCTTCGCCGCCTGCTATGACGAGGGGAGCGGTGACAAGCTCGAGCCCTTTATACCCGTCAAAATACGCGGAAATCCGCTCGAGTAGACCCGGCTGGTGTCGCGCGAAACCCTCATCTATTACGACCAGAAGCCGTTTGGGGCCAGCGCCGGGTTGAGCGTCTGCCAGGAGTGTTTCGGCGAGTAAAGGCTGCTCTGCGGTCAAAAGGTTGCGGGTAAAATGAACGGGAAACGCGTAATTCACCACGACCCGCTGACGAATCGTATGCATGGTGTATGGTACCGAGTGCGTAAGCACTACACCTTAGCCCGTATCACATGAACCGGACTGTGAAGATCTGCCGTAAAAGCTCGACGCGAAAACTTAACGAAGTGCGCGCAAGAGGTGAACGCCGTTGTGCCCGAACGACGCACGCATGAGCGGGAGCCGGACACTGTTGGGCGCATACTGGAACATCGCGGTCATCGTCCGGGCGACGCCGCCCGCACGGTGTGTACCGGACAGATAGCCCTGCCAGAGTTCGGGTGAGAGCTTGAAAAATGCGCTGAAAAAACCCTGAAGCTGGGTGCTGTCGAGTGTTAAGAGAGCCTCGAGCCCGAAGAGATAAAGCTCCCTTGCCTGTACCCGCCCTCTGGGCCAGAGTGTTTCCCACGCCGCTGCTGCTGCTTGTTCCGGTGAAGTGTTGGGTTGTCCCAAAGAGCTTGAAATCGCTCTAGCCAGTTCCGGTGCGCGCCGTAAAGTCGTCGCCATCAGGTAGCCCGACGCCGGATGCACCAGGCTCGCTGCCCCGCCGAAACCGACCGTGCGCTGGGTGAGGTCGGGTAGCGGCACATTCACCGGAAAGCGGCAGTTCTCTCGCTCCAAAACCTCAGTTGTTTGAATGCCCATATGCGCCAGGCGGCGCTCGAGCCTGCCCTTCAAAATGTCCACACTCAGACCGGGGCGATGTGCCAGTGAGGTTTCTTCAACAAAAAACAGCCCGTTCTCCATATCCATCGCATAGAGAAAAGTCGGGGTTACGCGTTCTTCGGGCCGTAAAAAGTCGTCTTGAAAATCCATCAGAAGCACCTGTCCCGGCTTTACGGGTGGCGCGGAAAATCGTCCCAAAACGCCGTAAGCGGTTTGAAAGGCTGGGTTGCCAGAAGGCCGTGAAACGAGTTTGGGAAAGTGACCGCTGCTGTCGATGACGAGGCGTGCGGAGTAGGTGTGAGCGCCTGTTTGGTTACTTATAACCGTGAGGCTCGAGCCCTCCTTGCCAGCTTCCACTTTTGCCGCAAAGCCTTGATGCCAGACGACGCCGGCTTTTTCGCCCCTTGCTAGAAAATACTCCCGCAACGCAGGGTTATTGAAGCGTCCGTAAGAACGGTTTAAGGCGACCTCTCCGCGACCGAAATTGCCTACGACGTCGTGCCAGACGTGCGCTAAAAAAGGCGCGTAGCCGAGCGGCGCGACTTCATCAACCCAGACGCCGTAAGTGTTGGGCCAGCCGGTGCTCGAGTCCATCACGGCGTCAGGGGAGACGCCGACGACGCGGAGGCCGGTTTCACCCAGGTGCGCCGCTGCTGCTAAACCGGCTGGCCCTGAACCCACGATGAGTACATCGGCGTCGGGAGTCAATGACGTACCACCCTGGTGCCGCGCGTTCCTGCCAGCGTCGCCCGCAGGTCTTGCGGTTTACGTCCGTCGGCAATGACGGCAAACGGTGCGCCCGCAGCCAACGCGTCTAGCGCCGCCTCGACTTTGGGAATCATCCCGCCGGAGATGCGCCCATCACGAATTCGCGCTTGAATCTCGCCTTCGCTCAAGGTCGTCATGAGGCTGTCCGGGTCGCCCGGGTCGCTCAGCACGCCGGGAATGTTGCTCAAAAACACAACCGGCGCGCCCAGTGCCCCGGCAACCGCGCTCGCGGCGTCGTCCGCGTTGACGTTGAGCGCGCCGCCGTAAACGTCTACGCCCAAACAAGCGACGACCGGAATCAGCTCTAAACCCAAAAGCCCGGTCAGCAACTCACAGTTGACCGTCGTCACCTTACCGACCAGACCGAGCGCCGCGCTGAAAGGTGCTGCAATCAAGAGCCCTGCGTCCCGCCCGGTCAGGCCGACACCCTGCCCGAGTTCTTGCGCTAGTACCTTGCCGAGCTGCGTCAGGGTGCGCTCGATAATGGGTAAACTCGCCTCGTCGGTGACCCGCAAACCCCGCACAAAACGGCTCTCGAGCCCGGCTTCTTTAAGCGCCGCGGCAATAAAGGGGCCGCCGCCGTGAACGACGACCGCGCCCGGCAGCCGGGCAATTTCACGGGCCACCCTTGCGCGCAGCGCCGGTTCGGTCATCGCGTTGCCGCCGTACTTGATAACGACCGGGACAGGTGCAGACATCCTCTCACCATGACACGCGCCGTTCGGCTGGACAAGAGGTTGTCAGGCACGACTTTTTACGGTCAGCTTGGTATGCTCCTGAAACCTGACCGCACCGCGCGGCATTTTTTAGAACGGCTCGAGAGGACACAACAGCGTGGACACACTTGTTTTCGGTACCGACGGCTGGCGCGACATCATCGGCGAACGTTTTACCTTTGCAAACGTCTCGAGGGTCGCGCAGGCTTACGCGGCGTATCTGCACGACGCGGGCACGCCGAGCGTCGCCGTCGGTTACGACACCCGCTTTAACGGGGCACTTTTCGCGCGGCGGGTCGCCGAGGTATTCGCCGCCAACGGCGTCCGGGTATTCCTGACTGAAAATTACCTGCCGACGCCTGCGCTCTCGTTCGCCGTAAACCACTTGACACTCGGCGGCGGCGTGATGCTCACGGCGTCGCACAACCCGCCGCCGTACAGCGGCTTCAAGCTCAAGGGGCCGTATGGCGGCACGGCGACCGAAGCCATCTATAAAGATGTGAGCGCCCGCGTCGCCGAAACCGACCCGGACGACGTGCTTGGCTTTGACGAGAAAAAACACGTGCTGGAAACGCTCGACATCCGCGCCGCCTACTACGACGCGCTGAGCCAGCTTGTTGACCTTGACTTGCTCCGCACCTTTACCGGCACGCTTGCTCACGACGCGATGGGCGGCGCGGGCTCAGGCTGGCTAAAAGGCTTTGCCGAATACGCCGGGCTGCCCTTGACCGTGCAGGAGCTGCGCGGCGACCCGACCCCGATGTTTTACGGCGTCAACCCCGAACCGCTGCCGCAAAACCTCGCCTCGACGATGGACTTTATGAAGCGTTCGGACGCTGTATTTGCCGCTGCTACCGACGGCGACGCCGACCGGCTCGGGTTGGCGCTGCCGGGTGGGACGTTTTTCAACTCGCACCAGATTTTAGCGGTGCTGCTCAGTTCGCTTTACGACAAAGGGGGTCGTGGGCGGGTCGTCAAAACCTTTACGACCTCGAGGGTTGTCGAACGGCTCGCCGAAAAACGCGGTCTGGAGGTGCTCGAGACCCCCGTCGGTTTCAAATACATCGTCGACGCGATGCTCGCGGGTGACGTGCTGATCGGCGGGGAAGAGTCGGGCGGGATTGGCGTACAAGGCCACATCCCCGAACGCGACGGGCTCGCGAATACGCTTTTGATGCTCGAGGCCACTTTGCGCTCCGGTAAAAGCGTCGCCGAACTGTTCGCGGCGCTGGAACAAGAAGCCGACTGGCAGCACGCCTACGACCGAGTAGATTTGCAGCTCTCCGGTAACGCGCTTAAAGACGCCGTACTGAACGCGCTCAAAAATCCCCCTGAAGCGTTCGCGGGCCGCAGAGTCGAATCGGTCGAAACTTTAGACGGCGTAAAGTTCAATCTTTCCGGCAAAGCGTGGCTGCTCTTCCGCGCGTCGGGCACCGAGCCGGTGCTGCGTATCTACTGCGAGGCGCAGTCGGAAGCCGACGTCGCAGACATTTTGAAGGCGGGGCAGGCGTTTGTCGCCGAGATAGAAGCAATGAGAAGAAAGCAATGAGCAACGAGTTACGACCTAAGCTCTCGGTGCTCATTGCTCGGTACTCATCCCTCTAAAGTGTTATCAGCTCTTTCGGACTGTGCGACAGCAGTTCAAACCCCGTTTCCGTCACCATCGCCAAGTCTTCAATCCGGACGCCCGCGTCACCGGGAATGTACGCGCCCGGTTCGATGGTCACGCTCATACCGGGTTTGAGCACCCCGCCGGAAAGCTTGCTCAGGCGCGGGCCTTCGTGGACTTCCAAACCGACGCCGTGCCCGAGGCTATGGGAAAAATACTCGCCCAGACCGGCTTCGGTGAGAGAGTCCCGCGCTACCGCGTCCATCTCCTTGCCTGTTTTACCGGGAGCCAGCGCCTGCACTGCCGCCTCTTGAGCGCGCAGCACGGATTCGTAAAGCTCTGAGTGTGCGTCCGTCAGCTTGCCAACCGCAACCGTGCGGGTCATATCGGCGTGGTAGCCGTCTACTTTTGCGCCGAAGTCGAGCGTCACCAATTCGCCGGCTTCGATGCGTTTGCTCGAGGCCGTCCCGTGCGGCATCGCGCTCCGGTGACCCGACGCGACGATAATCTCAAACGCAGCACCTTCGGCCCCGGCAGCGCGCATGAAACGCCCTAGTTCCAAAGCCACCTCGACCTCGCTAAGCCCCGCCCGGATAAACCCCAGGATATGCGTAAACGCGTCGTCGGTCAGCTTCGCGGCCTGCCGTAAAAGCTCGATTTCGCCCGGTGTTTTGACGAGCCGCAGTTCGGCAACTAAACCTTCGGTCGGGCGCAGGGCTCCTGTCAGCTTCTCCTGCAGGGTTTCAAAAAGCGCGTAGGTGACGTTTTCGGCTTCAAAGGCGACGCTCCGCCCGCCAAGTTTAGCCGCTAGATGCTCCGTCCACGAGTCCCCAAAAATCTCGACGGGCAGCTGCGACTCTTCACCGGCCTGCGCAATGTAGCGCCCATCGGTAATCAGCGTAGCGCCCTCATACGTGACGAGAACGCGCCCGTCTTCGGGTGCGCGAAAGCCGGACAGGTAGCGCACGTTGGCGGGCTGCGTGACGAGCAGCGCCTCGGCTCCGGTGTCGGCAAACGCTTCGCGGATATGCGCCAGCCTCGTCTCTAGAACAGCTTTCAGCACGCGGCGGCAATCTTGGCGAGTGAGGCGGGCTCGAGGCTGGCGCTGCCGATCAAGCCGCCGTTGATGTCGGGTTGGGCGAGCAACCCGGCGGCGTTGTCGCCTTTCATCGAGCCGCCGTAAAGGATACGCACGTTGTCCGCCAAGTCCGGCATGAGGCGGCGTAACTCGCCGCGAATCGCGCCGCTCATCTCCTGCGCGTCTTCGTCGGTCGCGGTTTTGCCTGTTCCGATGGCCCATACGGGTTCGTAGGCAATGACGAGCTGTTCGGCGCTGCCTGGCGAGAGTCCCTCGAGCGCTGCTTTTAACTGGCCCAGGGTAACGTCTTCAGCCCTTCCCGCACCGCGCGCCGCGAGCTTTTCACCGATACACAAGATAGGGGTGAGTCCCGCGGCTTGCACCGCTTTCAGTTTGGCCCGCACCAGCGCGTCGTCTTCGCCGTGATACTCGCGCCGCTCGGAGTGCCCGACGATAACGTAGTGAACACCGACGTCTTTAAGCATCGCCGCGGCGACCTCGCCGGTATACGCGCCCTGGTCGTGCGCGCTCACGTCTTGCGCGCCGAGCTTGACGTCACCGCCTGCAAGGGCCGCTTCGAGCGCCGGAAGATGCGTGTAGGGCGCGCAGAGAGCCAGCTCGAGCCCCCTCGTCTCGACGTCCTCCAACGCAGTATGAAGGTCTGCGACCCAGGCGTTCATTTCACTCGGGAGTTTGTGGAGTTTCCAGTTAGCCGCAATGAGAGGTTTCATACCTGCAAGGATACCGCACCTGCCGTAAACGTAAAGAAGCCGGCGGCGTAACGGCGGATGCTGTGGTGCTGGAAGGTGCCGGAAGCGGACATTTTTGTTGGGAGAGGCCGGTCGTGGCTCACCGCCAAATGACCGCCAAATGACAATAATTACGCTACCCATCTTCAGGGGGCCGCAACCCCTCGCTCAAAGCTCTACCGCAGTTTAGAGCGCTATAAAGCCGCGAGTAAACACTGCCCGTTTTAGACGTAGCTGTGCGACCTTAAAGCCGATTTCGCCGAAATGTCGTGCGCGCCGACCCTGCTGCTCTCTGTGGTCTGTATCTTCGTGGTCTGTATCCGTGAGCCCACAGTCGGCCCCGCAACCCTCAGCAGAAGCCGGTCACCAAGCGCTAGGCTTCAGCGACACCCGGCTCGAGCATCAGCGTCCGGTTGCCCATGACAAACCCACCTTTTACGGCGTTGCCGGCCTCGCTGTCAACCATACGCCCTTGCCAAAAGGTGCCGCCGCTATGGGTCGCAACTTTATACGCAACGAAACGGTCGCGGAAGATCAGCAGCTTGGTCGGGCCGTTGTCAATCTGTGTAGCGAGCTCGACCTGTTCAGCCGAGAGTTTAAGCGCCTGCGCCGGGTTGACTTCTACAATGTAGCGAGTTGACAGCATCACGACCCCCTAAAAAGTAACTGAGTTTAAGTGTAAACAACTTACAGCTGTACCAGAAGCGTGTATACAGAAAATTAGTACACAACCTCATGTGTAAGCCTATTCACTGCTTGCTGTTTCGACCGGTAAAATACTTAAAACCACCGCCAGAAGTTGCATAAACTTTCTTTGGTAAGTGCGAAGCTTGCGCTGTGCTGGAACTTTGAGCTAGACTGCTCCTGTGAAAAGTGTCTCGGCTTCGCCCTTTACCCTGTAGCGCAGACCTTTCTGCGCGACCCCCGACGCTGCCTTTTGAGGCGGTGTTTTTTTATGCTTGGCTGCTTTATCTAAAGAAGGAGAAACGGTGCAAACTGCGTTACAAGAGGACATACTACGAGAGATTGAAGGGGCCGCCGATTTGCAGGCGTTGCAAGCGTTGCGCGTGCATTATCTGGGCAAAAAAGGCGAGTTGACCCGGCAGCTTAAAAGTCTGGGTGCGCTGCCCCCCGAAGAGCGGCGCGCGGCAGGGGCGAGCATCAACGCGCTTAAAGGGGAACTCGAGACCGCCTTAAAAACCCGCCGTGAGGCATTGGAGGCCGACGCCGTAAACCGGCAGTTGGAAGACGAACGCTTGGATGTGACCTTACCCGGTTATGCGTACTCGGTCGGCGGCCTGCACCTCCTGACGCGCGTCACCAACCGTCTGACCGACGTGTTTCGCAGTATGGGCTACGACGTGGTGGTCGGCCCGGAACTAGAGACCGACGCCTACAACTTCGAGAAGCTCAATT
This sequence comes from uncultured Trueperaceae bacterium, assembly GCA_963799485.1. Classification (GTDB taxonomy): domain Bacteria; phylum Deinococcota; class Deinococci; order Deinococcales; family Trueperaceae; genus Truepera. The sequence goes on from CAWCXJ010000001.1 coordinate 107,741, forward strand.
TTCCGCCCGAACATCCCGCTCGTGACACCCAAGACACCTTCTGGACAGAGGACGGACGCCTCCTCCGCACCCAGACCTCGCCGATGCAGGTGCGGTACATGGAGGCGCACCACCCGCCTTTCAAAATCGTCGTTCCGGGCAAAGTCTTTCGTAACGAGGCGGTAGACGCCACGCACGAAGCGATGTTTCATCAGCTCGAGGCGCTCGTCGTCGGTGAGCACATCACGATGGCCGATTTGCACGGCGCAATCGCGCAGATGGCGCGGGCGCTCCTGGGGCCGGACACGAAAACAAGGCTCCAGCCGACCTACTTTCCGTTCGTCGAACCGGGCGCGGAGTTTGCGGTGTGGTGGACGAATCCGCGTACCGGGCGCCCCGGCTGGTTAGAACTCGGCGGTTGCGGGATGGTGCATCCAAATGTGTTTGAGGCCGTCGGGTACGAGGGTGTGACCGGGTTTGCGTTCGGCTTCGGGCTCGAGCGTCTGGCGATGGTCTCTTACGGCGTCCCGGATATTCGCTACTTTTACGGCGGCGACTTGCGCGTGTTGCAGCAGTTCCGGGGTGAGCTGTGAACGTTCCGCTGAGCTGGCTGCTGACGTTTTTCGACGATGAAACCGGGCAAAACGCGCTAACCCGAAAATTGGACGAGTCAGCTTCAGGTCACGGTTTGGACGGAGAAGCCGGGAGACTCGAGCAGCTCACCCAACTCTTAGACGGTCTCGGCCTCAGCGTCGAGCGGGTTTTTGAAACACCGCCCGTTCCGGCTGGGGTCATCGTCGCGGAAATTGTCTCGGTGTCACCGGTCGAGGGTTCGGATCATCTATTCTCGGCACAGGTCGAAACCGGCGCGGGACAGGTGCAGGTCGTGACGGGCGCGCCGAATACTAAAGTCGGGTTGCGAACTGCGCTGGCGGAGCCGGGGGCGACTTTACCGGCGGTGGGGCTCGAGGTCGCTACGCGGGAAATGGCTGGCGTTCGGAGTGAAGGTGTGCTGTGCAGCCCGCGCGAGCTGGGCGTCTACGATTACGGCGGCGGCTTGATCTCGTTTGGTGACGACGCCCCGGTCGGCGCTGCCTTGTCTGAGCTGTGGCCCTCTGAAACGGTCATCGAACTCGAGCTGACCCCGAACCGCGCCGACGCATTTAGTATGTTGGGCGTCGCCCGCGACCTTGCCGCGAAGCTCGGCGTCTCGTTTATCCATCCGGCAGCAGGGTTGGATTTCGGCAATCCACACGAAGACGACGGCCTCGGCGTCACCGTAAACGACCCCGCCGGGTGCCCCCGAATGGTCTTAAAACGTATCGATCATCTCACCGTAAAACCGAGTCCGGTGTGGTTACAGCGGCGACTTGCGGCGCTCGGCCTGCGCCCGCGCAATAACCTCGTAGACGTGACGAACTACGTCACCTTTGAACTCGGTCAACCGTCGCACGCGTACGACCTTATTGACCTGCGCGGCGGCGAACTCGTCGTGCGGCGGGCCGAAATAGGGGAGACGCTCACCGCGCTGAATGAAGCCGACTTAACCCTTACGGACGCCGACCTGCTCATTACGACGCCCACCGCTGAGGGCGGTACGAAGCCTATCGGCGTCGCCGGGGTGATCGGCGGGCTGCACTACAGCGTCAAACCGGAAACGACGAGTGTGGCTTTGGAGGTCGCCCATTTCGACCCGGTGACGGTGCGCAAAACCGCCAAGCGTTTGGGGTTAGCCACCGACGCGCATACCCGTTTCGAACGCGGTGTTGACCCGAACTTGCCGCCCTTGGCAGCGGCAAGGGCGGCCTCGCTGCTAGCTGAGCTGGGCGGCGGGACACTGCATCCCGGTGTGAGCGAGGTCGGCGGGGACGTCACGCGTAAGGCCATCTCGTTTCAGCCCTCGAGGGTGGCTTCTTTGACGACGCTTGCTGTTCCTTTAGACTTGCAAAAAAGGTATCTCAAATCTCTCGGTTGCCGCGTTACACAATCTGCTGAAGATGCGTGGCACGTTACACCCCCAAGCTGGCGTTTCGACCTTGCGCTGGAGGCCGACTTAGTTGAAGAAGTCGCGCGGCTTTACGGTTACGAACACATCGGCGTGAGCGTCCCGACGCTTTCGTTTATCCCTACCGGGCAAGATACGACGTACCGGGGCTTGCGAAATCTGCTCGTCGGACTCGGATTGCAAGAAACCCTGACCTATACCTTTACCAGCGACGACGAACTGGCGCGTTCGCGTGCGCCGGCGGCGCATGTCCGGCTCGCCAGTGCGCCGAGTCAGGAGCGGAGCGTTTTGCGAACGGCGCTCTATCCGGGACTTCTAAACGCGGCGCAGACGAACCGCGGCGAGCGGCTCGCGCTGTTTGAAGTCGGTCGCGTATTCGAGGCTGAAGAGGCGGAGCATCTCGCCTTACTGCTGCGCGGCGCTTGGTCGGGCGGCGGCTGGCTGCCGGAACAACCGGGCGATTTTTACGCTTTCAAGGGTGTGCTGGAAAAACTTGCAGCGACGCTCGGCGTTACCGTAAAATTAGAACCCTACCCTTTCCCCGCCCTTCACCCCGGCGTCAGCGCGGCGGTCGTCTGGAACGGTGAGACGGTCGGCTTTGCCGGTCGGTTGCATCCGGCAGTAGCAGCCGACTTTGAGCTCGGCGAGACCTATTTGGCTGAGCTGACCCTGCCGCTTGCGGGCCAAACCGTAAGCTTTCACGAGTTCTCCCGTCAACCCTTCGCCGAACGCGACCTCGCCGTCGTCGTCCCCAAGTCTGTACTTTACGCGCAGCTGGGGGCGCTCGCTGAAGCTGCGGCGGGAGACCATTTGGAGAGTGTTTCACCGTTTGACGTGTACGAGGGTAAACCCGTCCCGGAAGATAGACGCAGCGTCGCCCTGCGCCTGCGTTTCCGCGACCCCAAGCGCGCGCTGCGTGACGACGAAGTTGACGCCTTTATGCAAGATGTCATTACGGCGCTCGTCCGAGAGGGGTACGATATCCGCGACCGATGACCCCTTTTGCCCCCATCGACATTCTCCTTCCGCTGCTCTGGCTGTTTATCGTCGTGGTGTCGGCGCAGCGGGGCTTGGTCGGGCTGATTGCCGGGCTTGCCGGGGCCGTGTTTCTCAAACCGCTGCTGCTGGTTGCAAACTACAGTGCGCCGCTCGCGCTCGTGGTGGCGCTTTTGCTCGGCTTTCTAGTGACGATGTTGGTGCGGCCTTTTCCCAACCTGAGTTACCGCCAACCGCGCTGGGGCTACTTGTTAGGGACGCTCGGCGGCGCGGTTTTGGGAACCGCGCTCGTGTTAACGCTGCTCGTTTCTTTGCCCATGGGCCGTGACTTAAGCGGGGCGGTGCGTTATCCCGACAAAGAGATGCCCTTTGCAGCGTTGTTCGAGCGCTCACGCCTGGTTTCGTTCGGACGTGCTATTTTGCTGTATCCGCTGCTCGAGCAGAGCGGTGAGATTGCCCCCGCGAACCGGGGCGTCTTAAACGCGCTGCACACGATGTTCGTTGTCGGGCAGCCGTGGGAGGAGGGCGAGGGAAGACTCTCGGGAAAGCGCAAGCCCTGATTTGCGGCAGGTTTTAGCTTATCTAGTGAGCCGGTTATAAGCGCTACACCTCTAGAGGTTATGCGTTCCAAGCCGGTTTTATAAGCCGATACCGTTAGCGCCACGAGTGCTGGCTGCAAGTCAGGTGACGAGGTGGAGGGCTTTTACCCCCGGACACGCATATATATTGCGTTCGGGTGGTAAAAGATAAGGTAACGGTTGACGGCGCTATCATCCCGAACCGTACCGAAAATGCGAAGCTGTCTGCGGGCCCCTCCCGTCTTTTGATGCTCGAGTCCTGCCGGAATCCCAACCGGCGCAAAAAGTCGTTACGAAAACCGGTAGAAAAACCTGAAGGCGTGCCTGTGAGGTCAGCGGCCTGTAGGTATTGTGTGGCTGCGTCTAAACACGCGCAGACCTTGTTGTTGATAGCAGATGTTGATATAGGAGACTTTTATGTGTGGCATCGTGGGTTATGTAGGACACCGCCAGGCGGCGGAGGTAATTCTAGACGGGCTCAAAAGGCTCGAGTACCGGGGCTACGACTCCGCCGGGGTCGTGATTTCAGGCAAAAACGAAGACGCGCTTCAGGTGACCAAAAGGGCCGGAAAGCTCAAGGTTCTAGCCGCCGCGCTGCAAACCAAACCGCTCGCCGGCACGCTCGGCCTCGGTCATACACGCTGGGCGACGCACGGCAAACCCAACGACGTCAACGCGCATCCGCATCTGTCCGAAGACGGCAAGCTCGCGGTGATTCATAACGGCATCATCGAAAACTACCTGCCGCTCAAGTCGCGGTTGCAAACAGCAGGTCACGTCTTCGCTTCCGAGACCGACACCGAGGTCATAGTTCACCTCATCGAAGCGCACTATCAGGGCGATCTGGTCGCGGCGGTGCGGAGCGCCCTGCGCGAGGTAACGGGCGCGTACGCGCTCGTGGTGTCGCACAAAGACCACGACCTGATTGTCGCCGCCAGAGCCACCAGCCCGATGGTTCTGGGTCTCGGCGACGGCGAGACCTTCGTCGCCAGCGACGTACCGGCGCTCTTGCCGTATACCCGCGAGGTCGTGTTCCTGCACGACGGTGATATGGCGCTGTTGACCCGGGACGGCGTGACGATTACCGACTTCGGCGGCAACGTGTTGGCGCGCAGCAGCACTACCATCGATTGGGACGCGGAAGCGGCGGAAAAGGCCGGCTTCGAGCACTTTATGCTCAAGGAAATCTACGAGCAGCCCACGGTGTTGCAAAACACGCTCGGCGGGCGCTTTGCTGCTAACGGGGCGGACGTGCAGCTGGGGCTGAAGCTCGATCCGAACGACATCGACCGGGTGGTCGTGAGCGCGTGCGGCACCGCCTACTACTCGGGCATGGTCGGCGAGTATCTGATCGAAAAGCTCGCGCGTATCCCCGTAGACGTCGAGATTGCCAGCGAGTTTCGTTACCGCGAGCCGGTCTTGAATGACCGCACGCTCTGCGTGGTGGTGTCGCAGTCGGGCGAGACGATCGATACGCTCGAGGCCCTCCGCGAAGCCAAAACCCAGGGCGCAAAAACACTCGCCATCCTGAACTCGAAAGGCTCATCCATCAGCCGCGAGGCCGACGACGTTCTTTACATCCACGCCGGCCCGGAAATCGGCGTCGCCAGCACCAAAGCCTATACCGCGATGGTCGCGGCGTTTGAACTGTTGGCCATCTTTTTAGGCCGCGCCAAGGGTGCGCTCAGCGGTGAACGCGCCGCCGAACTCATCAGCGCCTTGCGGCAGCTGCCGGTTTTGGTCGAAGAGACGCTGCAAACCCGCGCCGAAGTCGCCCGGATTGCCGAGACCTACAAAGACAAGCGTGACTACCTCTTTCTGGGCCGGGGTGCGAACTATCCAACGGCTTTGGAGGGTGCGCTCAAACTCAAAGAAATCTCGTACATCCACGCCGAAGCCTACGCCACCGGCGAGATGAAACACGGCCCGATTGCGCTCATCGATTCGGACATGCCGGTCGTAGCGGTCGCTACCGCCTCGGCCTTGTATGACAAAACCATCTCGAACTTGCAAGAGGTGCGGGCCAGGGACGGCATCGTGATTGCTCTGGCCAGCGAAGGCGACACCCGCATCGCCGCGCACGCCGACGCTGTGATCTATGTCCCGGCAACCCTCGAGCTCGTCTCACCGATTGTCAACGTGGTGGCGCTCCAGCTTTTGGCTTACGAAACCGCTGCGCGGCTCGGGCGCGATGTTGACCAGCCGCGTAATCTGGCCAAGAGCGTCACGGTCGAGTAAACAGCACGCTATATGAAAAGAGGTCGGTGTGAAACCGACCTCTTTTCATATTCTTTTTAGGCGCATGACCGTTTACCAGGCGTAAGCTTCAGGAACCGGGCCGGGGCCGAGTTTACGGCCCCTGTTGATGCTGAATATCTCGTCAAGGCGGGTCATGACGCCCGGCTCGAGCCTCAACCCTGCAGCCTCCTCTAAACCGTCTAACTGCTCGACTTTCCGCACACCGACGATTGCTGAAGCTACCGCCGGATTCTGCAAAACCCAGGCCGTCGCTACCACGTGTTCACGCACGCCCAAACCCTTGCACAGCGCAGAAAACTGCGTAAACTGGTCATTGCCTTCGCCCAATTTGATGTCGTACTCTTCCTCTAACTGCTTGGTGCGTGAGCCTTCAGCCGCGCTCACCTTACCGGTTAAGAGTCCGCCCGCGAGCGGCATATAGGCGATGACGCCGATGCCGAAGTCTTGTGCGGCGGGCAATACCTCCAGCTCGGGAATCCGGTTGAGCAGATTGTACTGCGTCTGCTCGGAGACGAAGCCGAGAGAGCCGCGTTGCCACGCCTGCGACTGCATTTTGGCGAGTCCCCAACCGGGAAAGTTGCTCGAGCCCGCGTAGAGCACGTCCCCGTCTGCAATCATCTTTTCATACGTGCCCCAAAACTCCTCAGAAGAGACGCGGCGGTCGATGTGGTGAACCTGATAGAGGTCGATGCGGTCGGTTTGGAGCCGCCCCAACGACTCCGCGACCTGCTTTCGCGCCTTGTACGCCGAAAATCCGGCCTCGTCGTTAGGGACATGGCCTTTTTGCATCGGATTATAGAGCTTGGTTGCTAAAACAACCTGGTCGCGGACTTCGGGCCGACGCGCAAACCAGCTGCCGATAATCTTTTCCGAGCGGCCTTTGTCGTCACCGCCGTAAACGTTCGCCGTGTCGATAAAGTTGATGTCCATTTCCAACGTCCGGTCGAGTATTTTATGCGACTCCTCTTCGGACGCATACGGCCCGAAGTGCATGGTGCCTAGGCAAATCTTGCTGACCGTCAGGTTCGAGCGGCCCAGTTTGGTGTATTCCATCCGTTCTCCTCTAGTAAGTACGTCTTTCGTTACGGATTGAGTATATGAGTCAGAGCAAACTCTAAGTCAAATTTTGCGCCTTTTCTCGAACTTGTCTTCCTCGCTTAACAACTCGCTAAAAAGTGTCTCGAGGCCAGCAGACCGGCTTTTTCCGTGTCCTCTTCACCGTTGAAAAAATGGTCCTCCAACTCGACACAGACGCAGCCCCCGTAACCAGCCTCAGCCAGCATTTCAAATGCCCGCTGCCAGCGCATGACGCCGTGACCGGGAATCGTATAGCGCCAGAACGACCCACTAAAACGCGGAGGTTTGGCAAAGAGCGGTTTCTGCTCCGTCCCGTATTCGTACTGCAACTCACTAAAGATTTCGGTGTCTTTGGCGTGAACGTGATAGACGCGCCCGACAAACTCGCCCAAAAACCGCAGCGGGTCGATGCCCATACGCAGCAGGTGCGACGGGTCGTAATTGACGCCCATTGCCGGAGACGGACACGCTTTAAAAAAGGCGCGGTACGATTCAGGCGTGCAGCAGAGGGCTCCGGGGCCGGGCCAGCCTTCGATGACCACTTTGGCGTTGTGCGTCTCGAGCGTCGGTGCCAGCGCACCGTAACTTTCGACCATCGCCGTAAAAACCTCTTGCGGCGGGTTGTTCGGGTTTTCCGGGAGCATCACGACAAAGTGGTTGAGCGGCCCTGCGGCGGCGCATTCCTCAACGTAGGTTTGGTTACGCGCTACCGCGTTGCGGCGTTTTTCTGGGTCGGGCGAGAGCATCCCCGACCACTCGAGCAGGTCAACTGAACCCGATCTCAGACCGGCAGCGGTCACAGCAGCGACGTTTTCAGGACTTTTGCCGGTGTCTAAAGCACTAAAATCGTTTTCTTGCGCCCAGGTGATGAGTCCCTGAACATCTTGACTCCACGCCGACAGCGGCGCGTAGCGAAATCCTACCGGAAAGTTTCCGGTGGCCGTTTGACTCATACTGTCTCCTTCACAGAACACTTTGTAAGGGCGCAGTCTGCTGCCAGCCTTCGGCGCTTTGGGTCGCTTTGAGGATGAGCTCGAGCACGGCCCGCCCATCCTCCGCGCCGTGAAGCGGCTGCGTGCCGTCCCGCAAACAGTCAACAAAGTAACCAATTTCTTCGGTAAAGGTGCTCTCGATATTAGGTAAGACACGCTCCGCAGGTGTAGCAAACCCGGTCGGGCGGTAGTAAAGGATGTTGCTCGAGCCGAACAACTCTCCTTTATCCCCCACCAGATGCAGTTTGTGCGTTCCGTAGGGCAGCGGCATCGCCCACGAGGTAAAAATCTCGCCGAGGACGCCGTTTTGAAAGCGAACCTGCACGCTCGCGGTGTCTTCTCCCTCGATTCTCATATGAAAGCGGCTCATGCTGCCGCGAACCGCCGCGAGCGGTGCGCCTGCCAGATAGAGCAGCAGGTACGCCGGATGATAGCCGGTATCGATGAGTTCGCCGCCGCCCTGTGAGGCGACGCTGCCACGCCAGGTACCGTGCATTGCGGTTGCGGGCGGAACGTAAAAGTCCTGTGTCCGGAGCCAGCGGAGTTGCCCAATTAGACCTTCATCCAGTAACCGTTTGGCCTCCCGCACGACCGGGGTGAAGAGCTGATTGTGGGCCGACATGTAGGTGACGCCCGAACGCGCGACCGCTGCTACGATCGTGTCCGCTTCGGCAAGCGTCGTACACATCGGTTTTTCGCAGAGGATGTGTTTTCCCGCTGCCGCTGCCGCCAGAATTGCCGGGGCGTGCAGCCGGTGCGGCAGTGCGATGATTACGGCGTCCAAACCTTGCTGTTCAGCGAGCAGCGTGTTCCAATCGTGATAGAGCGCCGGACTAGTGCCGAGCTGCGCGGCGCGGAGAGAAAGCGCCGCATCCGATACGTCGCAGAGGGCGACGCACTCGAGTTTATCCGCATGTGCCAGCATTCCGGCAACATGAACCCGCGCGATACTGCCCGCACCGAGCAGGGCGACTTTGAGTTTTCTTACGTCACTTGTCATCTTAGTCCTGTGCCGGGGTGAGTTTGAGGGTAACGATTTCAAAAGGTTTGAGGTCGAAAGTGACGGAATTGCCCTGAACCTCGAGGGTCTCGCGGCCCTGCTCGAGCAGATTCGTCCGTTCGGCTGTTGCCAGAGTAAAGCCGACTGTCAGCGTGACCGGCCCGCGCTGCCGCTGCGACTCGTAAAGCCGCACGACAATCCCCGAACCGTCTTCAGCGTGTTTTACGGTTTCGATGACGGCGTTGGGTCGGTTTACGGCTAAAAAGCTCGTCGGCGCAGCCGCTTCGCCGCTCGCTTTAACAGCTAAAAGCGGGTCGTTGAGTGCGTAGGCGGCTTTGATAGTCGTTTCACCCACCGCGCCTGCGTGCGGCAGCAAGCTGTAGGTGAAGATGTGCCGGCCCTGGTCGGCTTCGGGGTCGGGTGCGGTCGGACTCCGTAACAGAGAGAGCCGCACCGTGCCGCCCTGCACGTCGTTGCCGTATTTACAGTCGTTTAAGAGGCTGACGCCGTAATCGGACTCGGACACGTCTACCCACTTTTGTGCGCAGGTTTCAAAGCGTGCCCAGTCCCACGAAGTGTTGCGGTGCGTCGGGCGCTGCACACTGCCCCACTGGATTTCGTGCGTGGCAACCGGCGACAAGATAGGCGTCGGAAAGGCGACTTTGAGCAGGGTATGCCGCTCTCGCCAGTCTATTTCAGTCGTAATATCCAACTGAGGGCTGTTATAGCTGAGGGACAAACGCTGGGTGTAGGGGCTGTGCAAAATCCGCCGTTTAATCTCTACCGTCGCGCGTAACGGCCCTTGTTCAATTACCCTCACCGCTGAGGCCGGTTCAGCGTAGTAGACCTTATCGTCGTAAAAGATATCTACGTCCCACGCGTCCCAGGCGTTGGGTCGGTCTTCAAACGCTAGAAACTCGTTGCCTTTGGCACCTTCAGCCAAGACTTCACGGTTGGTGGTTTTGTCGAAGACCCTGGTCAAATCCCCTTCGGCGCTCAGTTCAACCCGGATGAAGGTGTTTTCAAGCTGGGTTTCACTTACGCTCAGCTCGGGTACAGGCGTATCGGTCTCATCCCCGCTTCTCAGGGGTGTGGCGCTGTAGGGCTCGAGCCTGCCTGCCGCCAGCAGCGTTCCGCCCTCGACCGCTTGCGTCAACACCGGCAAGCCGTCGGCGCGCCGTAAAGCCCCCACCGTCTCGGCAACCAAGACCAAATCGTCGCGCACAAACGAAGTCGGGTTGACGACCACGACTTCACCGCCCATGTTTTGCGCGATAACCGTTAGGGCAGAGTCCCTGGCCCCCTCGCCTAAAGCCTTGACTTCTTCGTACTGTTCCAGAGATTCGGTATAGACCTCGCCGATGCTGCTGCCGGGGATGATGTCGTGAAACTGGTTCAGGCACACCAGCTCCCACGCTCTGCCGAGGTCGGTTTTGGGGTAGCTGTAACTTTTGTCCAATGTGCTTGCCAAAGAAGCCAAAAACTCGGCGTCGTGGAGCAAAAACTCGCTTTTACGGTTCGCACGTTTGTTACGGCTCTGCGTGGTGTAGGTGCCCCGGTGCAGCTCGAGGTACAGCTCGCCGTTCCAGGTTGGCAGGTGCTCGCCGGAGGTCTTCATAAGCCCCTCGAAAAAACTTTTTGCGGTGCTAAAGCGCATCTGCGGTTGCGCCGGAAAGTCTTGCATCAAGGTAATGTTTTCTAACATTTCGCGCGTCGGGCCGCCGCCGCCGTCACCGTAACCATAGGCCATAAAGAGGTCTTGCGCGGCGTCTTTTTGCTGGAAATTGCGCCAGGTACCGAGGTTTTGCGCGGGCGTTGCCGCCGCGTTGTAGGTACTCGCGTGTGGGCCGGTGGGGTCGGGGGTCGTTGAAAAGTGCGTCAAGACTTTGGTGCCGTCCAACCCTTGCCAGTAAAACGAATCGTAGGGGAGACGGTTGTACTGGCTCCAGCCGATTTTGATGGTGAAGAAATACTCCAAACCCGCTTCCTTGATGAGCTGCGGCAGGTTCCAGGCGTAGCCGAACACGTCGGGGAGCCACAAGATAGGCGAATCGACCTCACCAAAGTGTTCCTTATAAAACGCTCGCCCCAGCACGAACTGCCGCGCCAGCGACTCGGAACCCGACAAGTTGCAGTCGGCTTCAATCCACATCCCGCCCAGGGTTTCCCAGCGGCCTTCGGCGACCCGTTTTTTGATGTCCTCGAACAGCTCGGGGTAATCTTGCCGCACGTAGTCGTAAAGCTGCGGCTGACTCTGCGAAAAGGTGTAGTCGGGAAACTCTTCCATGAGCCGCGTCACGGTGTGAAAGGTGCGCCCGGCTTTACGGCGCGTCTGCGAGAGCGTCCAGAGCCACGCCACGTCGATGTGGGCGTGTCCGGCGGCGGCGACCGTCACCGCTTCGGCGGGGCCGGCTTGGGCAATTCCGGCTTTGAGCGTGTCTAAAGCGCCGGGGACGCTGCCGTAAAAGGCGTCGTGGTCGGGCTCGTTTTGGTCTATTGCGCGGGTCTCGAGTCTCTTGAACGCCTCATCGAGCGCGTTAAGCAGGTGTCCTTTCGCCGGGTCGTTGTCGTCCAGATGATTGGCTGTCGCGAGCGCAACCCGTGCCAAATTGACGAACTCGCGGGTGGTGGGCCCCAACTGCACGACGCTGCATTCGCGCAGATATAAGCGCCGGTCTTCGGCGTAGTTGATACCCGTCCAACCGTGCAGCGCCAGCTCATGCGTGCCCCTTACGCCGTCCGGCAACCGCACCTCCTGGTGATGGCGGTCGGCGGCGGCGTAAGGCGTGGCGTCCAGGTAGACGAGCGTTTCCGGGTGGCTGAAGTCGCCCGCTTCACCGAGCGGCAAGTAGAGCGCGACGGGTAAGCTGCTGTCCCAGCTTTCCGGCACCGTAAACGAACTGCGAATCATAAACTCGGTGCGGGGTGCGCCCCAGTACGAGCCGAACGGCATCGTTTCCCAGTCCGAGGTAGTGGTGTTGAGGAGGGGGGGCTCGAGCGGAGAGTCCAGCTTTTTATACTTGAACGTTTTCAGGGGGGCGTGGCGGCGGTAGACGAGCGGGACGATGAATTTAAGGCGTTTCTCGAGCTTTTCGGCGGTATGACGAACGCTGTGATGGGCACTGTGACGCAACGGTTTCTCCTAAATCGGGTGGTGATATTTCTGAACGGGCGGTAGACTGTCCCCGGCGATGCGACTTTTAGACAACCAATTTTACTGGTGGCTCAACCGCCTCAGCAGTTACCTGCTCCTAAGCGGTTTGTGGCTCCTCTCTTCTTCACTGGTCATCACCCTCTTTCCGGCGACGGTCGCCATGTTTGCGGTGTTTCGCGCCTGGCAGGATAACCCCGACGACGCCTTTTATATACACTTCTTCGCCCGGTTTCGCACCTCTTTCGGGCAGGATTTTCTGCTCGGTCTTTTGTGGCTGCTCGTGGCGGCGCTGCTCGTTCTCAACGCGCTGCTGGTGCCGCAAGTCGCCGCCCCCTTGCGTCCGCTGGTTTTTGCGCTGATCGCGCTGGGGGCTGTTTTGTACTTTGCCGCGAGCGTATTTATCTTTCCCCTCCGGGTCGGTACGACACTGGGTTTGTGGGCGAGTGTCAGGGCCGCCGTTATTCTAGGCATGACGCAACTCGGGACGACGGCGCTTTGCCTCGGCGTGCTGGTACTCGCAGGGGTCGCCTTCTGGTTTTTCCCAGCCAGCTTGCTGCTGAGTGGGACGGTCGCCGCGCATCTCGTCTACCGACTCTGCTACCGCCGTATCGCCCAGATTTTTACGTGACCCGTCACTTGACACTGCCCAACGTAATCCCTTCTAAAAACGCCCGCTGAAAGAGTAAAAAGATGATGACGACCGGCAACACGATTAAAGTAGAAGCCGCCATCAGCAGATTGAACTGCACGTCGTACTGTGAGCGGAAAAACGTCAGGCCGATAGCGAGCGTGTATTTGCTCTCGTCCTGAAGGTAAATCAGCGGCCCGATAAAGTCGTTCCAGGCGTAGAGCGCCGCAAAAATCCCGATGACGCCGACAGCGGGCAGCGTCAACGGCAGAACGACCCTGCTAAAGACCTGAAACTCGTTCGCGCCGTCGATACGGGCGGCGTCGGAGACCTCCATCGGAATCTGCATGAGAAACTGCCGCATCAGAAAAATCCAGAAGGCTTGACCGAAAAACATCGGCACCACCAGCGGCAAAAAGGTGTTGATCCAGCCCAGCCGCGCGAAGATGTCGAAGAGTGCGATAATCACCACCGGAAAGGGGATAAACACGGTGGCCATGACCAGCAAGAACACCCGGTTGCGGCCCGGCCACTCGAGCCGCGAAAAGCCGTAGGCGATGAGCGGGTTTGAGATGACCGAACCGACGACCGTTAAAACCGTCACGGTTAAGGTGTTGCTCAAAAATCTGAAAAAAGGGATGTAATTCACCGCCTCGGTGAAGTTGCGCCACTGCGGATTTTGCGGAAACAGCGTCGGCGGAAAAACCGCGAGTTCCTGATCGGTTTTGAGGGCGGTGGCGATCATCCAGTAGAGCGGCAACAGCAGCGCGATACTAAAGAGGATGAGGAGAAACCTCGAGACCCACTTTTGCGTCTCTTTACGAGTGCGGGTTTTGGGGCCGGTTGCCGGTTGACTGAGGGTTCTCGGCGTCGTCGCCATCAGGCCACCGTCTCGTAGTTGACCCAGCGCCGCGAGGTGCGAAAAATCAGCAGCGCCAGAAAAAGCGTGATAATAAAGAGCACCCACGCCATCGCCGAGGCCGCGCCCATATTGCTGTAGCGAAACGCTTGATTGTAGAGGTAGTACACGTAAAAGTTCGTGGCATTCGCCGGGCCGCCGGAGGTAATGATATAGGCTTGCGCGAAGACCTGAAGTCCCAAGCTGAGACCCAGAATCAGCGAGTAGAGGATGACGGGCGTCATGAGCGGCAGCGTGACGCTCCAAAAGCGGCGCAGCGGCCCCGCGCCATCTAGGACTGCGGCCTCATACAGCGTTTTGGGGATAGCTTTAAGTCCGGCTAAAAAAACCAGCGCGGTATTCCCCGCGCCGAACTGCGCCAACAAGACCAGCCCCAGCTTGGCGTAACGCGGGTCGCCGAACCAGTTGATGTTGGGTAGCCCCAGGGCCACCATCAGCTGATTGAAGATGCCGCGGTTGGGGTCAAGCAGCGCGATAAAGATGAACGACACCGCGAACAGGGGCAGCACCGAAGGCAAGTACAGTGCGGCGCGGTAGAGAGACACCTCACGTAAGGGCTGGTTCATGGCAATCGCCATCGCCATCGCCATCGCCACGACGATACCGATGGGCACGGCGAGCGCCGTGTAGTAGAGCGTATTCCAGAGCGAATCCCAAAAAACGGTATCCGTCCAGAGTGCCTTGTAGTTGGCGAAACCGACCCACAGCGGGGTACCGAAGCCGGTATAACGGGTAAAACTAATACGCAAGGTGTAAAAAACCGGGTAGACCGTAAACGCCAGAAAGCCTAAAATCCACGGCGAGATAAACATCAGGCCGAGGAGTAGTTTACGGCGCTCGAGTGGAGAAAGCCGGCGCATCAGAAACCTCCAAACAAGGTGCCGGAGGTTTACTCCGGCACCTGAAAGCTAGAGCGAGCGGTGGGCTAGTTCGCCGCCGCTTGGAGTTGGGCGCAAAACGGTTGCAGCTGCGGCTGCACACGCGCCGCAACTTGCTCCAAAGCGGGTAGCGGCTCTTGCTGATTGAGGTAAACCTTTTCCCAGGCGCTTGTCAGCTCGTCCCAGTAGAGCGCGCCGACAGGGAGCGGTGGGCGGTTCTGAGCGGTCGGGAGTAGGTCTCTAAAAAACCGGTACCTACCTTTGAAGAGCGACTGATCCTCGAGCAGCGCCGTCAACGTCGGCAAGCGTTGCCTCTCGGTGGTGTAAACGCGCTGCCCCGGCTCACCGGCAAAGTACTTCATAAATTCAAAGGCGGCTTCAGGTTCTTTGGCGCCCTGCGGCATCACTACCGACCAGCCTCCGGCCCACGTCACCGACTCGCCGCCTTCGGTTGCTGCGGGAATATAGGTTACGCCGTAGTTGAGGTCGGGCGCATAGCGCTCCAGGTTGCTGAGCATCCAGTCGCCGGTAATGACCATCGCCAGCTGCTGCGCGATAAAGGGGTTTTGCTGCGGGGGCAAGTCGGGCCGGGTAAAGGCTTGCCGAAACGCCTGCACCTGCTGTGGGCCTTTTTCGGCGGCGTAGTCGTAGGCGTACCGAAACGCCGCGACGACCCCTTCGTTTGTCGGCGTCACCTGACACGCAGCTTCGTCGTAAAAGCTGCCGCCGAAATCGAAGCCGTAGGTGTAGTGCCAGCCCTGCTCGAACCAGGGGATAAAGCCCATCTTGTCATAGTTGCCCTCGGCGTTTTTCTGATCAACTTGAGCGGCGAGTTCCCCGACGCGGGCCAGCGTCACCGGGCCGTTGGCGGGCTCGAGTTCGCTGACGTCGACCCCGGCGGCCTCCAACATGTCGATGTTGTAGTAGAGCGCGCGGGCATCGGTATCGAAAGGCAGTGCGTAGGGGTACCGCAAGAGTTGGCGGTAGTCGGTTTCGACGACGTTCCCTTAGCGGAAGCGCGCGCGCTCACGACGGTTGCGCAACCGAGCCGAGAGATCGGTTTGCAGGCGGCGCGGCAACTGCTCAGCCGTATCGGGGGTGACACCTCCCCGGCGAAGCGGCTGCTGCTCCCGACGCGGCTGGTGGTGCGCGGGTCGTGCGGGGCACGCTAAGCCCCGGTTTTGCAAGCACCGTAAAACGTCGCGGCAACCCGTTAGGTGCCGCTGGCTGGGCTTTTATTTGGGTGTGGGGCTGAAGTCAGGACTGCTGCTTGACTCGAGCCTACGGCGTAAAGCCAAACGTCGTTTCGACAACGCCCGGTAAAACGCGGTAGATAGAGCGCCCTATAGCCGCCTCCATCTCCGCTTGAACACCGAACAAAGCCCGCCATTTCGAGACGGTCAGCGTGTCTACGCCGTAGCGTAGCGCCACGTCCAGACACCGTTTTTCGATCAAGCAGACCCCTTCGGGAAGTGCAAGTGCGTCGCAAAGTTGAATGAGTCTGTCGTAAGGGGTATAGGTTAAACTCATGAGATAGGTTTCAGCCATACTCAGTTCGGTTTCGGTGCAGTCCCAGCTGCCGAAAACAGCGTAGATATCTTGTAGCGGGTGGGAATGGGTCAAACAGATACGCGCCGCATCTTCGTAACCCAAATTGTGCAAGAACGTATACCCGTCGAGCGTGTGCCGCATGTTTGTAACGCCCTCTTGTCTACCGATGTCATGGAGCAAACCCAGGATATAGGCGCTTCCGGGCTCTAGCTGTGGATGCACTTCAGCAAGGTGACGGGCAGCCAGCGCTACGTTGCGAGAATGCGCTACCCAAGGGCCGGGATTTCTCGCTTCGGCCTCGTCTAAAAGCTTCTCTGCTTCGGCTAATGTAGGAATATTCATCAGCCTAGTTTAGCCCGAAAAAAATGCCCCCTCGAGCCTCGAGGGGGGTTAAACTCTCTCGTTCTAAAGGTTTACGGCTCGTCGGGCCACGGCCCCTCGACACCTTCCACAGCCCACTGCATACTCGTCAAATCACCGACGCTCATCACTGCGCCGTCAGCGACGACCTCGTTACCCTTACGGTCGGTCAGCGGCCCGCTAAAGGGTTCAAAGGCGGGCGGGTCTTGCGACATCTGCCCCAAGCGTTTCATCACCAGGTCGTAAACCGAAATCTCGCCGAGTTCGCTGTCTTCCACAGATTTAGCCTTGAGCGCGTCCGTAAACACCGGATTGATGACCGTACCGACGTCCGCGCCGGTTTCGACTGCGCCGCTCGCCAAGAGCGACCAGTAGTCCACGGCTTCCATGTTTTGCGGCGTATAGGTGCCGTCGCGAATTTTGGTCAGGATGTCGCGGTAGATTTTGTCCCAGTGGACGATCTGCCCGGAAACCACATAATCGGGGGCAAACGCAAGCATCGGCGAGTAGTGCCCGAAGCTCGGCAATTTGTTCCGCGCGGCGACCTGCACGACGGTAGCGGTATCTTCGGTAAAGGCGAACACGTCTACCCCGTCGGCGACAAGCGCCTGCGTCGCCTCGGTCGCGGCGACGGGGTTATAAAAAGCGTTAAGCCAGCGGACGCTGACGGTCGCGTCCGGGTTGACCGCGCGCGCACCCATGGTAAAGGCGTTGATGTGCCGTTTGATCTCGGGGATAGGAACGGAACCGACGTAACCAAGTTTGCCACTCTCGGACAGCGCACCCGCCATGAGGCCGTTTAGGTAGTAGATTTGGTAAAACTCGGCGGTGTAGGTCGCCACGTTCGGCGCACGCATAAAGCCGGTAGCGTTGGCAAAAATTACCTCCGGATAGCGGGCGGCGGCGGCTAGGGTCGCGTCCATAAAACCAAAACTCGTCGTGAAGATGACGTTCGCGCCCTGATTTACGAGCTGGTCGATAAAAACTTCCGCGTCGGCTTCGGGCACCGATTCAACCGCGATGGTGTCCAACCAATCAAATTCGTCGTCGAGCATTTGCCGCGCCTGGTCGTGCGCCTCTGTCCAGCCGTTGTCGTCGGTCGGGCCGACGTAGATAAAGCCGGCGGTGATCTTGTCTTGCTGGGCCAGCGCAAAAGTAAAAATTGCGAGAAAAATCAGAACCGAAAAACGCCGCACGTAGACCTCCTGGGGAGACTCGAGGAAAAGACTCGAGTCCACTTTGGTCAGTATATGAAGTTATCGGGCATGACTGCAATCGTCTGTGCGAACATAAAGCTATTTTGCTCCTGACACTTTGCTGCGTTCTGGTACGTTATACCGTAAAAAATCCCTGATTGACGCTTTGATGTGCTTTTGCTACCGTACAGTATGTCTTTGACCGATGTTGAAATTACGGGTGCTCGAGCCGAGTCCGAGCGTCTCAAACCCGGCGCTGGCGACCCGGTGCTAGCGCGGCAGTGGATGGCCTTGGCCCGCAGCGAAGACGTTACCGATGAACCTTTACGCGCTGAACTTTTAGGTGAAGCAGTCGTCCTGTGGCGAAGTGAAACGGGTTTGAGAGCGTTTCGTGACCTCTGCATCCACCGGGGGGCAGCCCTGTCGCTCGGGCGGGTCGAGGGCGGCGAGCTGGTCTGTCCGTATCACGGCTGGCGTTACGGCGAAGACGGCGCGTGTACGAAGATTCCGGCGCAACCTGCCGGGGCGAAGGTGCCGACGAAAGCGTGGGCGCTCACCTACGCGTGTGAAGAGCGTTACGGGCTCGTTTGGGTGGCGTTGGGGGCCCCTGAAACCGAAGTTCCTGTTTACGCCGAGGCCACTGAACCCGGTTTCTATACCCTCAGCGTCGGCCCCTATACGTTAAATGCCGAACCGCCCCGCGTCATCGAAAACTTTCTAGACGTGTCGCACCTCATGTGGGTCCACGAAGGCTTGTTGGGCGTCCCCGACTACGCCGAAATCCCCGACCACCACGTCTACCGCGTCGGCAACACGCTCCGCAGCGACCCCATCGACATCTTTCAACCCGACCCCGACGGACGCGGCAAGGCGCTCACCAACCGTTACGTCTACGAGGTTTTAGCCCCAACCACCGCCCGCTTCCGCAAAACCGACCCGGACACCGGCGAGGTCTTTTCGATGCTCCTGCACGCGACGCCGACCGCCGCAGGGGAGACGCTTGCCTACGCGCTCTTGTCGCGCAACTACGATTTGGACGCTTCTGATGAGACGTATATCGACTTTCAGAACACGCTGATGGCACAGGACAAACGCATTATCGAGTCCCAGCGCCCGGAAAATCTGCCTTTGGATTTGCAGGCCGAGTTGCACCTCAAGTCGGACAGGTTGGCGATTGCGTATCGTAAGTATCTGAACGAGTTGGGAGTAGAAAGAGGAACCGCGTAGCTACAACCCGTTTCAGGTCGGGTAATATTTTGAAATGGACATACTGGGTTTGCTAGAAGAGATACAGACGGTTGCTCGTAATGGTCTCAATTACACGCAGAACATTTACGACCGTGAACGCTACGAACATCTGCTGAGCCTCAGTGTCCAACATTACGCCGAGCTGCTAGATAGCCCCACATCCGAGGTCAGAGAAAAGCTTAGCCAAGAGCTTGGTCATATCACTCCCAAACTTGGGGGTGACGCTGCTATTTTTGATGACCAAGGACGTATTCTGCTCATGGACAGGGTAGATGGTAGCGGTTGGTGTCTGCCCTGTGGTTGGGTTGAACCCAATGAGCGCCCTGCTGATACGGCGGTTAGGGAAACGAAAGAAGAGACGGGACTCGAGGTCGAAGTACGCCGTCTAGTAGGTGTCTTCTCACGTCTTGCAAGCCAAACGACGGGTCTTCACAGCATGAGCGCGGTAGTTCATCTCTGTGATGTTACGGGCGGTGAACTTACGCTGTCCCATGAAGGTTTAGGGCTACGCTATTGGCATCTTGACGAAGTACCTCTCTGGTCTCCTGAGCATGACAAGAAGGCCCGAGCAGCGCACGCAATGTGGATTTCTGAAGACATGGACGCTGTTTCCGACTAGCTTCATATCTTCTACCCATAGCCAAGAAAAATACTCTACCGTTCCCCCCGTGTATACGGCTCTCCAAGCGCCGCCGGTGCCCCCGCCTGCCTGCCCCCGCGCCCAAGCGCAATCAGCGTTAGCGACAAGATAGTCACAAGGTACGGCAACATCTGCAAAAACTCGGCAGGAAACACGTTTTGTAACCGAAACGCCAGGTGAAAACACGCGCCGAAGATAAACGCCGCAAAAATCGCCCGCACGGGTCGCCACGCCGCAAAAATCACGATAGCGAGCGCAATCCAGCCCATTCCGGCAGTCATCCCGTCCGTCCAGGTCGGGCGGTACGCCAAAGACAGATACGCCCCGGCAATCCCTGCCATTACGCCGCCGAACACCACGCAGAGGTAGCGCACCAAAAAGACGTTGATACCGAGCGCGTCGGTTGCTGCCGGGGACTCACCCGCCGAGCGGACGATGACGCCGATTTTGGTCGTAAACAGAACGACGCCGAGCAAAATAGCGACGATGAGCCCCGCATAGGTCAGCAGGTATTGACCCGTAAAAAGCGCAGGGCCGAGAATGGGCACAGCTGAGAGGCCCGGTACGTTTACGGTCTGCATCGGGTCGGTGAGCGGAATCCCGACGTAGTTGCGCCCCACAAGCCCCGCCAGCCCGAGGCCGAAGATGGTCAGCGCCAGCCCGGAAACGTACTGATTTGCCCGTAAAGTCACCGAAAAAAAGGCGTGAACGAGTCCGGCCAGTCCGCCGACGGCTGCGGCTGCGGCAAGTCCCAGCAGGGGAGAGCCGGTCGTCTGCGCGGCGATAAAGCCCGAAATCGCCCCTAAAATCATCATCCCTTCGACGCCCAGGTTGACGACGCCGGCGCGTTCGGCGTAGATTTCACCCAGAGCGGCCCACAAGAGCGGGGTGCTGAAGGCGAGCGAGCGGGCGATAGTCGGGACGAGCCAGGACTCGAGTTCCACTAGTCACTTCCTTCGGGCGCGGGTTGGGCCGCAGGTACAGCGACCCGGCTGCTTTCACGCCGCCAGCGGTAACGCAGGAGCGGTTCGGTACCGATTAAAAAGAACAAAATGAGCCCGCTCATGACCCCGGTAATTTCAGCGGGCATCCGGAGCGTGACCCGCACCACGTCGCCGGTTGCCGAAACCCAGCCGAGCAGCAGCGCCGTAAGAATCGCTGCGAGTGGGTTTCCCCGTGCGAGCAGCGCCACGATGATGGCGGTGTAGCCGAATCCGAGCGAGAGCTGACCCGGCTCGATTAAGCGGTGATGCAGCCCCGCGACCTCGCCGACGCCTGCGAGCCCCGCCGCGCCCGCCGCAATGAGAATCAACAAGAGGGTTGTCCGGGTAAAGTTAATGCCCGCGTAGCGCGCAGCTTTAGGGCTCTGACCCAAGACTTTGGTTTCAAACCCGAGCGTCGTTTTAGAGAGTAAAAACAGCACGGCAAAGGCCAGTAAGACGCCTAAAACGAGCGTCGGCCAGTGCAGCCGCGTACCGGGGAGAACCGGGAGCCACGCCGCCGGGACGAACGTGTCCGTAATCGCCATACCGCGCGTGCTGAGGCCTTTCCACGGGCCGTAAATCAGGTACTGCACGAGATAGCTAGCGACGTAGTTGAGCATCAGGGTGGTGATGACCTCGCTCACGCCGAGCCGCACTTTGAGAAGTGCGGGCAACAAGCCCCAGAGTGCCCCGCCTAAAAATCCGGCGAGAAACATTAAGATTAACAGCCACGGTGCGCCGAGCGGAACGAACAGCGCGACGCCCGACGCGGCAATCGCTCCCGCCAAAATCTGCCCTTCTGCGCCGATATTCCAGAACTGGGCCCGAAATGCCAAGACCAGCCCGACACCTGCCAAAAGCAGCGGGATGGCTTTACGCAGCACTTCGGCAAAGCCCCGGAAGTTGCCCAGCGTACTCGCCAGAATGTCGCGGTAGGCGGTGACGGGGTTGTGACCGTAGGCCCAGAAGATGAGACCGGTGACGAACAGGGCGGCGAAAACGGCCCCCACCGACACGAGCAAGACGAGTGCGCGTGAGGGGTTGGGGCGGGGCTCGAGCCGCCAGCCGCCAAGCTTAAACATGGGTCACACCGCCGGGGTGTTCGCCCGCGTAAATAGGGGCTTGCGCCGAGCCCGCCATCATCAGCCCGACTTGTGCGCGGTCGGCACCTTCGGCCTCGACGATGCCCATCACTTTACCGCCGAACAACACCAGAATCCGGTGACTGAGCCGAAACAGCTCTTCCAAGTCTTCGCTGATCAAGAGCACCCCTGCGCCCCGGTCGCGTTCACTCAGGAGCGCCCCGTGCGTCACCTCGGTCGCGCCGATGTCGAGCCCATAGGTCGGGTGCGCCGCGACGACGAGCTTGACCTCGCCGCTCGGACGTTTCGAGAGTTCGCGCGCTAAAACCAGTTTTTGAATGTTGCCGCCCGAAAGCAGCCCGGTTCGTGTATTTAGCGACGGCGTAGAAACCTCGTAGTCACGTACCGACGTTTCGGCAAAACGCCGCGCCGCGCCCGCGTCGAGCAGGCCGCCGTGCGAAAAAGGCGGGTAACGGTAGTGGCGCAGCGTCAGGTTCTCGTGAACGGGCAGCCCCGGCAACGTCCCGACCCCGTTGCGCTCTTCGGGAATGTGCGCGATACCGCGCTCGAAGTGTTCGCGGACGCCCGCGTGACCCAGCTCTAGACCCAAAAACCGGACGTTGCCCGCCGTAACTTTGCGGTGCCCGGTGACGACCTCGGCTAGCTCGAGCTGCCCGTTTCCGGCAACCCCGGCGACGCCCAGGATTTCACCCTTACGAACGCCGAACGACACGTTTTTAAGTGCCTCGCTGCCCCGGTCGTTACGCGCCGAGACGTCTTGCAGCTCGAGCACCGTTCCCTCATGAACCGGCGGTGCCGGAACTCGCCCCAGTACCACGTCGCGCCCGACCATGAGCCGCGCCAGACTCTTCGCGTCGGCCCCTTCGCGCGGCAGCGACCCGACCACAGAACCTTTACGTAACACCGTGATGCGGTCGGCAACGTCTAGTACCTCACCGAGTTTGTGGGTGATAAAGATGACGCCGTGACCTTCGCGTTTCATCCGCCGCACCACCTCGAAGAGCTTGTCGGCTTCGCCGGGGGTCAAGACACCGGTCGGTTCGTCTAAAATCAGGATTTTCGCCTCGCGTACGAGCGCTTTCATAATCTCGACGCGCTGCTGCTCACCTGCCGAGAGCTCATAAATATGCGCGTCGGGGTCGACCTCGAGCCCATAGCGCTTACCTAATTCACGCAGTTTCGCCTTGAGGCGGCGCGTCGGTCTGAAAAAAGGCGTTCCCGGTAGCCCCAATGCGATGTTTTCCGCGACCGTGTGCCGCTCGACCAGCATAAAGTGCTGCGCGACGAGCCCGATACCTTCGGCGATGGCGTCTTTCGGGGCGCGAAACCGAACCGGACGGCCTGAGCGAATCAGCTGCCCCTCATCGGGCGGATAGAGGCCGTAGAGCATACTGATGAGCGTCGTTTTGCCCGCGCCGTTTTCGCCCAAAAGCGCGTGGACTTCGCCCGCACGGAGAGTAAACGACACCTGGTCGTTGGCGACGACGCCTGGAAAGCGCTTGGTGATGCCCTGCGCGTTTAGGAGCGTCTCGGCTGGCGTCGCGGTGGCCTCGGTCGTAAGCGTCATATGCAACTATATGAGCCCGGACTACAGACTGCAAGGTGTTCTTTGTTTGTAAGCACCGTTACCACGGTGCCGGTATTTTTCTAGTTTGCAAGCGAATATGGTTGTAAAGTGTCCAGCCACGGCGTGACAGCAGTCAAGAACTTCCGTGGACATTCTTCTTGCGGGAGATGTCCACAATCTGTCAGCACTTTGAACTCAGCCCCGGTTATGTTTTCTGCGGCCCGTTCGCTTTGCTCGAGCGGCACGACGCTGTCTTCGGCACCGCTGATGATGAGCGTCGGTACCTCGAGTTCACCCAAGCGCGGGAAAAGGTCTTCGGGCCGGTTGGCTTTTGTGATCTCCCAGAGCGCACTGTCCCAGTTGTCGGCCTGAAGCGGTCGGCGGTAGCCGGCAATGTCGGCGTCCGTGAGGCGGCTGGGGTCGGCGTAGGCGCGGCGGAGCAGCTCGAGCCCCGCGTCTTCACCAAAAGGTCGCATCAGGTACGGCCCGAGTCTTGTGCCCTGCGGCGTGTTGTAGAGCGCCCGCACCCAAGCGGGCGGCCCGCCACTTCTCAGCGCCGGATCGACCAACACGAGCCCGGCAACCCGTTCGGGGTGGGCCAGCGCAAAGTTTACGGCAACTGCGCCACCTTCGGAATTACCGACCAAAATCGCCTTGTCTATCCCTAACTCGTCGAGTAGACCCAAGCTAAGCGCGACTTGCGCCGCCGGCGTGTACGGATTTTGTGCCCCGGTTTGCGTACGCGTTACAGCCGGTCGCGCGCTCAGACCGAAACCGGGGCGGTCGAAGGCGATGACCCGCGCCTGTTCTCCCAGCGTTTCGGTGACTTTACGCCACGAGAAGACGCTCCCACCGAATCCGTGCAGCAGCAACAGGGTTGGCGGCGCGGTGCCGATGTCGGTATAGCGGAGGTTTACGCCGTTTACTTCGGTAAATTCGTCGTTCGCTCCGGCAAGGCTTTGCGGCGGGACGGTCTCGAGCGGTGGAACCGGGTAGAGCAGCGGCAAAACGGCGGCTGAAACGAGCAGCACGGCGAAAAAGATTACGGTCAGGCGGAGGCGAAAGGGCATATAGGGTATTAGACCACGCGCGCCTAAAAGAGCTTTACACTCAGCTTGCCTTTAGCTCGAGCCGCAAATAGGCGCGGTCGTCAAATGACGCGTTTTCCGGGTGCCGGCCTTTGGCTGCGACGTGCAACTCGGTAAGAAGTGGGTCGTGCGCGAGAACATGCTTCAGCCACGCTTCACTCTCGCGTAAAGTCGCGTAAACCTGTGGGTAGCCGTCGCTCGCCAGGACGATTTCACGGGCTGCTGTCGGCACTTTGATGATTTCGACGAACTTTGTCGGAACCTCGCCTCCACTGATGGCACCGTAACCGTAAAGGCTGTCCGCGCGGTTCATAAACCGGGTCTGTAGCTCGAGCATTGGCCTGATAACCTCGCGCCCCGGGTCATCCCGGCGGAGGGCTTGGGCGGAGGTACCGGCGAACTGGTGGGCTTGAACAACCAACTGTCTAGCCTTGACGACAACCTCATCTACCGCCATCTGAGGATTGTGACCCTCGCCGTCGATCAGGTATTGCGGGTCGCCGACCCGCCACAGCTCGCGCCGCGCCGCCGAATACATCACCAAGACAAAGCACAGGGGCCGTGAAGGTGCACGGTCGGGTCGGGCGTCTTGCAACCCCTCTTTTACGGCCTCGGACATCTGGATTACGGCTTCGTGTGCAGCTACGTCCGGCGAGAGTGTTTTGGTGACCTGTGCGCCTATTTGGGCGACAAAGCGGGCTGCGCCGACGCCGCCGTAAAGTGCGCCCGAGCTGTCGGTCGCGCCGTCTAAAACGGCTGCAAAGTGTGGCGTAACGACGAGGAGGTCGTCGCCACCGTCGGCAGCGCCTGTTTTCGAGCAGAGATGAGACTCGAGCACACGAAAGGAAGCCATGTCTGGATTTTAACCGCATTTCCTTGATTGAACGCGCGTGCTAAGCTCACGTTATGACCCGGCTTACACAACCCGTTTCAACCTTCTCCATCGTCGCCCTAGACCCTGAAACCGGCGACTTGGGCGTCGCTACGGCGTCGAAGTTTTTAGCTGTCGGCAGCGTTGTCCCGTTTGCCGAAGCAGGCCTTGGGGCAGTTGCTACGCAGTCGTATGCCAACACGACCTTCGGCCCGCGCACCATCAGGGCGCTCCGGGGCGGTATCTCGCTCGAGCTTATCGCCCAAGCCTTCGCCGAGTCCGACGAGCAGCACGACCAAAGGCAGTACGGACTGGTAGACGTACACGGTCACACACTGACGTTTACCGGCGCGGCGTGTCATCCGTGGGCGGGCGGTCGCACCGGTGAGGGCTACGCTGCGCAGGGCAACCTGCTCGCCGGGCCGGAGGTCGTAGACGCCCTTTGCGAAACCTTCGAGGCGGCGGCGGGGCCGCTCGCGGAGCGCCTTATCGCGGCGCTTAAGGCGGGCGACGCGGCGGGCGGTGACAAACGCGGGCGGCAGTCGGCGGCGCTCCTCGTCGTCCGGGAAGGTGGCGGTTACGGCGGCTTTAACGACCGTTATTTAGACCTGCGGGTAGACGATCATCCTGCGCCGGTCGGGGAATTGGGGCGGCTCTTGGAGCTGCACGCGCTCTACTTCGAGCGCCCGAAAGAAGCGGATATCTTAACGATAGATGCGGCGCTGGCCGAGCGGCTACAGGCAGCGCTGGTTCGGGCAGGGCGACTGGACGCGCCTCGAGCTTCGTGGGACGCTGAAGCGGAAACGGCGCTTAGAGAGCTGGCGGGTACTGAAAACCTCGAGGAACGCCTGCTGGAACCGGGACAGATCGACCGGGTGGTGCTGGGGTATCTCGAGCGCAAATACGCTACCTAAAAGGAATCGGCAAAAGGGCGTGCTGAACTTCCCAGGCAAACGTAAAACGGCTCACAAGAAGTACCGACCCTCAACCGACTTGCGCCATAGGCCGGTGACAACGCCAACCGCTTAAAACGTGTGTACTTGACGGATTACTTTTGTTTGACGAGACGTCGAGACAAGCTGCTAGAATAACTTGGTATTCAAGCCTTACGTTTCTTGACGCGGTTTACCGACCGGGCGCAGCAGGTAAAGCGTCTCGACCTGATTGTCGACCCTTTTGTGGGGGCAGATTGTGCTCAGGTACGCGCAAACGTCTTCGACTTGGAGCCGCGAAGGGGGTGCGCCACTTACTGCGTTATATAAACCAGGTTATACAAACCAGCCACTAGATTCTAATCAGCTACTCAGGAGGGGTATTTGTGCCGCAACTCCAGCAGGCCGGGGAGTCCCGGATACCGATTAAGGCGAGCCTTAACACTCGAGCCTTCTTTTTAGTCGCCGTCACCTTGTTGCTGAGTTCGTGCAGCACGCTTTTAGGTGATGAGGCGCTCGAGTCCGCACGCTACCGCAGTCGCAGCAACGACCTCGGACCCAACGTCACGGTCTTCGACCCGGGTATGCCCGTAAGCGAAATCCAAACCATCCTCGACGCCACCTACGCGCAGCAAGTCGACAACGAAATGGGTAGTGCGCGTTACGCTTATCTCTTTAAGCCCGGCACCTACGGTACCGACGAAGCGCCGCTACAGATCAAGGTCGGTTACTACACCGAGATTTCCGGCTTGGGCGCGTCACCCGGTGACGTAACGATCAACGGCAAGATCGAGGTCTACAACCGCTGCCTAGGGGATGACGGCACGAGCAACTGCATCGCGCTCAACAACTTCTGGCGCACGCTTTCAAACCTCACGGTAAACATAAATGCGAAAGATCAGGACGGTTGCCGCGCCTCCGCCAACTTTTGGGCCGTGTCACAGGCGGTCTCGGTACGCCGCGTCGATGTTAGCGGTGGTACCTTCTCGCTGATGGATTACTGCACGGCGGAGCCTCGGTTTGCCAGTGGTGGCTATATTGCCGACACGCGCGCCGAGACGATTCTCAACGGCTCGCAGCAGCAGTGGTTTACCCGCAACAGTACGGTTGGTGAATGGACGAACGGCGTATGGAACCAGGTATTTGCGGGCGTCGAGGGTGCGCCGGACGATGCGGGATTTCCCGACCCGCCCTACACGGCCCTCGAGACCACGCCGGTCAGCCGCGAAAAGCCGTACCTGTTCGTTGACGGGCGGGGTAAGTACAACGTCCGTGTGCCTGCTGCACAGACAAATACCCGCGGCATTTCATGGGATGAGGGCATGACCCGGGGCCGCACGGTTCCGCTCGGCGAGTTCTTTATCGCGCGACCGTCGGACTCGGTGCAGACCATCAACAACGCGCTTGCCCGCGGCAGAAACTTGCTCCTTACACCGGGCGTCTACGACATTGCCAAAACCATCAAGGTCAAGCGCGCAGATACGGTTGTGCTGGGTATCGGGCACGCAACCCTCAAAGCGGTCGGCGGCGCTGTCCCTATGGAGGTGGCTGACGTTCCCGGCGTGGTGATTGCGGGCGTCACGGTTGACGCCGGGAGCGAACTGTCCCCGGTGCTTTTACGGGTTGGTAAAAAGAACGGCAACCGCAGCCCTAAAAAGAGCGGCGCGGCTAACCCGACCACGCTCTCAGACGTGTACTTCCGCGTAGGTGGCCCGTACGTCGGCAAGACGGTCGTGGCCCTCGAGGTCAACAGCGACTTTGTTCTTATCGACCACACCTGGGTCTGGCGCGCCGACCACGGTATCGAAGGCTTTACCGAGGGCGTCAACGGCGACACCGAACGCTGGAACACCAACTTGGGGCGCAACGGTGCCGTCATAAACGGCGACAACGTGACGGCGACGGGTCTTTTCGTCGAGCATTTCCAGGAGTACAACACCATCTGGAACGGCGAGAACGGTACGACGATTTTGTACCAGAACGAGCTGCCGTACGACCCACCGACACAAGCTGATTGGATGAACGGCGACACGCTCGGCTGGGCCGGGTACAAGGTTGCCGACGACGTAAAGTCACACAATCTTTACGGCGGCGGCGTCTACGTGTTTAACCAGAACAATCCGGCTATCGTTACGGAGAACGGCTTTGAAGTCCCGGTGACGCCGGGGGTTCGGCTCGAGCACATCCTGACGGTTAATCTAGGCGCAGGTACCATCGAACACGTGGTCAACGGCGTGGGGGGGCAAGTTGACAACAGCAATACCGGAACCCCAGCTTATGTGCTGAACTACCCGTAAACGGAACAACTTACCGCTAGAAGCAGCCTTGAGAAAGGCTGCTTCTTACGTCGGGAAGACGCATAATCTGACGGGTTTGGGGGTGGCTCGAGCGCAAATACTCAGCTCGAGCTTACAAGTCGGTGTCGTTTAAGAATCCAAGCATTTTGCGTATGAAACGTCTCTCATTACAACAGTTTGTGGTTCAAATTTGACGAGTACGCTGTCGGGGTCAAGGAGTGCGGCTCTGAAGCGCTCGTCCCATGCGCTTTCGTCATTTCCTAAATAACGCCGCAATAGAGCGCGTGCGCGTCCAGCATCAAAAATTTCTAGCGTCGCGTGTCCCCTCATTCCGACATGTTCAACGAGGCCGGTTTGAACATCGAAATCAACGATACCGACAGCGCAGCGGGAGTCTTTTTGTATACGTTTTGGAAAAGTGTCGGTTTGCTTGTTGCCAATAATCCAGATTGCGTTTTCCTCCCATAAAAACCAGACCGGCGAGTCTCTTGGGCCGTCTTCTGAAGCTGTTGCCAAGTGCGCGAAGAGCGGACGGGAGAAAAAATTCTCAAAATCCGGTGAACGCTCTCGGTCACGGATAATCTTCATGGTATAGCTACTGCCCCCGAAACTCCGCCGCCCGCTTCTCCAAAAACGCGCTCGTCCCCTCTTTGGCGTCTTCGGTCAACAGCGCCATCCCGAACAGGTCGGCCTCGACCTCGAGCCCCTGACTCAAACCCAAATCCAGGCC
Source organism: uncultured Trueperaceae bacterium (assembly GCA_963799485.1). Classification (GTDB taxonomy): domain Bacteria; phylum Deinococcota; class Deinococci; order Deinococcales; family Trueperaceae; genus Truepera. Next base: position 136,772 of record CAWCXJ010000001.1, read on the forward strand.
GCGCACCACGGCCTCTTTGGCAAGCCCGAGTGCGACCGGTGCATTTTTCAGGGTGAGACGGGCGAGGTCTAAAGCGCCTTCTAAAGCGTCCTCAACCACCCGGTTGACGAGCCCCATCTGCAGCGCTTCGTCCGCACCGACGTGTCTCCCCGTAAAAATTAAATCGAACGCCCGCCCCTGACCGATCAGCCGCGGTAAGCGCTGCGTACCGCCGTAACCGGGAATTAAACCGAGGCCGACTTCAGGCAGGCCGAGTTTTGCCGTGTGACTAGCAACGCGCAGGTCGGCGGCTAAGGCCAGCTCGAGCCCGCCCCCGAGCGCAAACCCGTTGACAGCGGCAACCGTCGGGATGGGTAGCGCCGCCAGGGTGTTCATCACGTCTTGTCCGGCTAACGCACTCTCACGTCCGCTAAAGCCGTCCGTGGAACCCTGAAGCCCGGCAATGTCGGCCCCCGCCGCAAACGCCCGCCCGCTCCCGGTAATCACGAGCGCCCGCACGCCGAGGTCGGCCTGCGCCAGCTCAAAGGCAACCCCGAGCTCATATAAAACCTGCGCGTTCAGGGCGTTGAGCGCGTCGGGCCGGTCGATGGTGATAACTGCGACGCCACCGTCAACGTCGAAACTCAGCGTCTCGAGCTCCGAAGTAAGGTCTTCAAGCTCGAGGTCATCGTGCTCGTGCAAATGCTCGTGTTCGTCGTGACTGTGGGTATCGCTCACTCAATTCTCCTCGTAGCGGTAGAAGCCTTCGCCGCTTTTACGCCCCAGCTTACCCGCCCGGACGAGCTGCCGTAAAAGGGTCGGCACGCGAAACTTGGGGTCTTGAAACTCACCGTAAAGCGATTCTGCTGCGGCTAACGCAATATCTAAGCCCACCAGGTCGATCAAGGCGAGCGGGCCGATAGGCATATTGGCGCCGAGTTTCATGGCCGTGTCGATGGCTTCGGGGGTGCCGACCCCTTCTTGCAGGGCAAATACGGCGTCGTTTAAGTACGGAATCAAGAGCCGGTTGACGATAAAACCCGGTTTATCGTCGCAGACAACGGCGGTTTTACCGATTTGCTCGACCAAGCCCCGGGCGCGTTCAATCGTCGTTTCCGACGTTTGCTGCGCCCGCACCACCTCGACGAGCGGCAGAATCGGCGCGGGGTTAAAAAAGTGCAACCCGCAAAAGCGTTCCGGGTGCGGGATTCCGGCAGCAATTTCGGTGATGGAGAGGCTCGAGGTGTTCGTCGCCAGTAGCGCGTCAGCGGACACGACTCCGGCGAGTGTTCCCCAGACCGAGCGTTTGACCTCCAAAGTCTCAAAAACTGCTTCGACCACGGCTTCGGCTCCGCTCAGCGCACCGGGGTCGGCGGTCGTCGTGACACGCTCCAGCGCCGCCTGCTTTGCGTCTTCGGTGAGATTGCCCTTTTTGACGATGCGCGTGAGGCTGCGCTCGATTCCTTTAACGCCCCTGGTGAGTGCGTCTGTTTGCGTATCGAATAAGACGACGTTTATTCCGGCGACGGCGCAGACCTGCGCGATACCCGCGCCCATCGTTCCCGCACCGACGACGCCGATGTTTTTTTCGCTCATGCTTGGGCTCCCAGCGCGAGGCACGCCGCAAGCGCACTCCCGGTCATCTCGAGGACGCGCGCGTGCAAAAACGCCGGGTCGATAAACGAACTGTCGCCGATACGGTTCGACGCGACGAGGACGCAGCCGGTTTCGACCCCTCGGAGCTTGCCGAGTAAAAACAGCGCCGACGACTCCATCTCGATAGCGAGCACCCCGCGTTCGGCGAGTTTGGGAACGTCTTCCGGGCCGGTCGCGTAAAACGCATCTTCAGTCTGGATCAGCCCGACATGCGCGCCCGGTGCGGCGTCGGTGAGGGCGCGGGTGACGGCAAACGACGCACAGGGCGCGTAGGGGTCGCCGCGTAAATACATCCGGGTGGTACCGTCTTGCGGTACGGCGGCGCTGGCGACAACCAGGTCGCCGGGGGAGACGCGCCTTGCAGTAATCCCGGCGGTACCGACTCTGATAAGGGTCTGCGCCCCCAAACGCACGAGTTCTTCGGTGACGATAGCGAGGCTCGGACAGCCCATCCCGGTCGTTTGGACGGAGACGCGTAAGCCTTTGTAGTGACCCGTGTAACCCCACAAGCCGCGGTAATCGGTGTAGCGGCGCGGCGCATCTAAAAACGTCTCGGCGATGAGTCTGGCGCGGTGCGGGTCGCCGGGTAAGAGCACGAACGGGGCCACGTCGCCCGGTTCGGCGTGAAGGTGAAGTTCAGCCACGCCTTAAGATACCAGCTCAGCTGCTACGGGGGTCTAGGGTGAGATTTTGCAGGACAGCTCAAAAAACCGGAAAAGGCGAATTTTCTACATGGACGCACCCTTTTGCGGCGTAGGCTGAACTATGATTCGACAGACTTTCCGAACAGGATATGGGCGCTACGGGTGTACGGCGTGAGCCCCGCTGCGCTACTGGCGCACCTGCTCGAGCTAGAAGGTGTCATCGATGCGGCGCTGATAAACCGGGACGGGGAGCCGCTAGCGCCTCTGTCCGAGACGCAGCCGCTCGCCTCCGTACAAGCTGCGCTCGCAACTTGTACGGCGTCTAACCGGGTACTCGCCGAGCTGTTGGGTGCTGAAGTCCCGACCCAGACGGTTTTGGAGTTCGCTTCGGAGACCGTTTTGCTTACTGTAAGCGCCGACCTCGCCGGCACACCGTGCCGCGTCGCCGCGCTCTGCAGGGTGCCGGACCTGAGCCGGGTACGCTTCGGCCTCCGGCGGCTTTTACCCCAGGCAGCCCTCGAGACCTAAGGTATCAGGTGTGTACCGGGGTCCGGCTTGCGGTAGGCTTATTAGGTCTGGAGGTTTTTATGAGTATGAAAGAGCTAAAGCTCGAGGTCGATAAAGAAACAGCCCGTGGTCGCTACGCCAACGTCGCCGTGATCGCCCACACCAAAGACGAGTTCATCCTGGATTTTGCGCTCGCCTACCCGGGTCAGTCGCCCTCGGTCGGGTCGCGCGTGATTACCAGTCCACACCACGCCAAGGCGCTCTTACGCAGCTTGGAGGACAACGTGCGTAAATACGAAGACCGCTTTGGCACCATCGGTGAACCGCCGCGCCCCGCCTCCGGGGACAACTAGGCAAATCGCCGGGTGAGGCGTTTTTCGCCGCTCACGGCTGCCCTGCGCTCACTTTTTGTACACGCTACGCCTTTGTAACTTTGGGCGCTGTTTTTCGGCTTACCTGAATTTGGGCGCGTGGGGGCTTTAATAGCTTCATGCCTGAAGTGGTTACGGTTTACTACGATTATGTCTGCCCGTTTGCCTGGCGCGGCGCGGAACTCGCCGAGCAGATTGCGCCCGCACTCGGCCTCACCTTCGAGTGGCGACACTTTTCGCTCTACCAAAGTAACTACGCGGGCGGCAACGGCTGGCAGCTCTGGAACCAGAAACTCTCATTCGACGACGACGGCGGTGACAAGGGACTCTTGCCCTTTATGGCGTCGTGCGCGGCGCGGCGTCAGGGCAAAGAGAAGCACGCGGTGTTTCGCCTCGAGCTGATGCGCGCCCGTCACCGCGACCACAAACCTTTCTCGTTACAAACGCTCCGCGAGGTTGCCGAAGTCGCGGCTTTGGACCTGCCCCGCTTCGAGTCCGACCTCGCCAACCCCGAATGCCGCACGGTCTTGGCGCACGAACACCACCACGCCGTATCACAAGACATCTTCGGGACGCCGACCTTTAGCTTTGAAAGCGGTCACACCGCCTACGTCCGTCTTAAAGCGCTCCCCTGCAGCGCTGCTGAAGCCGCCTCGCTCTTTACGAGTTACCGGAACCTACTCGAGCGCTACCCGTACCTAGAGACCCTCAAACGGCCCCGCCCCAAAGGAAACTGACGTTGCCGAGCGCTTTCCCGGCAGCCTTGCCGGGTTGACGGACGTTTAAGAAATGCTGTTGCCCGTACGTCAAAACGCCCGTATATCAAAACCCGGTGCTTACGCTCTGCTTCTTACGGTTTACCTCTGGCACGGCAAAATCCATTGTGGCTGGGCTGTGCTGGTCACACCCGGGCGCCGCGTGCGTTTTTTGTAAGAGACGCCGCGCTAAACTGTAAACTGTGACTGAACTGCGTTTCTCGGCGTAACGGGTCGTAGTTATGGAGGCGCGGGTGCTTTGGTCGGGTGTTGCAATATGGCTTTTCGGGATGACGCTCTTGCTACGTTCGCCCCGGTTGTTGGGTGCCGGAGTGTTTACTTCCCTGTTGGCGCTGAGTGGGCTTTTCGCCTTCTCCGGAGGGCTCGAGCGCGCGACCACGCCGCTGCTCTTGCAGGCACTCGCGCTCGGCGTTTTTTTGCCGCCTAAGCGCCCCGCGCGTGCACCCCGCGTTGCGCGGCGTAAAAGCAGTGCGCCCAAATGGAGCCTTGAAAGGCTGAGGCGGACGCTTCTGCCCAAACTGCCTCAAACGCTGAGTCTAGCGGCGTCGACCTCGGCAACCCCTACCGCTGTCTTCTACAAACCCGAGCGCGACACCTCTTCGCCACTCGATTTATGGGACGTTCCCGGCTATGAAGTGCTGGAAAAAGTCGGCTCCGGCGGGATGGCGAACGTCTTTAGAGCGCGCCGTAAACGCGACGGTGCGCTTGTAGCGCTTAAAATCCCCAACGAGAACTTTGTCAGCGACGACAAGTTCATCCGCCGTTTTCATCAAGAGGCCGAGGTCGCGCAGGGGCTCGTTCACGCGAATATCGTGCGGACGCTCGAGCACGGCAGCGTCGGGGCAAAGCACTTTATGGTGATGGAATTTATCGAGGGCTTTAGTCTGGAGAGCTACATCGACGAACCCACCTACCGCCACGACTACGCGGCGAGCTGTGAACTGATGCGGCAGGCCGCCGCCGCGCTCAGCTATATCCACGACGCCGGGGTCGTTCACCGCGATATCAAACCTGCCAACCTGATGCTGCGCGCAGAAGGTTTGAGAGCTACCGGTACCGAGGTCAGTTTCGCGCCGGACGCCCTCAAACTGATGGATTTCGGGGTTGCCGGCGGGCAATCGACCAAGCCTACGGTGGCGGGCGCGCGCGTCGGCACGCCTATCTATATGTCACCCGAGCAGGCGCGCGGCCTTCGCGCGGACGAGCGCAGCGACGTCTACAGCCTGGGGCTGGTGTTTTACGAACTGCTGACCGGGCAGTCGGCCTTTAAGGGGGGGTACGAGGTCATCGTGCATCAGCAAATTTTCCAGCTGCCACCCCCGCCCCGGCAGCACGACGCGCGTATTCCGCTGCAGCTCGAGCGTCTGGTGATGCAGATGGTCGCCAAAGCACCCGAAGCGCGCCCAAGCCTGGCTGAAATCGAATACCGGCTTGCCGAACGCGCCCCCCTGCCCGAACTCGCGCCCAAAAGTCGGCTCTTGTGTACGCTCGAGACGGCTCAGGGTTCGCTGCTTATCTTGGACGGTGTAGGTAACGTCAGCGCCCCCGGTGACGTCGGGGCCGCCCTCCCCGCGCCGTCCAAGGCGTGCGCCTGCGACAGTAGCGGCAACTTGTACCTCGCAGTTACAGAAGCGCTCGAGCCCGGCAGGCGTTACCCGCTGATTCACAAGCTGGCTCCGGACGGCGCACCGCTTTTGGCTTTTGGACGTTACGGTATGAAACCCGGCGAGTTTTTGCGGCCTGTCGCCCTCGCCGCCGCGCCGGACGACAGCCTCTGGGTTTTGGACGCCGAAACACACCGGGTAGAGCATTTTCAAGAAGACGGTCTCTATCTAGGCGGTTTTGGCGGGCCGGGCGCGGGTGAAGGACGGTTTAACGACCCGCGCGACCTCCTCGTCGATGCTCACGGCGAGGTGTACGTTCTCGACTACGGCAACCGGCAAGTGCAGCGTTTCGGTGCCGACGGCGCGTACAAAAACCGCTGGGCGTTTCGTATGTCGGACCGAAGTGTAGACGATATGAGCGCAACGACGTCGGGTAACCATTCAGATACTAAGTTTTCAGATACCAAGGTGTCAGGTACTCAGGTGCCGGGTGCTCAGATGCCGGGTGCTCAGGCGGAGCTTCGTCTCCTCAGCGGTTTTACGCTAAGTCAGGCCGGCGACCTTTATCTGCGAGAGGCGCAGACCGGCAAGGTTCACCGGATCGCGCCGCAGGGCGGGACGCTCGAGACGCTTCTCTTGGGTCAAATGGCGACCATTCGGCCCGATAAACTCGTTGACTTGGGAGTAGACGACGCAGGCAATCTGTTTGCCGCCGAGCGTGGCAGCAGCACGATCTTCAAATACGCGCCGAGCGGTGAACTGCTCGCAGCGCTCGAGACCTGCGCCCCCATCGCGCAGCTAAGGGTCGATGTAAGCGCCTAGCATGCCGGTTACGGTTTGATGAAGCCGCCTCGAGCCGACGCCGAGGCGCAAACAAATGAGAGATGTTCTTTCGTCTCTCACCGCGCTTACGCCCAAACCAAGTAAGGTGCGCTTTGGAGGAAACTGTGGTTCTAACGACGTTGAAGATGCTTTTTTGTACGGTTCTGCTCGCACTGCCCGTGGGCTTTGCCCAATTTTATCTCGGCGGAACAGTCGGTACGCCGCTCTCTGCGCCCGTAAACCCAACCGATTATGTTGAACTCGGCGCGCAGCTGGGTTTCGACCCGTTGCCGGGGTTTGGAGTGCGCGTCGGCGCTGAAGGAAATCCCTTTAACGGCGGCCTCAAGCTCGCCGGCGGCGACGCGCTCTTCCGTTTTTTTCTGCCGCTCTCGGCAACCTCGCTCTATACCGGGCTCGGGGCCGACGCCCTTTTTGGCACTCAACCGACCTCGCTGGCGGCGTTTCGTGAGGCACAGCTTATCGCGCACGTGCTCGGGGGCCTCGAGCTTCGGTTGGGTAGTTTCGGTGTGTTTGGCGAACTGCTGCCCAGCTATAAAATCGGGAGTGACTTTACCAGCAGCGGCGCGTACTTTGTGCGGCTAAGGGGGGGCGTCAACCTTCACTTTTAGAATCAACTAAGCCGACCTGCTGTAAGGGCGGTCTCGGGGGTGCGGCGGCATCCTCTTTTTTTGGATATGAAATCCGGACATCCTGTTTCCTGCCTGAACGCCCGCACGAGTAGCGCAGCGAGCCGCGACGGTGTAGAGTAAAAGACGCTACTGAGCGACAATTCCAGTTGAGGAGGCAGAGATGAAAAAGTGTGTCGTGACTTTGGGCTTTACCCTGTGTTTGACCGTTTTGGGACTGGGCTTCGCGCAGGTGCGGGTCTTTATCGGCTCGACGCTGCGCCCGGACGTGATCGGCCCGATTCTAGACCAGTTCACTGAAGAGACCGGGATTCAAACCGAACTCGAGGAGGGCGGCGCGACCAGCGAAGTGCGTGACCAGTACCTCAGTACGATTCTTACGAGCCGCAGCGGAGACATCGACTTGTACTTGATGGACGTGGTGAACCCGCCGCAATATGCCGCTGCGGGTTGGGCCGAACCGTTAGACGGTTATTTCGAGTCCGAAGCGGCGCAGCGTGAGTTTCTCGAGCCTTTCCTAGACAGCGTGGTCGAGGCCAACACCGTAGACGGTCAACTTTACGGCATCCCCGGTTGGACGGACGCGCAGTTCTTGTACTACCGTAAAGACTTGCTCGACAAATACGGCTTTGAACCGCCGACAAGCTGGGAAGAGCTCAAAACGCAGGCGCTCGCCATTATGGAGGGCGAGGGCGACCCCAGTTTGCAGGGCTTTAACTATCAGGGCGCCGCTATCGAAGGTACCAACTGCACCTTTTTAGAGGCGCTCTGGACGGCGGGCGGCGACTGGCAGGCCGAGGACGGCACCGTCACCGTCGATACCGAGGCAGGCCGGACGGCTTTGGCGTGGTACGACGAGACGCTTTCATCCGGTATTACCAAGCAGGGTATCGCCGAAGAGACGACCGACTTAAGCCGTCAGGCATTTCAGGCCGGGGACGTTGTCTTCATGCTCAACTGGGGTTACGCTTGGGCACTTTTTCAAGAGGGCCAAGAGGGTGAAGAAACCCAAGTGGCCGGGAAAGTTGGCGTCGCACCCTTGCCCGCTTTTGACGACAACGAATCGGCAACCTGCGTCGGCGGCTTTCAGTGGGCGATGAACCCCTTTAGCGACAACAAAGAAGAAGCGTTTCAGGTGATGCAGTATATGGCGTCATACGACTCACAAAAAGAGCTGGCGATTGCGGCGAGCCACATCCCGGCTAGAGACGCGCTCTACCAAGATGAAGAGGTGTTAGCCGCCGCGCCGCAGTTCGGACAGTTTTTCGACGTGATTAAAAACGCCCGCCCGCGCCCGCTGACGCCCTTTTACGGCGAAGTCTCGGAGCTCATTCGCACGAATATGAACGCTTTTTTTGCCCGCGCCCAAGACGCCGACACGACGCTCTCACAGATGCAGTCGGGGCTGACAGATATCCTCGAGCAGTAGCCTTAGATGTCTACACTTGCTAAACCGTACAAGCGCCCAGGTTTCTGGGCGCGTTTAACATCTGGAAATCCCACTGAGGCGCAGCTCGGGTATCTCTTACTCGTTCCGGCCTTTTTAGTCCTGGCACTGGTGATGTTTTATCCAATTGTGAACGTCGTCTGGAAATCTTTGCACTACGAAAAGCTCAACCTGCCCATGCGGGGAACGCCGTTTACGGGGCTCGCGAATTTCCGCGAAATGGCGTGGGGCGAAGGGCTGACCTGGACGCTCACGCATCTGCTGATGTGGCGTTCGCTGCTACTCGCTGCGCTCGTCGCCGCGTGGGTGTTCGTCTGGCGGAGGTTTTCCTGGACAGCGTTCGGCTGGAGTGCGCTGCTCGTGGCAGTGTGGGCGCTGCTCGGGATTCAGCCGGGGCCGGAAGGCAGCTGGAACGACCCCCGCTTTTACAACGCGTTCGGCGTTTCGCTGCTGATTATCTTCGTCAGCGTCGTCGGCTCGTTTCTAGTTGGCTTGCCGCTCGCGCTTATCGCCGACCTCAAAACGCGCGGACGCTGGCTCGTTCGGGTAGCGCTGCTACTACCCTGGGCAATGCCGCCGGTTCTGACCGGTTTGATGTTCTCATGGCTGTTTCAAGACCGCTACGGCGTGGTCAACGATTTGCTCGCGCGTATCGGGATCGACGGGCCCATCTGGTTGGCCCGCGTTACGCCCGCTATCGTCGCCGTAAACTACACGCTTATCTGGAAAACGTCGTCGTTCGTGGGTCTTGTTCTCCTTGCCGGACTCCAGTCGATCGACCGAGGGCTTTACGAAGCTGCTGAGGTTGACGGAGCGAGTGGCTGGCAACGGTTCTGGCGGATTACGCTGCCGCTGTTACGGCCTGCAATCGCGGTTGCCCTCATCTTTCGCACCTTGACAGCGATTCAAGCGTTCGACGTACCATTTGCGATGACGCGGGGCGGGCCGGGACGGGCTTTGGAAACCCTCGGTATCTACGTCTACAACACCACCCTGACGCTCGACATCGGGTACGCGGCGGCGCTCTCGGTGGCGCTCTTTTTGCTGAGTTTGGGCATCACCGTCTTTTATCTGCGCTGGATTTACACCGAATGAACCGGCTGTTCAAATATGCCGCCGTGCTGCTCGTTATCATCAACGGAATCTTTCCGGCGTTCTGGCTGCTCCTCACCTCGTTTAAGACCGACGGCGAATTGCGGCAGTTACCTATTACTTACTTGCCGCAAAACTTTACGCTGCAAAACTACGTCTCGGTCTTTTCCGAAAACCCGTTCGGGCGCTTTTTGCTCAACTCGGCGGTTGTGTCTATCGTAGCGACGCTTTTGTGCGTCCTTTTCGCCGGCTTTGCCGGCTACGCGCTCGGGCGGCTCAACCTGCCGGGACGCCGCGTGATCCTCACGCTTATCGTTATGACGAGTATGTTTCCGGCGCTCGTGCTGCTCGTCCCGCTCTACCGGCTGTTCGTCGGCGTCGAAATCCCCTTTTTGAGCGACCTGTTCGGCTCGCCCGTCTTTACGCCGAACCTGCTCAACACTTACTGGGCGCTGATTATTCCGTATGTCGCCCTAAGTTTGCCGATTGCCACGCTGATTTTGACAAGTTTCTTTCAGCTGATTCCGGCTGATTTGGAAAGTGCCGCTTTGGTAGACGGCTGCACCCGTGTCTCGGCGCTGTTTCGCATCGTTGCGCCGGTCAGTGCGCCCGGTATCGTGACGGCGGCGATTATCGTCTTTGTCAACTCATGGAACGAGTTTCTGCTGGCCTTGACCTTTAATACGAGTTTGCAGATGCGTACCGTCCCGGTCGGGATTACCCTCTATCAGGGTGAATATGCGTTTCCCTGGGCGATTATCAGTTCGGCAATTATGCTGGGCGTGTTACCCCTGGTCGTACTGATCATCTTTTTTCAGCGGCGGATTATCAGCGGGTTGACGGCGGGGGGCGTCAAGGGTTGAAAAGTAACAGTAAACGGCTCACGCAAAAAGACGACCGCCAAACTCGGAGCGTGGTGGAAACGCGCTCGGCGACCTTGTTCTCGTAATGAGACGCGGTTTACTGCATCAGCCTATACTTAAAAATTCCGACTCTACCTGTACTTGCGCAAACCAATACTTGTGCAAACCAAGGTCGACGAAAGAGAGTATAGCCCCTGCTCCCTGCCAGGCCTCCTTGAGGCTGTGTTCTCGCAGGGAGAACTTACCCCTTCTGACTTGACTCGTCTAAAAACATCCCCATCGCATGATACCCGGCGTCTACATAGACGGTCTCGCCTGTGACGCCGCCCCCAAGTTCTTCGGTGAGTAAAGACAGGGCCACCCCCGCGACTTCTTCCTGGGTAATGTTGCGCCGGAGCATCGAGAGTTTGCCGGCAGTTTCAAACATACTGCCGAACCCTGAAATGCTCCGCGCCGCTACGGTGCGGAGCGGCCCCGCGCTGATGGCGTTGACCCGGACACCCTGCGCGCCGAGGTCGTAGGCAAGGAATCTAACGCTGGCCTCGAGCGCCGCCTTTGCCACGCCCATCATGTTGTAGTGCGGCACGACGCGTTCGGCAGCCAGATAGGTGAGCGCCAGCATCCCGCTGCCCTCTTTCATCAAGGGTTGCGCCCGCCGCGCCATCGCCACGAGCGAATAGGCGGACACGTCCATCGCCAACGCCCAGTCCTCCCGGGAGACCTCGTAAAAGGGTTTTTCAAAGGTTGCCGGCGGCGCAAAGGCGACCGCGTGAATGAGATAGTCGAGCCCGCCGAGTTCATTCTTTAGGGTTTCAAACGCTGCGTCGAGTTCGTCGTCTCGGGTTACGTCGCACTGCAAAAGAAGGGGCTTGTCGAAGTTTGCGGTGAGTTTCTCCAAGGTGCCCCTAAGCCTTTCACCCTGATAGCCAAATGCGAGCTGTGCGCCCGCTTGCGAGAGCTTTTCGGCGATGGCCCAGCCAATCGAGCGCTGATTGGTCACGCCGAAAACGACGCCCTTTTTACCGCTTAAATCGAGTGTGTACATGGCGCTTAAGCTACCACACGCCTACTCTTCTTGCTCGAGGTGTTTGTCTGGCTCGACCAGCGTTTTGCGTTCGTTGAGGTCTCGGTTGTAACGCCTAATGAACCACACCGTCAGTCAAACGAGCAGCCGGGCGGGTACGGCGACAATCCGGAAAAGCCAAAAGACCATCCAGAGATTCCAGATCCAGCTAACAAGTACGCCTGCGCCTTTACTCACGGGTGCGTTCTGCGGACGCACGTCCTCCAGTCTAGCTGTTAGAGTTGAACCATGCTCCGCGTCTACGGTGTAGAAGGTTGCGGCCCCTGTGAAGTGACGAAGCTGTTTTTGCGCTCGAGACACGTCCCTTTCGAGTTTATCGACGTAGCAACCCAACCGGACAAACGCCGAGAGCTTAAAGAAAAACTCGGCTCGCTTACCGGCGGTGTTATCTTAGACGGCTCGGAAGACGGCGAGGATATCGTTGTCATGCAGGGTGTGTCGGTTGCCAAACTCAGCCGCTACCTGGCGGAATATCAGGCCCGTCACCCGGTTTGATGGCTACCGAACCGGTTTGCTTATGCGGTAGACCGTCCCGCCGACAAAACTGCCTGTTTTAGTGCTTGCCCGAACGATTTTCGAGCGTGTCCGGAGCACGACAAAAAGCCCTCTCGGCGCAAACGGTGACGCGACACCCGTCGGGGTCGTGCCGGGGGCGAAAAGTGCGAGGGCACTTTTGCCCTACTTGTTTTTGCGTCTCGAGGTTTACGGCGACAACCTGACCCGTTCCGGCGTTTTCACCCCCGGCAAGCTGCGCCGCCCACAAGCGTCCGTCCGGGCCGAAGGTCATCTGCGCCGGGCCGCGCAAACCCGTTACGAAGGGCTCGAGCCGGTAGCCGTCCGGGACTTTCGGCGTTTGGGCAAAACTCAAAGAGAGTTCAGGAGAACTGCCAAAAAAGAGGCCGCGTAGTCCAGTTCAAGGCGGCCTCTCTGGGGCGACGTAAGCAGGTCTTGCCGAAACCCGCGGTAAGTCTGTTACGGCGTGCAGGGCTCGAGTTCACTCAACGAAAAGACCTCGTGCGCCGTAGACGGGCCGACGCCCTGAACAACACCGCCCGCGGCGATGTAAACGCCGCCGTTACACACCGCCGCCTGAATTCCGTGGCGCGCTGTAAGCATGGGCGCAAGCTCACGCCATGTGTTCGTTTCGGGGTTATATGCCTCTACCGTACCGTAAGTGTTACCGTCCCCTTCGCCCCCGATGACCAAGATTTCGTTACCCAGCGCCGCCGCAGCGAAGCCGCCGCGTTCGGTCGGCAGGCTCGTCTCGAGCGTCGTCCAAGTTTGTGTCTCGAAGTCGAAAGCATCTACAAACGGCATCGTCGCGTTGACGTTCGCCTCGCGCCCGCCGATAGCGTAAAACACCCCGCTTAGCACCGCCGCGTGAAAGTGATCTCGGCTGCGCGGCATCGCGGGCAGCTCGGCCCAACTGTCGGCGTCCGGGTCGTAAACGTAAAACGAGGGCTGCGCTGCGCCGCCGCTCAGACCACCCGCGTAATAGATTTTGCCGCCGTAAACCGCAACCCCGCCCGCGCCGCGGCCTTGCGGCATGGGCGCACCTTCACTAAAGCTATCGGTTGCCGGATCGTAGATATTAACTGTGTCAACCTCCGGCCCGGGCCACCCTGCCAAGCCGCCGAGATAGTAGATTTTACCGCCGACGGTGACGCCCTGAATGTGGTCGAGGTTTTGCGGCATGGGCGCTAGCGTCGTCCACATCTGCGCTACCGGGTCGTAAACCTCGTGCAGCGCGCTGCCCCCTGCCAGATAAAACTTGCCGCCGAGCTGCACGTAAGAAACCTCTTGCCGCGCTTCGGAGGTCGGCGACAACGTCTCCCAGGTACCTGTTCCCAAAGGCGCTTCTGCAACTTTCACCGCGAGGTCATCTTCAGCACTGAGTACGCCGTCGGAAACGCTCAAGGTGAGCGTGTAGCTGCCTATATCTGCAAAGGTCGCGGTGGTTTCTAAAGCAGTTGCGTCGGTAAACGTTGCGCCCTCACCCGACCACGACGCGCTAAGCGTATCGCCGTCCGGGTCGCTGGCAACGCCCCTTAGCAGAACTGTTTCGGTAGGTCGCGCCGTTTGGTCGGAGCCTGCTGAAACGGTGGGAGCCTGATTGACCGAGTCTATGTTGGTTTGATTGGTATTACAAGCTGCGACAAGTAGCGTAAGCCCTACAGGAAAAACCGCAAAAGTCTGAAAGAGGGAACGAATCATCTAAACTCCTCTCGAGATGTCCTAAGTCTTCCTACCCTAGCCGATTTCTTTGCCCTGTTGAGGTGACGGGGCGAACACCGGGTATACTCACCGCAGGGTCGTCACAACCCTTTCAGGAGGTCTTATGCGCGTCTACCGGTGGTTTTCCCTCGCTCTCGTTCTAGCTGCCCCATTCGCTTCAGCGCAGAGTGCGCGTCAGTCTACGCTTGTGATCGGGGCCGACCTCAGTGACCTCATCACGATGGATCCGGGTGTGTCGTATGAATTCTCCGGTTCGCTCATCGTCGATAACCTCTACGAAACCCTCGTAAAGTTTGAGGGTACCGACTTAACCGAAGTCAAACCGGGCTTGGCGGAGTCGTGGGAGGTCAAAGCCGAGGGCGGCGGTAATACCCTGACCTTTACGCTTGGAGACGCGACTTTTGCCTCGGGCAACCCGGTGACGGCGCAAGACGTGGTGTATTCGTTCGACCGGGTTATCGAGTTGCAGAGCCCCTCGTCGTTTCTCTTAACCGACGTAGCAGGGTTGGAGGTCGGTTCTACCGTCGCCGTAGACGACAAGACCGTTCAGCTCACCCTACCCGAAGGCGTCAACCCGACGATTGTGCTGAACCTGCTGACCTTTAATGTCGGCGGCGTGGTCGATTCGCAGGTTGTGCAGGAACAGGTACAAGACGGCGACTACGGTTCGGCGTGGTTGACCGACAATTCGGCGGGGTCGGGGCCGTATGTACTGGTGCGCTGGGACCGGGGCGCGCAGGTGGCTTTGGAAGCCAACCCCAACGCTTCGCAAACCGGTAGCATCAGCCGGGTCATCTTACGCAACATCCAGGAGTCGTCGGCGCAGCGGGCGGCACTAGAATCCGGTGAAATCGACGTGGCTTACGACCTCACCCCGGACGCCTTCAAAGCAGCCGAGTCCGACGCGCGTTTTAACGCCCTGCGTACCGATACCTTTGTGCTCGAGTACCTCGGCATGAACTCCGGCGAAGGCTCGCCCTTTGCCGACAACCGGGTACGCCAGGCGGTGCGTTACGCACTCGACCAAGACGGCATGGTCGAAGGGCTTCTAGGCGGTCTCGGGCGCAAAATCCAGACCATCATCCCGATAGGTCTATTGGGCGCGAACGAAACGGTTTTTTACGAACAAGACCCGGAACGCGCCCGTGAACTCCTCGCCGAAGCGGGTGTTGGCGACGGGTTAAGCGTGGACTTTTTAGTCCCGACCGGTTCGTGTTTCGGCGGCGTCCCGTGCGCCGACCTCGCCGCCAAAGTTCAGAGCGACCTCGCCGCTGTGGGCATTCAGGCCAACATCACCCAGACCGTTCAGGCCGAGCTGTTAGACATCTACCGCGCTCAAAACGCAGAGCTCGTGCTGATCAACTGGAGCCCCGACTACCCCGACCCCGACGGCAACGCGACGCCCCTGGCGGATTACAACGCCGAAAGCCTCGCGTGGCGCAATGTTTGGGAGAACTCCGACGCGAGCGCGTTAGCTAAAGAAGGTGCCACCACCACCGACCCCGACGCGCGCGCCGCCGTCTACGAAAAACTGACGACATTGGTCGCCGAACAGGGGCCTTACGCCATCCTCTACCAGTCCCTCAAACCTATCGTCACGCTCGCTTCGGTTGAAAACTTCGTCCGCAACGCACAGGGCAACGTGGACTTTACGGCGGTAAGTAAAACCGAATAAACCTTTGAGGGGAGAGGTCAGCCGACCCCTCCCCTTGTTACGCCCATAAGCGCCCAACCTGTCAACTTCTACTTTACCAACACCCGGAGGCACGTTTGCTGGCCTATCTTTTACGGCGTTTGGGCTACCTCGTATTCGTCATCTGGGGGGTGGGCTTTGCGGCGTTTTTTATCTCTCGTGTCGTCCCCGCCGACCCCGCCGCCGCTGCGCTGGGTCAAAACGCGCGCGAAGAGCAGATTCAGGCGTACCGTGAAAAGTTCGGCCTTAACGACCCGGTTGTGGTGCAGTACGTGAACTATATGGGCAATTTGTTTCAGGGGGACTTGGGTATTTCACTCCGCACCCGCCGCCCGATTGTCGCCGACCTCAAAGACTTTTTTCCGGCGACGCTCGAGCTCACCCTCGCCGCCATGCTCATCTCACTCTTGTTCGGCTTACCGGCGGGTTTAATCGCCGCGCTCTACCAAAACCGACCTGCCGACCTGATTGTCCGCACCTTTGCCCTGTTAGGCGGCGCGACGCCCGTGTACTGGCTGGCAATTGTGATGCTCGATGTGTTTCACGCCCGTCTCGGCTGGCTGCCGGGGCCGGGACGACTTAACGCCTACCTGTTCGCACCGCAGACCGTCACCGGCGTCCTGAGTATCGACGCACTCCTGGCCCGCGACTACGAGGTTTTTTGGGACGGCCTTAAACACCTCATCTTGCCCGCCGTTGTCCTCGGCGCATTTTCGACGGCGCTGCTAGCACGGATGGTGCGGAGCGCGATGTTGGAAACCTTGTCGCAAGACTTTATCCGGACGGCTCGGGCCAAAGGTGTTCACGAGCGGTGGGTTGTGCTCAAACACGGTCTTAGAAACGCGGCCTTGCCCATCCTGACGGTTTCAGCGAATGTTCTGGGGAGTCTATTGACCGGCGCGGTACTAACTGAAACCATCTTTTCGTGGCCGGGGATCGGCAGTTACGCGACCTCGAGCGCCACCTCGCTGGACTTTCCCGCCGTCATGGGCGTGACCCTCGTCGCCGGACTGACCTATGCTTTGATTAACTTGCTAGTAGATTTGCTCTACGCCTGCTTCGACCCCCGGATTAGCTATGCCTGAGGTAAGTCTGTGAGAGCCGAAAGGGTAAGAACGCGTCCTTTCTTGGGCGACACCTTACAAAGCCGCGCCGTCCGCCGCTTTTTGCGCGACCCCGGCGCGCTCGTCGGCCTCGTGGTCGTGCTGCTGCTTGTTGCTCTCGCTGCCCTCGCGCCGCTGTTAGCAGGCAACCCGCTCGCGCAAAATCTGTCTGAACGGCTGCAAGCGCCGAGCGGAAGCTATCTATTCGGCACCGACCAACTGGGCCGGGACGTGTTCGCCCGTACCCTGTGGGGTTCACGGATTTCGCTGGCGATTGGGTTTTTGGTCGTCGCCTTGTCGCTCGCCGTGGGGGCCGGGGTCGGACTTTTGGCGGGCGTTTTGGGCGGGTTTTGGGACAACCTCTTGATGCGCGTCACCGACATCTTTCTGGCGTTTCCCGCGCTGATTCTGGCGATGGCGATCTCTGCGGCTTTGGGGCCGAGCTTAACAAACGTGATGATTGCCGTCGCCGCCGTGTCGTGGCCCAACTACGCGCGGCTCACAAGGGCGCAGGTGTTGAGTATCCGGGGGCTCGAGTTTATCGACGCCGCCCGCTCACTCGGCGCGTCGGGTGGGCGTATCGCGTGGCGGCATCTCTTGCCCAACAGCCTGTCACCGCTCTTGGTGCAAGCGAGTTTCGACGTCGGCGGGGCAATTTTAACCGCTGCCGGACTCGGGTTTATCGGCTTTGGGGCGCAACCCCCGACCCCGGAGTGGGGCGCGATGGTCTCCGAAACGCGCAACTTTATCGCCGAAGCGCCGTGGGCTTCAACTGCGCCGGCGTTAGCCATCTTGCTGACCGTGTTGGCCTTTAACCTCTTGGGCGACGGCCTCCGTGACGTGCTCGACCCGCGTGGCAAGCGTTGACCGGGGGCCTTTTTTACACAGCGCGAACTTACACAGCGCGAACTTACACAGCGTAAACGCGTAGCTTGCAATCTTTACGCCTCAGCTTTACGCCCTCAAACATCCCTAAAGCGCTGCGCCTGAGCCAAGTTTGTTAAACTGCCCTTGCGAAACGCCTTACCGCCCGAGCTATCGGCGGTCACAGCCCCCCGTTTCGCCTGTACAGCTGATCTGACGGGTAACTAGGTAGGCAATATGGCACACGCACATGGTTGAGTTTTTAGCCCTCACCGGACGGGCGCTGGCCCTCGACGACGCGGTGCAGATGCTCGTGCAAGAGGCGTCTTGGCGCAACACCTTTGTAACATTTATAGTCATTCTGGCAGGCTTTTCCGAGGCACTTGGACAGTCGGTCGTGCTCTTTGCCAGCCGCGTTAAAAAGCGGCGCTTCGTTCTGTCGCTGCTCTTTTCTGCCTTCGTCTACACCTTTAGCTTCTTTTTTCTGACGCTCAGTATCTGGCTCGTGAGCGCCCAGGTGTTCGGACGCGCCGCGAGTTTCGACGTGGTGATGCGGGCTGTCGGACTCGGTTACGCGCCGTACCTCTTTTCTTTTTTTGTTTTAGCGCCTTACTTCGGCAACCCCATCGGCCTCTTTCTGTCCGTCTGGAGCCTCGTCGCCGTCAACCGGGGGGTGCAGTTTGCGCTTGATCTCAACTTGTGGCAAGCGCTGCTCTGCACTTTTTTGGGCTGGTTGCTGCTGCAGGTTTTGCAGCGCACGGTGGGGCGGCCCTTTGTCGGCGGGTTGCGCTGGCTGCGGCGGCGGGTCGCGGGCGCGCCGCTGGTCACGAGCCGTAAAGAACTCCGCGAACTCTTCGACCTGCCGCAAAATCCCAGACCGGAGTTTCAGACAAAGTTCCAAACGCGCAGGCGGGAGAAGTAGTGCTCGAGCTACTCCTCTTCCTCGCTCTCCTCGTACTGGCCTTCTTGCTAGCAGGCGTCCTCTCACCGTTCGAGGCGCTCGGCTGGTGGGCGGGTTGGTATGGTGAGGACGAAACCCAAGAAGCCGAGGTCTCAACCTTCCCGGTTAAACCCGTTCAGGCCGAACGCTTCGTCGTCTTTTTGTCGGGTATCAACAGCGTCTCCGGCGAGTCGCTGGCCGAACGTGAAATTACTTTTTTAGACCGCCTGAAACGCGAGTTGACCGATTCGGCGACGGTTTTGGTCGATGACATCTTTCCGTACTCGGTTATAGAGCGCCCGCTGACGGGTCGCCGGGTGTTCGCGTGGTTTTGGCGCTGGACGCTTCGCACGAAGATCAGCGGAGCCGGGGCGGCGCGGTTTTTAATCAACATTCGCAACCTCTGGCAGGTCGCGGTCTCCGCCGACAGCCGCTACGGGCCGATCTACAACCAGGGTTCGGCGGCGATGATCTTGCACGGTTTACGGCGAAACGGTTACACCGTCGGCAGTGGCGTCCCGATTACGCTCATCGGGTACTCCGGCGGTGGTCAGGTGGCGCTCGGGGCCGCGCCGCACCTCAAGCGGGCGCTCCGGGTGCCGATTTCAATTATCTCGCTCGGCGGCGTGATGAGCGCCGACCCCGGGGTGCTGACGCTCGAGCACCTCTATCACCTTTACGGCGCACGCGACAACGTGCAGCGGCTCGGCAGTATCTTTTTTCCGGGGCGCTGGCCCGCCATCCCGTCCCCGTGGAACACCGCCAAAAAGCACAACATCGTCGAACTCGTCTTTATGGGGCCGCCCGACCACACCGGGCCGGGCGGCTACCTGGACGAAGCGAGCAGCCTTCCCGACGGGCGCAGCTACCTAGACGCCACCGTCGAGACGATGACGCGGCTGATTCAGCGTGACGTTGAACGTAAAGTGCGGGTTTATCCGGTCACTGAGCCGCCTTGAACCAGTCGGTAGATTATATCCAGCCGGATTCGCCGAACCACACGCCGTTAATAAGATGATGCTCCAACGCCCGCCTCACAAACGGAACCATATTATGCGGCAGCGCAGCAAAAGCACACCGGCGCAGGTCGTCACATTCAGCTTCGGCAACAGGCTCCCCTTGCCAGCGCTCGGCCCGTAAAAAGAAGTCGATGCCGCCCCCTATAGGCGAGGTGTAGTGCGTTACGCCGATGACTGTCAGAGCGCTGGGCTCGAGCCCAACCCCAACTTCTTCCCAACATTCCCGCATTGCTGTTTGAACGATGGTTTCACCGGGTTCCAGGTGTCCCCCGACCGGGCCGTAATTGCCGTCTTCAAAACCGGTAGCTTTACGGCGGGCAAGCAACACGGTGTTCTCACGAATCAGAAACACGTGAGCGACGACCGGCAACCTAACCGCGATACTCGCCCCACTCGAGCCTCAACACCCCACAAACTTCGCCGAGCGTCGCCCCCGCACGAAACGCCGCCAGCACAGAAGGAAAAAGGTTTTCCGAGTCCCGTAAAACCGCCTTCAGACCCGCCAAAGCCTCGTCGGTCGCCCTTTGGTCACGGTTTTTACGGTAGCTCTGGACTTCACGAACCCGCGCCCCTTCGGTTTCTGCCGATAGCTCCTGCACCGGCACGCCCTCTTCTTTCTCCAGCCGAAACCGGTTGACCCCGACGACGATGCGCTCGTCTCGTTCAATCTCGCGCTGAAACCTGAACGCCGCCTCTTCGATCTCTTCCTGGATAAACCCGGCTTCAATCGCCTTGACCGAACCGCCCAAATCCTCCACTTGCTGCATCAGGGTGAGGGCGTCCTGCTCCAACTTGTCCGTCAAGGCTTCAATGACGTAGCTCCCGCCCAACGGGTCGGGTTCACTCGTCACACCCGACTCATACGCCAAAATCTGCTGCGTCCGGAGCGCTACCCGCGCCGAACGGTCGGTCGGCAGCCCCAGCGCCTCGTCCATCCCATTTGTATGCAAAGACTGCGTACCGCCCAGCACTGCTGCTAATGCCTGATACGCCGTCCGGACGATGTTGTTTTCCGGTTGCTGCGCGGTCAAGGTGCTGCCGCCCGTCTGCGTGTGAAAACGTAGCTGCTGCGCCCGGATGTTGCCGCCGAACTCGCCCTGCATAATGTGCGCCCACAGCCGCCGCGCCGCCCGGAACTTGGCGACCTCTTCTAAAATATTGTTGTGGCAGGCAAAAAAGAACGACAAACGGGGGGCGAAAGCGTTGACCTCGAGCCCCGTCGCCAGCGCCGCCCGCACATACGCCCGCGCATTTGAAAGCGTAAACGCAAGCTCCTGCGCCGCCGTCGCGCCTGCCTCACGGATGTGATACCCCGAAATCGAAATCGTGTTCCAGTTCGGGACGTGTTCGGCGCAGTAGGCGAACATATCGGTAATCAGCCGCACCGAAGGCTCCGGCGGATAGATATAGGTGCCTCTTGCGATGTACTCCTTCAAGATGTCGTTTTGCACGGTGCCGCCGAGTTGGTCGCTGCTCACGCCCTGTTCTTCGGCGACCAGGATGTAAAGCGACAAGAGCATCATCGCGGGCGCGTTGATAGTCATTGAAGTGGTAACTTCTCCGAGCGGAATGTCTTTGAAAAGCCGCCGCATATCGTCCAGCGTGGCAATCGATACGCCGACCCTGCCGACTTCGCCCTTGGCGAGGGGGTCGTCCGGGTCTAAGCCGAGCTGGGTGGGCAGGTCAAACGCGACCGATAAACCGGTGGTGCCCTGCCCCAAGAGATAACGGTAACGGGTGTTCGATTCCTCCGCGGTGCCGAAACCGGCGTACTGACGCATCGTCCATAAGCGGCCCGCTGAGTACATCTGCGGATAGATGCCGCGCGTGTAGGGGTACATACCGGGGCGCTCGAGCTTATCTTTTTCGGCTGTCATACGCTAATTATAGGTGCCGCAGACCCCTCGAGATAAAGTACAACGGCAATTCAGGAACCGGCGACAAGGTAAACAGCGACACCTGCCAAAGCGATACCCAGAACTTTACGCAGCGTGACCGGCTCACCCGAAAAAAAGCCCAAAACCGAACTCAGCACGATAAAAAGCCCGAAGATAGGCACGACGACGCTCACCGCGCCGAGCGACAGGGCGCGGTAGTAACTTGCAATCCCGACCGCCAGAAATGCACCCGCTAGATAAGCGTTCCAGGCAGCCGGATGTGTAAACCCGCGCAGGCTGAGCGAACCCGTAAAAATAGCAATCAGCAGCGAACCGAGAACAAGCATTACCGACGTGATAAGAAGTACTAAAAACTCCGGCATTCCGCCGCCGATAGCGCGGCTCACAAAAGGTGCGACGAATGAATACGCAAACATGGCGACGAGCACCCAGAGAACAGCTGACATATCAGCCTCCTGTAGCTAAGCACAAGCCGAAGGTCCGGCTGTACGCCTAACTTTATCTTTTAGGGGGCGCGAGCGTAGCTTTCTGGCAATCACAGTTGACGACTTTATCAGGACTCGCGCATGTTCTTTCGTTGACTGTTAAAACCAATATGGTAGCCTGCCGCTCATGTCGCCGCGTACTTTTTTAGCCCTCCTCGCCTTTTTGGCCTTTATCAGCCTGGGCCTGCCCGACGGCCTGTTGGGGGTCGCGTGGCCTTCGGTTCGGGGTAGCTTCGGCTTGCCACTCGACGCGCTCGGGCTCTTGTTAGCGTTTAGTACAGCAGGCTATTTGACCTCGAGCTTTCTCAGTGGGCGTATTTTACGGGTGTTGCCTATCGGCAGTGTTCTGGCACTTTCAACAGCGGCGGCGGCAACGGCTCTTTTGGGCTACGCGCTGACCCCCTTCTGGCCGCTGATGCTCGTTCTCGGCTTTTTAGGCGGGCTCGGCGGCGGCGCGGTCGATGCGGGGCTCAACGCTTACGGCGCGACACATTTTAACGCCCGCATCCTCAACTGGTTGCACGCCTTCTTCGGCCTCGGCACCACGGCGGGGCCGCTTATCGTCACAGCGGTCTTAAACGCCGGATTCGTCTGGCGCTGGAGCTACGCACTGGTCGGCAGCGCGCAGGCGCTTTTGGCTCTCACCTTTTTTCTGACGCGGGGGCGCTGGTCGCAGGTGACCGAGACCACCTCGGAAGATGCACCGCCTGTAGCGGCGCGTACCCGCGACACGTTGGGCCGCCCGCTCGTCTGGCTCGGGATGCTGGTCTTTTTCGTCTATACCGGCGTCGAACTCGTGGCCGGGCAGTGGAGTTATTCGCTGCTCACTTTGGAGCGTGGCGTCGCAGCGGGTGCAGCGGGGGTCTGGGTGAGCCTTTACTGGGGTGGGCTGATGCTCGGGCGGGTGTTGTTCGGCATTATCGCCGACCGGGTACCGCTGACGCAGACGTTGCGCGTTTGTATGCTGGCGACCGCAGTCGGGGCAACGCTGTTTTGGCTCGAGCCCACCCGCTTTTTGTCCCTCGCAGGTCTCGTGATGATTGGGTTCTTTTTAGCACCTATCTTCGCCTCGCTCATCAGCCTGACTCCGAGCCGGGTCGGGCGCACCCACGCGGACAGCGCTATCGGTTTTCAGATTGCAGCGGCGGGACTCGGCGGGGCCACCCTGACGGGGCTTGTCGGGGTTGTCGCGCGTGCGCTCGGGCTCTGGGTTGTCGGCGCGTCGCTGCTCTTTTTTACGCTGCTGCTTTTGGGGCTTTACGAGGTGCTGCTGAGGGTCAAACCGAACGCTGTCCCGACACCGACACCAACTCAGTCTTCGTAAACGGCCTTGTTTAGCTCCCCGGGACGCTTACACTGAGTTTATGTTGCCGCCGACCGTTGTCAGCTCTTCCGTCTCGAGTTCTGAAGTGCGCAAGCTGCCCTTTTCGGGACGTTTAGGAGAACGCGCCCTTTACGTCTATCTGCCCCCCGATTATCACGACCCGGACGCGCAAGGGGCGCACTACCCGGTACTCTATCTGCACGACGGACAAAACTGTTTTGAGACGTTCTCAGGAGACGCGTTCGGCGCGACCTGGCGGGCTGAACATGCCGCAGACGCTATGGTTGCGGCGGGGCGAGCTCGGCCCTGTATCATCGTCGGGGTGAGTAACGGCGGAAAGAACAGGCTCGCGGAGTACCAACCCCCCTACAGCCGCGTCCCGGACGCACCGCGCCGTAAACTCCAGCGCACGCCGCGAGGACGGGCCGACGACCTCTACCGCGAATACCGTAAAATTTCAGGCTTTATCGCCGCGCATTTTCGCGTGCTGCCGGGGCGCGAGCACACCGCCACCTGCGGCTCGTCGATGGGCGGACTTTTTTCGGCGTATCTGGCATTTGAACACCCTGACTTTGCCAAGCATCACGCCCTGATGTCGCCGTCGTTTTGGACGACCGAGCATAAGGGCAAGCTCGAGCTACTCCGCCGTCTGCGCCGTAAACCCGTCCGCGACGTGCGTATATGGCTCGATTCGGGCGAGGGTGAAGGTGACTCGGACGACAACAAAACCGTGACGCTGTTAGCCAGGGAAGCCCTCCTCGAAGCCGGCTACGAAGAAAGCCGCGAGTTCGTCTATCGCTTTTTTCCGGGCGCAGCGCACAGCGAAGCGTCGTGGGCGGCGCGGTTTCCCGAGGTGCTCAGCTACCTCTTTCCGGCAAAACCCGGATGAGGCGGCGTTACGAACGGCTTTACAGCCCCGCTGTCGGGCGAGACGTGCAGGTACTGGCGTTCGGGCACTACGGTGCGCCGCTGCTCGCGTTTCCGTCCGGGGTGGACAGCTTTACGACTTTGAAACAAACGGCATGATTGCGGCGGTTGCGTCCTTCGACGCTGGAAAGAAGGTTTATTGTCCGGAAAGTTTAGACCTCGAGTCCCTTCTCGCTTACAAAGACCCGCACGAGCGGGCGCTCCGGCACGGCGCTTACGAAGACTTCGTCGTCCACACGTTGCTAGGGGCGATTCGCGCCGATTGTGACGACGGCAGCCTCACCGCTGCGCTGACGGGCTGTTCGATTGGGGCGTTTCACGCCGCAAACTTCGCCCTTAAACACCCGCACCTCTTCCCCTACGCACTCTGCTCAAGCGGGCGTTACGATTTGGAAACGATCACCGGCTCGAGCAGCTCGCGGGAGGTTTACTTCAACAATCCGGTCGCGTACGTGCCGAACTTTACGGGGGCACACTTGGGGTTCGTCCGGAGAAACGCACGTCTGATTCTGGTCGCCGGTCAAGGTGCGTGGAAGAGAAGTGTCTACGCGACACGCGCCGTTCGGCAGATTTGCTCGCCCAAAAAGGCATCTCGCATGAGCATGACATCTGGGGTGGGGACGCCGAACATCACTGGTACTGGTGGCAAAAACAGCTCGCGCATCACCTGGGGCGGTCACTGGGCTAGACGCCACCGGGCAGGGCGCGGAATAATACCGGAATTACTAGTTTTACGGCTGCGGAAGAATAGGCGGAGGCGTATGAGCAAAATATCTGAAAACAACCTCGTCAAGAAGAAACTGGGCCTGCTCTTAGGCGACGAAGACGACTGGCCGAGCGCGTTGGAGGCGCTCGCCGGAAAGTTTCTCAGACCCATCAAAAAGGGCCGTAAAAGCTACGAGTTTGACCTCGAGCGTATCCGCATCCACCCCTTTGCCCTAAATGCACCGACCTCGTACAACCTGGTTATCGACCGCCTCGCCTGGTGGCACACGACCCCGCGCGAATGGCTGAAAAAAGCCGCGATGGTCAACGGCACCTACCTCTTAAACAACCCCTTTACCTTTCAGAGCATGGAAAAACACACCGCCTACTGCGTCATGCTCCGGTTGGGCCTGCGCATCCCTGAAACCTGGCTGATTCCGCCCAAGGAAGGCCCGGATACCGAGAAGTTTCGCCGCACCGCCGAGCGCTATCACGACTTATTCGACCTGCCGAAGATTGCCGAAGGGATCGGCTACCCGATGTTTATGAAACCCTTCGACGGCGGCGGCTGGCGCGGCGTTTCGGGCGTCAACGACGCGGGCGAACTGCAAAGGAGTTACGACGCGTCGGGCAACATGATTATGCACCTGCAAAAAGCCGTCGATTTCGAGGTGTTCGTCCGCTCGCTAGGCGTCGGGCCGCAGATTATCAGCCTGTCTTACGACCCCGCACAGCCCCTGCACGGGCGTTACAGCGTCCGGCACGACTTTTTAGACGCGGATACCGGACGCGAAGCGCGGGCGATTACCAAAATCATCAATGCCGTTTTTCGCTGGGAGTTCAACTCGTGTGAGGCGCTCTTAAAGGACGGGACGCTCTGGCCCATCGACTTTGCCAACGCCTGCCCCGACATCGCCCTGACGAGCCTGCACTACTATTTTCCCTGGGCCATCAAGTCGCTTTTGGCCTGGAGCGTATTTTGCGGCGTCACGGAGCGGCAGCCGCGCGTGACGATGGATTTGGAGCACTATTTCAAGATTGCCGATTCTGACCGGAGCTACGACGAGAAGCTTGCCGAATACGAACGGCTTGCCGACGCCTACTTCGACACCGAACGCTTCGAGGCGTTCCGGGCGGAAGAACTCGCCGGGCTCGACGAGGCGATGTGGGAACTTGTCGGCAGCGCGGAGTTTGACAGCATTTTACGGCGCACCGTCGAAACGACCTTTCCGGCCCACGAACACGAACAGTTTACGGCGCACTATCAGGGGCTGATGCAGCACTGGCTCGAGGCTGAACGCCCACGTTGACCCCGGTACAGTGATACCTTGCCGTAGGGATGAACCGTCCTATCGCGCAGCTTGAAAACTGCTTTATACTGCATGAGAGGGTTTCCGTCGGGGAAAAGCGAGGTCTACGGGCCTCGCTTTTGGCGTTTGCAAAACCCTGACGTACGAAACCCTGACGTGCAAGACCTTGATGTACGAAAAAACGCTCGAGTAGGCTTGGGGCGTTTATGACCAGATACCGTCCTCTGCATATCGTCATAAACTGGAACGTATGAAACTCTTTAGCGCCCAAGCGATGCGCGCCGCCGACAAAGCCGCCGCCGACGCGGGCATCCCGCTTTTACTACTGATGGAAGGGGCCGGTCGCGCTGTAGCCGAGGCCGCGCTGCGTCACTTTCAAGATCAAACCGTGCTCGTCCTCTGCGGCAAAGGCAACAACGGCGGCGACGGTTACGCCTCCGCCCGACACCTGTTAGGGCGTCGCCGGCTCGAGGTTTTGGAACTTTCGGACACGCTTCATGAGGGCGACGCAAAAACAATGCGAACCGCACTTCTGGCGCACGGCGTAACACCGCAACCCCTTACCAAGGCGACTTTAAGGGAAGCCTTGCACGTTCGTCCACTCGTCATCGACGCGCTGTTTGGCAGCGGTTTGTCAAGAGCTTTAGAAGGCGACTTGGCTGAACTGATCGAAGCGTTAAACGAGCGTCGCGCGGACATCCTGAGCATCGACGTCCCTTCAGGGCTTTCAGCGGATACCGGCGAGGTTTTGGGGCCGCACCTTCAGGCGACGCGGACGGTGCAACTTGCCGGGGCAAAAGTCTCGAGCCTTTTTTACCCCGCCAAAACCGCGTTCGGCAAAACCGAAGTCGCCGACATCGGCGTCCCTGCGGCTATCCTGGAGGCGCAATCAAACGTCACCGTGCTGACCCCCGAGACCGTGCGCGCTTCGGTGCCGACACGTTCGGAAAATACTCAAAAGTATGCCGTCGGGACGGTTTTGGTGATTGCAGGCTCGGCGAAGTACCTGGGTGCGGCGGAGATGGCCTGCCGCGCGGCCTTGCGGGGCGGCGCCGGGCTCGTCACGCTGGCGGCTGAGGGAAGCTTTTCCGGAACCTGGCCCGAGCTGATTCACGAGCGTCTCGAGTGGAATAAGAAGCCGCTCGAGACGCTCGCCAACCTCGGTGACAACCGCGCCCGGGTTCGGGTCATCGGGCCGGGTCTGGACAGCCGCGCCGAACCGCTTTTGCCCGACCTCATCGCGCAAAAAGGGGTACCTACAGTTTTAGACGCGGGCGCACTCACAGGCGGCGAAGGATGGTTTGAAGCTGTTCGCACCCACGGACGCTGCGTGCTGACGCCGCACACCGGCGAGGCAGCGAAACTTTTAGATACGTCTACGGCTGAAGTCAAAAAAGACCCGCTTTCAGCTGCGAAGACCCTCGCGCAACGTGCGGATGCAGTCGCCCTCGTCAAAGGTTCGACAACGGTGATCGCTGCCCCCGACGGACGTGTTTTGGTCAACAGCGGTGGGCATCCGGGGATGGCGACGGGCGGTACCGGCGACGTGCTGGCAGGGTTTTTGGGCGCGTGGTGTCAGGACGCCGAAAACTTGTTTGCACGAGCCGGGGCCGCCGTCTGGATTCACGCCCGCGCTGGACAACTCGCCGCAGAACGCTACGGCGACGGACTCATTGCCTCGGACGTAATTGACAACCTGCCCAAAGCGTGGCTCGAGCTGTGAGCGCCGTAAAAAGAGCTGTAGAAATAGCTGTAAAAAGAACTGTGCCGCGCCTGTGCCGCTAACGCGGGCAAGTGTGCGCGTTCCGGCGACCAGCGCCAACTTGGGGCCGGGTTTCGACTGTCTGGGACTCGCTGTGACCCAGTACTTGGAGGTCTCGGCGACACTTTTACAAAAAGATACGTTTAGTTACACGGGCGTGGGCCGGATTGCGGACACACCGGACAACCTCACACATCAGGGGTTCCGGGCGGCGTTCGAGGCCGTGGGCAAGGTTGCGCCGCAGGTCGGCATAAAGGCGCACAACACCATCCCGCTCGCCCGGGGTCTCGGTTCGTCGTCGGCGGCGCTCGTCGCGGGCGCGGCACTCGCCGACGCCTTTTTAGAGGGTGAACTAGGCCGAGACGGGGTGTTTCAGCTTACTGCAGGACTCGAGGGGCACCCCGACAACGCCGCTCCGGCGGTTTTCGGCGGTTTTACGGTGTCGGCCCGGACAGAAACCGGTTATCTCTGCCAGGCCCTGCCGCTCCCCGAACACTGGCACCTGCTCTTCGCCGTCCCCGCTACCGAACTCCTGACGCGTGAAGCGAGGGCCGTCTTGCCGCAAACTTATAGCCGCGCCGACGCCATCTTTAACATAAGCCGCTGCGCCCTCTGGACGACTGCCGTCGCACTCGATAAACCCGACCTTTTGCGTGTCGCCTCGCAGGACAAGCTGCACGAACCGTACCGTGAACCGCTGCTTCCGGGGTTGGCAAGTTGCCGGAAAGCACTTTTAGACGCGGGCGCGAGCGCGGCGTTTTTGTCCGGAGCCGGGCCGACGCTGGCGGCAATTTGCACAGCAGCTGTGCCTGAGGAGCTGCTCGAGGTTTTACGGGCGTTTGCGGGGGCGGGGGAGGTGCTCGAGCTGAGGCCTAGCGAGGGGTACCGGTTATCGTGAGCGCGGCATAACAGAAGCAGTTGTACGTTGCGCGACTGTAAAGTTGTGCGGCTGCAGCTTTTAGGCTCGAGCGGTTGTCAACCGCGCCTGTCACACGCTTGTTTTCCTTGTGCTGCTAAAGTTGACTTACAAAACCTTTGAGACAGGAGTCGTGCGCCGTGGCAGATTCGCAACAACGTTCAGGTATACGAAGTAAAAAGCTTTTAGGCTTGACGGGTCTACTCGTCTTGCTGGTCGCGTGCAGCGAACCGCAAACGCCTGCTCCGAACGAGCCGGACGGCGGGATAACCGAACCACCCCCGACCCAGACCCGGACGCTGACGACCTGGACGATCGACCCGGAGTTTGCGGTGAACGAGTTGGACGCCGAAACGCAGGTCTGGTACGAAAGGGTCAAACTCGAGATCGCCGCCGAAAGTCGCCGCCCCTGCCCCGCTGCGGGAACGGCGCTCGCCGACTACCCCAACAATTACGGGGGTTCGCCGACGCTTTCCGCCTGCTCCGGCGTCAAACATTACATAGGCCGCAGCGTCAACGGTTGGGTTACGGCGCTGCTGAGCGTCTTCCGGCTTACCGGCGACCGTGCGCTGCTCGAGGAGGTCGACCGGGTGATGGAGCTGGCCCGC
This sequence comes from uncultured Trueperaceae bacterium, assembly GCA_963799485.1. Lineage (GTDB taxonomy): Bacteria > Deinococcota > Deinococci > Deinococcales > Trueperaceae > Truepera. Next base: position 166,053 of record CAWCXJ010000001.1, read on the forward strand.
GCGCAACTAGCAGACACCGACGGCGACGGCTGGCGCAACTTCAAATCGCTTCCTTCGATCACCGGAACCGACTTCAACCTTAAAGAGGACGACCTCTCTCACGCCTTTATCCCCGAAGTGATCTACGCCTTTAGAAAAAATGCGGCATACAGCACCGCCGAGTACGACTACGCCGCCCACGCCGACGCCTGGTTGGCGTACCTCCGCAACGATTTCGAGGCCAAGTGGGCCGGACGCGGCGAGACCCGGGCTACCGAAGGGCTCCCCGTCCACCGCCTGATGCATCCTTTTATCGATATGGTTCGCTACACCACCTATATGACCAAAGTGCTCCCCGACGACGCCCGCTACACGCGCTTAAGTCGGCGTTTGGGCGCGACGGCGCTAGCAGAGTTTCGGACCGACACCACCGCTAACGGCGAAGCGTTCGTCTGGTCGCACGAAGTCCGGGGTTACGCGGGTATCAGCCCCGACGCGTGCCTGACCTTACAGATGGGAACCTATCCGACCGAGACGATGCAGTCGTTTCTAGACCTGGCGCTCGAGGGCGTACCGGGGTTTGCCGACCCCGTAAAGTTGCAAAAACTCTCGCGTACCTTGTCTGAGTCGATCCTCGAGCCCAACCGCGTCGGCTTTATGTATAAAGACGTGGGCGGGCCCCGCAACGGAATCATCAGTCCGGCAGAGCGTAAACAGACCGTGATCGACGGCTGGTGTTTTGAAGACGTCAATTATTCGCCGGGCAACGAGCCGGGCAACTGGTTTCGTTCCATAGGCGCTTACCGCGTTTTTAACTACGGCTTTTTTGCAGCGTTTGCGCCCAGTGCGGCCACCCCGCTGGCTGAGACCGAAATCTACCGGGTCAACCTCGAGGCTTACGGCGACCCTAGAAGCCCTGCAACGCAGTTATCATCAGCCGCTATTCCGGCTGCGATGGTCTTTGCCGAGCTTTACAACACGGGCGCTTATCCTATCGGACAATAACGCCTTTGACGATAAGCCCACTATCCTGAGTCTAGTAATGGGCTTGTTGTATTTGCCGAGCTGCACCGCTTACGTCAAACACTGATGTCAAGCGCACTCAAACCGTATTTAACTCGGTTTCGGCATCATCCCCGGTGGTAGCAGCGGCCCCTTCGACGGTTTTTCAGGTTGGCTGGCCGGCGGCGGCGTAACTACGTCGAGCGGCGCTTCGTAAGGAACTTCGGGCAGCGTTTCGCCGCGCATGATGGCGGCGAACTCTTCGGCGTGCAGCGTTTCGCGCTCCAACAGTACCCGGACGATGGTCTCGAGCCCTTCCCGGTTTTCTTTTAAGAGGTTCAGGGTGCGGGTGTACTGAATATCGATAATCTCTTTGATCTCGTTATCGACCATTCGGGCGGTTTCTTCGCTGTACGAGCGCATCCCCTCCATTTCGCCCAGGTACGATTCGGAACCGCTCGACAAGGCCACCCGCCCGAGCGCGTCGCTCATGCCCCAGTTCGTGACCATCCGTTTGGCAATATTCGTGGCCTGCTGAAAGTCGCTCTGCGCGCCCGTGGTCACGTCGTCGAAGATAATCTCTTCGGCGGCGCGCCCCGCTAGTGCCACGCCGATGGTGTCTAGCAACATGTCGCGTGACATGTACATGCGGTCTTCTTCGGCGACGCGCATCACGTACCCACCGGCGCGACCACGCGGGACGATGGTGATCTTATGCACCGGGTCGGCGTGGGGCAGCAAAAACGCCGCGAGCGCGTGCCCGCCTTCGTGGTACGCCGTAATTTTCTTCTCTTTCGGGCTGATAAGCCGGCTCCGGCGCTCCGGCCCCATCACCACGCGGTCGGCGGCTTCGTCAAGGTCTTTAGGCAAAATCTCTTTACGGTTGGCGCGCGCCGCGACCAGCGCGGCTTCGTTGAGGAGGTTCTCGAGGTCGGCCCCGACAAACCCCGGCGTGCGTTTGGCGACGGTACTAAGGTCAACACTTTTGGCAAGGGGTTTCCCGCGCGAGTGAATCTGCAAAATCGCGGCCCGCCCCCGCATATCGGGCGCGTCTACGACCACCTGCCGGTCGAACCGGCCCGGACGCAGGAGTGCGGGGTCTAGCACATCGGGACGGTTCGTCGCGGCGATGATGATGATGTCGTGTTTCGACTCGAAGCCGTCCATCTCGACCAAAAGCGCGTTCAAGGTTTGTTCGCGTTCGTCGTTGCCGCCGTTGATATTCATGCCGCGCCGCCGCCCGACCGCGTCGATTTCGTCGATAAAGACGATGCACGGGGCGCTCTTTTTGGCGTTTTCAAAGAGGTCACGGACGCGGGCTGCGCCGACGCCGACGAACATCTCGACGAAATCCGAACCGGAAATGCTGAAAAACGGCACCTTGGCTTCACCGGCGACGGCTTTAGCGAGGTGCGTTTTGCCCGATCCGGGCGGCCCGGCCATCAGCACACCGTGGGGAATCCGCGCGCCGAGCGCGTGAAACTTGCCGGGATTTTTAAGAAACTCGACGACCTCGAAAAGATCGTTTTTGGCTTCCTCGACGCCTGCCACATCCCGAAACAGGGTTTGTGAGTGCTCTTCGGTGACGATGCGCGCGCGCGATTTGCCGAACTGCATCGCGCCGTCGCCACCCGAACGCATCCCGCGCATCAGGTACCATAAAAAGGCGACCATCAGCAAGATGGGTAGCAGGGCGATTAAAAGCCCGCCCCAGTTTTGCGCGCGCGGGGCGACCTCGAGACTCCCGACTTTGGCCTCGATGGCGTTGAGTTCGTCGGTACTTAGGGGCGCGTTGACGCGCGTGGTGTAGGTTTCACCGCTTTTGGCCTTGACCTCTAAAGCCAGGTCTTTGACCGTTACAGCATCGATCTGTGCGCCCTCGAGCTGTCTCGAGAAGTACGTGTAACTCTGCGTATCCGCGCGGTTGCGGGCGTTATTTTGTGAGGCGACGAAGACGACAAACCCCAGTACTGCGGCCCCGATAAGCAGGCTCCGAATTGGAAATTTCCCCATAGATTATTCTACTCTTTCACGGTTCTCAAAGTATGGAAGAAAAGTAGCAATACAGGCCGCAGTGCGCAGAAAGCAGTGAGCAACGAGTGCTAAAGCGTTTACTCATGACTCGTTGCTGCTTATTGCAGCTTTGCTAAATCATTAAAGCGCACGTGCGCGTTGTGAAACTGCAACTCGACGGTGCCGACCGGGCCGTTGCGCTGTTTGCCCAGGATGATTTCGGCGATACCCTGCTTTTCCGAGTGTGGGTCGTAGTATTCGTCGCGGTAGATAAACATCACCAGGTCTGCGTCTTGTTCAATTGCGCCCGATTCACGCAAATCTGAAAGCATCGGGCGTTTGTTGGGCCGCGACTCTACCGCGCGCGAAAGCTGCGACAAAACCAAAACCGGGATGTCTAGTTCACGGGCCAGCGCTTTAAGACCGCGCGAGATAGAAGAAATTTCCTGCTGCCGGTTTTCACCGCCCCCGCTCCGGCTCGAGCCCTGCATCAGCTGCAAATAGTCGATCACGATCAGCCCTAGGTTGTGTTCCGCCATCAGCCGCCGTGAGCGGCTCCGGAGTTCCATCACCGTCATATCGGCGGCGTCGTCGATAAATATTTTGGCTTCGGACATCTTCCCGGCAGTGTCGGCAAGCCGCTGAAAATCCCGGTCTGAAAGTTGCCCGTTCCGCACCCGGCTCATATCGACGCGGGCTTCGCTGCAGAGCATCCGCATCACGAGCTGTACGGCGGACATCTCGAGGGAAAAAATTCCGACGGTTGTTCCTTCGCGTAAGGCGACCGCTTGACCGATGGTCAAGGCCAGCGCGGTTTTGCCCATACTTGGCCGCGCTGCCAGCACGTTTAGCGATGAGGGTTGGAGGCCCGCCGTCAGATTGTCGAGTTCCTTAAAGCCGGTGCGAAGGCCGGTAATCGGGTCGGGGTTGGTGAATAACTCGTTGATCTGCGCGAAAGAGTCGGCAACCAGAGACGGCATCCCCTCGAAGGCGTGGGTGCGTTTGTTCGATGAGAGTTCAAAAATCCCCGACTCGGCCTTGTCTAAAATCTGCTCCAAGGGCAGCGCCTGGTCATACGCCGTCTGCATAATCGATCCCGAGGCCGAGATTAAATCACGCAACACCGCTTTTTCGGCGACGATGCGGGCGTAACTTTCGGCGTAGGCGGCGGTCGGTACAGAGTCGGCCAGGCCAATCAAGTACGGCACGCTGCCGACGGTCTCCAACTCGCCTGTTTGCCGTAATTCTTCAGTCAGCGTCACCAAATCCATCGGTTCGTTGCGCCGGAAGAGGCGTTCGCACGCCCGCCAGATTTTACGGTGACTCTCTTTATAAAAATGCTCGGCTTGCAGCGTCCCTTCGATCTGCGCGTAAACCTCGTTGTCGAGTAAAATGCTGCCCAGCACGCTCTGTTCGGCCTCGAGGTTTTGCGGTGGGGTGCGGGAGTCCATTACGCGCGACCGGGGGTGAAAGGCTGATTGGGTAGGGGAGAAAGTAGGGTCACGACCTAGAATTGTACCGGATTGACAAACGCTCTGAAACTAGGTAGACGGGAGTTACCGGAGCGTGAGGAGAGAACGCAGGCAGTAGGGTGCATACCGGGGTCGCCAACCCGGAACCGTGCCCTGCCAATCCTTAAAACGTTCGTGATAGACGAGTGCGCGGTGCATCAGCGCCAAGGCCGTCACCTCGAGCCGTAACGGAACTTTCCAGCCTCACCAGACAGCTTTCTCTTGCCCCCATGCGCTACCAACGACCAAACAGCCGCCGCAATAAACCCGCGTTCATCTGGGACAGGTACAATAGGCCGTGCCTGTTTTCTTCGCTCTGCTCGCCCTGTGCACCGCTTACGGTGTCGGGTCGCTGCCTCTAGGTGGGCGCTGGGTCGCCTTTGTGAGCGGTCAAAACCCGGCGACCACGAGCGCGCACAACCTGGGCGTTGAAAATCTGCTGCGGTTTGTCGGCGTACCGGCGGCGCTCGGCTCGTTTTTGCTCGACGCGACCAAGGGGATTTTGGCGCTCGCACTTTTTGCCGGAAACCCGTGGGCGGCGCTCGGCGTTTACGCCGGACATCTTTACCCGCTCCCCTGGTGGCGAAACGAGCTTCCGCGTGGGCGCGGTAACGGGGTGCTTTTAGGGATTTTGGCGGGGCTTTGGGTTTACGGCGGGGTTCCCTTTGTCCTGACCCTGGTACCGATTCTGGTCTACGCTGCGCTGCTGGGTTGGCGCAGATACGTCTCTTTAGCGACGACTGCCGGACTCCTGAGCCTGCCGCTGCTCGCGCCGGGCGCACCTGCCGGATATCTACCTGCTGCGCTCGGGATTGCGCTGCTCGGGGTGTGGCGTCACAAGGTCAGTCTGGCCCGGATTCTGGACGGCACCGAAGCGCGGCTCGGCGACCCGCCGCCGGTGCGGGGCGTCGACCCGAACGTGGTTTACGCCGCGTTTATGATCCATCCGCTGACCCTAGACGACCTCTGGCAGTCGCACAGTGCCCGCTGGCTCAGGCCGCTGGCACGGCGCGGCTTGCTTCCAGAACCGCTCGTGCGGCTTTTGGTCAGGTGGCTGCGTCCGCAGTGGAGCGGCGATATTCGCGGCATTACCCTCTCGGACGGACGCGAGTTGCGGGTCATGTTGATCGGTGGGCCGATGCTCCCCGATCAGATTCGGCGTTATCCGGACGAGGCCCTGCGGATGGCGACGCAGGGCGCGCGGCTTGCCTACGAACTCGGTGCCGAGGCGTTCGGTTTGGGAGCGTTTTGGTCTACGGTCGGCAACAAAGGTTTAGACGTTCAAGCTGCCGTTCCTGAGCTGCCTATTACCAACGGCGGCGCGTACACCGCCGGAACGGTGCGCGCGGCGCTGCCGGGCTTGCTGGCACGCTTTGCGGCTTCGGACAGGTCACCGGGACAAGCAACTGCCGCCGTAGTCGGAGCCAATGGCGTGGTGGCGTTCGGCATCGCTCGCACGGTCGCGCCTGAGGTTGCGCGGCTTATCTTGATCGGTCGTGACGCCGCGCGGCTTTCCAGAAGTGCCCGCACGCTCCTGCGTAAATACCCGCAAACCGATATTCTCGTCTCGACGGATATGGGCTGCGTTGCCGAAGCCGACCTGGTTTTTACGGCGACCTCCGACCCTGAGGCGGTCGTGTTTGCCGAACACGTCAAACCGGGGGCGTGGATTTTCGACTTGGGTCGTCCCGCCGACGTGGACGAAGGCGTCCGTCAAGTTTCGGGCGTTGTACTGATCCCCGGTGGCGTGGTCAGGCCACCCGGGGCCGCAGAGAGTTCACTCGACTTGCATTTCGGTGACGGTCTGGTTCCGGCGTGTCTGGCTGAAACGATGATCATGACGGCGAGCCGCGCGTTTGAACGCAAATCGCTTGGTGAGCGCACGAAAGAGGCGAACATCGCGTTTTACGTTGCGGAAGGTGCGCGGCTCGGGTTTGAAGTCGTGACCGGCGACCCACAGCAGCCCGCACCGGCTCCTATACTGGAGATTGCGTGAAGTGTCCCAGATGACAGGTTTTAGATCAGCTCTAAATAAAGGGCTCGAGTGACCCCTAAAGGCGCAGCTTTTCGGATGCCGGGGCGCAGCGAAGACCCGGACGTGGCCCGTTTGTGGGACTACGGTTGCACGGGTATTCTGGAAGCGGACGGCGAACTCGTCGCGTATTTCGGCGCACCTGTGGCACTGCCTTTTGAAGGTAGCTGGGAAGCCGTCGGGGATACCGACTGGGTCGCTGAATACCACCGGACGCTCCGACCTGTTAGTGTCGGTCGGCTGGTGGTCGCGCCGACGCACCACACGGCGACACTCTCCGCGCCGCAGCGCCCGCTCTGGCTCGATCCGGGCATGGCGTTTGGTAGCGGGCATCACGAAACGACCCAGCTGGCACTTTCCGCCCTCGAGCAAACTCCCTTACGCGGCCGCCGCGTCCTCGATGTGGGTGCGGGTTCGGGTGTGCTGGCGATTGCCGCAGATATTCTGGGCGCTGCCGACGCCGAAGGGCTCGATATCGACCCCGACACGGTGCCGGTTGCCGCGGCGAACACGGCGCTCAACTTTTCCAGAGCGCACTTTTCGGTTGGGACACTAGCAGACAAGCTGGCACCCGCCGATATCGTCGTCGCCAACCTTTTTGCCGAGTTGCACGCGGAGCTGGCCCCGGCCTACCTGAAGGTGCTCAAACCGGGCGGCCTGCTTTTCGTGACCGGGATTTTGGCGGAACGCGAGCGGGTTGCTCGGGACGCGCTGACGGCGCTTTTCGGCGACCTCGAGACCGAAACCAAAGGGGAATGGGTGCTCTTAAAGGGCCGGAAACCGGAGAACGCGTGAGGGTTCACCGTGTGTTTGTGCCTGGCCTCGAGGCCGGGGAAACGGCCCTCACGGGCGGTGAAGCGCAGCATCTCGCGCAGGTCTTGCGGGTTCAGCCGGGAGCGCGGGTGCGGGCCTTTGATGGGACGGGGCTCGAGGCTGACGGTCTGATAACCGAGGTTGCGGCTTTGCGCGTCACTATAGCGCTGGATACTCCGCAAAAGGGCACCGCCGAGGCGTCTTTAGACGTTGCCCTGGCCGTCGCGCTGCTAAAAGGCGACAAACTGAGCGAGGTCGTCCGGCGCGGCACCGAACTCGGCGTCAAGCACTTTGCACTTTTCGTCAGCGAACGCTGCGACGTGCGCGCGCTGTCGCCCAACAAACTAGACCGCTTGCGGCGGGTGGCCCGGGAAGCGTCGAAACAGTCGGGGCGGAGCGTGGTGCCGGAGGTGGCGGTAGTAGAGAGGCTCGAGGCTCTCGCTCTGGACGGCTTCAGCCTCGTCGCCGCGCCGCACGCAAAGCTGACCTTGGGGCAAATCCTCAGTGACGCTGCCCCTGAACGTATCACCGTGATTACCGGCCCCGAAGGTGGCCTGAGCGAAGCTGAAATAACCGGTTTGACCGGGCGGGGGGCCCGCAGCGTGCGGCTCGGCGCACGTATCTTGCGCGCAGAAACGGCCCCGATTGCCGTCGCTGCCGCGCTGCTTGTTCCGGAGGCGTTATGAGGCTGGTTTTACTCTCGCTGGTTTTCCCCCTGCTTCTGGGTAGCTGCACCTTCACCTATATTCCGCCGCTGCGTGAGGCGCGCGTGCCCGCACCACGGCTTACGATTGTCGATAACAAGAGCGGCCTCGAGCAGAACGAAACGTCGCTCAGGCTTACCCTCGAGCTCGCGACCGTCCCCGAAGCCGACTGGCTGGCGGTGCAGTGGTTCGACCCCGGCAACGACGAGGTTGCCGCCGAATCGGTGTGGCTCGAGCCTGCGCCCGACTCCCAGGCGGTCACTGTTCCGCTGCCTCCCAGAATTGCGCTCGAGGACGGCCTCTGGCGCGTCGTGGTGTCGTATCAGGGAGAGCTGGCGCGGCAGTTTTCGGTGACGGTCAGGGTGCCGCGCGGTTAGCTGTGCGCGCTTAGCTGTGTCCGGTGAGCAGCGTCACCCCGACGCCGCCGTTTTGGAACTCGAGCCTCTCGGACACGTCCAGCGCAACCCAAGCCGGGTCGGGCGTAAGCAGCGCGAACGTCCACCCCGGAGACTGCGAGAGCGCAGCGGACAGCTCAGCGTAAAGCTTGCGGGTGTTTTGCGCGTCCAAACGCTTGCCGTAAGGTGGATTGGCGATCAAGAGCGGGTTTTTATAACCGGTTTTAAGGTCGTTATAAGGGAGCGTAAGGGCGTCGGCAGGTGTGAGTTTTACGGCGTCCGCGACGCCTGCGCGTTCGGCGTTGCTGTTTGCGGCGTCCAGCACTCGGGGGTTTTTGTCGAAACCGAGCAGGGTGACGTTCACGTCACGTGCGGCCCCGGCCTCACGTTTAAGCCGTTCCCACAAGGTTTTTTGAAACCCCGGCAACGCCTCGAAGGCAAACGCGCGTTCGCTGCCTGGGGGAACGCCGCGCAAAAGGCGGGCGGCCTCGAGTAAAAACGTCCCGCTGCCGCACAGCGGATCGACAATCAGGTCGAACGTTTCAAAATCCACCGTTTTCAAGATGGCGGCGGCGAGCGTTTCGCGCAGCGGAGCGTCGCCTACGTGCGTGCGGTAGCCGCGCCGGTGCAGGTGGTCGCCGCTGGTGTCTAGACTCAGGGTACAGCGGTCTTGAAACAGCCGCACGTAAATGTTCAGCGCCGCGTCAGCAGCTGAGACCGGGCGAAGGCCCAGCGGTAAGACGGCCTTTTGCAGCGCGCTGAGGACGGTTTCGGCAACTTTGGGCGGATAATGAAGCCGCGAACTCCGGCTGCTGACGTTAAACTGCACCGTCTCCGCAAATCCCAAAAAACGTTCCCACGGAACCTTTGCAGCCTTGTTGTAGAGCATCGGGTACGACTGCGCCAAAAACTCGGCGACGCGCCACAAGACCCGGTGAGCCGTGGCGAGCTGCAAGTTGGCGTGATAGATTGTTGTGTAAGGCCCGCGAAACTCGACCCCGCCGCGCACGGCTTTTACGGCGCTTACAGCGGGTAGTGCCTGAACCTCCTCCAGCAGCACCCCTTCGAAACCGGGCGCACCGACCGCCAGAAAGTCGTGGGTTTCTTTGAGAACGTAGCGTTTGAGGCGGCGCTCGAGGGCTCTCTGGGTCAGGGATTCCACCCGTCTACTGTACCTGCAACGAGGCTCGCAACGTCAAGAGGCTGTAAACGAACTTGTGCGTTTAACCGAAACGCTGCAGCTTGCCCATACCCGCCCGGAAAGGTTGAGGCTCGAGCCCGCTGTGAACACGACCAGAGCGCACAATTTTAGCGTCCGCGTGGGTCGCGCAAGTCCCTCAGTCCGTCTCCCAACAAACTCCACCCCAGCACCGTCAACACAATCGCCAACCCCGGTACCAGCACCGGATACGGGCTCAGCTGCAAAAACCCCTGCGCCTCACGGAGCATGTTGCCCCAGCTCGGCGTCCGGGGCGGCGTCCCGAGCCCCAAAAACGACAGCGCGGCCTCGGCAAGGACGGCAACGGCTAAACTGAGGCTCGCCTGTACGATAATAGGGGAGAGGGCGTTCGGCAGGATGTGCCGCCGTAAAAGTCGCCCTTGCGTAGAGCCTAACGCCCGCCCCGCCTCGACGAAATCGCGGTTTTTAAGTTCCATCACCGACGCCCGCAGGAGCCGCGCGAAAACCGGCGCGGTCGCAAGCCCGATAGCGCTCATCGCCGTAAACGTGCCGGGAGAATAGATGGCGGCGAAAAGGAGCGCCAGCAAAATCGGTGGGAAAGCGTAAAGCACATCGATCAGGCGCATAAGTACATCGTCGAACACGCCGCCGATAAACCCGGCGAGCGCCCCGACAAGGCAGCCGAGTGTCAGGGCGATACCGACCGCGACGAAACCGACGAAGAGGGCACCCCTCGAGCCCACCAGGACTCTACTCAACAAGTCCCGCCCGAGCTGGTCAGTACCCAAAAGGTGCGCCGCAGACGGCCCCGAAAGCTGCGCCGTAAAGTCCATCGTGTTGGGGTCAACCGGCAGCCAGAAAAAACTCAGCACCGCCGAGACAACAACAAGACCGACCAATACCGCGCCGAGAAGAAGGTTAAAGGGCAAGCGGCGGCTAGTCATAACGAATGCGCGGGTCGAGCAGGCCGTAAGCCAAATCAACGAGAAAGCTCAAAAACACGATGAGGCTGGCGTAGACCAAGACCTCGCCCTGAAGCAGCGGAAAATCCCGCGTGCCGATGGCGGTCAGCGCCAAACGCCCGAGCCCCGGCAGCGAAAAGACCTGTTCGATGACAATCGCGCCGACCAGAACTTGTGAAAACGACAGGCCCAACACCGTCAAAATCGTGACGAGCGCGTTTCTCAGGCCGTGCTTGAGGACGACTTTACGCCCCGGCAAACCTTTGGCATGGGCCGTTCTGACGTAATCCTGAGCGAGGGCCTCCAACATCGCCGCGCGCGTCATCCGGGTAATCACGGCTGCTTGCCCAAGTCCGAGCGCGAGTGTTGGCAGAATCAGGCTGCGAAGTGTACCGAGCGGATTCTCATTCCACGGTACAAACCCGCCCGACGGGAGCCAGCCGAGCCGGACGCTAAAAAGCAAGATCAGCAGGAGTCCGAGCCAAAACGACGGCACCGCCGCCCCGAGTTGCGCCGCGCTCACCACCAGCGGGTCGAGCCAGCTGCCGCGCTTTAGCGCCGCCCAAATCCCGAGCGGTAGGGCAATCGCGCACGCAATCAGCATTCCTGCGAACGCAAGCGGCAGCGAAACCCAAAGACGTTCGGCAATTAGCCCCCGAACCGGCGTGCGGTAGTTGATGGAGACGCCGAAGTCACCCCGTAAAACGCCGCCGAACCAGCCCAGAAAACGTGTTACGGGGGGCTCGTTCAGACCGAGTTGTTGCCGGACGGCAGTAAGCGCCTGTGGACTCGGATTGAGCCCTAAAATGGCGGTCGCCGGGTCGCCGGGAATAGCCAGCAGCGCACAAAAGACCAGCACCGCCGCTAAAAACACGCTGAGGCAGGCCAGTAAAAAACGGCGGAGGACAAAGGCCAGCACGCGAACTGTGCGCTACTGCGCCAGGTACGCTTCGGTCAGGTCGATAGCGACGATAGGCTGGTCTTGCCAGTAGCCGTAAAGGTTGTTTCGCGCCGCGACCAGATACGGCGGCGAGAAAACCCAGACGTTTACGGCGTCTTCGGCAATGGTGCGCTCAACCTCTTTGTAGAGCGACATTTGCTCAGTCTCATCACTCGTCTGTTCGACTTGAGCGAGCAAATCCTGAACTTTGGGGCTGTTGTAATGAAAATAGTAGTCGGGGTTGCCGTAAATGCCGATGTCTCTAGGCTCCGAGTGTCCGATGATGGTCATGTCGTAGTCGCCTGCCGTAAAAATGCGCTCGAGCCAGGTCGTCCATTCGACGTTGGTCAGGTTGACGTTGATACCGACTTCGGAAAGCTGCTGCGCGATAACCTCACCGGTGCGTTTTTCAATCGGATAGGGCGGCAGCTCAAAGTCGAGCGTCAAACCGTCGGCGTAACCCGCTTCGGCAAGTAACGCTTTGGCTTTTTCGGGGTCGTAAGGGTACGGGTTCAGGTCTTCGTAATAGGGTTCAATCGGGCTCGCGTGCGTGCCGATAACCGTGCCGTACCCGAACATCGCACCCTCGACGATGGTCTTCTTATCGATGGCGTGCGTGATGGCTTGCCGGACGAGCGGGTTGTCGAGCGGTTTACGGGTGTTGTTCAGCGCCAGCGTGATTTCGGTCGTTGCCGAGCCTTCGGTGACCTTGATGTTCGGGTCGCCCTGAAGCTGAATGGCATTTTCCGGGCTGAGCGCGACGCCCACCATATCTAGGTCTCCGGCTTGGAGCGCCGCGAGTTGTGCGTTGGTGTCTTCGATAATCCGGAACGTTACGGCGTCCAGATACGCGGGTGTGCCGTAGTAACCCTCGTATTTCTCGAGCCTCACCTCACTGCCGCGCACCCACTCGGCAAACCGGAAGGGGCCGGTGCCGACGGGTTCACTCGCTTGGCTGTCGGTGGTTCCGGCCTGATAGATGACGGAATCCGGGCGGGCTAAGTTGTAGAGGAGGCTCGAGTTCGGTTTACTCAGCGTCAGCACGACCGTATTGCCCTCGGCCCTGACATCTTCAATCGCTTCGTAATACTCGGGGTGCGTATGCCCGGATTCGGGGTCGGCGGCGCGTTTCAGAGCAGCCACCACGTCCGCCGGGGTCAGCGGGTCGCCGTTATGGAACGTCACACCTTCTTGCAGCGTAAACGTCCAGGTCAGGCCGTCGTCCGAAGTTTCCCAAGACGACGCGAGCGCCGGCACGATGTCGCCGTTGCGGTCGATGCGGACAAGTCCCTCAAAAACGTTGTGATACATCACGCGGGCAATTTCCTGCGAAGTCGAAACCGTCGGGTCCCAGCCGGGGGGTTCAGCGACGATTGAGACGGTGATGCTGCCGCCGGGTTGCGGTTCGGGTTGCGCGAAGCTCGCACTCCAGCCGAGCAGTAAGAGCGTCACTAAGATAAGCCTTTTCATGTCGTCCTCCTTAAAGGTCGCCGTAAAACGTTCGTCTGCTAAAAGTGTAACGTGTCTGCGCCTAAAGCGGACTATTCGCCGCTGAAAAAGTAGATTGCGGCGGCGGCGTAAAGTCTCGCAGCCTTGACAATACCTTCAACCTCGACGTATTCATCGCGTTGATGCGGCACCTCACGCGCCCCCGGCCCGACCGTGACAATGGGAATACCGGCCCACGCCGACAAAAAGGTGCCGTCGGTCGCCCCCGGCACGCCGCCGTAACGCGGTTCGGTTCTCAAAACCTGCGGATAGCTGCGCTCGAGCGCCCGCACGAGCGGGTCGTCCGGCGCGGTCTGCGTCCAGGGTCGGTCTTCTAACAGCGTCAGTGAAAGTTCGGTTTTGCCTCTAGACGCCTCAGCCAAACCCTCCAGCTCCGCCCAAAGTCCCCCATGGTCTTGCCCCGGTACGGTGCGGATGTCGAGCGCAGCATAGGCGGTTTCGGGTATCACGTTGAGCTGCGCTTCACCCCGCGCGGGTGCCCGTAAAATGGTCGGCGTCAACCAGGGGAGCCCCAGATATTCGTGCGTTCCTAAACGTGCCTGTTCAGAAGCTTCCAGCTCTTTCACTCGCGCTAAAAAGTCCAGCAGCGGCGAAATCGGGTTGACCCCGGCGTAAGGCATCGCGCCATGAGACATCTTGCCGGTGCTTAAAACCTCCACCCGCAAGGCACCTTTTTGACAGAGGCAGAGCTCGAGGTCTTCCGGTTCACAGATGATGGCCCCGTTTACGGCGTCGGCCCAGCCCTGCCGGACGAAGTGCTTGACGCCCAGCATCATCCCCTCTTCGTCGGCGACGATACCCAGCCGAATCCGCCCCGGCAGGTCGGGGACTGCTTGTTTTACGGCCTCTGCCGCAACGATAGCGGCGGCAACGCCCGCTTTCATATCGCACGCGCCGCGCCCGTAGATGCGCCCGTCTACCAGCGCAGCGGCAAAAGGCGGATGTGTCCAGCGTTCAGGGTCGCCCTCGGTCACGACGTCGGTGTGACCCTCGAGCATCAGCGTTTTATGCTTTGTCTCATCGAAGCCTGACCCGCTCCAGTCGGCAATAACATTCGGGCGACCGGGTGCAGCTTCTTCTACCGTGACGTGAAAGTCGCTTTCGCGTAAAGTGTCGGCGACGAAGTGCGCGGCCTCGGTTTCGTTGCTCCCCGGTTCAAACACACTGCGAATTTGTACGAGTTTGCGGGTCAGCGTTACGGCGCGTTCACCGTTTACGGCGTCGGCGGCACGGGCGGCAAGCGCCTCTCTCATAATGGCGGCGTAAAACGCCCGTCCTGCGCCGTCCAACCGCCGTCCACCACGAGCAGCGTCCCGGTCACATACGAGGCCGCGTCGCTCGCCAAAAACACGGCGGCCCCGACCATTTCGCCGGGCGTGGCCCAGCGCCCGAGTGCGCCCTTTTCGGCGTAAGCTTTGTACCATTCCGGATTGGCCTTGATGGGCGCGGTCAGCGGGGTTTCAACGACGCCCGGTGCAATCGCGTTCGCCCGCACACCCTGCGGCCCCAACTCGGCGGCGAGCGTCTTGACGAGTTGCAAGGTTCCGGCTTTGGTTGCCGCGTAAACGCCCTGCCCCGGTTCGACGACCTGCGCGCGAATCGATGAAAACAGCACGATGCTCCCGCGTCCCTGCGCCGCCAGCCGCCGTCCGGCTGCCTGAAGCGCGAAAAAACTCCCTTTGAGGTTCAGGTTCACGACCCGCTCAAACTCGGCTTCGGTATAATCCAGCAGCGGTTTACGGACATTGATTGAAGGTGTCGAAATCAAAATATCGAGTGCATTTAGGCCACCGATGACCTGTTCAACGTCGCCCGCGTCGGTGATGTCGAGTTTGACAGCTGAACCTATGCCCTCGGCGACGCGCTCGGCAGCCTCGAGATTGACATCGGCACAGGTAACGGCCCCGCCGAACGCCGCGAGTCCCTGCGCGACCGCCTCACCGATGCCCGACCCTGCGCCGATAACGAGCGCGTGTTTGCCGGTGAGGTCGAAAAGCTCTCTGTAGTCGTTCATGTCCGGTTGTATCAGGTGAGTCTACCGCTACGCAAGCTCGAGCCCCCGCGAATACTCGAGCAGACCGCCAAATATCACCTCGACCTGTGCGACACTCTTCTGAGGAGGTCAGGGTGCATCAAAGGATGTGGCTGGTGTTCGCGCCGCTTGGACTTGCGCTGATTGGTTTCGGGGCCAGCGTTATCGGCTACGCGGTTGAACTACGCACGCTGGACGCGGACTTTTGGACGTGGTTCTGGTGGGGCACGGCGGGCCTCGTTATTTTGAACAGCGGGGTCGCGTGTTTTGGCGAAGCGGTCAAGCGCCGGGTGCTTTACGAGTTGGAGAAAACAGGGAGCACCGAGTAAAAGGGGCTCGAGTAAAACTACTCGAGCCCCCTCATGTTTCGGTCTTTAACGGTGCCGTAAATTGCCGAGGGCGGTGACGGTGCCCAGCGACTTGATGAGTTCCTCGAGCGTCGTGCTGCTACCATCGGCAAAACGAACCGTTACGGCTTCACCCGGAATCCCGTTGCCGTTGGCGTCTGAAAGCTTACCGGAAAAGGTGACGGCGTTGTCTTTATCATCGTTGACGACCACCGAACCGCTCAGGTCGGGTTCGGTAATGCCGGAAAATTTCAGATTGAACGCGACGCTGTTCGTGTCGCCCGCAAACCCGCTCAAGCTTACAGACACCGCGCCGTCTTCGGGGACGAAGCTCTCGGTCAAGCAGTCCTGCCGGGTCAGCTCGCCGTTGACGGCGACGTTCCACTCGAGCGCGATTCCTTCATCGACTACCGTGACCTGGCCCTGCGTCGTTACCGAATCGCCCGCATCCGATTCACTGACCTCATAGCCGACGTTCCCCAGGTTTAAGAGGCTGCCCGTGCCGTTGACTGTAAGTGAGGTGGGCTCGAGGACGGCTTCCCCGCAACCCGCGTAATAGGTCGCCGCAACGTCCACATCGGCGGCGCTCTGTCCGTTTGCCACCAAACTCAGGTTGAGGCCGGTCGGGACTTCGACAGCCTCACCGTAAACGTCGGCGCGGATGGTCGGGCTGAGGGCGTTCCAGTCGAAAGTGGCGGTTGCCGTTGCCGTGTCCGGTGCAGACGTTTCGGGGTCGGCGTCGTAGGGCCAGGTCAAGCTGAGGTCGTCCGCATCGCTGAGGCGTACCCACGCGTCGCCACCGTCCGAACGCGTATAGCTGTAGTTGCCCCGCGGCAGGTCGTTTACGGCGAGTGCGCTAAACAGTCGGTTCGCCGAACGGCGCGGCGCGGCGCTCACACCGTAACCGAAAAACGGATTGGTCATCAGACTGTTTTGCGGAAACCCCTGCAGGGCGATAACGCCCGCGTCTTTAGCGGCGCGCCCCAGCACCGCCATGAGCTGTTCGGAGAGGTTGCTGGCGGTTGCGGTTACGTCTTGCTGATTGAGTGGACCGCTGGCGGTAGGAGGCGCAGCGATAGGCGCGGTGCAGGCGCTGAGGAGCACGGCGGTGAAGGCGGCGAGTGCGAGGCAGCGGGGGTATCTCATCGTTTCTCCTAGTGGTTTTCTATGCGACTCCGGTTGAATCCGGACAGGTCAACGGGTAGCCGAGTACATGAATGACAAACGTAACTATAGAGGATTTTACGTGACGCCGTGTTAAAAACTGGCGATTGATGAAGGATTTCTAAATATCCGCTGAAAAGCAGTGTGCTGCTACCTTGGACGAAAGTTCCGGTGATGCGTTCGGCGCGTACGGGCCTACCGGGTTGTCTTTCAGGTCTCGCGTTGGTTGTCAGGAGTCTACAAGCTGTGGATTCGGTAGTTTTGCGTTGCCGCTGCCGGCTCGCTAAAGCGCTTATACAGCCGTCAAACCCAGCGTACCGAGGCTCGAGCCGAACGATTAAAACAAGAAAAAAGCTGCCCGGGGGCAGCTTGGCGGAGAAACGAGAGGCGTCTAGAGGTGAAAATTGACCCCCAATTTGGCACGAAACGAACCTTTGAGATCGGTGAAGTCTTTGCGAACCACCGCACCCGGCTGAATTTCGCCAAAGATACCGAAACGTCCCAGCATAGCTTCAGCGCCGACGACTGCGTGTAACCCGTAGCGGTAAGCAGCATTGAGCCTGCTCGCATTCTTGCCGTAGTAGCCGTCGACGCCGGCCCCTAAGTAGAGCGAATTGTTCGTCGGTGCGCCGACGATAGCGTCTCCGCCTGCGGTCAGCCGGTCGACATTCAAGAAGAAGTTGGTAAACGCGTCCAGGCTCGCCATGTTGGGTTGCAAGTTATTCAGATTACCCTCGGCGCTCACGCGCACCTCGAACTCGGGGGTTAAATTGACACCTAGTTGCGCGCCCAGCTTCCAGTTGGTGTTCTTGTTTACGATAGGGGTTCCTGTCGTCAACCCAAGGTAAACGGTTTGGGCAAAGGCGCTCGGGAGGGCTAGGGCGAACAAGGTCAGTAAGACTTTCGTAAAGGTGTTCATAGGCGTGAGTGTAGTCGGCTAGCCTTAAGAAAAGCTTAAGGAACTTCTCAAGCGGCCTGTCTGTGAGGGTTTGACCCGGGTATCAGCTTGGAACATACGCTCTAGTCGGCATCCGAATCGGCAAAACCAAAGCCGCGATTTACGCGGTCGTCTCCGCGCGCTGTGGTGCTAGCCATTACGACCGCGAGCCTGAACGCCGTAAACCGTTCGCCCTCAGCCGGCACCTTGAAGCAGCTGCTTTAGCTGCCGAATCGCCGCCGGTTTGAACCAAACCGGGCGTCCAAAGTACGTTCTGGTCGAGCCAAAACAGATAGCCAAGCTCACCTCGCCCGACCCAAGCAGCGCAGTAGGACGGGTAGCCGAGAAACTGCGCCACCTGACCCGTGGGCGAGGTCCGCCGACCCCTCAGCTGAACCTCAAAGCGACCCAGCAGGTACGCGTGTTGCTGTGCCACAAGCGCATTGTAGCGCTCTAAAGCCGTAGCGGATATGGCTGCAGCGAAAACGTATCTCATTCCTGCCGGCATCACCCTGCTATATAACCCCGGTATCATCTTCAAAAGCACGTACCGGTGTACGAAGTTCTGCAGAGCAACGCCATTTTACGGCGTGAGCTTGGTTCAAACCGGCTGCCTGCTATAGTGTATAAATATGCCGAGTAAAGAGTATAGACAGAGGCTTATCGAAGAGCTGGTCGAGAGCGAATTTATCTCGACGCAATCCGAGTTGGCCGAGCATCTGGCTGCCAAAGGTATCCGGGTGACGCAAGCGACTATCAGCCGCGACGTCAACGAACTCCGGCTGGTGCGGCTGCCGGCCGGAGACGGTCAGCACCGCTACCGCTCGACGCCTTTGGCGGCGCAAGAAGACGTAATGGGTGAGCTGAAGCAGCGGTTTCGGCTGTTCGTCCGGGACATCGACCGGGGTGAAAATATTCTGGTTGTCAACACCGACGAAGGGCACGCGACGGGGATCGCCTACGTCATCGACAAGCTCGAGCGCGACGAAATCGTCGGCAGTCTGGCGGGTCAAAACACGATTATGATCGTCACGCGCAGCAGCGACGACGCGGAGACGATGCTAGACGAGCTTGAAGGGTTGCTCGAGTGAAGTTTATCAGGCTGCTGGTTTTCGCTACAATCTTTTTCGGTAGTTTGGTCTCGGCGCAGACTGTACCCAACGGCCCGCAGCTGGCAGTGTTCCCTTTTGTCGGCAGCGAACCGCGCCTCGGCGTCGCCGTTGCCGACCGGTTGACCCGTTCGTTTACGGACGCCAGCATCCCGCCCGAACTCGCGCTCGGCCTGGTGCCGCCGCTGCTGCTCGAAGAGGGCACCTTTATCAGCCCGCTCAACCTCTTGGGCGACGAGGGGACGGCGAGCCGGTTGGCTGCGGCTTTTTTACGGGAGGCGCTCTTTGTCAGTACCGCCGTAACCGGGCAGGTACGGCTGACCGGGGCGGGGCTCGAGCTCAGGCTGTTCGTCGCCCGCCCGGACGGGGCGCGCAGCTTTTTGTTTTACGCGCCCGAAGCGTTTCCTGAACGCCTGGTCGCTCAGGCTCAGGGGGCGCTCAGCAGTTACGCCGGACTGACGCCGAGGCCGGACGCACGCCTCAGCATCGACCTGTCGTCGCCTTACGGCACCTTTATCGACGCGCTGGTCAATCTGGGGAGTGGGTTCCCAGACGAGGCGTTGCCGCTTTTACGGCGCGCCGGGGCTGCCCTGCGCGCCGAACCGCGTTTTAGCGCGCGGGCCGAAGCGGTGCAGGGGCTCTTGTCGGCGCGTCCGGGAGGGGCCGGGGCCCGCTATCCGCTGCTCGCCGCCGTGATCGCGCTCAACAGGCAACCTTTTAGCGAAGCGGCGGTGATGCGTGCGTTCGAAAAAAGTCCACTGCCTTTAGGCACACTTTGGCGGGCGCTCCTTGCGGTACAAGCCGGTGACGCTGAAGGTGCCCGTCAGGGTTTTACGGCGCTCGGTGGTTACGCTTACGCTGAAGCCCAGGCGCTGTTCTACCGCTTGGGCGAAACCGACGGCGCGGCGCTTAAAACCGACTTGCAAACGCTGCTGCAACAGTATCCAAACGCGCTGAGCGTTTTAGTAAGTGGACTCTTTTTAGCCCAGGGCTTAAATGACGGGGTGCTCGAGCAGACTCTCGCAACGCGTCTGACCGAACTGGCTCCGGCTTTCGCCTATCCCTACGAACGGCTGTCCCAGCTTGCGTTTGACCGTAACGAGCCTGAAGCGGCGGCGGTTGCCCTTCGCACGGCGGCGCGGCTCGAGCCGCAAAGCGACCTCTACTTGACCAATCTGGGCTGGGCGTACTATCTGCTGGGCGCACTTGAAGCGAGTGAAACGGCGTCGGAAGAGGCGCTGAGGCTCAACCCCGGTGAGGTCGTCGCGCTTTACAATCTGGGCCTCGTCCAGACGGTCACGGGCCGTTTGGGGCTGGCGCTAGACACTTACGCACAGGCGACCGCCCTCGATTTGCAGGCTGATGACCAGCTCGACCCGGCAGCCACCGCAGACCTGCAGGATGCGCTGGCCCTTTACCCCGACGTTCCGGGTATCTATTACGCCCTGGGGACGCTTTTGGAGGTCGGCGGTAAGCCCGGCCCCGCCGCCGCGCAGTTTGAGCGCTACGCCGCGCGGGGCAAAGGGCCGCGCGTCGCCGAGGCCGAGGCGCGGATAGAGGCGCTCCGGGCACCCGCGCCACCGCTGCGTCTCGCCCCGGTACAGCTCGGGGTCGGGACCGCAACCGAGAGGGTCGCCCAATACGTCCCCGGCGACCTGCTCTACGCCCGTTTTGAACTTTCGACGCCGGGCGACGCGCTCCCTACGCCCCTGCAGATCACCCTCAGACTCGAGGACAAAGGCGGACGCGTCGTCAGCGAGGCTTCGGCGACCGAGCGGACACCGCTACCGCCCAACACCGTTGCTCTGGAGATTACCGACGTAGCGCTCACGTTGCCGCAAACCCTGGCACCCGGAGATTACACCCTGAACGTTTCGGCGCGCGCGCGCGGGCGCGTCGCGCGGGCGCAGCTACCCGTCACCGTCGCTACCCGTACACCCCCTTTGGCCCGGCAACTTATCGGTCGGGGCGTCATCCTCCGCAGTCTTACCGGGCGTTCGCTCTATCCGGACGCGTCGCTGGCAGACGACGCGCTCGTTCAGACCCTTCTCGCCGAGTTGTCACGCGCCGCCGCTGAAGCCGCCGAAACCTTGCCGGAAGTCGCTGGCGGGCGCTTTGCCGGTCAGGGTGGTGCCGCGGTGTTTAGCTCGAGCAAAGAAGAAGATATACGCGATTTTTTAGCTTTTATCCTGCAAGAAGGCACAAATACCGACGGCAGCTTCGCCGAACTTTACGCACGCTGGGCGCTCGCGGGCGCGCCTGCACCCTAAGGAACCGTAACCGGCGCGCCGTAAGCTTCACCGCCCAACGTAAGCCTGAAGACGAGCGGGCCGGTCGCCGTCGTCAGGTAGATACCCTCGAGTCGTTCATTGGCCGCAACCTTTTGCCCGCGCAAAATCGTCTCCCGGGTACCGTCTGCCCGTGTGACCGTAATCGTTGCGGCACGCCCCCCGGCGTCTTGCCCGAGCTGCCAGGCGTAGCGTGCCCGGCGCACTGAAATCTGCGGCGCAGCGGTTGGCTCGACGCTTACGACGATCTCAGGCATTGGGATTTCAAGCGGTGCTCGGTTAAGCGTAACGCTTATATTTCCCTGCAGTGGCGCGCCGGGTTCGGGACGCTGCAACACTACGCCGCTCGGCAGTTCGGGCGCGCTGACCTGGGCACCGACAACGACGCCTAGACCAAGCGCCCGCGCCCGCCGCTGCGCGCTCCCGAGGTCCAAGCCGGTGAGGTCGGGGGTGCCGCCCTCGCCGGAAGCGGTACTTGCCGCCGCCAGCGTAAGCCGTAAACGGGCCTGCGCCAGCGGTACGCTGACGTAAGGGGCGATGTTCTGGGCTAAAACCGTTCCGGCGGGGGTACCGTTGCCGGGGGTACGCTCGAGCCTGACCGCACCACGCGCAAACCCGGCGGCCTCAGCGAGTCCTAACGCGTCTTCTAAAGGCAAACCGGTCAAATCGGGTACAAAGGTCGCTTCACCTAGCGGCCCGTTGCTGACGAGCAGCACAAAATGTCCCCCTTGGGCGGCGGGCGCAGCAGCGGCTGGAATCTGCGCGATAACCGTTCCTCTCGGGGCGCGGCTGTAACTCCGCGCCACCTCCCCGACGCGAAACCCTGCTTCGCTCAGCATGGTTTCGGCCCGCGTCAGGGTCGTTCCTACGACGCCGGGGGCAACTTCCGGTGACTGTCCGGCCGGAAGGGCGTAACGAACACTTAGCGTGCGACCCGGACGCAGCGACGTTCCGGCCTCCGGACGCACCTCGAGCACCTCACCTGCCGGTCGGGACGACGTGAGGGGGACGGGCGCGCTGCGAAACCCTGCGTCGTGAAGCCTTTTTAGGGCGATGTTGATCTCCTGTCCGCGCACGTCGGGGACGCTGACCAACGCAGGTTGTAAAAGCTGCGCCAAGCTGAGCAGCAAGAAAAACACACCCAAAAGGCCCAATATACACGCGGGTGCCCACGGACGAAACGCGGCCCAAGTCGATACCCGGCGGCTCCTTGGGGGTGCCGGTCTCACCGCAGCCGGCTCGGGGGTGCTCGAGGTCACTGCTGCACCCGCCGCCGAGAAACTCAGCGCGTAAACTTGCGGCGGTGCGCCCGGTACGGCGCACACCTGCGCTTCAGTAAGCCGGCGGTCGTAGGCGGCTAATATCTCCTCAATAGCGTCTAGTTCCTTGCCGGCAACCGGCTGCGCTCCTGTTTCTCCCGGTACGCGCCACGCGACGTAGTGTGCGCCCGGACGTGAAACGAGGTCGTAAAGAGCCGCGTGACCACTCCGCCTAAGCTGCCGTAAAAGCGCCCGGTACTGCTCGAAAGCGCGTTCCTCAACGGGTGTCCCTAAGTCGTACCAGTTGATGCTCAGGGCGGTGCCGTCCGGAGCCGTCGCGCCGAAAAGCGTCTCGCGCCCCCCCAGCTCTCTCTCTGAAGTGATCTCGTACCTGCCGTCTAACACGCCCTACTATCTTATGACGCGAACACCCGCAAGACCTGAGAATTTCTCTTGAGAACCATCTCGGGCGTGTTTGTCCTTAGCTGTACCTGATTCTCGACGAACTGCTCGAGATATATGTTTAGAGGCTCTAAACCCATCTCGGCGCGGCGCACCTCGGCGCCACACCGTACAGCAAAAAAGAGACGCGGTTTAGGCGTCTCTTCGGTATTGATACAAGCTTTTTGCTAACCTCGCGACCCTTCCGACGCAGGCCGCGTGTCGATGGTCGGGGTAGGACGTTCGGCGCGGCGTTGCCGGTCGGCTTCGGCGGCGCGTTCGGCGGCGGCTGCCATACGGCGTTCGGCAGCTTCCGTGTCATCGACGATCATCTTGGTGATCTCTTCAGCGCTTGCGCCTTCTTGGGCAGCGCTCAAACGCCTTGGCGATAAGCGTGCCTTCGATGGTTTCACGTTCTAAAAGTGCGTTGGCAACGCCTTCAACAGCAACCCAGTGGTCACCGATAACGGTTTCGGTAACTTTGTAGGCAGCCTCCAAAATCTTGTTGACTTCGCCCTCCAACTCACGCGCTGTCTCCTCGGAGAAATCTTTACGGCGACTGATTTCGCCGCCCAAAAAGACCGGCCCCTGGTCGGAGCCCCACGCCACGAACTCTTCGCCGCCCATACCGAGGTCGAACACCATCTGCTTGGCCATATCGGTCGCTTGCTTGAGGTCGTTTGACGCACCTGACGAGATCGTACCCGTAAGCTTCTTCTCCGCGACGCGTCCACCAAAAGCAACGACGAGCTGCTGCTGAAAACGTTCACGTGAAAAAAACATCTCTTCTTTGGACAGGGGAGCCATAAAGCCGCCGGCACCGCCGCGCGGCATGATCGTCACCTTACGGATGTGTCCTAAGTCGGGTTGCGACGCGAACGCGACCGCGTGTCCCGACTCATGAAACGCCAGAATCTGCCGCTCTTTTTCACTCGGGACGAGCGAGCCGCGCCGTAAACCGAGCACGATACGGTCTAAAGCTTCGTTAAAGTCGCTCCACGAGATGATCTGTTTGCCGGTACGGGCGGCAATCAGCGCGGCTTCGTTGGTGAGGTTCTCGAGGTCGGCCCCGGAAAACATCGGCGTCGCACTGGCGAGGCGCTCGATGTCTACATCGTCGGCGACGGGCTTATTCCGCACATGAACGCGCAAGACCTGCTCGCGTTCACGCTGCGTCGGCAACCCGATGGTCACTTGCCGGTCGAAACGGCCTGGGCGCAAAAGGGCCGGGTCTAAAACGTCAGGGCGGTTGGTCGCTGCGATGATGATAACCGAAGTGTCTTTTTCAAACCCGTCCATCTCGGACAAAATCTGGTTGAGGGTCTGCTCGCGTTCGTCGTGACCGCCGCCGATACCCGCGCCGCGTCGCCGCCCGATCGAGTCGAGTTCGTCGATAAAGATAATAGCGGGGCTCGCCTTGCGCGCCTCTTCGAACAGGTTGCGGACGCGGCTCGCCCCGACGCCGACGAACATCTCCATAAATTCGGACGCCGAGACCGTTAAAAACGGTACGCCTGCTTCACCGGCAACGGCGCGGGCAAGGAGCGTTTTACCGGTTCCGGGTGGCCCGACCAGGAGCATCCCTTTAGGAATCTCTGCGCCGATCCGCAGATACTTTTGTGGACTTTTAAGAAAATCGACTACTTCCTTAAGCTCTTGCTTCGCCTCTTCGTGACCGGCAACGTCTTCAAAGGTCGTTTTGACCTTGTTTTCGCGCCCGTAGGTTTTGGCTTTCGATTGACCGAACTGCATCACCTGACTGGGGCCGCCCTGCGCCCGCATAAAGACGAACCAGAAAAAACCGATCAAGATGATAATCGGCAAAAACGAGACGAGCAGGCCGAGCCACTGCGACGGTACACGACCTTCGAACGAAACGTTGTTTTCCTTGAGGAGCGGAATCAACGTCGGGTCTTCGACGGGGAGCGTTGTCACCTGGAACGAACGGATCGCGCGTGTTTGACCACCTTCGTCGACCTGCGTCTCGGCTTTGAGTTCGCCGCGAATCGTGTTTTGCTCGATCACGACTGAATCAACCTTGTCTTCAGTTACGAGGTTGGTGAAGGTCGAGTAGCTGATTTCGCTCCCCGGGGGGCGCGCGTTAAACTGGTTGAAGACGACGACCCCCAGGATAATCAAAATCACAAAAAACCAGGGGTTAAAGGTTCGTTTCAAGATGGTGCCTCCATATGGCGTGCTGGCTTACCCGCCCGTAGGGCAATCCGTAGCAGATTTGGGTGTCTTGCGTGCGGGCGTCTTCAGTACGCGCATCGTAGCACTTTAACAACCCCTTCGGCTGTAAGCTGCCGGACGAAAAAAGTGCTGTTCGCCTCACGTGTAATTCGTGTGGGACGCCCAAACGCGTAGCCGAGGTTTAGAGTTTATGACCTTTGGGAACCGTAACGATGCCGCGTTCACTGACTGTCAGGCCCCTGGCCCGGTCATCGTCCGGATTGACCCCGATGTGCGTCCCGTCTTTCAAGACGACGTTCTTGTCCAGAATAGCGTTTTTGATGACGCAGTGACGTCCGATTTCGCAGTTGTCCATCAACACGGAGTTTTCGACGAGACTATACGAATGAACCCGGACACGCCGCGACACCACTGAACGCCGGAGCGTCGATCCGGAGACAATGACGCCCCCTGCTACCAGCGAGTTAAACGCCTGCCCACGCCGACCGTCTTCTTCGTGGACAAACTTGGCAGGAGGCGAAAACTCGGCGGAGGTTCGCAGCGGCCATTCGTAGTTGTAGAGGTCGAACTCGGGGGTAACGTCGACGAGGTCCATGTTGGCCTCCCAGTACGAGTCGATAGTGCCGACGTCGCGCCAGTAGGTGTTCGCGCGGTCTTCGCCGGGAATCGGGTTGGTGGCAAAATCATAGGCGATCACCTTATAGCCCTCTGCCATCGCCAGCGGCAAGACGTTGTGACCGAAGTCGTGGGACGAGTCTTCGTTGGCCGCGTCCGCGAGAAGAAGCTTTTTAAGCGCGTCGGCGGAAAAGATATAGTTGCCCATCGAGGCGAGCGCGTGCGTGTCGCGTCCCGGCATAGGATTGGGTTGCGATGGTTTTTCCTGCCACTCGGTGATGTTGAAATCTTTATCGACCTGCAAGACGCCGAACCGGGTCGCCTCTTCGACCAAGGTAGGGTAGGCGGCGACGGTTACGTCTGCGCCGCTTTCATGGTGCTGCGCGATCATGTGGCGAATATCCATCTTGTAGATATGGTCGCCTGAAAAAATAGCCACCAGATCGGAGCGGTTATTGTCGATCAGGTGGATGTTCTGATAAATGGCGTCGGCGGTGCCGCGGTACCACTGTTCGCCTAATTCGTCGTAGCGGTACATCTGCGCGGGCGCCAGGGTAATAAAATAGTCATTCAGAAACGAGCCGAAACGCCAGTTGCGCTGAATGTGTTCGGTCAAAGACTGCGCCTTGTACTGCGTCAGGACGTACATTCCAAAGATTTCAGAGTTCATCATGTTGTTTAGGGCAAAGTCGATGATGCGGTACTTGCTGCCGAACGGCACGGCGGGTTTCGAGCGTTTGGAAGTTAAAGGCTCGAGCCTCGTTCCCTTACCGCCTGCCAAGACCATGCCTAAAACTCGAGTCCGTTTCATCACTGTTTCGTGGTTCACGTGTCCGTCCCTTCGGCGCTCCCGGTACTGAGGCACCCGTGTTATCTCGTTTGTGAGCACTATAGCCTAACATGGTCTGCCGGGCGCACAGCTGCGGCGCTATCAAGTTGTGTGAACGGTCGGGCTTGTGTGTGGCTTGGAGATGTAGAAGGCAGAATTGAGGGTATAGAAAACCCAAAGCTCCCCTTTTTCCCTGCTTCTTCGCTGCGTATTCTTGCTCTTAATGACCGCAACCTCAAGCCTTGCATGTATACCCAAGCGCGCTTTAGTAGACGCTGGCAGGCACGAGAAAGCCTTTCATAGTCGGACATCGGGTGAAAAGCTGAACATCGACAGTGATTCAAGGGTGTTCTTAGCAGCCTGTAGTAACCACTGGTGCTAGTTCATAGAGAGAACTCAGCGATGCTCAGCTGAAACGGGTCAGCTTCGGGATGCAACTTGTGAAAAAGCCCAAGCAGAACGTTGAACATAGCAGTAGTGAAGGCTAAACGAGCTTGGATATGCTCAGCAGCACGGTGCTCGAGTTTTTTGAAGTTGCAGACGTTGGTGAGCATAGAAAAGGCTGTTTCGATACACATACGTTCATTCCAAGCACCTTTGGGGCAAAACTTCAGGTGCTCGGGTGCGCCTGCTTGGTCACGAAAGCCGTAATCGGCAAGGACGATAGTTTGACCTATAAGAGGTTCGACTAGAGGATTGAAGGTTTTGTCGGGAACGTTCATGGTGTCGAAGTTCCAGGCGACGACTTTGCCCGCTTCATTGATGAGCACAGGTGAGCATCCCAGATGCTGGCACGATGTGCCTAACCTGGCAGAGCTTCATACCGATACTCCAACGCCCTTTATCTCTGTCTTTCTTACCAATTTGTTGCTTGCTGCGCCCTTCGCGAATCGGGAAGATAAGTTCGATCGGGTAACTGTCGATAACACTAAAGAAGCTCGGTTCCGACAAAAGATGCGCCGCCCATGCTTGACGTGTTTTAAGCAACCTTTGCAGGCGACTGCGCTCGGGTAAGCCTGGGAATAAACCTCGGTAGTCTCGTTTCAACCAGCGGTAAAACGCCCCAAAGCTCACGCCCTTGAGTGCCGTCAGAATGCCTATTGTCACCACTTCGCTTGTGAATGTAGCTTTAGCTCAGGCAGTTTGTCATCTACGACCATGAAAATCAGCGTGATAATATCTTCCGTGGTCATAAGGTTTTCTGTGTTGTCCACAATCTCACAGTTTAAGACCTTATGACCTTTTTTAACTAGCACCAGTGGTTAGTAACCTTACTTAATCAAAACCGTCCACACCTTTGAAAAGTCGATCCCACCGCCGTGTTGGCCTGCGAAAGCATAGCGCTTCATATTCAGGTTCACCAGCGCGGCCGCGCCAAGACGTATCTAAGGTCCTCGGTCAGCTTGGGTATATTGCCCTGGGTGTAAACAATCCTCATTTTCCCCTTGCGGTCGAGCAGCGTGACGTGGCTATTGTGAGACACAGTGCCGTCATTTTGCAGGACTGAAGTCGCGTAAAAAGCCGCGCTAGCCTTGGCGGTGGTTGTCGCATTGCCACTTAGACCAACAAAGCTCGGGTGGAAGTTTTCGACGTACTGCTGAAGGCGCTCCGGCGTGTCGCGCGACGGGTCGACCGTGACCATCACGATTTGTAGATCACTGGGTTCATTGAGGTCACGGTAGACCTTAGCCAATTCCGACATAGTCAAGGGGCAAACATCGGGGCAGTTGGCGTAGCCGAAAAAGACCAATAGAACTTTGCTGCGCCAGGCGTCAGGGAAACGCACCGCCTCACCACCGGCTCGAAAAAGCTCGAAGGAATCGACCACCCGGGGTTGCTCAACCACGGTTCCTGCGAATTCATGTTGCGAACTAGGCGCGACCGCACGGTAGATACCGTAGCCTCCGGCAACCAAGACAACCAGCCCAAGTGCCAAACGTAATCTCTGCCGTATAGACGTTGCGCGCCCCATCAACCTACGTCAGCTCCCTCCATGAAGCACACTGAAACATGACACGGCTCGGTACTATTTGAGCCACGTCGCACCACCGTCATCGCTGCGGTAGACTTGGCCCTGCTGCGAAACAGCCATGAGCTGATTTTCACCTTCCGGCTGCGCTGCCACGAGCGCCATCGGCGCGCTCGGGCCTAGTGCAGTCCAACTTTGCCCCCCGTCCGCCGAGCGGGAGACGCCCTGTTGCCCGGCAACGTAGACGTTTCCACTCGCAGGATGGGCGTAGATACCCGACATGCTCATACCGGACACCTGCGTCACACCTTGCCAGCTCGCGCCCCCGTCGCCTGAACGGAGCAGCCCTTGATCCATCGTCGCTGCGTAGAGCGTGGCAGGGTCGCCGGGGCCAGCCGCCAGCGCCATCGCCCCACCGGTCGCGGGTGACACAAACTCCCAGCTGCCGTCGGCCTCGGTCGAGCGGTAAAGCCCTTGCCCGGCTATGTTGGCGTAGAGCCAGCCGTTCTCGGGCGCGACCGCAAAGCCGTGTATGTCCGTCCCCGGCAAGTTGCCGAAGCCGGGGGCGCTCCAGGTGCCGCCGCCGTCGGTGCTTTTAAGAAACAGGTCGTGTCCTGCTTGATAGATGACCTCGGGCTGTGCCGGGGAGGAAGAGATAGCCATCGCGTCACCGGTATTACTCGGAGACGTCCAGCTCGTACCGGCGTCGCTGCTGATTTGCAGGCCGCCGTGCTGTCCGTAAAAGATGCGGCCCTCCGGCGCGAAGGCGAGCGCGTGCATGTCTCCACCGAGCTGACTGAGACCTGCATTTTGCACTGTTGCCCCGTTGCGTGTGGTCAACCACCAGACGCCGAGACCTACCAGCACAGCTACAACCAGCCAAGCCGTGAGCGAACGCGCTTTGCCGTTCTTCGACTTGTCTGTACGAGGTTTACGTTGGGTGGTACTCACAGTCGGCCCCCAAAGAATATATTTGTCTCGAGAAAAACTAGCTGACCCATGTTGCACTCACGTTTTCGGGCTCGAGCCTCACGACAGCGCATGTTTAAGCCGTTCGAACTCGCCCTGGTCGATTTCACCTTTGGCGTAGCGCTCGCGGGCAAGGCTCAGCGCCTTGTCTTCGCTAGGGGTTGCGCTGTCGGCGGTTTTGAAAACCTGACCGAGGTTCAAAGCTCGAGCCAGATAGACGATCCCCAACCCGATCAGCACAACCAGCAGTAACCAGAAAATTCCCATCATCGTCATCATGCTGCCACCATAATTTCCCATACCATCCACGCCGTTCAGCGTAAAAAAGCTATTCCCCGTTTCTCGTTTGCCTTTAACCCGGCTGCGCCGCCGCAACAGCGGGTCGACGTTCCGGGCTCGCCTCATCTTCGGCTTCCAACGTGGCGATTTGGCCGGCGAGTGCTTGCTGCTGCGCCGCGAGTTCGGCAAGCCGCGCAGCACGGCTCCGAGGTTGCTGACCGACTTCCACCGCACTTGGCGGCGAGGTTTGACCCTTACCGTTCATCGCGCCCATCATCAAGACCATCGACAGCGGGCAGATCGCCAATACGAGAAAAGGCAGGGCAGCGGCGGCGAGGCCGGGCGCAAAGACAAACAACCCGGCACTAGCGGCGGCGACCCCCGCCAGCACTTTCCAGTT
Source organism: uncultured Trueperaceae bacterium (assembly GCA_963799485.1). Classification (GTDB taxonomy): domain Bacteria; phylum Deinococcota; class Deinococci; order Deinococcales; family Trueperaceae; genus Truepera. Next base: position 195,924 of record CAWCXJ010000001.1, read on the forward strand.
GAGACACATCTTAAGAGCGTTCATTTCTTCCTTTTTCCCTTTCCGGGCGGTCGCAGGCGCGACCGCCCGTTGCAACTGCCGAGAGTTTAAGCGTGGTTTGTAAAGCTCAGGTAAAGCGTCTACTCAGCTGTTCGAGGCTGCACGTTACCGGTCGCTGCGTCAACTAAAAGTTTGCCCGCGGTGCCGCCCTGAACGTACCCGACCGTGTAACCTTTCGCTGTCGGAAGAACATTTTGAAGGGTAAGTGCAGCCGCTGAGTCGCGGCCCGTAAGAAAGGCTCGAGCCAGGGCTCTAGCGGTAGCCTTATCCATCTGTGCAGCAGTGGCAGCCGCACCCATCATCGGCTTCATACCTTGCCCGTCCATCATGCCCATCTGCTTGCCTTGCATCGTCTGCATCATGTTCGAACACGCCTGCATCATTTGCATCATAGCCATCATGCCCTGCTGATCGCCCATCACGCCCTGGTTCATGTTGTTCTGCCCCGTGCTGTTCTGCCCCATGCTTCCCTGGCCCATCGTCATACCGTCTTTGTTTTGCGGTGTCGCCTCTTGAGCTGCGCCCAACGCGAACAAACTGACAACCAAGACCACTGCACCTTTAGCTAATATCTTCATCCCAACTTCCTTCCTGTTGCTTTAAGTAGGTTTCAGGTGGTGCGACGACCTCTTCTGGTTCATCTTTCCACCCGTCATTAAAATCCGTTTCGTCGGACGATCCCGGCACGGGAAAAAGCATGGCCAGCAGCCACAAGGCGAACCCCAGCAGGCATAGCCAGCTCAGGCCACCCCAGAGCAGGCGGCTTTCCAGCAGACTCGTGACGACGGCGCGACCTCCTTTCACTCGGAAGGTTAGGTCGCAACTGTAAAGCTCCGATAAAGTCAAGAACGGGGTGCGGGCATAGCTGCCGCGCGCGGCAGCGTAAACCAAAAGACGCTGCCTTCGCCTAACTCACTTTTGACGCCGACTTGCCCACCCTGACACTCGACATAGTGTTTGACGATGGTGAGTCCGATACCGCTGCCCTGTTCGGGTGCGTGCCGCCGAGCCTTATCGGTCCGGTAAAAACGGGTAAAGAGGTGCGGCAGGTCGGTAGCAGCCACACCCTCACCCGTGTCCCGCACCTCGAACAGGATTTCGCCTCCATGTGCGCGTGTCGTAATGCTCACCGTACCGCCACGGGGGGTATGTTTAAGTGCGTTGTCCAGCAAGTTGGCAAGCGCCTGCAAGGTGCGCTCGGCGTCGGCCTGAACATACAAGTTTGCGGTGGGGGAAACCTCGAGCGCCACACCGTTGCCCCCGTAATCCGGTCGAAACGAACTCGCCGCTGCCTCGAGTAAGTCGGCGACCGCCAGCGGCGCGAGTTGCAGTGTTTCCTGGCCTGTTTCGACCCGCGAGAGTAAGGCAAGGTCGGCGACGAGCCGCTCGAGCCGCGCAACCTGGCACGCACACGCCTCAAACGTCTCGTCTCTGGCCTCGAACGTTCCGTCACGCAGTCCGGTAACGTAGCCGCGCAGGCTGCTCAGCGGCGTTTTGAACTCATGCGCGACGTTTGCCAGCAGGTCGACGCGGCGGGTTTCGGTCTGCTCGAGGGCGTGGGCCATATCGTTGAAGCAAGCGGCCAGCTCGCCAATCTCGCCGGGTGCTTGCGGATCGAGTCGCTCTTGGTAACGGCCCGCGGCAATGCGGCGGCTGACGCGCTGCATCTTGCGAACGGGGGCGACAATGCGGCGACTTACAAACAGGCTCACAGCGCTCGCGATGAGCGCGGCCGCGCTCATCCCCCACACCATGCCCTGGCGACTGGCTTGCTGGTAGGCAGCGCCCAGATCGCTCACCATCAGGTCCATCATCGGACCCGCACCCCGCATCCGCTGCATCGTGCCGCCCATGTGCTGGTCGAAAAAAAACGTAGCGAAAGTGTCCCCTGCCAAGTAAAACGTAAAACAGCCGACCAGAATGATGAGCAGGTAAGACGCCAAAAGTCGCCAGTACAGGCTCAGGTCGCGGGCCAGCTTCATAAGACCACCTCGGTGAATTTGTAGCCGACGCGCCGCAGGGTGAGCAGGTAACGGGGATTTCCAGGGTCCAGCTCGAGCTTTTGCCTCAAGTTGGAGACGTGGACGTCCACTACGCGGTCGACCCCAACGAAGTCGTGCCCCCAAACACGGTTTAAGAGGTCGTCGCGGCGAAACACCCGGCCCGGATTGGTAGCGAAGACCAGCAGCAACTCGAACTCGACCGCTGTGAGCTCGAGCGTTTCCCCCGCGCGCGTTACCCTGCGTTTGCTAGGGTCGATGCTGAGATCGCCTACCTCTATGACTTCGGTCGTTCTTTTGGGTTGCGTCCGGCGCAACACAGCTTTAACGCGCGCGACGAGTTCCGGGGGATGAAAGGGCTTGGGCACATAGTCGTCCGCTCCGTGCTCGAAGCCCTCTAGCCGGTCTTCGGCCTCGCCGCGAGCGGTAAGCATGATTACGGGTGTGCTCAGCGTAGGGCGCAGGCGCTTTAGCAGCTCGAAGCCGTCTAACCCCGGCAGCATCAGGTCGAGCACGATAAGTGCCGGGGGTGCGGTCAGCGCCCGCTCGAGTCCGCTCGAACCGTCGTGAACTACTTCAACTTCGAACCCACCACGCCGCAGGTAAGTCTCTACGATACGCGCGATGTCGGGGTCGTCCTCGACGAGGAGAATACGGGTGTGTGACATACGTCTAGCTTAGGACGTCCAGCGGCTCAACCAGGGGGCGCTCAGATAAGCGATACCGTGAGGTCGAGGACGTGTGCTAGAGACGGCGATGACCCTAGGGTACAGACCAGACTCCCACTAGATAAACCAGTAGACGACGGTATCGTAAAGTCCGGTGAGGACCAAGACGATTCCGGCGAAGAGGGAGAGAGCACGGTTGGTGCGGCGCATCCCACCTATTACCTCACGCTTTGACCCCACTGTCCCCATCAGCCCCAGCATGAGCAGTAGGGGAACAGCGGTACCGAGAGCAAACAGTGCCGGGAATACGACGCCGGTACCCGAGGCAATCGCGGTAGGCAGCATCAAACCAAAGAAGAGCAAGAAAAGCGTCGGACAAAAGGCCAAACCAAAAGCGGAGCCTAGTGCGAAGGCCCCAGCACCCCCGCCCCGTGTTTCCGCCCAACTTCTCAGGTGCTGCGCGGCTCCTATAGGTAAGGGCAGCTGTAGACGCAGCCAGCCGAACATGTAAAAGCCGATCAGGATCATCAGGGGTCCGATAACGCGGCGCACACCGATAAATAACGCGCCAGGTGCGCCGAATTCACCACCGAAAACCCAGATGGCGATACCTGCGAGCGTCAGGTAAACCAGCGTTTTTCCGGTCAAAAAGAGCCCTACTCGTCCCCAGCCACGACCGTGTACCGCATCTGAAGAAAAGTAGGCTATCGCAGCAGCGTTGGTCGAAAGCTGGCAGGGAGCGGTAGCTGCCATAAGTCCGAGCAAGAAAGCTCCCAGGGCCGGAATACCGAGTCCGAGACGGACGGTGTTGAGGGGGCCGGCCACCACCGCGTAGATGCTGCTGGCAAAGGTGTAAAGCTCGAGGGCGAGCGTCTTCACTTCTGGAACGTACATTTTAAGCGCTACCAACAGCAGTGCTGTACCAAGAAGAATTAAGGGGAGACGCAAATGACCGGTTACTCTCTGCATGTAAACCTCCAACCTTAGTTGTAGAAAAGTAATGTTAAGCTCGTATAAACTTCAGTGGTCGCTGCATACCGATTCGGCTGTCTTTGCGGGTCTGCCCGCTAGGATGCTGCTTTAAGGCGTTGTTGCAAGCCTTTCAGCTATTTCTTCAGATGTTTATTGCTCTCCCCCGTAGCCTCCTAAAAGCCGCGCTATCTAGTTGTAGACGAAAGCTCCAGTCAGGCTGCGTTTCATAAAGTCTTGCACGTCGGTATATAGGTCTCAGCAGTACAGGTAGACTTGAGGATATGGAGGTTCTTGGTGACTAAACATGACCTTATCGTAATCGGCGCGGGGCCTGGTGGCTACGTCGCCGCAATCCGCGCCGCGCAGCTTGGCTTCGACACAGCCTGCGTCGAGCAAGAACCGGCACTCGGCGGCACGTGTTTGCGGGTCGGGTGTATTCCGAGCAAAGCGCTGTTGGAATCGTCAGAAAAGTATCTCGAGACGCAAGGCGCACTCAAAGAACACGGCATCGAGGTATCGGGAGCGTCTTTGAATTTGGCGAATATGCATAAGCGCAAAGACAAAGTGGTCAAGATGTTGACCGGCGGCGTTGCCGGACTGTTCAAAAAGAACGGTGTGACGCGCTACGAAGGCACGGCGAGCTTTACTGCGCCGGGCAAACTTACGGTTTCCGGCAAAGACGGGGAGACGGAATTAGAGGCCGAGCGCATCATCATCGCGACGGGCTCTTCGAGCGTCACGTTGCCCGGTATTGAAATCGACGGTGAGCAGGTCGGCACCTCGACCGACGCGCTTGCTTACGACAAGGTACCCGAACATCTCGTCGTTATCGGCGCGGGGTATATCGGCCTCGAGCTGGGATCGGTCTGGAAACGTCTGGGTGCAAAAGTTACCGTGGTCGAATATCTAGACCGCATCTTGCCGGGGATGGACACTGAAATCGCCGCCGACGCCCTGAAGATATTTAAGAAGCAGGGGCTCGAGTTCAAACTCGGCGCAAAGGTCACCTCGGCAAAAGCGCAGGGTGATAAGGCCGTCGTCGAAATCGAAGGGCAAGCTGCTTTAGAGGCCGACCGGGTTTTGGTCGCCGTCGGGCGCAAACCGAATACGGACGGATTGAACGTGGGGGCAATTGGTTTGGAACTCGACAAACGCGGCTTTGTGCCGGTAGATGAGCACTTCAAAACCAAAATCTCAGGTGTTTACGCTATCGGCGACGTCATCGGCGGCACGATGCTGGCGCACAAGGCCGAAGAAGAGGGCATCGCCTGCGTCGAAGGGCTTGCGACCGGCGTGGGGCACGTCAACTACGGCGCGATTCCGGGCGTCGCCTACACCGAGCCGGAAATCGCCTCGGTCGGCAAGACCGAAGAGCAGCTCCAAGACGAGGGCGTTGACTACAAAAAAGGGACGTTCCCGTTTGTTGCCAACGGACGGGCGCGGGCACTCGGCCACACCGACGGCAAGGTCAAGGTGTTGGCCGACGCGAAAACCGACCGCTTGCTGGGCGTGCATATCTTGGGCTCACGCGCGGGCGACCTGATTGCCGAGGCGGTTGCTGCTTTGGAGTTCGGCGCGTCGGCAGAAGACGTAGCCCGGACCTCTCACGCGCACCCGACTCTGGCAGAGGCGTTTAAGGAGGCGGCGCTGGCAGTCGAGGGGCGGGCGATTCACGTCTAGCGGTTTGCCGGCTAATGTTTTACCGTTCGGACTCGAGCAGGAAGCTCAGCTCCCTGCTCGTTTTTTACCGCAACGTTGTAGTGCTGCGCCAACACCTCACCGACGACCTCATCTTCCGCAATCCCCCTGGCCTTCGCCTCCTCCCGGTACGCTTCGATAACTGCTTCAGGAAGCCGTAAAAGCTCACTGCGCCTGCTCCGGTCGCGGACGCGGTAGTTGTAAAGCGCGTTGACGCCCAAAACCCAACCCGCGCCGAGCGCGATTCCGGCTAAAACGTCGGACGGATAGTGAACTTGCAAGTAGAGCCTCGAGGCGCTCACCGACAGGCAAAAGAGCAGCCCGAGAGTGCCCGCAAGCCATTGCCACTTGGGGGCGAGTCGCCGCACGACGAAAAAGAGCGTCAGGGCAAAGACCGCACTGCCGGTCGCGTGACCACTCGGAAACGACGGTGAAGCGGTCTGCCAGTAGTTCACATCGGGGAATAGTTCGGGCCGGGGACGCGCTAAAACAACCTTGGTCAAACCCATAATGACCGACGCGCCGACCATGCTGACGGCAAAGAACACCGCCTCACGGTGACTCTTAAACCATAAAAAGATAATGAGCAGGGTGGAGAGTGCGATCATGACCTCGAGCCCACCTACCGTGCTCAGTGCGAGGGCAATCTGCGTCAAGGTCGGGGAAACGAAACCGTAAAACCAGGTTAAGACCGGCACGTCGAAAAAGAACCCCTGTTTTTCGTAGATTTGGTCGGTTAATTCGGCGAACGCCCAGAGACCGCCGAGCAGAATACCCCAGTAGAGCAGGAGTCGCCACGAGAGGCGTGAGAGTAAGGTCTTGATGACGTCCATAAGGGTACTTTAACAGTCCGGCACAAGCGGACGCACAGACAGTTGAAGCTTAGAAACTTTTCCTCTAAACCTGATAAAATCGGGCTGATGGCCCGTCCAGATCAAGACTACGAACGTTTTGTTCAGAATGTCTATCAAACGCTTTTGAATGCTGAAGGCAAAGATACAGTTGAGGTCGAGAGAGATATCAAGCTTAAAGGTATAAGCGGGCAAGAACATCAGATTGACGTCTACTGGAAATACAAGCAGGCTGGCATAACTTACGAGACTGCTGTCGAATGCAAACTATACAAGAAAACCGTTAATGTTGGCAGAATTAGAGATTTTCAGGGCGTTCTAACTGATATACGTGGCCTACGTGGAGTCTTTGCTACTAAATTGGGATATCAATCTGGCGCGAAGATGTACGCCAAAGCGTACAACATAAGACTGCTTGTAATCAGAGAACCTGAAGAGAAAGACTACGATTGGAGAACTCTGAACGTAGAACTTTTTGGTTCGTATGCAAAATTGTTGAGAGAACGACTTCAAGTAATACCTGACTTGAATTGGTATTTGGCACAAGGGTTACATCCTGAAGATAGAGAAGTTGCAGTATCTGGAGACGGTTCAGATATCTTTCTGGAGAATAGGTCTACAGGTGAGCGAAAAACAATGCTCGACATCCAGCGAGAATTAGATATTTTTGCACAAAATTTAGTTGTGGGAGGCCAACACAGCCGAGTCTTTCCAAACGACAAAGAGAGAGACGAGAGATTTGAAGACACCTGGCTCCATTTTTCAAAGGATGATTCTATAGAACCTGTCAAGATATCCCAGCTCGAGGTTCCTTACGTGGTCGCCAAAGGTTTTTGGGTATTTGAACTCGAGCAAGTAACAGAGAACCACCACGTAATCGTGCGGGATGATTTAGATGACGAGCATACATTTTATGACAAAGAAGGCCGCGAAACTGGCAAGAAGTTTCGCTACTAACTATGCTCGCCAAAATTTAAGGGGCAATTGCGCCCCTTGCTCACCCTTTGACGACGATATTAACGAGCCGCCCCGGAACGACAATCTCCCGCACAATCTCTTTACCCTCGAGGTGTCGCAGCACATTCGGCTCGATTTTCGCAGCGCTCAGTACCGCATCTTTGTCGGCGTTTTTGGGCACTGTAACCTCACCGCGCCGTTTGCCGCTGACTTGCACCGCAACCGTGATGGTGTCTTGCTCCAAAGCTGCCGCGTCGTACTCCGGCCACGGCTGCTGATGCACCGAGCCCGTAAACCCGCGCCGTTCCCACAGCTCATCGGCGATGTGCGGCGTAATCGGGGCCAGCAGCAAGAGCAGTTTTTGAACGCCCTCTTGCCACCCGTTTGTTGCTACCATTCCCGCTGACTTGGCCTTACCCATTGCGTTCGTCAGCGTCATCAGTTCGGCAATCGCGGTGTTGAACTGCAACCCCGCCAAATCTTCCGAGACCTCTTTGACCGCGTAATGCACCGCGCGGCGCAGCTCTTTTTGCGCGGTCTCGTCCGCTTTTCCCCCTTCTTTAGGCGCTTCGGTTAGAAGCGCCCAGACCCGGTTCAAAAAGCGGGCCACGCCTTCGATGCCGGTACTGCTCCACGGCCCGCCCGCCTCCCACGGCCCGATAAACATCAGGTAGGCGCGCACGGTGTCCGCGCCGTATTCAGCTACCAGATCATCCGGGTTGATGACGTTGCCGCGCGACTTCGACATCTTTTCGTTGTCTTCGCCCAAAATCATGCCCTGGTTGCGGAGTTTGGTAAAGGGCTCGCGCTCTTTAATCAGACCCAGGTCACGGACGACCTTGGTAAAAAAGCGGGCGTAGAGCAGGTGCAAGATCGCGTGTTCGATGCCGCCCGTGTACTGCTGGGCGGGCGTCCACTTGGCGGCTAACTCGGTGTCGAAGGGGCTGTCCTCTTTGTGCGGCGAGAGAAAGCGAAACCAGTACCACGACGAATCGACGAAGGTGTCCATCGTGTCGGTTTCGCGTTTGGCGGGGCCGCCGCAGTTGGGACAGGTAGCGTTCAGAAACGCTTCGTGATACTTCAGCGGCGACTCGCCGGTGGGCATAAAGGCGACGTCGGTGGGCAAGACGACGGGCAGGTTCGCCTCTTTTTCAGGCACCAAACCGCAGTCGTCGCAGTAGAGAAAAGGAATGGGTGTACCCCAGGCCCGCTGACGCGAAATCAGCCAGTCGCGCAGCCGGTAGGTAACGGTGCTGCGCCCGCTGCCGCTGGCTTCTAAAACCTCGAGCGCCGCTGCAATCGCCGGACTCTTGCGGCCTTTTTCGCCGTTATGTACGGTTCCGTCGATGGGGCCGCTATTTATCATCGTACCGGGGCCAGCGTAAGCCTCGGTCATCGTTTCAGGCTCGTAAGCTGCGCTGGCTCCAGGCTTGACGACCGGAATGATGTCCAGACCGAATTTGCGGGCAAACTCGAAGTCGCGCTGGTCGCCGTAAGGCACCGCCATAATCGCGCCGGTGCCGTAGCCCATCATCACGTAATCGGCCACCCAGACAGGAACACTAGCGCCGTTGACCGGATTGACCGCATACGACCCCGTAAAAACGCCGGTTTTTTCTTTGCTTTCAGACTGACGCTCGAGTTCACTCAGGTGCGAGGCTGCCTTCACGTAGTCCGTTATAACCTCTTGCTGTTCGGGCGTCGTCAGTTTTTCGACCAACGGATGCTCAGGTGCCAAGACCATAAAGGTCACGCCCCAGAGCGTATCGGGCCGCGTCGTAAAAATCGTAAAATCGCCTGCTTCGCTTCTAAAGGTGACTTCGGCACCTTCACTGCGCCCAATCCAGTTCGTCTGCATGAGCTTGACCTTTTCGGGCCAGTCCAACCCGGAAAAGTCCAACAACTCGTCGGCGTAGTCGATAATCTTGAAGTGCCACTGCGCCATCGACCGACGCTCGATAAGTGCGCCCGACCGGTCGCCGCGCCCGTTAATCACCTGCTCGTTGGCCAGCACCGTCTGGTCTACCGGGTCCCAATTGACAAGCGACTCTTTGCGGTAGGCCAGCCCGCGCTGGTACATCTTCAGGAAAAACCACTGATTCCAGCGGTAATAGTCGGGGTCGCAGGTGACGATTTTTTTCGACCAGTCGAGCGAGGTGCCCATCTGCCTAAACTGCGCTTCCATCCGCGCGATGCGTTCGTAGGTGAGCGTCGCAGGGTGGACATTTTTGCCCTCCCTGGCGGCCTTGATGGCAGCGTTTTCGGCAGGTAAACCAAAAGCGTCGAAGCCCATCGGGAAAAAGACGTTTAAGCCGTGCATCCGCTTGAAGCGGGCGTAGGCGTCGGGGACGGCGAAAGCGTACCAGTGACCGACGTGCAGGTCGCCCGACGGATACGGGTACATCGTCAGGTAGTAAAAGGGCTCTTTGTCGCTCTCTAAGTCTGTCTCGTAAAGTTTCAGGTCGGCCCAGATTTGCTGCCATTTGGGTTCGATTTCTTGCGGGTTGTACCGCTCGGAGTGGTAGGGCGTAGGTGCGGGTTCGGTGCTCATGATGTCTCCACTATAGTTCAGAAGGACGTGACAAAAGAAAAACCCTAACCAAAGGCTAGGGCAGAGGGGCGCGTAGGGGTACGCTTACGGCCTCGGCCCACCGGGTAAGAGTAGCTTGGACGTATGCAAGAACATAAATGTATGGTAGGCGGTTAGGGCAACATAGTCAAGTATAAACCAAAGTATACACACCTCTAGGATTGACTTACTATTGAAGCTTAGTCAGCAAAAGCTCAACCATAAAAAAGCTCAAAAAAGTACAAGTACAAATTTGAATATAGTTCTCTCACTGCTTCCATATATGGATTCACTAAAAGGAGTACAAGATATAAGGCTAATCCAATAGACATTGTGCCTATCGCAAGTGCCACAGGAAAAAGAACCATAGCTAAGATTCCAGGCACCCACACGGGGATTTCTGGTAGCTTCCTGCGCCTTAAGGTTTGTTCTATGTGTCGATCTAATTGTTTGCTCTGTTCTACTTTTTGGATACCTATCTGGGCATTTATAGAACCAAAGTTGAGAATAGTTATTGTGGCCATCTTTCTTATGCGTTCATCGGCAGCTTGACGTGTGTTGTCAACTTCACTCGAAAGTTCTTCTCCTATTTTCTCGTTTATGAAGCTTTGAATTATTCTATCAGATTCACCATCAGACAGACCTGCTCGTTTGAGTCTGCGTATCGCATTTATGCTAGCCATCTTTAGAACTTTCTCCTTCCTGCTAAAGAACCCACTATGTTTTTCTAATGTATAGCAATAAATTAGGTTACTCATTCTCTCGTCGGAATTTCCGCCTAAGAACAACCATTGTATAAGCCGTAAAAACCTTGTTTCTAGAAACAGGATTATAGATGCTGCTACCAGTGCTGTTATTGCGCTCAAAGTTTTTGTGGCATATAGAACATCAGCTATTACATAAGTAACCAATGCAGTCGCCGCAACTGTCAGAAGAATTATTACTTTCCCTACTATTGAAATAATGGCCTGTCTATACGTTATATTCGACATTCTGACTTATGATAACTCAGTGAGAGATACACAATCAAATTTGTACTGACGCATTCACCTCTGATGATGGCAAAAGCCAGTAAGTAAACAGACAAGCAGATGCCCTAGGCTAACTTGACTGCAAAATTACATCGTTTACCTTATGTCTAACTGTTGTCGCTGTTGCTTCCCTATATTATCTGTCCACACTACAACTATATTTTCAGGGCTAGGTAAGTAGCTTTTAAGTTCAAACTCAAACGTTGTGCAACTTTTGGGTTCGAGGGTTGGCTCATACCCTTTTAGACTTGTACGTTTGAAAGTGGGATAGACATCTAGGCGTATGTCACCCACGAAAAACTGCGCTTGGTAAGCAGTACCATTGCCAATGTTCCTTACAAAAGCTGTTAGACTTTTATCCCAACGCCCTAGCGTTTCAATAGCAAACGAAGCCTGCTTCTTTGAAGCTTGTTCACTTTCATGGCGCTCCGATTCTATTGCGAGTAAGCGTTTTTGTATATCGTTCGCTACTCTAGCAGAGTTACAAGCGGACAATTTGCTCTGCCATGCTATGAAAGCGGAGACTACAGCAACGATTTCGGGCAGTAAATTAACTAAATTGGTAAAAAAGCTCATACGCTGAGTACATCATTTGTAGCAGCAAGAGATTGTTTTTTGAAACATCTTAATAGATAGTCTGTCTGCATCTTTGTAAACATTTTGTTGCCCGAGCAACGCTGACCCTTAATAATTTAGGTACTATAACGTCATGAATCCTAAAGTCAACCCTCTAAGTCGGCGTCCGGCTCAGAAGCGCCTGGTGATTGCCGTGCGCGGGGCCGCCGGAACCGGCAAAAGTTACTTTGCGGCTTCCCTCGCGGACGCGGGCGTCGGTCGGCTCCTGTTTTTCGATGTCGAGCGCAAATCAAGATTGTTGCCGGGCGCAACCGGCGACACGCCCAAATTCGACGCCGTAGAGGTGCATCACCCTGACGAACTGCCGGAGTTTATAGACTGGGCCTTGGACGGCGAAGGCAAAGAGCAGCATTATGGGGCTTACGCGCTCGATTCGTGGAGTCTGTACTTTGCCCGTAAACACCGCGAGACGCTCCGGGCCGTGCGGGAGAAAACGGGCGACCCGACCGCGCCACCGACCGCCGACCAGCTGCAAGACGACCAGGTGCTCTACCAGGAGGTTTTACGGCGGCTTTGTATGGATTCGGGTGCGTGCGTGGTGATTACCGACCACATCGCCGCAAAGGGTAAAGAGCAGGTCGAAGAAAACGAGTTGGGGCAGGTGGTGCCGATTACGCGTGGCGGCTTGGAGTACTTTATCGATGTGATGCTCGAGCTGTCCCTCCGCGCCGACGGTTTTGAAACCAAACGCATCGGTACCGTTGTAAAGAGCAACAGCGACCATTTCCCGATTGGGCTCGAGCTTGAAGAACCGACCTTCGGCGCGCTGCTCGCGCAGATGGACGACGTACCCAAACCGGCGCAGGACGACATTCCCGAGTTTTTGAAGCTTGACGAAACGCCTGTAGAAACCGGGCCGAGCCTCGAGGATGTGGTCAAGCAAGCCGAGACTTACGGCCTCGACCGCGCCAAACTGCTGCTCGCTGCCCGGAGCTATCACAAAGTTACGGCGTTAGAACAGCTTAGCGAGGCTCAGCGCAGCGACTTGTTAGCGCGGATGGCGGAGAAATTCGGTGCTGCCCAGCGCGTAAAAGCGTCAGATAAAAAAGCCTACGCGAACTAGCAGGTGAGCCCGTCCCGAATGTCTGATAGCCTGTAGCGATGACAGACATCTATACAGACATCTGTATGGTCGGGAGCGCTATGACAGACCTTACGGTGCGGGTGCCGAGGCTGCCGGAACCGGGGGAGACGATCTTCGGTAGGGGCTTTTCTGAAGGTTTCGGCGGTAAAGGTTCGAATCAGGCGGTGATGGCGGCAAGGTTGGGGGCCAAAGTCAGCGTCGTCGTCAAGCTCGGTGGGGACGATTACGGCGACAAAACGCTGCAGAACTACCGCGCAGAAGGTATCGACACGGCGTTCGTCGGGCGGGCTCCCGGTGCGTCGGGTATTGCGCTGATTACGGTTGCAGAATCCGGCGAAAACGTGATTTCTCTTGCGCCGGGAGCCAACACGACACTTTCTCCGGAAGACGTGGCGGGCGCGGCGGCGGCGGTGCAGGGGGCGGCAGTCTTGGTGGCGCAGCTCGAGACGCCCCTAGACGCGACCCTGGCGGCGTTTCGCCTCGCCAAAGGGGGAAAAACCCGAACCATCTTAAATCCGGCTCCGGCAGCCGAACTACCCGCCGAGCTGCTCTCATTGACCGATATCTTGATTCCTAACGAGGTCGAGGCGGGGATGCTCTTGGGACGGCGTGTGGGAACGCTCGAGGAAGCAGGGGAGGCTGCCGTGGCGCTGCTCGAGCTTGGCCCCAGAGCTGTAGTCATTACCCTGGGCAAACGCGGCGCACTCTTTGCCGGAACGGACGACGGGCCGCAGCATATTCCGGTAGACGCCGTAAACGCCGTCGATACGACGGGTGCAGGCGACGCCTTTGTCGGGTCGCTCGCATATTTTTCTGCCTGTCAACCCAACCTGCCGTTTAGGGAAGCCGTGACCAGGGCCTGCCGCCTTGCGGCGCTCACCGTCGAGAAGTCCGGCGCACAAAGTTCGTACCCGCAGCGCGTAGAGGCAGCCGCTATTGTCGAAGCCACTTGAGCGTCGGGGAGCGTACACCGCGTGGCAGCGGTCTGCGGCGCGTGTACAGTTTAGGTATTCATTCGCTTCAGCGATGCCGGCGGCGTCGGCGTCGTTGACTGCGGCGCGTGTATAGTTTAGGTATTCATAAGCGTCTCAGCCGGGAGCTGGGCAGCGCACAAGGAGCCTAAACATGCACATGTTCGGCGTTGGCAATCTGAAGGCGAGGGTATAGTGACGCAACTTAGTCTGACAGCTCTAGAAGAACGTTTTAGTGAGCTCAAACCTCCGCTGAGCGCACGTGAAGCGAAGCTCGAGGCCAACCGTTGCCTCTACTGTTTCGACGCGCCCTGTATAAGCGCGTGTCCGACCAGTATCGATGTGCCGACGTTTATCCGCAAAATTTCAACCGACAACGTGACCGGGGCCGCCGTAACCATTTTGGAAGCCAACCTGATAGCGGCAACCTGCGCCCGCGTCTGCCCGGTCGAAGAGCTGTGCGAAGGGGCGTGTGTTTTAGGCGGCGACCACAAACCCATCGAAATCGGGCGGTTGCAGCGTTATGCGATGGACTATATCTACGAAAAGCAAAAATTGCCGTTTACTCCGGCCCCTGCCAACGGCCTGCGTGTCGCGGTCGTCGGCGCCGGCCCGGCAGGGCTTTCGTGTGCGGGCGAGCTCGCCAAGCTCGGCTACGCGGTTACGGTTTTCGAAAAAAACCCGCTCCCCGGCGGGTTGTCCACCTACGGCATCGTGGTGATGCGAGAACCGATTCGGGTGGCGTTAGAAGAAGTTGCGCTTGTCGAGGCGCTCGGGGTAGAGGTCAAAACGGGCGTCACGGTCGGGCAAGACGTGAGCGCCGACGAACTTTTAAGCGATTTCGACGCGGTGTTTCTAGGTGTCGGGATGGGGTCGGTGCCGCATCTGGGGATTCCCGGCGAGGAGTTAGAGGGCGTCACTGAGGCGTTATCGTTTATCGCCGAAACCAAACTCGCCGAAAAAGACGGGTTGGAGCACCTGCGAGCGCTCCCTGTCGGGCGGCACGTCGCCGTAATCGGCGCGGGCAACACCGCTATCGACGCGGCGACGATTGCCAAACGGTTGGGCGCGGAGCGCGTGACGCTCGTTTACCGGCGCGGCGAAGACCAGATGACGGCCTACGACTTTGAGTACAGCTTTATCAAGCATGAGGGCGTGGAGTTTCGGTTTCTCAGTCAGCCGCTGCGCATTTTGGGTGAAAACGGGCGGGTCGTGGGGCTCGAGTGCCTCCGCGTCGAACTCGGCGCACCCGGACCCGACGGGCGGGCGCTCCCTGAACCCGTAGCGGGCAGCGAGTTCGTCATCCCCTGCGACCAAGTGATTAAAGCGATTGGGCAAGAAAAACGCTTTGACCTGTATGCTCATTTCGGCTTGGAGCAAAACCGCGGCTACCTCGAGGTAAACGAAAACTTGCGCACTACGAACCCCAAAATCTTTGCGGGCGGCGACTGTATCCGCGCCACCGGCGACGCGATGACCGTCACCGCGACGCAGGACGGTAAAATCGCGGCGCAGGGTATTCACGCGCAGCTTTCTCCCGAAGCCGCCGATACACTACACTAGTCTATGGACACCTTGGCGAAACCAACCTACGAAGAGGACTTCGTGCTGTGGCTCGAGCATCAAGCTGAACTTTTACGGCAAGGGCGCGTGGGTGAGCTTGACCTTGAAAACCTGGCCGAGGAGGTTGACGACATCGGACGGAGCCAGCGGCGTGCGGTCGAAAGCGAACTCACTATCATTCTCATTCACCTGCTCAAATATCAGTTTCAGCCCTCAAAACGGAGCCGCAGCTGGCTGGACACCCTGCTCGAACACCGTGGGCGCTTGGCTAGAGACTTTCGCGTCAGTAAGAGCTTAAGGTTTCACGCGGAAACTGAGCTAGCTGACCTTTACAGGCTTGCCCGTAAACGGGCTGCAGTTCAAACGCGACTGCCGCTCACCACGTTTCCTGAAACCAGCCCCTACACCCTCGAGCAAACCCTAAACGAAGACTTTTTCCCGGAGGGCTCTTGATGGCTGACCTTGCTACCAATTTTTGCGGCGTTAAAAGCCCCAACCCGTTCTGGCTCGCGTCGGCCCCGCCAACGAACACTGCGTACCAAATCAACAAAGCGTTCGAGTACGGTTGGGGCGGTGCGGTTTGGAAGACTATCGGCACACCTGTTCTGAACGTCTCGTCACGGTACGGCGGCTGGGAGTATAACGGCAACAAGCTGGCTGCCATCAACAACATCGAGCTGATTTCGGACAGGCCGCTAGCCGTAAACCTGCGCGAAATCGCCGAGGTCAAACGGCTCTGGCCTGAGCGCGCCGTCATCGTCTCGGCGATGTTCGAGTCCGACCCGAAGGTTTGGGCCGACGCCGTAAAACGCATCGAGGATACCGGCGCGGACGCCATCGAACTCAACTACGGCTGCCCACACGGCATGTCGGAGCGCGGCATGGGTTCAGCCGTCGGGCAAGTTCCGGAATACTGCACGATGATTACCGAGTGGGTCACGTCGGTGGCGAGCATCCCCGTAATCGTCAAATTGACGCCGAACATCACCGACATCAAGATGCCCGCTCGAGCTGCAATAGATGGTCACGCAAATGCTTTATCACTCATCAACACGATTAACTCGGTGGTTGGGGTAGATTTGGATTCGTTTCAACTCCGGCCCAACGTCGGTGGTAAAGGTGGACACGGCGGTTACGCGGGGCCCGCCGTAAAACCGATTGCGCTCAGTATGCTCAGCGAAGTGATGCAACTGCCTGAAACGCAGCGTTATCAGATTCCGGTTTCGGGTATGGGCGGCATTCAAACCTGGCGCGACGCCGCCGAGTTTCTTCTTTTAGGTGCAACGAGTTTGCAGGTCTGCACGGCGGTCATGCACTACGGCTTTCGCCTCATCGAAGACCTGACCGACGGTTTATCGAACTGGTTGGACGATAAAGGTGCTACCAGCATCCAGGAAATTATCGGCGCGTCGGCCCCGCGCTATTCACCCTTTAACGAACTCGATCTGTCATACAAAGTCGTCGCGCGAATTGATGAGCGCACGTGTATCAACTGCAACCTCTGCTTTGTGGCGTGTGATGAGGGCGCGCATCAGTGCATCGACCTGACCGTAAACGGCGCGAAAATCGACCCGGCGACGTATCGCGGCGACGTAAAAGCACAACCTGTAGTGCGTGAAGACGACTGCGTGGGGTGTAACCTCTGCTCGCTGGTGTGTCCGGTAGACGGCTGCATTTCGATGATTGAGATGCCTTCGGGTAGAGATTCCGTGACCTGGGGCGAGATCACGGCGGAGCAGCCGGAAGTGACCAGTCAGTGGGACGAGATGGAACGTTACCGGGCGGCAAAAGGTATCGAAATTCACTAGCCTCGAGCAAAGATTTTCTGAGAGTATGATTCTGCCATGACCAAAACGCTCCTCAAAACCGCCCCCGACGGCAGCGTCACCATCCCCAAGGAGCTTTTGGGCGACGCCCCACCCGGTACGGCATTTCGCTTAGAGCGTGAGGGAAAGGTGCTGCGGCTCGAGCCCGCCCCCCGTAAACTCCACGAGATTAAAGACCCGGAGGAGCGCGCAAGAGCCGTCGATGACTTCATGAACCGTATCGCTCACAAAACCGGTGTGGACTGGCCCGAAAATTATAACTTCAGAGATGATATCTACGACTAGTGCGTTATCTCCTCGATACGAATATCGTGCTGAGAACCGTTAATCCAGACAATGGGCTCTATCCGATGGTGTCTCGAGCCGTCCAGAATCTCTCTATTCAAGGCCACGAACTTGTTATCGTGCCCCAAGTTATCTATGAGTTTTGGTCGGTAGCAAGTAGGCCCGCGACCGTCAATGGTTTCGGTTGGCCATTAACAACTGTCCGCACGGTCATCAATGACTTAATGCAGGAATGGACACTTTTAGATGATACCCCGGAAGTTTTTGACCTTTGGCTCGAGCTTGTCACCACCCACCAGGTTTCAGGTAAACAGATTCACGACGCCCGGTTAGCTGCGTCGCTAAAAGCGCACGACGTTGAAGCTCTGCTGACCCTTAACGGCGACGACTTCAGTCGCTTCGACGTCCGCGTCGTCCATCCCCAAGAAGTGGCAGAATAAACGAGCAACAGCAGCAAGGAGGATTGTATGGCGCTACTTATCCAAAACGGCGAAATCATCACCGCCGACAAGCGTACCAAAGCCGACATCTACATCGAAGACGAAACGATCACTGAAATCGGTGAAAACTTAGAGGTTCCCGAAGGCACCGAGGTCATAGACGCTTCAGGAAAATATGTATTCCCCGGTTTTATCGACCCGCACGTGCATATCTATCTGCCGTTTATGGGCACCTATAGCAAAGACACGCACGCTAGCGGCTCGCAGGCGGCGCTTTTTGGCGGCACCACGACCTTTATCGAGATGTGCGCCCCGGCAGGGAGTGAAGATACGCTCGCGGGTTACCAGCACTGGAAATCTCTGGCGGAGGGCAACGCCGCGTGTGACTACGCCTTTCACATGGGCGTCACCCGCTTCGATGAGCAAACCGAAATGCAGCTCCGCGAGATTGTCGCGGACGGTACGGCGTCGTTCAAGGTCTTTTTGGCCTATAAAGGTGCTTTTAGCTTGGGCGATGAGGAGCTTTACAAAACGTTGACGCTCGCTAAAGAACTCGGCGTCATCACCACGGCGCACACCGAAAACGCCGAGCTGGTCGCGCAGCTGCAGCAAAAACTTTTGCGTGAGGGCAAAACCGGCCCCGAATGGCACGAACCGAGCCGCCCGGAATACGTCGAGGCGGACGGCGTGCATCACTTTACGACGTTTCTAGAAGCAACCGGCGCAAGGGGGTATATCGTTCACCTGTCGTGTGAACCGGCTTTGGACGCAGCTTTGGAAGCGAAGGCAAGGGGCGTCAACGTCTCCATCGAAGCGGTTATTCCCCACCTGTTACTTGACAAAACCTACGCTGAACGCCCCGACTTCGAGGGCGCAAAACACGTCATGAGCCCGCCCTTACGTGACAAACGCAATCAGGCCGTACTCTGGGAGGCGTTAGAACGCGGCGACATCAGCACCGTCGGTACCGACCACGCGCCGTTTGATACGACTCAGAAGGCGATGGGCAAGGGCGACTTTACAAGGATTCCCAACGGCATCCCGGCGATTGAAGACCGGGTGAACCTGCTCTATACCTACGGGGTCTCGAGGGGCGGCCTAAACATCCACCGGTTTGTAGACGCCGCCAGCACGCAAGCTGCCAAGCTGTTCGGCCTCTATCCCCGTAAAGGCACTGTAGAAGTCGGCAGTGACGCCGATTTGGTGATTTACGACCCCGAGTATCGCGGCACATTATCCGTTAAAACGCAGCATATGAACGTCGACTACAGCGGCTTTGAAGGCGTTGAAATAGACGGCAAACCCGAAGTCGTGACGGTGCGGGGCGTGGTTCAGGTTAGAGACGGGCAGTTCGTCGGGGACAAGGCGAGAGGCAAGTTTTTACGGCGTGAGACGCTAGGCGGTTAGCTTGACGGTGCAAACGCAGTCGCAAAGCCAGAGCCGGCGCTCAGAAAGTTCTCCGGTTATCTCAATCCGTGACTTGTCGATGGTCTATAAAGCCAGGGCAGGGGAGACAGTAGCGCTGCAAAACGCTAATTTGACGGTTCAGGGGGGCGAATTTATCAGCCTCATCGGGCCTTCGGGGTGCGGCAAAACGACGCTTTTACGGCTGATTGCCGACCTCATCGAACCGACCTCCGGTGAACTGCGCGTTGCGGGCAAAACGCCCCGGGAGGCGAGGGGGGCGCGCGAGTACGGTTACGTCTTTCAGGCTCCGGTGTTATACGAGTGGCGCACCGTGATTAAAAACGTGATGTTGCCTCTAGAGATCATGCGGTTTCCCAAAGCCGAGCAGCGGGAGCGGGCTTCACGTTTACTCAAACTCGTCGGTCTGCAAGATTTTCACAACCAATACCCGTTTCAACTCTCCGGCGGGATGCAGCAGCGCGTTTCGATTGCCAGAGCTCTGGCCTTCGACCCCAAGCTGCTCTTGATGGACGAACCTTTTGGTGCGCTCGATGAAATCACCCGCGAGAGCATGAACGACGAGCTCCTGCGTATCTGGCAAGAGACGCATAAAACGGTGGTATTTGTGACCCACTCAATCCCTGAAGCAGTTTTTTTATCGTCGCGTATCGTGGTGATGACGCCGCGTCCCGGCAAGATTGAACGCGTTATCGAGGTGGATTTGCCCTATCCGAGAGACGAAAGCGTGCGCGAGTCGCGGCGCTTTTTCGAGCTGACGACCGAGGTGCGCGAAGCGCTTAAAGGAATGCACTAGGGTGCGAAAGAGGGTTTCTGCCTTTTTCCCTGTTTTGTTAGTCCTTATCGGCCTAATTTTGCTCGGCTATCCACTGGCGCTGCTATTTGGTTTACCTTTGGCTCTAAGAGACATGCGCGATTTGCGAAAGTGGGACAAAGCGACGGTGACGGCGAGACCGCCACAGCAACTCGAGGGTAGAACGACCTTAACTTTTACCAACGCGGCAGAAAAAGGTGTCCTTGTTCGGGACGGCGCGCCGCTGCGGATGCTCTATGCTCAGTCGGGTGCAGACGTAACGCTGGACGCAGAACCTACCGCGCCGCTCGTAACCTGGGGTGAAACGTTGACCCCGGTATCGGCGACGCTTTACCGGTACCCCGGCGAGTTACCCGACCCTTTGATGCTCTATGTCGGCAATAAGCTCTTGGTAGAGGGCGCGACCCCGGCTGCCGAAACGCCCGATGATGTGCGCACGACGTTTACCTTCGGCGACGCGTCCGGCCCTGTGTTGCTGGACGACGAAGTTTTGGCTGAAGGTCAATACACCGTTCAGGGCGACGCGCTGACTTTTACCAAAGCGCCAAGTTTTGGGAGCGTTTTACGGCGCGTTACGGATGATTACGCGGTTTTAGACGAGGGTAAAAGCACCGTCGTTTTTACGGCACCGCCGCAGGGAGCGGTGCGCGCCGTAAAGAGTGTCGTCCGGCTTGCCGAGCGCCTTTCGGGAGACGCAGACGGGACGAACCGCACGTTTACCTTTGCCCAAACACCCGTCGCCGAGACCGAACCCTACGACGTTTATGTGGACGGTACGCTTTTGTCAAGCGACGATGAGCGCCCGAACGAGCGGGTAGACGGTGAGCAGAAAACGTTTACCTTTGAAAGTAGCGAAGGAATCGTTACGGTAGACGGTGCGCCGCAAACCGAGGGCGAAGCCTATACGCGGGACGGTTTTACGGTGACGTTTGCCCAAGCGCCCGCCCGTAACGCGCAGCTCCGGCAGTATCCGGGTGCGTTTTTGAGCAATTTTGAAACAGGTGAAGTGCTGCTGGCCCGGACGCCTCCGGTGGGTGCAACGGTCTGGACGGACGCTTACACGATCTACGCGCAACCGGGCTGCGGGGCAAACGTCATAGCGTGTTTTCTGGCCCTGCCGCAACATCCGGTGCCCTTTCCGCACTGGATTGCTGCGCGCGTCGTCCCGTTTTTCGATAAGTTTCCGCTCGCTGATGAGCGCAACATCGTTCGGGCGGTGCTCTATACGGCTGCCGGAACGCTTTCGGCGCTGGCGCTCGGGGCGGCGGTCGGAACGCTGCTGGCGGTGCTGTTTGTGCTGGTGAGGCCCGTGGAGCGCGCCCTCTTGCCGTGGCTCGTCGCGTCGCAAACGGTGCCGATTATCGCGCTCGTACCGGTGTTGCTGCTGATTTTGGGTAACGCGGGTATCACCATTCAAACATCGCTATTACCGACGGCGCTCATCGGCGCGTATATTGCGTTTTTTCCAGTCGTTGTCGGTACCGTAAAAGGTTTGCGCTCGGTTGACCCGCTGTCACTCGATTTGATGAAATCCTACGCGGCGACGCCCGTGCAGCTTTTTCTAAAGGTGCGGTTTCCGGCGGCGGTGCCGTTTTTGTTTACCTCGCTCAAACTGGCGGCGGCGGCGGCGCTCGTCGGGGCGCTCGTCGCTGAAACCGAATCGAACAACCGGCGTGGTTTAGGCTTTCAGATTTTGGGTCAGGTGCAGTCCGGCAACGTGGCGGACGTGTGGATTTTGCTGCTGATTTCGGCGCTCTTGGGGATTGGGCTCGTCGGGCTCGTCGGTTTGTTGCAACGCTTTATCGCACCGTGGGAGCGTTCGTGAGGGCGCTCGCGGCTACCACCGTCACGCTGCTGGGTTTTGCCGGAGCGTTCTGGACGGTTACGGGCGACGTTACGCCAACGTACTGGCTTCGGTTCTGGGGCTTTTTGCTGCTCGCGTGTGCCGCGGCGGGGCAGGGGGGGCGTTCACGTTTGGGACAGCTCTTGCTCCCGGCAGCGGTGCCGTTCGTCTTACTGCTTTTGTGGCAAGGTCTGGTCGTCGGTTTCGGCGTCCCCAAAGGCATTTTTCCAAGTGTGACCGACGTCTGGTCGTCGCTTTCGGCAACATTTCCGGTGCTTGTCAGAGACGCTTATGTGACGTTCGTCAAAGAGATTTTGCTCGGATTTGCGATTGGGTTTACGGCGGGTGTCTTGGCGGGCATCGGGGTTGCCGGAAGTGTTTTTTTGCAACGCGGGTTTCTGCCGCTGGCGGCGGCGTTCGGGGCGGTGCCGATTGTCGGGCTGGCTCCGGTCTTGGGCCGCGCGTTCGGCGTCGGGTGGGAGTCGAAGGCGGCGGTGGTCGTCATCGTCACGTTTTTTCCGGTGTTGCTCAACACGGTGCAGGGGCTGTTGTCGGTTGATGTACTCAAGCTCGAGCTCCTCCGCGCCTACGCCGCCAAACCGTGGGAAGTCTTTGTCAAGTTGCGTTTACCCAACGCTGCGCCGTATCTGTTCAACGCACTTCGGCTCGCGGTTGTCTTGTCGATTGTCAGCGTGATCGTCGCCGAGTTTTTGATTCCGGGGCCGCCCGAGGGCTTGGGTCAGCGCATCTCGCTCTCGGCGCGGCGGGGGGCGTATGATGTGGTGTTCGCCGCCATTTTCGTCTCGAGCCTCGTCTCTATCGTTCTCTACAACGTCGTCGCCTGGGCAGAGCGGCGCACGACCCGCTGGCACGCGTCGTTTAGGGAAGACTGAAGTCGCCTCTAATACTATGTTTTACGTGGGGTAGCGCGAGCGCCTCCCCCTGCCTGACACCTCTCAGTTTCAGCCGTAAAAACAAGCCTGACAAACCTCGCTCGTTGCAACATGTACACTCCGCCCGATACACTGTAATGACGTTTACAGAACGTTCATCCAAGGAGGCAATATGAAGCGAATTTTAGTCGGTTTGGGAATACTGCTCCTTTCGGGTTTAGTGTCGGCCCAAGACCTCATCGACGTGACCTTCCAGTCCAAGTGGTTTCCCCAAGCGCAGTTCGCGGGCTACTTTGTGGCGCAGGCCAAAGGCTTTTACGAAGAAGAAGGGCTGAACGTCACGGTGTTAGACGGCGGTAACGTCAACCCGACCGTACAGGTCGCTTCGGGCAACGCCGACTTCGGCACCGACTGGATCGCCAACATGCTGGTGCAACGTGAACAGGGCCTAAACGTCGTGCAGATCGCGCAGATTTACCAGGCTTCGGGCTACCGGATGGTCGCTCTCAACGATTCGGGTATCGAAAGTTTTGCCGACCTTGCGGGCCGCACCGTCGGTGTTTGGGGTTTTGGCAACGAGTTCGTCGCCCAGGCGGTTTTCGCGGCTGAAGACATCACCTCCGACCTCGACCCGACCGTCACCGACCCGGACGTAAACGCCGTCGTCTACGCGTTCGACCCGTCTTTGGTGTTTCCCAACGAGGTTGACGTCGCCTCGGCGATGACCTACAACGAACTCGATCAGATCGTCGGGCTCGGCTATGGGCTGGACACGCTGACCCTGCTCGACCCCGCCGACATCGACGCGGCTTTGCTCGAGGATTTGATCTTCACCACCCCCGAACTCTTACAAAATCCCGACTTTAAGGGCTCCGGCGTTTCGGGCCGTGAGGTTGCCGAGCGCTTTTTACGCGCGACGATCAAGGGCTGGGAATACGCGGTTGCCAATCAAGAAGAGGCGGTCAGCATTGTTTTAGAGTCGTGCGGTGACACCTGTGCCGGGTCGGGCAGCACGCAGAGCCCGCAGATTCACCAGACCTGGCAGATGGCCCGCGTCGCCGAACTCGTCGCGCCGGAAGACGACACCCGCGTAGGTGCGCTGAACGAAGAGGCGTTCAACCGCTCCGTTGAACTGCTGAACCAAGTCGGCCTGCTCTCCGAGCCGGTTGCGTATAGTGACGTAGTAGACGAAAGTGTATACGACGCTGTAGCACAGTAGCAGTGGCTATGGCTGCGCTTGCTGCAGGGCTCGAGGAAGTCGAACAACTTTTGTGTGGGACTTGTTTCGGCGCACCGCAAACACAAAAAACACCCCGCACCGCCGTAAGGGTGATGCGGGGTGTACGCTTTTTTACCGTACTTTCCGGCACCGAACGCTACCGAACGCTTTAGCTGCGTTCGGACACAAAGCTCAGTTTGAACAGCGGTTCATTGTAAGGCTCATCTTTGTAACGCAAAATAAGTGCAATCATCAGCGCGACCGCATAGTGAAATTGGGGCAACCCGAGACAAAAAGCCGTGATAAGTAGGGCGAGGATGACGAAAAACCAGACGGTATTGTGACGCATCAGCTCCCCAGTACAGGCCGAAGCCCCAGATAAGATAAGCTGAGTTTAGCACGATGTGAAAAATCTCATAGCACTTTGGGTCTAGTCCTTCTGGCGAATTCGGCGGACGTACCAGTATCACAGCCGCCGTCTGTAGGAGCAGATTGAGTCATGACTTTCGCCAGCGGAAGGCTTGCTATCCTCAAAATGTGATCGGCAGAATTCGACCAGCTTAGGAGCCTCGGTAACAAGACGGCACCTTGCAAACTGACCGACACACTACAGGCACCCAAACGGCAAACTGACCCGATGTACAGGGGCAGTCCTTGCGTCTGTCACGTAGTGGTGGGCCCTGTTGGACTTGAACCAACGACCAATCGATTATGAGTCGACTGCTCTAACCAACTGAGCTAAGGGCCCCAAGACCTTACACGACTTTATCATGGGCCTCGAGGGTGCGCCAAGTAAACTGGAGGTGTGCATCGTGCTGTGCGCTTTTTCCTGCTTTTTCTGCTCGTCCTGAGTACCGGGTATCTTGCGTGGCTACTCTTTTACCCACGCCCACTGCCGCTGCCTTTGGTCACCGTCGGCTTCGAAAACCCCTATCAAAAACCTTTGCTTGCCGACTACGAACGCCTTTTTAAGGCGGAGTTGCGCGGAGATACCGGCACGCTCGAGCAGTTTGTCAAAGCCGCCCCGAACAGCTATTTGCGCTACCGCACCCTCTTAAACCTCGCGCGTACCCCGCAGCTTCCGGCCAAGGTGCGGCTCGCATATCTGGAGCAGGTGCTGGCGTTTGACCTCATCTCACCGCTTGCTCGCGACGACGTAAAAAGGGCGCAGCTTGCGCTGGGCCGGCTCGCCGAAGAAGCCGGAGCTACCGCCCGCGCCGCTACCGCTTACGGGGAGGCGCTCCCGCAAGAGGCTGCGTTTCGGGGACTCCTGCGGCTGAACCTCGAGCCCCGCACGCTGGCCCGGATTTTTCTGGACGCCCGCGACCCCGAACGGGCGCTCACAGCGCTCAAGGGTATTGCGGCACCGGAACTGCGCGCACCCGCCCTCGCCGCCGTAGGCGACCCTGCGCGGGCGCTCAAGGTGTATAACCGCCTACTCACGCAGCAACCAAACGACGTGGCGGCGCGCCGGGGAAAGTTCGGCGTGCTTTTGTCGCTGGGGCGCTTTCGTCAAGCGGAGGCGGTCTTGAAAACGTTGCCCGGTTCACTCGCGGCCCAAGTTCAGCTCGCCGAAGCCGAGGACGATCCCGACGCGCGCCTCGCGGCGTATCTGGAACTCGGCGACGCCCGCAGCTTGTGGCTGGCAGCGGGGATTATCGAGGCGCAGGGCGACGCCGCGGCTGCCTTGCCGCTTTACTTAGAGCTTGCTCGAGACGCCCCGAGTGACGCCAACGACTACCGCGACGACGCGGCCTTTCGCGCTTACACCCTCGCCACCCGCGCCGGTGATGCGGAGACTGCTGGCGCGGCGGACGCCCTTATTCCGGCGGACAGCTTTTTCAGCCTGCTCCGGGGACGGTCGCTGCCCGCTTTTAACCAACCCCTACGGCGCGTGACGCCGCCTGTGCTCGAGCTGTCCCGAGTCCTCCGCCAAGCCGGGGATACCGAAGCGGCTTTGGGCGAACTGCTCGTTGCGCTCTCCCGAAGCCGTGACGAAGCCACTACTGTGGCTCTAGCCGAAGCGTTACAGGAGCTGGGTGAATTCGGCTCGAGTTCACTTGCGGCGAGCACCTATGTTCAGCGTGGCAGCCGCGCCCGCCGTACCTACCGGGCCGCGTATCCCCAGGCTTACAAACCGACCGTCCGGGCTCAGGCGCGTGCTTACGGTCTGCCCCCGGCGCTCCTCTGGGCGGTGATGCGCCAAGAATCGCATTTTTACCCCCGCGCCGTGTCCCGCTCCGGCGCGCAAGGCTTGCTGCAACTCGTACCGAGCACCTGGGATTACGTCGCCGAGCTGCTGGGTGAACCGCCCGCCGACCCTTTTAACCCCGCCGCCAACGTCCGTTACGGCGCATTTTATTTGTCAAGATTGTTGGGGCAGTTTGACGGCAAGCTGCCCGAAAGTATCGCCGCGTATAACGGTGGCCCCGGTTATATCAGCAGGTTGCTGGACGAACCGGCGCTGACGGTTACAACCGACCCTTACCCCGACTTTCTCCGCGCCATCACCCGCGACGAAACCCGCGAATACGTCGCCCGGGTGATGATGAACTATGCGGTTTACGGCGAGCTTTACGGGCTGAAGTAGCCAAAGAGGAGGTACGGGTTCTACCTTTGTCTACTTTGACTGTTAGAAAACTCGGCTTATCGACGTTACGGTAAACTCGCTCAGCGTGCGTTAGACCCAAGTTGTGGGCAAACTTTTGACCTATACCTAACCTAAAGGGGGAGAACTGCACCAGGGCAAAGCAGCACTTGAGAACACGTCATCCGTAAAAACATCTAGAACGCAACAAAGCTCGCGCAAACGGTGTTTTGTGCCTCGAGCCCACACCTCGCTCAAAGGGAGTAAAGATGAAAGCAGTCGTATTTCACGCTATCGGTGACATCCGTTTAGACGACGTTCCCGAGCCGACCCTTCAAGACCCCAACGACGCTATCGTGCGGCTGACCGCGAGCGCGATTTGCGGCACCGACCTGCACATGATTCGCGGGACGTTTACCGGGATGGAAGAGGGACGTATTTTGGGTCACGAGGGTGTCGGTATCGTCGAAGCGGTCGGCGACGACGTACGAAACCTCGGTGTGGGCGACCGCGTGGTGATTCCTTCGACTGTCGGTTGCGGGTACTGTTCGTACTGCCGCGCCGGGTACTACGCGCAGTGCGACAATGCCAACCCGAACGGTAAACGCGCCGGGACGACCTTTTTCGGCGGGCCGGAAGCGGCGGGCGGGCTCGACGGGATGCAAGCGGAAAAGGTGCGCGTCCCCTTTGCCAACGTCGGTTTGGTCAAGTTGCCGGACAACGTCACCGACGACCAGGCGATTATGATTTCAGACATCTTTCCGACCGGGTATTTTGGCGCTGACTTGGCTGAAATCGAAGCCGGGGACACAGTGGCAGTCTTTGGCTGTGGCCCGGTCGGGCAGTTTGCCATCCTGAGCGCCAAGCTTATGGGCGCGGGCCGGGTAATCGCCGTCGACCGGCATCCCAGCAGGTTGGCAGCCGCCAAAGCGCAAGGGGCCGAGGTTGTGAACTTCGACGAGGAAGACCCGGTAGAAACGATTGTGCGGCTTACCGGTGGTATCGGCGTCGATAGGGTTATCGACGCGGTCGGGGTGGACGCGCAGCACGCCGACCACGGCCCCGCCGCCCCGGAAGCGCAGGCGGAAAAGCAGTTCGACGCCCAGGTCGAGCAGCTTGCTCCGAAACAAAATCCCGACGGTGACAACTGGATTCCCGGTGACGCGCCTTCACAAGCGCTCGAGTGGGCGGTAGCGTCCGTTGCCAAGGCCGGAACGGTGTCGATTATCGGGGTTTACCCGCCGACGATGCAAACGTTTCCCATCGGACAGGCGATGAACAAAAACTTGACGCTCAAGATGGGCAACTGCAACCACCGCAAGTACATCCCCAAGCTCATCGATCTGGTCGCTTCGGGGGTTGTCGATCCGGCCAAGGTGTTGACCGAAACCGAAAAGGTGCAAGACGCTATCTCGGCGTATAAAGCGTTCGACGAGCGGCAACCGGGTTGGCTCAAGGTCGAACTCGAGCCCGCGTAGCCTGCTCGGCAACGCGCACAGCTAAAACCCAAGCGCGTATCAACCTGCAGCGATTTGACCCTTAGGGTCTGCCGGGCCAAGTGTGCTGTGCTTAATACCCGCGCTCACTATACGCAGCTATGTGAAGCCTAAAACTTTAGGGTGATAAAAGCCGATTGTCAACAGCTATACCGCACTAAAGGAGCACTGTGAACACCGTAAAAACCGCTGCACGCTTGGATTTGGCCGGGCTTGGCAAAAGTGCTCCGGCAGAAGTTGAATGTGCGAAGAGGCGTCGGGCACTTACCGCGATCGGCGCGCGGCTGCTATATCAGGACGCGACAGGCGCTAAAAACTGCCGTCCCCAACGGTCTACGGCGCTGATAACGCCCTCGAGCGCCAACCCCGCTTCGGTCAGGGTGTAGCGGGTACGCGGCGGTATCGTCGACTCGACGCGCTTCTCGACGATGCCGGCCGCCTCGAGCCGCTCGAGGCGCTGCGTCAGGGTCGTCGGGTTGCAACCGCCGATATCCCGGCCCAACGCGTTAAAGCCTTTCGGCCCGGCGAGCAGCGAACGCACGATATGCAGTGTCCACTTCTCCTGCAACAGGTTAATCGACTCGTAAATCGGACAAAAATCGTGGTTCACGCCTACCTCCACCTCTCAGACAGTTTTCGTAGTACTTGTTTCGTAGCCCCTGTTTCGTGATAGCCGAGCGTAACTCTGTAATACAGATCACTTGACAAAATATAGCATTGCCCATACGCTTGAACACGTTGTCAGGTGACGCAAGTTAGTTACGAGATGTGTCCAAACGTAAAACCAAGGAGACCTCATGCCTACGAATATCCTAATCCCTTTTTACAGCGCCTACGGTCATCTTCATAAAATGGCGCACGCCGTCGCGGAAGGTGCGGCGAGTGTTCCCGATACTGAGGTCAAGGTCAGGCGCATCCCTGAACTCGAGTCCGCGCGGCAGGCGATGTCCAGCCAAGACGCCTACGTTCAGGCGCAAAAAGAGATCGCCGAACACGGCGAAGTGACGCACGACGACCTCCGCTGGGCCGACGGCATCATCTGGGGCACGCCGACGCGTTACGGCAACATGACCGCGCAGATGAAGCAGTTTATCGATACGACCGGCAGCCTCTGGGCCAACGGTGAGCTGACGGACAAGGCGACGGGTATCTTCGTCGGCTCGGCGACGACCGGCGGCGGTCAGGAAACGACGGTGCTGACCAGCATGATTCCGATGCTGCACCAGGGGATGATTTTGGTCGGCTCGCCCTACAGCCAGAACGAAGAGCTGTTTACAACCGAGGGGCGTGGCGGCTCGCCCTACGGCCCCGGTACACTCGCAGGCGGGGACGGCTCGCGGCAACCCGCCGAAAACGAACTCAGCATGGCGCGCAAGCTCGGCGTCCGCGTCGCCAAAGTCGCGGCGGGCGTTAAAGGAATGCGCGCGTCCTAAAACGCCCGGTAACGCTGAACCAGGCGCGGCGCAACTCACCGCGCTTTATCTTTGCCCGCAGGCACCGTAAACTAGGACGTTGAGCTGTAGTGCTGGCGCGGTGTCGGCAAAGCCGCGCCGTCACAGCCATAGTCGCAGTCAAAGTTGTAGTCAAAACCGTAGTTTTGGAGCCCCCGTGCTCCGTTATCTTTAGCTTTAAGGGAGCTGCTGTGGTTCAAACCAAACGTGTCCGTGCACCTGAAATTCCTTTCACCCGCTTTTTGATCTTGCTTTTTACGCTTTTGGTCGCAGCAGCATTTTACTACGCGTTCGGCGGGCCGGTTCCCTACACTATCTATTTCGATGGACCTACCGGTGCAGCTTTCGAAGGGCAGTACGCAGCCGTTGCCGATACGACCCGGGAGCTACCGGAAAACGCCGCAACGTTTCGCGCGACCTACCCGAACACCGTAACGCTCTGGGAACCACGCTGGCGTGGCGTCGTGGCAACCTCGAGTAACGGCGGTGCCAACGCGCTGTATACGATCTCGGTGCGCCGCGCCTGGGTGATCTGCAGCAAGGCGTACCGCTGGGGTACCGATCTAACTGTGGTTTGCGACCCCAAATAACTATAGGTTACGTCAGGTTACGCGGCCCGCATGGGCCACGGTTTTGTAGTCGCCTACAGCCAAAAGCTCACGCAGTACCCGCACGGTTTCGTCGAGCTCGGCCTCGGTGTTGTAGAGCGCGACAGGGGCGAGCCGCAGCAGGTTGGGCGCGCGGTAATCGGGAGTGATGCGGCGTTCCCGCAGGGCGAGGCTCAAGTTTTGCGCGTGCGGGTGTTCCAAAACGATATGCCCCCCTCGTTTCGACGGGTCTCTCGGCGTTCGCAGCGTAAATTCGGGCAGTTGCGCGTCAACGAGACCGACGAGATAGTCGGTCAGTTCTAGAGACCGCGCCCGCACCGCCTCGATACTTACCTCTTCAAATACGCCTAAAGCACCCTCGAGCCCTGCGAGCGCAATTACACTCGGCGTCCCGATCTGATACGCGCCTGCGCCACATGCCTTGCGAAACCCCGGTGACATTTCAAACTGCGTGGCTTTATCGTGCCCCCACCACCCCGGCAGCCCCGGCGTGCGGTCAAAGTGCCGTTCGTGAACGAACAACCCACCCGGCGCGCCCGGCCCGGCGTTTAGATACTTGTACGAACACCACACCGCGAAATCTACCTGTGCGTCGTGAAACGTATGCGGCAACGCCCCGATAGAATGCGCCGCGTCCCAACCGATAAGTGTGCCCGCTGCGTGCGCCTGCGCCGTAATGCTCTTAACGCCTAAAAGTTGCCCGCTTCGGTAGAGCACCGTCGGCAGAACGGCGAGCGCGATGTCCGGCGTCAAGGCGTCCCGAACGTCGTCGTCGTGGAGCGTGTGCCCGTCTCTCGAGGGGATGAGTTTGAGCTCGCCGCCCTGCCGCTCGGCCCACGCCGAGAGCGCGTAGAGGTCGCTGGGAAAGTCGAGGCTGGTCGCCAGCAGGTTGCGGCGTTCGCCTTCAGGCGCATAAAACGTCGCGAGAAGCGCGTGCAGATTGCTCGTAATGCTGCCCGTGGCGATGACCTCTGCGGGTTTGGCCCCGACGAGCCGGGCGAGCGCCGGGGCGAGGCGCTCAGCGAGTTCAAACCATTCGTCCCAACCGTTGACCGCCAGATGTTGCCACTGCTTGAGGCGGCGCTCAGTCGCGGCCTGCGCCCCGTAAGAGAGCGGCCCGAGCGAGTTGCCGTCGAGATAGATGCCGCGCGGCAGTAAAAAGGCGTCCCGTAAAAACACGTCTCGTTTCACCGGAGAATCGCCCTTACGGGAGAGGCGTCGGCGTCGGGGAGGTTGAGCGGCAAGCAGATGAGTTCATACGTGCCCTCCGGAACATTGTGTAAGTTGAGACCCTCGAGGATCAGCACGCCCCGTTCCAGACAAGCCATGTGTGCGGGTAGGTCTTTACTTGTCAGGGCGTCGACGCTCGGCGCGTCGGTTCCGACAAGCTTTACACCCCGGTCGGCGAGGGCGTGGATGAGGTCGGGTGTAAGCGGGGTAAAGGCTTCGGGAAAAACGTCCCAGTGGGCGCGCTCGCCGGTATACAAAAGCACGCGTTCGGGCAGGCTCGAGAACGGGCCGATAAGCTCTTTTGAAACGCCGCGACGCGCGCCTATGACCTGCGCGGGGCCGATCAGGGTTTCTAGCGCGACGCTCCCCAACTTTCCTCCGTCCCGGCTGTAGTGGAACGGCGCGTCGAGGTGGGTACCGCAGTGCGTCGAGGTCGTTATCTTCATGACGTTTACCGCAGAACCCTCTTGTATGTCGGCAGTTAGCTTTACGGTCAGGGGGGTATCACCGGGCCAGTTGGGATGTCCTGGGGTAAGGGCTCGAGTAATATCAAACATGGACTACTTTACCTGACGCTACAGGTCATTAGGTACCGGCGCAGAAACAAGCTAAAGTGTCGAGATCAGTACCCTGGACAGCTTTAAGGACTAGAGTCGTTCCCCAATAGTCTGCGAAGCTGCCAGACTGAGAAGATGCTGGCGAAGATACGAGATGAACGGCTCAGCGCGCTGACAGGACTTACACAGGAGAAGTTCACTGCGCTAACGGAGGGGTTTGCTGAGACGTACGAAACCGAGAAGGCGCAAGTGCACGAGCCGGGAGGCAAACAGCGAAGACCAGGCGCAGGACGGAAAGGGAAGCTGCCGAGTGCTGAGGCGAAGCTACTATTTTTGCTTTACTATTCCAAGCGTAAGGTTCAAGCCACCGCCTTTAGGCGGTCAGATTTCATCTGCCAGCCTTAGGGGATGGAGTATCGCTGTGGGAGTCACACGGTTTTCAACATCGAGTACCATTTTGTCTGGGTGACGAAGTACCGCTACAAGGTACTCAAGGGTGACGCTGCCGAGCGAGTGCGAGAACTGGTACGGCAAACCTGCGAGGCGTTCGAGATACGGATACTGAGTGGGGTAGTCAGTAGCGAGCATGTACACATCTTGGTAAGCGCTCCGCCGACGCTGGCCCCAAGCGAGATCATGCGGCGAATCGAGGGACGAAGTGCGAGCAAGCTGTTCGAGGAGTTTCCAAAGCTGAAAGGGCGATATTGGGGCAGACACTTCCGGGCGAGGGGATACTTTTATGCGACCGTCGGGCAGGTAACGGAGGAGATGATCAAGAGCTACTTGGAACACCACTTGGAACCGACTCGGGACGACAACTTCAAGACGGAGGACTAACGGGTCTACGACCCGTATCCCGACTTTCAGGCGTCGTCTCAAACCCTCCGACTTTAGTCGGTGTGTTGTTTAGCGACATTGCCGGACTGCAAGCTGCTCCCGGCGTAAAAAAATCGCTTTGGGTGGTCTGATTCGGGGCTTTTTAGAAGACGTCAGCTGCTCAAAAAGTCTCGGTGGTCAAACCCCAACAGCTCAGCTAGACGCGTAACCGTTACGTCGGCTGCCGGATACGGCTCGGTCTCTTCGAGGTCGAAAGCGTAATGACCCTGACGTACAAAAACGGTCGTAAGGCGTTCGCCCCATACATTTTTTACGGCGCTTAACAGCCGGAGTTTGTCGTCGACCATGACGTAATGTGTAGCAGGATAGAGGCGTTCGACCTCGGCAAGTTCTTTTTCTTTGTGGATATAAATCAGTACCTCGCCGTTTACGGCGTCGTAAAGCCCCGAACGCCTGATTTTATGCGGTTGAAAGACTACATCACCATCCGACAAGATGACCGCTCGGCCCAATGCTTGCAAGTGCGTGACGACCTCGAGCGCCCCCGGATAGAGCCGTTCACGAAACGGGTAATCGATTAAAAACTCGGAGACGCTCATGAGGCACTGAGTATGCGAATGCTCGAGCCGGTAGCGTTGCAGCGTCTCCAAATAGTCGGCGTAGCCGAGTTCTCGGCGCAGGTCTGCAAACAGCTCGAAGTAGCGCTCGCGGGCGGCGGGGCCGAGTTCAGCCTCCAAGTTGGCCCGGAGGTCGGCGGTTACCCGGTCGTTCTCGAGCAGTGTATTATCTACATCGAGCAAAAAGACGGTGCTTTCGGGTCGGGTGTTTATAGCAGTCATCCTAAACGCAGTTTAAGGTATTTCGGTGCAGCCTCGCTCGTAGCTGCGCCGTAAAACAACCAGAGGCCAACGAACCACAGACTGACGAACCACAGACCAACGAACCACAGACCGACGAACAAAGCGAGCACTACAAGCTTCAAACCCACGTCTGGAATCTTACCTTTTGCCTGCTGACAGACCCGTTTCCAGGCAAGTTCCGTTCACACCCCGTTCACATTCTCTCCCCCCGTCCTTCACAGGGGCCGCCCTAAGCTTTATCTAGCACTGAACAGGGTCAACCTGACAGGCAGAAGGGGAGAAAAATGGAACACATGGGTATGGGTTTCGGACTCGGGTTTTTGAACCTGATCGGTACGGTTCTCTTTTGGGTCGTGCTCATCTGGACGATTCGGTTTTTCGTCCGGGGTGGGTTTAGAGGGGGGCGTTTTGACCGGAGCCGTTTTGACAGGTGGCGGGGCGATATGAAGCGCTCTGATTGCGGACGCAGGGGGGGCCGGGGAACCTCAGACGAAGCCGACAAGCTGATCCGCGAACGGCTCGCCAAAGGTGAAATTGGTGAAGACGAGTATACGCGGCTCAAGGCGAAGCTCGGCGACGCTAACAGTTCCGGGGAGAACGGTTCCTCGCGCACCGCAGAAGATGGCCCACGCAGAAATGGCGGTCGTCCCGAAGGTGGCCCGCTGAGCTGGCTAAGGGGTGACAACGCCCTCGAGACCGCCCGTCTCCGCCTCGCTAAAGGTGAGATCACCCCGGATGAGTTCGAGACGATTCGCCGGGTGCTGACCAGCTAAAATGGTCTCGTACAAAAAAGAGGCAGCTAGACTGCCTCTTTTTTGTATCGTAAGGGCAAGTTGGAGGGTATGAAAACAATTCTGATTGTCGAAGACGAAACGCGGCTCGCCGAGATTTTAGGCGAGTACCTAAAGCGTGAAGGGTTTCGTACCGAACGGGCCAAAGACGGGCAGCGGGCGTTGGAGCTGTGGCGGGCCGCGCGCCCCGACCTGATTTTGCTCGATCTGATGCTGCCGCTGCTAGACGGGCTCGAGGTCGCGCGGCGTGTCCGGGCCGAATCGGAGGTACCGATTATCATGCTTACTGCCCGTGATGAAGAGGTCGATAAACTCGTCGGCCTGGGCCTCGGCGCAGACGATTACGTCGTTAAGCCCTACAGCCCGCGCGAGGTCGTCGCCCGCGTCAAGGCTGTTTTACGGCGTGCAAACGGTTTAACGCAAACGGGGCCGGTCACAGTAGGGGCTTTGGAGGTCGACCTCAGCACCTACCTGACCCGCTGCCACGGGGAAGAGATTACGCTGACGCCGAGCGAAGTACGGCTTTTAGCCCACCTCGCCAAAGAACCGGGGGTTGTCCGGAGTCGCACCGAACTTTTGGGCGTCACCGGTGACGACGCTTTTGCCGACCTCCGCAGTGTAGACGCGCACGTAAAAAATATCCGGCGTAAACTCGGTGCTTGTGGAGAGCAGCTCGAGACCGTGCGCGGCGTCGGCTACAGGTTGCGTTCCTAAATGTCCAAGTGGCGGCGTGGACGGCACTACGGGCCACCGCCGTGGGTACACCGGGTACCTGGCCCGCCGCCGGACGGTTGGCAACGCCACCGCAAAGGTCATCACAGGCGCTGGGGGCTCCGCCGCCGCCTGACCTTTGCGTTTGCTTTCGTCGCGCTGATGGCGGTCAGTCTGACGACCTTTTTAACATTGGGCGCAGTGTTCGGCGCGCAACGCGAACTGTTCGCCGGGAGCGCTCCCGGCGACGCTGCACCGACGGGGGGCTGGCACACCTGGGGTGATTGGGG
This sequence comes from uncultured Trueperaceae bacterium, assembly GCA_963799485.1. Classification (GTDB taxonomy): domain Bacteria; phylum Deinococcota; class Deinococci; order Deinococcales; family Trueperaceae; genus Truepera. The sequence continues at coordinate 231,126 of CAWCXJ010000001.1, forward strand.
CGGTGATTTCGCGCCGGCGCGGGCGGCATTTATGCAGATTACCCGGACGGCGTTTTTTGCCGGACTCTTGTCGTTTCTCCTGGCCTCGGCGACGGCGGCGCTCCTGACCCGCGCCCTGACGCGGCCCCTGTCGGCGCTGACCGACGGGGCGCGGCGGCTCGGCGCAGGGGAGCGTGGTTTACAGCTCCGCGTGCCCCGTTCGCGTGACGAACTTCGGACGCTGACCGAAGCCTTTAATAACCTCGTGACCGGGTTGGAGCGCCAAGAGGCGTGGCGGCGCAACCTCGTTGCCGATATCGCGCACGACCTGCGCACGCCACTGTCGATTTTGCGGAGCGAGTTGGAGGGGTTGCAAGACGGCGTGATTACGCTTGACGACGCGGCCTTGGACCGCCTCCACGCCGAGGTGTTGACGCTTTCGACCTTGGTGAGCGGCCTGCGCGAACTCTCACTTGCCGAAGGGGGCGGCTTACCGCTCAAACGCGAGAAGATTTTGCTGGGGACCTTTCTGGAGGATTTCACGGAAAGCTTTCAGACGCGAGCTGCTGAAGTGGGTGTGACACTCACGTTAGCACGCCTTTCGCCCAAGCTGACGGCGACCTTCGACCCCGACCAGCTCGAGCGTGTCCTCGGCAATCTGCTGAGCAACGCGCTAAACTATGCGTCGCCGGGTGCGGTCGTCCTCGGGGCAACGCGGACGGCTACCGGGGTGCGGCTCTCTGTTCGTGACCACGGGCCGGGGGTACCGGACGACCCGGAAAGGCTCTTTGAACGTTTTTATCGGGGGGACAGCTCGAGAACCCGCACGGCAGGCGGTGAAAAAGGGTCAGGGCTGGGGTTATCGATTGCCAGGGCGATTGTGCAGGCGCACGGCGGCACCCTGAGCGCGGCAAACCATCCGGGTGGCGGCGCGGTCTTTACCCTCGTGTTGCCCGACAAAGGGCTTTCGACAGCTGACGAAGAATAAAGCTTTGTGTTTTGCCGTGTCCCGACGCGAACGGGACGCTGCTCCCATGATAATTTGATACCCGGCAACCGGGTTATCTTCTCGGTCTCTGCGGGAGACATGGCCGACGGCGCGCAGCAATCCTTCGGGCGCGCCGGGCAGGGTTCGGTCAAGCTGCCGAAGAGAACCTCTAGACTTTGCGCCAGCTTGCTATTTCGCTCCCCGCCTCGAGCTACCCTCACGTGAGGTGAAATTATGGCTATCGTCAAGGTGATTGAAGTGTTGGCGCAGTCTGACAAGAGTTTCGATGACGCCGTAAAAGTCGCTTGCGCCGAAGTAACCAAAACAACGCGTGGGGTACAGAGTATTTATGTCAAAGAGATGCAGGCGGTGGTCGAAAACGATCAGATAGTCAAGTACCGCGTCAACGCCAAAGTCTCGTTCGTCGTCGAGGAAGAGTCTCGGTAAGCTTTTTGAAACTACGTTTACACGGTCGATTTTAGGGCGTAGTTCTCAGGTGGATTCCGCTGATTTCGCGAGTCCCGCGCCGTAAAATCTCTGCCGCACGCGAATTGCCGGTGCTTGCAAAACTGTAAAACGTCGACGCCTGCTCCGTTTCTCGTGAGGCCGAACATACCTGCTCAACCGCAAAGGTCGGGACGGCTCGAGCCCCGCCAAAGTGCGTGTGCGCTGCTGCACCCGTGCCGACGTAGCTGCGCCGAAAGCGCAGCCGTGTGCTACAAAAGGGTATGAAACTCCTCCTCGGAATCGACGTTGGTACCTATTCGTCCAAAGGCGTCCTCGCTACCTCAGCGGGCGAGGTCGTAAAGCAACACGTCGTCCCGCACAAGCCGGATATCCCGCATCCCGGTTGGGCCGAGCAAGACGCCGACGGGGTGTGGTGGGCCGACGTTGTAGCGATCTGCAAGGTTCTATTGGACGGGTCGCCGTATTCCGGTGACGACGTAGCGGGCGTCGCGGTGAGCGCCATCGGGCCGTGTTTGTTGCCGCTAGACAAAGATGGTCGCCCACTCCGTAAAGGCATCTTGTACGGCGTCGATACCAGGGCGGGTGCAGAGATTGACGTCCTTAACGCGCAGCTCGGTGAAGCGGCGATTTTCGAGTTTTCCGGGATGGCCTTGACCTCGCAAGCTGTCGGCCCCAAAATCTTGTGGTTGCGGCGGCACGAACCCGAGGTGTGGGCGAAAACCGCGCACCTGACGACAGCGAGCAGCTACCTTGTCTACCGTTTGACGCACGAAAAAGTGATGGACAAACACACGGCGAGTCACTATATGCCGCTGATCGATATAGGGACGCTCGAGTGGTCGTCCCGTTTCGAGGGCGCCGTAGCCCCTCTGGAACTGCTGCCCCGGTTGGCTCCCAGCGACGAAGTGGCCGGTGCGGTGAGCGCCGAAGCCGCACGGCAAACCGGACTCAAAGCCGGGACGCTTGTTGCAGTCGGCGCAGTCGACGCCCTCAGCGAAGCGTTGAGCGTCGGCGTGACCCAACCCGGCGACCTGATGGTGATGTACGGCAGCACCACCTTTTTTATCCTCGTTTTAGAAAAACCTGCGCCCGACCCCCGCACCTGGACGACGGCGGGCGCGTTCGCCGGACAGTACGCCCTTGCCGCCGGAATGTCCACGACAGGCTCTTTGACAAGGTGGTTGCGGGACAACTTCGCACAGGAATATCCCGAGTCCGAGGCTTACGGCAGACTTTTCGAGGGTGCAAAACATGTCGCGCCGGGGTCGGACGGGCTTTTGCTTTTGCCGTATTTCAGCGGTGAGCGCACGCCCATCAACGACCCGAAAGCCAAGGGCGTGATCGCCGGGTTGACGCTCTCGCACACTCGAGCCCACCTTTTCCGGGCGACTTTGGAGGGCGTCGGGTTCGGTATCCGGCAAAACCTCGAGGCGTTCCGTGAACTCGGCGCACCTCTCAAACGAGTCGTCGCCGTCGGCGGCGGTACGCAAGGCGACACCTGGGTGCAGATCGTTTCGGACATCACCAAAACACCGCAAATCGTCCCCCGACAAACCATCGGCGCAAGCTACGGCGACGCGTTCTTGGCAGGTCTGGCGACTGGGCTGGTCAAACGCGACGACCTCGAGACCTGGGTAGGGGCGACGCGCACCGTTGAGCCCAATACGGCGCACGCACCGCGTTACGACGAACTGTTCGAGCAGTACAAAGCCCTCTACGAGGCGACCAAAAGCGTCGTCCACAAGTTGTAGGTTGATCAGGCTTGATGCTCGAGCTCTTCAACCTCTTCTAGCAGCTCATCGGCGGTGTGGCGCAGTTCGTCGGCTTTTTCACTGAGCCCGTCGGCCTGTCCGTCGGGTAGGTCGTGAGCCGCCTGTTGCAAGGCCTCGGCTTGTTTACGAATCACGTCGATGAGTTTATGGATACGTTCAATTTCGCGGGTGTGTTCCTCCGGGGTAGCGCGTTCGGCAGACATGCCCTTAAGTTTTCACCCTTTTGAACTTGCAAACTAAGACGCACATCACGTTTTTGGAGACAAACTCATTCGTGGCCTTCCCGATGACTTTTTTCTACCTGCTCGGGACAACGTTCTGAAGGCGACACCGTTCCAACCCCGGAAATGTCTGTGAAAACCTCCGGTTCGCCCCGGTAACGCACATCGCTCGCACCGGATACGGACGCGTCTAAGGTGTCGGTTGCCTGAACAAAGGCGTCACCCGCGCCCGAAACATCAACCCCGGTGTTTTCGCTCAGAAGTGCACACGCCTCATAGCTGCCTGTGCCCGAGACCGTAACCTTTTGCTCGGTCACGGCTCCTGAAAGCTGCATGTCTCCTGCGCCGGACAGGTCTGCCTCGAGCTCGTCTGCCTGCACGTCTTCGGCGTAAAGACTTCCCGCACCGCTCGACGAGAGCGTCACGTCGTCCCCGGCGACCTTCTCCGCTCGGACGTCGCCCGCGCCGGAAACCGTTAGCCGCTCCAGATTCGGCGTGACGACGCGGTAACCGACGCTGCTCCGTCTCGGCAACCGCAGGGTGCGTTTGACGCTGACTTTCAGGGTGTCGTCCTCAACTTCGGTCTCCAAAACGTTGAGCATATTCTCCGGCGCACGTATCTCGAGGCTCGGTTTGTCGCCTAAAGAGACCGTCATGTCACCGACTCCCGACAAGCTGACGCCGCTAAACGACCCGACCTCCCGGGTTTCAGAAACCACGTCGCCGGACTCCGTAATCATGCGCCCTTAGCCGCCGCCTCGCCGCGAACTGATAAAGCTCACGACGAGCGCCGCCCCCAAAGCGATGCCGAAAACCGTTGACCCCCGCATCTGTACACCTCCAGGTTCTTTCAGCGTACACCGACCCGGCCCTCTAAAGGCTTGACAAGCCAGCTACCTAGTTTTACTATATAATCACCTAGCGACGCTATGTAAAGCTCTAGAACTATCCGGAGGTGCGTATGAGTAAAGGCTTGCTGAGAGACAACTTCGACCTCATCTTGCTCGCGATTTTGGAGGACGGCCCCAAGTACGGCCTAGAGATTATCGCCGAGGCGCGGGGCCGTACGGACGGTTACTTCGACTTTAAGGAAGGGAGCCTCTACCCGGCTTTGCACCGGCTCGAGAAAGCCCGCCTTGTCGAGGCCGAGTTTGCGCCCTCAGACACGGGTGGGCCGCGCCGCCGCTACTACCGCCTGACGGACGCGGGTAAGGGGCAACTCGCCGTAAAACGTGAAGCCTGGGAGCGCTTTAACGGCGCAGTCGGGGCGCTCTGGGAGGCGAAATGAAACCCGAACCGGTAGAAACGTGTGTTGAAACCTACCTACGGCGGGCGACGCGGGGGCTTTGGGGCAAGAAGCGGCTCGAGGTCAGGGAAGAGTTGGCGGCGCACCTTGAGGAGCGGGTGATGGCCTACCGCATCGGCGGGTTAGGGGAGACGGACGCCGTAAAAAAAGCGCTGGCTGAGCTTGGTAAACCGCAGGAGGTGAGTTTCGGGATGGCACGGCTTTATACCTTTCCAACTTTGTTAGGTTCGGGCGCAGTGTTAGCGGCAGCATTTGTGCTAGTGGTGGCGCTTTTACCGAAAGGTGCTGCACAGTCGCCGGTTATAGGTTCGTTTTTCTGGCCTTCACCGAAATGTACGGCAGCTCTCAGAACTGATTCGGTGCTCGCGGCTTTCAACTCATGCCAGAGGTTGGACAACAATCTTTGGCTCGACACAAAAGCGTTGACAAAAACGTTAGAAGCGCAGGGCGTAACGGTTCGCCAAGAAGATAAAATGCTGACGCTTACGTTTCCCAGCCTGCCTCCAGTTGAAGTTCCTTTGGATTCTTCGTCACTGCTCGTTAATGATTCGGGTGAGGTAGTATGGTTACTCGATTCAGGTGACATAATTAAAGGTACTGAAATCTCCGCTGTTCCCAGTGCTCTTTCACTTTGGGATTTGTTGGAAGCCGTAGGTAAGCAGTCTAAACTACCAATCCGTCTTGAAGGGGATAAGAATCCTACCGTACATCTTGGTGAGGTTTCCTTTCAGGTCGGAACTAAACTGAGGTCGGTGAACAGTGATGACTTCTACGATAACTATCTCGAGAACGTTTTCTTCAGAGATTTGGTTGATCCAATCGAGATGAAGCAAGGTTTTTTTGCTATAAATTCGCGTGTTGATACGGACACGCCATTAGAAGAGGCAGAACTCGGCCTGAAGGCAGCAGAATCCGGTGTTTACGGTATCATCACAATCCTTGCACCTGATACGCTGGATAGATATTTGTCGCGTATCATAGACCCGTTCGCTGCGGACTTCTATGCCTCATTTGAAGTCGTTCGGGTAGAAGATGGCAACATGTTTTCTGCTAAACTTCCCGAAAAACCGGTTCGTTTCGTCAAGGCATTTAGCGCAGATAAGAATATTGGTTCTGCGGTCATAGTTCGGCTCGCCGGCAGTTCTGAAACAGGCGGTTGGTATGAGGTCGTTTCACCCGACCGCATCACCGTTCAGTAGTCACGCCCTAACTTCACCCTGCCTTACAGTTTTACCCCCACCTCCTGCCCACAATAACCGCAGGAGGAAAATATGACCCAGGCCCTGTTTGGTTTGCCCGTGCAGGCTCGAGACGACGATGAAGCCGAACCGTTAGAAGACGACCAGTACCCCGACGATGACGACTACGAAGAGATACCGGCGGACGAACAGTGACCGATACACCGAACCCACCGCCCGACGATGAGCTGCTACCAGGTGACGACTTCGGCGCACAAAAAGAGCAGGTAGATCAGTGGCTGGAAGAAGAAAAAGAAGAGCGTGAGGAAAGGGAAAAGCGGCAGAGCGACCCCTGAACCCCCGCACCAGTAGACACCTGTACGAAAATGTGCCCAACGCTATTTTAGCTGTCGGGCACGTTTTTATCATTGCTCATTGCTCATTGCTCATTGCTCATTGCTCAGGCCAAACCGTGCTTTTTCGCCCCTTCTTTCAAAAAGGCCAAACCTTGCGTCGCTAAAACCTCCGGCGGCTGGTTCGTCGGACGCCACAAACAGGTTGCGGCGGCAATCGTCGGGTTGATGGCGGCGAACGATTCCAAAACTAGATTCCCGGAAAAGTTCGCGTCTTTAAGACCGCGAAAGGCCTCGTCCCAGTTTACGGTGCCGGTGCCGACGAGCCCACGGTGGCTTTCGCTCATGTGGACGTGGCCCAAAACGTCCTGCGTTTCGACAAAAGGCGTGTAGAACCCCTCTTCTTCGATATTCATGTGATAGGTGTCGGCGTGAAGCTGCATATTGTCGGTGCCGATGGCGAGCACCGCCTCACGGGTGTCGTGCAGCGAGTTGTAGAGATGCGTTTCGTAGCGGTTACACGCCTCGAGCGCCAACGTAATACCGCGCGTTTTGGCGTCTTCGGCAACTTCGCGCAAACCGTCCACGATAATCCGGCGCTCCTCCGCCGTCGGCGGTTTGCCGGTCAAAGCCCCCAGCGAGTAGCCGAGGCAGCCTGCCAGATAGGTGCTGCCGAGTTCTTCCATGTGCCCCAACACGCGGCGTAAAAAGCGTTTGGCTCCTTCGGGGTTGTCGGGCATGTGAAACTCGCGGGGCAGCGCGAGCGAGATAGTAGCCTCGAGTCCCGTTTCATCTAAAACCCTTTTGTGACTTTTGGCGTCGAAGTTTTCAGGGTCTAAAAGCGGAATTTCCAACAGGTCGAAACCCGTTTCCGCCGCCTTGCGAATGGTGTCGTTGCCCGCGTCGGTGCTCCAGTCGCCAAGCCAGACAAAGCCGTGTGCGCCGTATTTGACCATGATTTTCCCCTTTCACGTTACTTCGCTCTAATCTATACCAAACCGGGTGATGCGGGCTCGAGGTGGGGGTGGTAAGGTCGTCTGCAGGGGTGCTCGAGCGCTTGGTTTACGCTGAGCTGCCGAGGCTGGGGAGTGACGCTACCGTATGACGTTTCGAAAGTTTGCACTGCGTACCTTGTTTGTGCTGGTTATCCTCGTGCTTTTGCTGACGTTGTGGCGTTTTCGCACGACTTTTATGCTGGGATTTCTGGCTATCGTGCTGGCGGTTTTGGTCAGCATCCCGGTAAGCTACCTGGAGCGCTTTATGCCGAGGGCGCTGGCGGTTATCTTGTCGGTGCTCGCTACCGTGGTCATCGCACTCGGCTTGGGGATTTGGCTCGTCCCGGTAATCGGGGCCGACCTTTATGAGATCGCCCTGCGTCTCCCGGCCTTTACGACCCAGTTAAGCCAGGCTTACACCGAGCTGAGTAATCAGGAGACGCTGTTGGGGCGCTTGTTGCCACCGCTCACGGGTAATCTGAACAGCGCTTCGCTGACGCCCCTGCGTCTCCAGCAACTTCTCAGCGACGCGCTGAGTGCCGGATTACCCGTACTGATCAGCGGCGGTAACTTCGTTTTTACACTTCTAGCCAACCTGTTTTTGGTCGTGATGCTGGCGATTTTTTTTATCGCTGAGCCCAAAGCGTATGTGCGGGCCACTCTTTACCTGGTTCCGGCGCACCGGCAACTCGAGCTGCTGGGGCTCTGGAGCGTCCTTTACCACACGCTCAGGACGTGGCTTTCGACGCTCCTGATTTCGATCTCGATTACCGTTACGCTGGTTGCGCTGATTTTGGGCGCGCTGGGGATGCCCAACGTGATGGTCGTCGCGGTTTTTGCCGGACTCGCCACCTTTATCCCGAACATCGGTGCGATTTTGCCGGTTATTCCTATCGTGGTGTTTTTGCTCATCTCAAATCCCAGTCAGATTCCGCTGATGGTCGGGGCGTATTTAGGGATTCAGCTGCTCGAGAGCAACGTCTTGACCCCCTCGGTCGTCCGGCGTCAGCTCAGTATTCCGCCCGCCGCCACACTCCTCACCCAGATTTTAGCCGGGTATATCTTCGGTGTGGTGGGTGTGCTGCTCGCCGTGCCGCTACTCGCCGTAATGATCGCTCTGGTGCGTGAACTGTACAGCTACGGGTTGCTGGGGCTGCGCGGGAGCACGGTATCAGCCAAGCTTCCTGCCCCGACCCCGCACGCCCGCGATACCCGTTTGCTCCAGCGGATGCGGGCACTTCAGGAACGCCGCAAACGCCGCCACGTCCGGGTCATTCCTGAAGAGAATGAACCCGATTAATGCGCCCGGGCGGGGCAACTGCAAACTCGAGCAGTGCGACCGGAAGATGATAAGCTGGGATTACATGAGTGAACAGGGACCACACACGGCGTTTGCCGAGCGTTTTAAGGCGCTCTCCGGGGCCGTCGAAGGTGCAATTCTGGGACAGCGCGCGGTCGTCGAAGACCTGCTGGTCGTCGTTTTAGCGGGGGGGCACGCGCTTCTGGAGGGTGCGCCCGGTCTCGGCAAAACCCGTCTGGTGCGCGCGCTCGCGGACGCTACCGACCTTACCTTCGGGCGCGTACAGTTCACCCCCGACCTGATGCCCGCCGACGTTACCGGGACGACGCTTTTGTCCGAAGAACACGGGCGCGCCCACTTTACCTTTCAACCGGGGCCGGTCTTTCATCAGGTTTTGTTAGCCGACGAGATCAACCGGGCGACGCCGAAAACGCAGTCGGCGCTCTTAGAGGCGATGCAAGAACGCGCCGTCACGGTTTCCGGTGAAGAGCATCCGTTACCGAAACCGTTTACGGTGCTGGCGACGCAGAACCCGCTCGAGATGGAAGGCACCTACCCGCTTCCCGAAGCGCAGCTCGACCGGTTTTTGTTCAAGATTCTGGTTCCGCGCCCCGACGCCGCCACGCTCACCCGGATTCTCTCCGCGACGACCGGCTCGCACGAAGCAGAAGTCGCACAGGTTATCAGCCACAGCGAGCTTTCCGAACTCCAAACGACGCTCCGGGCGGTGCCGGTAGCAAGCCGCGCTTTAGAGTACGTCGTCGGCTTTGTCGAGGCGAGTCACGCACACCCGCTGGTGCGGCTCGGCTCTTCGCCGCGCGGCGCACAGGCGATGGTCTTGGCGGCAAAAGGTTACGCGCTTGCGGCAGCGCGCCCGAACGTCGAACTCAGCGACCTCAAGCGGGCAGCCCCGGCAGCGCTCCGGCACCGGCTGCTCTTAAACTTCGAGGCGGAGGTTTCCGGGACGACGCCCGACGAAGTTATCGCCGAGTTGCTCAAGACCGTCAAATAGCCCCGCCTGTGACTCAAACCTCGCTAACCCTGAGTGCCCCCACAAGGGCACTGCTGTCGCGCTACGTGCCCGCGCCCCGCGTCCTGAACGCGATGTCCGGCGAGCGGCTGGTGCGCGAGGCGGGGAGCAGCTTGGAGTTCTTCGACGTGCGCCCCTACGGTGCCGGGGATGAGCTGCGTTACGTCGACTGGAAAGCCTACGCCCGCACCGGCAAGCTCTTCACCCGGCTTTTTCAGGCCGAGCGTACCTCGGCGCTGCAGGTCTTGCTCGACACCTCGCCGAGTATGAACGTGGGCGGCAAGTTCGCAGCGGCGCAGCGGCTCGCGGCGATGCTGGTGACGACCTCACTCGGCATGCGGACGCAAGTCGGGCGCTTCGGCGGCGCGCTGAGTCCGCGCGGCGGCGCACGCACGCAGCTCCCCGAGCTGTGGCGTTTTATCGGTGAGACGCCTGAGCCTGCCCCTGAAGCGCCCGTGGCGGCGCTCTCGGCGTTTGCGGCAAGCACGTCCTACGCCGCCGGGATGGTCGTCGTGTTGTCCGACCTCTTTGATGAGGCGTCGTTGCAACCTGCTTTAATCGCACTTAGGGCGCGGCGGCTCGACGTGTGTTTCGTGCAAATCATGAGCGCGGCTGACCTGAGGCCCGAGGGTAGCCGCCTCGAGGTTCGTGACAGCGAAACGGGGGAGACGCTCGAGGTCGGCCCCGACGAGGTGCGGCTTTATAAGGAGGCAGTGCACCGTTTCCTTGGACAGACACGCGCGGCGGTCTTGCAGGCCGGGTTTCGCTACTGCCTGGTGCGGGTCGAGGAAGAGCCCCTCGAGGCGCAAGAAGCTGATTTTCTGGCGGCGCTCTACCGGGCGGGTATCTTGGTCAGAAAATAGTGCGTCATGCGGCTTTTGCTTGAAAACTTTGTAACCTCTTACAGCTGGACTTATGTTTGCTTGTCTAAGTATTTGCAACCGGGCTTTTTGCTGTCCTAGCTACCCGTAGCGTTAGTTTGCAGCTGTTCTCAGTTGAAGAGGTTTGCTCGAGCCTCATCCGAGCGTCCTAAACGTCGTCAACCCGGACCCACCGCTCCTCGTCGGCAGAAGTCAGCGCCGCCGCGATGACCTGATTGACCTTCACCCCGTCCCTAAAGTCCGGCTGAATAGGCGTGTCGTTGGCGATACCGTAAAGCAGCTCGTAAATCTCGATGACCTTCATGTCGCCAAACCCCAGACCGCACCCGGCGACAGGCCAAAAACTGCTGTAGTAAGGGTGTCGCGGGCCGGTATGGACGGTTCTAAACCCCTGTGTGCCTTCGGGGTCGTTCGAAAAATAGACGCTCAGCTCGTTCATCCGTTCGTGTTCGAACCGTAACGAGCCCTTGCTGCCGTTGATTTCATACGCCAGGTAGACCTTGCGGCCTTGGGCGACGCGGCTCGACTCGAGCGTCCCTGTCGCACCGTTTTTGAACTTGACGAGCATCTGTACGGCGTCGTCGTTTTCGACGCTGCGTTTAGGGGCGTCCGCGTCGGCTTTGCCGTCATACCCGTAAGCGCCCGTCGCAACGGGGCGTTCTTTGATAAACGTTTCGGTGAGTGCCGACACCTTATCGATGTCCCCGACGAGCGACAGGGCGACCGCGATGATATGCGCGCCCAAATCGCCCAGCGCACCCGAACCCGCAATCTCTCGTTCAAAACGCCACGAGAACGGCAGTCTGGGGTCAGCCAAAACGTCCTGATTGAAGTAACCCTTGAAGTGCCACACATTCCCGAGTTTGCCCGCTTCGATGAGCTGTTTGGCTGCCAAGGTCGCCGGACTTTTAAGGTAGTTAAAGCCTACCATCGTCCGCACACCGGCCTTTTCAGCAGCGTCTAACATCGCCCGCGCGTCCCCCAGCGTCACCGCCAGGGGTTTTTCGCAGTAGATGTGTTTGCCTGCCTTAGCCGCCGCAACCGCAATGTCTTTATGAACGTGGTTGGGCGCGGTGATGTCGATGATGTCCACTTCCGGGTGGTTGACGACCGCCTCCCACCCCACCGCGTAGTCTTCGAAGCCGAAATCGTGCGCGGCCCGTTTTGCCAATTCCTCCGAAACGTCGCCGAGCAGCCGTAAACGGGGGTAGGCGGGGAGCGGACTGAAGACTTTAGGCACGAGGTTGTAGGCCATGCTGTGACCTTTGCCCATAAAGCCGCTGCCGATAAGACCGATGTTGAGGGTTTTCACGTTATCTCCAAGATAGTTATAAATACAGTCATGAGTTCTGAGCAATGAGTAAAGAGCTTTGATTTCCGCTCATTGCTCGCTAGGTGAAGCACACCGTGCTTTGAGCTTTACGCCGACCTGTACGTTTAGCTAAACGAGCCCGGTTCGCCGCCGTCCGAGACGGCCTGCGGCGTTGGCGATTAGACGGTTGGCGAGCGTTGCCGCGACCACGAGCAAACCGAGCAGCAAGATGTACCACTGCGAGTCGATACCTGCGACGATGAGGTAGCTCTGGATGCTCGTCAGGACGAACGCGCCCAGCACCGTTCCCCAAATAGAGGCGCGTCCGCCGCCCAGCACGCAGCCGCCCAAGACCGCCGCGGCAATGGCCTCGAGTTCCATCAGCCGCCCGAAACTCCCCTCCGCCACCCCGATATTCGAGGCTTCCAAAAGACCGGCGAAGCCCGCCAAAACCGCGCTGGCGACAAACGCGCCCAGCTTGATACGCCGGACGCCGACGCCGCGCGAGTGGGCGCTCGCTGCGTCGCCACCGACCGCCAGAAGACGGTTGCCGCCGGGCGTAAAGAGCAAGTAGAGATGAACGACCGTCGCCACGATGACGAGCCAGAGGACGGCGGTGCTGAGGCCGAATATACGCCCGCCGCCTAACAGCCCGTAAACAAACGAGCTTCGCATGTCGCTGCCGGCGCTAAAAAAATAGCCGGATTCGGTGACAGCCAGCGCCACCCCGCGAAAGGTAAAGAGCGTGCCCAGCGTGACGACCAGCGAGGGAATGCGGAGGTAGCCGACCAGGTAGCCGTTAAGCGCGCCGATAGCGGCGGCGACCAGGAGCGCGAGCAGGGCGGCGACAGGTGTTCCTATCCGTTCGGCTGCGCCCAGGTAGGTAAAAGCCGCCATCGCAAAAACCGACCCCAGCGAGATGTCGATTTCGCCGACGGTAATGACCAGCGCGGCCCCGATGCCCATAATCGCCAGGACGGACATAACCTGCAACACGGACTTGAGGTTGGCGACTGCCAGCCAGCCGCCGCCTGTGGTCGCGGCAAACAAGACCACGAGCAGCACGGCGACGCTGAGGATGCCGACCTCGGGAAACCGCAGCAGCGCCCTCACGCCGCCTCGACCACGCGACCGCCGTCGCGGATGACGCGCTCGAGTTCTTCTGCCGACATCTCGCCCTTAGGCACGTCGATGACCTTTTGCCCGTTTTCCATAATCACGATGCGGTCGGCCAGCCGGTGAATCTGAAAGATGTCGTGGGTGATGTAGATAACCAAAAGCCCCTGCTCTTTAAGCTGAAGCGCCAAATCGTTGACGTGCTGCCGCTCGCGTACCGAGAGGTGGTTGGTCGGCTCGTCTAAAATCATGATGCGGTTACGAAAATCCACCGCCCGCCCAATCTTAAATGATTGCCGCTCACCGCCTGAAAGCATGGCGATTTCATCGTCTACGTCTACATGGTCGCGCAGCCCGAAGCTGCGGATGACCTTGCGGCTCGAGTCCCGCATCTTCCCAAAGTCCAAAAAGGGGATGCCCAGTATCTTCTTGGTCGGTTCACGCCCCAAAAAGTAGTTCCGCGCGACCGAGAGGTTGCCGCACACGCCTACGGACTGCTGGATGGTCTCGATGCCTAGGTCGATAGCTTGCCTGGGGTGAAAGTTTCTCAGGCGTTTGCCGTCTACGATGACCTCGCCCTGCGTGGGGCTGTGGATACCGCAGAGGATGTTGATCAGGCTCGTTTTGCCCGCGCCGTTGTCCCCGACCAAACCGACCAGCTCGCCGGGGTAAAAGTCCACGCTGACATCTCTTAGCACGTCGAACTGACCGAAGCGGAGGTGGATGTTTTTCATCTGAATAAGGGGCTGGGCGCCGGTTTGCTTGCTGGCTGGGGTTCTAGGTGTGCCCGGTTGGGTACCAGGTATGTCTGCCACGCCGTTCACCTTCTTTCTATCGAGTTTTTTCTGTTCGGGTCTTTTTGCTTAGTGCTTAGCTGTTATGTACTCAGGCCCGTGACGCGCCGGGTGATGGTGATGTTTAAGACCACGCCGACGACGAGGACTACGCCGACGAAACTCAGATACCACGAGGGCGGGATGCCGAGCGCGATAATCTCGTAGCGGACGCTCGTCAAAAAGAACGCACCTAAAACCGCGCCGACGACCGTTCCGCGTCCACCCGTGAGGGCGACCCCGCCGATGACGGCGGCGGCGATAGCCTCGAGTTCCAGGTCGCTGCCCAGCGTGACGTGCGTGCGCGGCGAGTCCGCCAGCGTCAGGATTGAGGCAAAACCCGCCAGCGTGGAGGTTGCCACAAAAGCGAGCGTTTTAACGCGGGCTACGTCGATGCCCCTCGAGCGGGCGCTCGCTTCGTCGCCGCCGACCGCCAAGAGATGATTGCCGAAACGCGTCCGCGTCAGCAAGAGCGAAAAGACGACTAGAATGATAATGAGCCAGATTACGGCGTTTTCGACCGACAACCAGTTCGCGCCCAAGAGCTGCGTAAACCAGTGACTCCGTGCTTCACGGTCAAAGTTGGGCGCGTTGCCCCCGGTGGTGATGTAGATAAGCCCCCGGTAAAAAAAGAGTGCGCCGAGCGTGACGATTACCGAGCTGAGGCGTCCTTTAATGACCAAAAGCGCGTTGAGCAGGCCGATAGCGGCGGCGATAGTCATCGCCAGAACAAACGAGCCGACCACGCCCAAAACCGGCTCGAGGCCGATAAAGACGATACCGACCACCCCGTACACCGAACCCACCGACAGGTCGATCTCCTTGCAGATAATCAGCAGTGCTTCGCCGATGGCGATAAACCCTAAGATGGCGGTAAACTGCAAAACATTGTTGAGCGTTCGCGCCTTTAGCCAGCTTCCCGGGTCGATAACAGAAAAGAGAACGAACAGGGCGATAACCCCGAGCAAAATAGGCGTTTCGCTCCGCTTAAACAAGTTGCGTAACACGCTGACCTCCTGAGCCTAACCTCACGTTTTAGGGGATGCGTCAATTGAGCCCGGTTCGGTTAAGGTCTGACTAAAGGTTTCTTAAACCCTCGAGCAACTAAAAGGTTTCGGGTGCAGCTTGAGAGCTGCACCTCTTGATTTACCAGATGCTCTGGCTGTCGTATTCGCTGTCGCCGAAGAGCTTCCGCACGACCGCTTCAAAGGTCTGAGCGTTACTCTTGTCGATGATAACGGGGCCGGTGAGGATATCAGACTGCGGCACGTAACCGAATTCCTTGTTCCAGTAGAGCCACTCCATTGGGCTGTAGCCCTGAAGCCAAAAACCCTGGCTGTGGGTCGTCAAGAGGTAGCCCTGCTTGACCCCTTCAATCGATAAGGGGCTGTCGTCGACGCCCTGCAAGGTGAGGCCTTCCATATCTACGTCGGGGCTCAGGTCTAGGTCTGTCGCGACCTCGTAAACCCACGGGGTCGAGAAGGTGGTGACGTTGTAGATATAGTTGATATCGGTGTTGTTCGAGAGGTAAGCCTCGAGCAGGTTGCGGGCTCGAGCGGGTTCCGCCGTGACGTTAAACATCTCGCCTTCGACGCCCGCCTCCGACATCGCGTCGAGGTAGCCCGTGCAGCGGGCGTTGAGCCCCGCGTGTCCGGTATCGGGGTTCGCACACATCACGCGGGTCGGCGTCGGCACTTCGCCTGCTTTTGCGGCTGCGAGCGCATACTGAGCCGCCTGGTAGCCGTCTTGATAGAGGTCGCCGCCGACGTAGGTGAGGTACGGGATGCGCTCATCTTTAGGGCGCGTGTCGGCCCCGTTAAAGGCCACCACAGGGATACCGCTGTCGATAGCCTGGCGCAAGATGGGGTCTTCCGCTTCAGCGTTCAGAATCGGCACGGCGAGGCCGTCGGGGTTGGTGGCGATGGCCTGCTGGATGAGCTGGTAAAACTCTTGCAGGCTGTATTCGCCGCTCGGCGAGATGTACTCCACCTTGACATCCGGGTATTTCGCTTCAAAGTCCTTGATGGCGTTGGTCAACCAGAGCATGTTGGGGTCGCTCGGGCCGATGTGTGAGACCATCACGAAGCGGTACTTGGGTTCTTGAGCGAACGTTACGCTCAGTAGCGCGGCTAATACGAGGGCAAGTAAAACGGTGAGCTTTTTCATGATTCCTCCAGGGGGGTAGATAGATGTTTGCGGTTACGGGCCGAGTTGCTGTGTTCTATTTAATGGGCCACCTCCTTTACGGCGTCACCGGCTAAATCACGGGCCAGGATGCGCCGCAACAGTCCTGCTGCTTCGCGGACGCCCGCTTCGGGTGTCAGGCTCAAATCTTCGTGTTCGATGCTCAGCACGTCGTCGTAACCCGCTTCGGTGAGCAAACGCACGAAGTCGCGCCAGAACGCGTCGGGTTGCCCGCGCCCGAGGGTGACGTAGTTCCACGAACGCGTCGCCACCTGCGCGTTAGGTTTGGTCTCGAGGAGCGTGTTGGGTCGGCGGTTATCTTCAAGCCGCGTGTCCTTGGCGTGGACGTGATAAATCGCCTCGGCGAGCGGGCGGATGGCTGTGAGCGGGTCGCCGCCCATCCACAGCATGTGGCTCGGGTCGAAGTTCACCCCGACGCTCTCGCCTGCCGCGTCACGCAGCTTGAGCATCGTTTCGGTGTTGTAGACGAGCTGCTGCCCGTGCGGTTCGACGCATAGCCGCACCTCCAAGCCCGCTGCGTAGCGCGCCAGGTCTCGCCAGTAGGGGATAGCGACCTCTTCCCACTGATAGGTGAGAATTTCAGCGGTTTCGGGTGGCCACGCCACCGTGACCCAGTTGGGGTAACGGTCGCCGGGCGCGGCGGGCAGCCCGGACATGAGGACGACGCGCCCTACCCCCAAAAGGTTGGCGAGCTTGATGGTCTTTCTGACCGTCTCGTCGTGACGGCGGCCCGCTTCGCCGGAGGCGAGCTGGTTGCCCGAGCAGTTGAGGGCGCTGATGCTCAAGCTGTGGTCTGCTAGCTTGCTCGAGAACTCCCGCCGCGCCGCCGCGCGTTCCAAAAGGTCGTCCAAGCTGAGGTGCGGAGCCTGCGCCCAGTTGCCGGTGCCGAACTCGAGCCGCTCAATTCCCAACTCGCCGACCGTTTCCAGTAGTTCATCAAAACTCAGCTGTGCCAGGCTTTCGGTAATCAGTCCGATGTTCACGCTTTACTCTCCTTTCCGTCGCCCCTCACGCGCACGGCTCCCACTGTTCGACCGGGACGACTTGCTGCGTGTGCAACGACGTTACGGCGGCTTCGGCGATGAGCTGCGCTTTTAAGCCGTCGTCAAGCGAGGGTGAGGGTTTTACGCCCCCCTGCAACGCCGTAACGAAGGCGTCGATTTCGGTGTAAAAACTTCCCTCCATACGCTCGAACCAGCCCGCATACGTGCCCTGCTGAACGGCCTTGTCGCCGCCGTAACGTGTGACGTTAGCGGTGGGTTTGCGTTCGGAAATCACCAGTCCGTCGGAACCGAAGACCTCCAAGCGTTCGTCGTAGCCGTAGGCGGCGCGGCGGCTGCTGTCGATTGTGCAGATTGCGCCGCCTCTAAAGTTCAGCACTACCACCGACGTATCGATATCGCCCGCTGCGCCGATGGCCGGGTCGATGAGGCACGCGCCCTTGGCGTAAACCGAGTCAACTTCGTCGGCGGCCAACCAGCGGGCAAGGTCGAAGAAGTGAATGGTCTGGTCGCGAAGCTGTCCACCCGAAACCTTGACGTAGGCGATAGGCGGCGGGGTAGGGCCGCGCGTGGTGAGGTGCATCAGCTCGACCTTGCCGACCTCGCCACACTGCACCGCGTCGTGCAAAAGTTTGTGGTTCGTGTCAAAACGGCGGCTGAACCCGATGCTGATGGGAATGCCTGCTCGTGTCACTTTACTCACGACCGCTTTGACACGCGCTAAATCCAGGTCGATGGGTTTTTCGCAGAGGACCGCCTTGCCCGCGTCTGCGGCTTGGGCGAGCAAATCGGCGTGGGTGTTCGTCGAAGAGGCGATAAGTACGGCGTCTACGTCCGAGTTCCAGATTTCATCCGGAGCGGCGGCTACTCTACAACCGAACGTGCTTGCCGCCTTCGCCGCCGTTTCCGCGTGCGCGTCGTACACGTAAACGAGTTCGGCATCCGGGTGCTTGGTGAGGTTGCCTGCGTGGACGGTGCCGATAAAGCCTGCGCCGAAAAGTCCGAACTTAATGCTGGGATTAGTCATGTGCTGCCCTTTCAAACGAGATGCTCGAGTCCGTCCACGCGCCGCCCCGTTCGTGCGACGCCACCGCCGCCTCGACAAATTTCACGCCCCGCACGCCGTCTTCGACGGTGGGAAAGTCGAGCGCCAGCGGGTCGGCGGGAATCCCGTAACGCCGCGCGACAACCGTGTCGGCGATGTCCGTGTAGAGGTTGGCGAACGCCTCGAAAAAGCCCTCCGCGTGACCGGGGCCGGTGCGGGTGGCGCGCTTTGCTGCCGCCGAGAGGTAGCTCGAGCCGCGTCCGAGGCGTTGCGGCGGGCCGCCCTGTGGCCTCAGCGTCAGGTAGTTGGGGTCTTCGTGCTGCCACTCGAGACTCGCCTCACTGCCGTAAACGCGGATTCTGAGCCCGTGTTCGTGTCCGGTCGCCGCCATGCTGACCCACATAAAGCCTTTGACCCCGCCTTCAAAATGCAGCTTGAGATGCGCGTTGTCGTCCGCCTGCCGCCCCGGTACAAGCGTCATCAGCTCCGCTGAGACCTCGAGCAGCTCGAGCCCGCCGACAAACCGCGCGAGCTGATGGGCGTGCGTGCCCAAATCACCGACCACGCTCGACTTCCCGGCATAAACCGGGTCGGTCCGCCACGACGCCTGCTTGTGTCCGTCCGCCTCCAACAGCGTCGCCGCCCAACCCGAGGCGTGTTCGACCTGGATAAGGCGGAGAGAACCCAACGCGCCGTTTTTGACCATAGCCCGTGCGTGACGCACCATCGGGTAGCCGCTGTAGTTGTGCGTCACCCCGAAGACGAGGCCGCGCGCCTGAGCGACTTCCCGAAGTTTTAACGCCTCTTTAAGCGAGTTCGTCAGCGGTTTGTCGCAAATCACGTCGAAACCGTACTCGAGTGCGCCCAGCGCCATCTCGTAGTGAAGGTGGTTCGGCGTGAGGATGCTCACGACCTCCGCGCCGCCCTCGCGTTCACGCTCAGCCGCAAGCATCGTCCGCCAGTCGTGATAGGCCCGTTCCGGTGCGACGCCGAACCGCTGCGCGGCCCGTTGGCTGCGTTCTGATTGCGACGAAAACACACCCGCAACGAGTTCGAAACGGTTATCAAACCGCGCGGCATATCTGTGCGTTTCGCCGATGTTGGAGTCTAAACCGCCACCAATCATGGCAAGCCTGAGCTTTGGCGGCACATGTGTACCGACATGTGTGTCTAAAAGCTGCACGAAACCCTCTTTCCAAACGTGTTTACACGGGCAATATTGTGTTTTTCGTCCCGTTTAGTATAGCCAGCCGGACGCTTGAAAGAAATGACTGAAAGTGTCAAAATGTGTCTCAAATTATCTTTAGAAGGATGGTCTTATGGCTTTTAGCCCGTCAGCCGTGATCGATCTGGGGTCGATATGGTTCGAGGAGAGCAGTGTCGGCTCGACCCTTTACCCGCCTGGTAGCACGCTCGGGCCGAGGATTCAGGCGTATGTTCAGCTCGTGTTTTTGCACTTCGGGACGCTTACCGTAAATGTGGACGGTACCAAGCAGGCGCTCAAGGCCGATACGGTGGGGCTCCTCTTGCCGGGACACGAAGAATATTTCGAGTTCGCCAGAACCACCGAGACGCTTCACAGCTACGTGCATATTCGCCCGGACACGCTGGCTCCCGAGGTGCAGCGGCGGCTTACGACCCTGCCCCGGGTGCTGCCGCTCTCGAGGGCGTTAGAAAACCTTATCCATCAGGCGACGACCGCGCCCCTCAGTGTGCTGCCGACCCGCAACAAGATTTTCGAGGCGCTGGCCTTGCAGATGCTCTGGCACTATATCGGCGAAGCGGAAGCGCTCGGCGCGCACGAGGCCGACGACACCTACCGGCGTGTCCCCAAAGCGCAACTCTTCATTCACGATCACCTCGCCGAAGCGCTCGATTTGGAACGTATTGCCCGGGCGGTGCGGCTCAGCAAACCGCAATTAACGAGGATATTTAAGCGGGAGCTGGGCGTGACGCCGATGGTGTATGTGTGGCAGCGCCGGACGGCGGCGGCGACCGAACTCTTAAAACACAGCGGCCTCAGTATCGACGCGATTAGCGAACGCTGCGGGTTTGCCAGCCGTTATCACCTCTCGAGGCGCGTCAAAGAAGCTGCCGGGATGTCGCCGGGGGTCTTGCGGCGCAGCTACTGGCGGGCGCAGCACACACCGTTTGCGCTCGAGCGGTAAAAACACTCGGTAGTGGCCCATTAACGAATGCTCGAAGCCCGCTCTAAGTTGTAGCGGTGCAAGAAGAGGTGTAAGCAAATGAGGTGCATTTCATCGGACTTGGAGAAAGACAGGGTTTTTCTAACGAAGCGACTAAGCCGTTGCCTAAGAGTACAGTTGAAACGCTCAAGGTGGTTGGTCAAACCCGTGCCTTTGCCAACGGCCTGATGGCGCTCTTTGGGGAGAACAAGTTGGTAGGCTTTGCAAAAATCGCTGTAGCAGCTGCCCTGCTGGTAAGATTTAGGTACCGAACGCCATAACTGTTTGCACGTTGCCTCACCGCGTCCACCCACAACGCACGCGACAACTTGCCGTGTCCGTTTGCAAAGAGCGAACCAGACCCAGCGTTTGTTGCGTTGGCTCTTAACGGATTCCAAGGAGGTAATGTAAAGCCGTTGCAACACGGGCAGAATCACCGTTAGACTCGACGAATGCTGAACATCCAGGTCTTGGTGGATGACGCCAAGTGTTTCGAGGAAGTGCGCAAGCTACGTTGGCCTGGTGGGGTGAAGTGCCCAAGCTGCGGGTCAGAGAGGATCATCAAGCGAGGCTTTCACAGCACCCAGCCGCATCGCCAACGCTACGTTTGTCAGGGAAGGTGCTGTGCTCGGTTCGACGATCTTACCGATACCGTCTTTGAAGGCCATCATCAGCCGCTGAAGGTATGGGTGCTGTGCCTGTATTTCATGGGTCTGAATCTCTCCAATCGGCAGATTGCCAAAGAGCTAGATTTGAACGAGGATGATGTGCAGCAGATGACCAGCCAGCTTCGTGAGGGCGTGGTGGCGAAAAAAAGCCTGTCGAGCTATTAGGAACCGTAGAGTGCGATGAGGTGTATATCGTTGCGGGTCACAAGGGACAAGCTCAGGCGGTCAAGAACAAGGAGCGTCAGGGACGAAGGCGCAGACTCAAAGGAAGCCGCGGAAGAGGCACGCTCGAGAAGGAGAAGCCTCCTGTGCTAGGGATGCTGCAACGCAACGGTGAGGTAGTGATCAAGATGCTTGCCAACGTAAAGCAGAAGACTATCGCGCCATTCATCAAAAGCTTCATTTCCAGGGGCAGCCTTATCTACACTGACGAGTACTGCATCTATGACCGCTTGGAGCAGTGGGGATACGAGCACCAAGCCGTCAACCACTCTGCCGGTGAGTATGCCCGCAAGATGGCGATGGCTTTCATGAGGTGCATGTCAACAGCATTGAGGGCTTCTGGTCGCTACTGCGCTCTTGGCTTCGCCCCCATCGCGGCATCTCGCAAGAAAAGTTGCCACTCTATTTGGGCTTCTTCGAGTTCGTCCACAACGTTAGGAGCCGGGGTAGGGCACTATTACCGTCCCTCATTGAGGTTCTGGTAGCTCCTTGAAACGCAGGAAGAGCCTACGGAATATTGCCGCTGGAGAAGAGGCGGCGGGGAACATCAGCATCTTAGAAGACAAGCGTGTGGTGGCGAAGTTGATGCAGCCGGGGGCGGGTAAACAGTTACTTCCTGAAACAAGTATCTACGGCGCACATCTGCGCGCCGTAGTAACATTTTAAGAATGTCTAAGAAAAAGAAGAAACCACTAGCGTACGAAATTCAAACGAAATTAGGAATAGAGGCGTTCAGGCTATCGCTTTTGGATGAATCTGATAGAGGACTTGTTCTAGTTGGTGCTGCGTTTATAGAGGAACAGTTGGAAGCACTGCTACGAGCGCACTTCTTATTCGAAGAAAGCTTGCAAAACTCTACGAGTGAAGAAACTGGGAAATTTGGGAAGATAGTCAATAAGCTCTTCGGTTATGGACCATTGGGCTCTTTTTACGCTAAAGCTGATATGGCGTATTCTCTTGGGCTTATCCCAGAGTGGGAACACTGGCGCATAGACTTATTGAGAGACGTCCGTAACAGCTTTGCTCATAACATCGAAAGCAGTAGTTTTGAAAGTCAAGACGTTGTTAAACTACTTGAGCGGTTTGTTAGTCCAGAGAATGTAAGACGTGATTCTATAGAAAAAATGGTAATACAGCTAGCAGCTTTAATCTTCACTAGAGTGTCATTCATGAGCAATAGCGGCCTTAGCCCCGACGCGAAAAGATCTTATCTAGCTGCTCTACGAAGCGAAGACGTTTACAACCTCAAGCAACGTGCTCAGTGAGGTGTAGGCGGCGCACCCTCGAGCCCCCCCTTCTTTACCCTAAGTTCACTCAGCAGCATCGCCACCCCGACCAGCCCGGCCCCGACCCAGCCCCACACCTCGAGCCGTTCACCGAGCAGCAGGTAGGCGAACACTGCGGCGAAGACGGGCTCGAGCACAAAAATGAGCGCCGCCATATGTGCGCTCACGACGCGCTGCGCCCGCACCTGCAACACGGACACCAGCGCTGTCGCCACCGCGCCCAGATAAACAAGCGACCAGACCGATCCGGCGCTTGGGCTGTTTAGCTGTCCAAGCTGCGGAACAGCCCAAATCCATGCGAGCAGCGCCATCAGCCAGAACTGCACGGCGGAGAGCTCGAGCGCCCCGTATTTCGGTGCCACTTCGCCCAGGTAGAGGATATAAAACGCGTAAAAGACGGCGGTTCCCAAAATCCATAAATCGCCTGCCG
Source organism: uncultured Trueperaceae bacterium (assembly GCA_963799485.1). Taxonomy (GTDB): domain Bacteria; phylum Deinococcota; class Deinococci; order Deinococcales; family Trueperaceae; genus Truepera. The sequence continues at coordinate 253,901 of CAWCXJ010000001.1, forward strand.
TAACTCCCTGCACGCCTGTCAAACTCATCAGTCCGAGACCGACCAGGGCGACCGCCGCTGCCAGATACGCCCGTGCTGGAATACTATGACGAAACCACAGGGCACTAAAAAGGGGCGTCAGAATCACGCTTAAGCCGGTGATAAAGGCGGCTTTCGAGGCGGTGGTGCTGACCAAACCGATGGTTTGAGTGGCAAAGCCCAGAAACGACAACACGCCCAAAATCAGGCCCGGTACAAGAGCTTTTCGGCTCGGTCTGACCCAGGCAAAAAGCAGCGCCGCGACCGAAAAGCGCAGGGCCAGCAAGGGCGCAGGAGAGACGGTGGCGACGGTTTCCTTGACGATGACGAAGGTCGTCCCCCAGATGAAGGTAATCAGGACGAGGGTAGAGATACCGAGTGGACGGGGCATAGAGCTGATTGTATAAGGCTGATTGTGTCACGGCGAGGCTCTACAATAGGTCATGAGCGTTTTGGACGGGTTACGGATCGGTTTCGGTGAAGACGCGCACGCGCTGATAGCCGACAGACGGCTGGTACTCGGCGGCGTCGAGGTGCCGAGTTTGCGCGGGGCGGCGGCGCACTCGGACGGGGACGCACTGCTGCACGCGCTCGCCGACGCACTCCTGTCGAGCCTCGCGCTAGGCGACATCGGCGTCTATTACCCACCCTCCGACCCGGCTTTTAGGAACATGGACAGCCGCGAAATCGTCTCACGCTGCTTGGGGACGCTGCACTCGAGAGAAGCCGAACTCGTCAACGTCGCGCTCGTCGTGACGCTCGACACACCCAAGCTCGGCCCCTACCGCGCCGATATTGCGGGCAGCGTGGCAGCGCTGCTCAAGCTGTCCCCCGAACGCGTCGGCCTCGGTTTCAAAACGAGCGAAGGGCTTGCGCCGGGTCACGTGCAGGCGCGGGCGACGGTGCTCGTCAGGGTGCGCTGACGCTTGCTTCGGTCAAGTCTTGCAGGGCGTGAACGGTTAAAGGCTGCTTCTGAAGGGCGCTTAGGGCTTTGACAAACCAGCGGGCGGCGTCGGCGGTGGTGACGTAAGGAACGCCGGACTCGAGCCCCCTTCTCAGCTCCTGGGTATGGTCGGTGTCAATGAGCAAATCGTACTCGGGTTCCGCAGAGGTTGACTCGGTGATGAGAGTAAAACCGAGGGTCTCGAGCTCAGCTTTTACGGCGTCTAAACCGTCACCTAAAACGAGCGCGGTACCCGCCTTCGGCAGCTTGACGTTCGCGCCCAGTAGCGCTTTGGCGTACGCCATATACGGGTCGGGGTCGGTGCCCATACTTTCACCCGTCGAGCGCATCTCCGGCCCCAACACCGGTAAGATATTCTTAAACTTGAGAAACGGCAAGACGACCTCTTTGGCGCTGTAAAACGTCGGTTTCGGCGTTTCGGTAAAGCCCAGCTCCTCGAGCGTCTTTCCGGCGGCGATGAGCGCAGCGTACTTGGCTAAAGGGTGCCCGATGGCTTTGGACAGGTACGGCACGGTGCGGCTGGCTCTCGGGTTCGCCTCAATCACGAGGACTTGTCCGTCTTTAATCACGTACTGAATGTTGATGAGGCCGCGCACGCCAATCGCCTCAGCAAGTTTGACGCTGTAGTCGAGCAGGGTCTGGACAACTTCCGCGCTCAAGTTTACGGGCGGCGTGATGCACGCCGAATCGCCCGAATGGACGCCCGCGCCCTCGATATGCTCCATCACACCTGCGACGACGACCCGTTCGCCGTCGGCGAGGGCGTCCACGTCCACCTCTTGCGCCCCGGCGATAAAGTCGTCAACTAAAATGGACGGATTTCCCGGCAGTTCGGCGTAAATCTCGGCTAAATAGCGCTCGAGCTCCGCCTCGCTGTAAACCACCTGCATCGCCCGCCCACCCAGCACAAAAGACGGCCTGACCATCACCGGGTAGCCGATGCCTTCGGCAAGTTTTACGGCGTCTTCGGGTTTTACGGCGACGCCCCCGGCGGGTTGCGGAATGTCTAGGCGTTCGCAAAGCCGGTGAAACGAGTTGCGGTCTTCAGCTTCAAAAATCGCCTGCGCGGGTGTTCCCCAAATCGGCACGCCCGCGTCGGTCAAGGGCTGCGCGAGTCTTAACGGCGTTTGCCCGCCGAGTTGGACAATCACGCCCACCGGGTTCTCGCGGTCAACGATGTTGAGGACATCCTCGAGCGTCAGCGGTTCAAAATAGAGCCGGTCGGCGGTGTCGTAATCCGTCGAGACCGTTTCCGGGTTCGAGTTGACCATGATGGTCTCGAAGCCCGCCTCTTTAAGTGCCCAGACCGCGTGAACGGTCGCGTAGTCGAACTCGACGCCCTGCCCGATGCGGTTGGGGCCGGAGCCTAAAATCACCACTTTGGGCCGGTCGGAGGTCTCCACCTCGTCTTCCCACTCATACGTCGAGTAGTGGTACGGCGTGTACGCCTCGAACTCGGCGGCGCAGGTGTCTACGGTTTTGTAGACCGGGGCGCTGTGATGCGCCAACCGCCACTTTCTCATGTTTTTAACGTCGGCACCCGTCAGCGCCGCCAAATCCGCGTCGGAAAAACCGAAGCGTTTGACCTCGCGCCACGTCTCCCAGTTCCAGCTTTCCGGGTTGCCGAGCGCCGTAATCTCGTGTTCTACGTCGGTAATCTCCTTGAGTTGCGACAAAAACCACGGGTCGATGGCGGTTTTGTCGTGCAGAAACCGGACACTTTTGCCGCGCCGTAAAAGTTCTAACACCGCCGGGAGCCGTTTAGGGGTCGCGGTGAGGCGGGCCTCGAGCCCCCCCAAACTCAAATCCTTCGTTTCTGTCCTCACGTCGGACTCCAAAGACCGGAGCGCCTTTTGCAGCGACTCCTTGAAGGTGCGCCCAATCGCCATGACCTCACCGACCGAGCGCATCTGCGTACCTAACAAGTCCGTCGTGCCGGGAAACTTCTCAAAGGCAAACCGGGGAATCTTCGTCACCACGTAATCAATCGAGGGCTCAAAGGCCGCTTTGGTCTCCTGCGTGATGTCGTTCGGCAGCTCATCCAGGTGATAGCCGACTGCCAAGAGCGCCGCAATTTTGGCTATCGGATAGCCTGTCGCTTTCGAGGCCAGCGCCGACGACCTCGAGACCCGTGGGTTCATCTCAATCACAATCGTGTCACCGTTTTTGGGGTTCACGGCAAACTGAATGTTCGAGCCGCCCGTATCCACCCCGATTTCGCGGATAATCGCAATCGAATAGTCGCGCAGCCGCTGATACTCCTTGTCGGACAAGGTTTGCGCCGGGGCCACCGTAACCGAATCGCCGGTATGCACGCCCATCGGGTCTAAGTTTTCTATCGAGCAGATGATGACCACCGTATCGTTATGGTCTCTCATGACCTCGAGCTCGTACTCTTTCCAACCCAACACCGACTGCTCAATCAGGGCCGAATGCACCGGCGAATTATGGAGCGCCCCCCGCACGATGTCCCGAAACTCGGCCTCGTCGTAGGCAATCCCGCCGCCCGTCCCGCCGAGCGTAAACGAAGGCCGGATGATGGCCGGATACCCAATCGTTTCGGCAAAAGCCAGCGCTTCACCCAAAGACGTAATCATCTTCCCGGCAGGTGTTTTGATGCCGATTTTTTCCATCGCTGCCTGAAACAGTTGCCGGTCTTCGCCCTTGTTGATGGCGGCGTAGTTTGCGCCGATGAGTTCGACGCCGTAACGGTCTAAAATGCCGTCTTCAAACAGGGTTTTGGCTAAATTGAGCGCGGTTTGACCGCCTAGAGTCGGCAACAACGCGTCGGGTCGTTCGGCGGCAATCACTTTTTCCGCAACTTCGGGGGTGAGGGGTTCTAGGTAAGTCCTGTCCGCTACCTCCGGGTCGGTCATAATCGTTGCGGGGTTCGAGTTGATGAGCGTCACCGTAAAACCCGCGGCGCGGAGCGCTTTACACGCCTGCGTGCCGGAATAGTCGAACTCGGCGGCTTGTCCGATGACGATGGGGCCGCTGCCGAGAATCAGGATTTTTTGGAGGTCGTCGCGTTTGGGCATACCAAGAAGCGACCATAACACGCATAAAGATGCAGGGTGGTACCTGCCTCTAAAAGGGCGACGCTACCGTAAACGGGCGTTTTACGGCGATTTTCGAGTATCATGCTTTTACGATGACGGTAGAAAAACGCAAGCTCACCGTAAAAGATTTTGTGCTGATGGGGGAGCTGGGCGTCTTTGCGCCTGATGAGCACCTCGAGCTGCTAGACGGGGAGATCTATACTGTGTCGCCACCGAGCCCGGAACATGCAAGCCTTGTCAAACGTCTGGCGAAGCTGCTCGAGCAAAGCTACGGCGACCGCTGCATCGTCAGCGTCCAAGACCCGCTGATACTCGACGACTTTCGGTTGACCGAACCCGATATTGCGCTCTTAAAACCCGACCCGCTCTTTTACTCCGAAGCGCACCCGACTGCTCAAGCTACGCTATTGGTTGTTGAAGTGAGCCGCTCGAGCCTGAATTACGACAAAACGGACAAGCTTCCGCGCTACGCGCAAGCCGGTGTCCCTGAAGTCTGGATTGTTGACGTCAAGTCAAACATCTTAGAGGTTCACCGCGAACCTTTCAAGCTTGGTTACAGACAGCGCACACTTCTCTTTCCGAACGAGACAGTTCAACCGCTGGCCTTCGCGGAAGACACCGGTATCGTTGCTCTGACCAGCTAAAGGTCTTCTGAGTCGCCCAACTCTTCTTCCCCGTCAAGCTCCAAGACAAACTCTTCCTCCCCGACCCGCACCACGTCGCCCTCGCGCAGCTTGCGTTTACGGCGCGTTTCGACCTCACCGTTGACCGAAACCTGTCCCGACTGGATTAAAAGCTTGGCCTGTCCGCCGGTTCCGGCTAAACCGGAGAGTTTGAGCACGTCGTTTAAGGTAATGGCTTCTTGTAAAAATGTGTCTTGCGTGTCTTCGGTCATCTTGTCCTTAATCTAACTGTCCTAAGCCGGTTGTTTAGGTCTGGCGAGAAAGTTCTGCAATGGTCGGCGCTGCCGGATACGACCCTAAAAACTTGACGAACGCGGCGCGGCGCATCAGGCCGGTCATCGCCTCGCGTACATTATCGTCTTCGATGTGGCCTTCGATATCTATGTAAAACAGGTAGCTCCACGGTTTGTCGCGGCGCGGGCGCGACTCGAGCTTCGTCATGTTGATGCCGTTTTGCGGGAACAGCTCCAGGCAGCGCACCAGATCGCCGGGGCGGTGGCGGGTGGCGATGACCAGACTCGACTTGTGCGGCCCGCCGTGCGTGTTGGCTTCACGGTGCACCTCGTCCGGCCCCAGGACAAAAAAGCGCGTGTAGTTGAAGTCCGTGTCTTCGATGTTTTCCGCCAAAACAGTAAGCCCGTAAATCTCGGCGCTCCGCTTGGAGGCAATCGCCGCGTGACCCTCAGCCGTCCCCGCCGCCACCCGTTCGCTCAGGAGTTTTGCGGCCCCGGCAGTGTCGAAGTCGGTCACGGCTTCAAAGCCGTGCTTGGCCAGGTAGCCGCGGCACTGCTCCAAAGCCTGCGTGTGCGAGTAGACGCGCTTTACGTCCCTCAAAGCTGTTCCGGGTGGCGCTAACAAGGTGTGTTCGACGCGCACCACCTGTTCACCGATGACGTGTAAAACCGAATCGGTCAACAGGTCGTAGGTTTGATTGATGGAACCTGCCAAGGAGTTTTCGACCGGCAAACACGCATAATCACATTCGCCCAGTACCGCCGCCTGAAAGCCGTCGAAAAAGGTGGGAAAGCCGACGGTGGCGGCGCCCGGCAAAAATTGCAGCGCGGCCTGCTGGCTAAACGCGCCGGCGACACCCTGAAAGGCGACTCGAGCGGGGTTTGCGGCGGGTTTGTCTTGAGGAGGTGGGGCAGTGCGCGACGCCATAACGGCAAACTCTACCACCCACAAGCGCCTCGGTTCGTCGGGTACAGTTCGGTTAGACCCTCGGGGCGGTGACGTGAAGCGAATAGCGAAGGCGGCGGGGCGAATACAAAAGACCCCAGGTTGTTTTTGACATTTTCCTGCCTGTCGGCTAGCTGGTCTTGGCTACGCCCCCCGCTGCATGCTCCCGGCTGGATTGCACTGTTTCTGCTAGTCCGCGCTCGAGGCCGGTACGCCCTCCGCGTCTTCAGGGCGCTTGAGGGTAATGAGCGTAAGTTCCGGCGGACAGTTCAGACGGACCGGCGCGACGCTGCACCCGATACCGCGCGTGATGTAGAGCCGGTTTCCGGCCTTGCCGTAACGCTGCGCCCAGTCCGCGTTGTAGTTTTGCTTGTCGCGGAGCCAGGTCAAGAGCGTACGTCCGGAGGCGAACGGCAGCCGCACCTGCCCGCCGTGCGTGTGTCCGGCAAACGCCAGCGGCGCTTTTTGCGGCGCAATGTCGGCGTAGCTGTCGGGGTGATGCATCATCACCAGGCGCGGCGCAGCGTCCGGCACCTCGGCAAACGCCTTTTTTACGTCGTCGTCGTCCGGGACGTGTGAGCCGATACCGACCAGATAGAGCGTCTCCCCGGTTTTTTCCAGCTTGATGCTCTGGTTGTGCAGCACCCGGATGCCCAGGCTTTCGAGGGCGCGCTCGAGCCCCTCTGCCAGCTCCCGGTTCTCTGGATAGTTCGCTGTCGGCATCGCGTAGTCGTGATTGCCCAAGACCGCAAACGTCGGAATCCCGGCCTTGATAAGCGGCTCTAAAAGCTCCGTGACCGGCCCAATCCCGCGTTTGGTGTCGTGGATAAAGTCTCCGGCGAGCAAAACCACCGCGGGCCGCAGCGCCAGCGTCCGGGCCACCGCCCGCCGCACCGTCGAACGGTTGTCCATAAAAAGCCCCACCTGAAAGTCTGCCAACAGTACGACGCGCGCCCCCTGCCAGCTTTTGGGCAAGCCCGGCACCGGCCCGTCGATGGTGTCGGTCACCAGCCGGTACGGTTCAAAAATCCCTTGAACAAGCAGCACAACGAAAACCAATGCGAGAAAAAGTTCGATACTCATGCAACCTCACTCTACGCCGCCCGTGCCAACCCGCTGTCAACCTCACGTCACGGCAGACGGGCCGCGCCGAGCGCCGTAAACTACTTCACAAAAAATTAAGCCCTTGTTAAGCCTCTTTGTGTTATATGATGGTGCAGCACCGCAAGGGTCTGAACGGCAACCTTTTACGCAAGCCGTAACCGGTTGACCCCAACCAATCTGGAGGAAAGATGCACGCAACGCACAGGCTATCTAGGTTCGCGCCGCTCCTGCTCCTGTCAACGCTGACAGTCCTGTTGACAGCCTGCCCCGGTATTTCTGGCGGCGGCGGCAGCGGCACGCCGCAAATCACGAGTTTTACGGCAAACCCGTCCACCATCGCAGCGGGTACGGGGTCGCTCCTTAGCTGGACGGTAACAGGCAGCCCGACGAGCCTGGATATCAGCGGCGTCGGCACGGTTACCGGCACCAGCGTTACTGTCAACCCAACCGTGACGACAAGCTACACCCTGACCGCGAGCAACAGCAGCGGCAGCGACCAGGAGACCGTAACCGTGACCGTCGGCGGCACCACCGGCGAAGACGGCCTCCCGCCCAGCGGCACCTTCGGCGTAAGCGCAACCCAGACCGGCACCTTCCAGAACGACGCGGGCAGCAACATCACCAGCGCCAGCGACCCGCGCGTCGTCACCGTCGCCGCAGGCGGCACCTTTTACGCCCAGGCGTCTTACAGCGACCCCGGCGGCATTTCCAACATCTCCATCGAGCTGAGAAACAGCAACCCCCCCGGACTCGCCGCGCCCCTCGTACAAGGCCAGTCGGTCAGCGGCTTTACCCTGGGCGCTGAACTCAACGGTTGTGTGCTCGACGGCACCCAGACCGCCGTCACCTGCGTCTACCCGATTACGGTTGATGCCGGCACCCCGAACATCAGCGCGTTGCCAAACTCCGGCAGCGAATTCGCCTACGTCTTCCGCACGGTGGTCACGGACGCGGCGGGGAACTTCGTCGATCAGCCGCCACGTGGTTATGTGGCAGTCGGCGGCTCCAGCGGTGGCGGCGGTGGCGGCGGTGGCGGCGGTGGCGGCGGTGGCGGGGGCGGCGGTGGCGGCGGTGGCGGCGGCGGTGGCGGCGGTGGCGGCGGTGGCGGCGGTGGCGGCGGTGGCGGCAAACTGCGCCAACCATCAATTCGTTTACGGCAAGTCCGACAACGATTAGCAGTGGTCAGAGCAGCACGCTTTCATGGAGCGTTTCCGGCACCGTAACTTCGCTCAGCATCAGCGGCGTTGGCACTGTGACGGGTACGTCAACGACAGTGAGACCAACGACGACGACGACCTACACGCTCACGGCAAGCAACGGCTCAGCGTCAACGACGAAAACGGCAACAGTGACGGTTAATAGTGGTGGCGGAGGCCCGGTAGCCCCGAAAATCACGAACTTCAAAGCTACACCGACGAGCATCGCAGCAGGTGGAAGCTCGACGCTTTCGTGGACAACGACGGGCACGGTTACTTCTTTATCCATCGATAATGGTGTCGGAGCCGTCACTGGTACATCTAAAGTCGTAATGCCATCAGATACCACGACTTATACGCTTACGGCAAGAAATGGTTCAGCATCAACGACGGCTAAAGTAAAAGTTACTGTGAAAGACGACAATAGTGGTGGTACAGGTGCAACGAAGATTACTTCTTTTAACGCTACCCCTTCGAAGGTCACATATGGCGGAAGTATCAACTTCACTTGGTCACTGAGTGGTTCTCAACCATCAGAGGTGGAAATCTTCCAAGAGGGTAATCCTACACCTGTTTTGACCAATCTTCTTGGGAAAACTTCGGATTCTAGTTTCAAGCCTACAGCCACCGCAAACTACTTCCTTCAGGTAACGACAAGCGATAATGATGTACTTCGCAGCAGCCCCGTGAAGAAAGTGAGCGTTGCACCTGCCGTCAATCTTGAAGCTGACCCCGACAATGTTGCTACTGGCGCTACAACCAGGCTTTCTTGGAGTATAAGTGGGCCATTCACGGCAGCGACGATTACCGGCACTGGGGTTAACCAAGCAATAACGACGCCAACTGGTAGTTTGACTAGCCCTGCTGTTACCAGCAATACGACATACACGCTTACAGCAAGCAATGGTGCTGGGATTAGCAACACCGATACAGCTGATGTTGTAGTTGGTCCTGATGTATCAAACTTTCGCGCAACACCAAATCCGGCTGATGTGGGGCAAGGGGTTACATTCCAGTGGAACGTAACTAATCTCAGCTCTGGAAGCATAGTAATCACCGGCCCCAACTCTTTTAGGAGAGCCTTGTCTGCCAGTCAAAGAAGCACCGTTCTAGGGAATGTACAACTTGTAAACGAAGGCTTGTACACGATAACGGTCACAAATGCTTCGGGAGACGATGACACAGCCCAAGTCACGCTAGATGTGAACTAGTCTTTATGCCTTTCTAGTTACTTATCCTCGAGCCCTCCCACACCGGGGGCTCGAGCCTTTTTTACGGCGACTTTAGGGGCTCGAGGGGTTTTTACAGTTACCGTCTGATTCGCAACTTGCCGTTCTGATAGACCGCAAACCGACCGGTTATCTCGCCCGCATAGTTTTTGGTAATGGCCTTGACAACCTCTACTTTTTCGTCACCCGTGGCAGCCTCCAGACGCAGCAGCAGCACCCCGGCGTGGGTACGCCTCGGGCGGTAGACCAGTTCACCAAAATCTTTGTCCATCGTCACGACAAGGCGCGCTTCAGAAACGGCAATATCAAGAATGTCGCTGTCGGGCAACCTCGGGTCTAGGTCACGCACGGCTTTGACGTCGTGTCCTTGCGCTGCTAAAAATTGTTCTGCTTTTCGTCCAACACCAACGTCGAACAAGAACTTCACGCCGCGTCGGTAATAGGAATAACGCGGTCTTCGGCGACAAGCTGACCGGCGTAGAGTAGAGCGGCGGCAATATCGTCTCGGCTCAGCTCGGGATAATCGGCTAGCAGCTCTGCTTCACTGACTCCGTGGGCAAGTGCCAGCAAAAGCTGTTCTACGGTAATTCTCAACCCCCTTAAGGTTGGTTTACCGCCCATAAGTCCCGGAATCAGGGTGATGCGCTCGAGCAGCGCGGCGTCGTGCGTGGTCATGGCGTCAGTATAGCCGACGCTCGAGCCTTTTTTACGGCGGCTTCAGGGGCTCGAGGGGTTTTACAAAGCTCAGACTATCGTGGTTTAGGTCGGGCTCAAGTTGAGATACATGTGTGTGAGCAAATGGTTAAATGCCAGGTGGCCCTTGTTGACGAAATCCGGGCAAAAATCGCCCTAGGTCAGTATGAATTCTCGCGGCACGCTGTTGACCAAACGATTTTGCGCCGAATTACACTTACAGAAATACGCGAAGTTACATCGAACGCTGAACTGCTCGAGTACTACCCAAACGATAAATACGGCCCAAGTTGTTTAATTCTGGGTTTTACCGAAATCTCGAAGACCGCTTCACGTTCAGTGTAGCTATCCATCACGCACACTCATTAAAATCATCACACTTTACGAACCCGACCCGGCATTATGGTTTAACTTTAGAGTGAGGAGGCAAAAAGGTGATGCCTGAAGAATTTGTAGAACGCACCGTTACTTATACGCTCGAGGTGCAAGGTAAACTCGTTGTGGTCGAGAATGTGCCTGCTCGGGTCAGCCTCCAAACAGGCGAGCAGCTTTTTGCTCCGGAGACAGTTGAAAAACTTCAGCGTATGGCGTGGGGGCAGAGAGAACCGAAACGGACTTTGCAGACGCCGGTATACGACTTCTTGGCGTAAAAAACTTGCGTATTGGCTTGGGGCTTCTCGAAGCGGGGCTCGAGCCTTTTTACGGCGGCTTTGAGGCGTCTCGAGGGGTTTACGCACACCGGTCATTAGCACGGTTTGGCTCGAGGCTCAAAAACACCAATTTGGTATGTTACCCGCTTCTATGCTTAAAATAGACACGTTCTGCCCTTTTTATTTCGTCACGACCTTCGCCGTAAGGGTAGCTATGGACGGCAACAAAAACGTGCTTGCAACCTTTAGTCCGGCCTCGGCCACCTACAGACTTACGGTGAGGCAACCGGGCAACGGGAAAGGTAACGTGCGCGCTTCACCGCCTGGTACAAAGTGTGGCACGGCCTGCACCCTCTATCCGGTTGATACGAAAGTGACGCTGAGCGCCAAGCCGACTACACCCTCGAGCTTTACGGGCTGGGGCGGCGCGTGTAGCCCGGCGGGTACGGCGATAAAATGTCAGCTGACGATGAGCGGTAACAAGGCGGTCGTTGCAAACTTCGCTACCCCCTGAGCCGGACTGATTATCGCCGGTTTGCGCTCGAGCCCGGCTGTTCAAGCGGGTGGCTCTTCAGCCCAACAGGCCGCGCGTAAAACGTTGCAGCCCTCATAGACGCGTCTCAGCCGGTAAGAAAAGGCGATTTCCGGCACCTGTCTACTTCTTTTCATGTCACCGGGTTGTAGCGTCGGGAAGTCCTTGGCGACCGATGAAGGAGTTTATGGTGATTCAAGCTTTACGTGTATCCGGGTTTTTGTTCTTTGTGGCGTCGCTGTCGGCAGCGGTGTTGGCGGGGTGCAGTACGACGTCTGCTGTACCGACCGACCCTGCTCCGGGTACTCCGGCGTGCACCTATGAGGGTGGAAGCTTGCCGAGTCTCGAGGTGGCGGCGGGCGAGACCTGTGTGCTAAACGGTACGACGGTTCAGGGTGATATCACTCTGGCTTCCGGTGCCAGCCTAGACGCGTCCTTGGGGGTCGCGGTGGGGGGGGATATTCAGGGACAGGGTGCAGCGAACGTCTTGCTGGACGGCACAACTGTTGCTGGCAAGCTTCAGCTGGGGGGCGGCGGCGCGGTCGCTGTCACCGACTCGAGCGTCGAGGGTCGGCTTCAGCTTGCCGGTAACCGCGGGGTTGTAAGCGTTTCCGACACCTTTATCGGTGGCGACCTGCTGCTTTTACAAAATACCGGCGGTGTTTTCGTCGATTACAACGTCGTCACCGGCGACGTGCAGTGTGAACAAAACGACCCCGCACCGCTGGGTGCAGACAACGAGGTCTCAGGTAGCAAAGGAGGTCAGTGCCGCGCGCTCTAGCGGTTTGAGGTGCGCGTTTCAGGCGTCGGTCACGGGTGGACGGTATTAGTCACGGTATTGATCCCGTTATCTTGGGGTACCGGCACCATCTGCCCGTTGACACCGTAAAAATCGACCGCTCGTTTATCCGGGCGATGGGCGGCGGCCCGCGAAACCCGGAGGTCGTCCGAACCGTTATCTCGGTGGCGCAAAACCCGGGCCTCGTCGTCTCCGAAGGGGTCGAGTCAGCCGCGCAGGTCAACCCCTTGCGGACTTTAGACGGCCTTTACGCACGGGGATTATTCTGCTCCAAACCCGTAGAGCTTGCCCGCGCGCGCAGCTACGCAGCAGGTGACGAGGTGGTAGGTGTAAATACGACCTCGCCGCGTATGAAGCTCAGGAGGGGCCAGCCGGTGAAGCTTTGACCCGCCCACGGGCTGAATTTGGCCTTGCTCTTAAAGGTTTCGGGTTCGACCGCACGTTTGGCCTCGAGGTCGAGCACGACCAAATCGGCCCTCTGACCGGGCTCGAGCGTTGGGGGTGTCCAACCCATGACGTCGGCAGGGCCGCCTTGCAGAAGCTCTAGAAGTGCCGCCAAGGCTAGTCCGTCCCGTTTTACAAGCTCGGTATAGAGCAGCGGAAACGTCACCTCGATATTGCCGATGCCGAAGGGTGCGGCCTCCATGTCACGCTCTTTTTCGGCCCATGTGTGCGGCGCGTGGTCGGTGCCGATACTGTCCACGACGCCGCGTTTTACGGCGTCACGCAAGTAAGCGACGTCTTCGGCGGTGCGGAGCGGTGGGGCGACCTTAAAGGTGGGGTCGAAGGTCTCGAGCGCTGCGTCGGTCAGCGTCAGGTGATGCGGCGTGACTTCGCAGGTAACGGGCGCGCCCTGCGCCTTGAAAAACTCCACGACCTGCATTCCCCGTTTCGACGAGACGTGCGCGATATGAACCCGCGCCCCGGTCATGGTAGCGATTTCGCAGTCGCGGTAGATCATCGCGGCTTCGGCGGCAACAGGATTGCCCGGTAAGCCGAGCCGCTGCGAGACCATACCCTCGTTCATCACGCCGTTTTGCCGTAAACCGGGGTCTTCGGAGTGCGTTTGAATGACCAAACCGAGTTCGGCGGCGTATTCGCACGCGTGGCGCATCAGGTGCCCGTCTTGTACCGGAATACCGTCGTCGGTAATCATCACCGCGCCTGCGTCTTTAAGTGCGGCGAAGTCGGTGAGTTCTTTTCCCTCAAGGCCGCGGCTCAAGGTGGCAGCGGGGCGCAACCGGGCGAAACCCAAACGTTCGGCTTTATGAATCAGCGACGCCACCATCCCGGGGTCGTCTACGGGTGGAGTGGTGTTCGCCATCGAAACGACCATCCCGAAACCGCCGGCGGCGGCGGCGGCAAGTCCTGAAGCTAAATCCTCTTTTTGTTCCTGCCCCGGTTCGCGCAGGTGGGCGTGAAGGTCGATAAAGGCGGGTGTGACGAGCTTGCCCGCCGCGTCAAAGGTTTTATCGACCTCGCCGCCCAGGTTGACGCCTTCGATGAGCCCGTCTTTAAGGTAGAGGTCGTGGGCGCCGTGGTTCCCCCTTGCGTCTTGCAGGTGGGCATTTTTTAGCCGGATGCGGGTCACATTTTCCCCCGGATAAACGCGTCGGCTTCGATTTCGACGAGCATTTCGGGGGCAATCAGGGCGCGCACCGCGACCATCGCCGTGGCGGGCCGAACGTTGCCGAAGACTTCGCCGTGCGCCCGTCCGACGGCCTCCCAATTTTTGATGTCGGTGACGAAGATGCGAGTACGCACTACATCTTCCAGCCCTGCGCCTGTTTCTTCCAAAGCGGCCCCGATATTTTTTAGAATCTGCACCGTTTGTGCGTAAGCATCGCCGCTGACGAGGTTTCCCGCTTCGTCCGTTGCCGTCGTGCCTGAAACCCACACGTGCGGGCCGATATGGACGGCTCGCGAGTACCCCACCCACGCTTCCCACATTGTTCCTGTTGAAATATTTTGACGTTCCATTATTTTCTCCCGACGAGCAGCGTATACAGCACGGCCATCCGAATCGGCACACCGTTCGCCACTTGCTTCTCGATAACACTCTTCGCCGAATCTGCGAGCGTCCCGGAAATCTCCACGTCGCGGTTCATCGGGCCGGGATGCAGCACCAGTGCGTCCGGATGTGCGTGCGCCATCACCTCTTCTGTAACCTGAAAACGGGCGCGGTACTCAGAGCGTGAAGGCAGCAGACCGGCTTGCATCCGCTCTTCCTGGAGCCGCAAGGCCATAACTGCGTGTGCGCCTTCGGCAGCTTCATAGAGGTTGGTCGTCAGCGTAACGCCCGCGCCGCCGAGTTCGCCGGGTAACAGCGGTCTGGGGCCGCAGAGCGTGACCACACCGCCGAGTTTCGTCCACAGCTCGGCGTTCGAGCGGGCAACGCGGGAGTGCAACACGTCGCCGATAATCGCCAGTTTTTTGCCCGTAAACCCACCGAAGTCCTTGAAGTTCTTCTGAAACGTATAGGCGTCCAGGAGCGCCTGGGTCGGGTGGGCGCGGCGTCCGTCGCCGGCGTTGACGATACGCGCGTCCGTCCAGCGTGAGAGCTGCTGCGGTACGCCGGAGACCGCGTGCCGCACGACGTAGAGGTCGGCTTGCATGGCGTCTACGGTGCGGAGGGTGTCTTTGAGCGATTCGCCTTTGGAGAGGCTCGAGCTCCCCGCCGCAAAACTCACCACGTCCGCGCTCTGCGCCCGCGCCGCCCGTTCAAACGACAACCGCGTGCGCGTCGAGTTCTCGAAAAACAGCGTCCCGACCGTAAACCCTTGCAGCGCCGGAACACGCTTGATGGTACGTTCCATCACCTGCGCCATCACGTCGGCGGTGCCGAATAACGCGTAAACGTCTTCGGCTGACCAGTCATGGGTGTCGAGCAAGTGGTGGTGTTGAGGTGTGGTCATGACCACTCCAAGAGTTCAACCGCTTCGTCACCGTCGGTGGCGAGGAGCTTGACCTTCACTACTTCACTCCGGCTCGTCGGCACGTTTTTCCCCACGAAATCTGCCCGAATCGGCAGCTCACGGTGGCCCCGGTCAACCAGTACCGCGTACTGAATCACCGCCGGACGCCCCATATCGGTAATCGCGCCGAGCGCAGCCCGCGCCGTGCGCCCGGTGTAGAGTACGTCGTCGCAGAGGACGATATTTTTCCCGCGCACTTCGAACGGGACTTCGGTTTTTTTAACTACGGGCTGTAAGGCGATTTCGGACAGGTCGTCACGGTAGAGCGTGATGTCGAGCTTGCCTGAGAGCGGCGCGGTGCCTTCAAAGTTCTCAATCAATGCCGCCAGGCGCTCGGCGAGCGGGACGCCCCGCGTATGAATCCCGACGAGCGCCAGGTTTTCTGCGCCCCGGTTGCGTTCGATGATTTCGTGGGCAATACGGGTCAGCGCGCGGCTGATTTCGGTGCGCGTCATCAACACGGCTTTCGTTGTCAGCGGCACCTTAGCACCTCCAGCCGGGACGTCTCCGGTAGGGCAAAAAAAGTGCCGTCAGCACGGCAGGCGTTGTGTTTACGTTGTGTTTAGGTGTGTTACGGTTCATCGGCTCCCCTTTCCAGCCTCACAGGGCCGAGTTAAAGGTGTTTACAGTCTAAGACCCGTGTGCTGCTAACGCAATACCTACACCGATAAGCAGGCGTAGCGGTTGCTGTCATTGAGGCTGTGGCTGCTGTTAAGGCTGTAGCTGTAGTTAAGGCTATACCTGTAGTTTGGGTGGCGATTACGGTAACGCTTTGCTTAACATGTGAGCCTGCCGTTGTGAAACCTGCCCACGCCGCTTAGACTAACAGCGTGATCGCTACCAGAGAAGCGTACCTGGCCTACCTCGAGGCCGACCGGCTTAGTTTGGGCTGCGCTAGGAGTGCGGCAAACTACTTGTTTCACGATATCTGGCGCTATCAGCGGCTCTTGAGACGGCTCGAGTACCAAAAGAACTGCAAAAAGGGCCGGGTTGCCCGGCTCGTCGAACTGTACTTGCGGCTCAGATTCAAACGTCTCGGCACCCGTCTCGGTTTTTCAATCGCCCCCAACACGTTCGGGCCGGGGCTGGCGCTAGTCCACCAGGGAACGGTCGTCGTCAATCGTCACGCACGTATCGGCGCCAACTGCCGCGTTCACGTTGACGTCAATATCGGCGCTTCGGGAGGTACGAACGACGCTCCGCATCTCGGTCACAACGTCTATATCGCACCGGGTGCCAAAATCTTCGGGGGCATCTATATCGCTGACGGCGTGGCCATCGGGGCCAACGCCGTCGTCAACCGTTCGTTCGATGAATCCGACATCACCATCGGCGGCGTCCCGGCCAAAAAGATTTCCGACAAAGGCGCGGTGGCTGCAGGTTGGCAGTCCAGGAACACGTATCTCGGGTAGCTGTATAAACCTCTGCATAACGTGATAACATCGCGTGAATGTGGAGGACTTATGGCACAAATAGACGCCCAAAATACACAGCAGCGCGTTAAAACGTTCGGGAATCTTATCGGCAATCAAGAGGTTGAGAGCGGTAGGACGTTCGCGTCCCGCAACTCGTCGGAGCTCTCGGACGTTCTCGGACTCTTTCCCGAAGCCACCAAGGAGCAGGTCAGAGCAGCTTGTGAGCTGGCCCAAAAAGCTTTCAAGAGCTGGTCGAAGACGCCTGCGCCGGTTCGCGGTGAACTCATCGGTACCATCGGCAAAGCTTTAGAACGTGAAAAAGAGTCGCTGAGCCGCCTCGCTACCCGCGAGATGGGTAAAACGCTGAAAGAAGCGCGCGGCGACGTACAAGAAGCTATCGATACCTGCCACTTCTTTCAGTCCGAAGGCCGCCGCCTGTACGGTCAGACAGTGCCGTCCGAGATGCCCAACAAAGAGCTCCTGACCTACCGCCGTCCGCTCGGGGTCGTGGGTATTGTGACCGCCGGCAATTTTCCGGTCGCGGTTCCGGCGTGGAAGCTGATTCCGGCGCTCCTGACCGGCAACACGGTCGTCTGGAAACCGTCTGAGGACGCGCCCGCGTGCGCCTACGCGCTCGTCAAGCTGATGCACGGAGCGGGCCTCCCGGCAGGTGTCTTAAACCTCGTGTTTGGCGGTGGTAAAGGTGCGGCGGGCGAATACCTCATCGAGATGATGGACGAAGGGTTACTAGGCAAGTTCGCCTTTACCGGCTCGACGACGGTAGGACGCGAAATCGGGGCGATTGCCGGCCGAAACTTGCTGCATCCGACCCTCGAGCTGGGCGGTAAAAACCCGCTGGTGGTCATGCGTGACGCGGATTTGAAAAACGCCGTGCAGGGTGCGCTCTGGGCGTCGTTCGGGACCGGCGGACAACGCTGCACTTCTGCGGGAAACCTCATCATCGACGCGCCCGTCTATGATGAATTTAGGACGCGGTTTTTAGAAGCTGCCAAAAACGTCAAAATCGGCGACCCGAACAAGGTGGACGACGTACTTTACGGGCCGTTTATCAATGAACGGTTCTTTAACCGCTGGTTGGAGCATTACGACTGGGGCCAAGCCGACGGCGCGACGCTGCTTTACGGCAAAGGGCGCATCACGCCGGAAAACAAACCCGGCGGTTTCCTCGGCAACCCCGAAGCGAGCTTTTACGGCTGGCCGACCATCTGGGAAGGCGTTACCAAGGACATGCGGCAGTTCAAAACCGAAGTGTTCGGCCCGACTATCAACCTGGTCGAAGTAGACGGTATCGATGAAGCTATCGAAACGGCGAACGCGGTTGCTTACGGCCTCTCGTCGGCGATCTATACGAACAACCGGTTGTGGGCGCACCGTTTCAAAGAGGAGATTCAGGCCGGGATGACGAGTATCAACAACTCGACGACCGGGGCCGAGGCGCACATGCCTTTCGGCGGCGTCAAGGGTTCAGGCAACGGCACCCGTGAGTCGGGTATCTGGGTGATTGACAACTACACCTACTGGCAGGGCGTCAACGACGACGTATCGGGAACCTTGCAGCTCGCGCAGATGGACACGGCGTATCTCGAGCCGCAAGACGAGGTGAGCGTCGAAGGTCTCTTTGAGTAAATGTTTCAGATTACCGGCAGGGGAGGGCAACCTCTCCTTTTTGCTTGCGAATTCTCTATAGTAGGGCATGAAGCTACCCTTGCAGCTTGATGAAATTCGGGCACAGCTCGAGCACGCGAAGCTGGAAGCTGAACGCGTCACCGCCGGCCTCAGTGAAGCGCAGTTGTGGCAACCGCCGCCGGACGGAGGCTGGTCGGTCGGCGAGTGTCTGGCGCACCTCAATATCTTCGGTGAAGGGTACGCGCTTAAGTTAAAACCCGCGCTGCAAAAAGCTCGGAGTCGGAAGGGCCAAGGGCCGTTTCGCTTGGGCCTGATTGGAGGCTTTGCCGTTCGCGCCGTAGCGCCTGATACGAAGGCAAAACTAAAAGCGCCACAATCTTTCCAACCTGAGCCGCAAGCAGGTGTTTTAGAGCGTTTTCTGGCCCTGCAAGACGAACTGTTAGGAATTGTCCGGCAGGCGGAGGGCCTCGCGCTAACTCGCATCATCATCTCGTCGCCGGCCTCGAGGTTTTTACGGCTGAGTTCGTTTGAAGCGCTTAACGCCGTAACCGTGCATCAACTTCGGCATCTGGCGCAAGCGGCGCGGGTACAAGAGGCGCTCGAGACGGCCTAGCTAAGCGTCTGCTGAGGTGTTTCTCAGCGTTTCTTTAACGTTTGACCGTAAGCTGGGGGCGAACGAGGAAAGGAAGCTTGATGAAGCAAATTAGAATGAACCGAACCAAGTTACTCGTGTGTTTCGCCTTGTTATTGCCTTTTGCTATGGCCCAGAGTGCGCCCAAAAGTATCACCGTGAGCGCGACCGGAACCGTTTACGGCGAACCCGACGAGGCGAGTTTCGACGCGGGAGTCAGCGTCCTCGACGCCGATGTGCAAGCAGCGACGACGGAGGTCGGTCAAAAATCTCAGCGGCTGCTCGCGGCTCTGCGCGCCGCTGGTGTCGGGGGCAACGACGTCCGCACAAATAATTTTACGGTTTACCCGGAACAAAACTACGACAACAACGGGCAACCGACGCGCCTTCGCTACCGCGTCACCAACACCGTTCACGTAACCGTTAGAGATACAGCGCAGCTTGGAGCGCTGCTAGGTCGCAGCGTTGAAGCCGGGGCCAACGAAGTTTCAAACATCGTGTACGCGTTTTCCAATCAGGCTGCTCTGGAGCGACAAGCCAGGGAAGAGGCGATGACGCGCGCCCGCACGAAAGCGACGCAACTCGCGCAGTTCGGCGGGGCAAAACTCGGGGCGGTGAGGCAGATTACCGAGGGCTTACAGTCCGGGGGTGGGCCTCTACCTAGTTTTCGACTGGAGAGCATGGCCGCAGACGCAAGCGCCGAGGTGCCGGTCGTAAGCGGTCAACTCGCCGTAACCGTCTCTGTTCGAGTTACCTTCGGTCTAAAGTAAGGCATGCAGTAAAGCCACCTAACGTACTACCTTGTCAGCATTGTATTGACACATCAGGAAGCGATTGTCTAAGCTAAGCCGGTGAAAAAGTGCTGTGAAGTCGCGCTAAGCGACAAGTAAAGAGGAAACCTCGAGCAGTTGACGAAAGTGCGAGTGCGCCGGGTACGGGTGTATAAACGGGCGCGGACATTGTGTGTCTACAACTTTAGACAACCGGATCGTACGCTAAGCTGCCAGCCCGACGGAGGTAGCTGCACGTTGTTTGGTGACTTCAAAACGTTCCGGGGTTTCAAAACCCAGTGAGCCGTGCAGCCGTTCGCGGTTATAGTAAATCTCGGTGAACTCAAAGATGGCAGTGCGAACCTCGTTTCGGGTAGTAAAGCGCTCTCGGAGATAGACCAGTTCCCTTTTGAGTGTCGCCTAGAACGGCAACCTTCGGCCGACGACCGTTGCTGCGCAGCACTCGTCACTCGTGACAGGGAGTGCCTCCGCGCACCTGGTGGGCCTGGTTCTCCAAAAGCTTTCGGTGACGGCATTGTCGAAACAAGCACCCTTGCTGGTAAACCTAGCGCACATTGCTTGATCGGCGAGTTCTCTTTGATGTGGGTCTCGAGACGCGTTCAGGCAGTTTGGAAATGAGCCTGGAACTCGAGTTCAGAGTGTCGTCTTTACTATTCCAAGCGTAAGGTTCAAGCCACCGCCTTTAGGCGGTCAGATTTCATCTGCCAGCCTTAGGGGATGGAGTATCGCTGTGGGAGTCACACGGTTTTCAACATCGAGTACCATTTTGTCTGGGTGACGAAGTACCGCTACAAGGTACTCAAGGGTGACGCTGCCGAGCGAGTGCGAGAACTGGTACGGCAAACCTGCGAGGCGTTCGAGATACGGATACTGAGTGGGGTAGTCAGTAGCGAGCATGTACACATCTTGGTAAGCGCTCCGCCGACGCTGGCCCCAAGCGAGATCATGCGGCGAATCGAGGGACGAAGTGCGAGCAAGCTGTTCGAGGAGTTTCCAAAGCTGAAAGGGCGATATTGGGGCAGACACTTCCGGGCGAGGGGATACTTTTATGCGACAGTCGGGCAGGTAACGGAGGAGATGATCAAGAGCTACTTGGAACACCACTTGGAACCGACTCGGGACGACAACTTCAAGACGGAGGACTAACGGGTCTACGACCCGTATCCCGACTTTCAGGCGTCGTCTCAAACCCTCCGACTTTAGTCGGTGTGTTGTTTAGTCCTTTCCGGCAGTGGAGAGAAGCCGAATCCGCCATCTTTCAGCCGCCGGTTCTTTGGCGTACACTCCAAAACCGCTCTGCTTCGGCGGGAGGCTAACGGCAGTTGTGCTGACAAGGAAAGCTACAAAAAATGCGCCCTTTCAGGCGCTTATAAAAGCCAGTCTACACCCGTATACGGTATTCGTCAAGAGTATGCGCTGAAACCCGGACAAAAGTCTGTATAGTCTCAGATGGAACAGAAAAGAGCGGTTTCAGCGTCAGCCCTAGCAGAGTTTACGCGCCCTTATAAAACACTTCTGCAAGATCGCCGTCTCGGGCTAGGGTTTGACGCGTGCGTGTGGGGGATCATTGGTAGCGGAGGTTGCAAGGTGGCGCAGATGGCGGCGTGCAATCCACTTACGGCCGGGGTCAAACATAGTGAACGGCGGCTTAGACGCCTGGTGCATGGTGAGAACAAGCGGGCTGAGGTGAATGCTCAAGCCATAGGCAAGGTGCTCTGTTCAGAAGGCGCGAAACAGCTCAAAGGTGAACACGAAGTGCTCTTGATCATGGATGAATCGGACCTCAGAAAACCTTTTGCTAGGCTCTGTTGACAATCTCATGTGCTGAGTTGCTAGAAAAAGGCATGACGCAGGTAAAACTCAAGGCTAGAGAGTGGCATAAAATCAGAGCATTTTTAGATGAGCGCCCAGAGGTGTACATAGGCCAGGAGAAGCGGTGCCGAAGGTTTATCGAAGGGGTGTTGTGGATAGTGCGTTCGGGGTCTCAGTGGCGACTTTTGCCTAAGCGGTACGGTCACTGGAACAGCGTCTACAAGCGCTTTGACAGGTGGAGCGAACGAGGGATATGGCAGGAGATGTTTGAGCACTTTGCTGACGATCCTGATATAGAAAATGTGATGCTGGACAGTAGCGTGATTCGGGCTCATGCGTGTTCGGCGGGTGCGACACGTAAAAGGGGGGGCAAAAGGCGCAAGCACTCGGCTATAGCCGGGGCGGGTTTGGTACCAAAGTCCACGTCACCGTCGATGCGCTAGGCAATCCGCTACGGCTGCTTTTAACTGCGGGTCAAGTCCATGAAGCACCTTATGCTAAAGCGTTACTCGAAGGTTATGAAGCCGAGTTTGTGCTGGGCGACAAAGCCTATGACGCCCAGCATAGCCGCGACACCATCACCGCGCTGAGTGCAGAAGCGGTTATCCCACCCAAGCAAAACCGCAAAGAGCAACCTGAGTACGACCAAGAGCTGTACAAAGAGCGGCACCTCACCGAGTGCTTTATCGGCAAGCTCAAATACTATAGGCGTTGCTTCTCTCGCTTCGATAAGCTTGCTCGCAACTACCTTGGCTTCTTACACTTCGCTTCGGCACTCATCTGGCTGCGGTGAAATGTCAACAGAACCTAGGCGAAAACGGTAAAAACAAAAAGGCGGCGCTCATTGCCTGTATGGGCATGCTCCTCAGAATTGTTCATGCTGTGCTGGTTCATTACCGTCCATTCGATCCTGCTTGCAATCCTTGACTTTTAACACAGCATCTCTAGTGAAGACCTACGGGGAGCGTTGTCGCTGAAGCATTGTCTCTACGCGCAGTCGGTTTTCGGGAGCCTTGACTTTTGCGAGCATCGTAGTTTGAGGTAGTAAGTGCTGTTTGATATTCGCTTTTTGAGGTAAAACTCGCTAAGCTCTCATACAGCTAACGACAGAAACCGCCTTGCAAGTGATTTTTAGCATGCGTGACCACCGTATAAGAGTTTTGCGTGTAAGAGTTTTGTAAGTGTAGCCAGACTATCTTGGGGGTTATGACTACCATGCTAAGCAAACCGTCATCAAGTATTGCTACGCTCGCCGGGTTCGCCGAACCGCGCGCTCAGCTTGTTGTCGAGCTGAC
>CAWCXJ010000002.1:0-87954 GCA_963799485.1 uncultured Trueperaceae bacterium
AATAGTTGCGACATTTAGGCGCTATTCGAGCGTCAACCGTAAACGCTCACGTGTAGCGACCACGACGATGCTTGCAACGTCCAGCAGCTCGGCAAAGGGCATCTCGCGGGCGGCGGCGGCGTAAGCGGTGAGGGGGTATTCGGTCGCGGGCCTGACAGTGAGCGCGCGCCGGCGCTTTTCCAGGTCGGTGCGATATTCGCCCAGTTCGGCGGGGGTAATCGCGCCCAGCCTGAACGCCTCGAGCCACCTCGCGTCCTCCTCGGCAAGTGCGGCGAGTTCAGCCTCGGCGCGGGTGTCCGGGGGCGCGTGGTCGTCCAGGAGTTGCCGGAGGGTGTCCGGGTCGGTGAGGGCCGCCCGAACCAGCGTCTCGGCCTCACGCTCGAGCCATGCCCGCTCGATGTCGGGTGCGCCGCATGAGCCCGACGGCAGGCTCTGGCTCTGGCAGCGGTAGCGCTCATAGATGGCGGGGCCGCGGCGTTGGGTCTTGCGGTTGCGCCGCGACTGCATCCGCCGTCCACACATGTCGCAGCGGATGTGCCCGACCAGGGGCCAGCCCGACGAGGGGTAAGCTCCACGCTTGCCTTTTTGTGCTTTTTGCCACAACTCAGCCGAGACGATAGGGGGGACGCTCAGGGGGTATTTGCCCCAGCGGTGCTCCCCCCTGTAGGCGGGGTTTTTGATGAGTTTGCCGATGACGGTGCGGTGCCACAGCGGGGTACCGGCTTGCTTGCTCTGCGCGGGGCGGGCGACCGGGACACCCTCGTCGTTGAGGGTGTTCTGGATAGCGAACAGGCTTGAGCCCCCGGCGCTCAGCTCGAAGATGCGGCGCACGACGGCGGCCTGCACGGGGTCGATGATGGCGTGACCGTCCAGGCCACGGTAGCCATACGTTTTGATACCCGTCGGGAGTTTGCCGGATTCTGCCATATGCAGGTGGGCGGCGCGGATGCGGGCGGCAATCTTGCGGCGCTCTTCTGCTGCGAAGACAAATTCAATCCCGGTCTGCATGTCGTCTTCAACCAGCCCGCGTGTGCTGCTGTGTATCTCTAACCCTGCCTCGCGTAAAAGACGCACGAAACGGTGCCCTAACTCTTCGCTGCGGGCGAGGCGGTAGAGGTCGTAAATAATGACCGCTTCGTAGAGTTCGGCTTCAGCTAGGAGGCGGTAAAACGCTTCGCGCGTTTCAGACACGCCCGAAATTTGGTCGACATAGGTAGCCTGGATGTCAAAACCTGTACGCTCGGCGTAGCGAGCATTGGACTCGAGCTGCACCGGAATACCGTGCCTCGAGTCCCTAAGCTGCCCCGGTGTTGAAACGCGAGCTAGTGACGCGGCGCGTCTAGGCATCGTCGAGAGGTTCGGGCATGGGATTAAGGGGCAAATGCTAGAGCAGGTTCGTCGGCGATAAATACGGCGCGAAAATCACCTCTCACGACGTCGGAAAATTCTTCGTAAGCCGTACCGCGCCCCTCGAATACCAAGCGGCCCCGGTCATCTGTCTCGAGTTCGCCGTCGCTATCGCTGACCTCGTAAAGCGGTACCAGATCGTCGGTGCTGCTGAGTCTATACAGTCTGACGGAAAGCTTGCCGTTGCCGTCGATGCCCATGACGGCGTAACCCTCGGGGCTGTCGTAACACTGGTTATAACAGTTTTGAAAGAGGCCATAACTTGCGTTCGGAACGTCGGGCTCAAGCGTGTCGATAATGCTGAAGCGTCCTTCACGGGTCTGGTACGATTCGCCACCTTGAAAGCTCCAGCCCCATTCACCGTAATACATCACGCTTTCACCCGGTACGTCGGGTTCTGCGGGTGATGGGTCTACGGGTTCGGTCGGCGTCGTTGGCGGGTCTGGTGTTGGCGTGGGGGTCGGAGTCGGGCCGGTGCCACCGCAGGCGGCGAGTAGAACGGTGAGGGCTACGGGGAGGAAGCGGATCGGTTTCATGAGGTATCCTTTTCTAAACTAAGTAGGTTGAAGGGTTGAATATAAAGTTAATTTTGACAAGCGCCAAAAAGCTGATCTGTTAAACCAGAGAGACCGCCGACATTGAAAACGGCTGTCTTTGGGCTTTCACTATAGGGTGTCACTTGTGCGACATACTTGCCATTATCACTTGCCGCCAAACTGTTAATAAAATCCACAGCGTCTTGTTCGCCGCCTGGATAAAAAGTGGCTTGACTATCTGTACTAACGGTCCAGTTGTCTGAAGAAGCCGGGGATGAACCTACCCGCGAAATAACATCTGCCCCATCGTCTGACGAGCCGAGATAATCATTCCAAACAATGTAAGCTTCAATTTCACCGCTTTTACAACGTAAAACTAAACCAACCGGCTGCCCGAAACGAGAGCTTGAACTGCCTTCATCGGCGTCATTGACCAGCACAACTGTCTGGGAATCATCTACCGGATTTGTATCAACCGAAACATCCCAATTATCCGTTGACGATGAAACCGGCGCAGTAGTGTCGTCTGCCAGCTTGTCGTAACACGCTAATCTCGCATCGGTTCCTTCTATAGCTGAGCAAGTTAAAAGCCCAGCTGATACATCTTCTTGAGCTGAAACGAGACTTACAAAGGTCAAAGCTAAGCTCGAAGCAAAAGTCAGAGAAAGTAAACGGACAGTTTTCATTGCATCTCCTTATGTGTGCGTAATCGGGCATTTCTTACTTTTTGCGAGTTTGTGAAGTAAAAATTTTTCACGGTTTTACTCTCGAGCTTTCTTCATACGCGCTCTGTTTAAGCGCCGCATCTCAGCCCGATCTTCAGTGATTCGGTTTATATAAACCCCAACTTTTATAAGCTCATCTCCTTCCTCGAGCACAATAGGTTCGTAACGATCGTTGTAGCTCCGTAAAACGATGCGCCCCTCACGCCCAAATATCTTGAATATGCGGTGCCACTCACCGTACTTGAACAGGTCGGCTACGAGTATGTCCCCTTCCTGCGGCTCTTCAACTATGTCAATGATGAAGCGATGACCGGGTTGAAAACTTAAACGCAAATCTTCACATGCCATACTGTAGCCAAACACTTCGACCACTCGGCAATTTTCCGGTTTGTGCCCGTCTAAATACACCTCGGCAAGCTGTAACGTCCTTCCCCCCCTAACTCCCCGACCAGCCGCGTTATGGTCTTCTTGAGTTCCCCCTTGGGCTTGTAAAATCGGTATTTCAACCAGTTTACCGACGCCTGGGAGTTCAGGCAAATCGTTGGGTGGCAGAACACTTTTCAAATCTTCTATTAAATCGTCGAAAAGTGGTTTTGCTAAACCTCGAGCTTCGTCGAGTGCAAACCCGTATCTGCTTATGAATTGCACTGCGAACTCTGCGCCGCGCGCTTTGATACGGTGCGTTTCGCGTTCGTAAAGGCTGACCGTCGTTTGATCCATGCCAAACGGTTCGCCAATCCACCCCTGTTTCACCCCGGTATCAAGGCGCTTCTCTTTGAGAACGCTCGTCAAACTATATTGATTAGCGATCACAAAAAAGTCCTGCCATGTGGCGAAGTCTACGTCAGTTCTTAGTAGTGCTTGCATATCTAAGAACATTCATAGTAGAATAAAGCAACCCTGTCAAGGGAAACGCCAGTTTATGAAAGGAGAATGAAGAATTTAACCTCTTGTGGAAGGAGGGCGCATCTGTATATCTATATCTACTAAGATCATTCATAGTAAACTTGGAGGCACGATGAGACAAAAGCAAGACCGCGAATGGCTACAAGTTCAGGTGCAAAGCGAATTAAAACACGCGTTGCGCGTAAAAGCAGCCCAGGACAAAGAAACAATGACGACTGCAATTGAGGCACTTGTGCGGCTGTACGTGTCGGGCAACGTCAGCCTTCAGGGAACATCAGAACTCGAGCCCAAAAAGGAGGCCACACCTTGCTAGGCCAGCCCCTCAAACTCACCCTCTACTTGCACAGCGGGCACGGGGTACGCGCCACCCTAAAACGTCGGCGGGCAGCGCTCGGGCAGAAACGGACAACCTCGTGAAACTCGACTACACCAAACACCCCGCAGCCGCCAGACGGTTGCGTGAAGGACTCGAGGCGTTTATCGCGCGGCAGAGGGTGGGGCCGCCAAAAGTCGAGCGGGCGCTGAGGGAGCGTACGGAAAAGAGGGCGGCAGCATGAGCGAAAAACCCGAAGTCCGCCTCGACAACTGGGAGTATCACGAGGCCCCAGACCCATACTGGCAGCGAACAAACGTTCTCTCTGGTGTTCCGGTTGGACATCCCCGGTTTGGCGACGACCCAACACCCATCACGACCTCGGAAGTTGTCGGCAAGCGTGGGGCCGCTGTTGAGACGCAAAACACCATCTACAAGCTTGGTGTTTGGTCGGGACGCGGTTTAAGTCCCGAGCAACTGCTCAAAAAGTTGTTGGTAGCGAATTGAGCATTTCAGCACTCGCCAACCTCACCGCGATGTACAAACGCGGCGTGTTCAGCACGGCGGAATATGCCGAGGCCCTGCGCAACCTGCACGACTCGAGCACCGACCTCGACTTTCGGAGCCTCGTGCGGCGTCGGCTCAAGTCGGTTTTGAAGGCGTCGTGACCTGATTTTCGGGAATTGAAAAACCGGGCCGAAGCCCGGAAGTCTAGCCCGCTCGCCTGCGGGAGATTGGATAACTATGCAAAGTGTAGCACAGACGCAGCCGGTCACACAGACCCCTTCACAGCGGCTTGTCCGGGAGATTCCAGGCTTCATCTACCGGCACCGGCAAACGGGCGAGTTGTTGGGGATACTTAGCTGCGATTCGGGCCACTGGCTCGAGACGCTGGACGCGTCCGGTTACAAAAGCGAACGGCACCTGAGAGACATTACGAACGCCCACGAGCGCGTGTCTCAAGGGTCGCTACGGGCAACGCGGGAGGTCGTGACAGACCACGGTGGGGAGTTTGCCGCCACCCGCGTCGTTTGGAGTGTTGACCGGTACGAACTGCTCGGGGCAATGCGGGCGCTGGAAGAAAGCAGGGCGGCATGTTGAACGCTGAGGCGAAACAGGAACTTATCGAGATTGCCCAGGAGCATTACGACGCCGACGCAATCATAGCCGGGACGTATGGCGACGTTGAAAACGGCGAGTTTAGGGGTTGCGCCGTCGGCTGCATCAATCACGGTTTAGCGCAGCGGCGGAAACTCGACATCGAATGGGGAGACCATGCGGCGGCGGCGAGGGAGACAGGCGTACCAGAATGGTTGTATTACCTCGTAGACGACCTGTTTGAAAACGCCGCGGAGGGTCGCCGTGAGTTCGTGCGCGACTTCCCAAAACATTTACCCATCGACACCGATTTTCAACCCGTCCTGCACCGTTTTTTGCTGTTTGTGCTGACCGACGCCGAGCACGGAGCATTGCAGCACGCCGACGATAGGGGCCGAAAGACCATCTTGAACGTCGCGGCGCTGCATGAGCGTGCACTAGCGGGAGATATGCCGAGCACGGATGATTGGGCGGCGACACGGGCGGCGGCAGAGGCGGCGACACGGGCGGCGGCAGAGGCGGCGACACGGACGGCGGCAGAGGCGGCGGTATGGACGGCGGCAGAGGCGGCGACAGAGGGGGCACGGGCGGCGACACGGGCGGCGACACGGGCGGCGACACGGGCGGCGGCAGAGGCGGCGACAGAGGGGGCGGTATGGGCGGCATGGAAGGCGGTATGGGCGGCATACCGCGTGAAACTCCTCGAGCTGTTAGACGAGGCGGGCCGTGCCTGAGTTTCTCTCGGTGCAGGTGTTTGTGGAGGCCGGACAGTGGTAGCCACAGCGCCTCTCGAGCTGCCCGTGCTACCCCCGGCGGTAACGGTGGCGTGGCTTAGGCCAGATGAAGCGGAAGAAGATTTATGTCTCAGAAAGGTGCGTGTGGTGCTTAAGACAGAGGGTCAGCTTTGGGGTGTCTACGGCCCTTCATATCTTGTCGAGGGATACGCGAAACGGGCGAAAAAACAGTTGTGGACGGTCGTTTGCAACGCCAAAGGAGTGCGCTGATGTGCGCTGAATCGCAGATAAGGTACAGCTCGGAAACCATCCATACCCTTGCCGCGAAGCTAGCCCAAAGCACCGACCCGGCAGACCTGAGAGCCTCCCAAGAGCTGCGTAAAGTTGCGGACACTTTATGGGAGATGGACAAGGCCCGTGTAGGCGCTGAGAGGGCCGCAGACGCTCAGCAGGAGCATGTGCAGGGCATTTTGGCGAGCGTAGAGACCGAAGCGGAAATCGGCGGTCTCACGGCGGCGGCGGGGCAGGTCAAGTGGTCACGCCGCTCAGTTCTTACTGGGCGGGTTTACCTCGAGGTCGTCTTATGCGAAAACGAACTGCGGGTGGGCAGACGGGGCGACAAGGTTTTGCTGATCGGAGAGTTTGACGATGCTCGGCCCTGAACTCTGGCTGCTCATCAAGGCGGCGCTGCTTATCGCCGGGGCGCTGGGGCTCGAGGCCTACGGGCGGCGTAGGGAGAGGCGCTGATGTGGTGGCCTCTATTTGCTTCACTCGGCGCGCTGGTGGTGGTCGTGCTGCTCTTGTGGCTCGAGCGCAAAGGGTCTTGTTTTTACTGTTCGGGTTCGGGAACGGTGGGGCGTGAATTTTGCCCGGTGTGCCTAGGGAAGGGAAAAAGATGACAGAGAGTTTTACTGTGCCTGACGCGAAAAGTGTTATAATTAAAGCGCCCCCAGCGGTTGTTCTTGGCAGAGAACCGAAGGGGACATACACACGCGGAGGTGTGCAGATGAATCGTATCACGACTCACCCTATTGGTGAAAAGTTTTGGTTTTGGACTGTTCTCGGCGTGGCTCCGAGAACAAAGCAGATGCTTTACTACATCGTCGAATGCGAGTGCGGCGTAGTAAAAGAAGTTCAACGCGTCGCGCTTCTAAACGGGAAAACTAAAAGTTGCGGTTGTCAGTCAAGGCGCATGATCGCTGAGAGTCGTACAAGTCACGGCGCGTCCACGACGAACGGCAGAACGCCTGAATATCGCGCATGGTTAGCGATGAAAAATCGTTGCTCGAGTCCAAAAAGCCAACAGTGGGGAAATTACGGCGGGCGCGGTATTACAGTCTGCGAGCGCTGGCTTAACTCGTTTGAAAACTTTTTGGAGGACATGGGGCCGCGTCCCGGCCCTGGATATTCTTTAGACCGTGAGGACAACGAAAAGGGGTATTCACCGGATAACTGCCGGTGGGCTACAGCTAAAACGCAACTGAACAACAGGCGTGCCAATCATTACCTCGAGTACGAAGGTCAAAGTATGACCTTGACGCAGTGGGCTGAAAAGTTGGGCATGGCGACTTATGTACTAAAGTCGAGGATTAAAAACGGCTGGACAGTTGCACGTGCTTTTAACGAGCCGGTCAAGAGCCGCAAATGAGCAACTTAGCGATTGACCAAAACCCGTTCGCTACGCTGGACATTTACGCCGAAAATGGCGTGCAGCCTGAAGCGCCTCGTGTTGATTGCATATCGACCATCAGCGCCGGTACCAAGAAAAAGACCGTCAAAAACGGCAAAGAAGTTTGGTATCCGGTCGCGTCACGTGATGGCACGATATGCCACCATGACCCGGAGGGGCGCGCTCCGGGACTTGCGGCGATGCTCCGTAAAGACCCGAAAAAACTTACGATTACGTTTCCGTTTGACAATCCCAAACAGTTTATTCAACAGCGGTTTGTCAGATACAGCGCGTCGCGCCTCGAGGTCTACGGCGATGAGCATAGTTTGACGGAGATTAAACTCAGCGGCCCTCAGGACAAACCCGTAGCAACTCGGGTAATACATGAATCAGGCACCGAGGGATATGAGCAGCTACGCAAAACGTGCAAAGTCTCCTCGAGCGTGTATTTTCTCCTTGCTGAATGGGATGAGCAAGGCGTTCCCAGAGTTCTGTTTCCCGACGGTCTAGGCTTCCAAAGGCTCAGGTTCACCTCCAGAAATAGCCTGAGCAACTTTATGGCGCAGCTTAAGCTCGTACACGAATTCACGGGCGGGCGGTTAGCAGGCGTTCCGTTTGACCTCCGGCTGATTAACCGCGAAGTGTCCGACTCGACCGGCGCGAAACGCACTGTGCCGCTCTGGACGATTACTATGCGCCGTCCCGGTGAGATGGCGATTACGAGCGATAACTTCCGGCACATCCTCACCTCCGGGCTTCATGCGGGCGACCAGCTCAAGCTGCCGCCGCCGAGCGCCGAAACCGTTGAGATGGTAGCGCTTGAGCCCGACCTAGACCTCGACGCCGTAACGCTGGACGAAGACGACATCCGGAGACTCGAAAACGGTATCGACCCTGGTCACCGCCGCCGTCAGTGGTTCGGTGCGGTACGGCATACCTACTTGGACGACGACGACGCGCGCGCCGAGTTTTTGGCCGAGTACGCGCAGGGGATCACGAGCTTAAACGACGCTGTGAAATATCTGGAACAGCCCGAATGGGACGCGGTGTTAGAGGCGGTCACGGTCACTGTGAGGGAGCGCGAAGAGGCGCGGCTGGCTGCCGAGCACGAGGCGCGCAACACCGACCCGCAGAGTTATCAGGAGGGCGTCACCGAGAAGCACGTGGCGTTTTTGAATGCGCAGCTAAAACGTGCTGGGGTACGTGACGCCGAACGGTTCGATTTTCTCTCGTGGCTCTTAGGTGACGAGATTCGCAAAAACGCCGACGTGACGCCCGAACACCTGGAGGCGCTAAAAGGGTTTTTCGGAACCGTTAAAGACAATTTGTACCATCCGATCACCGACGGCAAGCTCGCCGACATGATGCACGACTATCACGAGTACGCCCGCAGCGATGAAGCCGCTTTGGATGTTTTAGGTTAAACCAGTTCAGCCCTCACCACATCCGGTGAGGGCTTTTGACAGCTCGAGAGGTTGAGATGACATTAAAAAATAAGGGGCTCCTAGCCTTACGGCACGCAGCCCATACTTATTTTCCCCATATCAACGCATTCGGTAAATGTTGAGAAATTTTCAGCATTCCGAGATGTGCGAGAGCGTGGTGATTGGGGCAGAGCGCAATCAGATTGCTAGCGTCGTTGTTAGCCGAATCACCATCAATGTGGTGAACGTGAATGTGATAGGCAAACTCGCAGTAATGGCATTTGGATGTGTCAATAACAGCTCTGTATGGTCGCTCAATCTCGTTCCGGTATTTACGCTTTCTTTCATTGTTTTCAATTCGGCAGTTTTTACAGAATACCCCCATTACATCGCCTTTAGGCTTTCCGCAGCGCGTACAAAGGCTTTGAGCTTTCCGCTTAGCGTACTGCAATTTCCGAATGGGCTTAGCTTTCTCCAAACATCTATCACAACATTTTTTGTTTTCAGAAAAGGTGGCATGTTTTGATTTACATTTGCTACAAATACGTTTTGCTAAAATACTCATCAGCGCATCTCCTATGTGCGTTAGCGTCTGGGTTCGGCTGCCTGCCAAGAAAGCCGTCTCAGACGTGCTTTATTATAGCACAAAAGGGGCTCCGAACTGTTTTTACACTGGCAGTTCAGAGCCGGGTGAATCCTACTACACCGGACGTGCCAGCCTTCAGATTCGCCTTAAGGATAGCAGAAACGGCGTTGCAGCAGCAAAACAGAAAGAGTATACTCGAGTCAAGCAAAGTGCCGGACGGCATTTTCTTAAGGCAACAAAAACGCCCCTCAAACGGTGCTCTAACACCTCGGGGCGGTCAACCTATTGGGAGGCTGACAGTGGATAGTTTACCGTTTTTTGACGGCAAGCGTCACGTGCTCGGGAGCTTGTGTAGCCGTAAGCACGATTGGCAGGGAACCGGCAAGAGTTTACGCTATAGGTCTAACAGGGACTGCGTATCTTGTCTTAGTTTAAGAGACCAAAGCAAGACAAACCCTAAAATTAGGCGAGACCTTCACTGCCAAAATGTCAAGCATTGGATGGCTTTACAGGCGCTTGCGCCGAAGCCGAAAAGTGCAACCCTGGCAAACCCTTTAATTACTCCCCTTATCCCTTTGACTCGAGGGTTTTATGCTCGCGTTGACCGGGAGGACTATCCCGATTTGATAAAAACGCGCTGGCATCTTAACAGTCGTGGCTACGCCGTTACTACCAGCCACCCAAAAAATACAAAGCTTGTTGCAATGCATCGTGTGATTTTATGCGCGGCAAATGGGCAGATTGTAGACCACAAGGACGGCGACAGATTAAACAACGCACGGCGTAATCTGCGTATTTGCAGTGTCGCTCAAAACAACATGAACAGTGCAAAACCGAAAAACAGCCGGTCGAGATTTAAGGGGTTGTCTTGGGATAGCAAAAGAAGGTTTTGGAGAGTCAAAGTCCAATGCGACGGTAAAACACACGAAATTGGACAGTTTACTGACGAACTAGAGGCGGCAAAAGCTTACAACGTTGCGGCCTTGCGGATACAAGGTGAGTTTGCGAGGGTCAACGACTTATGAGACTTTTTAACCGATCTAGGGCACGCAGTAATCAGAGTATAACCCCACGTGCCCAAAACTCAATAGATGGTGTGTGCTTCAGGGGGTCTTTATGACCGCACTCGAGGCGCATCTGGCAGCAGAGGTTTTAGCTGCACAGTTGCTTGACGAACACCCGGACGTAGACAAGCTGCGCTTTATGCGTGAGCGGGCGGCGGAGCTGGTGGCGTTTATTGATGCTCGACTTGGCGAGATGGAGCGGGCGGCATGAGCGCCGTTTTGCCTCTACAGGAAATCCTAGAGGATAGGGTTAGCTTGGCCCCTACTGGCGTTGTAGGGCTCTACGCCCTCTTTCAAGGCGACGTTTTGGTTTATATCGGACAATCCCTGAACGTTCACAAACGCGTTCTGACCCATATGCTCGAAGGGAAAAAGGATTTCGACTCTTACCGCGTT
The DNA here is from genome assembly GCA_963799485.1 of uncultured Trueperaceae bacterium. Lineage (GTDB taxonomy): Bacteria > Deinococcota > Deinococci > Deinococcales > Trueperaceae > Truepera. The sequence continues at coordinate 10,859 of CAWCXJ010000002.1, forward strand.
ATCCCCACGCTGGCATCTGAGTTGTCCGAGTCAGAAGTTGCTTACATCGTAGAGTTCAAACCCCTCTATAACGCGAATATCCCGCCCAACAACCGTTACAAGAGCATCAATTTCGTTAAAAAGAATTATGAAATCCACGGCTTGAAGTTAAAGAAACTCATTCGGCAACACAACCTTACGCTGCTTAACTTTGGCCTTACGACCTACCTAGACATCGTAGAGTTTGAAGGCGTTTTCTATGAGTAACTACGGCGTCAGAGACGACCGTGAGCGCATCGCGTTCAACCCCGCGCATCTTGACGACTACGGCCTAGACCCTTACGAGTTCCGGGTCTATATGCGCCTTACGCGCCGCGCTGGTTCTCATGGTACAGCCTATGAGTCAATCAAAAACACTGCGCTTGCTTGCAAGATGAGTGAGCGAAAAGTGCGCTACGCCATTAAGGTGTTGTGCGCCTTGAAACTCGTTGGGCTTGTAGAAGAGGGCCGAGACAAGCCCAACATCTACACGCTTTTGGCTCACAGCAAATGGGCGAGTGCAGATCGCGTTGATTCGCTCAGGGCTCAAGCTTTAGCAATCGATCCCGAAAAGCGCCCTAAGCACAAAAGCCCTGCACCTGATGCAGCCGTACCCCCTGCACAATATGCAGCCCCCCCTGCACCTGATGCAGCCCCCCCCCTGCATGTCATGCAGACCCCCCCTGCACCTGATGCAGCCAAAGGTTCTCCCATAAAGGTAGCTCCCTTTGAAGGTTCTACCTATAAGGATGCGCCGCGAAAAAACAGCGGCTCACCTATTAAGAACTTTGAACCGCAGACCATTACACCATCAAAGCAAGCCTCTTCCGATGGTGACTGGTACATGGCGACCTACAACGAGTTGCGGCCCCGTGCCTGGAAGGGTTGCGAAGTCATCAATCCACACCGCGCTCGTAAACTCAAGACGTTTCGATCCGAATACGGAGACCGCGCCCCAGAAATATTCAAGGCTGCGCTGATTTTCGCACAACGTGATACGTGGTGGTCAAGCAAAAACCTGAGTTTCGACACGCTGTTTACTAATAACCACATGACGCAGTTTGCTGAAGGCGCAATGTCTGCTCTAAAAACCGGCGTAGACCCCGGCGTTGATGCTAAAACGCAGAAGTTTTACGAACGCAAAGAACGCTATCGCAACTTTGACTTGGGGCTGAACTGATGACCCTGATAATCGCCGACAAAGCGCGGAGTTTGCCTAGAGACGACGGGCTCACTGTAGCGCGTTGCAACCATTCTTCTACCCAAATGACGGTTGCGGAAATCAAAGCGGCACGCGCCGAGGCAATCCCGCCGGATGATTTTACCGACGCGATTGCGCTGATCTGCGAACGGTTTGACCGTGAAATTAGCGAATCGATTGCACGGCAGTTTTACAGCACCTTAAAACAACACATGGGGGCTGAAGAGTTTGCCGCCGCTTACAACGATTTTTGGACGACCGAGATGTTTTTTGCCAACGTCATCCCGTTTTTCGTCAAGCACGTTCAGCGCCAGCGCGAAAACGCCCCCGACCTGATCAGCTTGGGGATGGCTGAAGCATACAGACGGGGCGCTGAAACAAATGACTGAGGCTTTCCTGGTAGCCCTCGGTTTAGAGCGTGCGACCTTTCAGACGTTTGCAGATCACGACGGAGCACCCTACCCGCGCATCATGCACGGGCCGCACCGGGCGGTAAAAAATAGACTCGAGGCACTCAACCGTCAAGGCTCCGGCGTGTTCGTTATGGCAAACGCTGGAGACCTTCAGGGTCGCCGCGCCGAGAACGTCGTGCGGATCAGCGCCTACTTTGCCGACCTTGACGGCGCGCCGCTGTTCGACGCTTACCCTTTGCCGCCGACCGCGATTGTCGAATCCAGCCCCGCCCGTTATCACCTGTACTGGCGGGTTACGGACGCGCCGCTAGAGAGTTTTGGGCACGTACAAAAGCACGTTGCAGGGTTGCTCGGCGGTGACGACAAAGTTCACGACCTGCCCCGCGTGATGCGGCTGCCGGGATATCTGCACGCCAAAGCTGAGCCGTTTCAGAGTCGGATGTTAGAGCTTGACGCAAGCGCCGTGTACAGTCACGAGGCCTTTCTCGAGTCGTTCGCCGTACCCGTTTACACGCCGCCAACTGCCCTTCCGCCTTTGCCCGCTGCCGCGCTCGCTTACTTGGGTAGAACGGGTGAGCACAAAAGCAGTAACCGGCACAAACTACTTGAGCGAGTTGCTACGGCAGGCAACGGCGGACGCAATGACACGTTGCACAAAATGGCCTGTGCTTTAGCGAATGATATCGCCGCCGGAACCCTAGACGCCGACATTGCCCGCGCTGAACTCACCGAAGCTGCGCACATGGCAGGTTTAGAAGACCGCGAAATTAACTCGACGATTACAAGCGCCTTTAGATATGCGCGGGGCAACTGATGCGTGAGCGTGAAACGCAAGTAGACCCGCTTCAGACCATCAGTAGTACCGATCTGTTCGCCCTTGACCTCACGCCGCCCCCGATGATTGTGCCCGGTTTAGTTGCGACCGGGCTCAACATCATGGCGGCTGCGCCCAAAAGCGGCAAGTCGTTCGCCGCGTTGCAACTTGCCCACGCTGTTGCCACCGGCGGGTTCTGGCTAGGGCAAAAAGCTATGCAGGGCCGTGCCGTGTATTTAGCTTTAGAAGACACGCGTTACCGCCTCAAACACCGGATGCAAGGGTTGAAGCTGACACCCACACCGATGCTCGAGTTTGCTACGGAGTCGTCAAGTCTAAAACTCGGCGGGCTCGAGGCCATTCACAACTACATTCACGAGAAGGGGGACGTAAAACTCGTGATCCTCGACACCTTAGCGCGGGTAAAAGATACGGCGGTTGGTGGGGACAACGCTTACGAAACCGATTCACAGTTGGGCGGTGCATTACAGCAGGTTGCGTTCAACGGCGAGATCGCTTTTCTTGTGATCCACCATATGTCGAAGGCCAAAAATAAAGATTTCTTGCTTTCACTCTCCGGCTCTGCCGGTCTTCCCGGCGCGGCAGACGTGGTGATGGCGTTAGAGCGTGAGCGCAACGATTCTCACGCCAAGTTGCATGTGACTGGGCGCGACCTCGACGAACGGATGATTCACCTCGACTGGACACCAAATGGCTGGCGCACCTTTGAAGAGCAGCGTGCTCCTGATAGGGGGTTCAACTAATGCCAGCCAACCTAGACCTCGCCCGCTCCGTCTACGAACTACTCGTGCATCGTCACCCGGACGGTTTGACCCGCCTCAACCTGGCCGCCAAACTCAAATGCGACGACCGGACGGCCCGCGACGCGGTCAACACGTGTCGCTACCTGGCAGCGGCAACCCCAAGAAAGAGCGACGGGCGCGTTTTTATCGTAGGGTTTGACCCTTTGTACAAGGTCTACTGTGCGGCTCAAAATCCTGAGCAAGCGAGACGGGTAATTGAATATCAGCAAGCTAGGATTACCGACATCACACGCGCACTAGACGCCCAGCGCGAAGCTTTTGAGCAGACTTTCGGGGTGAAATACCGGGCGACTGAAGAAGTGGAATTGTTTATATGAGTGCTCAAACGATGCCCGCGCATTCCCGGCAAATCGAGCGGTACACTCCGCGCTACATTTTTGAGGGTCTTGCCGCCCGCTTTGACCTTGATCCGTGTGCCCCATTCAGTTATTGCCCAAGTAAGTTTTACTGCGAACGTTGGTACATGCGGGACGGTTTGGGTCAAGACGGCTTAGCACTGCCTTGGGATGGTCTTTGCTGGGTCAACCCCCCCTGGACACGCGGCGAAAAGACGAAGTGGATTGCCAAGCTTCACGCGCACGGTTCCGGTATCGCGCTTGTCCGGGGAAATACCGACGGCGCTTTTTTACACGACTACCCGCCCGACGCGCTGTTTTTAATTCGGGGCCGGGTTAAGTACGTGCTGCCGGATGGCGAAAGCGAAAGGCCACGTAAAGGTGGCGCGGTCGGCGGTTTTGAGCCCAGTTTTATGGCGGGTTTCGGAAAAAAAGCCTCAAGGATTCTCGAGGACTGCACTTTAGAAGGGACGTTTTACCGCCGATGAAACGCCGCGTCTTAGCTCCCCATACGCCACGCCCCAGGTCTTACCCGTCGTGTTACGCGCAGGGCTGCCCGCCCCTCTTCGCCCCCGGCACCCTCGCCCTGGTGCTTTCAGGCGAGTTTCAAGGCCAGACCGGACGGATTCGAGTGCTCGAGCCTTACCACGCCGTGCTCCTGGTCGGCGGCGCTGAGGTCAGGGTGCTGCTGACCGAGCTGAGGAGAGTTTCTTGAACCGACTTTGCGCCGTCTGCGAGCGACCCCTCGAGCCTCATCCCGACCCCAGAGTCCGCCCCCGGCAGCGCTACCACTCCGGCACCTGTCGGCGCAAAGGGCGCAACGCCAGAGCCAGGAAGCGCAGGAGGCTGGCCGCAGAGCAAGCTAGACCCGACCTGGAGGGTTTCGTGTCGGTTCCCGAAATCGCCGCCTCCTTTAACGTCAACCGTTCGGTAATCAGAGCGTTTTTCCTTCGCCGCAAGCTCTGGAGGCGTCCTTACCGCCTCGAGGTCGGCACCACACACTACCTTCGCGCCGACATCGCCGCGCTCTACAGCGAGGGCCGCGTCACGAGAAAGCCTGAAGGGTACGTGAGCGTCAAGCGCGTTTTGAGCGACCTGCCCCTTCGCGGGCGTGAGCACCTGGGCAGGCTCGAGCGAGAAGGGAAGGTGACCGTGATCCGTTTCCGCAAAAACCTCTACCTGAGCCCCGACGACGCCCGTTACGTCCGGGAAACGCTGCTGGATCGGCTGCCGCTACCCGGCTGGGTGCCGCTAGCCGAGACGGCGAGAAACACGGGCAAGACCCGGCAAGCGCTCATGGCGTGGCTGAAACGCAGAGACCGCGAAACCCGTATCTATCTCGACACCGAAAGCCACCAGTTTGTCCGCCACCTTACCCGGAAGGACGCGGACGAGTACATGAGGGAGCGGTGCAAGGAGAAAAAAAATCCCCGGTCTAAAAATGCTTGACCCCGATTTTCTCGATGTACTTTCCGACCCTACTTGCAGGCCGATTGTCTGCGTTTTACTCGAGGCCGCTTCGCAGCGTGCCGAGAGTTTGCGGTGCTCCAGAGATGACGCTATCGGCCTGGACGCGTCCCGGCTGGACGACGCCATCAGCGAAAACGAAGTGGTACGCCGGAAGTGCCGAGAGATTTTACTAGGAGGAAACGATGTTTTACCCCGAAACCGACCTTGAACGCCTCCGTGAAGAAAACGATGCGCTGAGGGCTGAGCTGGGCAGCACACGAAAGAAGGCGTTGCAAGAGGCTATCGAAGTCTTGAAGCACCGCGCTATCAGCGTAGAGCTTTCGACACTCTGTTTTCCAGACGAAAACGTTACTCGCAAGTGGGCGTTAGCTGTAAGCAACGAACTGGATAGGGCGTGGCAAGAGCTAGAGATACTCGCCGACATCCCGACCGCTGAGGAGGCTACCCGTGACTGAGATTACCGCTGAGGTGCTAGCGGAGTTGGAGCGTACACAGTTTGAAAAAACCGGAGCGGTGCAGTTTTGGGACGCTAAGGGACATTTGATTGGCGAGGCAGAAAACATGCCCGCCGAACACATGCTTGAACTCGCAATACTCGCGCCCCAACTCATAGCCGCCGCCCGAGACGCCGCCCGCTACCGCACCGCCCTGCAAGAGATAGCGGGCGTATCGCCCTCGGATAGCAGGTGGGCTAGTGAGGGTGTGCGGGAGTATGCGCGGCGAGTTTTGGGTGAATCGCAGCCATGAAATACCGTGCCGACTATCTAGCCGACACCACGACAGGTGGGGGCTTCACTCAGGTCATTTACGCTGACAACGACAAAGCCGCTCACGAACTCGCGCTAATGCACGCGCCGCGAGATATGGCGCTCGTTAGCGTCTACCGGGTCGAGCTGAGACGCGATGACCTGAACCGGATGCAAGCGGCGGCGTTTGACGAAAAAACAGACGCTACGCCCGGTGAGCTTATCGAGATGTTGGGGTTGCTCTTGCACGCTTGGGATGAGGGAGAGCGTAAATATGCTGAGCTTTACAAAGAAGTGCAGTCTTGGAAAAAAGAACGCGACTTTTTACGCCGGGGCATCCTCGAGCTGTATCACGGTGAGGTCATCACGATGAGCCGAGCGCGTGAGCTGATGGGCTTTAAACATATCGACCCGGTAAGAGAGATGTACCGAAGGCTGAAACCGGAATTTGAGGCCGACACCCCGCCCGCAAAGGAGACGCCGTGAACGACCTTACGCCCGAGATGCTAGCGGAGCTGGAGCGGCTCCGCGAAGAAAACACCGAACTCAAAAAGCTTTTTGAAGCCTTAACGCCAAGTGGTAGCGAGTTCGTAGACTCACCTCGAAACTGCTACCTGTATGCCAAGCACCGAATAGAGGGGGCTATGGGGGTTGCAAAAGAGCGTAATTTGTACCGCGCCGCCCTGCAAGAGATAGCCGACGTATCGCCGTCGGATAGCAGGTGGGCTAGTGAGAGTGTGCGGGAATATGCGCGGCGAGTTTTGGAGGGGGGGTCATGACCCAAGCTGAATTAAGCCGTATCACCGAGGAAGCAGGCCACTTTACTGGCCCTAGCGGTCGCCCTGTGATCGTGCTAGGCGAAGCTGAGTTTAACGCCTTGCTTGGCGTTATTTCGGGGTTTCAGCAGTACGCTTCAGAAATTATCGAGTCAAGCTTCGTAGACGGCCTTAGCGACGCTGCGGTCGTTGAAATCGGCAAGCGTCATAAGGTGCTCGAGATTGTTTACCCTGCAATCGGAATTGATGAACCGGGGGGCAGGTAATGCCTAAAGACCTTACCCACGCCTCGGAAGCTGTGCGGCGGCGTAATGCTTTTGAGGGCATTGCAAGTGTTGAATTAACGTCACAGACAGGAAATCTATGCTAAAATACAGAAGTCAGCCGGAGCGGTTTGCAGACCCCCCGGCGCGACAAAACCAGACTTTGGGAGAGTGGTTTTGTATGGCAAGTGTACCGCGTATTTGTTCTTTTGATGGCTGTGGGCGTAAGCACCACGCTAAGGGTTACTGCAAGCTGCATCATCAACGACTTTCCAGAACCGGCACGACTGAGGTCGTTCTTCGACCACAAAGTATTTGTAGTGCAAAGGACTGCGGCAACAAAGTTCATAGTCATGGGTTGTGCGGCAAGCATGGTCGGCGAATGCGTGAACACGGTTCCTTAGATTTGCCCGTTCGTGTTCGTGACAATGTTGCTTTGTTTTGGAGTAAGGTTAAAAAAACCGAAAATTGTTGGCTGTGGACGAGTACCTTAAATGGGTCTGGTTATGGCATCATTTACATACGTCGCGGCAAACCTTACGGGGCACACAGGTTTTCTTTTGAGCTACATAAGGGGGTAATCCCTGAGGGCATGTTTGTATGCCACACTTGTGATACACCGGCCTGTGTAAACCCAGAACATCTGTGGGTAGGTACACCAGCGGAAAATTCAGCTGATATGGTTCGCAAAAACCGCAAAGAACGTGGCAGCGCTCATTACATGGCAAAACTAACCGAGGCTGACGTGGTTAAAATTCGCCGCTTCGTAGCTGAAGGCAAGACGCAAACAGAGGTGGCACAAGAGTTCGGGGTCACTTCAAGCCTCATTTCAGCAATTTGCCGTAGAAAATGTTGGCGTCATGTCAGGTAAAAATTGGGAAGTTGAAGATATTAAGAATTCAGCTGTGCGGCGGCGTAATGCGGAGCTGTTTCGAGAACTGGAAGCCCCCCGTGCGTCTACTCAGAAGCCCAATTTGGCCCCGGTAACGCTCCAAACGGTTGAATATGTCCTAGCGGAGCCAGAACGCCTCAAAACGTCTCTCAGGCTTTACCTACCTTTCCCCCAATCGGTTAATGATTTGTACTCGACCGTTCGTAACCGTCGGGTACTGAGCGCCAAAGGGCGGGCCTATCACAAGGAGGTGTGCGCCATCGTTTTAGCCGAGGGTAAAAACGTAAAGCTGACAGGGAGAGTTTCCTATGCGCTCGTGCTTTATCCGCCGGACAAACGCCGCCGTGATTTGTCTAATTATGTAAAGGTGCTAGAAGACTCCTTAACCCAGGCGAATTTTTGGGCAGATGATTCGCAAGTTTGCGCGTTTCGGGTCGAGTGGGGCGAAGTCAGAGCCAGAGGCGCGGCGTATATCAAGATTTGGAGTGTTGATGTCTGAGTGTCCGCCTGCGCAGCACCTTAGCGCCCCACAACACCTATGGCACGCCGCCTACCCCGAACAGTTTGCTGGATGGTTGCAGCGTTTCCCCGAGATGCGAAATCTTTGTTAAACAAAAATCACCCTGCCTCTCCGCCACAGAGTGCAGGGTGCGCGCCTTCGCTATTGTACCGCGCCGCCGAGGTAACGACTTGACGCAACTGAAACGTAAGCGAGTAGAGAACTCAGTGAACTGCCAGAGGCATTTGGCGAATGATTTATTTCTAGCCTTGCGCCGCTGCGAGCGCTCCGGCTGGCCGATGAGAACATCCGGTATGGGCTGGCTCGGCTTTCGCACGCTTGGTGGTCACGCTGGCCTCGAGCAGACCCCCCCCGACGCCGAGTTTCTTAAAATGCTGTCGCTTTCCGAACCGCGGCTAGGCTGCCCACCGCACGCAATCTTTATGCCGCGCGACCACTACGAGAGCTTTCACTATGAGCTGAGCCGGGAAGAGGCGGCTGTCTGGGACGACCTGGTGTTGCATAGGGCGACGCGGGCGGTGTGGCACATGAACCGGCACAGCGAGGCGAGGGGGGCCGAGTTCTATATGCAACGCAATCCGGAGGTGGACGAACGAACGGCGGAGCTGAGTCTGCGGTTGCTCGAGCGAGCGGAGATTGTGCGTATCTCGAGTGAAGCTGCTCGCGAGATCGAAGAGGCGCGTAAGTCGGCAGAAGAGAAGATTAAGGGGGCGTTAAGTGCTGCACAAACTTGATGTTGGGAGAACGTATGTGCTAATCTTTAACAAAAGTTCTGTCTAAATTTTCTACTTCGCCCCAGTTAGGGGCATTTTTCATGCCGCCGCGCTCTTCGGAGTGCGGCGTTTTTTTGGGGTGACATGCAGATATTAAGCGGTGAGCATAAGACAGTCGCCATAGACAGCGTTAGACCGCACCCGAGAAACGTTCGGCAGGGTGACGTTGGTTTGATACACGAGAGTATCGGCGCAAATGGGTTTTACTCAGACATCATCGTGCAGAAGTCTACAGGGCTTATTATCGTTGGTAATCACCGCTGGTCGGCGGCGTTACAGGCTGGCGCTAAAGAAATCCCGGTAAAGTTTATAGACGTTGACGATGGCGCAGCCCTGCGAATCCTTTTAGCCGATAACAAGACTTCAGACAGCGCAATGAATGACGATGCGGCCCTAGCTGAACTGTTACAAGAGTTAGCAGGGGATGGTGGGCTCGAGGGTACGGGCTTTAGCGATGATGACCTTGACGAGTTGTTGAGTGACTTAAAAGAACCTGAGTTTAGAGAATACGATGAAAGCGTGGGTGACGGCGTGAAAATGTTGGAGTGTCCGTCTTGTGGTCATAAATACCCAGCTTAGCTATCCTGAGCTGTTAAGTGCTGCATGGCAGGACGCCATAGCGCCGCGAGCAGACAATGCGCCGACAGTTATCAGCACGTTTGCAGGCGGCGGCGGCAGCACGACCGGGTACAAGATGGCGAGTTTTAATGAGCTGCTAGCGGTTGAGTGGGACGATAACGCCGTTCAAACTTTAGCCTTAAACTATCCCGATCTGCCGATCTATCACGGTGACATTGCAAACTTAAGCGTAGCTGAGACGCTAGAGCGCACAGGGTTAGAACCGGGTCAGCTTGACGTGCTAGACGGTTCGCCGCCCTGTCAAGGCTTCTCAACTGCCGGACGAAGGCTTTTAGACGACCCGCGTAACCAACTTTTTAGGGAGTACGTCAGGCTCTTACGCGGTCTTCAGCCTAAAGTATTTGTAATGGAAAACGTCAGCGGCATGGTTAAGGGAAAAATGAAGCTCGTCTTTGTAGAGATACTTAAGGAGCTAAAGGCTAGCGGCTACAACGTTTCGGCGCGGCTCTTAAACGCTATGTACTTCAGCGTGCCTCAGTCAAGGGAACGCATGATATTTATCGGCGTGCGTAAAGACTTAGGGGTGCTGCCGAGTCATCCGAGCGGATTAAAAAAGATTGTGACATTCCGTAAAGCCGTTATAGGCTTATCAGAAACGCTGCAAGATGAAAAAACAAATCATGTATGGGTTGACGAGGTTGCTCGAGGCACGAAATGGATAGGCTCAGCATCACAGTTAAAAGAAGGCCAAAAGCTTATTCCTCACCTGCCAAGCAGCATTAGGGCTTGGATGGATAAGCCTTTGCCGACAATCCAAAAGAATGCTATGCCTAATCAGCCTGCCTATGTGCGAAACAGCACCATACACCCCAAGCAAGCTCGAGCATTAAGCGTTCGGGAGATGGCAAGGTGTCAGTCTTTCTCTGACGAATACCTTTTTGCAGATGCACTGAGAAATGGTATGCAGCGCATCGGTAACAGCGTCCCGCCCTTAATGATGAAAAGCATCGCAACTCACATAAAAAACGAGATACTAAGCCAAGCCCAACCCGCCGACGCTAGCTAAGCGGCGCGGGTTTGTACCCCCCGCCTCTCATCCGGGGCGGGCTTCATATTCTACGAAAGCGAGGTGTAAGCGAACATCATGGCGTTGAACAAAAGTTCACAAGACATTCTTGAAGACAGACGCCGCGAAGTTGCTGCACTTCGCCGTCGTCGTTTGACCGTCCGGCAGATTGTGAGCGCACTTGAGCGAGCTGATCGCGTCAACCCTAAGACTAAAAAGCCCTGGGGTGTTGCCACGATTCAAGGCGACCTTAAAGCCCTCCGCGCCGAGGCGCACCGTGAGGCGTTAAAAGACACAAGCGAACACAAAGCCGAGTTCTTAGCTGACTATCAGGAGCTTATCCGGCTCGCGTGGTTAGAAAAACGTTATGAAGACGTGCGTAAAGTCCTAAAAGACATGCGTGAACTGCTCGGCACCGACGCGCCGCAGGTGGTGGTGTATGAGCAGCTAAATAATGAATACGACGCTGCACTAGGGAGGCTCGAGCGTGAGTTTGGACATGACCCGGCCCTCCTCGGGCGTATCTACGACACGCTTACCGACGCTTCGGGACAGGATAGCGGCGCGGCGCGAAGCGTCAACTGACGCACCGCCCGCTCTCGAGCTCTACCCCAAACAAGCCGAAATTATCAACGACCCGGCCCGCTTTACGATTACCGAGGCAACTACAAAGGCGGGCAAAACTTTAGGACACCTCAAATGGCAGATAGACGAAATCTATCAGTCCGGCAGAGGCAACCACTGGTGGGTCGCGCCTATCAGCGACCAGGCCGACATTGCTTACCGCCGCGCACAAGACTACCTGCGCGGCTTTGTAGACGCGTCCGGCAAGCTCGAGAAGATAGGGAACGCTGTTCCCTTCGCTAAAAACGACACTCGTAAATACATTGACGTGTACGGTGCGCGGTGGTGGTTTAAGTCTGCCGACAACCCTGACAGCCTCTACGGTGAGGACGTGTACACGCTCGTCACCGACGAGATCAGCCGTTGGAAGGAGCAGGCATGGACGGCGTGCTACTCGACGTTGACAGCCACGCAGGGACGCGCCAAACTGATTGGCAACGTCAAAGGACGGCGCAACTTCGCCTATAAGCTGGCGCGTAAAGCCGAAGCGGGTGAGCCGGGCTGGAGCTATCACCGGCTGACGGCTGCCGACGCCATCGAAGGCGGCGTGATCGACGCGCACATCGTCGAGCAGGCGCGGCGTGACCTACCTGAGCATGTCTTCAAAGAGCTGTACGAAGCCGAGGCCGCTGACGACGGCGCAAACCCGTTTGGGCTGGTCGCGATTGAAGCGTGTTATAGGCCGGTGCAGAGCAGCGCTCCGGTAAGCGTATACGGGTGCGACTTAGCTAAGAGTATCGACTGGACTTGGGTTATCGGCCTAGACGCCGACGGTAACGAATGCTTTAGCGAACGCTGGCAGGGGCCGTGGGGTGAGACGAAGCGCAAGATACTCGAGCTGACGCGTGGCGTGCATACGCTTTGTGACAGTTCGGGCGTGGGCGACCCCATCGTCGAAGAGCTGCAAGAGTCACATGACAAACTTCTTGGATTTAAGTTTTCCAGTTCCAGCAAACAACAGCTCATGTTAGGCCTGGCGAGCGCGCTGCAAAGCCAGACGATTCACTACAGCGACCCGCGTCTAAAGTTTGAACTCGAGGCGTTTGAATATGTCTACAGTGCAACCGGCGTTAAGTACAGCGCACCCTCCGGTGAGCACGATGATGGTGTCGTGGCCTTAGCTTTAGCTGAACGGATGCGGCAGACGGTGCCGGTTGCACCCCGCCAAGCCTCGGCAAGCGCTCAAATAACTGCACTTAGAAAACTTGCCCGGAAGGGGTGACATGGCAAAGAGAAAAGCGACACCTAAATCACAGTCACCCCCCAGCGGGATGCAAGCGGCGGCGCTCGCCTCGGTGCGCGTCCCGAATGCCCGCGAAAGCAAAGACCCTTACGGCGGCTTTAGCAGCGCCCTACCTGTTTTTACAGAAACCTTTAGCGGCTTTCCGGGAGATTCGGCGCGTCGTCTTATCGGCGTGCTGCGTTACCTCGCGTCATTTGATGAGGACGCCGCGACCACGCTCAGACAGCTTCAGGCCGCCGTCAACACCGGGCTGAACTATGAGTTCCAGGGCGGCACGCGAGCTAAAAAGCAGGCTGAAGCCGAAGTGTGGGCGTGGGGTTCAAGGGTTTACGCGGGCGGTCTAAGTGGTCTCATCAACAATCAAGTACGCGAGAGCTTCGTGGGCGGCGCAACCTCGCTCGAATGGGTACCTCAGCGCAACCGTGAGGGCGTGCGTGAGGTCGTGCCGGTGCCGCGTGAGACGGTCTCGATAAGACGCGGTGACAATGACGATCTGATTTACGAACAGGCGCTTATGGGGCGCACGGTTGAACTCAGCCCGGTTACTTATAGGTACGTACCGGTCGAGACAGAAGCCGACAAACTGCACGGCGTCCCGTTGGCCCTCGCTGCAATCGAAGCCCTGGACCGCAAACGCACCCTCTTGACGGCAGAGCAGCGCATTATCAAGCTTAAGGAGAAGCTCGCGCTTGTGGTGGCGACGTTGCCGATGCCTTCCCCCTCGAGCCTCGGCTATCAGACAACCGATGACGAGGGCTACGCCGACGCTGCCGGTGAGCTGCTCAGCACCTACGTCAACCTGCTTGTTGAGACCGGCGACAAACTCGGTGTGTATGCGGGTTGGGAGACCGCCGACGGCAAACCGAACATTCAAAGTACGCCGACCGACCAGAACGTTCAGGGGCTAGGCGATCTCACCAAAAGCAACCAGCACCGCGCTTGGAACGGCTTAGGCATCCCGCCTTTTCTGGCGGGTGAGATGGGTAGCACGAATTACGCCCTTGCTAGGGTCGTCATGCCGTCGTTTTACACCATTGCGGACAACATCCAGCGGGCAATTCTGGCGCAAATTGAACACGGTGTAAATCTGCATTTGCGTCTAGCAGGTATCCCGGCAAAGGTATGGGTAAGTTTTAAGCCGCGTCCGTCGGCATTTGAAGACGATGAAGCGACCGCGCGCGAGACCCGCGCAAAAACCGACACGCTACTTTACAAACTCTTGGGTGAGGCTTACATCCCGACCTTAGCAGCAAATTGGGACGTCAGCGTAGATGATCTTAAAAAGGCGCTTAAGGATAAACCCGAGCCGCCAGACCCGCCCGAAGGAGGCGACGATGGAGAACAATAATATGCTATAATATATGTGCCACACGGTACTCTTTGGACGGATACCGGGCGGCACTAACCACGTTAGGAGTGGCTAATGGACAGTGTACCCGATGGTATGAAAAAATGCGGCAAATGCTTAGGGGCAAAGCCTGCAACGCTCGAGTTTTTCACTAGTAATGGTGTTGGCAAATTAAAAGCCGTTTGTAAAGCTTGCAAAAAGAAGCCGCCCAGACACCCGCCTATCCCTGATGGTGAGCGGTGGTGTGCTTTATGCAAGAAAAGTTATCCTGCAACCTTTGAGTACTTTTCAAAACATAAGGGCAGTAAATTAGGCTTAGCGGCTCGTTGTAGAGAATGTAGTAAAAGGGTTACATTGGAGTGGCGAGAGCAGAATCCTGAACGCGCCTCTAAAGCTGGCATGAGATGGCACGCCAATAATCGCCAGTCTGCAAACTTACAGCGGCGCGAGAGGCGACTGTTAAATCTCGGACGTGAAAAGGCGACCCAAAAAGTCTACAGAGAGAAAAACCAGCTAAGCATAAGGGTTGCTAACCGGAATTATAAAGCACGTAAAAAGCAAGCGGAAGGTTCTTTTACCGCGCTAGAATGGCAAGCTAAGCTCGAGCTTTACAAAGGTCGCTGCCATTGGTGCAGTAAGAAAATCAAAGGTACGCCGCACGCTGACCATCTCATACCCATTACTCGCGGGGGGTCTAATTATATCTCAAACATCGTCCCATCGTGCAGTTTTTGTAATGTCAGCAAGCATAATAAGCTACCGCATGAATGGATAGGGCGGTTGCTTTGAAAGGAGAATATGGATAAGCATCAAGGGGCTATTACCGGCCCCCTTAAACTTGCGCTTGACCCACCTAATGGTTTTCCAGATGGTCATATTGAAACCATAAACGCGCTACAGGCAAAAGCCACCAAACAAACTCTGAATGAGGCCGACCTAATCAGTCGGCCTATTCTTTTGTTTGGCAATCAACTCACGGCTTACTTTACCCGCGTTCGGGACGAAGACCTTTATGCAATGGCAGAGCAGATAAATGACAAAGGCGGGTCGCTATTGAGTGGTCACGTAACCGACGAGATACCACTAGGACGTGTGTACAAGGCCGATGTGATATCCGGTAGTGCGCCGGGTGAGTTGCTTTTAACGACGTGGGCTTATTGGTTAAACGATACCGACGGGCAAAACCTAGCAGCTAAGATTGACGCAGGAATTGCAGGCCAAGCGAGTATCGGCTACTTTTATGACCGAGCTATTTGCTCTATTACCGGGCTTGATTATTGGGACAGCCCTTATATCGCCGGTCAAGAATACGAAATAACCGATGCCGAAACAGGCCGCGTTACTCGCCAGCTCTGCTTCATCTGGACAGTTGAAAATGTCGAGTTTTCCGAAGCGTCTATCGTTTACGAAGGCGCTTATCCCAATACACGCGTCGGCGGCGAATCGTTAGCCGCTAGCGCGTCACCTACTCGCTTTGTCATGGCAGCGTCACGAGACACTGTGAACCTGCTTTCAAAGACCAAGCCCAAAAACGAGCTTGGTAAACCTACCCCTCCGGTTGAGCCGGAGCGACACAAGGAGGTTTCGGTTGTGAAGCTGAAGCTGAAGATGCCCGATGGCTCAGTCAAGGAGCTAGAGGATAACGAAGTGCAGGGGGTACTTGACGCCCAACTGCAAACCGCTAGCGAGGGAGGGGAGCAAAAGTACAAAGAAGCGGTCGCTAAGACTTTGGGCCTCGAGCCTAAAGACCTGACCGACGCCAAGCTTGCCGAACTCAAAGCGCAAGCGGCAGCGGGTCTGGCCTACCGCGAATCTCTCAACGCCCGTTTGTCGGCTGCCGCTCTAGCGGTCGAGGGCGACGCACCCAAAGCCGAGCGCATTGTAAGGCTTGCCAAAAATGCCGAGCTGAGTGACCTCGAGGAACTCGTTGACGACTGGGAGACCAAACGTGACGAAACTATCCCGAACGGTCGCCTGAGCCGTGAAAACGACCCTGACAAAAAACCTCACGCAGCCAATTACGACGCGGTTTAAGCCGCGCTTAAGGGAGACATCATGAAGTTTGGAAACGTAGAGTACTCAGCTCAGCGTGTAGAGGGCGGCATTACCTACACCATCGCTGCGGGCGCACAAGAGGGCGACGCTGTGACGCTGACCGGAACCGCAACGATGGGGCGGGGTGCAGACGCGGACGTGTTTGTCGGCAAACTCGCCAAGCTCGAGGCTGACGGGCTCGGCACAGTCGAAGCCCACGGCGTTATCACGGTGCCGTGTGTAGCGGGGCTCGCCGCAGGTTGGCAACCGCTCGTGGTTGACGGGGCCGGGAAGGTCAAAGCGGCGGCAGCGGGTGCAGCAGGTCGGCAAGCCTTGGTTATCGGCGTCGCTGACGACATGGCTGTAATCGATCTGCCGTAAACCCCAAACATTTATTCATCGCCGCCCTCGGGCGGTTTTTCCATGCCTACTTGAAGGAGGCGACGTGTCTGTAACGATTGCAAAACTTAAAGACTTAGACGAGGGTGTGTATTTAGAGGCCCGCAAAGAAGGGCTGAGCCTCTCGCAGTGGCTTGGCGAGCTTGGGCGTAAAGGTGAGTTGTCTGAAGACCTCTATCGCCCTGACGTGCGTAACAGCAAGGGTGAACTGGTTGACCCGTTCAAGCAGCTTATCGCCGCTGCAGGTATCCGGACGAAAGGCGAGCTAGCCCAGACCGGCGACGCGTTTTTTAGCGACCCTACCAACCGCGTGTTGTTTCCTGAGTACGTTTCAAGACAGTACCGCGATACCGAGCGAGCCTTACCGCCGCTGTTCGTGACCTTAGCCGACCTCGTGACAAACCGCGAGGGTATCAACTCGAACGCGTACCGTTCGGGCATCATCACCGGCACACCTGAAACTGAACTTGAGTTTGGACGCGTCGCCGAAGGTGCCGAGCTGCCCCGTTACGTGGTCAAGCTGTCAGACAAGGCCATCAACGTCTACAAATACGGCGGCATCTTGCAGATGACCTACGAATCGGTGCGCCGCGCCTCGCTGCCGATGCTCAACCGCTACATCGCTAAAATCGCGCGCGCACAGGTACGCCGCAAAATCAAGCACGCGCTTTCGGTCGCGCTTAATGGCGACGGCAACGCAAACCCGGCAGTCAACAGCGCCGCTTCGGGTAGCGCGTGGACGTATGCCGACCTGGTCGCGTTGCACTTCGCCGCTGCTACAGGCGGCACGATGCTCACCACAATTATTGGTGACAGCACGGAAATCGGCAGCATCCTCAACATGGCGCAGTTTGTTGACGCGGGCGCAACCGGCACCGGCGCGGCGTTTCGTGACAACGGCGAACTCCCCAGCCCACTAGGTATCACCCTGAAACTTGCCCTACCCGGCTCGGTACTCGAAGGTTCACGTAAACTTCTGGGCGTCGATTCGCAAGACGCTCTAGTCGAGGTCTACGAAAACGGCTCAGAGATTACCGAGTCCGACAAACTGATTCACACTCAGTTCGATATGATCTCGCTGTCCGAAAACCTCGCTTATGCCAAACCCGAAACTCTCGCCTTCGTGACGAAAACGCGAGCAGTTTAATGGCAGCCCTGACTAAAGCGGAAGAATCCGAAGAGGCGACCGAAGAAACGCCTAAGACCATCAAAGTCAAGATTAGCCGGAAGGTCAGCGACAACACGAACGGGCAAGGCGCATATACCGACCCCGGCAGTAAGGCGAGCATCGGCGCTGAAGCGGCAGAAGTCCCTAACACGCCGTTCGTACAGGCGCTGCTGATGACGGGCGAAATCGTCAAGGGCTAAGCCGTGCCTCACCCTGAAGGCGTAGATGCAACCGACTTTGGTGAGTCGTTAGAAGCGGCACTCAAACTTGTCGGCAAGTCCGATGATGGAACAAGTGACCAGCTCAGCGATTTTCTTTACCAGACGGCCCACAAAGTAAGCGAAAACAACTACATCTACCGGCGCTTTTTAGCCGCTGCATTGTGGCTCGAGTCGCGTCCCAAGTGGCTGATTAAAGGTGATGGGGCCGAGTGGGAAGGACGTACGCTGGCAATCTCCGCATTAAAAAATCAGCAACGCAACATGGATGCGGATTATGGGTTGACGGTAACGCAAGCCCGGCCCGGCGGTATCTTTGCCGGTACGTCGCGCTAGAGAGGAGCGTGTCATGTGAGCGAGGGGCCTTTATTCTACGACAAGCCTCACTATCCGTTGACGTTTTCAAGCACCGCTTACCAAACCGACGCAGACGGGAACACTGTCTACGACGAATACAACGAACCCGCACTTGTTGAAGGCGCGGGTTTTACAATCCGCGCCCACGCCAAAAAACTTTCAGGTAACGAAGCCGAACGTTTAGGGCTAGACCGTACCCGCATGAACCTCGAGCTTTTATGTGCCGACCCCATGAGTGGTGACAGCCGCATTACGGGCGGTTCACGCTGCTCACTGTCGTTTATGGGCAAGACCGGCACGGTGACAATTAAAGCTGTGCCTGACGAACGTCTACACGATGTGGTGAAGGAAATTGGGGTGAAGTATTGGGGCGTTTGGGATGGCTAAAAAGGGCGGTAAGCTCTACCCGAACGCCGCCGCCATTATCGCTAAGCAGTTAGAGCGGCCTGTGCAGCGCGCCGCCGAGTCCAAGGCCGCCGACCTAAAGCGAAATGTCAGCCGTGGCCCGCGTAGCGGCGTTAAGTACGCGGGATTGCCCTATCAGTCGTCAGCACCGGGAGAGTTTCCTCAGCAACAGTCTTCAGGTGACGAGGCGCTTGTCAACAGCATAGA
The DNA here is from genome assembly GCA_963799485.1 of uncultured Trueperaceae bacterium. Classification (GTDB taxonomy): domain Bacteria; phylum Deinococcota; class Deinococci; order Deinococcales; family Trueperaceae; genus Truepera. The sequence continues at coordinate 29,552 of CAWCXJ010000002.1, forward strand.
AGCAAACCCGACTAACGACCGGCTTAGATGGCAAGTAGGGTTCTTCGGGCAACCTCAAAAGAAGCTGAACGCACTCGAATGGGGTTATGAGCCGAATAACCTCGAGGCTCGAGCGCCGTTACAAAGGACGATGGACGACAACGAAAGCAACAACAGGGCGCTTGAGGCTACAAGGCGGCGTTAGGCCGGGACAAGTCTAATTTGTTTTATTTCGCATTGCATACCGTCAATTACGCTTTCAACCGTCACCCAAACAGCCCTGCTTTGCACGACCTCAATAGCCCCGTCAGGGCTTACCGACTGCACAGGGAATACCCAATTGTTTACGGCTGCCTGAGCAAAAAAGTCTGCTAACCGATTGTCTGCTTTTATCAAGCTGTCAATCGGTGAAGATGAGAGTTTTTCCATAGCCAAGTTTAGCAAAAACGGGGGTGACGTCTGGACACCGTAGCTTTTCTCCGAACCCTTCACGCCGACCCTGAAAACGACTCGAGCCCCCATCTGCGTGTGTTTGAAAGTGACCTGACGCCGGACGATGAGGCGGCGCTTGCGGGTTATCCATATCCGTATGCGTTAGTGCTGGGCCTGCCCGAAAACGCACGCGCCTCAACACTTTCAGGCCAAACCGATATAGAAGGCGCACTTGATGTGGTGCTCGAGCATAGAGGCAGCGCCGCGCGCCCGCATAAACGGACGCTTACCGCGTTGCGTAACCAAGTCATGCGCGCGCCGCTCTACGTAACCCACGCCGCGCCACAGCTTGAACTTGTGCGCCCGCTTAAATATCTGTCCGGTACGCAACCGGCCTCAAGTTACCAGGACAACACCACCCTATTTGCTACCTGTCGGTTTCGGGCAGTGTGGCGTATGAAGCTAGGAGACTAACATGCAAGTCGAGTTTACCGGCAAGCAGACCGTGTATAACGGCAGAACCTACCGGGCCGGAGAAAAGTTACAGGTCTCCGACGACCGCGCCAAAGACCTCCTCAAAGCGGGCTTAGCTAAAGAAGCCGGTAAGAAAGAAGCCCCCGCCAAGTCGGGATGAAAGTCCGCTTACCCCGGCACCCCGCCGCTTACGTCGCCAACCTAGCCGAACCGGTCAAGCTCGAGCTTTACGACCGGGCGTGCTTTTTGAACGGCGTCGATCTCGCCGACCTGATATTTGCACTCGAGCTGCAATTTAAGGGCGGCTTTACAACTGCGACTTTTACCCTGCAAGAAACCCTTGATTTCGACGGGCGGCTTGTCAAGGTCGCAAAGCGCGTCACCCTACCTTCTCAAAACTTTAAGGAGTAACCATGCCCGAATTAACCGGCGTTTCCGTTACCGAGCCCGCAGCGGGTTCAGTTTTAACCATTCAGCCCGACGAGCACGGCTTTTATCTCAAAGCCTTCACGACCGGCACGGCGTCGTTTGTAGACGCCGACAACTACGCCGACCTGATTATCGGCGCGCTGCCCTTTTCGGCCTCGGTTGACGCCGCTGACCTCCGCACACTTTCCGGTCGGCGTATCCGTGGCGACCGCACCATCACCGCAGATAACCAGACGGCGCGCTTCAACGTGTTTTTAGGCCAAGCCAAGCACACGCTGCTGTTTGACCGCCTGGTAACGCGCAAGAGTGCGCCGAACCAGGGCGACCCGCTCGCGTTCCTTCGTTCGTTCCCTGACTACGCGGGTATCGCCGGGGCTAGCACGGTTGAAAACATGAACCCCGAAGGCGACCCGGACGCCGACGCCTACGGCTGGGATGTCGAGTTTGCCTTTTCGGATTTCGACTGGGTAGACCTGACACCTGCTTAGGCGTTGATACTGACACTAACCGCAGAGGGCTACGGCCCTCTGCATCTTTTGGACGTGCGAACAGAGGGGGACATGCTCCTGGCGCACGGTTACATGTACGATGGCAACGCGCCTATCCCCCCGGGCGCGACTTTCCACGAGTCCGGCACCGTCTACCGCACGACACGGCGCTTAGAGGCGGGCCTGTTTTTTATGCATGAAGACGAACTCGGCTACAAGCTCGAGCTACCTCTCGTGCTTCTACAGGGGGAAACATAAAATGGCAAACAAGATACAGGAAAAGCTGACGGCCTCGAGCCTCATGAAAGCACCTGAGTTTATGGTGTGCGGCGTGGTGTTGTCCTCACGCTTGACGGTTGAGGAATACGCCATGCTCGAGGACTACGAAGCCGATAAAGACCTGATCGGCTTACGGGTCAAGCTCGAGGCCGTGCAGGACAAAAACAACCGCGACAATCGAGAGAACACCTCTCCCGCGTACCGGGCGCAGGTGCAAAAAGTTGCCGCGCTCACGGTTGCGCGTGAAAATAAACTAGACGGACTTAGGCAAGACCCGATGAGTTGGGACGACGACGATGACCTGTTCGTCGAGCGCCTCGAGGAAAAGCTGGGCGAAGCGCAAGACAAGCTCGACGCCTTAAAGCCCGACCCAAACAAAATATTGCAAGCGATATCTAAAAACCAAAAAGACTTAAACGACTTTAACCACGCGTACCGTAACTTTTATCTCGAGTACGCGCACGGCCTGGCGGTCTCACGCGGGTTGACCAAAGAAAAGTTTACCGCGTGGCAGGAACGGGCAAACGCGCAGGACACGGCGAACGTAATGGAAGTTATTAAAATGGGAAAAGCCCTATTCAACCATTCCGAGGAGCCCCGGACTTACGAGGCGCTCCCGAACGCTCTGAAGAACTAACCGAACATCCGTATGACACGGTGCTCGAGCTTAAGGTCAAGGCCGCCGCGCTCGGTATCAAGAGTGAGGACTTTCCGAACGCCTACATAGAAGACATTATCCTGGGCTGGGAAGCGGAGAAATTAAAAATCTACCACGCCTCAAGACCAGTACTAGACGCCCAACTCGCCAAACTCTCGCCTGTGAGCCTCGCCAAAGCCGAAGCTGAAGGCGAAACCGACGACGAGAAGAAATACGGCGCGAGAGGCCGCAAGATACTCGAGCGCATTACCAGCACCACGCACTTTAGACTGATGCCCGCGCATGAGCAAGGCGCGTTTGTAAGGGCTCGAGGCTGGCCTCAAGAACAGGGCGAAGTCTATCCGGTCGAGGGCTTAAGCAAAACGCTTGCCGCCGACATTATCCGCTTGGGTGAGTCGGGTGCGGTAGCAGAGAGCGTTGAATACTGGCGTGCTTACCGGGCGCTTAGGTCGAGGCTTCACAAGACGCTTAAGGGGTAGCCTTGCGCTCGAGCTGTTCAAGCCGTCCGATAACCTCAGCGATACCCCAAGGAATAATCCCGCCGGCAAATCCGCCTATTAGGTAAAGCGTCGCAATAATGCCGTAACTCGTATAAGCGCCCTCTACCCCGTAGGGAACGCTTGCCAGTGTGTAGCCAAACATTCCGAGGCCGGCTACAACTGACAAGCAGCCTAGACCGATAAGCAAAGTTTTCATTTTAATAACTTAGCACGCCGCTCGCATGAGCGGCTTTTCTTTTGCCCCTGAGAGGCGGTGATGAAATTGGCAAGCAACTCAGAAAATTCGGTCGGGTTTTTGGCTTTCGACCTAGGGGTGGATCAGAGCGAAATCAACGATCTTACCAAACAGCTCGAGGCTATCCGTAAGGGTGCTGAGGCGGCCCTTAACATCAAATCCAGCGCTGGGATTACGCAAACTCTAAAAGATGCGAACGCTGCCGCCGCACCTCTCAGCAAAACGCTTCAGGCTTTAGCCAAAGACGGCAAGCTCGCAGGCGACGCTCTTAACGCCACAGGAAAAAGCGCAGGAGCAAGTGCTACCGGGGTTGCAAGGGTCAAAAAAGAAATTGACCCGCTGCAAAAATCTATTCTGTCACTGCGGAACGAAACTCAAGCCTACAGGAACACTGTTGAAAGTGCGGACGTTTCAAATCGTGACGCGGTTGCTAATTTCGTTAGGTTGAAAGACGCGTCGCTACAGCTTGCGTCTGGGCTCGAAAAAGATACGAAAGGATACAGAGATTTAACGGGCGTCGCGGCTAGTGCATCCCGATCAATAAAGACGCTAACCGGGGAAACCACACGCTTAGGCTTTTCTGGGAACACAACGGTCGGCGTTCTCGGTTCCATGCGTAAGGGCTTTGGGGGGCTTGGGGCGGTAATTACCCCATTAGTTGGGGTCGGCGGTCTTGCCGGGCTCGTTAAGGTCACGGGCGATTTTGTAGGCGAGGCACAACGCGCTAACAGCGCCGCCGTACTTTTTGACAAGTCTATAGATCGCTTTGGCCTTAACGCAGGGGAGGCGAATGATCTTGTAGGCAAGCTGTCCGAACAGTTCGGCATTCTGCCGTCAAATGTCCAGAGCGCTGCTACGGTCATGCTCCGCGCCGGGGCAAGTCTCGAGGACGTAGACAAAGCGCTTACTGCTGCCGGAGCCAGCGCCGCCGCTTCAGGTTTTGATATTGGCAAGGCATTTGAAAATGTAGGTCAGGCCGTTGCTACCGGACGTTCGGAGTTGCTCGAGTCCAGCGGCATTATTACGAATGCCTCAACTGCTTATGAGGCTTATGCCAAAACCGTAGGCTCATCAGTTGACGAACTGACGCAAGCACAAAAAGTGCAGGCGCTGAGTAACGCGATCTTTGAAGAATCACGCTATGAAATTGAAGATTTAGACAGCGTTCTAACCGACCAAGTTAAATCACAACAAGCTTTCCGCACCGCTCTGGCAGAGTCTCGGCAGGAACTAGGCGAAAAATTTGCGCCTGTCTTGACAAAGGGTACAGAGGCGGTAACAGCTCTTGTCGGCGGGTTCGGCGAATTGCCCGGTACAGCACAAGCAAGCGCCGCAGGGCTTGGTGTCATGGCAACAAGCGCCGTAGGGCTTTCAGGTTCTTTTGGCCTACTCCGCACTGCTTCAGCAGCGTTATTCAGTGCGCCCACAGGCCTCATTCTCTTGGGTGTGGGCGCAGCAGCGGGGCTCGGCACGGCGCTCTACCAGGTCATTACCAGCGCAGAAGATTTAGGCGTGGCGGTTCAAACGTTGGGGGGCGAACTCGAGGCTAATGCCAAAGGGTTTGCTACCGTTCAAACCGCTGTCGGTGAATTAACCAAAGTTACCGATAAAAACGGGTTTATGGGCGTTGTCGAAACGCTCGCTACAACCTTAGACGAAAAGGGCGCAGCGTCGCTCAAGCGTTTTGCTACTGCTACGGCGCTGCCTTTAATCGCCCAGGGTGATTTACAGGGCGCAATAAGCGAGACGATTGCCAAACTAGGCGAACTAGAGCAGGCGACTTTGCAAACTCAGCTTGCCGAGTCACAACGTCAATACAACGAAATCTTTAACCGGGCTACGTCGCTAAAGCGGATTGTAGACGATCTGGAAGTCCGGGCGTCGGGCGCTAACGCTGCTTTCGGTGAAGCGTCGCTACCCTTTACGGCGGCTGACGCGGCCTCGCTTAAAAACTACCAGACTCAGCTAGGCGAAACTTATGGATTACTGAGTCAGGCGCAGATCGGCCTAAACGAAACCCGTACCCAGATGGACGCCGTAAATGAAGCGCAGCGGATCTTAAATGACAGCACGCTCACCGCTGAGGAACGTTTGCAAGGCTTTGCCGACGCTTTAGGTTTAGCCGCAGATTTTGGTCTAGAAGCTAACACTGCCCTCACTGGCGCAGGCGCTGCCGGGGACAACGCAGCCGGGGGCGTCGGCGCGGTAGGTGACGCCGCAGGGAAAACCGCCTCACAGTTTGACGCCGCGCTCACCGCTTCAAGCGACTGGATTACCCGCCTGACCCGCGAGGTTGACCAAAACCTCAAACCCGCAAGCGACGTTATTGATACGTTCAAGACCCGTATCAACGAACTCCAAGCCGAGCAGACACGGCTCGCTAATGCCGGACTTATCAACGGTGCTCAGTACGACCTGGCCCAAGAGAAAATCAAGCTGCTCGTTGCCGCCGTCGAGGACTTGACCGGCGCTAAGCTCGTCTTGCCGGACATTTCAGCAACCGTTCTGGACCCACTTGACGAGGTACGCAACGCCATCCTCGGCACACAACAAGAACTAGCCCTAAGCCAAGATGCTGGCGAGGCGTGGGGTGAGGCCTATACCCGCGTGTTTGGCGCAACCGGTAGAGCCGCCACCGAAGCCGACACCCTCGAGAAAAGCTTTTTTATCAACCGTACCAAACGGCAAAATGAAGACATCATCGCGCAAGAAAACTTAGCGTCGGCAGTTGAATACTATGGCCGCACAGTAGAAAGCAGCTCGAGTTTTTTAGAAGCGCAGATCGAGCAAAACCAGCGCCATATCAACGTCCTACGTGACACCATCGTTGCTCAAGACGACTGGAACGAACGGCTAGCAATCTCTAACAAGGACTTGCCGAAAACGACGCGGGCGACCGACGACTTTTCGACCGCTCTAGCCGGGTTAAACGACAACGCCCAGGGTGTAACCAGCGCGTTTGACGATATAGACGACATTACGGGCGGCCTAGAGGACGCTGCCGATCTAGCCAAAGCGCTAGGTAAAAAGTTTGACGGCACAGGCACCGAGGCTAAGCTGCTCGAGGCCAAAATCACGTCTCTACTTGAGCGTGGCTTCGACCCTAGCAGCGAGAGCGTTGCAGGGCTAACCGAGCGCCTTGTCGAGCTGCGTAAAGAGCAAAAAGAGGCCGAAAAAGCCAACAAAACGTATGCCGAGAACCTCAAAGTCACACGTGACGCCCAAGAGCAGCTAGCCGACGCCTCGAGTATCGCCACCGACGATATCGACGAGCTGATTCGGTCGTTAGACCGCGCTGCTGAGGGTGCCGGTTTACTCGGCCAACAGGCGCGACAGGCGCAGACTGATTTAGCCGCTTTGCAAGTTGCCCGTGACGTTGCTTTTGGCTTTGATTTACTAGGCCAAGCTGCTACGGGTGCACTTGAAGCGTTTCCCGAAATGGCGACAGAAGGCAAAGTCGCGCTAGGGGCACTTGAGGGTGCGGCGGGCTCGGCAACCGCCGCCTTACAAGACGGCCAAATCAGCATGGCCGACGGGTTTGGGATTGTCAGTAGCGCGATCGACGGCGTATTGTCGCAGCTCGGCGACGATGTACCGGCTGAAGTGAAGATAGCCGGTAGCGCTATCTCAAGCGTGTTTAGCGGCGCTGCCGCCGGGGCCGCGTTTGGGCCTTGGGGCGCGGTAGCAGGCGGGGTTATCGGCGGCATCTCAGGGCTGTTCGGCGGTATCACTGAGGAGCAGAGACGGCAAGCCGAGGCACAAAGAGCGTTTAACGACGAGCTGCAAAATACCTATGAAATCACTGTTGATATTGCCGACCAGAACAAAGAAGGGCAGACACAAAGCAGTAACGCGCTGCTCGACTCCAAGCTCGATTACGCTCAATCGTCAGGCAATTATGAAGGCAAACGCGGTAAGGGTGCTTTAGGTCTCGCGCAACTTAAAATCGACTTGATTACCGAGTACGAAGACTTTCAAGCCACCATCGATGCCATGCAAGATCGTTACACGGCGATTGATACCCAGGTCAGAGCGATTAACCAGCAGCTCGAGACGGGTATCTCGGAAAGCGGCGCACGCCTTACCGAGGCCCAGAAAGCCGACCTGCAGGCCCAACGTACCGCCCTTCTTACCGAGCAGGGCAACCTGCAAACCGAGTACGACAACTACTTTGAGGCGTTCGGTTACAAAGTCGGCGCGCTCTTGGAGCAAACCGACCAGATCGCTAAGGATTTAGGAATCAGCCAACAAGAACTCTACACTGCACTGCTAACTGGTAACGACGAAATCTTGGGGCAGCTTACCGGCGAACAGCAAGAGGCTTTGCGGATTAGTTTGGTGTCTTACTATCAAGCCTTTGGGGTATTGCCCGAAGGTGCCGCTGAGGCCGCTGAAGCTCTGGGCCTCAGTACCACGACGTTGCTTGCTGAACTCGAAGCGTCCGACCAGACGCTAGGCACAGCAGCGGCTAACGGGGCGACAGCGACCCGCGAGGGTGTTGACGCTCTAAATCAGCAGCTTATTGATTTCTTCGGGCCGGAGAAGTCCGCGCAAATCCGCGCTATGATTTTGGCGCTGTACGACGAACAGGCAACTGCGTTAGGTGAGGGCGACCAGACGCTTGCGGCCACCGCGCAGGGCGTGAACGCCGCACCCGCAGCTTTAACCGGGATTTTAGACCAGATCAGCGCGATCTTCGGCGACAAAGCCGGGCCAATTATTGACCTTATCAACCAGACTTACGCCGATATGAGCGGGGCGGTTGATACTAGCACCACGACTCTTTCTACACAGGCTACTACCAGCGGCACCACCCTTTCAGGCGACCTCAGCAGCATCTTTAACAGCGCCAAGGACGCCATTACCAACACCGCACCGGGCGCGTTTTCAAGCCTTACCGACGCCCTCAGTGGGATACGCGGCGGGCTGGGCGACGAAGGCGACCTCTTAGGGCAAAGTCTCTTCGCGCAGGAACAAGCGTTAGCCGAGCGGCAAAAGCAGCTTTTCCGAGAACAAGAGATTATGGCGGGCAGATACGGCCCCGACGCTAAAAAAGCGCTTGAAGACCAGATACAAGCCGAACGCGAGGCGCTAAAAATTGCCCTTTACTCCGCCAATGGTGGCGGCTTGATCGGCTACTTGAGCCTTAGTGAAACCAATGCCGCAAACGCCCTCGGTTCGTTTTTTAACAAACAAGGCACGACCCTTACCACACAGGGTAGCCAGACCGTCGGCAAAATCAACAATGTGACCGGCGATATTCGTACCGCGATGAACAAGCTTGTCGCGGCCTCGACCGTCGGCAAACCTGGCAGCGGCCTGTTCAGTTTCAAAAACCCAGGTAGCGGGGGAGGCGGCAGTAGACCCGGTGCAGCGGGATTCTTCGCACCCCTAAACGCCACTATCGACGAACATGCGCTAGGCGGCATGTCTTCGGAGTTCGGCAACTTCGACACCTACGGGCTGATGCAAGAGATTGAAGCGCGGCCTTTCGGGTACGGCACGTCGTTTGCCCAGGTTGAGCCCGACACCTCTTACCGGAGCGGGAACGTCAGCTCTGCCGGGGCGCTAGGTGGCCTCCTTTTAAGCGTCCAGCGCGGCGTAGAGGGCTACAAGACGGGCGTGGTAGGCAGCATCAACAGCGCCATCAAAACGCAGCAAAAAGCCTTTAGTGCCCTCTCAAACAGCTTTGAGCAGGGCGTACAGACCGACACTGAGCGCACCTTAAAGGCGCTCACCGAGGCCGACCGTAAGCAACGCGCTTTCATTAAAAAGTACGGCGAGCGCAAATCCAGAGCGCCGAAAGAAGAGAAAGAAGCCTACGCCGCGAACAAGGCGGCGTTACTCGAGTTTGAACGCGACACCTTCGATATCATCTCAGGCCGCGCCCTGACCGGGTACGCCATTATCGGGCGGAGTGACGGCAACCTTACCGGGATACTCGGGCAGCTCTTGGGCTCAAAAGTCAAGCTCAAACAAGGGCTGACAGAATATCAGCAAGAAATCCTCGACTTTGCCAAGACGACCGGACTCGCCCTCGAGCAGAGTGTTTCGGGCGGCATCTCGCAAGGACTCAAGACGGCGATCAAGTCGGGTGCGGCGCTTGACTTTCAAGCGACCCTCGAGGGGCTTTTCGACACGACCTTCGACGGACTTTTCGACCAGCTCAGCAAACAGGTCTTAGCGCAGTCGCTGGGGCCGCTCTTAACCGACCTCACCGCCGACATCACCAAAGGCGACGTAAACGGAGCCGCCCAAGGTGTGCAGCAGATCGCCGACAAACTGCCCGGCATCTTCGGCAAACTCGAGCAGATTCTTGCGCCCTTACGCGGGGCGGCTGACCGGCTCGGTTTTAGTACGCCCGCGAACGAACCGACGTTTGAAAACTTAGGCCAGAGTATCAAGCTCGAGGCCCGTAGTCTCGGCTCCGCGACCCCGGACTGGTTTACCAGGATGGGGGCTTACTTCGATACCTTCGGGCGCGGTGCTGAACTCATCAGCCGCGCTGCCGATATGCAGTGGCGCGCCGCAAACAAGATAGACGCCGCCGCCGACAAGCTCTTAAAGGGGACAAATGCTTATGAGTCTCGCAACCCGCAGAAACTTACGAAAATCTAAATGACCCAACTTGCTGCACTTAACCGCGCCGTCTTGCCACAACCGCCGTCACAGGGCATTCAGGACTTTCACCTGATCGTGCTAAATCAGTCGGGGACGCAAGTCCTCAACCAGTTTTCAGCTTTCAAGTACAACGGCCTTGACCGTGAAGTAGCGTGCGCGGTTGCGCCCGGTGGCGCGGTCAAGACGTTGACTTTTACCGGCCTACCTGAACTCGTGGCGTGTACCGGGGGCGAAATTATCGTGTTCCGCCTCAACGACGGCGACGGCTGGAAAGACGTGTTTTACGGCGCGATTACCGAGGGCTGGGCGGCAAAACCGTCACGGCAGCCCCGGCAGTACCTTGCCGACGCCGAATACCTCTTAGACGGCACTGTGACCGACGCCGTAAGCTATCCCGCACAAGACCCGGCTCTTATCGCCCAAGACCTCGTGCGCCGGTTGCGGCATCCGGCGCTGAACTTTAACGAAATCGACTTCCCGCAGACGGCGACCACGCTCGAGGGCGGCTTTGAACAGCCGGGCATCCCTTTGGGTGAGGCGCTTAAACTACTCGCGCAGAGTGTTGCCGACTCGGGGCGCACCATCACGACCGGCGTTGACGGGCGCGGGTTCGTGTTCTTTCGGGAGCTTTCGGGCACACTTGACGTACCGTACTACCCGGAAGACTATACCGACCTGCCGACAAATGCAGCGGATACGGTGACGGCGGTGTTGTGGGTGATTGGGAATGAGCCGAGCGTACCGGGATGGAGTGGGCCTTACAGCCCTAGCACGTTGACACATCTGAGCGTGCCTGACCCCGGCTTGCACCAGCGCTATGGGCGGACTATTGCCTCATTACCGCCTACTGATAATTTGTGGATTGCCAAGCCCGGTGCTGCTGAAAGTGTGTTTTCTTCTAGTTTTCTAAACTCTCAAAACGTCAACGACGGCAACCCCTCCACCTTTGCACAACGAAATCCGGCAAACACAACGAGCAATGGTTACATAGGCGTGAGTCATTCGGGCATGATAGCCGGTGAGCCAACTTATGGGGTTCGAGTAAGGTATAGGCGCGGCTATGACGCGACCGGGCTGTCGAGACTACAAATCGGTTTTCAAATCGAGACGGTAAACGAGCCTATCTATGTCACTTCGGGCTACCTTAACGTGCCTCTTGGCTACACTGGAGACGCGGCGCAAAGTATCGACGTTTTGTTTCCATTATCAAAGCCGGTCTATGTGGACAACATTCTCGGGGAGCCTGTAGGGTTTTATCAAGCCTCGGGCGTAAGCAGTGTCATGCAAGCAACCGTGTACGCCGACAATATAGGCACGTATGAAGTCTACGAGCTTTCCTTTTTGACGCTCAACACCTCTCTCTTGGACGCCGCCGCTATCGCCGAACTCCGCACCCCCGCGCAAGAACCCGCGCAGCTCGTGTTACGCCGCGCCCAAGACCGTAACCGGGTCGGTTACTACGCCCCGGCGTTGCCGAAAGTCAAGCTCGAGACCGGCCTCTCCGACGCCGCCGAGTACCGCTACGCGTTTGACCGCTCCAACGGCGTCAGCACCGTGGTGGATTTAGGCTCACCCTCACGTGAAGGGGACGCGGCGCTGGCTGAGCGCATCCGGCTTGCGATTGACACCCGGACACGCCAAAGCGAGGTAAGAACTACGATTGGCAGGCTTTAGGAATGGCTAACCTCAGCAAATTACGCGTTTACAAACCGCCCGATATCGAAGACCACGCCATCGTGACCGCCTCTGGGACGGTCTACAACGTGGCGATGGACGAACCCGAGTACACCGTGGGGAGCCTTGAAACCGCCATGATAGGGTTTGGCCCCGGTACGTGGCTCCCGGCGTCGTCCCTTTCCGACCCCGAACCCGCTAGTAAAGACTTTAATCTGGTCGTTGACGACCGGGTAGGGCGCAACGTCAAGCGGCGTGTGGAGGGGATAGAGGACGCGCTGCTCTACGCCGCTGAAGTGTGGCGACCCGACGGGCTGATGCTGCCGGTCACACGTGGCGCGGTGCGGAGCGCGACCCGCAACACTTTAGAAGCGACCGTCTACCCGACCGGCCCGCACTGGCAGCACCCCCTACTCGACCGGGTGACGGGCAAGGTGCCGTATGCGCTCGAGTCGAGCGCCGCCGCACCCATCGTCAACACGGTTGACAGTAGCGCCCTGCACGCGTTCCTGACCCCGGCCCGGATGCCCGAAGGCTCGCTTTGCGTCGGCGTGTTTTGCAACGAACCGGCGCTCTACAGCGTCGCCTCGGTAGGCGCGACGATTAGCGCGCAGGGACAGGCGAACGCGGCCTCTGCCGGGATTTTCTACAGCCTCGGGACGTTCTACGCGCACGCGTTTGGACAGCAGACCTCACTACTCGGGACAACACAGGTGTTGCGGCTGTTCGCGCTCACGTGGCAAGAGGAACGGCAAGCGCGGTTTTACAGCTACACCGCCGACGGGCTTATCGAACACGGGTCGTTTCCGGTTGGCAGCGTCCCGGCTTTTAGCGAACGCGAGCTGAGCCTCGGCTATATCAGCGGGGTCGGCGGGATAGAGGGCGCGTTTATGCCCGGCGCGCCGCGTCTGGGTAAAACAGGCGTACCGTTCCTGACGCAGCGGGTACTGACGTGGCCTGAGCTTAATGACGGCTTAGGCGCGTGGTATCGGCACCTCACCGGCTTTAGCCAATTCACCCCAACGCCGGTTGCAGCGGGCCTCGAGCTACTCAAACCCGCAGCCGCACAAATCGTTATCGGCGTGCCCAAGGAAATCCTCGTCACCGTCTTACGCACCGGCGGGCTCACTGAAGCCATCAAACTCACGGCGACGCCGGATAATATCTCGCTACGCGCCGCAAGCCTCGTGGAAGTGGTAGACAGCGACTTCACGACCGACATTTTCAAACTGACGCTGCTCGCCGAGGAAGGACTGACGCTAGGCGACCACAGCGTATCGCTGACAGCGACCACGGTTTCAGGACTCCGCAGCACTGCCGTGCTAGACCTCCGCACCTTTAACGAGCTGCCCGCCCTGCCGCCGAACACCACGCACGAATGGCGGCTATACGACCCGGTCAACAAATCATTGGCGACGATGCGACAAAACACCGGGACAGCCGGGGCAGCGGGCGATTTAGTCCTGAACGGTCTTGCCCGTTTTTCAAACGGTTGGGACGCGGTCGTGGGTGATGGTAGCGATATCGCGCCCTACGGCCCAGCTATCGTCACGGTAGACAACGCTTTCGATATGGCGACCGACTACACCGTGTCGTGGGCATTTTGGGACGTGGACAAGTTGCCGCTGCTGAGTATCCTCTTTAGTGGCTCGAGCATGACGAACAAATGGGACTTCTGGCAAATCTACATTGCAAGTACCGGCCTTCGCTTACGTGTCAGCAAGGGTACGACTTCGCAGACGGTAAACGCTACCGACGCCGCGCTGAGTATTCAGGCGGGCGTTATGCACCTGTCGGTAAAGTGTGACGCCGACGGTAACTTCACGCTTGAAAATCCAACACTCGACCAGACGGCAGTGTTCAGAAACCCCGGCCTGTCCGGTAGTGGACGCCTGACGCTGTTTGGCACGAAACTCTCAGACGGCACGGTGCAAGGACTCTCGGCAGGTACGGCGCTCGTGGGGAGCATACAGACAGGCATCGTGACGTGATAGGGGGCAAGATGTGTCACTAGATTCACAAGCCGCGTATTTCGCGCAATATGTAGCCTCGTCCCGATTGACGGGGCCTTCTCTCGAGCTACCTATCGGCACCGTAGCAGCTTATCGTGCCGACCTGCCGATGCCGGGGCAGAACGACCAGCCGTACACGAGTACACAGGCGCTTGTTTTTGGCACTGGCACAACCAGCGCTGACGGGACACTGACGACGTTCGGCAGCACCCTGATACGCACACCCTACCTGCTCGGCACCGACGCTTCAAAAGCCTTTGATGTGATGTTTACCCTTATCGACGCGGGGCCGGGTACGGGTGACAGCTCACTCGCCCTCTTTAGTGTCGGCGCTGAAGACGACCTCGACGCCTACGCCAAGCTCACCCTGTCAGCCGACCCGGTAGGGCAGCGCTCGCTAGTCTTAAACGCTTTCGACAAGGGCGTGTCGGGCGGCGTGACGGCAAAACTCCCGGCGGGGCTAGGACTCGGCGGCGTTCATAGCTTCTGGCTCAAGGTCAACCCTGTAGCAAAGCAGCTCACTCTCATGCACCTCGGTAGCCTTACCGCCGTTACAGCGACGCTCGCCTCCTACGCCTGGACAGGCAAGCTCTGTATGGCGCTAGGCGGCGCGTACCGGGGTTTGCAGGGTACGACCGGCAACCGGACGCCACGTGGCGCTGAGAAGTACCTCGAGGCCCGTAGTGTCGGCTTTGCCCTCGTCGCCCGCGCCCTGCTCTCGAGCGAAGCACAGGACACCGCGAGCATTTTAGTCGGCACCTACCGTCACCCGACGATTACCGTGCAGCCAGTAACCGCGTTTATCAAGGCGGGCGACCCCTCGACGACGTTCCGCGCGACGCTCGTCAACAGCGAGGCAAATCCGGTGTGGACATTGACCGGGCCGGGTACGCTGACGCTTGACGGCTTGAACGTCATCTATACCCCACCGGGCAGCATCAGCGCCACGAGCACCGCCATCATCCGGGCGCAAGCGGTCGGCGGGAACACCTTTGAAAGTATCATCACCCTCAGCCCTGCGGGGAACGCCGGAACGCCCGTCATCAACAGCTTTACGGCCCTACCTGCGAACGTCACAGCGGGGGGTGAAATCACCCTCGCGTGGAACGTGGCGGGGGCTACGAGCCTCACCGACGGCGACGGGGTAGCCCTCTCGCCGGTCACATCGGGCAGCGTCAAACGGACGCCCTACAGCGACACGACGTACATCCTCAAGGCGACGAACAGCAACGGGACGGTCACGGCGCGGGCGACGGTCACGGTCACGGGTAGCGTCACCGTCAACAGCTACAGCTACGACCCGAACTTCAGGGAGTCGGCGCTCGTCAACGGGCAAAGCGACCTGTACCGGCGGGCCATCGACGGGGCGCTGGGCTTTTTGGACACCGGCAAAAACTACGTGCACGGGGCGTCGAACCCGCACTGGAACGACGCGAACGCAAACACGGCGGGGCGGCCCAACACCGCTGTCATGAACTTTTTGCTGGCGCTCTACACCCAGACGAAAGCGCCGGAACTTATCGGGATTTTTGCCGACCGTATCGAACTCAATATCAACGCGATGCGTGCGCTCGGGCAGGGCACGCCGCCGCCGTCCAGGTATTACCCCGAAGGTAAAGGACGGTACTTGCTGGCGCTCGAGAAGGAGGCGTATTACAACACGCCCGTCACGGTGCAAAACGACAACGGCACGAGTTTTCAAACCTCGTGGCTGACCATGCCGAAGCCGCTGTTTGTCCGCAAAACAACCAAGGCGACGCCGGAAGGCAAGACTGCCAGCGGCGCGGACGCGAACCCGCACGATTTGACGCCGCGCCTGTCCGGGTACGTGGCGCTCCTGATGGTGCTAGACCAGAACCGCAACTACAACCGGGGCGCGGGTAAAGAGTCGATTGCGAGCCTGTGCGACTGGGGTTACGACTGGTTTTACAAATACCTGGCGTTTTATCGCTACCGGGCGGATAACTCAACACAGGAGCCCGACTTCAGGGGACTAGGCCGGTTCCGCGACGGGATGATCGACTGGAAAGAGGACATCGCCCACGACTTCGTGCAGCACCTTTACCTCGACTTCATGAGCTGGGAGTGGGCGCGGCTCCGCGAAGGCCCCGCAAGCCTGCGCGCTGTGTTCTGGGAGAACTCGTACCGGAAGCGGCTGTCATGGATTGAACTCTCCACCAATTACGCCCCCACGCCCAACGGCAAGGAGACCGCCGTGTTCGGGCATCAAATGTCGAAACCACGTATGACGTGGCGTAATGCGTCGCAGACGGCGGCGTTTTCCGGCGGCGGCTGGTTTGCGCGCTACTCGTCCGACCTGTACCACTGCATCAACGTCATGGCGCTTTTGGGCGCGCCGGGAATGAAGCGCTTCGCCGAGGCGCTGGCAAACAACTTTTCGCAAGTCGGCTGGATTAGCAATACGAAACTCTCGACGCGGATTGCCGGGCCGGGTAACAAGTTTGTCGATGGCTCGAATATCCCTTACGGCCCACCTTGGCCCAGCGGCCTGAAGCTCGACCAGCCGAGTAGTAAGTTTTACGAGTACGTCACGACACAGGCCCAGGTCACGCCGGTAGACCAGGCGGACTCGCTCGCCTCGTTGCAAAACCGTTTTCGTCAGACGCAGGGGTTTGAATTAGCCGCGTTCGACCCGACAAGTGATAAAGAGAACATCAAACGGGTGTACGAAATCTCGGCTATCTACCCGAACTACACCCCGGCACGCGGGCAGACGATTACAAAAAGCGACGATAACTGGTGCAAGCGTCAGATTATCGATTTCATTATCTCGAGGCGCTTTGGCGTCAACCCTAAAAATATCTAAGGAGGCTCATGTCGCAACTGGCGAATTATCTGCCGCTCAAGCAGGGGCGCGACGCGGTCATCGTGCTGACCGCCGAGGACGCCGCAACGGGCGCGGCACTGGCGGTGGGCTGGCTCCCAACCGACGCCGCCCGTATGCAAATCCGGGAGTATCTCAACGGCCCGGTCATAGGCGAGCTGACGAGTGAACGGCACATTGGCATTTTTGCCGCTGCCGGCCCTGAATCGGCGTACATCACGCTCTCATTTTACGGGGAGGAAACGATTACCTGGAGGCTGAGCGCGGCTAAAGAATTGTTGCCGCTCGAGCCTATAGCCGAAACGTTTGTCGATGGCGACCTCGTGCTACCGGGTCAAAAACTTTACGGGACGCTGTTCCTGACCGACCAGAACGATACAGACCGGCCCGGTAGCGGGGCGGATTTTGCTTTTCTAATGGAGGTTAGCTTGACCCGCGAGGCTGAGGTCGAAGTGGTGGTAGACGATGCCTGAGGTTGCAATCAGGGCGCAAATCGACGATGTGGTTATCCTTATCGGCGCGGGGACGCTTACGCTCATCCCCCAAATCCCCTTCCCGGGTGGTTCAAACATTCCGCCCGGTACACAAAACGAAGCGCTTGGATATGTAGACGCCAACTTCGCGCTAACGGTGAATACGGTAGGCCCCGCTGAACTTGGAGCGCTGCGCGGGCAGTTTGACCTGACCCGCGAACAGGTAGACAACTTCGACGCCGCGCTAGAGGGACTCGAGACCAATCAGACGGGGCTCCGAAACGACCTCAACACCCTGGACAGCACCGTGCAAAGCCTCAACACGGCGGGGCTGAGTTCGGTCGCGGTCGATAACGTCGGCAATCTGATTTTCACCTACGCCGATGGTGGTACGAATAACTACGGCTTTTTCCCGGCCCCCCGCACGTTTCGCGGGTACGCGACGGCAAAGCCTACGGCCTCCGGTGTACAGGGCGATATTTTCTTTAACTTCGGCCCTGCCCTGAACATCGTGTGGTGGCTCTGCACGACAACGGGGGTAGCCACCGGCGGCACGGGAACGGTAGCGGTCTGGGAGGCGCGAGGCGTGCCAGATTACGCGCCGATGGTGTTCGATTTCAACGCGAACGGCGTGTATCTGAACTTCGTCGGCAAGGTGGGCGAAGTCTACGCCGCGCCTACCTACTTCGGGGTCGCTACCGGCTCTAACGTTGTCTGGCGCGCCTACACGAACGCCGCGCTCACGGGTGGCACGGTTATCAGCTTTCCCTATACCGTCACTGCCGACCTCACGACGATAGAAGCAACCGTTTCAGGTCTGGCAGCCGGGGTCAAGGCCGGAGCGCGGCTGAAGCGCACAGCGTAATGCCGCTAGCTATCCGGCGGCGCATCACAGCGGGTGGTACGACGCGGGACACGCTCCTGTTTGCTGCTACCGCAGCTGCCGATACCCGGTATATCTACGATGGCGCAGACAGCCCGAGCAGCTTGGCAACGACAAACTACCTTTACGTGCGGCACATCAGCAGCACGCGCTTCAACTATCGCAGCTTCATGTACCTCACAGCCGAGAGCGGACGAAGCTTACCCGCGAACGCGACTATCGTTTCAGCACTGGCGCATATCTACCCGGACGGCGGTGCTACGACGCCGCATCCCTCACGCTGGGCGTTTGAAAAAGCAATCAATCCGACCCGGATTACCCAGAAGTCTGAATTGACGATGCCGAACGTTGGCGGCGGGCGCGTCAAAACGTCGCTGTATACCTGGACACCGCCGGGTAGCTGGACAGCCCCGAACCTCTATGACGTGGACGTGACGGCGCAGGCGCAAGAGGTGCGAGCGTTCGGGTCAGGTGCAATCACCAACTTGTGCCTCTTTTGGCTGCCTGAGAATAACAACGGATACGCAGGCGACAACAACAATCACCGGACGCTTTCGTATCAGGGCGACCCGGCAAAGACGGTGACGCTTACGGTTACATTCGACGTGCCGACGCCATGACCCAAGTCAACTCGCAACTCAACACCGATATTTTAGGAGGCCCTGTGGCGACCAACCCCGCATTCAAAAGTGTGAACACCCGCGTACTCGTGGACGCGCTGCAAAAAGAGACGATTGCGCGTACCGAAGCTCATCTGGTGAAAATAAAAACCCTGTCGTGGCGTCAGCAGTTTTTAGACCCGACGAGTGAACTTATCGGCGAGTTAAAAGCCTCTAACGCGCTGCTCGACATTTTGATGACCGGACACGGGTTTCTTACCAACCCGACAAACGACACGGCGGCGGGCTTCGAGGGCGCATATAGCTACCTGACGGGCAAGGGTATCGCGCCGGGAATCGACTGAAAAGATGCTCGAGAATAACTCTCGAGCATCTTCGGTAGATATGCCTTTGGGGTCGCCGTGACGACCTAACTCCTCAACCCCCCAAACCCTTCACCCGTTCGGATTCAAAGAGGATGAGCGTCAAAAACTCTCCCTGCGTGCCGTCCGTTTCGGTGTGCCAAAAATCGAAAGCCAACTCGAATGCAGCCTTGACTCTGGGCTCGAGCGAAAACCCCTTCGTAATGAGGGGTTCGCTATTCTTGGGCTTCCTGCCCGCACCCTTGCGGGTGCCGCCTTTAGGCACGGGCGGCCTTCGCCCGAAGCCTCCACTCGAGGCCGTCGGGGTCGGCCCATAAGAAGGTAAACTTCTGGTCGCCATGCTGGAGGCTGTGAAACTCCAGCACGTGCTGGGTAGCGTCCAACCACGCGACCAACTGTTTCCCGCTGTGTAAAGTCACAGGCGGGAAACCGTAATAAAAGATGGTAAAGTCTCCGTCCAGTTCTTTCAAATCTTCTGCTCGTTTTTCAATCATGTTATTTCCCATCCTCCCCGGATTACGCGCCGGGGACGCGGTGAAAGGTCTAGCTCACTTCGGTGATGGTGGCGATATCGTCGATATCCCACTGAGCTTCCCACTCAAAAGCCCCGGTCTGGTCAAAGCTGCTGGGCTGAGTGACGCTCTGCCATTCACAGTAGGCGTTCAGGGCGTCGCGGGCGGTGTCGCCCTCGAAGGTATGCGTCTCATCGGCGACGCGGATTTCGTAGGTCATGCCATCAACCGGGCGAGAATCCGTTTTGCCTCGGGGTTTTGCATGGCCGGGACTTCCTCGACGCCCCGGTCGGCGGCTTCCCAGGTGTACTCGAAAACTTCTTCGTTGCTGACGCCCGCCCGCTCGAGCGTGTTTAAGTTCGTCATGCATTCGCCGAGAATCTGACCCTCGGTGAAACCAGCTGCGGCTAATGCTTCGGTATAATCGTTAAGTGTCATTTCGTTCTCCCTTTAAGCGGTGCCTCTCGGCCTCCCCGCTTTGATAGATATATAATACACGTTTCATAGGATAATGTCAATAGCTAAATCAGAGTGTGAAGTATTTACATTTCTCGCCCGTCTACACGGGATTTTCAAGGAGGTTTTATGCACGCAGATATCACTGAAGTCATTACCGCCGCGCAAAAATACGCCGCAGCCGCAGCCGCCGAGTTCAAAGCAAGAGACGAGACCATCAGCACGCTCGAGACCAGGCTTGCCAACGCCGGGCTCACCGAAGCGCAGCTCGCCGACGCCATCGAGCAGGTCGGCGCACTCCAGGCCCAACTCCAGGCGATGCAAGACAACCTGAACGCGACACCCGACGATAGCCGCATCGCCGAACTCGAGGGCGCACTGGCAAAAGCCGAGACGAACGCGGCTAACTGGCGGAAAGCGAAACAGGACGCCCAGACCGAGAGTAACGGCCTAAAAAAGCAGGTCGCGGATTTCGAGGCGCAGAAGGCCGAGTACGCCGTGGAGGTCGCGGGCTATAAAGCCGAGTACGCCGGGCTCGAGGCCAAAATCACGAAGCTGGGTGCTTGATATGCAAAACCTCATCAACGACGTAAAGCAGCTGCGGCGTAACGTCGCAAACCTCAGTGAACGGGCAAAGGCTTTAAGCGCTCAAAAGGTGAAGCGGAAGCTCGTAGGCAGCAGCCTTGTGCCCGACTCGGCCTTTACCCTGGCGGCGTTTTCCGGCGTACTGTTTACGCTGCTGAGCTACATCGGGAAAATGGTCGCCGCGAACGCGAAAGAGGCGTGGCCAAAGTTCAAAGACCTGCACTACGGCAACCTCGGCAAAGTGAACTACGCCGTCACCGCTGCGACGATGCAGCAGGTAGGCCGGAGTGTTGGCGCGTACCTGTTTATGCTCGAGTTGCTGGGCCGGGCTTTCGGCACGGACTGGCACATCACCGAGTCGAAGCGGCTGTACGAACAGTTGCGTAAGAATCTAATTTGGGACACCGCGACGATTTGGGGTGTGAAAATCAGCCTCTGGCGACCGCGCTCTAACTGGAAAGGCGTAGAGCCGCTCGACTCCGGGCCGAACGGCATCACGACCATCAAGAACGACAAAGAGTTGAACCTGCTCACCGGCACGGTCGGCGGGATGGTCTACCGCTTCTTCGAGATGCTGCGCTCGGGGGTAAAAGCGTTCGCCGCTCTCGCTGAGGACAGCCTCGAGGTCGTTTTGCGGCTAGAGCTGCTTCAAGCGCTGCTGGGTAGAGGCGACCTGATGGGCTACACCGACCGGGTGATTCACCCGTTCGTGTGCATCATGAAATATATGTGGCAGCAAGGCCGAATTGCCGAGGCGCACCCCGCCATTTACGAGCGGGTAGTAGCTAAGCTTCACAAAGAGATGGGCGACAAAATCAAAGGCATCCTGCCCGCCAAAGCAGCCGACCGGGTAAAGCAGTGCGATGACCGGGTAGCGCGTATGACCATCATGCTCGAGAACGAAATCGCCGACGTTGAGCAAGACGTAAACGGTCAAACGCTTAAAAGTTACACCTGGGCGTACAACGTCCTGGGGATGACACCGGGCGCTTCGAAAGAGGACGGATACCAGCCACTTGTATACGTTCGCTTGCTTCAAACCATGATGATGGAGCTGGGCGTCTACGGCATCGGCATGTTTGCCACCGACGAGTTTCAGCGCAGGCTCAGCAACACGCAGTATTCCGGGGTGCAGCCGGAACCGCTCAAGTACCGTTGCATCGATGAAGAGACCTGGAACGACACCTTCAACTGGAACACCCACTGTCCAATTGCCGAGCGCTGGGTAGACGGGAAAGACGCCAAAGGGCAGGTTCATAAGTTCCGCTTTCAGGCGCGGCACGGGGGTTACACCCGCGTCCTCGTCACCCGTCCTACGGTGAAAAATAGCGACGGCGAGCGCTACTTCGAGACCGCCAAAAAGACCTGGGGGCATGAGGTCGGCCCGTCTTTAATGTTCGCTACAGACGAACACGTAAAGTTTTCGCAGCGCGAATGGGGCACGCCTGACGACATTAAAAGCCGGGGCGATGGTGTGGGCTGGCTGGTCGGCATGGCGCTGCGGTTGGGTTTAGCGCAGGGGCTTGTGAAATGGGACTAAACAAAACCGAACCCCCACAGAACCGCGAAGTGTCCGCGCTCGACCCGCTTACAAGCGGGCTTTTTTTGACCTACCTGGCTTTGCTCGAGCGTACCTTCCCGCAATTTTCAATCATCGTCGTAGAAACCCGGCGGAGTAAAGAGCGCCAGGAGTGGCTCGTCGCGCAGGGCGAAAACACCAGCCGCACGCTCTACAGTAACCATCTGCTCGGACGGGCTATGGACGTCGGATTTTTGCGTAAGGCAACGGGCGAAATGGATTGGTCGCCCGAAACCTATATGAACGTCTATACCAGGTTAGACCCGCGTTTGTTCGGCTTGATCGCGGGGGCACAAATGTGGCGCGGTTGGGATTCACCCCACCTTCAACTCCAGGATGTGCGGCTCTGCTACGAGGCTCTTGTCGGGACTAAAGAGGATGTTTGGCTCTCTTGAACCGTCAGTCTTTCTCGAGTTGCCGCGAAAGGCGGTGGTCTTTACGTCGCTAGCCGTCTATATCCGCGTCGGTGACGCCCAGATTCTCGCTGCGGACAGCCGCATGACGCTCCGTACCGATACACCGGGGCGCGGTCGTGAGATCTCTTTTTTAGACGGTGGCTCGAAAGTTTGGGGTTTGCCTCCTCCGCTCGCGCATATCGGCGTGGCGGGGTTTGGCGATTTTGGCGAGGGCGGGCGTTCGGTCGGTGACATCCTGCTTGAGTTCGCCAGAGGACAAAAGGTCGCCACGGTTGAGGAGACCGCGCTCTCTCTCGGGCCGTTTATCGCCGCTCGGCTCCAGGGCCGCACCTCGTTTTTCGTCTGCGGCTATGACGAGACAGCCTATTTCGGGCGCTCGTTTCTGGTCTCGGGTAACGCGGTGTCCGACATGCACGGGCACGGCACGACGGGCCTCAGTTTGGGCGGTCAGAAAGCGGTAGCGGACGCGGTGGTCGGCTCCTTGAAAATTCCGCTCGAGTTTATGTCGCCGGACGACGCGGTGATGATGGCTAGGTGGCTCATCCGGCTGACAAGGCAAGCGCAGGCGTTCTCAAAAACGACGCCGACAGTGGGCGGCAGGGCGCGGGTGCTGCTGCTTAAACGCGGGCTGGCCGCACAAATGCTTTAGAAAGGAGGCAAAACTTGAGACCACTCATCGACTTGACCGCGCCGGCCCTGAATAACCCGCCGTATTCGCAGAGTAGCGATATAGACCTCTGCACACTGACGCTGCCGGAGGTGAACGAAGGCGACGTCTGCGAGATGATGGTGCGCGAGGATTTAGGCGGGCCGGTCGTCGGGACACTGGGGAGCATAGCGGGCAACTTCATCCTCGACCCGCCAAACAATAAAATCCGGGTAAGGCTGACCGACGAAACGACACGAAAATGGTTTCGCAAAGCGGATGTCACCCCGGACACGGCTGTAAGAACACTGACCGGGACGATGTTGCACCGAAACGCGGCGGGCGAGTCGTACAGTTTTGAGCCGGATATTCGTTTTGAGTTTGAAATCAGCTATACCAGTAACAGGCGCGGTAATGGCTGACATTCTAGTTGAAATCAACCGCCCGACTTTTGAGGTCGCGGTCAGCGTGACGCAACCCCCGGATGTGAGTATCGGGGTGCAACTCGTGCGGCCTCAAGTAAATGTCGAGGTGATGCAGGGCGGGAGTGGCCCGCCGACGGCGGCTTCTGCTTTCGTCTACACCCAAAACACGCCCGCGACCGAGTGGAGCGTAGCGCATCCCTTCGGCGCTCGCCCCGCTTCGCTGCTGCTTATCGACGATGCGGGTGTTTTTCTCGTCCCCGACGCTGTAGAAATATCTGCTGAGCGAGTCGTACTCGTTTTTGCCCTGCCTACCGCAGGGAGTTTAACCCTCCTGAAAGGAAGTTAAATCATGCCTACCCGAATTTCAAACGGCCTGGATTTACAAGGCGCACGTATTCAAAATGTTGGCTCACCCTCGGCACCGATGGACAGCGTTAATAAGGCTTATGTCGACGCTGCTGCTTACGGCGTGGACTGGAAAAACAGCGTACGCGCACTTGCAACGGGCAATATCAGCCTGTCGGCTCCAGGTGCGAGTATTGACGGCGTGACGTTAGCGGCAGGCGACAGCATTGCGCTCATCGGACAGACAAACGCCTCACAAAACGGTATCTACATTTGGAACGGTGCGTCTACGGCACTTGTTCGCAGAACGGACAGCGACGCGAACGCAGAAGTCACGGCGGGGTTGACGTTCACTGTCACTGAAGGCACGACCTACGCTAACAAAAGTTACCGCCTGATTACTCCCGACCCTATCGTTCTGGACACTACAAACCTTTCTTTTACCGACGCCGGGGGAGCCTCGCCACCCAACTCTGCCGGTGATGGTCTAAACCTTACCGGACAGACCTTCAGCGTCAAGCCTAAGCCTTCCGGCAATATCATCGTAGACAGTACGGGTGTCTCGGTAGACACCTCCATAATCGCCCGGAAGTTTGCGGCGAACGTCGGCGACGGCAGCGCAACTTCCTACACCGTGACGCATAACCTGGGGACGCTCGACGCGTCCGTGTCGCTTGTCGAGGTCGCTACCGGCGTACAGTGGGTGCCTGACGTGACCGCCCGAACGACTAATACGGTTACGCTGGCTTTCAACACCGCCCCGGCTTCTGGCGCGTTCAGGGCGATTGTCACAGGCTAGTGCCTAAGTTCGCTAACGGCGCGGACTTCGGCGGGGCTCGAGTAAGAAACGTAGGCGACGCCGTAGACCCTAGTGACGGGATAAGTAAAAGTTTGCTCGAGAGCGCCATGTACGGGACACGGGTACTCAGCCCCGAATACTACGGCGCGGTCGGCGACAGCGTAACAGACGATACTGCCGCCATTCAAGCATGCTTTACCGCAGCAGCGCAGAAAAAAGCCATCGTTTCATTCAGCCCGGGCGTGGAGTACAGGGTTAGTGCGTCCCTGACCTATCCATCCGGGCTCGTGCAAATCGAAGGTAACGGGGCGGAGCTGGTGTTCACCTCCAACGCTTTTGATTTGCTCTCGCTTGGTACGCCCGGGCTGACTCAAGTCAATCAGACCGGCGGTTATGTCCGTAACCTCTCGGTTTTTGGGCCGGGGGGAGACAACGCCAACGCCGTGCCGCCGAGCAATTACAAGGCCGGTATCGTCGTTAATAGTACGCGGCACTTTCGCATAATTGATTGCCGCACCAATAATGTAGACATCGGGTTCGACCTGCGCGGCAACTGTTACGGCAGTAAGTTCCTCACCTGCCGCACGCTCTCGACCTGTAACGTCGGCATCCTTTTACGTGGCGGCTCCGGCCTTATCGCCGGGTCGGGTTCGGATATTCAAATCGAGGGCTTTTGGGGTGGCGGTCACAAGGCCGCTTTCTGGTGTGAAGGCAACGCGGGAGGCTATTGGTTCACCGACTGCAAACCGGGCGGCGGCTGGCAGAGCGCCCCTGCCCCTATCGACTATTACGGCGTCTGGGTATTCGGGGCGACCTATGAGCCGCAGACGACGGTAACGGCGGCGGTTGCGGTCAACGCCTCGACCATTCAGGTAGCAGACGCCTCCAAGCTGTTTACCAATGAAATCATTATCAACGGGCAAGAAATCCAAATCCTCAGTAAGTCTGGGAACACCCTCACGGTGGCGACTACGGCAACCGGCGGCTGGCAAGCAAACTACAACGTCAAGGCGGCTATCGCTAGTGGGGCGGGGGTGCAGGTCACAAGCGGCGTCGGTAACATCAGTATCAAGGGCGGTGGCGTCGAAGGCACGCACGATATGCACGCGCTCCGGCTTTTCCGGGACGTCGCGGGGTTAGGCGTCAGCGACTTCAGCTTTTTCTCCAACGGCTCGGGCGGCGTAAATCAGATGATTCAGGTGCTCAAACACACGGGCGAGGGTAGCGCGTCGGTCACGTTTACGAACTGCATCATTCAAGGCGCGTGGACAGGGCCCAGCCCCATCACCATGACGACGCGCTGGAAGAACGCCAACCAGTTCACTGAAATCGGAACGACGCATAACTACGACGTGCCGCCGTCGTTTGCAGGTACGACCATGAACCTCATCGACCGCCCGATGGTGAGCTGGTCGAGCGTTACGGGCGGTATGGCACTCGTTCCCAAAACGGGCGTGGTTTTTCTTAGCAGTCGCGGCGTGCGGGTGAATGCCGGAGCGCTCGAGGTAAGTACGAGTAACACGCTGGCAAGTTGGGCGGCAGTGGGTGGCGGCGGGACGGCGAGCACGAACGAGTTCCCCGGCCCGGTTAAAGTGGTCAATACAAACGGATACGTCTTGCAAGCAGGCGACGCGGGCGGGCTAGTGATTTACGACGTGGGCGGTACTGCCGGAACCTACTCGCTACCTAACGGAGTCGCCGCAGGCTACACCGTGTCGGTATCACAGGGTTTTTCAGGGCAGCTCACCGTGACGGCGGCAGGGTCACAGGGGCCTGATGGAATACGGACGCCAACGGGGATTTTCGGCACGGTCAAAACGAAATCGTCGGGTAGCATCATCAAGTTCGTTAAAGATGCTGGTACGCGCTGGTACGCGCTGCCATTCGGGGATAGCTACGTGGCACCGTGACCCCGGCTGAAAATTTGTATTGGTATCGCGTTGACCGCATTATCTCAGCATTTGACGGCGATACCTTTAGGGCCGAGTTGTCACTCGGCTTCCACATGAGCGCAGAGCTGATATTCCGAGTAGCCGGAATTGACACGCCTGAGATGGGGCAGCCCGGCGCGCTCGAGGCCAGGGACTACCTGCGAAAAAGGTTTGCTGACGCGCTGCCTAACAGTCTGACGATTCGTACCTACAAGGGAGACAAGTACGGACGCTGGTTGGCTCAGATTTTTATAGGCGACGAGCACCTAAACCAGACGATGATTGACCTTGGCTACGCCGTTTTTTACGACGGCGGGCCGCGAGGAGGCCAGGAACGTGTTGAAACGTCACAGAAGTTCTGAATCCGGGCAATTTATAAACTCCGAAGCTGCCGCCCAAAGGCCCGCCGAAACCGTAGCCGAAGCCGTCAAGCAACCCGACACAGAAGCCGGGGTGCGTGCCCTTTATGGGGCGCTCGTACAAGATGGCGTCGAGTTTGACGATTTAAGTCAAGAGACCAGGGACAACTATCGGGCAGCTTTGAAAGCTGCCCTTGCCAAACTTTAGGAGAAAAAACTATGCTCAAGAAAACCTTATTCTCGCTAACGCTCGTCTTAATGACGGGCGTCGTTTTTGCTCAAGACCCGGGCATCATGGTCAACCTTCCGAGTTGGGGAACTAGCTTACTCTCGTTCGCTGCCGCCCTCACGCTACTAACCCAAGCTGTAAAGGTGCGCCTTAAAAAACGCCTGGACAACGTACCTAACGGCGTGATTCAGGGCGTGACGGTGCTACTCGGTATCGGTATTTCAGGAGCCATTCAGCAGCAGGGGCTACTCACCGACCCGCTCTTTGCTTCCATCGCCGACCCTTGGGGCTGGATTTTGTACGGCACGTTAGCTGGTATCGGCTCGGTCGGTGGATATGATTTGCTCATGGCAGCCATCAGCATGACCGGCGGCAAGACGACGATGGTTGACACGTCTGCGCTGCCGCAGAGCCCCGAAGATTTGCTCGAGATCGTCAAAAGTTCGGACATCGCTCTGGACGTTCGCAAGCGGGCGGTGGAAACGCTCAAGGCAATCAACCCGCTTGCCGGGGCTGCTGCCGAGATCGCGCTGAATCAACTCGCTACGCGGCCCCTAACCGAAACCGAGGCCAAAGACCGGGTAAAAGACGAAATCGAGAAGCGCGGGACACAGAATCCGACGGTGGTTGAGGGTGGCTAAGCTTGAGCCGATCAACCACTACAACAGCAACGAGCTTTACGGCTACACGTTTGAGTGTCCGGGGTGCGGCTGTTCACACATGCCTGTTGTCAACGATAAGCAAGGTGGGCCGCAGTGGGAGTTTAACGGCGACCTTGATCATCCAACTTTTTCGCCGTCGCTTCTAGTGCGTTGGGAAGAGCATCAGGACGAAGGGCAGCCTACCAAAAAACACATATGCCACAGCTTCGTTCGCGGTGGTCACATTCAGTTTCTGGGCGATTCCACCCACCCGCTTGCAGGGCAGACCGTAGAGCTACCGGAGGTAGACGATGATTAGATTTGCACCCCTACTTTTACTTCTACTCGTGTCGTGTACGCCTAGCGTCAGGCAGGCCGCACAGGATGAAACTCTCAGCGTGCGAGACGGAGCACTCGTGCTGCAAATGGCGTCGCCGATAGTCTCTTTCGAGGGCGCGGTCAAGGGGACGATAGTCTGTACATCGCCGGTTGTCTGTGCGCCTCTGTCCGGGCCGTGGGTGGGCGTGTCGCTGCCGTCCGGGGAGTATCCGGCGCGGGTCGTCCTGGGGCGCGTAGAGAAGCCTCCGGGCGACGCGTTCGGGTTTGTGAACCTTGCTTCTGGTCGTAAGTCTGTGCAGGTCGAGTTGACGCCGCGACGGAATGAATGACGTGCCCGAAGACGCGCTGAGTGAAATCGCGGAGCTTAAAACGCAACTGAGAGACTTGCGCCTCGAGCTGAGCCATCTCGACACCGTGACGCTCGGCAACCGCCGCGACCGTGAAGAGTTCCGTAAGAGCTTACAGGGGCGGCTCGAGCAAGCTGAACAAAAACTCGAGGAGGTCGCGGTGACGGTCACCGCGTACCAGGGCACCATCAACAAATACCTGGGCATCTTTCTCACGGCCCTCGTCGCCGGGGGCGCGGGGCTGGTCGTCTCGAGACTGTGGGGCGGCTGATGAGAAAGCGCACCTATGCCTATATTCTGCTGATGGGCAGCCTTGCCGCTTTACTGGGGCTTTACATTCTGTTCGCGGGTCTGGTGTTGCCGTTCGGCGGTTACACCATTCACGGTTACAAAAGTATCCCGCCGGTCGTCTGTCCGGGTGAGACGTTGCAACTCAGCACCGACGTCGAGTTTGCGCCGCCCCGTTACGCCCGACTTGGAAGCTACCGGCTCGTGACGTACTGGGTCAACACGCAGGGGACGCGCACCGAAGGCGAGACGTTCCGGGGGTCGTTCGCGGACTCGCAAGCAGGGCGGCGCTTTGTCCTTTCGCCCGTGCTGCGTACCGCGCCGCCGACCGAAGGCGACTGGAAACTTGTGAGTAACGTCTATTACGAAGGAACGGTATTGCGCGCCAGGCGGAGCGCAGAGGCTATGTACACGACCCCCGAACCCGTCTTGCGCACCCTGCCTCTGGAGGCCACAGAATGCCGTTTACAACCCTAGCGACCATCAATACCAGTATTATTTTCGGGCTTTCCTTACTCGTGATACTCGCGTTCGGGCACGTGTTGCAAAGGTTCCGGCTGACACAACGAGAAGAAAATACGGTCATGGTCTTTTTCGGCGTTTACGTGCTGTTCGGTATCGCCGACCGGGCGCTGGCATCGCACCTGACCAGGCTGGCGATGTCGCAAGAGCCGCTAGGTATCTGGTCGCAAATTGCTATCGACGTGCGCCTCGGGTTCGGCGTCGTTATTTGGGCGTTCTTACTGTATGCGTTTTTCGGCATATGGCGGCGGCGGCTTTAGGGCAAAAAGAAATGCCGCGCCCGGTTTGACGACGGGCGCGGGGTGGGGGCGCAAGTTATTTTTCTAACACAATTCAAAAATCAGCTTGTCGCACATATTCGGCAAAAATCGCTGAAGCTACCGAGCGCAAATCTAGCCACCTCTGTGTTTCGCCCATCTTATACAGGCGGTGACACTCCGCCTCAACCTGGTCGTAAAGCTCGAGCGTAACAGCCCTTGCTATCGTGGCGGCGTCTTCGGGGCCGACGTTTGGCAGGTGGGGAGCTAGAGGCACGGGAGGTCGCCTAAAGACGGGTGTAGCAGCACTGGCAGGCCGCTACGCCGACCTAAGGTAGCGGCGACGTGCAAAAGTATTACGGCGTCGGGGCAGTCAGTTACAGCTTCGCTGGTTTCGTCAGGCCGGATGCCGTAAACGGTAAAAAATTCGGCGCGTTTTGCCGGTATCATCGGGATGATGTGCGTTTCGTCCTCAGTTGATTCGTCGGCGTCGTCACGACAACCCGACACCTCGAGCCGAGTGAACTCTGTCCAGTCCGGCTCGTCTTGCGCGTAGGCCATATTGAAAAATATCGAACCGTCTAGCATCACAACCAGCCCCTCTCTCTTGCAAAAGCATACTCGAGCGCGAGCACTTCGGGCGGCATCTCGTCGGCGCGGGTGAGGCCGTCGACGAAGCACGGGCCGCAGATCGAATCTATCTCTGCCGGGTTTGGCGTCCCTTCACACGTCTCGCAGCGCGGGGTATTGCAGGCACACAAATCAGTGTCTACGGTTGGCTCTACCCCGCATATCGGGCAGACCGAGAGGACACTCGCGCCCTGACACACGTCACATTCTACGGGCCACTCTTCACCGG
Organism: uncultured Trueperaceae bacterium; assembly: GCA_963799485.1. Classification (GTDB taxonomy): domain Bacteria; phylum Deinococcota; class Deinococci; order Deinococcales; family Trueperaceae; genus Truepera. The sequence goes on from CAWCXJ010000002.1 coordinate 60,051, forward strand.
ATGCGTCTACCGCGTAATCTATGACGCCGCATCCACCGCACGTGCTGCACTGCGTCTCGACGAGAATGCTGAGGGGGCTGTGCGCCCCCAGAGCGAGTAACGGTGTGCCGGATGGGTCGGAGATAATGAGGCCCATATCAGAGCCCCAACAATTCTAAGCAAGCTTCGTCGCTGTAATCGTCGTGTGCGTAGGTCAGGCCGTTCTTGGCACAGCGCACAGTGTTGAAATGCTCAGCTACCCGGATGCGCTCGGCTCGGCTTGCTTGGCGAGTGCTCGTGCGTCCAATCGCCTTCATGACCTCAGCCTCATACGCGGCTCTACCGGGCTTGCCGGGGCGGGGGTCAAACCCTGCGTTACGGGCGCTCTGGTGCAGATCGCGGAGCTGTTTCGTCCGGGTCGGGGTGCGGGTGGCAACTTTGCGGGGTGCTGCTGTGGTGGTAGTCTGCATCTGTCTTACCTCCAGGTGAGATGTCGGGTAAGGGCGCGGCTTCTTGGTCGGAGTGCGTCCTTATCTGTTATTACTATAAGCTTTTTGCCTATATGTGTCAATAGTCCATAAGCTTATGCTAAAGTGATGTGTGGATTTTAACGAACAGCTCAAAACCAGGATGCGTGAGACTATGGCAAAAGACGGTGTTAGCCAGCTCGAACTTGCGCGGCGTTTAGGGATAACCCAGCCTGCCGTCTCTGAACTGCTATCACAAAAAAGAGGGATAGTGCCCCGGAGTTTGCTTAGGGCGCTCGACGCCCTCAACCTGCGCCTCGAGGTCGTGCCGAAGGGGGCCGACAATGCCTGACTACTACGACCGGCAAGGCAACCCGATAAGCCAAGCCGAGATGATTAGACTTTTTGCAAACTCTGAAGAACGTATGGTGGCGCTTGACATTATAGGTGACACTCAGGTCTCAACCGTACATCTTGTGATTGACCATAGCTGGGAAGATGGGCCACCGGTCATCTTTGAGACAATGTGTTTCGGCGGGACTCGAGACCAGGAGCAGATTCGTTACGGCACCGAGGCACAGGCGAGGGCTGGACATCAAAAACTTGTGGCTGAAATTCAGGCTGAAGCGGGCGTGACGTTAGAGGAAATCGAACTCGAACTGGCAGGGTTGGAGGGCAACGCATGACCCAAAAACAGCAAGCCGAAAGCGCAGCAGCACGGCGCGAGAAAATGTGCAGGGAGAAAGCGGGAAAGCAACGCTACGAGGACGGTGGGGTTTTGGGGGAGCTCGAGGGGGCCGAACGCTAATAAAAGCCGTCTTTTTAGATGTCGGGCAGGGTGACAGCACACTGATCCGTTTGCCGCGCCGCACTGAAATCCTGGTCGATGGTGGCGGGACGCCTTCTAGCGACTTTGATACGGGCAAGAACACCGTCGTTCCGGCCCTCCGGGCGCTGGGGGTGGACGAACTCGAGCTGGTCGTCGCCTCACATACCGACGTCGACCACATCGAAGGGTTGGCGAGCGTTCTCCGCGATATGCCGGTCGGCGGGCTTGTTATCGGCTATCCGTCTTCTGATTCTGAAACGTTCAGGGCACTTGTAGACGTTGCCGAAGCGCGCGGCGTCCCGGTAACCGAAGTACGGCGTGGCGAGAGGTTGCGCGTCGGCGACGCACGTTTGGATATTCTTAACCCACCGATGCAACCTTTTGAAGCGAGTAACGACAACTCGGTCGCGTTTGTGCTGAACGCCCTCGGCAGCAAAGCGCTCTTTTTGGGCGATCTGCCGAGCGAGGTTGAAGCTGCTTTAGCGGTGCCGGACGTAGACATCATGATGGTCGCGCACCACGGCTCGAGGTTTTCCACCTCAGACGCGCTCCTCACCGCCGCCAAACCCGAAACCGCCGTCCTGTCGTATGGTCGCAACAATTACGGGCATCCCAACCCGGACGTTTTAGCGAGGCTTAAAGCGCACGGCGCGGAGATTTTTGAAACGTATAAGGTAGGTGCGGTGCGGCTTCCGCTGGGACAGACAGACAAGCAATGAGTACCGAGCTATGAGCAACGCGTAAAAGCTTTTCTCATGGCTCGGCGCTCGTTGCTTCTGTAGGGGCTGACGTTCTGTTGACCCGGTAGCTGGTGAACCTACTATCTAAGCATACTTTTCCGCGCCGACGTGTTAATTTGTCCTCAGTGATAGTCCGATGATTACCCCGGTGCGTGTGCTCTCGAGCGGTGGCCCGGTGCGGGTCGAACTCGCCCGCTGGCAGGGCAAGCTCGTCGTCGTCAAGCAGCTTCAGGCCGCCTCGTCGGTACTCGCCAACCGTTTGGGCCGTGAAGCCGCCGTCGTCACGCATTTGGAGCACGAAAACATCGTGCCTTTGTTGGCTGTTCAAGATACCAGCCTGATTTACGCCTACTGTCCCGGCGTCAGCCTCAGCGAAGCGCTCGCTGCGGGGCCGCTCGGCACGGCGAACAGCTTGCGGTTTATCCGCGACGTGCTCGCGGCGCTCGCCTACGCGCACGCGCAAAACGTGATTCACCTAGACGTCAAACCCTCGAACATTTTAATCAACGGTGAAAAGGCGCTCCTGACCGACTTCGGTTTTGCCAAAGACTTGGCGCTCGCCTCGATTACGCAGCAGGGCGTGTCTTTGGGGACGCCCAACTATATGGCCCCCGAGCAGTTTACCGGTGAGCGCAGCGACCCCCGCAGCGACCTCTACGCGGTCGGCGCGGTTTTGTATCACATGCTGACGGGTGCGCCGCCTTTTGAACGCGATATTTTCAGGTTTTTAACCGGCGACCGTACCGTAAAGCTCGCGCCTCTGCCCGAGGCGGCAGCGCCGCTCGCGGGGTTCTTGGGTAGGGCGCTAGCGTACGACCCCGAAAAGCGCTTTAACAGTGCCGCCGAGATGCGCGCGGCGCTCGCGCATATCTATCTGGACGATCTGTTTTTTTGATGTGCCTAGTTGGATGAAAATTCGACTGCATATGACGAAAGAAAATGGAGAAGGCAGCAGGAACAACAAGCAGCTTCAAGCGGTATTCTTTATTCTGTTTTATGCTGCTTTCAGCCCGCCGGGTTGCAAGCAGGTCATCATCTTGGCTTCTGTTTCAAATGATTCTATCTTTTAGCGGCGACCCCTTTTTAGCGACGCGCGCGGCGCGGCGGGCGCTCCGGTCGCGCGGTTTTCGCACGGAAGAAATCACCGAACTCGGTGAAGGGATGAACGCCCCGCAGGTCGCGCAGCTCGCCGCGCAGTCGGGGCTTTTCGGGCAGGTGGCGCTGCTCCTAGACTTCGACGCAGCCTTTCGGGGTCAGGGCGGCGTCAAACCACGAAACGAAACGCTCAAGGTGCTAGCAGCCGTTTCAAAGGACACACTGGTCGTCGTCCTCGACCTGAGCGCGACCCCGGCGCGGCAAAAAACCTATAACGCGCTCGGCACGCACGAAAACCTGCCGACACCGCGTTTTAGCGCCCTGACGCACTGGGTCAGGCAGGAGCTGTACGCCGCCGAACTCGAGGTCGAAAAAGACGTGCCCGACACCCTCGCCGACCTTTTTGGCGAAGACCTGCCGGGCATCGCTGCCGAAATCCAAAAGCTCGCGGTGTTAGACGAAACCTTGACGAGTACGCGCGTCCGCGAAATTGCCAACAGGCCGGCCGCGAGAGACGCCTTCAGCCTTATCGAAGCGGTTACGGACAGGGACGCAAGGCGCGCGCTGAGCGTGACGCGCAGTTTGGTCGCGCAGGGCGAAGCGCCGCCCCGCGTATTGGGCGCGCTGACCTGGCAGTACACCCTGGTGGCGCGCTGCGTGGGTTTACAAGCAGGTCGGGCTAGAGTTGACGCGGGCTTGGTCGCGCAAACCCTCAAGGTCAAACCGTTCGTCGCGCAAAAAGCCTTGACTATCGCTAAAAACCTCGACGAAGCGGGCTTAAGACGGGTGCTGACGAGCCTCTTAAGCGCAGATGTTGCGATGAAAACGGGAAAAGACGAGGTGTGGGCGCTGGAGAGTTTGGCGCTCGAGCTGTCGAACCGTCTACCCCACAGTTAAACATCAGTTTGCGCATCACGTACATCTGCATGTAGGCAGGTGGTGCAGATGCAAACGACGGTCAACTTAAGCAACGACTTGGTTGGTGAAGCGCAGCACGAGTAGCAAGGAGTATACCGGCTTCCCGCGGGCCTTAAGATGCTCATAGAGCGCGAGCGTGCTAGACGGTTGGCCCGCTTGGGCGGTAGTAAACCGCAACTAAAAGAGGTTCGTCGTTGCCGCTCGTGAACTGACGCTGACTAAAAAATTTCAAAAGCTGAAAATCCTTCTGCTCGCGCCTTCACCGTAAACAGCAGGCCGACGTCTGGCAGCTCAGGCTATTTTATAGGTCATACTGAGGGGCGTGCGCCCACCCTACACCCGCGCCGTTTTCGGCCTGCTCGCTTTTTTGGTGGCAGTCCTCATTATGTGGGTCGGCTTGCCGCTACTCGCGCCCGCGTACCTCATCTTGATGCTCGCGTCACTCCGGGAATACTCACTCCTGATGAACCTGCGCGGCATCCCGATTCGCCGCCGCAGCCTCTACGTTGCAACCGTGCTGACGCTACCCGCGTCGCTACCGGTCACGTATCAGGGTATTTTCGACATGCAGCCCCTGTTTGCCGGGGTGAGCTGGCGTGAGGCGCTTTTGGGGCTTTTGGCGCTCTATCTGATCGGCTTGGAGGTCGTCAATCCGAACGACCGCTCAGTTGAAAGCGTCGTGTACAGTCTGTTCGGCTATCTCTACATCCCGTGGCTCTCGGGTTACGCCATCACGCTCCGCTACACACCCGACGGGGTTTTGGGGCTCTGGTATCTGGTCATTCCGATTCTGGCGATTATCGCCAGCGACGTAGGCGCGTATACGGTAGGCAAGCTGTTCGGCAGGCGTAAACTCGCGCCGCAAGTCAGCCCGAACAAAACGCTCGAGGGCGCGTTCGGCGGGCTCGGCTTTGCGGTTTTAATCGTCTCGCTGACGACTTACGGGCTCGGCCAACTTTACGGCCTGCACGTCGATATTTACGACACGCTGCTATTCAGTGTGCTGGTCTCGAGCGCGGCGCAACTCGGCGATTTGTTCGAATCGCTCATAAAACGCTGGGCCGGTGTCAAAGATGCCGGGTTCTTTTTGCCCGGTCACGGCGGCGCACTAGACCGCATCGACGGGATGCTCTTCGCCGTGCCGGTCGCGTATTATTTTGTCACGCTGGTGATTTTGCGCTAAGGCTAACGTAAGTGGCTGTGCTCAGATAAGCGACTGCGCGTCTTGCATGAAGGTTACGGCGGCGGCGCTGGTTTCAGGGTTGCCGAGCAGCTCGGCAAAAAGTGCCGGGGGCAGCGTGAGACTGCCGACGCCGGACGCCAAAAGGCTTAAAACAGCCTCACGCGTCCTGACGCTGGCGACGAGCAGCCGCGTCGGGTGCGGCGCGTAGAGCTCGAGCAGCGTCTGCATCTGCCCGATAACCGCGAGCCCGTCGTGTCCGGCGTCTTGCAACCGGCCCAGATAGGGGGCGGCGTAGCTTGCCCCGACCTGCGCGGAAAAAAGGGCTTGTTCGGGACGATACACGGCGGTCGTGGTGACGCCGAAACCGTCTTTAGTCAGCCGGGCGGCGGCGTCAAAGCCTTCGCGGGTGGCGGGAAGTTTGACAAAGATGCGCCGGGTGTCGCCGAGCCCGGCGAGTTCACGTCCCGAACGAGTCAGCGTGTCGGCGCTCTCGCCCACGGCCTGGAGCTGGAGTGCCCGCACGCCGAGGTCGAAAATCCGGTCTACCAACTCCGGCAGGTCGCGCCACTTTACCCCGGCCCGTTTGAGTAGCGTCGGATTGGTCGTTACGCCGTAAACGAGCGGGTTGGGTAAAACCTGTTTTAAGGCCGCCAGATCGGCGCTGTCCAGGTAAAGATGCAGCGCGTCCATCTACGGTCTGCTTGGCAAAGTTGCGGTCGGTTCGGACTTGGGTACGCTCATGGACACGCTCCTCGAGGAATTCGTTTGTTAGCCGCCTTCTAGCTCACTTTATATCCAAATCGCCTTGCACCGCTGAGGCGGGAGACTTTGGGGCCATTACAGAAGCAGTGCTGAAGTCGGGTTTATCGCCGCCTCGAGTCAGGGTGCTTCGCGGTAGTGATAGTGGTAAAGCGTGCTGAACCCAAGCCGTTCGTACACTGCCTGCGCGCCGGTATTGTTTTCCGCGACCTGCAGGTACGCCGACGCCAGCCCCCGCGCCCGACCCCACGCCAGCAGCGCCGCCACGACCGCGCGCCCCAACCCGCGCCGCCGCGCCGACGGGTGCGTCGCGATATTAAAAAGTCCGAGCAGGCCGCCGTGCGCGACCCCGACGCCCGTAGCTGCCGGGCGACCCCCCAAGTGAGCGAGCGCGAACACGGTCTCTCCCGGAAGCTTGCCGAGCATCTCCTTAAACGCTTTGGCCTGAATCCCGGCAAGTTGTTCGGTTTCGCAGTAGAGCTCGAGCAAAGCCTCGGCAGGTTTTTTAGACAAGACTACTTTTACGGGGGACGGTGGCAAGCCCGCGCCAAGCGGTAACGACCTGACCTGAACGCACACGGCCTCAGGCACGCGCACATAACCCCGCGCCGCCAAAAGCGCGTCCAGACCTTCCGGTTGCGACGCCGGCGAGAGCTGAAAGCGCGCCTTCAGGCCGTAAAACGCGTAAAACGCCTCGGCGCGTGCGATTTTGGCCCCTATTTCTAAACTGCCGTCGTCAGAGTTTGCCAAAACCGAATTGGGGCGGCGTTTGACCCCGTGGTTAAAACGCAAGCGCCAGCCGCCCAAAACCTCGGCGACAGCAGCAGGAACGGCGTCGGCAGCGACGTTTTCGATTTTACGGATGGGCTCGAGATTCGTTGACACGCACTATCTTAAAACGAACGGCAACCCGTAAAAAAGCCGCCCCGAACGAGGCGGCCCTGAAGGTGTTCAGCTAAATGTGCAGCCGGGGGTTAGAGGCTGAGCGACAGGGTGCCGCCTTCGACGGACTGCTTAAAGGTTTGCAGGTCGTCTTTAATCTGCTGCGCGGGCTCCTCACCGAAAAGCTTGGCGACGGCTGCGCCGACCGGCCCGAGTGGGGGGTGGTACGTCAGCGAGACGATAATTTCGGTGCTGGTATCGCTGCGTTTGCTAAACCGCACGGTGCCTTCGTTCGGGACTTGCGCGTCCGGGAGAGACCGCCACGAGATCGTCTCGTTTTCGCGCTCGTCGGTGATCACGGCGTCCCATTCGGGGCTTGTGCCGAACGGCCCTTCGGCTTTCCAGTGCGAACGGCTGCCCATTTCCGTAACCGACTCGAGGTGACTCATGATGTTCGGGAGGTTCTCGAGCTTGCGCCAGTAACGGTAGAGCTCGCTGTCGGATTTTTCGACGACGATGCTCTCCCGAACTTGAATGCCCGCGCCCTGCTTGCGGTAGGGCGCGTACCGGTCGTTGCCGTACTGCTTGGCGTACTGCGGCGCGCCGTCGTCTTGGTTGACGCCGCGAAAAATCAGGTACGCCCCGGCTGCGACGAGCAGGCCGCCGATCGCAACGTAACCCCAGTTGGTATCGTCGCCGGAGTCGTCGCTGGAGCGGGCACGGTAGCTCGAGCTTGGGCCGTAGGTTTGGTTGTACTTTTGCGTGTAACTCATATGTTTCCTCCAATGACAACTGCTACGTAAACTTCTGCTGTTCGCGCCGGTACTGCGGCCTCTGAATCTCAGGACCGTAACAATGTATCGTAGGCGCTTCGCCAAAACAGTTTTTCGGGTCAAGTCACAGTTTGGGGGGGTGTCGTCACAATTTTAGCGTGGCCGAAGGTTACCGAAACAAGTCTGAATACCACGTGCAACTTTCCCCAACGTGTCGTGTAGCCCGGTTGTCAATCATTCCTGCCAGATTTTCCGGGCAAGTTTTCGCCTGAAATCAAGCTACCGGCTGAGACCACGCTTAAAGACCATCGCTAAAGCTTCAGGTAGCGGCTGACCCGACAACCCGTTCGACCTGCGGCGTCAGCCGCACAATCAGCTCAGCTCTAGCGAATTCGCCGAGTTCACTGTACGAGCTCACTGTACATGAGCGCGAAAATACGTTCTGCACGATTCTCGCGCCGGGCGTGGAGGACGCCCTGAAACCGCGCCTAGACCTCTTCAGTGCCTTCCGGGACGTTCTGCCGTTTGCTTGCCTACGCGCGCCGAGCTGTGTCTCCCCGAACTGTGTTTCCCCGCACTGTGTCTCGGATACCGGGCTGTTCCGGGCTGAGGTTTCGTACCGACGTGGTTCTCGCAGACGTGGCCTGTGCGGGGAGCTGCACAGCCGTGTGCATAGCCGCACCCGGTTCGGCTTCGCCGACTACGCACAACATCTGCTCTTGCCAGACAATCTAGGTCAAGCGGCCCGCCCTCATTAGACCTCCTGCGAAAGTCAGGTTTGGAGCTGAGCGTTGATGAGCCCGGCGATGAGGCGAAAACGTAAGGAGAAGCGCTTGCGGCGGTTGCGGTAGGGGTCTTTGAGGATGTGCCAGATTTTCAGTGAGCGGATAGTGTGTTCGACGGTGACGCGGAAGCGGGCGAGCGAGCGGTTGTGGGCTTTGTCTTCAGGTTTAGGTTCAGCTCCGCGCGGTTTGCGGATAGGTAGACAGCGCTGCCGATGGTCTTTGGCATAACCTTGATAACCGCCGTCGGCGACGACCCAGACGTGGGCTTGCAGCTTGGGGTCAGCCGTTCTCAGGAGGGTGAGGTCGTTCGTTGACCCCGGGGCGTGGGCGGTGGCGAGAAGCTTGTGGCTTCTCGCGTCGAGGACGACCTGACTTTTCAAGGTATGGCACTTTTTCTTGCCGCTGTAGTAGCGCCGCTGGTTTTTTTGGGGCGTTCGGTGCGCGTCTCGGTGGCGTCGACCAAGACCACCACCCAGTCATGCTCGGCGACTTCACGGCGTTGGGGCAAGCTGAACTGACCCGAGCTGACCAGCGCGTCTTCAGTCTGCCTGATGATGCGACAGGCGGTTGCTTCATGTACCCCGTAACTCGCCGCAATATGAAACTGCGTCCGGTACTCTCGCCAATACATCAGCGTCAACAACACCTTGTCTTCAAGAGAAAGCTTGCCCGGGCGGCCTGACTTCTTGTGCCTCTGCGCTTCTCGAAGCACCCCGATCATCTCCCCGAACACCACCGGTTTGACACCCGTCAGCCGTTTGAACGCTTTTGGACTTAAGTCTTTCACTGCTTCGTAACGCATCTGACCACCTTGCAACAGCTCGCCTTACTTCTGCAAGAGGTCTACTAGCAAACCGAGCGCATAGACTTATCAAATTGAGTGAAGAGGACGATAGCAGGCTTAGAGCGATAGAGCAGAACCCTCACATGAATGCCAACGTACGTCTGCGCGCCCAGGTTCTGAGATTATCGAATAAGGCGATGGCGATAGAAAGTATCTCAGGCCATGTCGCCAGGAACTACGAAACCATCAGAAGAACGCTTGAACGCTGGGAACAAGAAGGCTACGCAGGTTTAGCCGACCATGACGAGGCACCTGGACAAAAACCGGTTATTACCGACGACATCGAAAGCTTCCTAGCAGCGAAGCTGAAAGAAAGAACCTGGACATGTGAGCAACTCTCAGACGCGATAGTTCAGACCCACCAGGTAAAAGTCGGGCCTGAAGGTATTCGCAAACGCCTCAAAAAGATGGGCTACCGCTGGAAAAAAGGCCGCTTCGTACCTGCCAAACGACCTGCCGAGGATGACCTCAAGCAGCATAAAGCAGCGTTGGAAACGCTAAAAAGGGGGCATTGGAGCAAAGGCTGAAGCTGCTTTATCTGGATCAGGTAGGCTTCAGCCTTGCGGCTCAAGCCCATCAAGACCTGGACACCTAAAGGCTCTGGCAGCCAGTTTGAGATTCCTTCGCGTCAGGGTTCGGTCGGTCGCTTAAACCTGATAGGGGCTCTGGACTTCGCTTCGAACAAACTTTTCTACCGGGACTTAGCAGGGAGTTGCGACGCGCTAAAGTGTGAGGCTTTCCTTGACAGACTTGCTAAACAAGCCGACCCCGGAGGTTTAACGGTCGTGGTGCTTGGTCCGAGCGCAGCGAGAACACAACGTAATAATGCTCGCTTTCATAAAGCCAAAAATATCAGGGCCAAAGCGCCTGTTTGGCGAGAGAAGGGCTTGTTCCTTCGTTACCTGCCCCCTTACTCCCCACAGCTAAACCCCATTGAAACACTTTGGCGCGTCCTCAAAGGCTTTCTGCTTCCCAGACTTTTGTATGCTTCGCTCAAACACCTCAAAGACGCCGTCTTCGCCGCCCTTACCCTCTTAAATGCTGTGGCTCATGTTCAGAGAAAGTGAATAAGCGGTTAAGATGAAGGCATGGACTTTCCGATAGATGAGCTGATGGATAGAGCAGCCTGCTTAGCGTGGTTAGCGAGGTACTTTCATCCCGAAGGCGTGAGCTGTCCCCATTGCGAGGCACCCATTGAGGAAGCGGGCATCTTCCGCCGAACAAAGTCGAGTGAGTTAGAAGTCTACCGCTGTAAAGGGTGTCAAGGTATCTATAACTTGTACAGCGGGACAGTGTTCGAAGCACGTCACTTCCGCCCTGAACAGGTGGTGCTGTTTATCCGAGGGGTGGGTCAAGGGAAAGCGACGGCTCAGCTAGCAAGAGAGCTGCGTATGAGCCGCACCACCGCTACTGAGGTACGCCATTTGCTACAAGCAAATGCAGAGCGAGCACAACCCCAAAGCAAGCTTGACGACGATGAAGCAGAAACCGACGAGATGTTTCAAAACGCGGGGGAAAAAAAGCGAACACCACCCCGACCCGGCAGACCCACCGCGCAGACGGGCTAACAAGCGCCGTGGACGAGGCACCTACGCTAATGACCGTCCGCCTATCTGCGCTGTCATGGGACGCGCCTCGAAACAAGTCCGCATCCGGGTCATGAAAAACACCCAAGGCAAAACGCTCTGTCCCTTTGTCGAAGCCTACACCCGCGAAGACGCCACGGTTTACACCGATGAGTACGACAGTTACAACAGACTCGAACGGGTGCGCTTAACGGTTTGTCACAGCAAGCACGAATGGGCGCGTGATGAAAACGGTGATGGCATTCGTGAAGTTCATGTCAACGGCAATGAAGGGGGCTGGACGGGCTTGCGTAACTTCCTAAGACCTTTTCGAGGCGCTCATAAAAAGTACCTCTCAGGCTATGTCGCTATTCACGAAGCGGCTGTCAACTACAAGCGAGTTACCCCAGCTTTCGTCTCGGCTATGGTCGGCTCTCACTTATGTTGAACATGAGCCAATGCTGTTATCCTATAAGTTCAACTTGGATATACTTGAGGGGTGTGCAAGCTCACCTACTAACCTCGGGTGCTAGTCGAACAGAAACAGGATGAGGTTGTGAGCCGCGACTTTGCGGCAGACACTGGCACGAATGCTCCAAAAAGAGTTGAGCTGTTGCAAGGCAATATTGCGACATCTTGCGAGTGAGGAGAAAACAGCCTCGACAGACTTTCTGGCACGAGCGAAGAAGTCACACCAGCAGCCGGGTTCTTTGGCGTTTTGCTTGGGTGGGGTGTAGATGCCTAAACCCTGATAGCCTTTGTCGCCGATGCTGCTGTTTAGGTCATCGCCAGAAGCGTCCAAGCGACACTTGCCCACGGTGACATCACTTTCATTGGCTGGCACGATGGCAAAACGACAGCTAGCACCCTGACCCGTGCAAACGGCGTGAAGTTTAAAGCCGTAGAAGCGTTTGGTTGCCCCACCGCGTCCAGAGGTAGCTTCGGTCATCCTTCTTGGTCTTGGGTAGCGAACACCCTTGCAGATAGGCAGCGGCTTGGAGTCGACCAGCTACACCCCATCATGCTGAGCAATCAGCATAGCTAAGTCCGCATAGATGCGTTCGAAGTTACGGCTCACTCGGTAAAAACGTGTGATATGAGGCAGGTCGGGGAACAAAGCGCCGTATTCACGCTGCACCAGCAAGTACCACAAGCCTTGATTTTTCTGCTGAAGTATCTCGCCGACCAGAACAATGGTGAGCAACTCGGCGTAGCTGGATTTTTGTTGGCGCTTTTTAGGCAACTTGAAGCGTCCTAAGCGTTCTGAGGCTTGTAGATAGTCGTCTATCAGGACATATACGATTGTGAAAAGGTCTGTTACATTATGCTTTGAGAGAAGATCAACGGCTCGCATGACCTATCTTCTCTCATCTTTTACCCCTTTTCTACTAGCACTCGAGGTTATTAAATGTAATTGTCTTGTCGGAGGCTTTTGGGGGTGAAGTCGCTTCACGCGACGGCGATGTCTCGCTTTCGGGTAGTAATGAACCGAGAACTGCCATGAGGGGATCCCTAAGCTTGGGCCATTTCGGATGTGAGTCTAGGCAGGTGTAGCTTACCTGTTTCGAGGGCTTCTGCCAAGACAGCTTGGGGTGTCCGGTAGCCAAGTGCTCCGTGAGGTCGGTGTTCGTTATAGTCTTGCCGCCACTTTTCGCTTAGTACACGGGCTTCGGGGGTAGAGGTAAATACTTCCAGGTTCAAGAGTTCATCCCGGAAACGGCTGTTGAAGCTTTCACAGTAACCGTACGGCAAAGCCTCGGCGCTGCGCTGAATTTGCCAGGGTGAGCCGGGGTCGATGTAAAGCGTTTTGATGGTAGCGTCGGTGACGAACTTTTGCAGTGTTTGGGCGATGAACTCGGGGCCGTTATCACAGCGGATGAAGCTGGGCGCTCCGTGCAGGGTGATAAGACGCTCGAGTTCGGTTACAACGTTATGGCTGGTCATATTGCGCTCGACCTTAATACTTAAACAGGAGCGAGAGAACTCGTCAATGACCGTTAAGAACTTGAGCCGTCCGCCACTTAAAGTCGTGTCCATGATGAAGTCAAGCGCCCAAACATGATGGGCGTATTCTGGTTTACGCCGGTGGCAGGCGTTCTCGCCATTACCCAAACGGGTTCGTTTATGCGTCCGGCTTGGCACCTTTAGTCCTTCAGCCCGCCATAGCCGCTGAACTCTCTTACGGTTCACGTGCCAGTGTTCTTCGTTAAGCTTGGCGGTGATCCGCCGATAGCCGTAACGGGGATGTTCCAAAGCTAGTTCGTGCAAGCGTTTAACCAGCACTTTGTCCTTCTCTATCCGTAGGGGCTGATATCGCTGCGTACTCCTAACTTGCCCAAGTACTCGGCAGATCCGCCGTTCGCTCACGCCCAGTTCGCGCCGGACATGAGTTACAGCGTCACGGCGCGTTCTGGGCGTTAGAACTTTGTTTTTAGTGCCTCCTTAAGAATATCGTTATCAAGGTCCTTCTCCGCCAGCAGTTTCTTCAGCCGGGCGTTTTCCTTCTCCAACTCTCTTAACTGCTTAGCATCGCTTTTCCCCATGCCACCGTACTTTTGCCGCCAGCGGTAAAAGCTCCACTCACTGATACCGAGGGTGCGACACGCCTCCGCCGCCGTCTTTCCCTGGTTAGTTGCCTTCTCGACGTTGCGGAGAATGTCGATGATCTGCTCGGGGGTATGAGTCTTTCGCATGGCCATTCCTCTCAGCCTGACTCACATTCCGCTTGGCTCAGGTTTCGGGGGTCACGTCATGGTCATCAAAGCCTCCGTCACCCAAGAGGACCTGCGTTTGTCCGGGTATAGAGGAGGCGAGTTGGTCTTTGAACACCTTGGCATCTTTGATGTTTGCCGGGGCAACGTCTACATCGCACGGTAAGGCGGCAGCTGTACAGCCGCTCACCAAGCAGTGAACACGGTAGCCATAAACCCACGTACCACAGCCGCTCTTACCCCAGTGCGCTTCTATATCGATATTGCCACATTTGGGCGACTCCCCTTTGTCACGTTGTTTCTTATGCCAGACGTTACCTTGAGCGTGCATCAGAGAAAAATCAACGCTCATGGCCTCAACAAGGGTGACATTCTCAGCCACAAAGTCAGCGTGGATGCTGCGAACTTGTTCCCGCAGGACTAAGGGCAGTTGCTTGAAGCGCCGACTCAAAATCGTTCTATGAGGGCAGCTTGTTAAGCTAAATTTCCCTAGCAGTTCCTCTTTGAGTCGCAACTGTTTTGCCAATGTTTTGAAGCCCTTGATACGCTTGACAAGCATGTACAGGTAAAGCTTCAGCATACTTCTGGTTGAATACTCGGTATGACCTGAAGCGGCTTGCAGCTCTAGCTCATCAACCATGTTCAGCAAGGTCTCTAAGTCTGGTGTTACCGTATTTTGAGCCTTCGTTTTCTGGTTCATAGCATTTCTAGACTAACGAAGGCTCATCCCTTATTCACTGAGCTGGATTCTTATATGCACACCCCTCAAGTATCTAACAGCCTCGGGGACGTTACAGTCTTGTTAGCTAATGCGCTGGGTGGTACGTTTTTAGGGTGATAACTCGACAGCCTGCGCGTTACCTTCCCCTCAAAAACAGTCTTCGTCACCTTGCAAGGCCTTAGCCGTGCAGACCACGCTTATCCAAAGAGGTCGTTCGCGTTCGTGGAACCGATTAAAACATAACTACCTCGGCCTCTTCGGTGCGGCTATCGTCACAGCGGTCGTTATCATCGCTCTTTTGGCTCCGCTCCTAGCACCTTACGATCCAGCAGAGCAGTTTTTTGAGGGCCTCACACTTGAAGGTGCACCGTTGCCGCCCAACGGAAAGTTTCTTCTCGGCACCGACCTGCTTGGGCGCGACCTGCTCTCCCGCCTTGTCTACGGTGCGCGCGTTTCACTGGCTGTAGGCGTTATCGCTAACGTTGCCGCACTCTTGATTGGTACACTTCTAGGGACAGTTGCAGGCTACCTGCAGGGGTTTGTTGGCAGGCTCATCATGCGTTTTACCGATGTAATGACGGCGTTTCCCGCACTTTTACTGGCAATCGCCCTAAGTGCTATCTTGCGTCCAAGTTTGTGGATTGTCGCGCTCGTTATCGCACTTGTCAACTGGGTTCAGATTGCGCGCGTCGTCTACGCACAGGTGCTTACGCTCGCCGAATCAGAGTTTGTAAGTGCAGCAGCGGCACTCGGCGCAAAGCGGGGTCGTATCTTGCTGCGCCACCTTGTTCCTCACCTTATTCCCACCATGCTCGTCTACGGGACGCTGGGCGTTTCTACAACTGTCTTGCTCGAAGCTACCCTTTCGTATCTAGGGGTCGGCGTGCAACCTCCGACGCCGAGCTGGGGCGGCATTATCAACGAGAGCCAGTCATACTTTTTAACCGCGCCTTGGCTCGTTACCTTTCCAGGTGCCGCGATCTTGCTCACTGCCGTGTCGTTTAACCTTGTCGGCGACGCCTTACGCGACGCCCTTGACCCGCGGAGCCGCTGATGCTCGGCTACTTCGCCTCGCGCGTTTTGCAGACCGTTTTTGTCCTCTTAGGCGTGGCGACGGTCGCGTTTCTCATTACCAACCTTGTGCCCGCCGATCCCGCCCGGCTCCTGGCAGGGCGACAGGCAAGCACCGAGACGGTCGAGAACATCCGCACGCAGCTCGGCCTCGACCGGCCCCTCTATGAGCAATATGGGCGCTACGTGTCACGCCTGGCGCGGGGTGACTTGGGCCGCTCGTACAACCAGCGTACGGAGGTGCGGACGCTCCTTTTTTCGCGGCTGCCCGCCACCTTGCAGCTCACCGCTGGCGGCATCCTTGTAGAACTTCTTATCGGCGTGCCACTGGGTATTTTGGCCGCGCTTAGCGCCGGACGGCTTCTCGACCGGACAGTCATGCTCTTTTCATTCGTGGGCGTGTCCGCGCCGCAATTTGCGCTGGGCCTTATTCTCCTTTACGTAGTGGCCTACCGCTGGGCGCTGCTGCCGTTAGGCGGGTACGGCAGCGTCGCGCACCTTGTGCTACCCGCCGTGACGCTCGGCATCTCCGGGGCCGGATGGTACGCTCGCGTCGTGCGCTCGGCGATGCTCGAAACGCTCCGGGCCGATTATGTCCGCACAGGCACGGCAAAAGGGCTACCGAGGCAGCGCGTCGTTCTCAAACACGCACTGCGCAACGCCCTTTTACCGGTTATCGCCATGATCGGCCTTGATATCGGGCTTTTAATGGGCGGCGTGGTGGTTGTGGAGTCGGTATTTGGCTGGCCCGGTATCGGGCAGCTCGCTTGGCAAGCAATTCAGGTGCTCGACCTCCCGGTCATCATGGGCACCGTACTCTTAACCGCACTCTTTATTGTTCTCGGCAACTTTTTAGCGGACGTTCTCTACCCGCTTGCCGACCCGCGTATTCGCTACGGGTAGCTGGCATAGAATAGTTAAGAGCAGCTTATATGCTCATCGAAAGGGGAAGCATGAAACGTTTGGGATTCGTGATTTTATGTATACTTTGCTCATTCGCGCTAGCACAGCAGCAGGGCGGGAACATGACTGTCACCTATAAGGATGACATCTCGACGCTCGACCCAGCCATCGGCTACGACTGGCAGAACTGGTCGATCATTAAAAGCATGTTCGACGGACTTATGGATTACGAACCCGGCACCACGACCCTGAGGCCGCAGCTCGCCACCTCTTACGAGGTCTCTAAAGACGGCACCACCTACACCTTCAAGCTGCGTGAGGGCGTGCGCTTTCATAACGGACGCGAAATGCAAGCCGAAGACGTAAAATACTCGCTCGAGCGCACTCTGAACCCGGAGACGCGTAGCCCCGGTCAGGGCTTTTTTCTAGGTATCAGGGGCGCGCAAGCCTTTATCGACGGTCAAGCGGACGAGGTTACGGGCATCAAGGTGGTAGACCCGGCGACGGTCCAGATCACGCTCGACGAACCCAACGCCTCGTTTTTGCACCTTATGGCGATCAACTTCTCGTATGTCGTCCCGCGCGAGGAGGTCGAGCGCTACGGCGAGGACTTCGGTCGTAACCCGGTCGGTACGGGCGCGTTCAAAATGCGCGAGTGGCAGCTCGGGCAGCAACTCGTTTTAGAGCGCAACCCCGACTATTTCTTGGAGAACCTTCCCTACCTCGACGAGATCACCTTCGAGATTGGCGTAGAACCGACCGTCGCCCTTTTGCGGCTTCAGCGCGGCGAGGTGGACATTCTCGGCGACGGCATCCCGCCCGCGCAGTTCGTGAGCATTTCAGGCAATCCCGCCAACGAAGAGCTGATCGCCTCGGGGCCGCAACTCCACACTGGCTACGTGACACTTAACACCAACGTTGCGCCCTTCGACAATGTAAAGGTGCGCCAAGCGCTTAACATGGCTGTAAACAAAGAGCGCATCGTACAGGTCATTAACGGACGTGCCACTCCCGCGAACCAGCCCCTGCCCCCGCTCATGCCCGGTTACGCTGAGGATTATAAAGGCTACAGCTACGACCCTGAAGGGGCCAAAGCGCTCCTTACCGAAGCGGGCTTTCCGGACGGCTTTTCCACCCAGCTCTACGCCAACAATACCGACCCGAATCCGCGCATCGCCCAGGCCATCCAGCAAGACCTAGCTGCTATTGGCATCGACGCAGAGCTGCGGACGCTCGCGCAGAGTGCGGTGATCGCCGCTGGGGGCGAGCCCGAGGGCGCGCCGATGGTTTGGTCAGGAGGCATGGCCTGGATCGCCGATTACCCCGACCCGAGCAACTTTTACTGGCCTATTTTGGGTTGTGCGGGAGCTGTCCAGGGCGGTTGGAACTGGGCTTGGTACTGTAACGAAAAGCTCGAGGCTCAGGCTGCAGAGGCGGACGCAATGGTGCAACCGGACCAAGAGGAGGCGCGCACCGAGCTGTGGCGAAATATCTACCTGAGCATCATGGAGGACGCGCCGTGGGTGCCCGTGTTTAACGAGACGCGCTACACCATGCATAGCGCCCGGTTAAAGGGGCCGGAGGGCGTCTTTATCGACCCCATCCACATCCCGGTAAACTACGAAAACGTTTATGTCGAGTAACCACACCATTCATAGGCACCACGCTCACTACGGCTGGGACAACGCGCTGGAACCGGTGCTCGAGGTTACTCCCGGTGAAACCATTACGTTTGAGACAGTAGACTCTTCTGGTGGGCAGCTGAGCCCAGCCTCGACGGTCGAGAGTGTCGCCGCGCTCGACTTCTCCAAAGTCAACCCGGTCACCGGGCCAGTGCGTATTTTAGGTGCGGAACCGGGCGACGCGCTCAGCGTCAAGGTTCGTGAGTTTAGACCGAGCGGCTGGGGCTGGACGGCGAACATTCCTGGCTTCGGCCTGCTCACCGAAGACTTTAGAGACCCGCACCTTAAGCTGTGGAGCTTTGAAGGCGACGTTGCCGAGTTTGCCGACGACATCCGGGTGCCCCTTAAGGCGTTCCCTGGCACCATCGGGCTCGCCCCAGCTGAGATGGGTCTCCATAGCGTCGTGCCGCCCAGGGTGTGCGGCGGCAACATGGACACCCGCGACCTCGGGGCGGGCACAACGCTCTTTCTTCCCGTTCAGGTTTCGGGAGCACTCTTTTCGGTCGGCGATACACACGCGGCTCAAGGGGATGGCGAGGTCTGCGGCACGGCTATCGAGTCGCCGATGGAAGTGACGCTTCAGTTTGACCTTCTTAAAGAGGCAAATCTGGGTGCGCCACAGTTTCAGACACCCGGTCCCGTCACACGGCATCTCGATAGTAAGGGCTATTACGTGACGACAGGGGTCGGCCCCGACCTCATGGAAGCTTCTAAAGACGCCGTGCGCGCCATGATTGAGTACCTTAGCAAACACTACGGCCTTTCACCCGAAGACGCTTACTTGCTATGCAGCGTCGGCTGCGACCTCCGCATCAGCGAGATCGTCGATATGCCCAACTGGGTTGTGTCGCTCTATCTGCCGCTACAGCTTTTCGCTTAAAGCAACCCTTACAGGGTTTTGTAAAAAACAAAGCCCTGTAAGGGTTGCCTCAGCAAGTTTATGGACGCGGCCACGACTGTAGCTGCGCTGCTTCGAACGGCTACCTATGCGCCTGTTTATCGCCCTCAACATACCCAGCGACCTGCGCGCCCGCATCGCCAGAGACGTACTTACGCCGTTGCAAGCGCAACTCCCCGGCGCGCGTTGGGTGCAAAGTGAGACGCTGCACGTCACGCTGCCTTTCCTGAGGGAGCGCAGCCACGCCGAGGCCGAGGAAGCTAAAGCTGTTTTGCAGGAGGTTGCGACCACGCAAGAGCCGTTTTCAGCTTCCCTAAGCGGACCCGGCGTGTTTCGTCCGGCGCGTCCACGCGTCATCTGGCTGGGTCTTAAGGGTTTAGTTCCAATCCTCCTACACTGCGCCTTGGAGCGCGAGCATGACCAGCTCGGCACTGGCCTTGGTCTATAACTTTGGACAGCCGAAGTATACCCTAAGCTGCTAGCCGAGCCAAATCTTCCGGCAATTGCTTGAGGCGCTCGAAGGTTTCCGGGGTCTCGTAATTGAGTGAACTGTGTAGCCGTTCGCAGTTGTAGTAAATCTCGATAAACTCGAAGGTCGCAGCGCAAGCCTCAGCGCGGGTCGTAAAGCGTTCCCGAGGATAGACCAACTCTCTCTTGAGCGTCGCCCAGAAGCTTTCGATGACCGCATTGTCGAAGCAGGCTCCTTTACCCGTGAAGCTTGGCAGCATCCCCCGAGCCGTGAGCTTTGTGCCGTAGAGGTGGCTAGTGTATCGACTACCCCGATCCGACTGGTGGATGACACGCCTTTTGCACGCCAGCAAGTCGGCACGTCACCTCCTTAAAGGCTCGGTCATCGTCCCAAGGTCCGTGATGCGACCCGTGGTAAGCCGACCGGCGAACCCGCAAGTTATCAGCGAGGCCGTCCGCGAGGCTGCCGGGGCAAAGCCAGCAGGCACCTCCCCACGCCCAACCTCTCCCCTTCCCGCCATACCGCAGCTCGAGATCACCTCAGCCTCCACACGCAACCACGCTCAGAGCAAACCAGGACCCGCGCCTAGCACGCGGCACTTCTCCGACCCCCGCCTCCACGAACTCAGACATGCCAGCAGCGCAAAAAAGCGCCAGGCGGCGGCCCTAAAGCACCCGAAGCTGCGGCCTCCACATGACGCCTTGGCCTATCACGAGAACACCACACTCGAGCTTGCCTACTGGCAGGGACTCACCTACCGGGAGGTCGGTGAGAAGCTCGGCTTTTCGTCGAACCGAGCTTTGCAGATCTGCAACAAGGCGCTACGCAAGCTCACGTATCAGTTGCTTAAAGGCGCGCGTCCCGGCACAGCCATACATGAATCACGCAACCCGTCCTGTGACCCGCACCACGACAAGCTCGGCGAGGACATGCTCACCACAAACGCGCTTTCTCCCCAAGCCGTGGTTCTGGGTGAGGACACCCGCATCACTGCGCTCCGCAGGATGGGACAAGCCGAGAAAAGGCGGGAGGTGGCCCGGCGCTACCCTGAACTCCGCCCGCCCCATGCTTGCCTGAGCGACGACGAGAACGACCTGCTCGAGCTAAGTCTCTGGCAGGCGCGAACCTACGGCGAGACCGCCAGCCTTAAGAGTCTCTCCCGAAGGCAGGTCAGTACAGGTGTTCGTCACGCGCTCAAAAAGCTCAACTGGCACCTGTGCAGAGAGTCTCACCATCACGAAGATCACCTCGATGCGGTTCTTTTGGCACTGAACGAGTGCGGCTCGGTGAGGCGGGCTGCGAAAAAGCTTGAGGTGTGCAAGTACGTGCTCAACGCCTTTATGGAACGTGTGGGCATAAGAGCCCGCACTGTGTTCGAGGTCGACACGGGCGAGTAACACCACTGAAAGACGCACGTGCCGCGCACTCTGCCCCTTGAGGCTTGGGCCTCCTATACTGTAGGCACCAAAAGGAGGTAGACGTGACGACCCAGGTACAGCTCACTACAGCCGACGAACTCCTCCGGATGCAGGGCGACGGCTACCGCTACGAGCTAGTAAGGGGGGAGCTGAAGAAGACGGCACCCGCAGGATTTGAACATGGCACGCTTGCGGTCGAGTTCGCTGCTGAGCTGAGGAACTTCGTGAAAGCGAACAAGCTCGGCAGAGTCACCGCCGCTGAGACCGGCTTCAAGCTCACCACGAACCCCGACACCGTCCGCGCTCCCGACATCGCTTTCGTCAGCCAGAAGCGTTTAGACGAGGTAGGCCCCGTGCAAGGCTACTGGCCCGGTGCGCCCGACCTGGCCGTCGAAGTCGTCTCCCCCAACGACCTCTACACCGAAGTGAGCGACAAGGTGGCCGAGTGGCTGGAAGCGGGCTCCAAGGTGGTCGTGGTCATCAACCCGCGCAGGCGGCAAGTCTTCGTCCACGCTCCCGATGTCGATGTAAAGGTGCTGGGGATAGACGATACGCTCATTGCTATTTACCTCGAGTGCTAGTAGAAAAGGGGTAAAAGATGAGAGAAGATAGGTCATGCGAGCCGTTGATCTTCTCTCAAAGCATAATGTAACAGACCTTTTCACAATCGTATATGTCCTGATAGACGACTATCTACAAGCCTCAGAACGCTTAGGACGCTTCAAGTTGCCTAAAAAGCGCCAACAAAAATCCAGCTACGCCGAGTTGCTCACCATTGTTCTGGTCGGCGAGATACTTCAGCAGAAAAATCAAGGCTTGTGGTACTTGCTGGTGCAGCGTGAATACGGCGCTTTGTTCCCCGACCTG
This sequence comes from uncultured Trueperaceae bacterium, assembly GCA_963799485.1. Classification (GTDB taxonomy): domain Bacteria; phylum Deinococcota; class Deinococci; order Deinococcales; family Trueperaceae; genus Truepera. The sequence goes on from CAWCXJ010000002.1 coordinate 81,610, forward strand.
CCTCATATCACACGTTTTTACCGAGTGAGCCGTAACTTCGAACGCATCTATGCGGACTTAGCTATGCTGATTGCTCAGCATGATGGGGTGTAGCTGGTCGACTCCAAGCCGCTGCCTATCTGCAAGGGTGTTCGCTACCCAAGACCAAGAAGGATGACCGAAGCTACCTCTGGACGCGGTGGGGCAACCAAACGCTTCTACGGCTTTAAACTTCACGCCGTTTGCACGGGTCAGGGTGCTAGCTGTCGTTTTGCCATCGTGCCAGCCAATGAAAGTGATGTCACCGTGGGCAAGTGTCGCTTGGACGCTTCTGGCGATGACCTAAACAGCAGCATCGGCGACAAAGGCTATCGGGGTTTAGGCATCTACACCCCACCCAAGCAAAACGCCAAAGAACCCGGCTGCTGGTGTGACTTCTTCGCTCGTGCCAGAAAGTCTGTCGAGGCTGTTTTCTCCTCACTCGCAAGATGTCGCAATATTGCCTTGCAACAGCTCAACTCTTTTTGGAGCATTCGTGCCAGTGTCTGCCGCAAAGTCGCGGCTCACAACCTCATCCTGTTTCTGTTCGACTAGCACCCGAGGTTATAAAGGAGCTGTTCGAAAGCTAGCCGGAAGTGTCGATGCTCGAGCCCCCACACGGGGGCTTTTTCGTCGTTGGTGTGTATTTCATCATAAATTGACCGCCGAATGGCTCTTACGAAAGTTTTGTGGTAGATGTAGATGCATCGGGACTTGAAACCTAGCGGTGCAGCTAGCAGCATAGAGGATGCTTGACATCCTTTTCCCAGGTTGCATCGTTGAAATGTTCGAAATCCACGAGCAAGGCTTGGTGCTCACGGCTCGGTCAAACAAAACGGCGGCGAGGTGCCCAGTATGTGGGGTGACGTCAGCGAAGGTAAGCGGCTACTACCGACGGCATCCTCACGATTTGCCCCTGGCTGGTCACCTGACCAAGTTTTGCCTGAAAGTTAAACGGTTCTACTGTTTGAACCATAGCTGTACGAGAACGACGTTTGCGGAATCTTTCGACCCCTGGTTAGCACGTTACGCCCACAGGAGCGGACGCCTGAGCGATACCCAAAGCTACGTCGCTGTGATGCTGAGTGCCAAAGCCAGTGAAGACCTGCTCGAGAAGTTAGCGATACCCGTGAGCCACGACACAGCCCTCAATCTCGTTTGTAAAAGAACCGCAGTGCCACAAGGTACGCCACGGGTGCTAGGCGTCGATGATTTCGCTCTCCGAAAAAGGGAAACCTATGGCACCTTACTGCTGGACTTAGAGACACACAAGGTGGTGGACGTTTTACCCGACAGAACCTCGGCTACACTTATAAGCTGGCTAAAGGCCCACCCTGGGATCGAGGTTATCTCGAGAGACCGCTCTCAGGAGTACAAATCCGCTTGTGACGAGGGCGCACCCGAGGCCGTCCAGGTCGCTGACCGCTGGCATCTACTCAAAAACTTCAGCGATCTCTTGAAGCGTTGGTTCGAGCGCCACAAGAAATACCTCGTTGAGCCTCTGCCAGACGGCGAGTTCGCAACTGGTGCCGAAATGCCACGCCAGCTGCGCGCCCGCACCAGCTATGAGAGAGCGCTGCAAGCCAAGCTCGAAACGCGCCGCAAACGGCAAACAACCTTTGAAACGGCTAAGCGTCTGAAAGCGGAGGGTTTTAGCCTGTCCACCATCGCGGCCAAACTCGGCGTCGGCAGGAGTACCTTGAGCCGTTGGTTCGCCCAAGGCACTTATGCCAATAAGCAGCGCAGTCGCATCCTCGAAGCCTATCGACCCTATCTCAGACAAAGGTGGGAAGCGGGCATAAGTAACAAGATGCAGCTTTACCGGGAGATTATGGCGCAAGGATTTACCGGTGCCTACGGACTCGTCTACGCCTACTTCGCCGAGCTAGAAGCTGGGATTGGGCTTTTGAGTGCGAGCAAGAAGCAAAACGTTCAACGCTATTCGGCGTACGAGGCGACCCGGTTATTCACACGTCAACGAGCTACGTTAAATCGGCACGAGATCAGACGGCTCGAGCAACTCTTCAAGAATGTGAAGGAGGCTGAGCTTTGCTATGAGCTGGCGCAACGCTTCGTGTTCTTGTTTGAGCAGGAGCAAGCACCCGAGCAGACCCTCGCGGCGTTTGACCGTTGGCTCAAAGACACCATAAATAGTGGCATCGACGAACTTGCCCGCTTGGCAAAGGGCTTTAGTAACGACAGGCTCGCTATCGGAGCGGCTTTAACCCTGCCCTGGAGCAACGGTCCGACGGAAGGTAAAATTACTAGGCTCAAACTTCTGAAGCGGCAAATGTACGGACGAGCCAGCTTTGATCTACTTAGACAAAAGGTGCTTCTTGCGGCCTGACCACAAAACTTTCGTAAGAGCCAGCTAATTTTACCGAACTTGACCACTGTTTTACCGAATTTGACCACCTCAAGCTGAGGCGCAAGACACTCTAGCGACAGGCCGACAATAAGGCATGTCTAGAAAGCGAGCGTCAATGCGAAAGGTCAAAGAAATCCTGCGGTTACGCCATGCCTGCGGACTGAGTGAGCGGCAGATCGCCCAGAGCTGCAACCTCAGCAAAGGCAGTGTCATACTCATTCCGGCTAAATCCCTAATCAAACGAGGGGCCACCAGTGAAAGAGGGTGTGCTGGGAGATGAGGTCAGGTTGGGTACGCAAGTAAGCGCAGCGTTTGGAGAGGACCGCTTGCAGGTCGTCAAGGGTGTCGAACACACGGTTAGCAAGGGGTTCGTCGGAGAGGTTACACAGACGTTGGGCAGGTTGCAACTCTGGCGAGTAGGGGGGCAGAAAGAGTAGTTCTACCCCTTCGGGAACGCGCAACTTACCGCTGGTATGCCAACGGGCTTGGTCCAGCACCAGGAGCATAGCATGGTCTTTAGCCGCGCCCAGGTCGTGTGAGGGGACCCCTATACCTGGTTCTCCCGCGCTTTTGATGAACTTCATTTGTCGAGCGGTTACAACCAACGACATGACACCCCTACCTTGGCTAGCTGATCCCGATGTGCTCGAGTTGAGAAGCGTCGTTTCAGAACAGAAAAACGTCACCTTGCTCATTCGTTATACCCAAGCCGCCAGCTGCTGCCCAGGCTGTAGGCAGGCATCGCCCCATGTCCATAGTCGGTACCAGCGTTTCCCCGATGATCTTCCTTGGCAAGGCGTGCGCGTGACACTCAAGCTGAGCGTTCGGAGGTTCTTCTGCCGCAACGCGAGCTGTGAGCGCCGCATCTTCTGCGAACGCCTCGACCACGTGCTCACCCCCTATGCGCGGCAGACGCTCCGGCTAGTCGAGACCCTACAGGCTATAGGCTTCGGTCTTGGCGGGGAGGCGGGTACTCGCACTGCCCGCTTGCTCGGCATCTCCAGCAGCGCCGACACGCTTTTGCGTCGTGTCCGGCAAAGCCGCATTCCGGCGGTCGAAGCGCCGCGGGTGATTGGTGTAGACGATTGGGCCTACCGCAAAGGCGAACGCTACGGCACCTTGATCGTCGACCTTGAGCGGCGCACGCCCATCGAACTTCTGCCGGACCGCGAAGCCGACACGCTCACAGCGTGGCTTAAAGCTCACCCGAGCATCGAGATCGTCGCGCGCGACCGCGCCTCGGCGTATGCCGACGCCGCCCACCGCGGTGCCCCCCAGGCGGTGCAAATCGCCGATCGGTGGCATTTGCTGAACAACCTCCAGGAAGCTGCGCAGCGCTTTCTCACCCGGCAGAGCCAGCTGCTCAAGCAAGCGAGCAACGAAACGCGAGTGGCGCAGGCAGAGGCGATCCCGTTCTCGCGGGGGTCGCTGCTCGCCTCGGCAACGCTAGCGCGGCGTCAGGAGAACAGAGCTAAACGCGAGCGCCTCTACGAGGAGATGCTGAGTCTGCACCAGCAGGGCAAGTCTCAGTGTCGCATCGCCCGGGAACTGGGCGTGAGCCGCGGCCGCGTGGTGGCCTACCTGCGGGAAGGCGTTCCCGACGGAGCGCGGGTTCGGCGCGGCAGCATCCTCGATCCCTACCTGCCGTACCTCCACCGCAGGTGGCTCGAGGGCTGTCGGGGAGCCGTGTCGCTCTTTCGTGAGCTCAAGGCGCGAGGCTACCCGGGCGGTAGCGGCATGGTCAAGCGCTATGGCAAAAACTTGCGTAAGCGCCTGGCCGTCATGACGGCCCAAGAGCAGCGCCACTTTCTGGAGGCCACGGCGCAGTTTAAAGCGCCGTCCGTGCGCCGGGCCGCGTGGTGGCTGTTGGAGGACGAGCAGGAGCTCGGCAAGAAACAGCAGGTGTTTCTGAAAGAGCTGGGACAGCTACGTCCTGAGATCGTGCGGTTCCGGCAGCTTGGACTCGACTTCAAACGCATGGTGCGAGAACGCGACGCCGATGCGCTTGTTGCCTGGCTTGAGGAAGCAGAGGCGGGCGGCGTGCAGGAGCTGAAGGGTTTCGCCTTCGGCATTCGGAAAGACCTCGCGGCGGTAACGGCGGCGCTTTGCTTTGAGTGGAGCAACGGCCAGACGGAAGGCCAGATCAACCGCCTGAAGATGCTCAAGTGGCAGATGTTCGGACGAGCCAACTTCGATCTGCTGTGAGCTCGGGTGCTGCACGCGGCCTGAGCCGTGTCATCAAAAGCGCGGGAGAACCCTATACCTGGGCCAGTTTGGATGTGAGTCTAGGCGTCTGTAGTTTAGTCGTTTTGAGTGCTTGATCCAATACCTGTTTCGGTGTTTGATAGCCGAGTGCTCCGTGAGGTCGGTGTTCGTTGTAGTCTCGTCGCCACTGTTCGCTTAGTACACGTGCTTCGAGGGTAGACGTGAACACTTCCAGGTTCAGGAGTTCGTCGCGGAAACGCCCGTTGAAGCTTTCGCAATAGCCGTACGGCAAAGCCTCGGCGCTGCGCTGAATTTGCCAGGGCGAGCCGGGGTCGATGTAAAGGGTTTCAACGGTGGCGTCTGCAAGAAACCGCCGTGTGGCTTGGGCGATGAACTCAGGGCCATTGTCGCAGCGGATGAACATGGGCGATCCATGCATGGTGATGAGGCGCTCGAGTTCACCTCTCACGTCGTAGCTGGTCAGGCTGCGCTCGACCTTTGACGTGACCCCCGAAACCTGAGCCAAGCGGAATGTGAGTCAGGCTGAGAGGAATGGCCATGCGAAAGACTCATACCCCCGAGCAGATCATCGACATTCTCCGCAACGTCGAGAAGGCAACTAACCAGGGAAAGACGGCGGCGGAGGCGTGTCGCACCCTCGGTATCAGTGAGTGGAGCTTTTACCGCTGGCGGCAAAAGTACGGTGGCATGGGGAAAAGCGATGCTAAGCAGTTAAGAGAGTTGGAGAAGGAAAACGCCCGGCTGAAGAAACTGCTGGCGGAGAAGGACCTTGATAACGATATTCTTAAGGAGGCACTAAAAACAAAGTTCTAACGCCCAGAACGCGCCGTGACGCTGTAACTCATGTCCGGCGCGAACTGGGCGTGAGCGAACGGCGGATCTGCCGAGTACTTGGGCAAGTTAGGAGTACGCAGCGATATCAGCCCCTACGGATAGAGAAGGACAAAGTGCTGGTTAAACGCTTGCACGAACTAGCTTTGGAACATCCCCGTTACGGCTATCGGCGGATCACCGCCAAGCTTAACGAAGAACACTGGCACGTGAACCGTAAGAGAGTTCAGCGGCTATGGCGGGCTGAAGGACTAAAGGTGCCAAGCCGGACGCATAAACGAACCCGTTTGGGTAATGGCGAGAACGCCTGCCACCGGCGTAAACCAGAATACGCCCATCATGTTTGGGCGCTTGACTTCATCATGGACACGACTTTAAGTGGCGGACGGCTCAAGTTCTTAACGGTCATTGACGAGTTCTCTCGCTCCTGTTTAAGTATTAAGGTCGAGCGCAATATGACCAGCCATAACGTTGTAACCGAACTCGAGCGTCTTATCACCCTGCACGGAGCGCCCAGCTTCATCCGCTGTGATAACGGCCCCGAGTTCATCGCCCAAACACTGCAAAAGTTCGTCACCGACGCTACCATCAAAACGCTTTACATCGACCCCGGCTCACCCTGGCAAATTCAGCGCAGCGCCGAGGCTTTGCCGTACGGTTACTGTGAAAGCTTCAACAGCCGTTTCCGGGATGAACTCTTGAACCTGGAAGTATTTACCTCTACCCCCGAAGCCCGTGTACTAAGCGAAAAGTGGCGGCAAGACTATAACGAACACCGACCTCACGGAGCACTTGGCTACCGGACACCCCAAGCTGTCTTGGCAGAAGCCCTCGAAACAGGTAAGCTACACCTGCCTAGACTCACATCCGAAATGGCCCAAGCTTAGGGATCCCCTCACCAG
>CAWCXJ010000003.1:0-52597 GCA_963799485.1 uncultured Trueperaceae bacterium
TTCGGCGGCGCGGTACGCAGCACGGGCGAAAGGACAGAGCGCCGCCCGGCCTGTGAGTTTGCAAACGACCCGCGGAACGTCTCAACTTCGGTACGTGTACCCCGTGTATTGACCCAGTACGTCACGAGCCGGTAGCTTCCAAGTTCGGGCGTAACGCGGTGGCGCAAACTCGACGTCGGTGCTGAGTTGCAACGTCTCACCCGGACAGACGACCGGCGGGATACTTTTGTACCCGTGAATGGTGTAACCGCCGAACGGCAACACCAGACCCGCGAACAGAATGTAAAGCCCCAGTAAGGCGGCAGAGGCTGCCCATCAGCAGAATATAGGCATAGGTGCGCTTTCTCATCAGCCTCCCCACAGTTTCTTCAGACGACCAGCCCCGCGCCGCCGGCGACGAGGGCCGTGAGAAAGATGCCCATGTATTTATTGATGGTGCCCTGGTATGCGGTGACGGTCGCGGCGACCTCTTCAAGTTTTTGTTCAGCTTGCTGAGCTGCCCCTGTAAGCTCTTACGGAACTCTTCACGGTCACGGCGGTTGCCGAGCGTCACGGTGTCGAGATGGCTCAGCTTAGTGCAAGCTCTCAGCTGCGTTTTAAGCTGAGAGAGTTCGTTTAGTGCGTCTTCGGGCACGTCACTCATCCGACTTTCAGGGATGACATCGACAACACCCCGTAGGCGCTTTGCGCCGTACCGTACTCAGTTCGGCGCTTTCGGAACGGTCGGTGATCCCTACCATCGTCAAACCGACCCAGCCGCTCGAGGCGTTTTCGGATGCTATTCGTAGACATGTGCCATAATCCGGTCCCTCGGGAGAACTCAGTCGCCAGAATCCCGCCGCGCTGCGCTCAGCCCCCACTAGTGCGGTGCTGACGACGCTATCGGCTCGTAAGCGCACATCGGCGTAGGCAATAGGCGCGGGCGCGGTCACAATTACGTCACCGGACAATGAGACAAACATCTCGGTTTCGCCCTGCACGAGCGTTGCGGTCGGGGCGCATGCGGCTAAAAGTAGGGCTAAGGCGAATAACGGGCTGAATGGTCTACGCATGGTCTACCTCTGGAAGCTCAACGGTCTGATTTGCTAGGTAATGGGTGCAGTCGCCCAAAAATTGGATTTGACCGTCACGAACGAAGCTGTGACAAATAAAACATGTGCCGTCCTTATAATTAACCCGAAGCAGCACCGAGGGGCTAAGTGTTGGCTTTTCGTAATCGCCGTTGAACTCCCAACCCTCCGTCTGATTCGCCGTCCGCACTGAAACACCATGAGGCTCATCGCACCCCGGGCACCAAAAGCTAAGCCCAGCGAGAGGCCCAGCGATGCTGGAAACCTGCCGGGCTTTGACCTTAGCCGTCATTTCGTCGCCGCCGTTGTGACTACAGGGTTGGTCACTTTTTCGGTCTGCTTTTTCTCCCAGGCATCGCCAGCCGCTGCCAGCTCTTGTTCGGTAAGCGCTCGGCGTGCGTCGATCAGGTTTTTAACGTATTCATACCCGTGTTTGTCGTAAATCTCTTTCACCGCCCCAGCCGCAAGGTTGAACGGCGGCGGCAGCATCTTACCGGCGTAAATTAAATTTTTAAGCGCTGTATCTGCAATGGCAATACCTGCTTTGCGTTCTGGCTTGCGTAGCCCGGTCTCCTGATAGCGGTTTTTTTCGTGCGCGCCGACGGCGATGCCGAGCGCCCCCAGCGTGGACAGGGCCGCGAGTAGCGCGCCTTCAATACCATTTACCCCGGTCGTCTCGGCAAGCCCGAAGTAGCCGCCTACACCTGCCGTGAGCGCCGAGATGAGCCCGGCGACGAGTTGCGTTTTACGCCCCTTCAGCCAGCTCGAGCTCAACTTTAACCCGTTCGTCCCGAAAAAAGTGACCAGCCCGCCGAGCAGCCCGAACAGCGTGGTTATGAATGCAGGCGACGAGAACACCGTGCCGACACTCGCCCCGTCCTGCAACTGTCCCGTGCGTGCTGGCGTATGAGCGCCTCGATGCCGGCTTCAAACGCCGCTGTCGGCACGACCATCGCGTTTTCCGCTACCGGAACTTGTGCGAACGCAACCGAACCAAAAAGAAAGCCCGCGAGCGCGAGCATGACGGCAAACCTGATTTTAAGCATGATTCCTCCTAGATTTTGTCGGCGATAATTTTCAACGTGCCATAGGCCAGCGTCACGACCTCACCGTTCGGGCCGGTCCCTCGCGCTTCATAGGTGTAGCTGCCCTTTAGAGCTGCGGTGTCGGCAGGGTCAAAGTCGACGCTAAAGCTGTTTTCGGCAACCGTAAGGCCGTTGCTGTTGGTTTTCTCGAGTACGCGCTCCCGGCCCTTAAACAGCACGAACAAAACGGTGTAACCCGTGAGGGCTACACCTGAGACGTTAAAGACGATCCGCTTGGAGTCGCCAGAAAAGAATTCACCATTGTTCGGCGGCAAGTCGGCTTTCGACATTACGCGTTGGGAGGCATGGTGATAGAAAAGCCGGTGATGGAAAAGTGCCCCTCTGAACGAAGTTAATGTTATCGATCTCAAGATCGCCGCCGCCGCCGGTCGCCGTCACCGAGCCCTGCAAAACTTCGCCCGCGTCGTTCGTCAGGCGAAAAAACGCCACCGTACCGCTCGCATCGATACTCAAATCCTCCCAGGTGCCGACCTTGCCGACGCTCCCGCCGCTGGCAGTGCCGAACCCCGGTGCGGGCAGGGTGACGCCCGCCAAAAGCGGTTGCCCCGAAAGCGCGGTGTTTGCAGTAGCAGGTTCAGCGCCGCCGTAAAGGTTGATGGTGTCGACGCCGACATCGAACAGGTCGGCGAAAGCTTGGACGAGAGTGTTTTGCAGCAGGGTGTTTAATTTAAGTGCCATTGTGTGACCTCCAGGGTCAGGTGAAAAGGGTTAGACGTTGACTGTCAAGGTCAGGTCAACGCTGACGGTGACGGTATAAACAGGTTGGACGGCTACCGACATGCTGATGCGGGGGTAGCCCTCACGGTTGAACGCGGGAGGCGTGACGGTTGCCGACGCCGCCCCGACCAGCGCAGGCAGCTGTGCGCTAAGCGACCCCGTGGCCTCCGGAACAGTCGCCGCGCCGGTAGCGCCGCCTGTGAGCGCGGGCAGCGTCCCGTCTAGCTGTCCGGCATAGCCTGCCGTGCCGACGGTTGCGGTGCTGCTACCTGTGAAAGGTGGTAATGAACCGGAGGCTGTCCCGGTGATGACCGGGGGTGCGCTTGCCGCTGTACCTAAAGTCGACAGCGCCGGGAGTGTAGCAGAAGCCTCACCGCTGAACGTGGGCGCGGTCGTACTTGCCGATCCGCTGCCCTGAAGCGCAGGAAGCGTCAGCGACCCGTAAGCGCCGCTCTCAGGTGGGGACGCGCGCGCGTCGGCGGTGCCGGACAACGCCGGAAGGTCGCCGCCGCCCGAACCGGTAAAGTGCGGCGCGGTTATGCTCGCCCCGCCGCTCCCGGCAAGCGACGGCAATGTGCCCGAGCCCACGCCCCCAAATTCAGGCGGCGCATTTGTTGCCGTACTCGAGCTGACCAGCCCCGGCATGACGCCGCCGCCGGTTGCACTGTACTGCGGCACGTCACTCTGTCCGGCCCCGCTCCCGGTCAAAGCGGGCAAACTTGCAGCCCCGGCTCCGCTGAACTCCGGCACTGCCGCAACTGCGCTACTTTGCCCGGTCAGACCCGGCAGGGTTGCATTTGCCGCCCCGCTGTAAGCCGGTACGTTGCTAGCCCCCTGCGCCAAGCCTTGCAACGCCGGTAGGTTCGCGTTTGCTGCGCCGCTGAACTGCGGAGCCGTCCCGGTTGCGGTTCCCGTTCCCAACAGCGCAGGCAAAGCGGCCGACCCCGACGGCGGTGTAACTTGGTTTGGTCGCCGCCCCTGTGCCCCCGCCGGTAAAAGCAGGAAGGAATCCGCTGAGATTGCCCGTGACCGGCGGTGTACTTCCCACCTCGGCAATTCTGATGAGTTTGACCGAATCGGTCGCGTCGAAACTCAGCGTGTCGGTTGTGACGGCCGCCCCAGGTGCGGTCTGCGTCCAGTCGTCAAAAACGCTGAGGGTCTTTTCCGCAGCCAGCTTCGAGCGTCACGTTCTGCGGTGCGACAGGTTCAGCCGCTTTCGTATCGGGGTGCATCCGGCGTTTTTCAATCCAGACGGCGAGGTAGCGCGAGCCGTCGCGTTTTTCAAACAGCGTACTTTGAACGTCGGCAGTTGCCCCGCTCAACCGGTAGCCGAGCGTGCCGGGGCTGTAGCTCGCGCCCGCGTCGCCCAGCACCGCCAGAAAGTTCTTCAGGTAGGTGTACACAAGCTTCGGGTTGAGGTTGATGTCAAGAATACCGAAGGTCTGCTGCTGCTCGCTCGTACCGCGTGCGTGGTCGAGCAAGTCGTAAATGACCAGCACGTTGCGGAAGCCCGGCGTTCCACCACACCAAAAACTGTCGCAAGGTGTAGTCGGCGTAAAGGCCTGCATCGTAGGCCAGTTCAAACGACGAATACCCGCCCTCGGTCGCCGCGTAGGGGCCACCGGGTTTGGTCAGGTCTTGCATTTGGTCGATGTGGTAACCCCTGACCGAGCCGTAAGCGTCGTTGTACGAGAGGTCACCCGCGAACGTCGTAAAGCCGGGGTTCCGGGCCGCACCGTAAGGGTGCGAGTTGCCCGAGTCTACCCACTGTGACTGGTCGCCGTAGTCCTGGAAAAAGGTCGTCTCACCGCTCCCGGCGAACGCAGGGCCGAGATGTTTGATGTGCGCAAAAGCGGGTCGCTGCGAAGGTCGTATTCGGTGTCCCGGACAAGCTCTTGCAAGTAGGTCACGTATTCAGCGTGTTTTGCGCCCCCGACCGCGACGTTCGCCACGCTGAAATAACCGTCGGCCTGACTTGCCCGACGCTTTTCTGCCGGGAACAAGTTGGGTTCGTTGGGCTGCTCGACGAACACCACGTTCTCCGGCCCCAGCTCGTTCAAGAAGTCAGGGAGTTTGTAGGGCAGCGCTTGTGTGCCCTGATGATACGGGTCGCTCCCCGGTGTGCCGTCGGGGTTGTACTGGTTCGGCACGAGCCCCGAACGCGGGTTGATGCTCACGCCCAGCTTGATGCCTGCCGCCGCCATCTCTTTGGCCTTAGCGATGCTGTCGGCAGAGTTCCACACCGCCCGGTAGAGCTTGATGTTGGAGTCAACGAGGCGCTGCTTGACCGTAGGCCAGTTGTTGATGTACTCGGCCCACTCGGTATGCCCTGCAATACCCACAGCCTCGGTAAACGCTTTGGCGCTCCCGGCCTGAACCTCAGGCAGCACAACCGGTAGCGGCGTGTCGGACGGCGCTTCGCCCAGCGTGATACCTTTCGCCGCAACCTCGGACACTACCGCGTTGTACGCCTCGGTAAACTCGGCGTCCGTAAGGTCGTGGTCATAAAAACGCCGCGCAGCCACAATGCCCTTGAAGGGTAACGACCCGTTGACGTGCCGGAACAGGTAGGCGTCCTCGACGTTGAAGGTGAACCCGCTCGTGGTGGCAAAGTCGGCAAACGTGGTGTTGACCTGCTGCCGGATGCGTGCGCCGTCCTTACGCACCGCGAAGTACGAACCACTGATTCGCCGCATAAGTCGGGCCGGTCGGCGTGCGAAAACTACCGTCCGAGCGCTTTTGGTCGTACCGGGTCGTACCGTCGGCCTGCAACTTCACGGTGCTGTTGTCGGCGCAGGTAAACAGAATCGCGTCTTGAAGCGCGTCGGCAGCGATTACGTAGATGTCACAGAACGCGTTGACCTGGTACGGGGCGCGGTCGCCTACTACGAACGCGTCGGCGGGGTTGCGTAACCCCTGCGTCGTCCAGGTCGGGTCACGGGTGTAGTCGGTGGTGCTCGTACCGAGCCGCATGTCCCAGCCGTTCCCGCTGAGGTCAAGCAAGGTCTGGTCTTGGTCGGCTGGCCTGTTGAAGTCGTAAAGAACGGTAGGCAGGACGGGTACGGGTGTCGTCATACTTGGACGTTGGGGGGTGTCCCGGTCAAGGTTGAAGCGGCGACGGGGGGTTGCACGCGGGCATGACGGGTCGTGGTGACGCTCGGCGCTGTAGCTGAGGAAGATAGCGCGGCAACGGGGATAGCAAAAGCCTTGTTCGCTGTTACCGCTGTGCCCGGTGCGTCTTTGCCCGCCGTCGCCACACCCCACGACGCGCCGGGGCAGAGTTCTGTCACCGTTCCAGGGAGATTAAGCTGAAACACCCGTCCGTAAAAATCCGCTGCGTCAAAACCTGCGACCGTCAGCGCGATATTGCCTAGACCCATTCCTTCAGGACTCTTAATCGTGACTGAAAGTGACACCTAGAGACTCGCCCGGAACGCGTCTATATTCCAACCCACAGGGTCAATTTTTCGAGGCGCGCTAATCTCTCGATGTGTCAATACCCGCTGTGCCGGGATTTCATAGCGTATCATCAGCCCTTGCACAAGCCAACGCGTTACCTCGAGCTGCTTTTCGCCGTAGACCTCATCATTTTTGTTGTGCGACTCGAGCCCTATCCCGATGCTGTAGGCGTTCAGGCCGTTCCAGAACGTCTCGCCCTCTGCCCACTCACTTTTACCGGCGTGCCACGCTACCGCGCTGTCTGGGACGAGTTGAAAAACACGCCCATCTTTTGACACGTAGTAGGAGTAACTCACACCCACACCGGGCCGCTGCAAATACGCGACTTCATTGTCAGCGGTCGCGCCTTCGGGTAGGCCGGAGCCGTGCAGGATTATCAGTTGCGGTGGCGACTTTCGTTTTTCGCCGTAGTTTGAAGTGTGCGTGAGGGCGTAGCTGATTAACTCCACGTCACCAATCCCTGTGTACGCGCTTCGCGGAGCGCCATGCCAACACACCAACCGATGTCATCGCCCCGGCTCGTGATATTTTCCGGCGTGCCCCATTCGCGCTGTGAAAACTTTACGTGTTCGCCCGTGGCAAACATTAGCGAGGGGCCGACCACATCGCCCCAGGTCTTTTTGTTTGCCTCAAAATACCTTTCGCCATCGCTACCTTTTACGACAGGACGCGTGACGAGAACGCGGGTGTAACCCCCGTGCCGCGCCTTGAAGCGGAACTTATGAACCTGCCCCTCGGCATCTTTGCCATCTACAAACCGTTCGGCGATGGGGCAGTGGGTGTTCCAGCCAAGCGTATCGTTCCAGTTTTCTTCGTCAATGCAGCGGTACTGAAGGGGTTGCGGTTGCACCCCGGCGTACTGCGTGTTTGCCAACTTGCGCTGAAAATCGTCAGTGGCAAACATCCCCAGGCCATAAACGCCGACCTCCATTAAAAGGGTTTGTAACAGCTTGACATATACTAGAGGCTGGTATCCGTCCTCTTTCGATGCGCCCGGCGTCATGCCCAAAACGTTGTACGCCCAGGTATAGGATTTTAGCGTTTGACCGTTTACGTCCTGTTCGACGTCGGCAATCTCATTCTCGAGCATGATGGTCATACGCGCTACCCGGTCATCGCACTGCTTTACCCGGTCGGCTGCTTTGGCGGGCAGGATGCCTTTGATTTTGTCGCCCATCTCTTTGTGAAGCTTAGCTACTACCCGCTCGTAAATGGCGGGGTGCGCCTCGGCAATTCGGCCCTGCTGCCACATATATTTCATGATGCACACGAACGGGTGAATCACCCGGTCGGTGTAGCCCATCAGGTCGCCTCTACCCAGCAGCGCTTGAAGCAGCTCGAGCCGCAAGACAACCTCGAGGCTGTCCTCGGCTATCGTCGCAAAGTCTTTAGCCCCCGAACGCAACATCTCGAAGAACCTGTAGGCCATCCCGCCGACCGTGCCCGTCAACAGGTTCAGTTCCTTGTCGTTGCGAATGGTAGCGAGACCGTTTGCCGTACTGTTGAGCGCCTCCATACCCTTCCAGTTTGAGCGCGGTCGCCACAGGCTGATAGTGACGCCCCAGATGGTCGCGGTATCCCAAATCAGGTTTTTACGCAGCTGAATGAACAGCCGCTTCGATTCAGTGATGTGCCAGTCTGTACCAAAAACCCGCCCTATCAGCTCCAACATGAACAGGTACGCGCCCACACTCCGGCCTACCTGCTGCATCGTCGCGGCGGTGACGGCGTTGTTGACCGCACCCAGGTTGCCCGCGTGCAACGTCTTCACGTCGGGCCACGCCTCTTTCGCGTTCGCGGCGACCATTTTCCCGACAGCCGTCAGCAGCAGAAGCAGCGCGCCGGAAAACGCGGTGAGGCTGAACTTTTCGTCCGGCACGAGCGACGACCCCACCAGAGCCGGGACGGGCGGCTTCTCGGCCTCGGCTTTCAGCTCGAGTCCCCGCTCCCAGTAGGCCGTTTCGCGCTCGATGATGGCGACTTTTTCAGCCACGGTGTTGCGAAAACTCGCCAGCGCCTGTGTCTCGGCGTCTTTCGCCTGCGCCAGAGCGGCCTCGGCCTGTACCACGGTCGCGTAGGCAGCCTTGAGCGCGTCGAAGGCGACCTGTTCACTCACCGCTTCCGTACCGCCCTGTTCGGGCCACGGCACACCGGCAGCCAGCGCCTTTTTACGAGCGGCCTGTTGCGGCGCGTTGGCAGCGTCGATCCGGGCTTTTCCGCCCGTCCATTCCTGATTTAGTTCGGCTTCGGTCATGTTACTCCTAAAAAAAATCCGCCCGGAGGCGGCGAGAGTCTTGAAAAAGGGCTTGACAACTCGTGATGATTCCTGTATACTCAATTCATCAAAGGGCAGAGGCCGAAGGGCAGCCCGAACAGAGGGGGAATGAAATGACTCAGCAGTACGAAACCTACAAAAACGAGGTTCGCAAAGAATTCCTCAAAATGGGCGAGCAGTACAGGACGGCCCATAAAGAACTCGAGGCGAGAAAGTGGGAACTCGTCGCCGAAGTCAACGCGAGAGAAGGTCGCACCGGTACCAGCAATGAAACGCTGGCCAAGGTCATGGAAAGGCTTGAACCAGGCCAGCGCAAACTCGAGGCGCTGGAGCGGCGGATCGCCGCCTTTGAAAACAAGCACTACCACGAACTCGAGGTGCTCTCATGGTAGGGCTTACCACGAACGAAAATATAGAAGGAGAGTTCGAGCCGATTTCCCCTGAGCGGGTTTTCGAGGTTCTAGAATCCGGGAGTTACAGTAGCTTCACCTTTACTGAAAGCTGGGGGCACTACCGCATGACGCTCTCGCTGCTTGAAAACGAAAAGTTTTGCTTTTCAGGCCACCACAATTTTATTTGCGAGCGCCTCCATGCGCTCGAGTTTTTGAAAAAAGAAGGTATTGATTCGAGTATTTCTCACCTGTTCGACTGCTCCGACTATCCCTAGTGCGCCCGCATCCGCCACAGCTAGACACCCTCAGCCCTGCCCCGGCTTTATAGGGGCAGAAAGAGAAACCATGAAAGAAATCGTTGTTACTCGTCATCCCGCTTTAGTCGAGTTACTCCGCGAGCGCGGAGTAGTGCAGGGCACGCCCGAAGTCATCAGCCACGCGACACCGGAGGCCGTATCCGGCGCAAGGGTCATCGGGGTTTTGCCGCTGCACCTGGCGGCACTGGCAGCCGAAGTCGTTAGCGTCAGCGTGAACGTACCCGCTGAACTGCGCGGGTCTGAACTTAGCCTCGAGCAGCTCCGGGAGTACGCCGGAGAACCCGAGACTTACCGGGTGGAGCGGATTGATTGAGACTCGATGCTCGTAGTGGCAGCTACGGGCGACCGGACGGGTATGATGCGCCCCCGGCCTGAAAACACCGCTCACGAAACGGCGACCGCGAAAGCCAGTAGCCGAGCAGCACTGCACGGTGAGCGCGTACCAGTACCGCATCTGGGTAGTAGAAGGGGACAGCCGGCCTGTAGCGGCCCCCTCACCGAGAAACCATCTACAGGAATTGCTGAGACTGCCATTAGCGACCTTGTACCCCGCACGTCCTCAGCGCGTGCGGGTTTTTTTGGAGAGAAATGAAAGAAAAACAGTTCAGACGCATTACCGGGTTCAGGATGCGGCGTGCGAACGTCGTCGGCTACCTGGTCAGGCCGACCTCTCTTCACAAGCTCTGGAAACTTTTGTGTTCCTACGACTATGCGCCCAGTAGCGCGGCCTCGAGGGTAGAGCGCAGACAGCTCGAGGATGAGCTGTACGAGTTCGGGCGCTGGAAAAAACGCGCCTATAGCGAGATAGAGGCGCACTCAGGGCGGAGCATCTGGAGCTTCACGCTAGCAGACTTTGCCGCTGCCGACATCTCGATAGAACGGCGGGCAGGAGATCTCGCGGCACGTATCCTCGACTACGCCCGCCGCGCAGACGTGCGCTCGACGAACCATGCCTAGCGGCGGCGCACGGCCCGGAACGGGCGGGGAACGTGTTGGAGCGGGGCGCAAACCGAAAGGCAAGCGCCCCCTTGTTCTGTTTCAAGTGAAAACGGATGAGCGTGTCAAGGCGGCATTCGAGTTGGCCTACAAAGAAGCCAACGACGAGCTTACCAAAGGCGAGTTTCTGGAACTCGTTTTGAGAAACTCGCCTGTTCTAAAAAAGGCTTTTATTACACTCTCCGAGCCTTATTAATAGATTCCTCTAACGACAACTTACGGCTTCTATAAAAATGCGCGAAACTTTTGTAGTGCAATCCAAGTTTCGCGCACAGCTCCGGCATCGCGTACGATTCTGATTCAAATTCAATACGGACACTACAGCGGCGGTTATTTTGTTGCTGAGCAATTGTCGCCCATCTGACGTTACCCGGTTCATAATTTCCGTTGTTGTCAATTCGGTCAAGCGAATGTTTGGAACTAGGTCGTTTTCCTACATCAGCGAAAAAAGCCTCAAATGAATTGGCCCACCTTTCACAAACTTTAATACCCCTATCTGCATATCTTTCGCTAAAGCGGTAATAAGGGGTACACCGTTGCTTCATTGCTATCCAAGCATTGTGTTCCGGCGTTCGGTTCAAACCATGAGAAGTAGCCCTTTCTTTTCTTAACCGCTGGTTTTCGCAACCACAACTTATTGTGTGACCACAAGTAAAATTGTTACTGTCCAACTCGACTAAATTTCCACAAGCACAGATGCAAAGCCACCACATGCAGCGGCTGGCATGATTCGTCCGTTTGCCAAGTAGCGTTAAAACAGTAAGTTTGCCGAAAGTTTTGCCGGTCAAGTCTTTGACTTTACCTAAACTTTTAGGTGGGGTATATTCCATTTGCAGACCTCCCAGTCTGTCGCGCCACGGCAGTGATTGCGTCACTGAGTCCGTGGCTTAATTATAACATTTTTAGCTTGGGACGACTGGCATAGCGAGACCGGCGGCACACAGGGAGAGTTTCTGGCGCTGGTTCTCTCCGAGTCCGAGCGCGTCAAGGGTTGGGGCGTCTAGGGCGCGAGAACGACCGGGAACGGGTAGCGCGCAAACACCGTCGGCCATAGCCGCTGGGCCTCGGCTATCCCCGACTCAGCCGGAAACGCCCCCAAAAATACGAACGTCGAGTGGGAGCCCAGCCTTCTGTCCATACTCCTGTCGTGCCACGCCGCCACAGTCCAGCCCTCTATGACCTGTACCCGCGCCCTCCCCTCCACCTCGGCGTCGGGCAAAAAGCCGCCGTGAAGCGGGCGCGGCGATTTGTCGGGACGGGGCGGTTAAATTCTCAGCAGTCCTCGTGGCCTCACGGCGATACGCACGACCGGCGCGGCCTGGGGCAGCGTTACGGCGACGGTATCGGTGTTGGCGTCCTCCCAGAGTTTGTTCAGTTCTGTGTCTGTCATAGTGCCTCCAAAAAAACATCCCGCGCGAGCGGGCTAGAGGGCGTCTGTTTTCAGGGGGTGTCAATCAACCCCCGGCGCAATGCCTTTACCTGTCAGGTAGCTGTACGCGCCTTCAAAGCCCCCCGGCGTGTCGTTTGTCGGGTTCGTCAGAAAGCCGTGCCCGGTCATGAGGATGTCGAGTAATGCGTTGTAGGCTTTAAGCTCGCCGACAAGTTCACTGGTCGGGTCTAAAAACTGCTGACGCCACGACAGGGTTTTGACTTTTACGAGGTACGCTTCCGTCCGCGCAATCGTCTCTTTTTGCAGCGCGTCTACAAGCACGCGGGTGTTCACACTCTTAAATGCGGGGTTGATCGGCACAACGCCTCCTAAAATGTCCGTAATGAGCTGTGGGCTGAGTTTGGTCATAGCGTCCTCATGCGGGCACATCGAAGGTGACCGTCAACGTAACCGTTTTAGTCGGGTCGCCCTGATACGAGAGCGTCCGGTGGTTGTTGTTGTCGCCCGCGTAGCCGTTGTTATCGGGAGGCAGCCAAAAGAGACACAGGTTGCTAATCGCCGCCGAGCCGAGCGCCCGCACCTCTTGCGCCTGTGCGGTTACGTCCACATCATACTGACTGCCAAGCGTCCAGCTTCCCGGCGGCGTCCAGGTGTACAGCGCCGTCTTGACCCGCCCACCGCCGACATTCGGCATGGTCAACTCCGACTTACTGCTAATCCGCGTGGGGTTTAACGCCCGTTCAAACGCCCAGCGTGACGGGTGCGGCGACGATGCCCCGCCGTCCGGGTAGATATGCGCCACAGCCGACACGATGGTGGCGTTACCCGGCAGGCTCCGCCCGTTTTCAGCTGTGAGGTAGATAAAGCTGCGGTAATTAAAGCGTGTGCTGCTGATTTGCCGCACGTAGAGATAGTTCGTTATCGCCAGACCGCCCGGACTGTCCGCGCCGTCGTAGGCATACTGCGTATCGAGCCGGTCGCCGGGGGCGAATTGCAAAGTGTCGCGCACCGTGCCGCCCGAGAGCGCCACCGCCGACGCTTTGATAGGGCGCGGCATTAGCTGATGCGCTGCAAGGTCGCGCCGCCCCACGCACCAGCCGCTAGACCCGACACGGTTGCGCGTAAAATGCTGTTCGCTGCCATCGTCAGCGGGAACGACGCCGTGACCCACGACGCCCCGGCAGGGAGCGCGGCATACTGCCAGACGACATTAGAACCGGTCACACCGCCGTAGTAACTCGGCGCGGCGTACACCCCGGCAACGCCTGTAGGGTAGCGGTAGGCGCGGTTAGCGTCGAAGTCAAAGACCATCTCGCCGTAATTGGTAACGCCCTTCGCTTCCCACACGGCGACAGTGCCGCTCTGTCCTTGCGCAACCCCTGTCACGGTACAAAGCCACCACACCGCGTTGATCCCTGGGTTGAAGTTGAAGAAAATATCACCCTGTACACCTGAAACGGTCGGCTTGGCGGTCGCGTACCCGCGAAACGTCCGGGGGGCCGGGAAAAACCCGAAGTTCTTGGTTGTGCCGTCGGCGTAGGTAAAAATGAGGTTCCCTACATTGTCGAGCGACACCGCGCTCAGTCCTGCCGTGTTAAGGCCGCTAACGGTGCTCGTCAGGGCGTTGAGGTCGTCACGCAACCCAGTCTGGTTCGCCTCGAGGCCCGAAAGCGACGCGTCGAAGTTGTCTACTTGCTCACGCGTCGCGTCGAACTGCCCGCGCAATACCCCGAGTTCGGCGGGATTCACAGTGTTGACCATCAAGGCAAAGTTTGCGTCAACATAGGCGAGGGCTTCATTTTGTGTACCGGGAGGAATTTTCGAGCCGCCCGAAAAAGGAATCTGCGGGATAAGCGTCACGGTTCCGGCGACGATGCGAATGATTACATCGTCGATCTGCGCCCTCAGCGCGAGACTAGGCATCGTCGATCACCACTTCAACCTCGTTTTCACGCGTCAAGCTGACCTCCATTAAAAAGGCAAAGTCGGCCCCGCTACCGGGCCGGTCGGTATCGTTTTGGTCGGTCAAGAGCAGCGTCCCGTAAAGTTTTTGACTCGGCAGCTCGAGGTCGCCGTTTGTAAAGGTCTCGGCAATGGGCTCGAGCGCCAACGACTCTTTTGCTGCGCTCAGGTTCCAGGTGATCGTTTCCTCGCCAAAAAAAGACAAGGTGATATACGCCGGGGTCGGCCCGTCGGCGGCAAAAACCCCGATATGCCGCTCGCTGGTAAGTTCGCCAATAACCGGGCCGTTGAGGTACTCCCGGATTTGCATCCGAGCGTTGTCGGAAGGCAGCCAGCCCACCGCCAGCGGACTGCCTGTGTCGGCGTCTTCGGCGGTCAAGACAATCACCTCATCGCGCCCTTGCTTTAAGGGCAGGTAGTTTGCCAGTTGTGACATAAGCCTCCTAGATATTCTTCGGGTCGACGCCGAAACGCCGCGAGGTAATAAAGTCGATCACCTGCCGCTTGCACCAGTTATCATCATTTTTCGTAACGGTCTGCCCGCGCAGGGGCGTGTAGTTCAGATAGATTTTGGCGATTTCGTAATAGCGCTTCAGGTTTTCCTTGTCCGGCGTCGGGTCGAACGCCACGAGTTCAAAGCCCTGCGTCTCACGAAAACGGTTTTGCAGCGAAGCAAGTGAGTCCGCCTGGTCTACCGGCGTCACCGCCGCTTGCGTCGTCACGTACTCGTAAAACTTGGTGCTCGGTTGGGTGAGCTTGAGGCCAGCGGGCCACGGTGAGCTGTAGGGGATGTCGGAACCGTCCGTAAACTTGTTGCCCGGCCCGGCAATGCGGGTTGAGAGCCTGGTGTTGCTGATCCAGCCGACTTGAGAGAAGTTGTTGGCGAGCGCCTCGGCCAGGCGTCTCATACCCGGTGCACCTAAAAGCGTCATGACGTTGATACAGTGATACAGGTCAGCCGAGTAGCGCGCAAACCAGCCGCCGTTGGTATAGGCCGCCGTCTGTGACTTACTACGCCACGACATCTGCGGTTTGGCGAGGTGATGTCCGAACATCGCCGTTTCCTTACCGTTGGGTGTAGGGGCGTAATTGATTGAAAGTTCAATCCACGAAAGCCGTTTACGGTAAGAGTTTTCCCAAAACACCGCGCGCGGGCTTGCCGGGCCTTCACGTAGCCGCGCCCACTCCCAGCCCATAAAGTCCAGGTAAAGGTGCTGAATGAAGTCATGGGCGATGTCCTCCTTCCAGTCGATCATCCCGTCCCGGAAGCGGCCCAAGCCCTTGAAGTCGGGTTCGACCGAGTTATTCGCCCGGTAGCGGTAAAACGCCAGGTATTTGTAAAACCAGTCGTAACCCCAGTCGCACAGCGAGGCAACCGACTCTTTACCCGCACCACGGTTGTAATTCCGGTTCTGGTCTAAGACCATCAGGAGCGCCACATACCCCGACAGGCGCGGCGTCAGGTCGTGCGGGTTACAGTCGGCTCCCGAGGCGGTCTTGCCCTCCTGGGTCGCGGCGGTCGTCTTGCGGACAAACAGCGGTTTCGGCATCGTCAGCCACGAG
The DNA here is from genome assembly GCA_963799485.1 of uncultured Trueperaceae bacterium. GTDB lineage: Bacteria > Deinococcota > Deinococci > Deinococcales > Trueperaceae > Truepera. The sequence continues at coordinate 15,248 of CAWCXJ010000003.1, forward strand.
GTCTGAAAGGTCGTGCCGTCGTCGTTTTCGACCGTGACGAGTTTGTCGTAGTACGCCTCCTGCTCGAGCGCCAGCAAGTACCGTCCTTTACCTTCGGGGTAATACTTGGACGGCGGCGGCGTGCCCTGCCCGAGCGCACGCATGGCGTTGATATTGAGTTCAATGCGATCTGCCATGATGCCGATAAGTTCGGGCGCTTTCGTCTGGGTGTAGAGCGCCAGCAAAAAGTTCATGACAGCGGTATTAGGTCGCCCCGCCGTGTTTGCGTTCGCGTCGTTCCAGTAGGGGTTCGACGCGCCGTGAACGTAGACCTTGCCGGTGTCCAGAAAGCCCAGCGCCCCGTCGATGGCCCGCCGGTACAGGTCGCTTTGCCCGTTGACGAGCGCCGATTCCCGAAAGTTCGGGTCATAGCTGTAGCTGTTGACGGTGACGCTACCCGTGACCGTGACCGTCGCCTGCGCCGTGACCGTCCCGTTGCTGTTCGTCGCCTTGAGGATGTACGTCGTGTCGCTGTAGGGCGTCCGTTTGACGCTGCCCGATGTGACCGGCGAGAGGGCTACCCCGTCGCCGTCGGTGAGGCTCGTAGCCCCCGCCACGTTCCACGCGAGGGTGATTTCACCCCCCGCTGTGACGTTCGCAGGTAGGGCCGTAAAGCTGTTGATGACGGGCGTCCCGGCGCTCCCGGCAGGGCTGAGCGTGATGACACTTTCAAAAGTGTTCCCGCCGACTGCCTGCGCCCGGATGATGGCGGTACTCGTGGCGCTGATGCTGCCCGGTGGGGTGTAGATGACGTTTAGGCCGTCCAGCGTCAACGTACCCGGCCCGGTGAGCGTCCAGACCGGGTTGGCTTCGCTGTTCTCGAGCGTCGCTCTGAACGTAGTCGCCGCGTCGCCCGCCCGGATAAACGCCGTTGCGGGTTGCACGGTAATCGTCGGGTGACGGTACGTGCCGACCAAGATGCTTGCCGCGTCCTGCGCTTCGCTGGTGAGCAAGGTACGGGCAACGAGGGCAAACCCGACACTGCGGGCCTCTAAAAACTTCTCAGCGCCCCTCGGCGTCCGGTTGCCCGCTGTGCCCTGCAAGCCCCGGTACGCGCCGCCCAAGGCCATACAGAGCTTGCCTGTCCAGCTGTAGGTGTTCAGCGTCACGGTGACGGCGGTGAGGCTGCCCAGGTGCATCAGGGTGAGCTGTTTGCTGTCCGGGCTGACTTTGAGCCAGAAACTATGCACGCCGCCTAAGCCGAGCCCTGCCGGGAGTTTCGCCGTCACCCCGCCCGACACACCTTTGTCGAACGCATTTAGGACAAGTGAGCGCTGCCCTACCGGGTCGGCGGAGAGGGTGAGCTTGGCGTAGGCGTCCAGGTCGTCCTCAGCGCCGACGCTAAAGAGCGCGAGCGAACTGTCCCCTGTACCCGGCCCCGCGTCGATAAGCGTGAACACCACGTCGAACGCTTTGGAGGCGTCCGTACCCGTCAGGTAGGGTGTGCGGATAAGGGTGCCGCCGAACGTGGTCAGCGTCCCGTCGGCGCTGGTCGTACCGGTGCCGAAGTTCAAAAGTTGCCCACTCGTATAGGGCTGGTCGTTTTGGTTAGGTGTTGGTAAATCGGCGCGGTAGACTGCAACCGTGCCTATCGGCAACTCAAGAGAAGGCCCCGTCAACCGGGACGGGGCGACATACTGCGCGAAATACGCGGCTTGACTGTCTAAAGACATAAACCTCCCCTCATGTCACGATTCCCGTCTGCACGCTCCCCACGAGCGCCGTCCCTGCCGAAAGCCCCTGCACGGTGCCGTCTGCGAGTTTGGTGCCGAACAGGTTTAAGCGTCCCGACCCCGACAGGCCGGGGTTTCTAAACACCGCTGTCTGGTCTAGCGTCGGATTTTCTAGCGTAAAGTTGCCGTCGGCGTCGCACTTGACCGAGAGGTGCATGACGCCCGCCTGGATACTCAGCGAGGCGTCGGTAGCGCTCACCGTTTGTGAGGTCGTCCCCTTACTGACACGTAAGCGCAGACCGGACGTTGCCACGTAAATCTGCCAGAAGTCCCACTTATTGCTCTGGCTCGAGCCTGAAAAAAGGATACTCAGCAAGGGCAGTTTATCCACGTCCCAGAACGCCCACGACACGGTGTAGTCACTCGCCATATTGAAGGCGTTGTCTACCGTGACGATAGAGGGGCCGTAGGGTGCGATGTTCGAGCCGTCGCCGACAACAGCGTCCCAACCGTTTGAGAAGCGGGCAAGGCCGTTTAAGACTAAATCGCCCGCAGCGCCCGCGCTCCCGGTGTTGGCTTTCATGGTGTTTAGAGACTTGTTTACCGGGTCGTACAGCCGCCATTCGTGCGTGGTGTTCGGCGGCAAAGCGGGCAGTTCACTAAATGTGCGGAGGTCTAAGACGGTGGTGCTGCGGAGCCCTGAAACGGTTGTGGCGGTCAGCGTGACGCTGTGGTCGCCGAGCGTCAGCCCTTCTTCAGCGAGGAGCGTCAGTTTGAATATGTCGGTGGTGAAGTCCGAATCGACGACCTCGACGAGACTCGAGGCGCGTAGGGAGATATTGTCCGGCGTCGCGGTGAGCTTGATTGCTTCAGTCAGCCCGCCCGTGCGAAGGACGGTCACGAGGATTTCTTTAGGCGTGTCGATGACGATTTGGGCGCTTGCGGGTTTGAGTAGCTCGAGGCCGGGTTTGACCGGCGTCGGGGTAAAACTGCCGATGGCGGAGAGGTGCCGGTACCACGCGCCTAGTCCGTCGTTGAGTTCAGGCCACGTCAGCACCCGCTGTGTCAGAAAGGGTACACCGGACGCACCCAGACGCGGCGCACCGGGCATGAACGCGCCCTCTATCCCGCCGACGCCGCTGATATAGCCGAGACTCAGGTCGCGTTCGCTAAACGCCGGAATGTTGCCGACCGCGACCGTCCCGTGTTCCACAAGCCCGTCGGCGGCGTAGCTGTAAAACCGCGCTTGCCGGTTCTCCTGCCACGTGAGCGCAAACAGCCGCAACACCTGCGTTGTCCCGAGTAGTGAGGTCTGCTGCCCAAACGCGTGCGCGTAGAACGTCCCGAGGCTGTAGAAAATCCCGGCAGAGGCCGCGTTCGCCTGTCCCTGCGCGCTAATCGTCGCGCCTACCGAGGCGACGCTGTAGAGCGCCGGTTCGTTGCAAAACACGCCGACGCAAAGCGAGCCTTCGGGCATCCGGGCCGGGGTCAGGAACGCGTGCAGGGCGCTACTGTCAACCGTGTTGACAATCGGTGCGGCGGCGCTCGACTTGAGCGCATACGGCACTTTGCCCGTCACCCGGTCGAGTAGGGGGTGCTGCCAGCGCGGGCCGGTCGGGTAGACGGTCGCCTCTAAAGTGTTCCGGGTCGCGCTTTGCACCGCGCCGCGTGTCACCGGCAGCATCAGCCCGTCGGGTCGCCACACTTCAGCGGCGTAGAGCAGAGCGTCCTCTATCCCCTCAACCCGGCGTTTGACGCTACGCCCTACCCGGTCGTCTATCACAAGGTTGAAATCTTTGCTCGCGGGTTCCGGGTCGCTAAACGCCGACGCCGGAAGCCATGTACCGGGGCCAAAGCCGACCATCGAAGTCTCGAGGCTCCCCACTGTGTACTCGGGTTCGTCCATCGCCACGTTGTAGACCGTGCCGCCGACGGTGACAATGGCGTGGTCTTCAATATCGGGTGGGCGGTAGACGCGGAGTTTGCTGAGGTCAATCATAAACGACCAATCGTGGTGCGTATTTCGCTTTGCCGCGTCGTGGTGTCGATGGCCAAACGGATACGGTCAGCTAGGGCCGCGTCACCCTCACGGCTAGGTGAGCCGAGGTCTACCACCGTACTAATGCCATTCGTGCGGTCAAACGCATAGCGGTATTCAGCGGCGTCGGTCATGCCAGTCTCGAGTTTGACTTTAGGCAGCGGCGGGGCGTAGTAGCCGACCCGATTACGGTCTTGGGCGCGGCGCAAAATGAGCTGCACGGGTTCTTGTGCAGGGGTGCGGAATTCGGCGATAGCGGCAGCGTCTAGGAGAGAGGTATTAAGGGTCAAAATCTTAAAGTCTTTGATAATGAAATTTGTCGGTGCATCGGTGGAGTTGACAAAGAATCTTACTAAATTCATGGTATAAGTACGCCCATTAGCCGCTAAAAATGGCTTCACAGGAGGAAATTTTAGCTCTATTGGAGTAAAACTGCCCTCAGTGTAATTTGGTTGGAAAACCGCTTTTTCATCCCCAGTGTAACGTTCCTGGCCCTGATCATCTAAAAAACCGAACCTGGCAGCTATGAAAGGTCGTGCCATCCCATAACTGAGACGATAATTAAAACTTAGTCCGCAAATATTTTTAGATGAGGCCAAAGGAAAAATCTGGAATCCCGCAGAATTTTGGTTTTGGGTATAAGATCCGTTTGAAACGGTAAATCCTCCGTAAATATCTACTCTGTCAATCGCTTCAGGGACAAGCAAAGAGACTCCAACATATGTGCGCGCTATTACTTTGCTGAACAGGTTGTGCGCTCCCTTATCAGGAATCGAAAGGTACGTCAGTGTTGACCATTGCAGGTTTTGGGTCAACGAATAATCAGTTTGGCCTGACTCAATTCGTAACCCGTCACTCGGCTCATTCCCGATAACCCACAGCACCGCCGTCACCGTATCGTCTGCTTTAATCGGCAGGTCGGTATAGTCCTCGGGGTAATACGGCACGTCAAGTGTGCCCGTCAGCTCTTTGAAAAAGACAAAGCCGCGCCCGTCAACGCCGTAGCTAATCGTGCGGCCCGCGTCAGCGACGCTTTGCCCTAACAGGTTCAGCGCTTCGCCTAACTGGATACCGGGCTGTTCAAAGCCGCCCTCGAGCGTGGTCGCCGTCTGAGGGAAGTCGATTTCATTAAAGTTCAGCGCCGGGTGACGCAAGCGCCTTACAAGGTCTTGCGCGATTAAGGCCGGGTCTTGTGCGGGATAGCTTACGGCGTCGGTCACAGTACCGTCTAGTAGGTATTCGGCGTCAGCTACATAATCCCGGACGCCGCCCGGTAGCTTTTTCGCTGCCCAGCCCTGCGTAATCGCGCCGTAAAACACATCTTTCCAGCCGTCGCCGTCGTTTAGCCGAAACACGATGATTTCACCGCCGGTACACGCCACGAGATGAGGGAACCCGGTAAAAGTGAGCGTCTTGACCGCGCCACCGGGCGCAACCGCACACGCTACCTCACGGTCGAGGCCGTTGTACTTGTACGCCGAAAACTGGTTGAGGACTTGCGTCCCGTTCTGCGAGAGGATTACCAGGTGAAAGTCCTGTATGTCCTGTGAGGGCGGCTGTGGCAACACCGCCCGGTTGAGTGCAGCAAGTTGGGTCATATTTTAGTTAGTTTCTGAGGATTGCGAGACTCATAACTATTTGTCCCCTTTAGTAGTTTGTCGGCAGCGGCGTCTATCTTGTTTGCGGCCCGCCAGTTCACATCGGCAGCACGGGCGATAAGTTCAGCGCCGTGCCCGAAGGTGTCGAAGTAAGCTCCCATCTTGGTAAACCAGTCCGGGGTAGCGGAGCCGAGACTACGCGCCTTGAGCTTGATGCTCTGCCCTAAGTTTTCAAAGGTCGGTTCGTTTGCGGGTGTGCTAAAGCCGAGCCGGTCAGCCGCCCCGCGTAAGGGCGCAAGGATTTGCTCGAGCTTGCCGAAGATGCCGGGTAGTTTGTCGGCGATCTGCTGCACGCCTTGTGCCGCGCCGTTTACGTCGCCTTTGGTGATATCTGCCGTGAGGTCGGTTAAGAGTGGCCCCAGCGACTGCGCTAAGACCTGTTTGCTGAGCTGGTCGAAAAGCCCGTCAAAGGTCGTGTCGAAAAGTCCCTCGAGGGTCTGCTGAAAGTCGAGCGCCTCACCCGACTTGATCGCCGTCTTGAGCCCTTGGGAGATACCGCCCGAAACACTCTGCTCGAGGGCGAGTCCGGTCGTTTTGGCAAAGTCTAAAATCTCTTGCTGATATTCTGTCAGCCCTTGCTTGAGCTTGACTTTTGAGCCCAAGAGCTGCCCGAGTATCCCGGTGAGGTTGCCGTCACTCCGCCCGATAATGGCGTACCCGGTCAGGGCGCGGCCTGAAATGATATCGAAGGTGTCGCGTTCAAACTCGAGTAACGCTTTTTTGTTTGCGGCGTAAGCTTCTTTTTCCTCTTTCGGCGCTTTGGATTTGCGCTCACCGTACTTTTTGATGAAAGCGCGTTGTTTGCGGTCGGCCTCGGTGAGCGCCTTTAAGGTGCGCTCAGTGTCGGTCTGTACGCCCTGCTCAAAGCTGTTTGAGAGGGCACTAAAGGCTTTTTGCTGCGTTTTGATAGCGCTGTTGATGCTACCGACGACGCCCGTCTTGTAGCCCTCTACGCCACGCTGGACGCTCTTTAAGAGGCCACCCAAAGGGCCAACGGAGCGGACGTTCCCGCTCCGGTACGAAGTGTCGGGTTCAACCTGGGCAAACGACGTGCCGTACCCGAAGGGCCGCGCTTCGATGTCTTGCATCAGGCCGTAAGTGTCGAAGTTGCCGAACTCCGAAGACATGCCGCCTAGCGCACGTTCGTCTATGGTGGCGTTTAGGGGTGCAAAGAATCCCGCCGCACCGGGTCTGCTACCGCCTCCCCCGCCGCTACCTGAATTTTTGAAACTGGGCAGGCCGCTGCCAAGTTTGCCGACGGTCGAGGCCGCGACAAGCTTGTTCATCGCGGTACGAATATCGTTAGTGACGCTACCAATTTTATAGACGGTCTGACCGCCCTGGGTGATAAGCATGGTGTCTTGCTTGTTGAAAAACGACGCGAGGGCGTTGGATAAATCGGTGCCGCTACGGTCCAACGTAGCAATAAGGCCGTCAGGTTTACCGTGAACGCCGTTTCTTTGCTCCTGCACTAAAAGCTCGTAAGTCTGCCGAATAACGGAGCGCAGCACTCCTTGCTGCGCTTCAAGCTGTGTTTTTTGCGCTTCAAACACGCCTTTTTGGGCGTTAGTAAGCGCAATGGCTTGAGCTTCCAAATCGCCCACTAACGAACCGCTATCCCCTGATGACGCGCCTCTAATGAGGTCAAAGGCAGCTCGTATTTTGTCAGCGGTCGTTTGTGCGCCGCTTTGGGCCGCGTCACCGGGCGCAACGATTGCCGCACCTACGGCGGGCGTGACAGCCTTCTCGCTTGCTATAGCCTGAGTCGTCAGTGCACCCGACCCCTCTTGCAGGGCCGACGCTTCGCTGTTGTAAAGGTCGAGAATCGACCTGCGAATCTGCGCTGTTTTTTCCGGGCCAAACAGATCTATAAGCTGCTGGTTTAACCCTGCAATAACCTGACGCGGGGCATCCCCGGCAGTTATAGCAGTTGTAGCGAGCTGCTGATTGCCCGCTTGCAACGCGACGGCCTGCTCGCTGTAAAGGTTGAGGATAGCCGCGCGGATTTCTGCGGACTTTTCCGGCCCGAAGAAATCAATAAGCTGCTGATTTAGAGCGTCAACACCCTCGCGGGTCGCTGTCGCCCCGTTAGCCGCTGCTGTGCCTAGCGTCTGGTCGGACGCTTCGAGTTCAGCAAGCAACGTCGTGGTACTGAGGCCCAGAGCTTCAGCGGCCTGAGCAGCGCCTTCAGGTAGCACGCCGAAGACTTGGTAGTAAGCAAACAAAGCATCTTTGATACCAGCTAGCTGCTCACCCGTAAGGGAGCCTAGAATCTCATCGTTGCCCGAAAGGATGCCCTCGTAAAGCTCTTGCTGACTAATCCCCATTGCCTTAGCAATGTCGCCCGTATCTTCAAGGATTTTTGCGATTTCGTAGCCCAGCGCCTGCCTGTAGTTACCCAGCTCGGTTGAGAGCCCCGTTTTTTCGTCAATCAAAAACTGACGGCTGCGCTGAAGCGCCTCACGCTGATTCTGGGTCAGTTCGGGGTTGAGTAACGCGTTGTCAATTTGCGCGAGTTCGCCGTTGATTTCGTTATTACGCTTGGCAATGTCAGCCACAGCATCTTCGTAGTCTTGGTAGGCATCTAACAGCTCAACTTTAAGCTGGGCAAAGGCAACAGCACCTTGCCCCTTTTTGCCTTTGTATTCGTCGGAGTCCTTAGCGTAATCAATCTTGGCGTCTAGCAGGGTGTCTTGCGATTTGGCAAAACTCTTTTCGTTGGCCTCGTTGATGTCGTTAAGAAAGCCGAAGGTCTCGCCCAGCCTCCGGTTGACCTCTTCAATACCTTCGATATAATCGTCAAAGGCTTCTTCGTTAAAGGTTTCTTTACCCTGATAGTCAATTTCAACAAACTTGTCGGCGATTTCGGTGCCGTAGCGCTGCACGGCGTCGGCATACTGTTTCGTCTCTTTGCCGTAATACGAAAACTGGTTGACCGCCGCGCCGATTGATTTAGTGACAAAGCCGACGAAATCAAGCCGGATAAGCGAGCCGAAGGCGTCGGCGCTGTCTGACAAGAACGTAACGGTAGACTCGCTTGCGCCGGTTGCTGAATCGCTGTAGTCGCTGAGCCCGCCGGAGAGCGCGTCAAAACCGGCAAGTAGCAGTTCGTTGGCGGTTGCCGCCGAATCTACCTGCTGTTCGTATTTAAGCCATTCACCACGCGCCTCTTGTACGGCGTCGCTTTGCGGGTCAAGCCCCTGGTCGATAAGCTCTTGGAGTGCGCTTCTAGCGACGTCCGCACGCACTTCAGCTTGGGAAAGGCCGGTATTGAATAGCTCGTTTTCAGTTTCGGCCTTGCGGTAGGCGTCAGGGAGGTCTTGCTCAAGTATGGCGGCGTAGTCGAGAATGGGGCGGACGTCCGGTATCGGTAACTCTATTTCGTCCGGCACTTCAGCAAAGCCTTTGACCACAACGTCTACGGCGTCGGCAACTTCAGCAAAACCTTCTACAGTTATATCTACCGGCTCGGCAACATCGGCAAACGCTTTGGCGGTTAGGTCTACACTGTCTGCTACTTTCGCAAACGGCTTGACCATAACGTCTACGCTGTCTGCCACCTGAGCAAAGGGCTTAACGGCGGCGTCTACCGAATCGGCCACGATTGCGTAAGCGCCGCCTAATAATTCAACGCCGTCTACGGCATTTTCGGCGGCTTCTCCTGCTTCGGCGGCAGCGTTACCGGCTGAATTTAGCCCATCACCTGCGTCATTACCACTACCCGAAACACCATCCAGCGCGTCTCCAGTTTGTGTAATTACAGGAGTTGTTTTACCTAAATTGCTTTTTAGCGTGTCAAGGCGAGTGTTTAAGGCGTCGGTAGATTCTTGCACCGCCGCCATGCCACCGCCTGCCACACTCAAATAAGCATCGTTATATTCGGTAAAAATGTCCTTGAGGTTGTCTAAGTTAAAAGGGTCGGCAGCCGCGGATTCTTCAGACAACCGCCGCGCCTCTTCAAAGTTACCCCTAAGCAACTCTTGAAAAGACTGAAACCCGAGTCGAATAGACTCACCTGCGCCTAAAAAGTTTTCTTTGAACGCTTTTAATGAGGCGTCCAGGCCCGCGAACACCCCTGCAAGTTGACGCCCAAACCCGCCCGCTTCAATCGCAAATGTACCGATCTGCCGGACAAGCTCAATCGTCGTACCTGCTAGTGTAAGCGCCTGTTCGTTCGTCCCGGTGAATGCGTTTTGCTCGAGTAGTACGTCGAAAAGTTCTACCGCCGCTTCTTTAGCGCTGACAAAAGAGGGCGTCAGAAATGTGCCGATGCCGATACGCAAGTCGTAGATTCTGCGGTTTACGTCGTTGACCGTCCCGGCGTTAGAGTCAAGCAGGGTCGAGAGTGAAGCAACTTCTTGCCCCGTAGCTCCGAGGATAATGTTAAGCGCGGCTTGGGCCTTAGCAGATTTGACCGCGCTCTCGCCTAAACCTTCAGCGCCTTTACCCGCTTCGCCCATCGCCGCGCCGATATTTTCAGCGATACCGATTGAGTTCAGCAGTTGCGAGTTTTCGGTGATGATCGCGCCCGAAACCGCGTTGACACCTGCCGCCGCCGACTTACCGAAAGCTAAGGCCGACGCGCCGCCTGCGACTAGCACTTTTTCAATCTGTTCAGCCGTCAGCCCGTAACGCGTGAGCTGAATCGCCGCGTCTGTTACCTGGTCGGTTGAAAGCCCTAGCGTATCGGCGACACGTGAAAATGCTGCATTTGCAGTATCGGTGTCTTGCCCGGTCTGCGCTAGGGTCTGCTGAAGGATAAGCGTAGAGACTCGAGCGTTATCCGCTTCAGCGACAAACCCGTTTAAGACCTTGCCGAGCCCAAGAAAGCCCGCCGCGCCCAGTAGCGGAAGGAAAGACGCCGCCATACCCTTAGCGGCGACACCCAGCCCAGCAAGACGGGCGTCTGCTGCTGTCGCCGCCTTACCGAGTGCGCCGATTCCCGGAACTGCCCGAAAGCTTGCGCCACCTGCTGCGGTAATACCAAATGCGCTGGCTTCACCTGCTGCTGCTGTACCACCCAAGCTAAGGTTCAAAGCGTTCGTGCTACCGATTAACACCTGCTGGCTTAACCCGAGCTTTGAAGTATTGCCTATCGCGGTAGCAATACCGCGTTGCGCCGTCCCGATTGAACGGGTGAGCGTGCCGTACTCTTTAGACGAGCGTGAAAACTCGCCTCGAGCGAGGCGCATCTGCTGCTCAATCTCTCGGGTATCAGCGATGAAGTCTTCGCGGCCTTTGTCGCCCGACTCATAAGCCACCCGGAGATTTGAAACCGCGTCACGGTAACGCCTTACGTCGTCGGCGTTCATCGCCGCTTGTGCCCGCTTCTGGGCTGTCTCGAGCTTGATAAGCTGATCGCCTGCGGTGTCTAGGGCTTTGGCGTATTCGCCGTACTCTTTAGAAGAGGTGTCAAGATTTTTAAGTGAGCTGCCGAGTTCGGTTGTAATCGCACGTAAACGCGTAACGGTTTCATCTTGGGTTTTCAACCCTGCTTTTTGCTCGGCGAACAGCCCTTTGATTTCCGCAGAGTAGGCTCGAGCTGCCTTTTGACCGTCGGTTAGAGGTTTGTTACCCGAGGCCGCGCCCTTGCCTACCGCGTCGAGACCGGCAGCTAGATTTTTCGCATCGGTGGCGAGTTGCTTTTGAACGACGCTCAGCTCTTTAAGCGCAGCAGTCTCGTCTTTGAGTGACTTGAGGTAAGCCGGTGCGCCCTTTGGGTTTAGCCGATCCTCAGCGGCCTTACGGACGGCCTCGAGCTGTTTGGTCAGGTCGGAAATAGTTTTTTCATCAATTTGGACATCAAAGAAAAGTGCGCCGACTGAATCGCTCGCCATAAAGCACCGCCTCTCGTGTGGCAAAAAAAGAACCACCCGTAAAGGCGGTGTGCTAGATTTCTGTTATGAGAAAATTGGTTGTTCTACTGTTTGCTGTTTGCTCTGTTGCTTTTGCCGCGGACTTTGACGCCGCCGAAGAATCGGGCAGCGTCCTCAACGGTGCGCTTCGCGGGGCACTTAACCCTGCGTTTAGCTACGCTGAATATATCGCCGGGTATGGTATTCACTTTGCTTCGGGTTCACTAAGCTTCGCTGAGGGGACGGGTGAAGAAGCTATCGGTAAAATTACCAACCTTCTACCCGCTTTAGCATCTACAGCGCAAGGGTTAAATGAAGGTGAATGGGTCAGCGCCAGTTATGACGCTGACGTTCATGTACTCGTGAGGGTCAAGCCGAATCAACCTGACTCGCTTGAGGTATGGGTTGACGGAGTGAGGCGGTAAGCTGATCGGGAAAATTAACCCTCGGCAAACCATGAACAGCTCGAGCGCAAGGCTAACCCTTAAGCGTCTTGTGAAGCCTCGACCTAAGCGCCCGGTAAGCACGCCAGTATTCAACGCTCTCTGCTACCGCACCCGACTCACCCAAGCGGATAATGTCGGCGGCAAGCGTTTTGCTTAAGCCCTCGACCGGATAGACTTCGCCCTGTTCTTGAGGCCAGCCTCGAGCCCTTACAAACGCGCCTTGCTCATGCGCGGGCATCAGTCTAAAGTGCGTGGTGCTGGTAATGCGCTCGAGTATCTTGCGGCCTCTCGCGCCGTATTTCTTCTCGTCGTCGGTTTCGCCTTCAGCTTCGGCTTTGGCGAGGCTCACAGGCGAGAGTTTGGCGAGTTGGGCGTCTAGTACTGGTCTTGAGGCGTGGTAGATTTTTAATTTCTCCGCTTCCCAGCCCAGGATAATGTCTTCTATGTAGGCGTTCGGAAAGTCCTCACTCTTGATACCGAGCGCGGCGGCCTTGACCTTAAGCTCGAGCACCGTGTCATACGGATGTTCGGTTAGTTCTTCAGAGCGTTCGGGAGCGCCTCGTAAGTCCGGGGCTCCTCGGAATGGTTGAATAGGGCTTTTCCCATTTTAATAACTTCCATTACGTTCGCCGTGTCCTGCGCGTTTGCCCGTTCCTGCCACGCGGTAAACTTTTCTTTGGTCAACCCGCGTGAGACCGCCAGGCCGTGCGCGTACTCGAGATAAAAGTTACGGTACGCGTGGTTAAAGTCGTTTAAGTCTTTTTGGTTTTTAGATATCGCTTGCAATATTTTGTTTGGGTCGGGCTTTAAGGCGTCGAGCTTGTCTTGCGCTTCGCCCAGCTTTTCCTCGAGGCGCTCGACGAACAGGTCATCGTCGTCGTCCCAACTCATCGGGTCTTGCCTAAGTCCGTCTAGTTTATTTTCACGCGCAACCGTGAGCGCGGCAACTTTTTGCACCTGCGCCCGGTACGCGGGAGAGGTGTTCTCTCGATTGTCGCGGTTGTTTTTGTCCTGCACGGCCTCGAGCTTGACCCGTAAGCCGATCAGGTCTTTATCGGCTTCGTAGTCCTCGAGCATGGCGTATTCCTCAACCGTCAAGCGTGAGGACAACACCACGCCGCACACCATGAACTCAGGCGCTTTTAGCAGACTCGAGGCTTTTAAGCTCTCTTCTATTTTATTTGCCATTGTGTTCACCCCTTAGTAGAACAAGCGCACTCGGTAAGCGGTATTCAACTTCGCTATCCTCATGCACGAAATAGAGGCCAGCAGGAAGCGCTTGGGGCATCCGTACCGGCGTGTCATTATCAAAAAAAATCGCGCCCAGGGGTATAGGCGCGTCGGTTGCGTAACCGTGGGCGAGAATTAAATCCCCTTCGCATTCCACAGCAAGCAAATGGAGGGGACTAGCCCCTCCGGTAAGTGTCAGAATCAAGGATTACGGTGTCGTGGGCGTCAGGTCTACCCAGTCGAAATCCGAAAAGGCAAACTCGACATCCCAGCCGTAAGCGTCGGCGTCAGGGTCGCCTTCGGGGTTCATGTTCTCGACCGTGCTAGCCCCGGCGATACCCGCGTAGTCAGGGAACGAACGAAGGAACGCGAGCGGGTCGCCCTGGTTCGGCGCACTCTTGCGCGTTACCAGGCGGTCAAACAGCAGCGTGTGCTTGGCTTGGCCTAAAAACACGTTGAAGCGCGCCGTCTGGTTATCTGCGGTGATGGTGCGGTCGCCACGGATACGCCGACCGGAAAGTGTGCGGAGGTCAGCGGCGTCAACCGAGGCCGAGAACGGCAGCGCGCCGACGATGAGGTCGGCGAAGTTGTCGGCGTCTACAAACGACGCGGTGCCGGTCGCAAACTCTTTGAGATAAAAGCCGTGTTCGTCGGGCTGAATAGTTAAAACTGAACCCGCTGCGGGCTCGGTAACGGAAACGCCGGTTAATTCGGGCATGGTTACTCCTTAAAGTTTTGAGAAGGTAGGGTGACGCGCTTTGCGACCTTGACAAGCCGCCCGTCGAAATCAAGGGTTTCTTGCAGGGTAAAAGTCGCAGTTGTAAAGCCGCCCTTAAATTGCAGCTCGAGTGCAAATATCAGGTCGGCGAGATCGACGCCGTTCAAAAAGCACGCCCGGTCGTAAAGCTCGAGCTTGACCGGTTCGGCTAGGTTGGCGACGTAAGCGGCGGGGTGCCGGGGTAAGCGGACTTTCATCCCGACTTGGCGGGGGCTTCTTTCTTACCGGCTTCTTTAGCTAAGCCCGCTTTGAGGAGGTCTTTGGCGCGGTCGTCGGAGACCTGTAACTTTTCTCCGGCCCGGTAGGTTCTGCCGTTATACACGGTCTGCTTGCCTGTAAATTCAACTTGCATGGTTACTCCTTAAGCGACATGCGCCATACTGCCCGAAAACGAACTGTTGCCGTGAGCGTGGTGTTGTCTTGAAAGCTAGCGCCCGGTTGAGTGCCTGAGAGGTACTTGAGCGGGCGCACAAGGGGAAGCCGGGGCGCTGCCTCGGTGACGTATAGCGGCGCACGCAGGACTTGGTTACGCAGGGCCGTGAGCGTGCGTTTATGTGGCCTTGTGCCGTCTGCAGCGCGGTGCTCGAGCACAACGTCAAGCGTGCCTTCAATATCGGTAACGCCTGACAGCGTTGAGCCTCGTGCATTTTCTGGCAGCCCCAAGACCACTGCATAAGGCAAGCTCCCTACGGTGTCGCTAGGGGTAAGATCATTTTCAAAAACTTTGAGGGGTGAGCTGTCGGGGTCTAGCGGATTCTCGCGCAAACTTCTTAGGAATGAAACTAGGTCGATGCCTCACCCCTTTCTCGCCGCAGTAAGCATGTCGGTACGGGTTTTGTTATCTGCCGCTGTTCTAGCGAGTGGTGCGCGACCACCTACACGCCCATATTCGGCATTGTTCAACCGGTCTTGAGGCAAACCAAAGAACCCGGCCTGTTTGCGTAAAGGGTCGGGTGTGTCCCTCACCCCTACGGCGTCACGCAACGAGCCGGACTGCTCTTGCTGAAACTCACCGGGCGCAGAACTTTGGCGGGGCAACGACGGGTACTGGACGCCGCTACGTGAGCCTGCCGCTAGGTTGTCTGAAAGTTGGTCGGCATACGCTTTAGCAGCCCGCTCAACCGGGCCAGTGAGCTGCTTGGCGATAATGGCGGCGGCGTTGGGGTAGAGAGAGCCTTTAGCTTTCAAACGTCCCCCAATACTTCACCCCGATAGCCTCTACAACGTCGTGTAAGCGTTCATTCGGTACGGCTTGGATTGTCACCGTGCCGGACTTACCCATAAACGACAATGAGCAGCGTGAACCGCCTGTAACACGGCTGTCGCCCTCCATAGGGTCAGCGCATAGTAATTCAAGGTTTAGCTTGGTGCGGTCTAACCCTAAGCGTTCGGCTTCATTACCTGAAAGCTTTTTGACGTGCGCGCGAACGACGAAACTCGAGCCGTCTAGTAGTGTCGGCTCGTTGTATTCGTCGTAAATCACGCGCCCGTTATCGTCTTTGGCATACTCGGGTGCTGTCTCAAGGGTTAAAGCGTAGTGAGGCTTAACGGTAAAAAAAGGGCCCTGACTCACATGGCACGCTCCCTTCTACGAGGTGAATAGTTGAGATGAGAACCACCTCCGCTCTAAAACGTCAGCGTGCTTTCAAGTACCGGCTCGGGTGCGCCTAGCTGGGCGTGCTCGGGGTCTGTCAGGTCAAGGCGCGCCACCTGCGCGGCGTGTTCCTCAGCCAGACCCTCGAGGGCTTCGCTTAAGTCTCTAAACGTTGCGCCCTCGCCGCTATTTAGCCAGCGCGGGTTACTTTTGAGCGTCCGATACGCAACCAGGTAGGGCAGGAAGTACCACACGCCGTCAACGCCGAGTACTTGCGTCTCGTTGAGACGGCGCTCGAGCTGGGCATTGGTGAGTGCTGTGACGAATTCACGCACGGCTTCAGCCGCTACGTCAGAGTCAGTGTAATCAGGATAATCGGGCGGTAGCATAGGTTAGCCCCCTAACCGCTCCTTTAACTCAGCAACCGTGCCTTCGGTATCAAGCCCGCGCTGTTCTGCGAGTGCGATGAGTTCAGGCTTTTTAAGGTCGTCCAGGTTAAGCGCTTCAGCCGTTGCCAAAGGGTGGCGGGCGTTGACCCAACGGTTTGCCACGTCGTCGGGTACCTCGAGGGTTTCGCCCTTAGCCCTGCCTTGGCCGCCGTAACGGGTGGCTCTAAGCAGCGTGGCCTTCATTAGGGTGTAACGGCAGGCTCGAGAACACCGAAAGGAAAGCGCGTGGCGTTAGCGCTGTTCTGATAGTTGAGCGAATCCGGCACCGTCCAGGCAACCCGCATGACAGCGCGTAACGCGACCATATCGTTTTGCATAAGGTTATGCAGAATGGTGCCGTCGGGGGCTTGCACCACGCCTTCGGTAAAGACCTTGATGGTCAGGTCTTGCCTCATGGCGTAGATGAGTTTTGTCCAGTCGCCTGCGATTAAGAGCGCGGTGCTAGGGTCAACCGCCCCGGTACGCGGGAAGTAGATCGGCTGCCCGTCGAGTACGTATTGCCCGGCTTGCTGCATGTTCTGCATGAAGATGGGGTGCCCATCGGAGCCGCGCAAGCCGCGCAGACGTGCGCGGGCCTGAAGTGCGCCGATATAGCCGTTGACCATGTAACCGTCTTCCTCAACCGTCGCCACAAGGCCGTCCGTGCTGAGGAGGTCATCATAAAGGTCAGCGCCCGTGCCCGATGCGACCGTATTGCCCTTCGCAATCGCTTGCGGGACAATGCCAACAGGCCACGCGTTAGGCTTGTTCGTGCTGTACAGTACCGCCTGGTCGAACGCCTTACCGAACGCGGTGACGAGCATGGGCGTGATCTGCCCGAAGATGTCATATGACGCATCGGCGATGACGTTTTCCGGCACCGGCACGATGACCGCGAGTTCTTCGGCGTTGAGGTAGGTATTCGCCCATTCTGCGTTGGTCGTCTGTTTGCGCCCAGTATCAGAAGGGTCAGCCCCGGCGTTGAGGAAGTACGCCTGCGGAAGCGCCGAAAGTACGGGAATCCGGGTCTGGGCGGTGCTCATATCGGGGGCGCGGGTAGCCAGCGACATGACGGCGCTTCCCTCCGCGACCTGTTGCACGATGTTTGCTGCGACATCCTGGGGGATGAGCGCTTCAGCGTTAGCTCTGCTTACAAATGCCATTGTTGTCTCCTTTAGTAGCCCATCGCCCGGCGTATCACGGCGTTAGCGTCTTCCGCTCCGCCGCTCGCGAGCGTGCGCCCGTTGACGCCGCGCTGGGGCGTCTGAGTTGAGGGTTTTTGTTCGGGGTAATCGGCAAAGAACGCCTCGAGGTCGGCGGTACCGTCCTCAGCCACGTAATCACCGATGAGCTTGATCGACGCTTTGGCGTTGACGACCTTACCTGCAAGCTGACGCTCGAGGCTGTAGGTGCGCCGCTCCTGGGCAAGTTCGGCTTCAAGCTCCTGAATACGCGCCGCTGCCTTTTGTTCTTTGACCTGCGCTTTTTCAAGCGCGCTCATCTTGGCTTGTTTCTCGGCTTCGGCTTTTTCGGTTTCCCATTCGCCCCGGAGCTTGGCGCGTTCACGCTCAAGGCGGCGTGCTAGCAACTTGTCTACCTGTTCCTGAGTAAGCACTTTTTGAGGCTCATTGCCGCTAGTCTCTTGCGTGTCTTCCGTCGTTTCCGCCTCCGGCTGCGTGGTTGGCTGAGTTTCCGCCTCAGCGGGCGTGGTGTTTTCGTCTGCCATAAAAGAGCGCAGGAAGTTTAGTGACATTCCAGGAAGTCAACGAGAAAGCAATAAAAAAGCCCGCACGAGGCGGGCGGCTTATCTAATGGGCGTTACATGGTCGGCACCTGGGGGATGAGACTCCCTTGTTTGTCTTCTAACCCTAAAGCTTGGATAAACGCCTCGACTCGCGTGTCGGCTATTTCGTCGAAAAACTGCGAGATAACCCGGATACCCGACGCTCTATCAAGCAAGCCGTCTTTAACCAGATCGCGGACTTGCGTAATTACCTGGTCTTTAACGCGGTTGCGGTTGACGGATATTGAAACGTTAGGCGACGCGCCACGAATCCCGGCAGCTTCAAAATAATCGGCGGTCAGTTCGGTTAAAAGCTCACCTATAGCAGTTGCCATCACGTCGCAACTGCTCATATAGTCTTGCGCCGCCTCCATTAAAGCTTCACCGCTCGGGGTCTGCCCGCCTAAGTACCCGCCCGGTAGGTTGAGGAGTTGACGGAGGCGCTCGAGCTTGCGGTCGTGATGCGCGTGAATCTGCGATAGGTCACCGGGGGTGATGTATTTTGCGTCGCCTGATTCGCTCGCTAGGATGACCCGCGTTGCGCCGCGCCGCTCATAGCCCTTGACCTCGCCTTTGATTAAAAGCTGAGCAAACGCCGTCGCTTCTTCGACCCGGTCGGCCCGTAGCTGGCTCGCCCATTCGCTTTTAAGCACCGGCAGCGCCGTCATAAACTCACCGACGGGTAGCCCGTCAGCGTCTTCATGCAGGATGCGGTAGCGCGGCATCCTGAGCCCGCTCAGCGGCTCCGGAACGCGGCCTATCTCGGTCGGTTTTCGCAGGTCGGACCATTCGTAGACAAGTTTTGTCTCAAGGTCGTAAATCCGCACCAGCCAGTGCTCACGTCCGAGTGAGAGCTTAACTAAAATAGCCTGATAGATGCCCCACTCATAATCCATGTCTTCGGGGTCGCGTAAAGGCTCGAGGTAGCCCCCTAAACGCTGGATGCGGGGCGCGTCGCTCCCCTCGGGCGTGTAGACGTGCCCCGCGATCATGCCCGCGACGCGGCCCTGTAGATGGAACCGCTGCGCCAGTTGCGGGAGCCGTAAGAGCCGCATAGCCTCATCGAGCTTTACGCCGCCTGCGCCCCAGTTGATGTCGCCTAGTGTGCCGTTTTTAAGCACGGTTAAAGCGCGGGGGCCGAGGGACGTGACCATGCGGGCAAGACGCTCGAGGGCGGCGCGTTCCTCCAGGCTTGCCGAAGTCGGGAGCAGGCTTGTCGGGATAAACGAAAGCTTGCCCGTTGCCCATTCATACGCTTCAGCTGTTGACATGGCGCGGTTTTCAATATCTTCTAAAGCCGCTTTGACGCGGCTGTCGTTAAGATTCAAAGCGGCTCCTTTCAGTAAAACGCGGCGATGCGCTGAGCAAGGTCGGGGTCGGTAGAGGCCGGCACCGTCTGCCGCATCCGCTCGGCTAGGGCTAAGGCGACCACACCGTCATCGTGCTCACCGGAGGGTGCACTGTACTTAACGCCGGTTGCACTGTAGACATATTCAAACGCCTCGAGTTCAAACTTTAGACGCGGGTCGCTGTAATGGATTGTCTGGCTTTGCAGAGCGCTTGCCAACCCTAGCATGAGCTGTTGCTTGCTGGAACTGCTGAATTTGAATCCGACAAGTTTGTCATGCGACTCTTGCAACTCTTCGACGATGGGGTCGCCGACGCCGCTCGAGTCGATAAGCGTATGTACGCCCTTAGTTAGCTCGAGTATCTTGCGCTTCGTCTCACCCCACGGCCCCTGCCAGCGTTCGCTAAAACACTCGTTACCGTTGGCGTCTAGGCCGATAACCCAAGTCCAGTCAATACTCTTAGCTAAGTCGCACCCGTACACACTTACCGGGTTACTACTCTGTACTGGCCTGTAACACGCTTCAATTGCGCCCAGTCCAAACGGATTCGCCCCATCGTCGGCAGCCTCGGCTTCGTACAGCTCCTTAAAAACATGCTCGGGTAGGTCACGCCGCGCCTGTTCAACGATATGCGCGTCGATCACGCCGCCTTCGATGGCGTCGGCAGCCGTCAGCCGGTGATAGCTCCAACCCGGTTCCCCCGCTTCGGCTTTACGCGCCAGCTTATAGGCGAAATTGCGCCGTCCCTTGACGTTGCCGATCAGTTTGGCGCGTCCCTGCGTGGCTGTCAACGTCGAGTAGCACGCCGTCCATGCCTGCTCCTTCCAACGGCTGATCTCGTCGGTGACGAGCGTGTACACGTCCTCACCGTAGAGGCTGTCGGGGTTGTCGGCAGACTTGAACCACCAGCGCGCGCCGTACACGTCGATGTATTTACGGGTGTCGTTTTTAGCGAAGGGGACGGCATTGCCGATCTTCTCGAGCTTGCCGGACGCGTCTACAAAGCCGCGCAGGTAGTCTTGTGCGCGGCGGTAGGCAATGTCGGCCTGGTCGCTGATAGGCGCGACCCACCAGTGGTTGCCTCTGCCGCTGCTGTATATCTCCTGGAGCTGCCAGTGCAAGTGACTTAACGTTTTCCCAGCTTTCGTCGTTGCCTCGGTAATGGTGAAGCGGGCAGGGTCGCTGACGATAGCGGCTTGCTTGGGGTAGAGACTTAGGACGGGGGGGGCGTCAGTTGAGGCTTCGCGCCGCGCCGCTATCCTGTCCCGAAGCGTCGGTAAGCGTGTCGTAGATACGCCCGAGGAGGGCCGGGTCATGTCCAAACTCACGCTCGAGCCTCCCTAGTGCAGCGTCGTATTCATTATTTAGCTGCTCATACACCACCACCTGCGGCGCGTCGGTACCGAGCAGTTCTCGCATGTCTTTTAAGACCTTACGCACGTCCTCGTAACGTTTCTCAACCCAGCCAAGCCGGATAAGCTCTTGATAGTCGGCCAGGATTTCCGCTTTATGTTCACTGGTGTCTTTTAGCGCTTCGCGGTGGGCCTCGGCGCGAAGCGTTTGGATGTCCCTTTGAATTGTGGCAACGTCCCAGGGTTTCTCTGTCTTAGGGTTGAGCCGGTTAGCTTTCTCGAGCGCCCGGACGATCTGCCGGACGGTGTAGCGGCGGCGGCGCAAGGCGGCAACCTCACGGCGGCGGTCTTCGATGATGTCTAGCCAACTGCTGTTGAGTGCCATGATGTTGCGTCACCTCGCTTTCAGTAGGTCTTGTTTGATTTGAAGTGCAATTGCTCGCATCATCAGAGGTGGAACGCTGTTACCGATACGTTCCCATTGTTGAGCGTATTTTCCGACTAGCTGATAAGAGTCGGGTAATGAGCCGACTCGCTTTAGTTCACGTATTGTCAAACGTCTCAGTTCATAGGGGTGACAGCATGAGCAACTTGCACCACTACCGTCTTGTTTCAAGACCGTCCCGGACGGTCTTGAAAAGTCCAAACGCTTCAAGCCAAAGTGAGAACCGCCGGTAACTTTTGAACCCTGCTCCCAAGGCTTGAGCTGTGCAAGCAGCTGACTTGACCTTAAGCCGTCTTTGTAGCGACTGTCTTTCAGCTCGTCTTCAGTATTGACCACGCCCTCAAGTGCTTGTCTGAGAGTTATCGGCTTTAGCGTTTGCGCTCTTGGATAGCTCGGCTTTGTTTTCAAATCTTCACGTACACCGATAAAAATCATTCGCTCTCTTGATTGTGGTACGCTGAAATACATAGCGTTCAGAAGTCTTGCTGAAACGTTGTAACCGCTCGCTTTTAGCTCTTTTAATATCTCAACAAAAACGAGCTTCATTTTACCCTTGACCATACCGGACACGTTTTCCATCACGAACACTTTGGGTTGCAAGCCGCGCAAGAGCCTGACGTACTCTCTAAAAAGCTGATTACGCGGGTCGTCTAAAAGTCTTCGTCCAGCGGTTGAAAAGCCCTGACAGGGCGGTGAGCCGTCAAGCACATCTAACCGACCGCGCGCTAAGCCTGTGCGCTCAAGTGTTTCTTCTACGCTCAGTTTGGCAATGTCACCGTGATAGATAGCAAGCTCGGGATAGTTGAGTCTTAACGTCTGTACCGCGTTATCATCCCATTCAACCGCTAGCAGCTCATGAAAGCCTGCCATCTTGTAGCCGGTCGTGCTGCCGCCGCCTCCGGCAAAAGTGCTGATAACTGTCGGCGCGTCCGGTTCTCTAGGCGCTATGGCGTCTTCCCACACCGCACTAAGCAGCTCAGGATAGCTAAGCCGGGTACTTATGACCACACGACGGGCACTCGAGCATCTTCACGCTGTCCCCCACACTTTCATCAAATTCTCTAAACTCGGGCTCTTTTAGGTCGTTTAGCAATTCGTCCAGATCATCAGAGCTGAACCCCGTCCCCTCGAGACCCCCATCATCCACCAACTCTTTTAGCAGTTCAGCTAGCGCCGCGTCGTCATTCGTCGCACTGTCTGAAGTTTTGTTGTCGGCTAAAAGAATACGCAAAGCAGCGTTATCGTCAACGTCAATAAACTTGACCGGCACTTCTTTTGCGCCGGAGTCTAGCGCAGCCTTCCAGCGGTGATTACCGACGATGATACGGCCTGTGCTCTTTTGCACAATGATGTCGCTATAGAATCCGTTGGCGTTGATACTCTCATAAATGAGTCCAACGTCACCTTGGCGCACGTTGCGTTCATGCGGCCTAATGCTGTCTATGGCGACAGTCTGATACTCGCCTTTTATCGTTTGCATATACCCCCATACCCTCGAGCCAAAGAAAAAGGCCCGCATCGGGCCGTTTAAGTAATTTTGAGACAGAACTTTTGTTAAAGATTAGCACAAAAGAAATCAGCCACCTAAAAAGCGAGCGGGTGCGGTACGTTTAGCAAAAGATGCCCCGTAGGGCACCATTTGACAGAATTCTCTAGGCAAAATCTAGCATAATTTTAGCAACACAGTCAAGTTTGCGCCGCACTAACCGCTTCTTTGATCTTCTCTTCCGCGCTCTTTCTCGCCTCTTCGATTTCACGAGCGGCTGTACTCGAGACCCGCACCACCTCGGCACGCCCCAGTAACCGTAAACTCAGCTCTGCCGTGCGCTCGTCCACTTCGGGATTACGGGCCATGTAGTAACCGCCGCCTCTGGTTTCGCTATGAACCTTGAAATGCCACACCGCCCGCGTCGCCCTATGCAACACCAGGTCATCCCAAACGGCAGCCTCTTCCCGGCTCAGCTCATAGTGAAAGCTCTCGTAATGGTCGCGGGGCATAAAGATGGCGTGCGGTGGGCAACCCAGGCGCGGTTCGGAAAGCGACAGCGTTTTAAGAAACTCGGCGTCGGGGGGGGTCTGCTCGAGGCCAGCGTGACCACCAAGCGTGCGAAAGCCGAGCCAGCCCATACCGGATGTTCTCATCGGCCAGCCGGAGCGCTCGCAGCGGCGCAAGGCTAGAAATAAATCATTCGCCAAATGCCTCTGGCAGTTCACTGAGTTCTCTACTCGCTTACGTTTCAGTTGCTTCAAAACATCGTCCCATCGACACGGTAGACTATTCACGCACGGTAGAGCCCTCAGTTGGCGCTGAGGGCTGTTTTTTTAGAGTTGACTTCGCATTTCAGGAAAACGCCTTATCCAGCCCGCAAACTGTTCGGGGTAGGCTGTACGCCACTCCGACCAGGCACCGTGCCGGTAAATCGCTTCACTTGCGCGCCCCGCACCAAAGGTGAAATCACTGCGGGCGTCCGGGCTCGGCGACGATTTTAGGCCAACGCAGCGTGTCGCCGACAGCCAGCACATTACGGTGGGTGCGCTTGGGGTCGCTGTAGAGCCACGCGCACGCTCCGCAGCAGTGCGTGCCGAAGCGGAAAAAGTCGGCGTGCTGGGCAAACGTCGGATTGTTGATAACGGCGGTTTGCACGCCTTCTGTTAGGGGCGCGGCGCAAGTCGAACAAACCCCCGTAACAGGCTCGAGCACCCATTTCCCTTCAGGGCGTCCGGCGGCGTACCATAGGTGTTGTGGGGCGCTAAGGTACTGCATAGACCTCCTTCAAAACTTCTGCCGCGTCCTCATGCCCGCGCATGGTCAGCACCCGGCAAACATCGAACAAAAGCGCCTTACGCGCCCGGTCTCCCAGCGGTACGTTTTGCAGGGCGGTAAGTTCTTTCTCAAGCCTGAGCTTTTCTTTCACGGCACTTTTAGCTATCTCTCGGAGCGAATCCCGCCGTTCTAAGGCGTACTCAGTACACCGTTTCGGGTCGTTGTAAAACTCGCTGCCTCCGGGCGTCAAGCTTTCAAGCATATTTTTCAGCCGGACATTTTCAGCCTCAAGCGCCTGAATCCGGGCCTCGGCGGTTTCGGTTGCGGGGCTCACGACTCGGCCTTTTGCTCTTGTAACCAAAAAAGCTGATAATGGCGGTGAAACTTTGAGCAGAGCGTGTAGCGCTCTAAAAGCTTATTACCCCAGCCGACGACCTTTTGAGCGTAATTCAAATGCCGTAGATAGCGCCTAGCGGTAGACGGGGCAACTCCTGCGAGCTTGGCTATTTCTGGGGCGCTCAGCGGCTTGCCCTGCTGTGCTATAAGCACCTTTTTTATCTTGCTTTGCTCAGCGGTCACGTCGGAACCTCCCAAAGTTCAATGTAGAAATGGTCTCGAGTACTCGTCTTGAGACGCGGGCGGCACGTCCAGTCTCTTAGGTGCGCGGGTTTGTCGTCGGGTACAAGCACGCCTTTTACAAGGTCGCCGCAGAAGTTTAGAACGTTATCCGAATCGAGCCAGCTACGGCGGTTTGAGTAGTTGACCGTCACCGTCATGTCGTAGCAGCCGGGTAGGGGTGGGCCGGGGTGAAGGGCGCGTAACTGTGCTTGGGCGTCTCTCAGGGCATCACGGGCGGCTTTCGACATAAACGAACGCCCGTTACCTAGTGCGCGGCTGTTTTTGGTGCTGACTGGACGCCCTTCAATACGGTAGGCAAGGGCTTTTAACATTCCCTTGCCTACCTGCTTGGTAGGTTTGTCGCTGAACAAATCGGGGTTCCTTCTCCGCACAGCTTCCGAGGCGTGGGTGAGGTCTTTAGGCATGGTCGGCCTCCTCTACCTCGAGCTCTTCAGCCCATCCCTTGCCCTTCTCAGCGGGTGGCGTATATTTTGCGAACCCCGGTTCGCCCTCGTCCGCTATCCGCATCGCCATAGCCGCAACCTGCACTGCCTCTCGGTACACGTCGGCTGACGACACGCCCTCTCCGTATTCCTCCTCAAGTAGCGCGTTAGCTAGTTCACCTACCTCCTCCATCAGCGCAGCTAAAAGGTGTTTGTTGCCCGGAAACTTTGCACGGGCGCGGTTTACTTCAGTCAGTACGTCAGCTAAAAAACGGTTCATTGTTGCTCCTCAGCGGGTAAGGTGTCTACCTCAAACTCCGGTTTCAGCCTTCGGTACATCTCTCTCACCGGGTCGATGGTGTTAAACCCCATCAGCTCACGCGCTCGGCTCATGGTGATAACTTCACCGTGATACAGCTCTAGGATGCTCCGGCGTAGAAAGTCGCGCTCTTTTTTCCACGCGCTTGCCTCACGGTAAAGCTGTGCTTTTTGCTGCTCGCTTTCATCCCAAACGTGCAACAGTAGCCCCACCATCTCGATAAGCTCTCCGGGAGTAGCGTCTGTTTTTTCGTCAAACGCCGCCGCTTGCATCCGGTTCAGGTCATCGCGTCTCAGCTCGACCCGGTAGACGCTAACGAGCGCCATATCTCGCGGTGCGTGCATGAGCGCGAGTTCGTGAGCGGCTTTGTCGTGGTCGGCGTAAACAACCTGAGTAAAGCCCCTACCTGTCGTGGTGTCGGCTAGGTAGTCGGCACGGTATTTCATCGAAGTATCAAAACGGGTGAAGTGTCGGCGAGTATCTCTAGCTCTTGCCACGCCCTATCCAGTTCGCTGCTTACGGCTAACGCCCACTTGCGAGTAACGTTTTCGTCTGGAAAACAGAGTGTCGAAAGCTCTACGCTGATAGCGCGGTGCTTCAAGACTTCGATAGCCTCTTGCAACGCCTTCTTTCGTGTGCTGCCCAGCTCAGCCCTCAGCGCGGCGTTTTCTTCACGGAGGCGTTCAAGGTCGGTTTCGGGGTAAAACATCGTTTCCTCCTAGTAAAATCTCTCGGCACTTCCGGCGTACCACTTCGTTTTCGCTGATGGCGTCGTCCAGCCGGGACGCGTCCAGGCCGATAGCGTTATCTCTGGAGCACCGCAAACTCTCGGCACGCTGCGAAGCGGCCTCGAGTAAAACGCAGACAATCGGCCTGCAAGTAGGGTCGGAAAGTACATCGAGAAAATCGGGGTCAAGCATTTTTAGACCGGGGATTTTTTTTCTCCTTGCACCGCTCCCTCATGTACTCGTCCGCGTCCTTCCGGGTAAGGTGGCGGACAAACTGGTGGCTTTCGGTGTCGAGATAGATACGGGTTTCGCGGTCTCTGCGTTTCAGCCACTCCATGAGCGCTTGCCGGGTCTTGCCCGTGTTTCTCGCCGTCTCGGCTAGCGGCACCCAGCCGGGTAGCGGCAGCCGATCCAGCAGCGTTTCCCGGACGTAACGGGCGTCGTCGGGGCTCAGGTAGAGGTTTTTGCGGAAACGGACGACGGTCACCTTCCCTTCTCGCTCGAGCCTGCTCAGGTGCTCACGCCCGCGAAGGGGCAGATCGCTCAAAACGCGCTTGACGCTCACGTACCCTTCAGGCTTTCTCGTGGCGCGGCCCTCGCTGTAGAGCGCGGCGATGTCGGCGCGAAGGTAGCCTGTGGTGCCGACCTCGAGGCGATAAGGACGCCTCCAGAGCTTGCGGCGAAGGAAAAACGCTCTGATTACCGAACGGCTGACGTTAAAGGAGGCGGCGATTTCGGGGACCGACACGAAACCCTCCAGGTCGGGTTTGTTTTGTTCGGCGGCCAGCCTCCTGCGCTCCCTGACTCTCGCGTTGCGCCCTTTGCGCCGACAGGTGCCGGAGTGGTAGCGCTGCCGGGGGCGGACTCTGGGGTCGGGATGGGGCTCGAGGGGTCGCTCGCAGACGGCGCAAAGTTGGTTCAAGAAACTCTCCTCAGTTCGGTCAGCAGCACCCTGACTTCAGCGCCGCCTACCTCGAGCACGGCGTAGTAGGGCTCAAGTGCCCGTACCCGTCCGGTCTGGCCTTGAAACTCACCCGAGAGCACCAGAGCGAGGGTGCCGGGGGCAAAGAGGGGCGGGCAGCCCTGCGCGTAACACGACGGGTAAGACCTGGGGCGTGGCGTATGGGGAGCCAAGACGCGGCGTTTCATCGGCGGTAAAACGTCCCTTCTAACGTACAATCCTCGAGAATCCTTAAAGCTTTTTTTCCGAAACCCGCCATAAGGCTGGGCTCAAAACCGCCGACCGCGCCACCTTTACGTGGCCTTTCGCTTTCGCCATCCGGCAGCACGTACTTAACCCGGCCCCGAATTAAAAACAGCGCATCGGGCGGGTAATCGTGCAAAAAAGCGCCGTCAGTATTTCCGCGAACAAGTGCGATACCGGAACCGTGCGCGTGAAGCTTGGCTATCCATTTCGTCTTTTCGCCGCGTGTCCAGGGAGGGTTGACCCAGACGAGGCCGTGCCAAGGCAGCTCAAGGCCGTTTTCGCCGCGCTGCAACGAGTAAGTCCGACCCACGAAGGGCGTCATAGGATAAACACAATCCGGGGCGCAGGGGTCAAGGTCAAAGTGCGCGTTTAGACCCAAACCGATAGAGAGCGGGGTATAGCGAGAAACTTCTTTAGAGTGACCAGGCATTATTTGCTTGTTCATCGCCGCCGACTCCGGGTAAATGGTGCGGTAAGTGCTCGCTCTGCATCCCAACCGCGACGTAAACGCTGACCAACTGAGTTGGGCCGCAACCTTAGACGCCGCTCCCAAGCGTCAACCGTGAGTGTTAGCCCTTGAAAAGTGATGAAACGGTTCCGACGCGTGTTGCACGCCTGTTCTTGCCGAGTTGCCCAGCGACAGTTTTCAGGTGAATAGGGGCCGTCGTTGTTATCGCGTTCAAGCGTGTGCCCTTCCGGGCGCTCTCCCATATCGGCTAAAAAGTTTTCAAAACTGTGGAGCCAGCGGTCACAAATCTTAATACCTCGAGCCCCATAATCGGCATAACTTTTACTGTTTTGGTTTAAGCAACGCTTTTTCATACCGCTATACACTTCATATGTACGTGAAGCAGATAGACCGTGGGTCGTATTAGCGCCGGAGACAACCTCACCCCGCAAACAGCCACAAGACTTAGTGTGACCGCTACGCAATTTTGTCCCCTGAACCAATTTTGTTACACCGCAGTCGCACTCACAAAGCCAGTACAACGTTCTTCTGGCATTAGCAAATGGTTCTAGCGCTGTTAATCTTCCGAATTTTTGACCACGGATGTTTACGGAATAGCTTTTAAGCTCAACGACATGAGTATAATCCGACATGTGACCTCCTTGTAGGTCGCCGCGCCGGGAGTGTTGCAAGCACGTCCCGGCTGACTCGTCTATCATAGCACGTCCAGCACGCAAAAACTCTGTATACCGCTCAATCTGCCGGGAATGCGCGGGCATCGTTTGAGCACTCATCTAAACAATTCCACTTCTTCGGTCGTCCGGTATTTCACCCCGAAAGTCTGCTCATAAGCGGTTCGCTGAGCGTCTAGGGCGCGGTTGATATCTTCAACTCGAGCCGACTGGTACTCAATAATTTTTCTTGCGGTGTATTCGTCGCGAGCCGCGCAGTAAACTTTGCGCGAAGGGTCAAAGCCGATAATCCAAACCCGACCATCCGACATAGGCCGGGTAGCGGCGAGCGTCCGGCAAGCGTTTACCGCGTCGCGGGCCGTCCGGTCGTCGCATTTGAGTTTGGCGGCCAGGTTGAGGCGGGTCAAACCGTCCGGGTGCGTGGTCAACAGCCGGTAGACTTCGCGGGCCAGCTCGAGGTTGGCTGCCATTAAAAACTCCTTGCCGCACTTTCATAAGATGCATAACGACCGCGCCAATGAATCGGCACCGATCCGGTCGCGCCTACTTTGTTCTTGAGCACGTGCCAGACGGCTGTTTGCTCTTCGTTCGTGCTAATCGTCGTGTCCCGGTCAAGAGCCATCACGATGTCAGCGTCCTGCTCAATTTGACCCGATCCGCGCAGCATGGATAAGCTCGGAGCTTTGCCGCGTTCAAAACCTCGGTTGAACTGGGCAAGCGCCAAAATCGGAATACGAAGGGTGAAAGCGAGCGTCTTGAGCGCTTTTGACGCAGCCGTTACGCTTTCGTATTCGTCGCTGTGGCCGGTGTCTAAAATTTGCAGATAATCAATCACAACCAGGCTCGGAGTATTCGTTTTGATTAGAGTAATCAGGCTTTCCAACCGAACCGGCGTGTCAACCAGAGTCACACGGTCACGCCAAACTTTCTCGCGCACATCACGGATACCTTGCGCCACTTCGTCAAACGGCATACGCTGCACCGCTTTGGTGTCAAGGCGCTTGTGACGGGCGATTTCCAGCTCGAGAATTTGGTTCTCGCTTTGGTCTGGGCTGTACCACAACACCCGGTCGCCACGAGCTGCAACGTTCCGAATGATCCCACGAGCTAGCGCAGACTTACCTACGGAGGGACGTGCAGCCAAAATGTTGAGCCCAGGCTTTGCAATCCCTCCGGTGAGATGGTCAAAATCGCCGTAGCCTGTTGCGTAGCGTGATCCCGGCCCGATAAGTCGCGCCAAGTCTTCATCACTGCGCTCGTCAAAACTGGAAACGGCGCTGTCTAAAATTGTCAGCACCGCGTCAAGTTCAAGCCGCGCTTCGTTTTGGTCGTCGCCTTTGGCTATCGCCGACTGGTACTTAAGTGCAGCTTTTCCTTTTTCGCGCACCACGTATAATTCCTTAACCTGCTGGGCGTAAAGATAGGCATAAGCACTCGTCGGGTGATAGTCGCCGCCGAAGATGTGTGTAAGTGGGTTGAGAACGTCCAGAGCTATCGTAAAGTCACCCCGCACTCGGAACGCTGCCACAACGGTAGCAAAGTCGAACGCGCCGTGCTGAGCGTACTGACGCTGTATCTCATCCCAAACGTGCCGGTTGCGCTCACCGTAAAAAACCTCGGTTGGCATCGCGGCCCACGGTTCACCTAAGCAGTCCGGATGACAGAAGCAGCACGCCAAAAGCGTCAGCTCGAGGTCTTGATCGTGCCGGTGGATTAGTTCGGACATGATTCATACCCCAACGGCGTGCTGTCTGGAACCTGGACAACCTCGTGAGGCCACACGAGCGCCCCGGACTCATTTAGCACCATCTGCCCGTCTTCGTAATAAAAGCGGATTGTGTTTACGCCCCAATTCGGATGCGAAACACGCGAACCTGCCGGGGGACGCTCACTCTCAGGTATCACGACCGGCGTCCGCTCGGCTTCCTCTTGCTCCCAAGGCTTAAGCGGATACAGGGCTTTCCAGCCTGGAACGATGGCGTTGTCGAACATCCGGTTCAAAACCGGCGCGGAATAATTCCGGTTCACACGGATAAAATTTTTAAGAGCGAGTGCGGTCATCGGGTCTTTTTTCTGCAACCGCATGGCGCAAAAGTCTACAAACCGCTCACGGTCAAAGTTCTCGGGCAGCTCAACCGTCTCCGGGTCGAAGTCGTGAGTTTGGCCTTTTTGCTTTTTGGATTTGGGGGGGGTAGGGGGGGGTTCTTTATCTTTAACTTCTTCTTTACTCTTTAACTTAGACTTAACCTTAAACTTAGGCGGGACCTCTTCCGGAGTTACTCCGGAGTAACTCCGCGCTTCATCTTTTTTTGTTTCAGGTTGCGTCTCTGACGGCGCTTCTTTAGGGTCGGCCTCTTCGGGCGGTGGTATTTCGCTCGGTTGCTCACGGTCTTTTCGTAAGCCAACCTGATGCTCGGCAAATTTAGGGAAAACCACATACCGCCGACCTTTGACGGAGTAACTCCGGAGTAACTCCGCGCGTTCTAAATCGGCTAGACCTACCTCAATCTGTTCATGGCTAAAGTCAAGGTATGTAAAGATTTTTCCTGCCAAGTATCGACTGTCTGCTTTGAGCCTCCCCTCAACATCGGCGTGGGGCAGCATCATCAAAAACATCAAACGCGCCTCGTGCGTCTCGAGGTCGGCAAACTGTTCGCTCTCGCTGATTTTAGCGCTGATAAAACGACCTCTAGCCATGACGCTTCACATGCTCCGGCTCTAAAAGCCCTTTTTCGACATCTAAACATTCGCCTAGCAACTGTGCAGCTAAAACCTCTGCTGCCAGATGCGCCTCGAGTGCGGTCATAAAGACCCCCTGAAGCACACACCATCTATTGAGTTTTGGGCACGTGGGGTTATACTCTTATTACTGCGTGCCCTAGATCGGTGCGCTGCACCCGTCGGACTTCTGCCAAGAAAACACCGACGGGTGCTTTGCTTAATAGAAGCATACCACGTTCTAACTTGTGTCTGCAACGCCGTTTCTGCTATCCTTAAGGCGAATCTGAAGGCTGGCACGTCCGGTGTAGTAGGATTCACCCGGCTCTGAACTGCCAGTGTAAAAACAGTTCGGAGCCCCTTATTTTTTACTGTCATCTCAACCTCTCGAGCTGCGAAAAGCCCTCACCACATCCGGTGAGGGCTGAACTGGTTTAGGCTGCGGTCTGCTCT
This sequence comes from uncultured Trueperaceae bacterium, assembly GCA_963799485.1. Lineage (GTDB taxonomy): Bacteria > Deinococcota > Deinococci > Deinococcales > Trueperaceae > Truepera. Next base: position 46,306 of record CAWCXJ010000003.1, read on the forward strand.
AGCTGAGCGTCGTACTCGAGACCGGCTTGATAATCGGTGTAGTCTTGAAACGCTTTTTCAAGTTTGGTTCGCTCCGTTCTAAAATCACCATTTGACCCTGAACCGAGCGCGTCGAGCGCCCGTTGTGCCTGGTCTTTGGTAAGCTGTTTTGCACTTTCAAGCCCACCCACATCAGCCAGCCATGCCAAAAACGCGCGGCCTTGCTCTTTACCCTGCTCACTTACCCCGAACCCCGCCTCTTTGATGGCGATACCGAGCGCTGTGAGCTGTTTCGGCGTGACGGTTTTGGGGCCGCTTGGCTGCTTAGGTGGCGAGGCCGTCTCAGGCAAACTCAGCACGTTCCCTTCGGCGTCTACCGACGCGCCCAATTCTTCGGGCAAATACCCGACCACGCCTAGCGCATCTGGCGCAAACCAGCGTTGACCGTTACTCATAGCGCGCGCGTAGAGCATGTTGCGCGGGTAATTTTTCCAGGTCGGATTGTTTAAGAGATTCGCACGTTTGGCATCGTCGATACTAAAGTCGCTTTGCCCGACCTCTTGCCACTCACTGCCCCAGCGTTCGTAAAAGGCAATTTTGCACAGTTCATCGGTATGCTCTGAGCACCCGAAAGTTATAGCGGCCCGAACGTTTGACGGCAATCGCCATAAGGTTTGCGCTAAAAGTCGGCTTACCTTGGATGATGTGAACCCCGGTCATGCTCTGGAATCCACCAAATCCGCTCTCAACACCTGCAAGGATTCGTATAGCGCACTGTGCGGCGTCTTTTGAGTCTTTGAAAAATCCCGAAGCGGCAAATAACTCCGCCATCCGCTCAAGGTCATCCATGCTGCGAATCGCCGGGGCGTTCGCTATTTGTGTAAGTTCAGTCATAGGTATCTCCACAATCTGGGCAAATCCCAAGCCCCACCGTTTTAAGTCCCTTGCACGTCTTGCACCTACTTCTGCGCTCAACCCAGAGCAGCCCCACAACCAGCCCCAGAGCGCTCAGTGAACCGACCACAGGCCACCAGGTCACGACGGATACTCTGTTCCGAACAATTCGACGAGCGTTTCTTCTAGCGCCTCAGCCGCATCGCCAAAGGCGTACACCACAAGCTCGAGGGTGCTGCCGTCGGGCCGACTGTGCCTCATGACGCTGTAATTTCCATCTCCCGCCAAAGTGTCTTGCCGTAACTCCGAAATGGTTCGGCGGTCGCCGTCGGGATGAATGTAAGCAGGTTTATTCATCGTTCACTCCTACGCCGTCCGTAACGCTCCAAAAGCAGCGCCCCGGCGATAAGCAGTGCTGCCTTGATAAGCAGCCACAGTTCAGGGCCGAAGTCGATCATGAAACGTGTTTCCATGTCTCTCTCCTGAGAACCGCTCCGATGGTATGTAGAGCAACCCCATAATCCTCGGCTAGCTGTTTTTGTGTCTTGGCAGGGTAGGCTTTGCGGATTTCACGGACTTTCACTTCTGTTAAACGAGCGTTGCGTGCGTTTTCCCCACGGAGTGGGGTAACTTTGAAAGTACGAGTACGATTCGTGAGCGTGGTATGGGGGCCGCGCCGAAGTGGTTCTAAGTGTTCCGGATTAACACAACGTTTGATTCCGCACTTATGGTGCAAATCAAGATCACCAAAAGACCCGTGCAAAAACTCGTAAGCCAATCGGTGTGCAAATCGAGCTTTACCATAAAATCCAAATCGACCGTAACCTTTTTTGTTGGTTCCAGCTTTCCACAACCAACAGGGACTTTTTAATTCAGGATGAATAGGCCCGTTTTTGTTAACGTAAGACCAGAGTCGCTCTTCTGCCGTCATCTTTTGAGGTCTCCGACGACCAAAACGCGCTTGCCGATGTCGCCTAAATCAGAATCGTCGAGTTGCACAGTCAGAACCCTGCGTCCGCCCAAACCGTAATGCCACAGCGCAATCGTCCCCCGAAGAGCCTCGATGCCGCCGATATGGGCTTCGCTCTCTACGCTCGCCAAAATGCCCTGCACATACTCCTGCGGCCCCGCTGCGGCCCTCTGAGCGTCCACACGGGCCTTATCCATCGCCCATAAGGTGTCTGCCGTTTTCCGTAGCTCTTGCGCTGCTCTCAGGTCTGCCGGGTCGGTGCTTTGGGCTAGTTTTGCGGCAAGGGTATGCAAGGTTCCTGAGCTGTACCTTATCTGTGACTCAGCGCACATCAGCGCACTCCTTTGGCGTTGCAAACGACCGTCCACCCGGCTTTTTTGGCTCGCCGCGTGTAACCGTCGACTAATAGCGCACGCCCCATCGGTGCCCAAAGTTCGTCAACGCTTTTTAATACGGCGCGCACTTTGCGCCTGATAAGCAACTCTTCGGCCTCATCTGGACGAAGGAACTGTACGGTCAAGCCGGGGGGTTGGAGGGGTAGCTCGAGACCTGGCTTTTCGGCTATGAGTGCCTTTGTCATGCCGTCACCGCCATAGATTCGAGTACCGCCTCACATACAGCCTTACTGAGGGGCGGAGGCACCGCATTGCCGAGTAGCCGCTGAGCTGTTCGGGTCGGAAATGGCGGCACAGGTAGGCACTGAAGTTCAGCCCGTTCCTCGAGTGACCGGCCCGGCCTGATGACCTCACGGGTTTTTATGTCAAGCATGTAATGACCTACGTTTTCGGTTGCGAGTACGGCATACGTCCCGGCGAGCGGCGTACCCCTAGACAAGCCGACTAACCCCGCGCCCAAAACGATGATGCAACGTTGCCGAAACTGCCTTACGCCGTGTTCGTTGCTACGCGGTGTCAACACCTGCATAGTCAGCCCCAGACGGTGACAGGCGGCGTTCAGCTCGGCTATTTCGGCCTTACCCTCTTTGCTGTGCAGCAGCCCCATGACATTCTCGATTACCGTCACGGCGGCGTACCGGCACTGCTCGGCAAGGTAGGCCAAGCTGTAATACTCGGGGTGCGCTTTGCCTCGTTTCGGCGTGCGATTTGCCAAGCTGTAGGGCTTACAACTTGGACTAGCCCAGACGAACAGCCCGCGCAACTCTTCGGCGTCGACCGTCCGCACGTCCCGAAGCTCGCACGGTATATCGGGCTCGAGCCATCTATGCGCCTCAACCTCTTGCGGGCTGTAATCGTAGGCTTTCACGACTTTCAGCCCCGCCTGTTTCATCCCCCTTGACGCCCCGCCAAACCCGCAGAAAAGCGCAGTCGCATTCACAACCGCACCCCCAACACCGCAAACGCCAGCACCGAGAGCACCGCAACCTCTGAGAGCCCGTGTCCGAGTGCTGCGCCGAACAGAAGGGCAAAGGCGAGGCGTTTCACTTACCACTTCCGTTGAACACCGCGCCTAAAACGAAGACGATGATTGCTAGAGCCCACACAGGTGCGTGAATGTTGAACGCCGCAGCAAGAGCTAGCGACAAAAGCCAGCCCAAACCGAATGACACTAGAACCGACAATCCTAAAACACCGATGACGATGAGCGTCCAGATGTACCACTTCATGCCGCCCTACTCTCTTCAAGCGCCCGCAACTCCATAAGCAACTCACCCCGGTCAACACTCCAAACGACGCGCTCTACAGCAAACTCCCCACCGTGGTCTGTCACGACCTCCCGCGTTGCCCGTAGCGACCCCTTAGACACGCGCTCGTGGGCGTTGGTAATGTCTCTCAGGTGCCGCTCGCTTTTGTAACCGGACGCGTCCAGCGTCTCGAGCCAGTGGCCCGAATCGCACGACAAAATCCCCAACAACTCGCCCGTTTGCCGGTGCCGGTAGATGAAGCCTGGGATTTCCCGGACAAGCCGCTGTGCAGCCCCTAGCGTCTGCGGCTGGATTTGCTGTAACATGCTCATATCTGTTCCTTCCTTATCCCGCAGGCGAGCGGGTAAGATTTCCGGGCTTCGGCCCGGTTTTTCAATTTCCTAAAATCAGGTCACGACGCCTTCAAAACCGACTTCAGCCGCCGCCGCACGAGGCTCCGAAAGTCGAGGTCTGTGCTCGAGTTGTGCAGGTTGCGCAGGGCTTGGGCGTATTCACCGGTCGAAAACACGCCCCGCTGGTACAGCGCGCCGAGGTTGGCGAGTGCGGTGCGGGTCAAGCCGCCCTCTTTTCCGCACGCGCTCTCAGCGCCCGCTCGACTTTCGGCGGCTCTACCCTCTGCCGCGCAATAAACGCCTCGAGCCCTTTACGCAACCGTCTGGCGGCTGCGGGGTGTTTGGTGTAGTCGAGTTTCATGTCGTCCTTCGGTTTCTCAACGCCGCCCGCCGACGTTTCAAGGTGGCGCGTACCCCGTGGCTCGATTTGAGATAAGGGGTGAGTCGGGTCATGCGGCGACTTTCTTTTGGGTCTCGAGTTCTGATGTTCCCTGAAGGCTGACGTTGCCCGACACGTACAGCCGCACAAGTGCCTCAATTGCAGTCGTCATTGTTTCTTTGTCCTGGGCTGCTTTTACGCGCAACGCGTGTTTTAATTCGCTTTGCACCTGAACTTGTAGCCATTCGCGGTCTTGCATTTGTCTCATCGTGCCTCCAAGTTTACTATGAACAATCTTAGTAGATATAGATATACAGATGCGCCCTCCTTCCACAAGAGGTTAAATTCTTCATTCTCCTTTCATAAACTGGCGTTTCCCTTGACAGGGTTGCTTTATTCTACTATGAATGTTCTTAGATATGCAAGCACTACTAAGAACTGACGTAGACTTCGCCACATGGCAGGACTTTTTTGTGATCGCTAATCAATATAGTTTGACGAGCGTTCTCAAAGAGAAGCGCCTTGATACCGGGGTGAAACAGGGGTGGATTGGCGAACCGTTTGGCATGGATCAAACGACGGTCAGCCTTTACGAACGCGAAACGCACCGTATCAAAGCGCGCGGCGCAGAGTTCGCGGTGCAATTCATAAGCAGATACGGGTTTGCACTCGACGAAGCTCGAGGTTTAGCAAAACCACTTTTCGACGATTTAATAGAAGATTTGAAAAGTGTTCTGCCACCCAACGATTTGCCTGAACTCCCAGGCGTCGGTAAACTGGTTGAAATACCGATTTTACAAGCCCAAGGGGGAACTCAAGAAGACCATAACGCGGCTGGTCGGGGAGTTAGGGGGGGAAGGACGTTACAGCTTGCCGAGGTGTATTTAGACGGGCACAAACCGGAAAATTGCCGAGTGGTCGAAGTGTTTGGCTACAGTATGGCATGTGAAGATTTGCGTTTAAGTTTTCAACCCGGTCATCGCTTCATCATTGACATAGTTGAAGAGCCGCAGGAGGGGGACATACTCGTAGCCGACCTGTTCAAGTACGGTGAGTGGCACCGCATATTCAAGATATTTGGGCGTGAGGGGCGCATCGTTTTACGGAGCTACAACGATCGTTACGAACCTATTGTGCTCGAGGAAGGAGATGAGCTTATAAAAGTTGGGGTTTATATAAACCGAATCACTGAAGATCGGGCTGAGATGCGGCGCTTAAACAGAGCGCGTATGAAGAAAGCTCGAGAGTAAAACCGTGAAAAATTTTTACTTCACAAACTCGCAAAAAGTAAGAAATGCCTGATTACGCACACATAAGGAGATGCAATGAAAACTGTCCGTTTACTTTCTCTGACTTTTGCTTCGAGCTTAGCTTTAACCTTTGTAAGTCTCGTTTCAGCTCAAGAAGATGTATCAGCTGGGCTTTTAACTTGCTCAGCTATAGAAGGAACCGATGCGAGATTAGCGTGTTACGACAAGCTGGCAGACGACACTACTGCGCCGGTTTCATCGTCAACGGATAATTGGGATGTTTCGGTTGATACAAATCCGGTAGATGATTCCCAGACAGTTGTGCTGGTCAATGACGCCGATGAAGGCAGTTCAAGCTCTCGTTTCGGGCAGCCGGTTGGTTTAGTTTTACGTTGTAAAAGCGGTGAAATTGAAGCTTACATTGTTTGGAATGATTATCTCGGCTCGTCAGACGATGGGGCAGATGTTATTTCGCGGGTAGGTTCATCCCCGGCTTCTTCAGACAACTGGACCGTTAGTACAGATAGTCAAGCCACTTTTTATCCAGGCGGCGAACAAGACGCTGTGGATTTTATTAACAGTTTGGCGGCAAGTGATAATGGCAAGTATGTCGCACAAGTGACACCCTATAGTGAAAGCCCAAAGACAGCCGTTTTCAATGTCGGCGGTCTCTCTGGTTTAACAGATCAGCTTTTTGGCGCTTGTCAAAATTAACTTTATATTCAACCCTTCAACCTACTTAGTTTAGAAAAGGATACCTCATGAAACCGATCCGCTTCCTCCCCGTAGCCCTCACCGTTCTATTCGCCGCCTGCGGTGGCACCG
>CAWCXJ010000004.1:0-245469 GCA_963799485.1 uncultured Trueperaceae bacterium
TAAGGTATTGGCTTATACGGTGTTAGCGCGTTCCAAGCTGTGAAAAACAGGCTTTGCATGGCCCGGGCAAGCTCTGGTGCGCGGTTTGACGCTCCGCTCGGAACGTAAGAATTTTTACTTCCCCGACGCCCTTAAAGCTAGAGAAGTTTTTAACAGTGCAACCGTCGCAGTGCGCCTCATAGTAGGAATACGGGGCCGTAGAGCCTCGCGTTGTCACCTGTTTGGACCTGTTTAGGTAACGGCAGTGCGGAAAGGGACTCTATGGCAAAAATTACGTTTATCGACGACTCTTCGGCAACCCTCGAGCTGCCCGCTTCGGTTCTCCGGGGCGAAGGGCGTACCGCGCAGATGCTCGCGCGCGGGGTCGGTGCTGAGACCAAGCTCTCCGAAGACGCGCCCAACCTCGTTTTGCTCGATGTGGTGATGACCGAACGCAACGGCTACGAATACTGCGCGCCTCAAAACGTCAGAGCGCGACCAAAACGGTTCCGGTCGTTATGATCAGCTCCAAAAGCGAAGATACCAACATCCGCTGGGATTTGCGTCAGGGTGCAGCGGACTATGTAACCAAACCCTTTACCCCTGCGACCGTTCTCGCGGCGGTGCGAAAGCAGCTCTAGGATGGCCTACGTTGCCTCCCGGCGGGCCTGTTATTTTCGCCTTGGCGAGCAGCTGCTCGCGCTCGGCAGTGAACACCTGCGCCAGATTGTCGCGGTGGGCAGCGTCACCGGCGTTCCCAGAGGTCGACGAGACCAAACTCCTGGGCTCTTCAAGCCGGACGGTCGCCACCCGCGCCCGCGCGGGCTTCAACCAACCGGGACAGGCACAGAGGCGGTGTCGAAAGGCCTGCTGAGCGGCGCAACCTATCCTCATACGCCCGGCGTTTACGCCGTGGGCACACACAGTGAGTTGGGCGGATGATCCGGGTTCTCGTCGTTACGGCTGACCCGGCCCAGTCGCGCGCGCTGTCGGAGGGTTTTCGCGCAGCCTTCGCCGAGCGGCTGCATTTGGAGGTCGTCGGTGCGCTCTACGCGCTGACCAGTCTAGAGCGGCACCAAGTCGATTTGATTGTGAGCAGCGAGACGCCCGAGGACATGACCGCACGCGATCTCTGTGACCTCATCAGCGACGACGCGGCGCTTCGTCAGCTGCCCTTTATCTTGCTCTCGGAAGCGGGCGGCGACCTCGTGTTGCCGGATCATCAGCTCGTGTTGGCGGCGCAGGCGAGCCCCGCCGAAGTGCTCGCCGCCGCGTTTACCCTGCTGCTTTCTGCGGGCAAGCTCAGCGAAACCCCGCCACGCGACCCCTTTGAAAGCCGTTACGAACCTCGTGCGGTAAAGATAAGCGGAACGCTCGAGGCGCTGACCCTGTTCGACCTGGCGGTGTCGCTCGGTCAAGGGAAACGTTCGGGGCGACTTGTCGTGCTAAGCGGCGACCTCGAGGGCACGCTCTACCTTGAAGCGGGCCGCCTGATCCACGCGGCGCTCGCCGAGGCCACAGGTGAGGACGCCGTGCAGGAGATTTTTGCGCGGGTTCACCATGAACCCAAAACCCGGTTTTTGTTTGCAGACGGGTTGCCCCACAAAATGCCGAAAACCATCCGCACCTCGCTCGACAAACTCCTGCTTCAGGTCGCCGTAAACCTCGATGAAGAGAGCGTTCCAGCTTGACACCTATCAATCCGTTCTTACTTGTTTCGCAGATGCTTTAACAACCTGTGCCCTCCGGCTATCTGTCCGGTAGAGGGTGCTGGCTGCTGAACTATCTCGACGGCTCGAGTGTCGCCTGAAAACAAGCTAGGGCCGGGCCGGAGCAGGTTAAATAGACAGATGATTCAAAAACGCTACTTTATCGCCCGCATTTATGCCAACTACGACGAAGCGGTAAGGACTATCGACCTTATGGGTGAACACGGTGACCCCGACAAAGCCGAACGCGAGCGTCAAGGGCTTAACCGCGCGGGCAAACTCGCTGAGAACACCAGCCTCATTGTGACGGCGGGCCGGAATTGGGCCGAGGCGGAGCAGGAACTCAAGGCCAGACTAGGCGATTAGTAGCGCCGGCATAAATCGCCCGCATTTACGTGCTACACTCGTTTGCGTGAGGTAAAATGTGGCAACGCGAAACACCGCTTCAGCCTTTCCTGAAGAGATGCTCCGGGAAGTCAAGGTTATTGCGGCAAAACGGGGTACGTCGGTTTCGGCGATGCTGCGTGAGAAGCTCGAGGCTCTGGCCACGGACGCGAGCGACTACGAAGTGGCGCGCCGGGAGTTTATGAACGTTGCCAGTAAAGGCTTTGAGCTAGGGGCACACGGGCAAGCCGACTGGACTAGAGACGATTCATGAGCGCTAAAGCGTTCGTCGATAGCAACGTTTTTACTTATCTTTAGTTAAACACATTCCGGTAAATTTGCGGCAAACTCAGATAACCACCCAAGCACGGCAACGGAATATCCCCGTCGCCGGTCAGGTCTTCTTGTTGCCAGCGCCGCGCTTCGTCAACCCAAAACCGCCGCACCGCTAACCGCTCCGCCTCGACAATCAAGTACGTCTGTACGCTCGGCAAGCTTTTATACGCGGTCAGTTTTTCGCGCAGATCGGTGTTTTTCGTACTTGGCGATAGAACTTCGACCAAGATACACGGTTCGGTTTCAAAAAAAGGGTCGGGCTCGTCTTTGCCGCATACCGCCATCACGTCCGGGTAGTAAAAAACACTGGCTTCTGTGCGGAGTTTCATGCCTTCTTGATAGATACGGCACGGTTTGCTCTGTGCCAGCTGCAGAAAATGGGCGGCGATGTTCAGAGAAATGCGGTTATGGCGACTGGTGCCACCTGCCAAAGCGTAGATATAACCGTTGACATATTCATGGCGCACATCGCCTTTTTGTTCACACGCCAGGTATTCTTCAACCGACATGGTGGGCACGGAAAGCTCGAGCATCCCCTATTCTAGCCGATAAGAGGGAGGGCTCGAGCTCTGGACTTTGCTTTTAGAGCGCAGCTTTATAGAGCTTGGTATCTTTCGACACGCTGACGTTCGTGCGTTTGTACGGCGCAACCGGGTTTAAGATATTGCGGCACTGCGGGTTGACGCAGCCGGGGCAGCGCAGCCCGTACTGGGTGCTGCACGCTTCACCTGTTTGCAGATGCTCGTGGACGATTTCGGCTAGAGCGTCCTGAAAAACCGGCAGACCGTTTAGTGCCGGAGCCCGTTTGAAGTTGGTGATGCCCGCCTTGTGCGCCACCTCGCCGTATTCGATATCGAGTTCGTGCAGCGTTTCGATGTGGTCGCTGGTAAACGCGATTCCTACCACGAGAACGTTCCGGCGCTTTTTCTTGCCTAAGTCTTCGATGACCTTTTCCGTACTCGGCCCGAGCCAAGGCACCGGCCCCACATCCGACTGATAGCTGATAATGTACTCGTGGCTGTACTCGAGGCGTTTCATCACCTCGTGGGTGCTCGCACCGATTTCGGCGGGGTAGGCGTCGCCCCGGTTGATAACGTCGAGCGGGAGCGAGTGCGCGCTGAAGAGAATCAGCACGTCGTCGCGCTCGGTTTCTGAGAACCCCTCCAAACCCTGCTTTACAGTTTCCGTCATCGCTTCGATAAAACGCGGGTGCGTCGGCCAGCGGTCGATAACGCTCCACTCGAACTCGTTTTGCAAGCCGACATTTTTAGCCGCTCGCCAGAGTTCATTTAACGACGAGCCCGTCGTCGAGCACGAAAACTGTGGGTACTGTGTAAAGGCCACGGCCCGCTTGACGCCGTCGGCTTTCATCTGCCGGAGCGCGTCCTCGCTAAACGGTTCGACGTAACGAAATGCGACGTAAAACTTGTGCGGCGCAGTCTCCGGCGACATTTTATCCAGGCGTTCACACATGCCGCGCCCCTGCTCCTCCGTCCACGCCAAGATGGGCGAGCCGCCGCCAATCTCGTCGTATTTTTGCTGGACGCTTTTGGTACGGCGTTTGGCAATATACGGGCCTAAAAACCGCTGTGCGGGGAGCTGAATAATTTCGCGGTCTTCAAATAGCTTGAGCAAAAACGGGCGAACGTCCTCGAGCGTCTTCGGGCCGCCCAGGTTCATCATCACAATTCCAGTCGGGCCTTGAGTCATGCTGTATTTTACCTGCTGCCCCGCAGGACTTATGCCCTTTGGCAGACCAATCTTTTGGGATCAAGCTGCCTCGATTTCACTTGTCCAGTCCCGCGGTTGCAAAAACGTAAGCATCTCCGCTTCGGGCGAGCCGGGTTCCGGCTGAACCTCAAACGCCCAGCGTGCGTAAGGCGGCAAAGACATCAAGATCGCCTCGATGTGTCCACCGGTTTGCAGACCGAAGGTAGTGCCCCGGTCGTATACCAGATTGAATTCTGCGTAGCGCCCACGCCGTAAAAGCTGCCACTGCCGTTCGCGCTCGCCGTAAAACGCACTTTTACGGCGTTCTAAAATGGGTAGATAAAGCTCAGAAAGCGTCTCTACGCCGTCCTCTACGAAAGCAAAATCGGTCTCGAAGTCGTTTTGCCCGACCGGCGACAGCTCATCGAAGAAAATGCCGCCGATACCGCGCATTTCACGGCGGTGTTTGATATAGAAGTAGTCGTCGCAGGTTTTTTTGAGCGTAGCGTAGTCGCCGACCGAGTGCCGGTCGCACTGCGCCTTGAGCGTCCGGTGAAAATGCACGGCGTCTTCGGCAAAGGGATAATTGGGCGTCATGTCCGCGCCGCCGCCGAACCACCAGACGTCGCTCTCGTCCCCTTCGTTCCCGACTTCAAAGTAGCGGTAGTTCGCGTGAAAGGCCGGGGCGTAGGGATTGCGCGGGTGAAAGACCATCGACAAACCGGTGGCAAAGTAGGGTTTGCCTGCGCTGCCGGGGTGTGAGGCGGCGAGGCTCGTCGGCACCGCAGCGCCGTGGACGGCGGAAAAGTTGATTCCGGCGCGCTCGAGCACCTGACCGCCCTCTAAGACTCGGGCCGTGCCCCCGCCCCCACCGGGTCGTTCCCAGCTGTGTACGCCAAAATTTGCGGTAGCGTCTAGCGCCTCAAACGCTGCGATAAGCCGCGCCTGTCCTGCCTGCAAGGTCTCGACTACGCGGTTACGCCGTGAAACGGTCTTCACCGCCCTGCCCCGAGGGTTTTACGGAAATGCACGAGTGTTTCACTAACCTCAAAACCCAACCGCAGATGTGCGTATTGGCTCCCTGCATTATGATTTTCCGTGTCCGAGGCGAGCTCGGTGCAGCCCTGCGCGTAAGCCCACCTCTCCGCCGCTGCCAAAAGCGCACCGCCAATACCGCGCCGCCGCGCTTTTGGCACCACAAACCACCCTTCAACGTAGGCCACGGGAGAAGACGTACACCCTTCGGCGTAAGCTCGCAAGCTCAGTTCGGTAAACCCCAGTTTCGTGGTCTCGCCGTAGATTAGAACCTCAGAGCTAAGTTGAGCACGGGCCAGTGGTGCGTGTTCTAGCAGCAGCTCGAGGTCGCGTCTATGTTCTGCCTCGCTACAAGCAGGCCAGAGGGCTGCCCGCAACAATAGCAGCTCAGGCAAGTCAGCTGCGGTCGCCTGGCGAACGGGTGAGTTCACAGCGGAACCGGCTCCTGCGTCCGGTCAAACGCCCGCACCACGCCGAGCAGCTGCGTGACCCGCTCCGGGTCGGTCTGCCGCATGATGCCGTGGCCCAAATTGAAGATATGCGGCCCGCCCAGACCTTCACGGAGAACGCGTTCGGCTTCTGACTTCATGACATGCTCCGGGGCGAGTAAAACTGCCGGCTCGAGGTTGCCTTGCAGCACCTTGCCGGGCAGAAGCGGGCGCACCTGTGAGAGCGGCGCGCGCCAGTCCACACTGACAACTTCGCACGGCAAAGCTTTAATCTCACCGTAAAGATGCAGCGCGTCTACGGCGATGTACAAACGGGGGACGCCGCAGTCTGCTAAAGCCTCAAAGATGCGCGTGTTATACGGTTTGGCAAATTCTCGGTAAGTGCGGGCGTCGTGCAGGCCCGCCCACGAATCGAACAGTTGAACGGCCTGGGCCCCGGCTTCTATCTGCATTTTGAGATAACGAACCGAAACTTCGGTAAGTTTTTCTAGAAGCTTGTGTGCGGTCTCGGGAGCATACCGTAAAAACTGCCGAAATTCGTCGTAATCTTTGCTGCCGCCACCCTGCACAATGTAGGTTGCCAGTGTCAGCGGCGCGCCGCCGAACCCGATTAAAGGCGCGGGACTCTCGCTGCGAATCAGCCGGATGGCTTCAGCAACGTAAGGTGCAATCTCCCCCTGTTCCGGAACGACGAGTTTGTCTACCGCGTTCTCGCTACGAACGGGATGCTTAAAAACCGGGCCGGGAGAGAAGTCGATGTCCAAACCCATCGGCGGCAAGGGCGTCATGATGTCCTGAAACAAAATCGCGGCGTCGAGTCCAAACCGGCGAATCGGTTGCAGCGTAATTTCGGCGGCTAGCTCCGGGGTACGGCACATCTCCCAAAAGGTGTACTTTTCTTTGAGGGCGCGGTATTCAGGCAAGTAGCGTCCGGCCTGGCGCATAATCCAGATGGGGGCGTGCGGGGTGTTTGCGCCGTTGGCGGCGTCTAGAAAAAGGCTCATGACTCAATTCTCTCAGGTCGGCGGGCGTGCTGCATAGCGTCTCGAGCACGCTTGACGTTTACCTTACGGGTAAGCCGGTTACATATCAAATCGCTGATGGCAGCTATGCCGCGCAGGTTCGTCCGTATTAAAAAGGCTCGCCTGTGCTTCTCAGCCCCTCGGAAAAGGGACACTCTGTTCGTTGCCCTCAGGGATAAGCCCGGCTACCGGTTTACCTGCCAACTGCTTTGGACGACTTATTTCTGGACGGCGTGCCCTTCCGGCGTAAACCGGTAGCCGACACCCCAGACTGTATGAAAATAGCTCGGTTCTGCCGGGTCGGGTTCAAAAAGTCGCCGTAAACGCACCACAAAATTATCGACCGTCCGGCTGCTCGGAAACGCGTCGTCGCCCCACACCTCGTCCAAGATATCGTCACGGCTGACGACCTCGCCCCGCCGTTTGCTGAGGAGTCTCAAGATTTTAAGCTCGCGCTCACTTAAGGGTTCCTCTTGCCCCCCCGCAAGCGTCGCCGTCCACGTCCGAAAATCTACCTTGTGACCGCCGAAACGGAGTGCGTCGTCCTTTTCCGGCACTCTGCTATCGCCCCAGCTCTGCCGTCGCAGCATGTTTTCGACGCGGAGCAAAAATTCAGGCAGGTGAAAGGGTTTGGGCAGGTAATCATCACCCCCGGCGCGGAGTCCCTGAACCCGGTCGTCGGCTTGACCCTTGGCGCTTAAAAAAAGCACGGGCGTGGTGTCGCCGCGTCCGCGCATGGTGCGGCACACTTCGTAGCCTGAGAGGTGCGGCAGCATCACGTCTAGAATAACCAGGTTCGGATGCTCGTTTTGCCAGCAGCGCAGGCCGCTGCTGCCATCGGGTGCGTGCAGCGTGGTGTAACCTTCGTCTTGCAGGTTGTCGGCCAAGATGTCGGCGATGGGAGTTTCGTCTTCGATAATCAAAACAGTCGGGGCCATATCAGCTTTCTAAAGTGCGGGACTGAGGGGGGCGTTCGGATGATGCGGGTTTAGCAACTGCAGGCCGGCTCGAGCGCCGTGGCAAGACGATAGTAAAGCGGCTGCCGCGCCCGGTTTGTACGTCGAGCGGCGCGTCGCAGCGTACCCAGCCGTTCATCGCTTCGGTCATCGAGCGCACCAGATGCAGCCCCAGCCCGACACCTGAAGTCGCGCGCGTCAGCTCATCGCCGACGCGGTAAAAGGGATCGAAGATACGAGCTTTTTCAGTTTCACTCAGGCCGATACCGGCGTCTTCGACGTGAACAAGTGCCAGATGCCTTTGCGCCTCGAGCCTCACCTTTACGGTTTTACGGGTAGCGGGGCTGTACTTTACGGCGTTGTCGAGCAGGTTGCTTAAGACAATCCCGAACGCCGCCGGGTCGAGCGAGACGTTGAGCGTGTCCGCTGGGTAGTCGACGCTGAGCTGTGCGCCGCGCGCCTCGAGCCCGCTCCGTTCGCGTTCTATCACCCCGCGCACCACGGTGCCCAGGTCGGCGGGGGTGAGGGTGTGAACTGTAGGAGAATGCTCGAGCCTTGCCGACGCCAGTATCTGCTCACTCATCGCCTCTAGGCGCGTAACTTCGCGCTCCATCCGGCCCAGATAATCGCGCTGTTTTTCAGGTTTTAGAGGCCGGTAGAGCGCTGTTTCGACGAGCAGGCGGAGCGTGCTGATGGGCGTTTTGAACTCGTGCGACATCGCGTTCAAGAAGTTTTGCTGGCGTTTTTTGAGGTCGCGTTCGGCGCGCAAGCTTATGGCGATGATGTAAAGTCCGGCCAAGATAACGAGCGCGTAAAACGGGCCTTCGAAGGCGAACATCCGCAAATGGCGCGTCTGCTCGGCACGAAAGGCACGTAGGCGCGCCGGGTCGACCGTAAAGCGTCCGCCCGTAAAGCTCAAGTGCGGATACGCCTCTATAAGCTGCGCTTGGACGGACGGTTCAGGCCGCGCACGGTAGAGCAGGCCGGCAGTCGCCGCGTCACGCTCCCAAGCAGCAACGGTGTTCTCGGTTACGCGGCCTATATAGCGCTGCTGAAAGATAATCCACCACGTGACCTGGGCGAGCAAAAAAATTACGACAACGGCAAACGCGACCCGTGTGGCACGGTGAGAGGGGATACGGGAGCGCTTCATAAAGCTATTTTCTCACGGTCTGCTGCTCTTGGATGTTGTCCTCAACTGCGTCGTCTTTAACCCAGCCAGCCTTTTTGAGCGGCCTCGAGCGCATAGTAGCTGACGACTAAAGCCGCCCCGGCCCGTTTGATCGCCGTAAAACTCTCGTGTACCGCCGCCGCTTCGTCGAGCGCGCCCACAGCTGCCGCCGCTTTAAGCGCGGCGTATTCGCCCGAAACATGATAGGCCACCAACGGCAGGTTACTCAGCTGACGCATCTGGTACAAGATATCGAGATACGCCAGAGCCGGTTTGACCATCAGCATGTCGGCACCCTCGGCTTCGTCCAGGGCGACCTCGAGCCGCGCCTCACGCGGGTTGCGAAAGTCCATCTGATAGGTTTTGCGGTCATTGGGTGGCCTCTCAGTGTCGTCTTCGTCGGCGCTGCCTTTGGGCACCGAACCCGCCGCGTCGCGGAAGGGGCCGTAAAACGCCGAGGCGTATTTTACGGTGTAGGCCAAAATACCGGTGTTTTGAAACCCCGCCCGGTCGAGTGCGGCGCGCAGATAGCCGACGCGCCCGTCCATCATGTCCGAAGGGGACACCATGTCGGCCCCGGCTTCGGCGTGCAGCAGCGCCATCGCTGCCAAAGCCGAAAGGCTGGGGTCGTTGTCGATTACGACGCCGCGCGCGGTTTTGTGCAGCAGCCCGCAGTGCCCGTGGTCGGTATACCCGCAGAGGCACACATCGGTCATCAACACGATGTCGTTGCCAAAAGCGCGGCGAGCGGCGCGTAAAGCCTGGGCGACGGGGCCGCTAGGGTCGTGTGCCTGTACGCCGTTTGCGTCTTTGAGTTCAGCCGGAACGACGCCGAAGAGCATCGCGGCCCGGACCCCAAGCTTGAGGCCGTGCTCCAAGTCGCGCAAAAGCAAATCCGGACTCAGCCGCGCCACCCCCGGCAGTGAATTGACGGGTTCGCTGACATTTGTCCCGGAAACCACAAAGTAGGGCATAATCAGGTCTTCAGGGCGCACGTGGGTCTGCGCTACGAGGTCGCGGAGCGCAGCCGTGGTGCGGAGCCGCCGGGGGCGCTGAATAAGGGATGCTCTGTCCTGAATCATAGTTCTCCTAGGGGTGCTGGTGACGCAGCCGCAAGCACGGCCTGAACGACACCCTCGGCGTCAGGTGTCCGGGCTTTGTAAGCGTGCCAGCCGCGTTCCCGAACCGCTTGACAGGTACTCGGCCCGAGTGCGACCAGTTGCGCTCGTCCCAATGTTTCAGGAAGTGCAGCAACCGCCGAAGGGCTCGCCAATACCACGAGGTCAGCGTCTAGCTGAGTCACAGGTTGCGCGGTGGTGCGGTATAGAACGGCTTTTTCAACCGTAAAACCCGCGCCGCTCAGTCCTGCTGAGAGTGTCGGCAAAGCCTGTTCACCGCAAGGGAGCCCGACGCGGCCCGGCGGCGAGACGCGGGCTAGAAACAGCTGCAAAAAACCTTCGGCGTGTGCCGGTTCAGCGACGAGTGAAACGGTGCCACCCGCGCTTCCCAGCTCTTCGGCGGTCTTTTGCCCGACTGCGCCGATCTTGCAAGTATCGAAAGAAAGCCCCAAAGTTGTCCACGCTTTTACGGCGGTGCGGCTGGTAAACAAGAGCCAGTCTGCGCCGAGTAACCGTTCGGCTGCCAGTTGACTCTCTTCAGCGGGCAAAAACTCGGTTTTAACGAGCGGTTCGTGCACTACGTCAAACCCTTGTGCGCCGAGCGCAGCTGCCAAACCCTCGAGTCGCCCTTCGCTATGGGTCAACAAAATTTTCATTTCGGTGCGGGTTCAGGTCGTCCCAACGCCCCGTAAGCCAGCATCGCTGCACCTTCGGACGACGGGTTTACGACCGTAACGCGTTTTCCTTCGTACCAGGCCGTAAGGTGAATTTGACCGTCGCGGAGAACCGCGTGCGCGCCGAGGGCAAGTTGGCAGCCGCCCTCCAGCATCGCCATCAGCCCGCGTTCCGCTGCGACCGCCTGGTACGCTGCCGGGTCGTGCAGGTCGGTCAAGTGTGAGGCCAGGTGGTAATCGGTCTGGCGGACTTCCAGCGCCAGTGCGCCTTGCGCCGGGGCCGGGACGAACAGTTGGGGGTCTAGAGGGATGACCGCGAGCCCCGTGAGGTCGAGCTGAAGCCTTGAGAGCCCCGCTGCTGCCAAAATTACCGCGTCGTAAGCACCTTCCCGAAGTTTACGCACCCGCGTCGGAACATTGCCGCGCAGCTCGTGCACGTTCAGGTCGCCGCGCAGGTGCAAGAGCTGCGCCCGCCGCCGCGCCGCGCTCGTCCCGACAGTCGCCCATTCTTTCAGCGGCAGTTCGGATGCGTCCGGGTCAAACGCTCCGGGCGCACGAGCAGCACGTCGCGGGGGTCGGCGCGCTCAGACACGGCGGCAAGCTCGAGCCCGGTCATCCGCGCGCTCGGCAGGTCTTTATGCGAGTGCACGGCAACGTCGGCGTAACCCTCCAGAACGGCGTCTTGCACCGCTTTGGTAAAAAAACCCTGTCCCGGCATCAGCCGAAAAGGGGTGCCGTCCGCCTGCGTGCGGTCGCCCTGCGTTTCGATAAGGACGAGTTCGGCGGCGTGACCGAGCGCCGCCAACTTCGCCTTGACCCAGTTCGCCTGCCACAGCGCAAGGTCACTTTTACGCGTGGCGATGCGGACGGGCGCGTTAGTTCGGTTCATAGGGAGCCTGCGTAAAAAGGTTGGTTTCGGCCAAAAACGTCTCTGCTGCTTCAAACCCGTAGGTGCGGGCGACGGCCCGAAGACCCTGCACCGGCACGCGGGCAAAGCGGTTCGCTAACCGTTCGGCCTCTTCTTGTGAAAGCTCGGGGAGGGTGTCCTGCACGGTTTGCAAATACTGCTGCCGGAGCTTTTGAATCGACGGGCCGAGTTGCCGCTCTGCCCAGTTCGTAAGCGCCAGCTCGAGCTCGCGTTGCAAAAGTGTTTCGGCCTCGGCGAGGCGACCTGTCAGCGTTTCGCGGCGGAGCTTGCCCGCGTCTTGCAGTGTGTCGATATCGAGGACGCTCAGACCGGGCAGCCCTACCACGTCGGTTTCGACGTTGCGCGGGACGCCTAAATCGACGATGAGTTTGAGATCGGGCAAGGTCTGTACAAACGTCCGGTCGACAAGGCCGCGCACCGGCGTCGCGCAGACAAGCGCGTTTACGGGCGGCGGAACCGCCAAAAAGGCTTCAAGGCTTGAGCTCCCGGCTCCCAAATGCTTGGCGAGCTGCCGCGCCCGCGGCGCGCTGCGGTTGACGATGATGAGGTCGATATTCTCCTGGCTGGCGAGCGCTTTGGCGGCGAGCGCACCCATCTCGCCGGCACCGAGAACTGCGACGGTGCCGCCACGGGGCAGCAAGCGCGCCAACTCGGGTCGTGCAAGACTAAAAAGCGACGTGTCGAGCGGCGCGAGCGCGACCTCCCGGCGTACTTTTTTGGCAATCTTGAGGGCCGTTTGAAAGGCAAAGTTCGTCGTCGGGCCGACCGTACCGAGGGCCTGCGCCGCAGAAAACGCGCTCCGCACCTGCGCCATAATCTGGTCTTCGCCGGGATTTAGGGAATCGAGCGAAGTAGCGATGCGGGTGAGCTGCTCCAAAGCGCCGTCGCCGGTATACGCGTAGGGGCGAAAGTCGGGTGCGTGTGCTGCTAACGTCTGCCGCGCTAAGAGCGCGTCCACCCCTTTAGGCAGCGCCACCACGAGGTCGCAGCGGTTACAGGTGATGATCGGAACCCATTCGGCAAAGCCTGTTGGTGAGGGGGTTTGAGCCGCGCCGAAAGCGCTTTGCCACGCCTCGAGCGCCGCCGCGCCGCCGCGCCGGTGCGAAACCCCGATAAGTGCAAGTCGTTCCACACCACTGATGGTAAGCGCAACCCTTTTAGGTGAGTGTCACGAGAGTGTCAGTCAAGCGAGCAATGAGCAGAAACAACGAGCAATGAGAAAAGTCCTTCACTCATTGTTTGGCACTTGACTATTTTATTCGCTTTCGCCGCGGATGTCGGGCATCATCGTTGCTGCGCCCGAAGGATTGGCGACGGCGTGCCGAACTTTGGCCCACGCCTCTTTGAGCGCGTGTTCTCCCGGTTCCAAAACCGTTTCGGACACGTCGGCGTAGCGGCCTACTTCGTCGGCCTTGACCGTCAGGATGTCGTTTAAGACGCGGTGCAGGGCGTTACGAACCTCGAGCCCCTCACGCAGCATGTCTTGCAGCTCAAGCACGCGCGCGACGAGTTCACTGTGGTTCATAGCCTCGAGGTCTTCTTTGGTACGCTGCACGGTGGGCCTCCCTCTAGTAGCCTGACACGCCGCCCCGATTCGCGCAATCCTCTAGCTTTACGCCCTTTGGCTTTACTCGGTAGTGCGGTAAGCAGGTCGGCTCAGGGGTCGTAAGCTCCTAACGTCCACATCTGAAAAGCTACCGCAAATATAGACGTCAAGCTGCAACTACTTGGCAAGTCCAGGCGTTCAAAAGAGGTAGATACTTATCAGAATAATGACAACTACAAGAACCAGACCAACCAGCAAAATCGTGTTTTTGCCACTGGGTGTCGGGCGGTTGTAAACTTCGTCGGAACCGCTTTGTACCGGGACATTGCTCTCTACGCCGGGTTTTGCAACGGGTTCGTCTTGCGTTTGTTCAGGGTCTGCCATGTTCGCCTCCTCGGCCTATCCTAAAGCCGTGTGCGCCTGTAAAGCTGTTACTCACCTTTCAGTAGTGGGCGCTCTACTCAGCTCGAGCCGGACGACAGCAGGCTGGTGATGACATTAAGTGAAAGCGCGATAATCACAGTACCGAACAAAAACGAGAGCAGCGAATGACCGGTAACGGCCCGCCTCATCTTGTGACTGGTAAGGTCGGTGTCCGAGACGCCGAACGTTACCCCGACGGTTACGGCGACGTAAAGAAAATCGCGGTAGTCGGGCATCTCGTTGCTGTGAAAGTCGATTCCGCCGTCACCTTCGTAATAAAAAAGGCGCGCGTAGTGGAGCGTAAAAAGTGTGTGCGTAAGGCTCCACGAGAGAACGACTGCTAAAATGGCTGTTCCGGTAAGCGCAACAGCGAGAACCCCCTGCGCCTTGTTCGCTTCGACAAGTGCGGCGATCACACCCGCTAAACTAGCGACGCTCGCACAGAGAAGCAGCACGTCGAACACGGCCCAATTGTCGTCTTGCTGTGAACAGTGCCGCCGGGTCGCTTCGGCGTCCGAGGTCATAATCAGCCATAGCGCCAACCCTAAAAAGCAGGCGACGCCGCTGTTCCACGCCACCAGGCTGCGTAACTCGAGCGGTAGCGAACGCGGTTGAACAAAAAAAGTGACGACCGTTACTACCAACAATACCAGCAGGCGCACACGCGCAGAAATAAGACGTGCGCGCACCTTGCCGAACATGCCGTTATGCTACTCCCAGGCCGTAAAGCCGGGTGCAGTGGACAGTGCATGGACAGCACACTCGAGCCGTACAAAACCCGTTTTTACGTGTACTTCGCAAATTCGCATAATTTAACGACATTGTGCCAGCCATCTTTTTGAAGTGGTTTTACAGCGGTGCCGCCACGCCACCGGATTAAACACGCTGAAAATGCTTGAAGTTTTTGTAAGACCGGTCTAGCGCCAGTGAAACCCGCTCCCGCGCCAGCCGGTACGCACCGTCCGCAGCACGTCGCGGGTACGCCACGCGCGCGTCTCCTGTACGGGTCGCAAAAAACGCCATGCCTGCAGCCGTAAAATGCCGGAGAGTAAAAAGAGCGAGTGAAATCCCGTCCAGGTAAAGCCCCAGAAGGTGGGCTCGAGGCCGCTAAAAAGCACCAAGAGCGGCCCCGACACGAGCCCTCCGGCAAACCCCGCCGCACCCGTCGCAAAGCTGTACATCGCAACAAAGGCCGTGCGGTTTTCCTTGGGCGCGCTCGCCAGCGCCAGGTTGAAGATAGCAGGGCCGATGGCACCCCACGCTACCGCGTCGAACACGGCGCTAAACCAGATCGGCCAGAGGTGCTGTTCACTTGCTGAAATCCAGCTGAGCGGCATCGCGCTCCCGGCGACCGTCGTACCGATAGCCAATACGACCTTGTTGCCGTAGCGGTCGGCGACGCGCCCCCACCAGTTCGTCGTAAAAAAAGCCGTAACCGACGCGATAATGCTCCATACGGCGACCTCGGTAAAACTCATCTTGAGCTGCTCTAGAAAATAGGTAAAAACAAAAGGCGCAGCAACCAAGACCGACGCCTGCCAGTAGACGCCGAAGAGCAAAAACTTGCGAAAGTTAGCGTCTTGCCACGGCGTCTTAAAGACCTCTTTGAAGTGAGGCCGTTGTTGCGTGACCGGCGGCTCGTTGTGCAACAGGAGAACCACAACGCCCAAGAGCGCCGACACGACCCCAACGCCCAAAACGACCTGAAAGTTCAGCGGCGCGCTTACCCGGTCTAGAAACCAGCCGGCGCCTAAATTGGCAACCATCCCGACGATCCCGAGGGTGCCCGCGCGAAACCCGAAGTAACGTCCTCGCCGCGTTTCCGGGACGACACTGCCGATCCACGACGTCCAGAGCGTCGCGGTCGAAGCTTGAAAGAGGCTCGAGGCCAGCACCAGCCCGACGATAAACGCAGGTTGCCAGGGGGCCGGAACTCCTAAAAGAGGTAAAAATGCAGCGAGCAGCCAGAGCGCCCGCCCGAGAAACGCGAAAAGCGCCGTCAACGGTTTGAGCCGCCCGGCGACGCCGCCCAGATACGCGGCAAACGGACTCGCCAGCTGTGCGAGCATCGGCACGCTCATAATCAGCCCGATATCGGTTTTCGACGCGCCGAGGTGCAACATGTAGCCGATGATGACGCTGCCGGTCGTCCAGTTGAGAAAAATCTGTACAAGGCTGCCCTCGAGCACCGACAGCTTCAGCGTGCGGCGCACTGCTTTGTCGCTCAGCTCGGTGGGGCGAGACAAAGCAGGCTGCGCCGTTTTAGGGGGACGGCGAGAAATAGGCACAAGGTCTAGTGTGGGGGGTGGGGGCGGTGGAGCCATAAGCAGGGGGTAGTGTAACGCCGAAAAAAACATTTGTACACACAAGAAGTACACAGCTCCGGGTGTGGCAACCTTCACTCGCCAAGAGACAGTTGGTACGACTGCAAAAAGTTGAGCGGGCACTGTGATTACTGAATGCGAATCTTACCTTTGTAACTTCACAACGTACCTGCTAGACGCTATTTCGGCACCTAGACCGACTCAAAGCAGGCAGATAGTTTGTGAGATAACGTAAGCAGCACCTCCGCAGTATCGGTACCTCGGTTATTTTCCAGACAGAAAGCAGAGCGGACGCTTGGAGGGCAAGGTAATCACTGCGTACACCGCTCCGCAAACGAGGCGCTCTCAATTTTGGAACTTCGGTGAAAGGGCGTGGTGCGCTCCGACTTCGCCCCGATGGGCGACATCCCGACCGGGGTCAAACTGACGAGTTATGCCAGGGAAGCGAGCGACGTTACGCCGGAGAGCTTACCGACTTTTGTCGATGACGTAGCTGCAGGACGCCAAAAACTTGACCTCGGCAGGACGTTTCAGTTAGAGGAAATTGCCGAGGCACTGCTATATGGCGAGCAATCAGGCGCGTGGCAAGCCGGTCGTCGTTATAGACGGCGACTTAAGCTCCAACTAAACCTTGTACCCCACTTTTGACCGGGTGACGGGCGGGCTATACTTACGCTATGTTTGAAGTCATCCCGGCAGTCGATATTCAGCGCGGTAAAGCAGTCAGGCTTATAGAGGGCCGTTCGGAAGATGAGACGGTGTACTTCGACGACCCCCTCGAGGCTGCCCGCCTCTGGGCCGACAAGGGAGCGCCGTGGCTTCACCTCGTTGACCTCGACGCGGCGTTCGGTCACGGCGACAATCAAGACATTATCAGCAAATTGGCGCGGTCGCTCCCCTGCAAGCTCGAGGTCGGTGGCGGCGTCCGTGACGTGGAGACCGCCGAACGCCTATTGGAAAGTGTTGAACGCGTGATTATCGGCACGGCAGCGATAACTCAACCCGAGCTGTTGGACACGCTCTTATCGCGTTACGACGCGCACCGTATCGCCGTTTCGATCGACGCTAGGGACGGCCTCGTCGCAGTACGCGGCTGGACGGAGACGAGCACCGTCGCGGCCCGTGAACTGGCGCGGCGCGTGTCCGAGCAGGGCGTGACGCACATTATCTATACCGACATCGCCCGCGACGGGACGCTTTTAGGCGTCGATCCGGAGCCCGTAAGTTTGATGCGCGCCGCGTGTCCACATACGCTCGTCGCCGGCGGCGGCGTTGCCAGTGACCGCGACTTGGAGCTTTACGAAAGCTTGGAGCTAGACGGCGCAGTCGTCGGCAAAGCGCTTTATGAAGGGCTGGTTTCGTATCCCCGAACTCCCTGAAGTCGAGACCGTCCGGCGTGAACTGGGGCCGTGGCTCACAGGCCGGACAATTTTAAGTGCTGAACTTGCCCAAGCGCTGCCGGGGCCGAAATATGTGGGGCTCGAGCGGGCCGCAGGGCAAGAAATTCTGGCGGTCAAACGGCGCGGGAAATTCTTGCTTTTGCCCCTCTCTGCCGGAGATGATTTGGTCATTCATCTGGGCATGACCGGCATCATCAGCCCGGAGCCTTTTGCGAAACATACGCGGGTGAAGCTCGAGCTTTCTCCCGGCCCAGACCCAACGCTCTATTTTCAAGATGTACGCCGTTTCGGGCGATTTCTGGTCGTGCCTTCTGGTCAATACGAAACGCTGCCAACGCTCTATCAGATGGGGCCTGAACCGCTCGAGTCCGACTTCACCAACTCCGGCTTTTACGGCGCGCTGCAGGCTTCAGCTATGCCCATCAAACCGTATCTCTTAAGCCAACGTCCGGTTTCAGGTGTCGGCAATATCTACGCAGACGAAGCGCTCTGGCAAGCCCGGATTCACCCGCTCGCACCCGCAAAAACCATCTCTAAAGCCAAAGCTTACAGGCTTGCCGACGCCATCCGCGAGGTTTTAACCCGAAGCATCGCCTTTAAGGGCACAACCTTGCAGGATTACCGCACCGTAAATGGTGAGGTCGGCAGTTACGCCGCGCAGCTTCAGGTTTACGGTCGTCCCGAAACCCCTTGCCCGCGTTGCGGCAGACCGATCTCTAAAACGGTCGTCGGGGGGCGTGGTACGCACTTTTGCCCACACTGTCAGCGGTTGCCACGTCCGGTTCAAACGGCTTCAAACGCTGTAGCCGGGTAAGCTGAGCTTATGCATGACGTCCAGACCCAAACAGCTCAAACCCACCGCACCGACATCCAGGTGCGTTTCAACGATACCGACGCCTTAGGGCATCTAAACAACACCTCGTACGCGCTTTATTCCGAACAGGGCCGGGTGGAGTTCCTAGGCCAGTTTCGTGATGAGGGCGTCAATTTGATTTTGGCGCACATTTCGCTCGACTTTTTACGGCAGGTACGGTTTCAGGATACGGTATACGTCTTGACCCGGATTGCCAAGGTAGGCCGAACGAGCGTGACCCTGGCGCAAGAGATTTACGGTAACAATGAAGTTGCCGCGCGTTCACGTTCGGTTGTGGTGATGTTCGATTACAACACGCAGAAACCTGTACCGATCTCAGACGCGGTGCGGGCCAAGTTGGCGCCTTATCTAGATAAGCAATGAGCGAAAAGCGATGAGCAGCGAGTTGTACAGTCTCAGCTTGTCTTGGCTTGTACAGTCTCGTCGCCTACTGCTCACTGCTCCAGCACTTTTTGCTCCAACACCTCTTGCTCCAACACCTCGAGCACCCCCTTTTCACTTAGCAGATGCGTCATCCTGACGTCGTGCGGTTCGGTCGGTAAAACCGGAACAATAAGTTCGGCTGGGACGACGCCGACGATGGGAATATCTCCGGCTTGGGCCAACAAGCGGTCGTAAAAACCTTTGCCGTATCCCAGGCGGTTGCCGGAGGTATCAAACGCTAGGCCGGGGACGAGGAGCAGCTCGAGCCTCCCCGGTTCAATCTCTACGTCTGCGGCGGGTTGCCAAAAACCGTAGGGGTGACGTTCCAAGTTCTTTGTCAGTGGATGAACCGTAAGCGTGCCGTCCGGGTGGGCTCGCGTTGCGTAAAAATGCTTGCCGCTCATCTCCGACAGGTCGATTTCACTGCCGAAAGCCAGATAGGTCAAGACGTGTTCAGCTTGTTTGTAAAGTGGGCAGTGCCCCAACTGTTTTACGGCGTGTTCGCTTAGAACCCGGGTATCAAGCTGTGAGCGTCTGACTTTTGCCCAGCGCCGCCACCCGGCCTTGCTCTGGGTTGTACTCCAGATTTCCCCCGGACTCACCACTTGTACAAGTTTACGGCAATATTCGGTAGTTTACGGCAACATCGGCAATACGGCGATAGTCGCAAAGTCGGGTATGTTTTACGTCCGACACGGCGGCCCGCTACGTGCGGCATACTTAAGAGCATGACAACTAAAACAACTACCGTGCATCACCTCGTCGGTAAACGTTTCGTCGGCGTCACCCCGGAAGGGCAACGGGTCATGATCGACGGTGAGAAAGAAGCCCAAACCGGAATGCGCCCGATGGAACTCTTGTTAAACGCAGTCGGGGCGTGCGCCGCCTATGACGTTGTGGAGATGCTTAAAAAGCGCCGCTTGGACATCCAGGGTTACCGCATCGAACTTTCCGGCGAACGTCCCGACGCGGCGCCCGCGCCTTACACTCACATTCACGCCAGACATTTTTTTAACGTACCCGGACTCGACGAGAAAACAGCGACGCGGTTTGTGGATTTGGCAACGAACAAATACTGTTCGGTTGCGGAGAGCCTAAAAGCCGAGGTCAGCTTCGAGGTGGTGCTCGAGACCCCCGAACCCGAAACGGCTTAAAAGTTGGAGAAGGGAGAATTTGGGCCGCTCACTCTGCTTGATTCTGCCTTTTCCTTTCTCGTGTTCTGCTCGATTTCGGGACAAAACCATAATTCTCTAAAGCGGATTTGTTAGGCTGAGCCATGTCCGAGCCTGACCTGCAAGACCCACAGTTTTACTTCAACCGTGAAACGTCGTGGTTGAGGTTTAACGAACGCGTTTTAGAAGAAGCCGAAGACAGCGAAAATCCGCCCCTCGAGCGGCTTAAATTTTTAGCTATTTTCAGCACCAACCTAGACGAGTTCATGATGATCCGTTATGCGGGCCTCAAAGAACAGGTCGCGGCGGGCATCGTTCGGCGGAGTTTCGACGGCCTGACCCCTGCCGAGCAGCTGTCTGAGCTGTCCGAAGAGCTGCACCCGCTGATTGCGCGGCACCGCAAGGTTTTACGGCACGACGTGTTGCCTGCCCTGGCGCGTCACGGCGTCTCGCTGTTACCGATTGCCAAACTTTCAGACACCGACCGCGCCGTCGTCGATGCGTACTTCGACCGCGAGCTGTTTCCGGTTTTGACGCCCTTAGCCGTCGATTCGGGCCACCCGTTTCCACGCTTGCCGAACCTGAGCTTTTCGCTGCTTTTAGAGCTGTTCGACCCGGAGGGCGAAGAGACCAAACTCGCGGTGGTGCAGGTGCCGGGCGTTTTGCCCCGCTTTTTACGGTTGCCGCCGCAGGGCGACGCCGACAAAACCTTTCGTTTCGTTTTATCCGAAGAGATTATCCGCGCCAAGGTCGGCGACCTGTTTCCGGGTTTGGAGGTCGTCTCGAGCCACGCTTTTAGACTAACCCGCAACGCCGACATCGAGATTGCCGAAGACGAGGCCGACGACCTCTTGCGGGTCATTGAAGACGAGGTGAGAAAACGGCGCTGGGGCGACGCGGTGCGGCTCGAGGTCACCGACAAGATGCCTGCGGCGTGGTGCGACTTTCTCCGCAAAACCCTGCAACTCTCCGAGAGCGACGTTTACCGTATCGACGACCACCTAAACGTCGGCGACTTTATGGAGCTGGCGCTGCTCGACTTGTCCGAATTGCGCTACCCCGCTTTTGATACACGTTTGCCTACCGAATTTATCGGGATGTCGGACGTGTTCGGCGTCATCCGGCAGCAAGACGTGCTGATTCACAACCCGTTTCACTCGTTCGACGCGGTTTTGAACCTCATCGAACAAGCCGCCGACGACCCTAATGTGCTCGCGATTAAACAGACGCTCTACCGCGTCGGTGGGCGTTCGCCGGTCGTGGCAGCTTTGGCACGGGCTGCCGGAAACGGCAAGCTGGTCACGGCCTTGGTCGAACTCAAGGCGCGCTTCGACGAAGAGAACAACATCGTCTGGGCAAGAGAGTTGGAGCGCGCCGGGGTTCACGTCGTTTACGGTTTTGCGGGCCTTAAAACCCACTGTAAAACCCTCCTCATCGTCCGGCGTGAGGGTAAAGATATCCGCCGCTACGTCCATTTAGGTACCGGCAACTACAACCGCACGACCAGCACCATCTATACCGACTTCGGGATGCTCTCTTGCGACGCCGATTTGGGTGCTGATCTGTCTGAACTGTTTAACTACCTCACCGGGTTTTCCAAACAGAAGTCGTGGCGTAAACTCTGGGTCGCGCCCGAAACGCTCCGCGACGAACTGATGCGGGTGATTGAGCGTGAAGAGGCGCACGCCCGCGAAGGCCGCGAGGCGCGCATCATTGCCAAGATGAACTCGCTCGTCGACCCACGGGTGATTCGCGCTCTTTACCGGGCGTCGCAAGCGGGTGTTGAAATCGACCTCATCGTGCGCGGCATCTGCTGTTTGCGCCCCGGCGTCGAGGGTGTTAGCGAACGTATCCGGGTACGGAGCATCGTCGGGCGGTTTTTAGAGCACTCTCGAGCTTTCTTTTTCCTTAATGGCGGCGCAGAAGACCTCTACCTGGGGTCTGCGGACTGGATGCAGCGCAACCTCACGAGGCGCGTCGAGGTCGTTTTTCCCGTCGAAGACCGCGCTGTCAAGAAAAAAGTCTTTCAGGTCTTGGAGCTGTGCCTGCAAGACAACGACAAGGCGCGCGAGCTTCACGCCGACGGCTCTTACTGCTATATCAAACGCAAAGCGGGACAGCACCGCGTCAATTCGCAAGAAAAGCTCCTAGACATCTCCGCGCGGCGGGCCGCGCGTATCAGCAGCCGCCGCTAGCAGAAGTTTTTGACAGACCGCTAAGCCTGGAGCGAGCCTGAAGGTGTCCCGGAGGGCTCCTCATGCTGCGCCGCGTAACCTGCGTGTAGCCCCATCAAATAGGCGAGCTTGAGCATAAAGGTCAGCGTTTCGGTGTCGCCCCGTTTAACACGTTCGGCGATATATGCGTCGGTACCTTCGGGCAATTCGACCGCGCTGATTTCGTCGGCGTGTTGTTCGCGCATCTGGGCCAAAAATGTCTCGATAATTTCACTCATACCGCGCTCCGTCCTCTGCTTGGCTTAATACTCGGCTTGGTTTCAATTTTACCTGCGGGTTCTAGAAGGTCAAAGCTGCTGCTAAGAACCTCGAGCCCGTCTCGCTGTCCTCAAGCTAGTCTAACCGTTTCCGCTCAACTCTTTTCCTACGTCTTTCCTGCGTCGGGCTGTTCTCCGACACGCTGTAAAAGGCTGAACTTTACGTGCTGGACGCCGTAAAGAAAGTTTCTCAAAAATAAAATGCGGCTCTCGGTGCGCAGGGGGTTGACACGGCGAGGCTTTTAGATATAGACTTCTTTTTGCCGCTCGAAAGAGTCGGCGTGAACAATGACAAGCGAATAAGTGTGAATGAGCATCTAAAAGCGTAAGCAAATTGTAGCTTTTGGCTATGAATTGCAAGCGCGTCTTAAGTACGAATAACTTTAGGGTTAAGTTACTAAGGGCACACGGTGGATGCCTTGGCAGTCGAACCGAAGAAGGACGTGGCTACCTGCGATAAGCCTCGGGGAGTTGGAAGCAAACTTTGATCCGGGGATGTCCGAATGGGGAAACCCAGCAGAGCGAACCTCTGTTACCCCATACTGAATCTATAGGTATGGCGGAGGGAACCTAGGGAACTGAAACATCTAAGTACCTAGAGGAAAAGAAAGAAAACTCGATTCCCTGAGTAGTGGCGAACGAAACGGGAAGAGCCCAAACCGAAGCCTTCGGGCTTCGGGGTTGTAGGACCGGCAACGTAGACTCGAGTGTTTAGCCGAAACGCACTGGAAAGGCGTACCAGAGTGGGTGAAAGTCCCGTAGGCGAAAAATACGAAAGCTTAGCCGGCACCTGAGTAACTCAGGCCACGTGGAATCCTGAGTGAACCCGCGGGGACCACCCCGCAAGGCTAAATATTCCGACTGACCGATAGCGAACCAGTACCGTGAGGGAAAGGTGAAAAGCACCCCGTGAGGGGAGTGAAATAGTTCCTGAAACCGTGTGCTTACAAGCAGTCACGGCACCTTATGTGTGTTGTGGCGTGCCTCTTGAAGCATGATCCTGCGACTTACTGACTGTGCCAAGTTTAAGGCGATAGCCGGAGGCGAAGCGAAAGCGAGTCTGAACAGGGCGTTCAGGCGCAGTTAGTAGACCCGAAACCAGATGAGCTAGCCATGGCCAGGATGAAGCTTCCGTAACAGGAAGTGAAGGTCCGAACCCGTTGACGTTGAAAAGTCTTGGGATGAGCTGTGGTTAGGAGTGAAAAGCTAACCGAATCTGGAGATAGCTGGTTCTCCCCGAAATAGCTTTAGGGCTAGCCTCGGGGGTTTACCATTGGCTGTAAAGCACTGATTGGGCTAGGGGGCCTACCAGCTTACCAAACCCTGTCAAACTCTGAAGACCAATGGTCCATACCCCGGGAGTCAGTCTGCGTGAGCTAACTTTCGCAGACGAGAGGAAAACAACCCAGACCGCCGGTTAAGGTCCCTAAATCAACGCTAAGTGGTGAAGGATGTGAAGACGCTAAGACAGCTAGGAGGTTGGCTTAGAAGCAGCCATTCCTTTAAAGAGTGCGTAATAGCTCACTAGTCGAGTGTCTTTGCGCCGAAGATGATCGGGGCTAAGCGTTGTACCGAAGCCGCGGCATGATAGTAGCACTCTGGCGCTGCTATTGTGGGTAGGGGAGCGTTCCGTAGGCCGTTGAAGCATGACCGGAAGGACATGTGGAGGTATCGGAAGTGCGAATGCAGGAATGAGTAACGATAAGAAGGGTGAGAATCCCTTCCGCCGTAAGCCTAAGGTTTCCTGGACAAGGGTCGTCCTTCCAGGGTTAGGCGGGACCTAAGGCGAGGCCGAAAGGCGTAGTCGATGGACAGCAGATTAATATTTCTGCCCCGCTTTTGTGGAGTGATGGGGTGACGCATTAGGATAGACCAACCGGAGCTATGGCTATGCCCGGCGGGTAACGAAGCTTGTGAGGACAGGCAAATCCGCCTCGCGCGTAAGTGACGTTATTCGGGAAGGCCCTACGGGGTTGATAACTGGTTGAATCCATGGTGCCAAGAAAAACCTCTAAACGTTGAAGCAAGAGCGCCCGTACCGATAACCGACACAGGTGGGCGAGTGTAAAAGCACTAAGGCGCGCGAGAGAACTCTCTCTAAGGAACTCTGCAAAATAGCCCCGTAACTTCGGGAGAAGGGGTCCCGTGTGTAACGTTGGTACTTGTACCTGCGTGAAACGGGCACAGTAAATCGGCTCTAGCGACTGTTTACCACAATCACAGCACTCTGCAAACCCGCGTAGGGGACGTATAGGGTGTGACACCTGCCCGGTGCCGGAAGGTTAAGAGGAGCGGTGAGAGCTGCGAATTGAAGCCCCGGTGAACGGCGGCGGTAACTATAACCGTCCTAAGGTAGCGAAATTCCTTGTCAGGTAAGTTCTGACCTGCACGAATGGTGTAACGACTGGAGCGCTGTCTCGGAGAGAGACTCGGTGAAATTGAACTGGCCGTATAGATGCGGCCTACCCGCAGCAGGACGAAAAGACCCCGTGGAGCTTTACTATAGCTTGATATTGGCATTAGGACGAATCTGTGTAGGATAGGTGGGAGACTGTGAAACCGGGCCGCTAGGTTCGGTGGAGTCAATGGTGAAATACCACCCTGATTTGTTCGGATGTCTAACCTGCGCCCGTTATCCGGGCGGGGGACAGTGTTAGGTGGGTAGTTTGACTGGGGCGGTCGCCTCCTAAAGAGTAACGGAGGCGCACAAAGGTTCCCTCAGCATGGTCGGAAATCATGCGTAGAGCGTAAGAGTATATGGGAGCTTGACTGCGAGACGTACATGTCGAGCAGGGACGAAAGTCGGTTCTAGTGAACCGGTGGTACCTTGTGGAAGGGCCATCGATCAACGGATAAAAGTTACCCCGGGGATAACAGGCTGATACCGCCCGAGCGTTCATAGCGGCGGCGGTGTTTGGCACCTCGATGTCGGCTCGTCATATCCTGGGGCTGGAGAAGGTCCCAAGGGTCCGGCTGTTCGCCGGTTAAAATGGCACGCGAGCTGGGTTCAGAACGTCGTGAGACAGTTCGGTCTCTATCCGCTGTGGGCGCAGGAAATTTGAGGAGAGCTGTTCCTAGTACGAGAGGACCGGAATGGACGCACCGCTAGTTTCTCAATTGTCTACCAAGGGCATATGTTGAGTAGCTATGTGCGGAACGGATAAGCGCTGAAAGCATCTAAGCGCGAAGCCGACTCCAAGATGAGATTTCCCATCCCCTTGTGGGAGTAAGATCCCCGGAAGACCACCGGGTGATAGGCTGGGAGTGTACGCACGGCAACGTGTTTAGCTGACCAGTACTAATAGATCGAGGACTTAACCCTAAATTGGACTCATCTTTGTTCACACTTATTTCGCTTGTCACTATTTTTTTCTTCGTGCTTCTAGCGGCGTGGATCCACCCGATCCCATCTCGAACTCGGAAGTTAAGCACGCCAGCGCCGATGATAGTTGGGGGGCAGCCCCCTGCAAAAGTAGGTCAGTGCGAGGAATTTATTTTGATAGAGAGGTGTTGCCCTTCGGGTAGCGCCTCTTATTTCTAGCATGTGCGGTATTTGAGGTAAGGAAACGTCTATCTCATTTTTAACTGATAGCGTTTATTGACCGATGATACCGCTCTTGCGGGAGTAGCTCAGCTGGTAGAGCACTACCTTGCCAAGGTAGATGTCGCGAGTTCGAATCTCGTCTCCCGCTCCACTAAGCCACCTTTGAGAATCTCAAAGAGCCACCCGGTTTTGGGTGGCTCTTTCTTGCTATAATTGTCAAAAAGCACAGAACCGCGCTCTTATCGTAGAAATCTGCGGACAAGGCGCTCGAGCGTCCCTTCGCGCCGCCGACCCTTATAACGGCTGCTAGATGAGTAACGACTTTTACCCTGCCCTTTGTAACTGCGATAGGCGTTGTATCCTTGTTTGCCGAGACGGAAAAGTTTGCTGAACTTCATCGTTAAAGCGTAGCGGAATAAAAGCAGTATTACCGTAAGCCGCACTTCAAGCTACAGCTTTTTGTAAAGCTGCGTTTGTCCGCTCGTCGGCTTGAGTTCTTCAGCCAGCCTGTTCAGGTGCATAAATACAGTCTTGCAGCCACCGACGGTTTGTCCGGCCGCAAGCGGTTATTTTAGAGAGATTAGAACTGTACGGTAAGCCCATCCCTGGCAGTTTCAAACTCCGGTACTGTACCCGCTCCCAGCTTGTCCAAAAACACCTGCCCCAAATGCGTGAGGACAAGGCGTTTCGAACCGAGCTCGGCAAAGTGGGCCTTCAGCGTCTGATAATCGAGGTGCTGAGGGGTGGGCTGAGCGAAGGTGTAGGCGTCGCAGATAAACAGATCCGCGCCTTGCGCAAGCTTGGGTAAGGCACCCGTCCAGACCGTATCCCCTGAATACGCGAGGATTTTGCCGCCGAGTTCAAAACGCAGGCCGGTACAAACCAAAGTCGGTGCGTGTCTGACAAGGTAAGGCGTAACGCGAACGCCCAAAACGTCGGCGGGTCGGTCGGGGGGCAGCTCGAGCACACTCAGTTCAAAGGGCAGCTCGAGCGGTGTGCCGGGAAAAAGGGCTTCGGTAAGTCCGGGAATATGTGCTTTAAGTCCGGGTGGCCCGGCAATGGTGAGCGGCGCGGTGCGGTGACTGACGAGGGCGGCCTCGAGCAGCAAGAACGGCAGACCGCCCACATGATCGCCGTGTAAGTGCGTCACGAAAATCAGCGGAATCTCGTCTAACGAAACGCCGAGCCTTTTCGCCGCTATCATCGAAGTCGCGCCGAAGTCGATTAAAAAGCGTGTCTCGCCGGAAACAACCGAAAAACAGGTGTTAAACCGACCGCCGCTCCCGAACGCGTCGCCACACCCCAGAAAAGTCAGTTCGGAGGTCATAGCGCTACATTACCTTGCTACTTCTAAAATGTTTGGGTCAACGGTCAAGTTGGGTTGGTGAGAAGTGGCTGGTAACCTGCAACCACGCCAAACTTAAACCGAGCTACCACGCCTGTTCATTTGCACTAGAAAAGCCCTGCGCCCGCCGCTCAGCCTCTAAAACGAGGTGATACGCCCGCCGTAAACTGTCTTCGGCGTCGCCTGTAGGGATAAACTCGTGCCCGACAACGCTGCTGTAGCCGCTCTCCGCGACAGCCTGAAACACTGCCGGATAGTTGATTTCCTGCGCAGGGCTCAGTTCGTGACGTCCGGGGTTTCCGGCGGTGTGCAGATGCCCGAACGCGCCGTGGTGGTTTTGAATCGTCCGGATAAGGTCGCCCTCCATGATTTGCATATGGTAGATATCGTAAAGAAGTTTGACGTTCGCTGAACCTGTAAGCCCTAAAACCTCGAGACCCCAACTCGTGTGGTCACACGTATAATCCGGATGGTCAATGCGGCTGTTGAGCAGCTCGAGCAAAAGCGTCACGCCCGCACTTTCGGCGAGTGGCGCGAGGCGGCGGAGTCCTTCTGCCGTAATCTCTGCGCTTTCGTCGTCCGGCTGCCCGCCCCGGTTGCCGCTAAAACAGATGAGGTTGGGAATCTGCCAGCGTTCGGCAAGTCTCAGGGATGTTTCGGTCTCCTGAACGATGCGTTCGTGATGCTCACGGCGGTTTAGGCCCTTTTCGATACTCTGGTGCGCCGGGTGCGTAGTGATTTCCAAACCCATACCTCGGGCTACCGGAAAGAGGTCTTCGCTTACCAGCTCTACGCCGTCGTAACCGATTTCGGCGGCGCGGCGCAAAAGTGTTTCAGCGTCGGTTTCGGGGGTGTAAAAACTCCACCAGGTAAATGACTGTCTGAGCATTAGAGACCAACCTGTTTAAGTGCGATTTGAGCTAGAACGGCTTTGACAACATCAAAGGTAAGTGAACCGCCTCTGTCTTGAATGACTTTTTTGCTTTCTGCCAGATAGTTTCATTTCTTGCTGCATCCAAGAATTCATGACCTTGCCAAGTAAGTCTTATCGCTTTGTAAACAGGCGAGCTTTTGTGGTTCAGTAATTTAGCTGCTTCAACAAGATCTGCTTCTCCTAGAGGCGAATGTGATAAGTCAGTTTTTCCTCGCTGTACCCTTGTATTTGCGGTCCACATAGTCGTCATAAGGGTTGGAGGAGATCTTTCAAGCTTAAGCATAATCTGCCTCACCAAGTCCATATCGCGCTTCACAGCGTAATCTCCGCAACCTCAACCGGACGTTTTTCTTTGAGGCTTTTGGTCGCTGCCAACGCCAAACGGAGCGCCTCCACTGCATCCTCAGCTCCCGGTTTCGGCTTTTCGCCTGAATTTACGGCGTCTACAAACGCCTGCATTTCGGCGCGGTAGGCGTCGCGGAAACGCTCGAGAAAGTAATAAACATAATCGCCCTGAATCCCGGCCTCGCCGTATTTCCAAACTTGGGTTGCCCGCTCCACTTCGGTGACGAGTTTGCCGCGCTCACCGTGAACTTCGATGCGGAGGTCGTAGCCGTGAACGGTGCGGCGGCTGTTTTGAATGACGCCGATAGCGCCGGAGGTGAACTCAACGGTCAAAATACTCGTGTCCACGTCGCCGTAAACGTCCAGGTACGGCGCGACCAAAACCCGCCCGAGCGCCGTCACCCGCGTCACCTCACCCACCATAAAGCGGGCGATGTCGAGGTCGTGAATCACCGAATCCACGAAGATACCGCCGGACGTTTCAACATAACTTTCCGGTGGCGGCGCCGGGTCGGACGACTGCGCGCGGAACATTTCGGGGCGGCCCAACTCGCCGGCGTGAATCGCCCGCGCCACCTCCCGAAAGCCGGCGTCGAAGCGGCGGTTGAAGCCGATTTGAAAGGGGACACCTGCTGTTTTTACGGCGTCGAGCGCGTTTTGGGTTGTTTTAAGCGCGAGCGCTACCGGTTTTTCGCAGAAGATGGCTTTGCCTGCCTCGGCTGCCGCCGTAATCTGCTCAGCGTGCAGGGTTGTCGGTGAGGCGATAAGTACGGCGTCTACACCGGGATGCCCCAGCAATTCTTCAACGCTGTCTATCACAGCCGCGCCACCGAAAGCCGCCTTTTGCGCCGCGTCAGGGTTTGCGTCCATCACCGCAACCAAGTGCGCGCCGTCGATACTGCCCGCTAAGTTGCGGGCGTGAAGTGCGCCGATACGCCCCGCGCCGAGAACACCGAAACCTAAAGAACGATTTGGATGGGTCAAAATAGAATCCTTTTATCTAAATAGAACGGTTGAGAGGATAGAGATATGCGTCACGCTTGAACTTTATCTTTCTCGGTAAATGTTGCAACTTGAACGGTCTGATTCGTCTCGAGCGCCCACTGCGCCGCCAACGCTAACTGAAGCGTTTTTACGGCGTCTTCAGCGTTCGGGGAGACAAGGCGATTTTCCAGCAGGCAGGTTGCAAACGCGCTGAGTTCGGCGGTATACGCCGCTAAGAACCGCTCTTCAAAGTTTTGTGGGCCTTTTGAGACTGCGCCTTCGGTGGTGTAGCGCGTCAGGTTTAGCGGAGAGGTCATCTCGAGGTGTAATCTGCCGTATTCTCCCAAAACTTCGGCGCGAATCTCGTAACCGTAGGCCGTGTGAAGGCCCAGCTCGAGCGTTCCCAACGCCCCGTTTTCAAACCGGACGGTGGCGACCGCACTGTCAAAAAGTCCATGTTCGGCAAGTTCCGACATCTTCTGAACCGAACCCGTCGCGTGAACCTCCGCGACCTCACCGATCAAAAAACGCATCGTGTCGAGGTCGTGAACGCCTAAGTCGAGCATCAACCCGCCGGAAGTTCTGAGGAACGCTAAAGGTGGGGGAGAGGGGTCCCTGGACACCCCCCGAAAGCTCATCACTTCACCGAGTTCACCCGCCGTAAGCGCCCGTTTCGCCTCGACATAGGCCGGGTCAAAGCGGCGCTGAAAGCCTACCTGACCCTGTACCCCGGCTTCTCTAATAACCTGAGTGGCGTTTTCTGCTTCAGCCAACGTCGCTGTTAGGGGTTTTTCAACGAAGATGTGTTTCCCGGCTTCGGCTGCTCTTTGAATGAGCGCCGCGTGTGTGGGCGTCGGTGAGGTGATGATAACCGCGTCCAGTTCAGGGTCGGCGAGGGTGTCCGCGAGCGTTTTTACGGCGACACCTAACGGGTCGGCGAGGCATGCGGCGTTTTCCGGTACCTGGTCGCAAATGGCAGTTAGCTCGAGTTCCGGCACCGCCCGTAACGCCCTTGCGTGCGTCTGCGCCATCCGTCCCGCGCCGATGAGCGCGGCTTTTACCCTACGCATGTGCTTGGGTATCGCTCCGCTCGAACTCGCGGATTTCGGCCTCGAGCGCGTCGAGTTCTCGTCCGCCTGCCATCATCTCCAAGACCTGCTCGCGGGTCACGTCGGCTTTTCTAAACGTCCCGTAGCTTTGACCGCGTTTTAGGATGGTAAAGGCGTCAGCGACCGGGTAGGCGTGGTGGACGTTGTGGGTGATAAAAATCACGGCGAGCCCCTTCGCCTTGGCCTGCGCGATATAGCGCAGCACCACTGCCGCTTGCTTGACGCCCAAGGCCGAAGTCGGTTCGTCTAAAATCAAGACTTTCGCGCCAAAATAGACGGCTCTGGCAATCGCCACACACTGCCGTTCCCCGCCCGACATCGTCCCGACCGCCTGACCGGGGTCGCGCACGTCGATACCCATCTTGTGCATCTCTTGCCGCACGGTCTCTTCCGCTGAGGTCGTGTCAAAACGCTTCAGCGGCCCCCACCCCTTCGTCGGTTCACGTCCCATAAAAAAGTTGCGGGTAACGCTCATCAGGGGTTGAATGGCGAGGTGTTGATGCACTGTAGCGATACCCGCGTCGAGCGCGTCTTTCGGCGAGTGAAAATGCACGGCGCGGCCCTCGACCGAAATTTGTCCGCTGCTGGGTTCGTGTACCCCGGAGAGCGTTTTGATCAGCGTGGATTTGCCCGCGCCGTTGTCTCCCAGGAGGCACATGACTTCGCCCGCTGCGACTGCCATCGAGATATCCTGGATGGCGATAACCGACCCGAAGAACTTGCAGAGGTTATCGACCTCGATAAGCGGGGGGGTACTGGAGGGAGTCATTTGGCCTCCGTCGCGCGTCTGCGGATAAAGTTGTTGAACACGACGGCAATCAGCAGCATCGCACCTAGGAATACTTGGAACCAGTCCGTGTTAACGCCCGTAAAAAAGATACCCTGTTGTACCATCCCGAAAATGAGCGCTCCGAACACCGCGCCGACCGCCGAACCGTATCCGCCCGTCAGCAAGCAGCCGCCGATGACCGCCGCGATAATCGCCTCGAACTCTTTGCCGGTGCCCCTGGTCACATCGGCGGAACCAAAATCGAGAACCTGCAGCGCCGCAAAAATAGTGGCAGAAACCGCTGTACCCATAAAAAGCGCAATACGGACGCTGCCCACCGGAACGCCTGAGTTGCGGGCCGCTTCGGGGTCGCCGCCGACGCCGAAAATCCAGTTACCGGGACGCGTTTTGATCAAAATCCAGGTGGCGATAGCTGCCAAAAATACCCACCAGTAGACCGACACCGGAATACCAAAGACGTTGCCGATAAAAAGTTGTGCGAGCGAGTCGGTTGCGGCGGCGTCTTTAAGCCCCGAAACCTGGGTGCGCCCGGTAATCAGGCGGGTCGCGCCGATAGTCAGACCGCGCAAGATAAACAAGGACGCCAGTGTGACGATAAA
This sequence comes from uncultured Trueperaceae bacterium, assembly GCA_963799485.1. GTDB lineage: Bacteria > Deinococcota > Deinococci > Deinococcales > Trueperaceae > Truepera. The sequence goes on from CAWCXJ010000004.1 coordinate 31,775, forward strand.
CGACGGCAAGCGGGTGCGGTTGACGATTACGCCGTTCATGAGTCCGACAAACAGCGCGAAGGCAAACGCGAGCAAGATCGCGGCCCACACCGGCCAGTTGTAAATAGCAACCGGAATGGCAATGACCATCCCGGCTGCACCGATGGTCGAACCGATCGAGAGGTCGAACTCGCCGCCAATCATGAGTAAGGCGGCGGCAACGGCTAAGATACCGAGTTGGGCGGAGACCTCGAGCCAACTCACCACGCCGCGAAAGTTGAGAAAGCCCGAATCGCCTGCAATCACGGCAAAAAATATAAACACTAAAATAGCGCCCGCAACCGCGCCGAGTTCGGGGCGGCTCAGGAGTTTGCGCAGCGGGCTGACCGCCCGCACGCGTTCGTCGGTCAGGGGTGTGGTGCTCAAATAGGGCTCCTAGAGCTGTCTAGAGTCAAGTTTTACGGCGAAGGGGGCTCGAGGCCAGGTAAACCTCGAGCCCAAACCAACGTCTAGCGAATCCCCTCAGCGCTCAGCGCGATGACCTGCTCGGCATTTTCCGGCGTTACAAAACCGGGGCCGGTCAAGATGATGGGGTCAGCAGGCAGGAGACCGTACTGAATATAGTTCGTTAGAAACACAATCGGCAGGTAGCCTTGCAAGTATTGCTGCTGGTCGATGGCAAAGGTGATTTCATTGTCGACCAAAGCCTGCAAGATAGTCGGTGAGAGGTCGAAAATCCCGACTTGCACATTGCCGAGCTGTCCACCTTCGCGGAGCGCTTCGATGGTGGGTTCACCGCCTAGCGGCCCGACCGCCAATACGCCGCCGACGTCAGGGTTTTGCGTAAACGCCGCTGAAACCGCGTTACGAACTTCCGTAGGATCGCTTGAAACTGAGAGCACGTTGACCGTAGCACTGTCGCCGAGACCGTCTTGAAAGCCGTTGCAACGCTGGTCGAGGCCGATGTTGCCGACTTCGTGATTGACGCAAACGCCGCTGGTGACACCTGCTTCAGCCATCCGCTCGCCTGCGCCCAAACCCGCTTCGTACTCGGTCTGCCCGATGTGCCGCAGCACGCCCAAGTCTTCAAAAGAATCCGAACCCGAGTTCATCGACATCACCGGAATCCCGGCGTCTACAGCGGCGCGAATCGAATCGCCCAAAGCGTCGGCGTCGGGGATGGAGACGACTAAGCCGTCGGGTTGTGAAGCGACCGCCGCGTCGATAAGTTGCGCCATCCGGGGCATGTCGAAGGTTTCCGGGGCGCGGTACTCGACCTGAATCCCCATGTCTTCGGCGGCCTGATTGACGCCGTTACTGGCAACCGACCAGAACGGGTCGGCGGCGCTGCCGTGCGTAACAACGACGATGCGGATGTCTTGGCGTGGTTTGACATCTTGTGCGAAAGTGAAAGCAAAACCAGCGAGAAGTAATAGAGAAACAGCCAAACGCTTCATAAACAGGCTCCTTTGGGGCGTACGCTTTGTCCCATTTTTAACCTTAGCTAACGCTGGCGACCGGGAAGTGCGACTACGCCGATGACGATATAGCAAACAGTGTGTCGAGAAAACTATACGGTCTGGTTTGCCGTGTGTCAACGGTGCTGCCGAGGTAAGGCGCGTTACCGCCAAACCCTGACAGCGAGACGAAATCCGCTCCGGTCGCCTTGGCTACCGAACGCACCACCCGGTCAAACAAATTCAGGTCGGGTCGCCTACGTTTAGCTTTACGCTAGAAGCCGTCCTCGCCTGTTTGACCGGTGGCACATAAAGGGCGTGTAAAGCATTAAAAACCTGAAGTATCACCCGACCCGGCGTTTACGAGCGTAGTCGCGGTGTTTATCGCGGAGTTGTCCGGTGCTGTCCGTACCGTAAAAACCTGACACCTGTCACCCTCCAAGGCTGACGCTTTGCACTAACCTCCGGTCTTTAAGAAGCGCACAGTACGCTTTAGGAGGTTGACTGTGGTCGTTTCGATACCGAAAAAAGCTATCGGGCCGGGAAGTACAACGGTCGCGGAAACTGCCCTGCTTAAAGTCTGCAAAAGCTACGGCAACGTTCCGGCTCTGGCGGACGTATCTTTAACGCTGCGCGCCGGCGAAGTACTGGCGCTGTTAGGGCCGAACGGAGCGGGAAAGACGACGGCGCTCAGTCTGCTGCTGGGGTTGTTACGTCCGGACAGAGGTGAGGTTCAGCTCTTCGGCAGGCCGCCGCAAGAAGCTGCGAGCCGTGAACGCGTCGGGGTGATGTTGCAGCTCTCCGGCGTTCCGGAAACGCTGAGCGTCGCGGAGCACCTGGCGCTGTTCGCAGCTTACTATCGGCACCCCCTGCCACGGGGTGAGGTGCTGGAGCGCACCGGGCTGCTGGGCCTCGAGCACCGTTTGTACGGCAAGCTCTCGGGCGGGCAGAAGGGGAGGCTGCATCTAGCACTGGCGCTTGTCGGCAACCCCGCGCTGCTGGTTCTCGACGAACCGACGACCGGGCTCGACGTGGCCTCGCGGCGTGCACTCTGGGAGAGCGTGCGGGAGGCTGCCGCCGAGGGTAAAACAGTTTTGTTGACGACCCACAACCTGGAGGAAGCCGACGCCCTGGCTGACCGCATCGTAGTGTTAAACGGTGGGCGCGTGGTTGCCGAAGGAACGCCCGCCGCCATCAAGCAGCAGGTCGCCGGGCAGCGGGTGCGTTGTAAAACGGTAGTGCCGTTAAAAACCGTGCGGGCGTTGCCGGGGGTGCAGCGGGCACGGCAAGGCGGTGCGCTGACCGAATTGTGGGCGACCAAGCCCGAGCCGGTCGTGCGCTTTTTGCTAGACCACGATCCGGCGCTTTCCGGCCTCGAGGTTTCCGGGGTAGGGCTCGAGGAGGCATTTCTAGCCCTGACACGAAAAGTAGAACACGAAGATGAGGTGCAGGCGTGACTCATACAGCGCGTATTTATCTGCTCGAGGCCAAAACAGAGATTATCAAAGTGTGGCGTTTGCCGGTCTACTCGGTCTTTACGCTCGCTTTTCCGCTGATGTTTTACCTTATCTTCGGCCTGACCTTCGGCGGCGAGTCGGCGGGGCCGGTCAATGTCGCGGCCTATATGCTCGCAACCTATGGTGCATTTGGCGTTATCGGCGCGTCACTGTTCGGTTTCGGCGTCGGGCTGGCGTCCGAACGGGGGCAGGGCTGGTTACGTCTCAAACGCGCCTCACCGATGCCGCCGGGAGCCTACTTTACGGCCAAAATCGTGATGGCTTTGGTTTTTAGCCTGCTCGTGGTGCTGGGGCTTTTCCTGCTGGGCTTCTTCCTTTTCGGGGTGCGCCTGCCCGCCTTGACCTGGACTTCTCTACTCGGCACATTGCTACTGGGCGCGTTGCCTTTTTGTGCGCTGGGGATGGCGCTCGGCTACTTGGTCGGCCCGAACTCGGCGGCGGCAGTCGTCAACCTCGTGTATCTGCCGCTGGCGTTTGCCTCGGGGCTGTGGATTCCCGTAGAACAGTTGCCGGGGTTTATGCAGCGTTTGGCCCCTTTTCTACCGCCGTACCACTACGCGCAGCTCGCCTTAGGGACGATGGGCGCGGGCCGAGGCGGGGCAGCGTGGCTTCACGTTGCCGTCTTGCTCGGTTTTACGGCGCTGTTTCTGATGGTCGCAGGGTGGGCCTACCGGCGTGACGAAGGAAAAACCTACGGTTGAGTCCATTTCATTCTGAAAGTATCCCAACACATTTAATTACTGGAGGCAAAGCCGTAAACTCCCCAACCGAAAACATCGGAGCCCGCACCGGCAGCTTTGCAGGCTACCTTCGCAGCAGTTTGATCGCGGCAGTTGTCGCCCTGGTCATCTACCTAGTGATTTTCGCGCTTACCACCGGAGGACTCGGCCTCGTCACAGGGCTTGTAATTGCAGGTTTTACCTTCCTCATCACCTTATATCATTAGTGCGGTTATCGGCGCAACAGTAAGGCGACGCAGGCGCTAAGAGATGGAGGACATGAAAAAAGCTGAATCCAAGAGGTTTATGACCTTGACCAACGCCTCTCTCATTCAGCCTCTGCCAAAGCTGCTGGACAGAACTACTAGGCTCGCCTCGCGCCTGCCCGCCGCGTTCCGGCAAGCGCCGAGACAGCCAAGATAAATACCAGTGCGCCGACGATCCAGGCATTCCAAGCTGCCGGGAGGGTGAGATAACCGAGTACCCACGGCGCGATAAAAAGCCCCGCACCTAACAAGGCGTTGCTCCACTCTGCGATGCTGGAAGCGGGCATCGCCAGCGCCCAGATTGCTACTAAAAAGATGAGGGCACCTACCCACCAAGCGTCGGTATTATAGATACCGCTGCTTCGCAGTACCCAGGGAGAGACAAATAGCCACGCCCCTAGGAGCAGGTTAAGCCAATCTTGCCAGCGCGGTTGGTGGCGCGGGATATCTGAGGTATCCGACGTTACCGCGACTCTGTTTGACTCGTTACTCATAATTGTTTTCCTTTCGTGTAGAGAGTGACGCCGCTACGTCAGCGTCTCTAGCAAGAGAGCGTTTATGTTTGAATTATCCGGCAAACAGTACGTCAAACAGCTTTGACCCCCCTGGATCGACTCGAGCTTATTCACTGTGGGCTCCCGCCTCAAACTGGCCCCACAAACTGTTGCAGCTCTGCTAGAGCTAGGCCACAGTTTGCTCCAAACCGTGACCATTTTATGTAACCTTTGCTTCAGTAAACAGGTTCAACATTTAACCGGAGACTTACAAAGTTGTTCAGGTAGCAGTACTGAACCGTCAAACCGTATACATCGGTATGGGAGGTTTGGCATGACCACAGCGGAAAATTTGGACTGCACGGCGGTATTGGGCCGTGTAGATATAAGCAGCGCAGGTTTGGCGGTCGCTAGCACTAACACCGGCATCTTCGGCCCGGTTGAGGTTGACCTGTGTGCGGCTGAGCTGGTCGGACTCGAGCGGTCCTAAAGGTACTGTAGGAGGTACTGTGACGCAGCCCCACCGAGCCGAACGGCTGAAAATAGCGTACGGTGTAAAATCCGGCCTTCAAGCTGCACAATAACTTATGACCACTGAGCGCATACCGAAAAAGCTGGGCCGGGAGCCTTATATCTACCTGGTCTATCTGAGCTTTCTCTTTTTTCAACCGCTTTACGAACCCGGGAACGCGCTGGACTGGGCACTTATCGCGCTTATCATCGCGCTATTTTTGCCCGTATATTTTTGGACGTGGCGAGCGCCTGGTAAACGCGCTCTCTGGGGCGTTGCGGGGATGGCGCTCCTCGGCGGTTTATTTACGCCGCTTAACTCAGGGGCGAGCGGCCTCTATATCTACGCGGCGGCGGCGGCAGCTTTTACGGGGCCGCCGCGCTTTGCGGCGCGGGTCGTCGGCGGGATTTTTGCACTCGGACTGCTGAGCGCCGCACTTTCGGGGATCCCGTGGCCTTACTGGTTGGCAGCTTTTGCGCCTGCACTGATTTTCGTCCCGATTATCGGCGGCGTCAACATCTTTCAGGCCGAAAAAGCACGGGCTAACGCAAAATTGCGTCTGGCACACGACGAAATCGAACGCCTCGCCAAAGTCGCCGAACGTGAACGCATCGCCCGCGATCTGCACGACCTCTTGGGGCATACGCTCTCGAGCATCACCTTAAAAAGCGAGCTGGCCTCGCGGCTGGCTCCGGTCGATCCGGTGCGGGCCGAACGCGAGATGCGCGAGGTGGCGCAGGTCTCGCGGGGAGCGCTTAAAGAAGTGCGCGAAGCGGTGAGCGGCTACCGGGCGCGCAATTTAGCAGGTGAGCTGACCCACGCGCGTAAGCTGTTGGCGGCTACCGGGGTACGGCTGGAATACTTTGCCGAACCGCTGAACTTGCCGCCCGTGCAAGCAAGCACGCTGGCTCTGGCGCTGCGCGAAGCCGTCACGAACGTCGTGCGGCACGCCCACGCGTCGGTGTGTACGGTGCGGCTTTTGCAGGTTGGGGACGAGCTGCGGCTCGAGGTCATCGATAACGGTCTCGGCAAATGTGCGCCTGACGGGGCAGGGCTTTCGGGGATGGGCGAACGCGCAGGCTTGCTCGGCGGTCGGCTCGAGGTTAAAGGCAGTGCCACGGGGACACAACTCCGGTTGACGTTGCCGCGCGGGCATACAGTGAACACGGTGCCCGAAATTCTGGAACCTCCAATCGCATGATTCGTATCGTCATCGCCGAAGATCAGGGGATGGTGTTGGGCGCGCTGGCGGCGCTGCTCGCGCTCGAGGGCGACCTCTCGGTCGTGGCTCAAGCGCCTGACGGGGCTGAAGCCTTGGCGCTTGTCCAAGAAACCAAACCCGACGTGCTTTTGACCGATATCGAAATGCCCAAGGTGACGGGGCTCGAGCTGGCTGCTGCGGTGCGCCGCGAGTGTCCCCGAACGCGCGTTATCATCCTGACGACCTTTGCCCGTGCGGGCTACCTGCGCCGCGCGCTCGCTGCGGGCGCGGCAGGTTATTTGCTTAAAGACGCGCCTGCGACTGAGCTGGCGGCGGCGGTGCGACGTGTCCACAGTGGCGGCCGCGCCATCGACCCGGAACTCGCCGCCGAAGCGTGGGGCGAACCCGACCCTTTGACCGAACGTGAGCGGGCGTGTTTGCGGCTAGCGGGGCAGGGGCAGACCGGACCCGAAATTGCCCAAACGCTCGGGTTATCAGTCGGGACGGTGCGTAACTACCTCTCTGAAGCCATCGGCAAACTCGGGGCCGGAAACCGGATTGAAGCGGCAAGGTTGGCGCGTGAGAAGGGCTGGCTCTAGGTTGCGGCGATTTAAGTTATCCAGGATTTTGTTACGGTGGACGGGAGCCGTAAAAAGTAAGGGGCAAGCACCGGAAAGGGTTCGGAACCTGCGCGTTTAGCCTGTTGGGTGTGAGGTCAAAAGCGCTGCTTGAATTGACCGGCCTCCTGACGAGAGTTGTCTGTTGCTATTTATGCTGCACTAAGTATCTCCATACTATGACTGCGAGATAGCTTTAGCGCCGAGGAGTTGAAGGGCAGCCAGCACAGCGTCCAGGAGTTGTTGTCTAGAGTTGTAGCAGCGCCTGGGCAGGAGAAAGCCTTTGAGCTTTTTCCAAACGGTCTCAATGAGGTTGAACCGAGGCGAGTAAGAGGGCTGAAACCACAGGGTAAGCCCTTGAGCTGCCCAGGCATCCTGTTCGTCTTTAATGAGATTCGCCCGGTGAAAGCCCGCGTTGTCGAGAATGACGACTGTTTCTGGGGCTAGACGCTCTGCTTCTTGCGCCAACGTTTCCAGGTACGTTTTGACATGGATTGCGTAGCAACGTTCTTCAAGCACTTGGTACGCGAGCTGCTCAGTACCTCGGGTACAGGACAAAGTGCCGATGAGGTTGATGCGACCCGCCGCCCCCCAGTGCCTGGGAACGTTTAGGGGCTTGCCTTTGGGACGCCAACCATAACTCAAAGGCAAAGACCGGCTAAAACCCACCTCGTCCAGGTATTTCAGGAGGATGTCACCTTGCAGGCGGATGCCATGCGCTCCTTGAAGGGCTCTTTTTTTAAGCTGTCGAACTCGGCTTGTTTAGCCGCTAGAACCTCAGCTTCAGGCTGTTTGACAGGCACGTAGCGGTGGCGTTGCCAGCTGTAGCCCATTGCGTGCAAGCACACCCGCATACTTTCGCGGTTGACTTTCGCGGTTGACTTTCGCGGTTGACTTTGAGCTTGAACGCTTCGTTCACCGCTTCAGCTAACTGTGAGGCCGTCCAACTGCGCTCCTCACTGAGCTTTTTCGTTAAGAAGCTTTTGCTCGCCTAGAGGACTCCGCTGACCGCTGCCCACCCCCTCAGTTAGGCCCTCGACCCCGCTTTGCTCCCAGCGGTTGAAGTCGCGCAACACGCTACTCACGTCCCGTGTAGCTCGCTATTTCTTCAGCTTTCAGCCCACGGTGCGACAAACGCAAAATTCTTGCTCGTAAACGTACTTTCTCGCGCAGTCCCGACTGATGCTCAATCTCACGCAACTGCTTGTCTTCTTCCTCGCTCAGCTTGATGTACCTCGCACTTGGCATCTGGCAAGCTTACTATGGAAACACTTAGAACGTGGAGGCGGGGCGGAAGACGAGTTCCTCGAGCAAATCCGGAACGACCAGCACGCGTAAAACGAGAGGTGGTGTAAAAATGGGGGGCGCAGCAGCACCCCGCCCGCTAGACCCAAGCCCAGCGCCAGTGTTGAGCCATGCTGAAAAAACGAGCGCGACGGTGAGCGTCTCGAGCCAGCCCCTTACGCCCGGAAGGATGAGTAGCGACGCGAAAATACGCGCCCTCAAGCCTTGGCTTGCCGCCGCAAAGGTTGCGCCGCCCCGTAGGTCAAACTGCGCCACACCCACTCAACCGGGCCGAAACGAAAACGCGACAGCCACCAGCGGCTAAAAAGCACCTGTAAGGTAAAGATAACGGGCACCAGCACGAGCGCCACGCCTAAGCCCAGTTCATTGAAATAGCCGAGTCCGTAGGCGTTAAAAATCAGCGTGCCGACGACCGACTGGGTGAGGTAGTTCGTCAGCGCCATTCGTCCGGCGAAACCAAAAAACGACAGCCTTTGCTGCCACTCACGTTTCTCGAGCAACCGCGTCAAGAGTGCTAGATACACGAACATCAAGGCGGGGCCGCCGATGGCGAACGAGTAGCCGACCGCGAGCGGGTTATAGGCTCCCGTAAAAAACCAGTATGCGTACACGCCCTTAAAGACCAGCGCCACAGGCAGCGCCGTAATCAAGACGCCGTACCACGTCCGGCGGTGGGGCCGCTCGAAAAGCCCGCGCCGCCCTGCCAGCAAACCGAGCAAAAAGAGCCACAACACGGTCGGTAAAAAGTTCGGCAGGTTGAGAATTTCGCGCCCGGCCAGCTGCAGTTGATACTGTACGACTCCCAGATACGTCCCGCGCTCAAATACCTGATTAAACGTGTTCAGATTAAGCCAAGACGCACGTCCGGCAAAACCCAGACTAAAAGGTGTCAGATAGGCGAGCACGGAAAGGGCGAAAAAGGCGAGTGCAGCAGCGACCAGCACCCGACTTTTTTGAAAGGCGAAGAGCGTCAGCACAAAACCGCCGACTGCGTAGGTCAGCAAGATGTCGCCGTACCAGATAAGAACGGCGTGAACGAGGCCGATACCGAGCAGGACCGTCAGGCGGCGGCGAAAACGGGGCAAGGCGACCGGCCCGCGCCGGAGTTGCAAGGCTAGCCCCAAACCGAACAAAAACGAAAAGAGCGAGTAAAACGCACCCTGGGCGAACACGCGTACAAAGCCCTCGAGCCCCCGTTCAAAGGCGTTTTGGGCCGCCGTTACGCCGAAATAGCCGTACGCCCCGCTAAAAAAGAGCATGTTCACCAAAAAGATACCCAAAAGTGCAACCCCGCGCAAAATATCGATGGTGATGAGGCGGGCTTCGGGTGGTGTGGGCGCGTCGGTCGGAGCGGCAGTTTGTCTCACTCTGCTAGTGTATCCGGCGCAGATGTGTGCGTTATTGGCGGGTTACGCGTATGAGCTTTGAGCAAAACGGTTGCGGCGGGGTGAAATCTCGCTCGAAGAGTGTAAAAAGGGGCTCGAGCCTCAGTCTGTCGAACGCGTTGCTAAAGGCGTCTATATCGTCTTTTTCGTGAACAGCGACCAGCGCGCGGGTAAAAGTTTTGCGGTTTAGCCTTTCCAGTACCGCCGCGGTCAACGCGTGCGGCAAGTTGGACAAAATGATATCGACCGCGAGCGCTGCCAAAGCAGCCAGCGCGTCGCCCGAAATGACTTTTGCCTCCGGAAAACGGACACGTAAGCTTCTAGCGAGTTCCGCGTCGAGCTCGACCAGTGTCAGTGTACAAGGCGGCAGAACTCCGGCAACTGTACCGCCGCCGCTGCCCAGCTCGAGCACCCGGTCAGCCGGCCTTATCGCGGCAGCTGAGGCGAGTGCGCGCAGCTTTTCCGGGTTCGTTAAGAAGTGCTGTTCCATCACGCGCTAAAAAACGCGCCGACCTGAGCCGACGCGTCTTTGTAGTCAGGTTTTGCCGTAAAATCTAGCGTTTGCCGAGAAACCGTTTGGCGGCGAACGCGGCCAGTCCGGCCATCGCCATTTTACCGCCCGTGCTGTTTAAGGGGCTGTTCGGGCCGAGCAAGCTCTCGATCAGATCGGGGTCTTGTTTCGACGCTTGCCGGGTCATCCGGCCCAGTTCGCGGGGTTTAGCAGCTTGATCCAGGTCTTGACCGTCGCGGTAGCCCTGAAAGCTGCGGCTGTCGTCGCGGTTTGCTTCTTGGTAACGGCGCGCCAGCTCGCGGCGTTCGTCGGGCGACATCTTGCTAAACGCCCGCTCGTATTCCGATTCGGCCTCGGGGTCGTTTGAATCGTCGAAGTCGCTGTCGTCTTGGTTCTGCATCATCTCGCGGTAACGGCGCGCAGCCTCCTCATCGGAAATCGAGTCCGGGTTTTCGCGGTAGCGGCGCTCGAAGTCGCGATAGTCTTGCTGGCGGCCTTCGTCTTGACCAAAAAAGTCGTTGAGTTTGTCGAACACAGTTAGCCTCCGTTTCGTTCAGAACACAGCCTAGCACCACGTTACATAGAACATTAGAGCGTGGCTCGCCATTGGAAGTTTGTACACATTTAGTCAATTCTATGCGTGTTCAGTCTCTCCGCTTGTCTACAGGTCTACCTGCAAAAAGTGTGCTCAAAAGTTGAGTTGACAGCACTTAGTTGACAGCACTTAAGGTGCGCCGAACCCGTATTTGCTGAGCACGGCTTGACCTTGACTCGAGCGCACCAGGTCGACGAACGCCTGGGCAAGTTTGGGTTGCGTGCTGTCTGCCAGTGTCACAACCGCATAGGTGCCGAGTACGTTAAGCGGTTCGGGAACCGGGATAATCCTGACATTTTCAGCGAGCGCCGCATCGGTTGCGTAGACGATAGCGGCGTCCGCCTCACCGAGTTCGACCTTGAGGGCGACCTGCCGCACGTTCGACTCTTCCGAAACGAGGTTGTCCAACACCCGGTCTGAAAAATTTGCGCCGTAAACCCGGTTCATCTTTTTCAGTGCTTCGCGTGCGTAGTTGCCGACCGGAACCTCGGGCGCGGCGAGAACGAGCAGCACACCGGGTTCGGCGAGTTGCGCCAGCCGGGTGATGTTGCTGTCTTTTACGGTAATTACGACCAGACGGTTGGTGGCAAAAACTGACGGTGTGTTTGCCGCGAGCCCTGCGTCTATAGCGACCTGCAGCTGGTCTTCGTCGGCGCTGGCGAACACGTCGGCGGGTGCGCCCTGAACAATCTGTGTGGCAAGGGTCGAGGAACCGTCGAAATTCAGGAGTACCTCGGCTCCGCCGCGCTGCGTTTCAAAAACCATCTGCGATTTCTTCAAATGCTTCGGTGAGGCTCGAGGCGGCGAACACCGTCAGGGTTTGAGCGGTGGCGAGTGGACTCATCAGTAGTATCAAGAGTGTAGAAGTTCTCATCGGGCTTTCGTCTAACGCACCATGTCCGGGATGCCGGTCAGGTAATCTTCACCGGGGTTGGTAAAGGTGTTTTGTTCCCACGCATACTGCCGGTCGTGGAGTTCACGGTAACGCCCGCCTTTTTTCAGGGGCTGGGCGTGCGTTCCCCGCCCGACGATTTTACCTGCTTCCAAGACCAAAATCTGGGCGGCGCTGCGAATGGTCGAAAGCCGGTGGGCAATCACAAACGCTGTGCGCCCCCGCTGAAGTTGCGCCAAGCCTTCCTGAATCATTCCTTCGCTCTCGCTGTCCAAACTGCTCGTCGCCTCGTCCAGGATTAAAGTGCGTGGGTCGGCCAGGAGCGCCCGCGCGATGGCGACACGTTGCCGCTGCCCGCCCGAAAGCTTGACGCCGCGTTCACCGACAATGGTGTCGTAGCCGCTTGGAAACCCCCGGATAAAGCCGTCGGCGTTGGCGAGGCGGCTCGCTGTTTCGACCTCTTCTTCGGTCGCGTCAGGACGAGCGAAGCGGATGTTGTCGACCACGGTACCGCCAAACAAAAAGTTTTCTTGCACCACCCCGAGCTGCTTGCGGTAGTCGCCCAGCTTAATGTCTTGCAAATCGTATCCGTCGACCGTGACACGGCCTGCGTCGGGGCGGTGAAACGCCATCGTCAGGCGCACCAGGGTGCTTTTGCCCGAACCCGACGAACCGACCAGCGCGGTCGTCGTTCCGGCGGGTGCGCGGAGTGAGATACCCTTAAGTACAGGGGTACCGGGTTCGTAGGCGAAGCTTACGTCGTCTAGTACGACCTCACCCTTGACTCTGGTGAGGGGAGCCCCGGCCTCGTCCTCATCGTCTTCAGTGGTCATCGCCATAAGTTCCCGGATACGGTCGAGTCCCGCAAACGCCTCGCTGACCTGCGTCCCGATCAAGGCGATTTGAATCACAGGCGCAGCCAAAACGGTCACGAACGCGACGTACATGATCAGCTCGCCCAAGGTCATCGCGTCCGCTAAAATAGCTCGTCCACCGAACAAAATCATCAAGACGCCGACCGCGCCGATAATCACCGTGGCAAACACGGTGATCGCCGAAGTGCCGGTGATCGAGCGTTTGACGTTGGCAAAAAGCCGCTCAACCCCCTCGCCGAATACATGCTGCTCTCTTTCTTCCATCCGGTACGCCTTGATGATGCGAATCCCGCCCAGCGTTTCAGTGAGACGGCCCGTGACCTCGGCGTTAATCGCCCCGCGTTCGCGGAAGATAGGCCGCAGTTTTGAAAAAGCCAGTGCCATCGCTCCACCGAAAAGCAGCAAAAAGACCAAAATAGCGACTGTGAGCTGCCAGTTGAGGTAAAAAAGCACCCCGAGTGCCAGCACTGCCGTCAAGATACCGCCCACGAGCTGAACGATGCCCGTCCCGATAAGGTTGCGGACGCCCTCGGCGTCGGTCATGATGCGCGAAATCAGGACGCCCGTCTGGGTCCCGTCGAAAAAACGAATCGGCAGCCGCGTGACGCACTCCTGCACGCGCCGCCGCATCTCCATGATGGCCCCCTGCGCCGCTACGCTGACGACCTGTGAAAGCGAATAAGTCGTCACGGCCTGAACGACAGTTGCAGCGCCTACGGCGAGTACCAGAGGTACAAGCAGCCCGGCTTGACCTTTGCCGATAACGTTGTCGATCAAAAACTTTGAGCTCGCAGGCAACACAAACCCCGCCAAGCGGTTGACGATCATCAGGGCGAAGCCGATCCCTAAACCTTTACGGTAGCTCCAAGGCAGGCTTTTCGCCTCCTGCCGGACCTCTGCGCGGGGCCTTTTCATAAAGCTCGTTTCATGAAGTCATCCTAGTCTCCCGCAGCGCCTTTACGCTAACGCACCGAGACACGCGCGGTTCTGGGGCCGGTTGATTTATGGTTCGTCATCAGCTGTCAAGCAGGTATTGGTACAGTGACGAGGACACTAGGACACTCGGGTGCGCCAGAGCAAACCAGCAACTTCGGGCAAGCTCATGATAGAAAAGACCACTACGCCGCAGCCTTTGGGATTGAACGCAGTGGTGGCGGCTGCGCTCAGCGGATACCGGGTGGTACCTGCGTTGGTGGCGGTTCGGGCAGGTTGCGCGGTTCGGGTACGCCCTCGAGCCGCTTCAGTACCCCGTTTTCGTTACAACCGACGAAAAACGGACACCGCAGACACTCCGACCAGACGCGCGGGTGCAGCTCTTTGGTCTTATCGATCAGCCTGAAGCCGCAGCGTTCAAAAAAACCTACCGAATACGTCCAGGCAAAGAGCGTCGGCACGCCGATACGCCGCGCTTCAGCTTCGCAGGCCGCGACCAGTTCACGCCCAACGCCTTTAGACTGCACCCCGGGCCGCACCGCCAGACCGCGCACTTCGGCGACGTCGCCCCAGAGAATATGGAGCGCGCCGCACCCGGCAAACTGCCCGTCAATCTCGGCGACGAAAAAATCGCGCAGGTTCTCGAAGATGTTTTGCATCGGTCTGACCAGCATCTTGCCCTGCCCCGCCCAGTAGCCGATGGTTTCAAAGATGTCGGTCACGTCTTCGGCTTTTGCGGGCCGCACCGTTACCTGGACATGGGCCACAGTCGATATGTCAGTCGTCGCCACGCAACATCTCCTCAGCCGCTCGAAGCTGCCTTTCGACCTGAGCCAGCGCGGTGCCGCCGTAGCTCGAGCGCGCGTTGACGACGGTCTCGAGCCTTAAAACTTCAAACACATCATTACCGATAAGTGCCGACACGTTTTGCATCTCTGCCAGACTCAGTGCCTGCAAATCTTTACCCTCTTGCACCCCGAGCGCGACAAGCTTGCCGACAACTTCGTGCGCTTCACGAAAGGGGAGGCCTTTTTGGGCAAGATAATCAGCGAGGTCGGTGGCGTTCGAGTAGGCGCGGCCCGCGGCGTGGTACATCCGCGCTTCGTTCACCGTGAGTTTCGGCAACAGGTCGGCGGTTAAACGCAAGCAGACGCGGAGGGTGTCGGCGGCGTCGAACGCGCCCTCTTTGTCTTCTTGCAGGTCTTTGTTGTAAGCGAGCGGTAGCCCCTTGAGCGTCGTTAAAAGGCCCAGAAGATGCCCGTAAACGCGCCCGGTTTTGCCACGCGTCAACTCGGACACGTCCGGGTTCTTTTTCTGCGGCATGATGCTCGAGCCCGTGGTATGCGAGTCCGGCAGCGTGACAAAACCGAACTCTTGCGACGACCACAAGATGAGTTCTTCGGAAAGTCTCGAGAGGTGCATCATCACGAGGCTGGCGGCGCTCAAGAATTCTACGACAAAATCGCGGTCGGAAACCGCGTCGAGTGAGTTGCGGGCGGGCCGGTCGAAGCCCAAAAGTTCGGCGGTGCGCGCCCGGTCGATAGGGAACCCTGTTCCGGCGAGTGCTCCGGCCCCGAGCGGCGAGACGTTCAGGCGTTTAAGCGAGTCTTGCAACCTTTCGGCGTCGCGTGAAAACATCTCGAAGTAGGCCAAAAGATGATGCGACAAAAGCACGGGTTGGGCGACCTGCAGGTGGGTGTAGCCCGGCATGATGACGCCCAGATGTGTGTCGGCAGCCGCTACGAAAGCGGCGCGCAGGTCGTGTAACAAGCCGACAAGCGCGTGCGTTTCGCCCCTGAGCCAGAGCCGAAAGTCGGTTGCCACCTGGTCGTTGCGGCTGCGGGCGGTGTGGAGCTTGCCGCCGACCGGCCCGACGCGCTCCGTGAGGGCGGCCTCGAGGTTCATGTGCACGTCTTCGAGTTCGGTGCGCCACGCAAACGTACCGGCTGCGACCTCTTGTTCAAGCTCTGCTAATCCGGCAACGAGCTGTGCGGCCTCATCTTCGCTCAAAATGCCCGCTTCACCCAACATCATCGCGTGCGCGGTAGACCCCCAAATGTCTTGCAAAGCCAAGCGTTTGTCGAAACTGACTGAGGCGTTAAACTGCTCGACTAACGTGTCGGTACTCTCGGCGAAGCGTCCGCCCCACATGCGTTTTTGCGTCACCTGCAGCCTGCTTTCATCTAGTTCGCATCAGAGCTCATAGGGAAGCCGAATATCGGGTAGCCCGAGCTCGAACCCTTTTGCGTCTCGAGTAACGAACAAACACCCCTCCGCCCTAGCGGTGGCGTAGACAACCGCGTCGGGTAGTTTAAGTCGGTAACGTCTTCTTAAAGAGACGCCGAGCGTAGCAACTTCTGTTGATAAAGCTACCGTCCGAAAGTAATTAAAAAACTTTTGCACCGAGGCTTTATCTTCTTGGTTGACACCGACCATAATCTCCATCCAAGTGATTACGCTGATAAGCGGCTCGGTGTAAGTCTCGAGCTCCCGGCGCGCTTCGTCAACCCCGTTCAAATGGTCAATCAAGATGTTCGTATCTAATACAGCTTTCATATAAGGTTTACCGCAGTTCGGTCGGTGGCGCTGTTCACTCCCATTCTTCACGCAGACGGCGCTGATATATCACGCCGTCTACCGCTCGGCCTTGCCACAAACCAAACGACTCGGATAAGTTGCTCGTTTGCCGCTGAGCTAGATATTCTGCAACCGCTTCGCGGATCAGCGCCGCCCGTGAGCTTCCCCGTGCCTCGCCAAGCTTTGCAAGTGCGTCAAGCTGTTCTTGCGGCAAATCTACCAGTGTTCTCATCAGCTGAGTATATCACCAAAGTATATCACCCTTGCCGCTGCCACACGCCACCGACCCGTTTGGAGAGCTCGAGCGGCGCTTCTAGGTCTCTGGGACGGTAGCCCATCCGGGTGTAGTAAGGCAAAAGGTCGATTTGTGCACCTGTGAGCGTCAAGCGCAGTTCGGGGATATTGTGCTGGATGGCAAGCGCCTCGAGCCGCGTCGTCAGCCAGCGTCCGAACCCTTGACCCCGGTATTCCGGCAGCGTCGCCAAACGCCCGACTTCCCAGCCGTAAGGAGCTTCACGCCAGCGCAGCGCGCTGATAAACGTTCCGGCACAAATAAAAGAGAGGGTGCCGCCGTCCCCGAGCCACTGCTGCACCCGCGCCTCGTCTTCGGCGGGGTCGCTCCAAGCTGTTTGATAAAGCTCTGCGAGCGCCGCAGCGTCGGCGTCGGTTGCAGTATGCAGTTTGGCGGGTTGGTTTAGCGGCTGTGCCTGAGTCTCTTGTACCATCATTCGCTGTACTGAGGAATCTTGATGGGGGGCGTTTTGGTTTCGGCGTCGAGTTGCGCGGCAATCCGTAGTCTAAGCGCATTTAGTTTGATAAAGCCGTCGGCGTCGGCCTGATTGTACACGTTGTCTTCTTCAAAGGTCACCACGTCCTGACGGTAGAACGAGTTGGGTGATTTGCGCCCGGTAATCGTAACGCTGCCTTTGTACAGCTCGAGCCTCGCGGTTCCCGTAACCGGTTTTTGAATGTCGTCCATCAAGTTTTGCAGTAGGGCGCGTTCGGGCGCAAACCAGAAACCGTTATAGATAGTTGCAGCGTATTTGGGCATCAGTTCGTCGCGGAGCTGCATCACTTGCCGGTCTAAAGTCAGCGATTCGACGGCCTTGTGGGCGTGAAAGAGGAGCGTCCCACCGGGGGTTTCGTAGCAGCCGCGCGACTTCATCCCGACAAACCGGTTTTCCACGATATCGGCGCGCCCGACGCCGTGTTTGCCGCCGAGTGCGTTGGTGCGTTCTAAAAGTTCAACCGCTCCCAACCGCTCGCCGTTGATGGCGACCGGGTTGCCCGCTTCAAACTCAACCTCGACGGTTTCCGGCGTGTCCGGCGCGTCTTGCGGGTCGGTCGTGAGCCGCCACATGTTTTTCGGCGGCGCGGCCCACGGGTCTTCTAAAATGCCGCCCTCATACGAGATGTGATACAAATTCGCGTCCATGGAGTATGGTTTTTCTTTCGTCACACCCACTGGAATCCCGTGTTCCTGGGCGTAACGCACGCAGTCTTCACGGCCCCGAAGCGTCCACTCGCGCCACGGTGCAATGACCCGGATGTCGGGCTTGAGCGCGTAAGCGGAGAGTTCAAAACGCACCTGGTCGTTGCCCTTGCCGGTCGCGCCGTGCGCTACGGCGTCGGCTCCCTCACTCTCGGCAATTTCAACCATCTTTTGCGCGATTAAAGGGCGGGCGAACGAGGTGCCGAGCAGATAGTAGCCTTCGTAGAGCGCACCTGAACGAAGCACCGGAAAAACGAAATCTTGGACGAACTCGCGCCGCAAATCGGCAGTGTAGGCGCTTACCGCGCCCGTTTGCAGGGCTTTCTCTTTCGCTCCGGCGACCTCTTCACCCTGACCGATGTCGGCGGTAAAGGCGACGACCTCGGCGTTATAGGTGTCTCTAAGCCAACGCAAGATGACCGAGGTGTCGAGGCCGCCGGAGTAGGCGAGTACGACTTTTTTGACGTCTGGGGTTCGGGTGGGCGGCATACGGTTCTCCTAAAATAAGGGGTAGGGCGGGGGCAAGGCAACAAAAATCCTCACCCGAAAGGGGCGCAAGGCGGTTCCGCTCGCTTTTAAGAGCGGACGTTAGCGTCGGACGCGGCGGGTAAGGGATGCTGTCAGCATAATTGAGCGCAGATTGCAGGTTTATGCAAGGTCTGCAATAACTTTGCAAACTCTAGCATGTGTCCGGAGGTGGGTCAAGCGTGACGAGGTGCGTTTTACGGTGATCATTTGCAGGTAGCATGGCAGGGTGAAGGTGCGGCGCAGTGCTTGGATAATCCTCTGGAGTTTTTTGGGGCTAGGTGCGGGACTGTTTGTTAGCTGGCGTGCGTCGCTGCTGCTTTGGCCTCTAGCACTCGTCCTGATAGCGGTGTGGCTGGCGCGTTGGCCGAGGCCGGGGGTGTGGCTACTGGCTGCGACGTTTGGCGTTATGTCGGTAAGTCCGTTTGTCGGCGACCTCGAGCAACAATCTCCCGCGCCCCACATGCGCGAGACCGCGAGCACCCGGCGAGACGCGCAGACCTGGGACGGGGTGCAAACACTGTCGGTTCGTAACAGTGCCGGCGACATCACCGTGACGGGCGGCGGAACTTGGCGACTCCGGGCGCGCTACCGCTGGGGCACAGCGGTGCGCGGTTTACCCGATAGACTTTTGATCTCGGAGCGCGGCAAAACACTGGATTTTACGGGACTCGAGCCCAGCTGGTCGCAAGCACCCTTGCGCGGGACCGAAGCGCAACTTCGGGCAACGGTACCGCGCCGCCTCAACCTGTTAGTCGACGCCCGTAGCAGCGACGTAACGGCCCAAACCCTGGCCTCGGCAAACGTCGAGACTAACCTGGGCGACGTCACCCTCAGCGGTATTGCAGGCGCGGCAGTCGCCCTGACCGACGTCGGTAACGTCTTTATAACCGATGCCGGCGGGGCGGTCGAGGCCGAAACCCTGATAGGCGACATCTGGCTCGAACCCCGCGCTTCAACAGCGCCGATTTTAGCCAAGGCGGACGTCGGCAATATCGCTCTGGTCTTGCCACCCGGTACGAACGCCCGTATTACGGCGACCTCGACCTCACGGGAGCTGCCGGAAAACTTCAGACGGGTGTCCCCGACGAGAGGAGAACTCGTGCTAGGCAAGGGCTCGAGGCTGATTGTCCTCACGACCCGTATTGGCAAGATCAGACTTGTCCAGCGCTAATCGGTACTCGCGGTGATGGGCTCACGCACCGGCAGACTCGCTGCGAGCGCCGCCCCTAAAATAAGCGCGCCGCCCAAAAGCCCCCACGTGCCGAGGCGTTCACCGAACAAAAGTGCACCCAAAAGCGCCGCGACGACCGGCTCGACGCTGGCAACCAACACCGCCCGTGACGCCTCGACGCGTTTTAGACCGGCGTAGTAGAGGCCGTAAGCCGCGTAGGTCGACAGTGCTGCAAGCAGCAGCAAAAATCCCCATACCGCCGGGCTTTTGGCCGAAAAATCTACGAACAGCAATAGTCCCAGCGCCCCGAACGGCATTACGAACGCGTTGATCGTGACTGGGCTGTAGCGCGCGAGCGCCCATTTGCCGAACAGATAGTAACTGCTATAACTTAGCGCCGCCGTAAGCCCCCATAACAGAGCGGGCGCTGAGACATTGACGCCCGCGCCGCCGCCCCTGGATACGAGCACCACGCCCGTGAGCGTGAGAGTCAGCAGGCCGAGTTTACGGCGCGTTAGCCCTTCACGCAAAAAGAACCACGCGGCTACGGCGACAAACGCCGGGGCGCTGTAGAGCAAAATCGACGCCAGACTGACGCCGCCGTACTGCACCGCAAACGTATAAGACGCGTAAAAAAGCGTGATGCCGACGAGCGAAAAGGCGGCGAAAACGAGCAAATCGCGTCTTCGCGCTACCTTGAGCTGCCGGGTCGAAGCGGCGTGGGCGAGAAACATCCCGCCTGCAAATAGCGCCCGCCAGAAGGCCAGCTCGAGCGGCCCTACCCCCGCTGCCAAAATGTTGTAAGAAAAGACGCCGATAAGCCCCCAGAGCACCGCCGCCGTAAAAATAAGCAGGTAACCTTTCACCTGCTAGAGCATACCGTGACGGGTTGGACTAGCCGACGGTAACTTTGCTCTTGTCGAACGCCAGGTGTCCGGCAATCTCTTTGGCCGCCTCTTTCGGTTCCGGATACGACCAGGCGGCGTCGTGAACTTCCTCGCTACCAACCGTCAGGTTGTAGTACGCCGCCTTGCCTTTCCACGGACAGGTGTAGGGCGTGGGGCTGTCTGAAAACAAGTCCATCCGGACGCTCTCACGCGGGAAGTAGTGGTTTCCCTCGACGACGATGGTCTGGTCGCTGTCGGCTAGCACGGTTCCTTGATATTCGGCTTTAGGCATTTTTTCCTCCTGCCTGCAAGGCTACTATGCCCGCGAACTTGTTACCGCAGGGTTTCTTACGCTTTGCGGTCGGTTTTCCGGGGCGCACCGCGGCGAAGCTCGAGCCCCCGCTGCTCAGTCCGGTAGGACGTTCCCTCGATAATCACGGCGACGGTGTTAAGGATATAGATTCCGACAAGAACGAGGTAGAGCGTCAGAGGTGAGGTGGGCTCGCGGCCGAACAGCGACAAGGCTGCTGCACCCAAAATGGCCCACGGCACGAGCAGAAAAATCCCCCACATCTCGTCGGCGAGGCCTGTTCCGGGGAAGAGGAGCGCTGACAGCTGATAAACCCGGCTGCGCGGCGCATCATAGGCGCTACGCGGGCGCGGGACGAACAAAAAGGTGAGGTGAACGAGTGCGACGAGCAAAAATGCGAGTTGCAAAATGCGCCAGAGGACGAGGCTGAAACCGTAGGGCGGGGCGCTCAGGGCGCGTTGCGGATTGGTAAAAATGTCTGTCAGCGCCGTTTGCCAGCTTCCCGAAGCGACGCTAAAGTCGTTTGGTGTCGGCAGGGCGAGAGCGGGGCGTGCGGGTCTGTACTCTGCCTGAAAGGGGAGCAGCGCCCGGTCGCCGGTGTTGTAGCGAGCGGCGGGCAAATTGGGTAGGAGCGCCAGCGCACGCCTGTAAAACGCTTTGTTTTCGGTTAAAACGCCCAGATTGTTAAGTGCGGGTGCGTAATTCCCGGCACCGCGTAAAAGGGCTTCGGCTTGGGCGTCTCCCAAAATCTGCTGCGCCGTACCCCGGATAAAAGCCGCACGTGGGCCGCTGAGGTCTGTAGTTGATTCATCCAGATAGGCTTGCGCGGCCCGGTTTGCGAGGGTGCCGGAGCCGATAACCCGCGTGGGTAGTTCGCCGCGTTCGGCCCAGCTGCCGAGCACCGCCGCGCCGAGAGTCAGCGCCAGCAACAGGAGCAGTACGAGCTTTTCACTCAGCGTGTCGTAATGCAGGGCAAACCAGGGCAAGCGACCGCCGTTACGGTCGCTGCTATGGTCACTGCGGCGGGCGCGGGCGTATTTGGCGAGCAGCGTCAGGTGCAGCGCAAAAAAGGCGATGAGCAGGGCAGGGACGAGCTTCCAGCCGGCGCGGGCCAGCGTTAAGCCGAGGCGCTCCAGTACATTTTCGCCGGAGCCTGGCTCGCGGGCGGCGCGGTTTTCCCAGAGCGCGGCCTCATCCGGTGGGCCGACGCGCCGGAGGAGCGCAGCGTAGCCTCCAAACGCCTCGGTTGCCCCCGGTACGCGCGGGGCAGCGAGCCATAACCGCTCGGCCCAAAATCCGGCGCTGAGGTCGTCGTTTTTCGCCAGTGCGTTTTGCAGCGGCGCGAGCGGAAAGTTGTAAGCAGCTGCCAGCACCCCATCGGTCAGCAACCTCGGGTCGTACCCTCTTGCCGCAAAGTCTCCGAGCGCTTTACCGAACGCGTCCTCGGCGAGTGCCCGCTCTTCCTGAGCTGCCAAGACGGTCGCAAGTCCGGCGAGGTCGTAAAAGGTCGTGGCTACCTGGACGGCTTTTGTAAAGGCCGCCCGCGCGGTTTCCGGGTTGCGTTGGTTGAGTCCTTGCCGCAGGTAAAGCCACGGGTTCGTCGGGTCTCGGCGTAGCCGCGCGGCTACGTCCGGGACGTTCGCCTCGGCGCGGAGGTAACCGAATGTTTTGGGGTCGATACCAAACCTGACCGGCTCCTGCAGCGCGCCGCCCCGCAGGGTAAAACGCTCTAAAAGTGTGTCCGAATGCCGTACGATAATTCCTGTAGTCTCGTCGTCAACACGTTCTAGACGGGCAACCGGCCCGGAGACGGTAAAGCGTTCCAGAATCGTTCCGGTTTGCGGCTCCAGCTCAAGCACACTGTTCCCGTGCCCGAGATAAAGTTGCGGTTCGGCTCCCGCCGTCTGCTGAAGGAAAGATTGTGACGTGGAACCGCTCCCTTCGGGAAACGTCAGTGTCCAGAGCTGCTCGTCGCCTTGGGTCGCGCTGACGCCGTTGACCGTGCGCGCCACCTGGAGCGTAGCTGTTGCGGACGGTTCTGCTGCCGGCGTCATAGTTCTGAGTTGTACGCTCTGTGCGTGTGTGTAGCCGAGGAGCACACAGCAGGTCATTACCAAGCTCGCGGATCGTCGCCACAGTAACGAGGTCGGCTGGAAGATGAGCTGCATAGCTGTATTATATGCATCCGATTACGTGCACCCGTTTTAGAGCTTGAACTTCAGGGTGAGGGGTAGGTAGAGCTTTTCGGCCTCGAGCCCCGTCCAGCCAATAAAAGGGTGGCGTAAGGTTGTAGTATTTTCCACGCACCACGCGCGCAAAAGTAAAAAAGCGTGCCCTTCCCGGGGGCTATGTTCCCGTTATACTAGGTTTTGTGGAGATTATTCCCTGGGCCGCTCTCGCCGCACCCTTTTCGGCTGCGGACTTATGCTGGCGCGTCGTCAAGCTTTCGCCCGATCGCCTGAGCGCGCAGGTGCGCCCGCAACTCCGGGCAGAGGCGGTCAATGCCCGGTTTAACGCGGTTCTTGGCGTCGGCGGCTGGTCGCAGAGTTTCGCCGCGCTCGGTGAACGCGGGCTGGTTTGCACGCTCGGCATTGCGAGCGTTTCCAAAGCTGCGGTCGCACCCTACACCGCCGAAACCGACCTGAACGGCACCGCTGAAGACGCCCTTGCCGCTGCTGCCATGCTCTTCGGCCTGCGTCCGGCAGTTGTACTAGACGAGCTGCCGTGGGTCGACTACGACCCCGAGCAGCAGCAGCCCCTTTACGAACCCAATCTAGCTGGTGCAGAAGAGGTCGATGCGGCTTCGGTTACAACCCGGCCCGAACCGGCGCAACCCACGGCCCAGCCAGCCTCCCCAGCGGAAGCCCAGCCCGCCGCTCAACCTGCCGCCAAATCTGCTGGTCAGCAAGCCATCGACAAGCTCGTCGACCGCCTCAAAGCTGACGGCAAGGGGCTCGGTGCGGCAAAGCTGCTTAACGCCTACGGAGGCTACGGGAGTGACCCGAACGCGGCCAGAGAACTCTACGCCAAACTCAGAGAATTGCTGCGCGAGGGTTCTGCACCGTGAGACGTCCCATGAAAGAAGTACTGTGAGAAAAGTACCGAGGAAAGTACTGTGAGCGAAACCCTGTGAGAGCAGGATGACGGGCGCACACGACGCCGCACCGGGAACACACAGGATTCTCGCGCTCGGCGATGTTCACGGGCAGTGGGCCGAGCTGTGGGGTGCGCTTCGGGCAGCAGGTATGGCAAGCGACGTAGGCGAACCGACTGTGCCGGTTTTGGAAAACGCTGCCGAAATCATCTTGATCGGCGACCTGGTGCATTACAAAGACGCGGCAAGTTACGCTTACGCGGTCGGTGAAGAAGTTTTCGACGCGGGCAACCCGAAGCAGCTGCGGCGGGCAGCCAAGGCGCAAATCCGCGAACTCTACCGTTTTAAGGATTACATGGAACGCGCCGGGGGTTGCGTCAGCGTGATTTTGGGCAACCACGATGAGGCGGCCCTGACGCACGAATATACCCTGGCACTGCGCGGCGGCTTGGAGCATAACGAATTCGACCCTGCCAAGGGCGGGTTGCCCCTCCCCGACGATTTAAGGGCGTGGATGGCAAGTTTTCCCCGTCAGAAAATCCTCGGCAATATTCAGTTTGCCCACGCCGGGCCGCTACCGGGGATGCAGTACTACGACGACTTCTTTTATCATGACCCCGATACCAAGGGGTGGTGGCGTGACAAACCCGAGCTGGCGCAACAGTCGGGTTACCGTTTCGGGGTTTACGGGCACACGGTTATGTCTGAAGGCATTTTGCTCGATAAAGCGAACATGTTTGCGATGGTCGACGCGCTCGCCAAACGGCAATACCTCGAGCTCCAGCTCCAGGGCGGCGACCTCTACGCTGAAATTAAGACCTTCTAGCGTGCCGGGCAGGGTTTCGGCAGTTAGTCTCAGCGCAGCCCACACATTTAGTAAAGCACCGGCATCGGTTATTAAACTCGTCGCCGGACTCGGCGTCTCCGGCGACGCACACGCAGGTCAGGTGGTACAACACCGTTCGCGTGTTCGCGCCGATCCTACTCAGCCCAATTTACGGCAAGTTCATCTAATCCACGAAGAGCTTTTTGCGATGTTGGCGTACAAAGGCTCTGCCGTAAAGCCTGGAGAACTCGGCGAAAACATCACCACAAAAAGGCTTTATCTGCCAGCGCTGCCGACTGGGACGCGGTTACATATCGGTGAGGCGGTTCTCGAGGTTACCGGCCTCCGAAACCCGTGCGCGCAGATAGACGGGTTTCAAAAGGGATTACTGGGAGCTGTTTTAGCTTGCAACGCCGAAGGTAAGTTCCGCAAAGCCGGAATTATGAGCGTCGTGCTGGCGGGTGGCGAAGTAAGCCCGGGGGACGACATCGGGCTCGAGCTGCCGCCGGAACCGTGGGCAAAGCTGAAGCGGGTTTAGCTCGCGGTTTTGAGCGTGCGTACACCGCGTAGAGGCCACTGCAGGGGTTGCTGCCCGGATTCTTGTACGTAGTAAAATAGTGCGGACTTCGCTTAATTCGTTCATACGAACAAACAAGCCGAGGCTAGCGAACGGGAATGATACGGAGGTTCTTAATACCGTAAACGAACCTTGGGGTCTCCACGCCTTGACCAACCGGTTTGTATCCGAAGATAGGCTTTTACGAGTAATTCGTACCGGACTATAAAACTCTGTTTGTCGCCTGTGTATTTTGTGTCGTATACTGGCCCCAGTGCCTACGCGAAGGATGAAGTTTCCTTTACATAACCCTGGTTTAGTGCCGGGGTTTCGCCTGCTAGGATGCGCCCTATGATGTGCGTTTCCCCTCTTTTCAGATTCTCAGGTGCTAGATGAACGCACTGCTCTTGTGGTTTATGCTCGTCCAAACACTGACCGGTGGACACGAGATGGTTCCCGGTACCGTCGTAACCCTGGCTGCGCCCGACCTCGTTCCGGTCTACAGCTCAGCAGTCCTGAAGCAGCAGAAACTCGTTTTTAACGTAACGCTCGAGCCTGAAACCGAGGTTCGAGTGCTGATTATTCCGCCGGGTGGCGAGGCAGCCGCGAGCGAAGCCCCCTACGGTCGTATCGGGCCTACCGGCGACGATATTTTTGTGCAGTTCAGTGGCGCAGCCAAGGCGGTTTCGTTACGCAAGTGGTTAGCCGAAGAATACGACGTCGAGCTTATGTTCAAGCCTTCCGGAAACTGAGGGAACTGTGCCTGTAGACGATCCTAAAGACAATCCCGAAAACACCCCGCGAGCGGCCCCGAACGCGCTCCTTGAAAAACACATCTTGATCGTCGAAGACGACGTAGATATCAGCCGCTTGTTAAGTCTCGAGCTTTCCGAAGCAGGGTTCAAGGTGACGGCGTGCGACACCGGGATGCGCGGCCTCGCGGCAGCTAGAGAAGAGGAGCCCGACCTTATCGTCCTCGACCTGGGCCTCCCCGACATCAGCGGAGCCGAAATCGCCCGGCGGGTGCGTAAAACCAGCACCACACCCATCGTGATTCTGACCGCCGCCGACGACGTAACGACCAAGGTCGATATGCTCAACGCCGGGGCCGACGATTACCTTGCCAAACCCTTTCACGCCGAAGAACTACTCGCGCGTATTCGCGTTCAGCTTCGGCACCAAAACGCCGGTTCCGCGCAGACCGTCGGCGATTTGCTCCTCGATACGCACCGCCGTCAGCTCTACTGGGAAAAACAAGAAGTCCGTCTCTCACCCCGTGAATTCGACCTTATCGTCTATCTTTGTGGCGCACCCGGACGCGTTTACACTCGCCTGGAAATCGAGCAAAACGTTTGGGGTGAAGAGCTGCCGCCGTCGTCGAACGTCGTCGACGTACATATCGCCAACATCCGCGCGAAACTCCGTGAAGTCGGGGGTTACGGCCTGATTCGCACCGTGCGCGGTATCGGTTACGCGATTAAAAGCTAGTTGGGCTGACGCGCTGAACGCAAAAAGCAAGCACTAGGAACCAAGCGTTGAAGTGTTGATCCGCTTAAAGTTTGCTTAGGCGTTCATCAGCTAGACATCGAGGTCGTTTTGGTGAGCCGTAGTCGCAACCTGTTCGGGTATTTACAATGACTATCGACACAATATTTATTCGCAATTTATTCGCAGCCTTACCAACGAGCATGACAGCGTCGGTAAGTTCTCATTAAGCTCGGCTTAAGTCTCATGTGGCAAGCTCATTTTATGGTTAAACGGCGCGGTATCGCGCTCCGGTGGCGGATTGCAATCTTTAGCAGTCTGGCGATCGCGTTTCTCAGTTTGTTGGCGTCGGTAGCAGCTTACGCGGTGGTGCGCTCGAGCCTCGTCGGGGATTTGCAGCGCGCGCTTAAAGCCGATGTTGCGCGGGTTGCCGCTGCTTACACGACCTCTCAAGAAGAGGTAGCCTCGAGCGCGACACCTGCACGAGTAGGCTCACCAGCTACCGGTTCACCAGCCCAGCTTGGTGCCAGCGATCTGCAGAGCGTGGCGACGGGTGGTGTAATTATTCAGCTTTATACGAGTACAGGCGAGCGCTTGGCTGCCTCGAACGACGCGACCGCACCCCGCTCCCCGTCGCTGCCTGTCGCAGTTGTAACGGCGGCCCTGACAGAGCCGCAGACGTGGCGGGGCGAACTCGCAGGTAGTCCGGTGCAGGCGGCGCTAGCACCTGCAAGTCTTGGGGTCGTCGCCGTGCTCGCCCCGGCAGGCTACATCGGGGCGGCGCTCGGGCAGCTTGCCAGAGTTCTGGCACTCGCTGCGCTTGTCCTGGTGGTTCTAAGTATCGTACTCGGTTACCTCGTCGCAGCGGCGGCGGCGCGCCCGGTGACGCAGCTCGCCAACGCTGCCGCGCAGCTCGACCCGGGCCAGCTGACGCCGATCAGCTACTACGGCCCCGACGATGAGGTCGGCAAGCTGAGCGCTGTTCTCAACGACCTCATCGAACGTCTCAAGCTCTCCGTCGAGGCGCAGCGTACTTTCTTAGCTGAAACCAGCCACGAACTCCGTACGCCGCTTACGAGCTTGCAAGGGTTTCTAGACCGTTCGGTACGGCGCTCGCCGCCTTCGATGCGGGGGGAACTCGAGGACGCCCAGCGCATCGCCCGTTCGATGTCACGGCTCGTTTCCGACCTTTTACAACTTACGCGGGGTCAACTCGTGCGTGAATACACGCCGCACCTCTTAGACCCTATGACTGACATTCTCAGACCCGTCGCGGAGGAGTTTCCGGGGGTGAGGCTCGAGGCCAAGCCCGGTCAACTCCTGCTCGGCGATCCCGACCGGCTTAAACAGCTCGTCCGCAATTTGACCGCAAACGCCGTGCGTGCGGCAGACAACCCGCGTAAAGTTACGCTGGGTCTCGTGACAACCGGTGCCCACGTCGTTCTGTTGGTACGTGACCGTGGCCCCGGTATCCCCGAGGAGCTTTTGCCGCATATTTTCGAAAAGTTTCATAAAGGGGTCGGCGGCGGTGCGGGCCTCGGTCTAGCGATTGCCAAACAGATTGCCGACGCGCATAGCGGCACGCTCACAGTCGAAAGCTTTAAGGGGCGCGGGACGACCTTCCGCGTTACTTTGCCCGCCGTTGAAGAGGACGACTAGCTCAGCCTACGCATTAGAGTTTAGGCAACGTTACGCCGCGCTGTCCCTGATACTTGCCGTTACGTGACCTGTAGCTGACTTCAGGTTTGTCGCCCTGAAAAAAGAGCAGTTGTACGATGCCTTCGTCCGCGTAAACTTTGGCAGGGAGCGGGGTCGTGTTCGACAGCTCGAGCGTTACGTGTCCCTCCCAACCGGGCTCTAAGGGGGTCACGTTCGCAACGATGCCGCAGCGTGCATAACTCGACTTGCCGAGTGCCACGACCATCACGTCTTCGGGTACGCGCAGATACTCGACCGAGCGCGTCAGCACAAACGAGTTGGGCGGGATGATGCAGGTTTCTCCCTCCGCCTCGACGAGCCCGCGCAGATCGAAGTTTTTGGGGTCGACCACGGTGTTGAAAACATTGACGAAGATGCGCCATTCAGGGGCGGCGCGCAGGTCGTAACCAAACGACGACAGCCCGTATGAGATGACGCCTTGCCGCACCAGACGATCCTCAAAAGGCTCGATCATGCCTTTGTGCGCTTCTTGCCGAATCCACCAGTCGGGTTTGATACTCATGCGCTGAAGTTTACCCCGGATTTGGCGACGCGCTAAGGTGCCGTAAAAGAAACACCCAGTGAAACATCAAAAGCTTGACCGAGTTCGGGAAAAAACAGCGGGCGGTGGGTGTAGACGAGAATCAAGGACGTTTCGGCTGAGAGCTGATAACTGAGCGCGGCGCTGAGCGCAACGCCGAACGACCCCGCCACGTAGCTGAGGCCCGTCCCGGCGTAGCTGCGAAAACCGAACACGTCGTCAGCGCCGGGTAAAAAGCTGTACCAGCCACCCATATCGAGCGTCAGGTCGCCGTCGAAAGCAAAAACCGCGTAAAAGGCGGCGGTCTCGGTCAGCGGCTGAATCCCGCGAAAGCCGATACGCAGGTGCGGCAAAAGTCCTTCGGCGCTGGGTCTGTAACCGAGACCCGACTCGAGCCACAAGCTAGGGGGCATCGGCTCCGGTTCGGGTGAGGACGTTTGCTGTGCTGATGTTGGACTCTGTGACGATGTTTGACTCGCCGCCGTTTGTGCCGATTCTTGCGCGTGTGCTGTCCCTGTCAGGTTTCCGGCAAGGCTGAGGCAAATGAAGACAAAGAGGGTAGCGCGCATAAAGGCAGTCTACCGCAGAGACATCACTGCGGCGTTATAGTCGGGTTATGACGTTGCAACCGCCGCCCGTAAGCAAAAAAGAGCTGGTACGGCAGCTGAGTGAAGCCGCGAGACTCCTCGAGCTGCTCGGCGCGGACGGCTACCGGGTCAACGCTTACGCGGGCGCGGCGCGGCAACTCGACGCGTTTTCCGGCGATTTTACCGAGCTGTTCAGTGCGCGGCGGCTTGCCAGTCTGCGCGGTATCGGCGACGGGTTGGCGAGTGAGATGTACGCGCTAAGGACGCAGCCCCGGCTTGCTGTGCTGGACGAACTTTACACCCAGATTCCGGAGGGCGTCCGTGGGCTTTTGCGTATCTCGGGTCTGGGGCCGAAAAAGGTGCGTCTACTCTGGCTTGACGGGATTGAGAATATCACCGAACTCGTCGCAGCCGTAGAAGACGGACGCGTTGCCAAGCTCAAAGGTTTCGGGACTAAAAGCGCACGAACGATTTTGGAAGCTGCCAAGTTTGCCCTGCGCGCTTCGGCGCGGCTCCGGCTCGATGAGGCCGAGATGCTGGCTGCAGCGTTTACCGAAGCCTTTACGCAGACGTTCCCGGCAGCGACTCTCACGTGGGTCGGAGAACTGCGGCGGAGCCTCGAGACCGTCGGAGAACTGCGCGCCCTCGTCGTCGGCGTTACGGCAGAAGCGTTGGAAAAGGAACTCGAGACCTTTGGCGGCGAAAGCGAAGCAACCGAGACCGGCTTTAGCGTGACCTTTGCCGAAAGAACGCTCGAGCTTATCCCTACCCACGCCTCCGCGCTGGGAACGGCGCTGGCACTTACGACCGGCGACGAAGCGTTTACTGCGGCGCTTCAGGAACGCGCTGCAGAGAAGGGCTTGCGGCTTACGCGGGTGGGGCTGCTTAAGGCTGAAGAACGCCTTGCGACCCCCTCTGAAACCGACGTGTTTGAGTTTCTCGAGCTGCCTTATACGCCACCCGAACGCCGGGACGTGCCGCTCGGCTCGGCTACCGAAAACCTGATTACGCTCAGAGATTTGCGTGGGCTGGTGCATAACCACTCGAGCTGGTCGGACGGGGCTGCGCCGCTCCGCGAAATGGTAGAAAAGGCGCGCGCCCTCGGCTACGCCTACCTGGCGATGGCCGACCATTCCAAAACGTCGTACTACGCCAACGGCTTAAGTATTGAGCGGGTGTTTGCTCAGGCAAAAGAGATCAGGGCCATTCAAGAAGAGCTGAAGCGTGAGGGCTCGGCGTTTCGGGTGCTGCACGGGCTCGAGGTCGATATCATGCCGGACGGTACACTCGACTATCCCGACGAGGTGCTCGCCACCCTCGATTACGCTGTCGTCAGCGTGCATCAGCACTTTACGCTGGGTAAAGCCAAGCAAACAGAGCGCATCGTCCGCGCCGTACAAAACCCCTACGCGCACATCTTGGCGCATATGACGGGCCGCTTGCTGCTCCACCGCCCGAGCTACGAAGTCGACGTCGAGGCGGTTTTACGCGCGTGTGCCGAGACAGGTACATTTGTCGAGCTCAACGCCAGCCCCTATCGCCTCGACCTCGACTGGCGGCTGGTGATCCGCGCCCGCGAACTCGGCTGCCGCTTTTCAATCGACCCCGACGCACACCACCCGGACGGTTACAAAGACCTCCGCTACGGCGTTATGATGGCCCGTAAAGCCGGTTTGACGGCCCTGGACGTGGTAAACACTGCGCCTACAGCCGAGGCTTTCCTGACGCGCCTCGCGGCTCAGCCCGACCTGCTCGGTTCGTTTTCCGTAGCTGCATCAGAACGTGTTGACACCCTCTTAGGTGCGTGCTACCCTGCGTATTCGGACGCGGACGAGAGTACGCGTGTTCGAACCGACGAAGACTAGGCCACCCTAGCTCAACTGGTAGAGCACCCGACTTGTAATCGGAAGGTTGTCGGTTCGATTCCGATGGGTGGCTCCAGGTTTTTAGAGGTATCATCTGTAATTTACTTACAGATGTGACTGTAAAAATCGTTTTCAGGGTACGGGTAGGTGCCCGAGTGGTTAAAGGGGACGGACTGTAAATCCGTTGGCTACGCCTACGCTGGTTCAAATCCAGCCCTACCCACCACACTAGCGGTATCATCGGCTGGAACTGTTTCACAGATGATACCTTTGATATGCGGGAGTAGCTCAGTTGGTAGAGCGTCAGCTTCCCAAGCTGAATGTCGCGAGTTCGAATCTCGTCTCCCGCTCCAGAAGTTTAGGCTACCGTGAATCGGCTCCGCCGACTCACGGCAAGTAGTGAAAACTGCTGCTTATACTTTCTTGGATACCAGGCTCGGTTAGGCTCGTGTAGCTCAGTGGTAGAGCACTCCCTTGGTAAGGGAGAGGTCGACGGTTCAATCCCGTCCACGAGCTCCAACGTCGAGCAAGCTCAAAGTGTGACCAGACCCGCAGCTGTCGGGCTGGTTGATTTCGACTGTTGCATATTCAGTATATGCCTCAGACTGAAGAGAGGAAAAAGTATGGCAAAAGCGACTTTTACGAGAACGAAACCGCACGTCAATATCGGCACGGTAGGGCACGTCGACCACGGCAAGACGACGTTAACGGCAGCGATTACGTTTACGGCAGCAGCAGCCGACCCTACGATTGAGACCTTGAGCTACGACATGATCGACAAAGCGCCGGAAGAGAAAGCGCGCGGGATCACCATCAACACCTCGCACGTCGAATACCAGACGGCGGCGCGGCACTATAGCCACGTCGACTGCCCCGGACACGCCGACTACGTGAAGAACATGATTACCGGCGCGGCGCAGATGGACGGTGCGATCCTGGTGGTCTCGGCTGCCGACGGCCCGATGCCGCAAACCAGAGAACATATCCTCTTAGCCCGTCAGGTGGGTGTGCCGTACATCGTCGTGTTCATGAATAAAACCGACATGGTCGACGACGAAGAGCTCTTGGAACTCGTCGAGATGGAAGTCCGGGAACTGTTGTCCTCCTACGAGTTTCCCGGCGACGATATTCCTGTCATCAAGGGCTCGGCCTTAAAAGCCTTGGACGCCCTGACCGCCAACCCCAATACCCAACGCGGTGAAAACGAATGGGTCGATCATATCTGGGAACTCCTGGACGCGGTCGACTCGTACATCCCCACCCCCGAACGCGACATCGACCGTCCTTTCTTGATGCCGGTCGAAGACGTCTTTACCATTACCGGACGCGGCACCGTGGCGACGGGCCGGGTCGAACGCGGGCAGGTCAAAACCGGCGAAGAGATCGCCATCGTGGGTCTTACAGACACCCGCAAATCAATCGTCACCGGGGTCGAGATGCACCGTAAAACGCTCGATTCGGGGATGGCGGGCGACAACGTCGGCGTCCTTTTGCGCGGCGTCCAAAGAGACGACATCGAACGCGGACAAGTGCTTTCAAAGCCGGGTTCGATCACCCCACATACGGGCTTTAAGGGCTCGGTGTATATCTTGAAGAAAGAAGAAGGGGGACGGCACAGCGCCTTCTTTAGCGGCTACCGCCCGCAGTTCTACTTTCGGACGACCGACGTGACGGGTGTCTGCACCTTGCCCGACGGGGTCGAGATGGTGATGCCGGGGGACAACGTCGAGTTGGACGTCGAACTGATCAAACCCATTGCGATGGAAGAGGGTTTGCGCTTTGCCATTCGTGAAGGTGGTCGCACCGTTGGTGCCGGCGTTGTCAGTCAGGTGACCAAGTAAGTACCGAGTAGGTACGGCGTGGGCTGAACTACGGTTTACTCCACTGCCTAAAGGAGAAAAATGGCGAGTGATGTAAGAATCAGGCTGTTGCTCGAGTGTCAAGAGTGCAAACGCCGTAACTACGCGACGAACAAAAATCGCCGTAACACCCAGGCGAAGCTCGAGCTTAAAAAATACTGTCCGTGGGACCGCAAGCACACCCCGCACCGCGAAGTCAAAGCCTGATGAAAGGTTTACTGCGTTACCTGCGGAATTCACGCGCCGAACTCGGCCGTGTTACCTGGCCGACACGTGAAGAGGTCGTTCAGTCGACGCAAGCAACGCTCGTATTCGTGCTTATCACCGTTGCGTTTTTGATGGTCGTCGACGCTATTTTCGGCAATCTCATCAGCGCGATTCTTTAGGGTTTTTATGACGAGCGCACCTCAACTAATACGAACGGAGCTGACATGAGTATCGAGTGGTACGCCGTTCATACTTATGTGGGGCACGAGGAAAAGGTTCGCACCAACATGATGCAGCGCGCCCGCTCGCTCGGTATTGCCGACCTCATCTACCAGGTCATCGTGCCTTCAGAAGAAACGGTCGAACACGCGGGCGGTGGTAAAAAAGAGGTTGTGCGGCGCAAACTTTTCCCCGGCTACGTCTTTGTGCAGATGGATATGGGCGACAACCCTGACGAACCCAATGAAGCCTGGGAGGTTGTGCGCAATACGCCCGGCGTAACCGGCTTCGTCGGTACGGCGACGCGCGCGGTACCGCTGACACAAGAAGAAGAGGCGCGAATGCTCGGGACGATGGGGCTTACCGGCACCAAGGAAACGCCTAAAGTCAAGGTCAGTTTTGCTGTCGGCAATATCGTACAGGTTACGTCGGGGCCGTTTGCCGACTTCACCGGCGTCGTTTCCGAACTCAACCCGGAGCGCGGCAAGGTCAAAGTGCTCGTATCTATCTTCGGGCGGGAAACACCCGTCGAACTCGATTTTTCGCAGGTCATCAAAAACTAGGTCTAGCGTACCTGAAGTTTTGGCTGGCGTTTGAACCCCGTGTGCGCCACACGCCGGGGGAGCTTAAGGAGGAAGTATGGCAAAGAAAATTGCTGGGATCGTAAAACTCCAGCTGCCCGCCGGGAAGGCGACACCCGCCCCCCCGGTCGGGCCGGCGCTTGGTCAATATGGGGCCAACATTATGGGGTTCGTCAAAGAGTATAACGCGGCTACTGCGTCGCAAGCGGGCGCGATTGTGCCGGTCGAAATCACCATTTTTGCCGACCGCAGCTTTACCTTTATCACCAAAACGCCGCCGGCAAGCTACCTGATTCAGCAAGCAGCGGGTATCGCTAAAGGGTCGGGCGTACCGAACAAGCAAAAAGTCGGGAAGCTTACCTGGGATCAGTGCCTCGAGCTAGGCCGTACCAAGATGAAAGACCTAAATGCCGCAGACGAAACGGCGGCGGCTAAAGTCATTGCGGGGACGGCGCGTTCGATGGGCGTGACCATTGAGGGGGCTCCCGATGCCTAAACACGGCAAACGTTACCGGAGCCTGTTGGAAAAAGTCGATACGGCCAAGGTGTACTCGAGCGACGAAGCAACAACGCTCGTCAAAGAACTCGCAACCGCCAAGTTCGATGAGACGATCGAAGCGCACGTGCGTCTAGGTATCGACCCGCGTAAATCGGACCAAAATGTGCGCGGCACCGTTGCCCTGCCGCACGGTACCGGACGCACGGTTCGCGTCCTCGCGCTGACCCAAGGTGACAAAGTGAGCGACGCGGAAGCGGCAGGCGCAGATTTCGTCGGCGGGGATGAAATGATCACTCGGATTCAGGGGGGGTGGCTCGAGTTCGACGCCGTAGTCGCTACACCTGACATGATGGCCGCTGTTGGTAGTAAGCTCGGTCGCATCCTCGGCCCACGTGGTCTCTTGCCGAACCCCCGCTCCGGTACCGTCGGCCCGAATATCGGTGAACTCGTGCGCGCCCTTAAAGCCGGTCAGATCGAGTTTCGTAACGATAAAACCGGCGTCGTTCACGCACCTATCGGTAAGGCGAGTTTCGACGCGGCCAAGCTGCAAGAAAACCTGAATGCGTTTCGCAGCGCAGTCGAAGCGGCAAAACCTGAAACCGCTCGCGGCGTCTTTGTCCGCACGGTTTTCCTGAGCTCGACAATGGGTCCGAGCGTTCAGGTGGGTACTTAAGCAATGAGTGCCGAGCCATGAGCAACGAGTGAACGCTTTTCTCTCATTACTCATGGCTTTTACCTCATTGCCGCTTTTAAGCATCTCGGTGCGAAGCACCTTTTTGGCGTTGGAGACAGCAGGGGCCGCCAGGCTTAAAGACCCTGCCGAGGCGCTAGTTCGGTTGATGAGGTTAAACCTACCGAGCTAGTCGTGCTTCGCGGTTGACGTTCTCACTATTTAGGAAGGTGTTAGGTGGCAAACAAGAGGAATACCGCGTCGGTAGAAGAACTGCGTGTTCTTTTAGGCGACGCCAAGACGTTTTTCCTCATCGATTACCAGGGACTTTCTGCGGATCAGATCGGCAAGCTGCGTACAAAAGTACGTGACGCCGGTGGGCGGATGCTGGTAGCGAAGAATACGCTCGTCAGTGTGGTCTTAAAAGAGCAGGGTGCTGCTGACTTGGGCACGAAGCTTACCGGCCCCACCGCCCTTATTTTGGTCGGCGACGATCCCGTTGCCCCGGCAAAAGCAATTACTGACTTTGCCGATGACAACGCAAAAGACCTGCCCACAGCGAAAGGTGGACTTTTAGAAGGCGCGATTATTGAAGCCGACGCCGTCTCTAGAGTCGCCAAGCTGCCCACTCGCGAGCAGCTCCTCAGCGAGCTGGTGGGCGTGTTGCAAGCGCCGTTGCAGCAAGCGGTGGGTGTTTTGGAAGCCGCTCCGCAGAACCTGGTATCCGTCATAACCAACTACTCAGAAAAACTCAAGGAGGCCTAACATGGCATACGACAAACAAGCCCTTATCGACCAACTCGGCGGCCTGACCGTCCTCGAACTCGTCGACCTCGTTG
Source organism: uncultured Trueperaceae bacterium (assembly GCA_963799485.1). Taxonomy (GTDB): domain Bacteria; phylum Deinococcota; class Deinococci; order Deinococcales; family Trueperaceae; genus Truepera. Next base: position 67,523 of record CAWCXJ010000004.1, read on the forward strand.
AAGGTCTGAAAGAAACGTGGGGCGTTGAAGCCGCCGCCGCGATGCCCGCCGGGATGATGATGCCTGCCGGGGGCGCAGCCGGTGCCGCGCCCGCCGCCGAAGAGCAGACCGAGTTTACCGTCAGCATTAAAACTGCCGGCGACAAAAAGCTCAACGTCATTAAAGAAGTCCGCGCGATCACGAGCCTTGGCCTCAAAGAAGCCAAAGACCTGGTTGAAGCGGGCGGCGTCGTCAAAGAGGGTATTGCCAAAGACGAAGCCGACGAAATTCGCGGCAAGCTCGAGGCTGCCGGCGCGACCGTCGAAGTCAAATAGGTTTTTAAGCACCAGATGCAAGAGGGTAGGTCACGTGGCCTACCCTCTATCTTTTGAGAATGCCTTATGCTAGTATAGTTGTTTGCTGCGCCCCACCGGGAGGTGAACTTTGGGCCTGCTGTAGATGACCAGTTTAGCTGACCCGGCATACAAGCGCATACGATTTGTTACATTAGCTTAAACCCTCACGATAGCTTAAACCCTCACGACTACGCAAACGAGAGAGTCCCACGCACTGTTTAGACGAACCCACAACACAGTCACGGCTACCCAGGCATAAGCTTGGCGTCTTTTGCTGCCTGCTCATAAGGCAGCCGATACTTAAGGCCTTATAGTGCATACTTTACAACTTTGACCTTTTAAGAGCAAGACCGCCACAGATAAGTGGCAGATAAGCAGCTGACTGCAAAGCCGAGTACGACTTTTAGAGAGGTGACGATGCGCGAGATTCGCAAATTTGGGACAATTGAAGAAGTTATCGAACTCCCGAACCTGACCGATATTCAGATCAAGTCATACAACACGTTTTTGCAACTGGGAAAAAGTGCGCCGGAGCGTGAGAACCTAGGTTTGCAAAGTGCCTTCAAGGAAGTTTTTCCGATAGACGAAACCGAACGTGGGCGGCAGACGGGGCTGGTGCTCGATTTTCTCGAGTACACCCTCCAACCTCCTGAATTTACGCCCGAAGAGTGCCGCGAAAAAGACCTCTCGTATCACTCCGGGTTGTTTGCTAAACTGCAGTTGGTTCACAAAGACACCGGCCTGATTAAAGAAGACCAGGTATTTCTGGGCGACTTGCCGCTGATGACCGAAGACGGCTCGTTTGTCATCAACGGGGCCGATAGGGTCATCGTTTCGCAGATTCACCGCTCCCCCGGTACCTACTTTACGAGCGCCCCTAAAGGTCTCGGCAAAACCCACATGGCGAGCATCATCCCGATGCCCAAACGTGGGCCGTGGATCGAGTTGGAGTTCGATAACTCCGACGTCTTATGGATGAAGGTCAACAAGAAAAAGTTTCCCTTTACCCTCATCTTGCGCGTTCTGGGTTACAGCGACGCCGAAATTCGCGGGCTGTTTGCCGGTAGCGAGGCGCTCATCGACGCGACCTTCGAAGAGGACACGACCACGGGTGCGTCGGTTGAAGAGGCGCTCCTCAAGCTCTTTACGGTGCTTCGCCCCGGCGACCCGCCCAAGGTCGACAAGGCCAAGTCTTACCTCTTTAGCCTCCTAGCCGACCCGCGCCGGTACGACCTCGGCGACGCGGGCCGTTACAAGATGAACACCAAATTGGAACTCGAGTTCGAGGAGAGTACGCTGCTCGGTTTCGACAAGGAGAACGACCGTTTTATCGACTACGGCCTCGTCCCGGCGATTCAGTACCTTGTCAATCTTCAGGCGGGCGTCGAGTCCTACGAAGAAGACGACATCGACCATCTCGGCAACCGCCGCATCCGCACCGTCGGTGAACTCGTCGCCGACCAGATTCGCGTCGGTTTGGGTCGGATGGCGCGGGGTGTCCGCGAGCGGATGCTGCTCGGAAACCCGGACGCTGCCACGCCGCAAAAACTTGTGAACAACCGTCCCATCGTGGCGGCGCTCCGTGAGTTTTTCGGTCGCAGCCAGCTCAGCCAGTTTAAGGATCAGGTCAACCCTTTGTCAGAACTGCGTCACAAACGCCGCATTTCAGCCCTCGGGCCGGGCGGCCTGACGAGGGAACGCGCCGGTTTCGACGTCCGTGACGTTCACCGCACCCACTACGGGCGTATCTGTCCGATTGAAACGCCTGAAGGTGCGAACATCGGTCTGATCACCTCTTTGGCCTCGTTCGCTCGGGTCAACCCGCTCGGGTTCATCGAAGCGCCGTACCGCCGCGTGGTCGACGGCAAGGTCACGAACGACGTGCAGTACATGACCGCCCACCAAGAAGACAAGTACGTCATTGCACAAGCCAACACCATTTTGGACGATACCAACGGCTTTGCCAACGACAGCGTGTTGACGCGCCGTTTGGGAGACCCGTTTTACGTCGAGCCGGAAACCGTCGACTTTATGGACGTGTCGCCGAAGCAGATTATCTCGGTGCCGACTTCGCTCATCCCGTTTTTGGAGCACGATGACGCCAACCGCGCCTTGATGGGTTCGAACATGCAGTCGCAAGCCGTGCCGCTGATTAAACCCGACGCGCCGTACGTCGGGACGGGGGTTGAAGAAAGGGTCTCGCGGGACTCAGGCACCGTCTTACTCGCTACCGAAGACGGCACCGTCACCTACGTCGACGCCAAACGTATCGTGACTGAAAACGACCGCAAGGTCGAGCATGAATATCAGCTGACCCGCTTCCAGCGCTCAAACCAGAACACGAACTTGGATCAGCGTCCGCTCGTCAATGTCGGCGACGTGGTTACGAACGGTCAGGTTATCGCGGACGGCCCCGCCTCGCAAAGCGGTCGTCTGGCTTTAGGTCAAAACGTTCTCATCGCCATTATGCCTTTTGACGGTTACAACTTCGAAGACGCAATTGTTTTGTCTGAACGGCTCGTGCGTTCGGACGCCTACACGAGCGTTCACATCGAAAAGTACGAAAAAGAAGCTAGAGACACCAAACTCGGCCCGGAAAAAATTACCCGCGACATCCCTGGTTTGAGTGAAGCTGCACTCCGCGACCTCGACGAAGACGGTGTGGTGCGAATCGGCGCTGAGGTCAAACAAGGCGACATCTTGGTCGGTCACACCTCGTTCAAGGGTGAAACCGAACCGACACCGGAAGAGCGCCTTTTGCGTTCGATCTTCGGGGAAAAGGCGAGGGAAGTAAAAGACACCTCGCTCCGCGTGCCCCCCGGTGACGGCGGCATCATCCTCCGCACGGTGCGGTTTCGCCGTGGCGACGCGGGCGTTGAACTCAAACCCGGGGTGCAGGAGATGGTGCGCGTCTACATCGCGCAAAAACGCCGTTTGATTGAGGGTGACAAGCTCGCCAACCGGCACGGGAACAAAGGTGTCGTGGCGAAGATTCTGCCACCTGAAGACATGCCGTATATGCCCGACGGCACGCCCGTTGACCTCGTATTCAACCCGCTCGGGGTGCCGTCCCGGATGAACCTGGGCCAGATTTTAGAAACGCACCTGGGTCTGGCAGCGTACAAAAACAACGTTTCTTACGTGACGCCGGTTTTCGACAGCGCCCGCGAAGAGCAGATTAAAGCGCTGCTCGAGACCGCCACCCGTGAAGACTTGGCTGCCGATAAGAAAGCCGGGTTTGAAACCGACATACGCGAAGCGCGGGTGATCGAACGCGCCGCCAAGCTCGGCATCATCGACCGCGATATGGACGACGAAGCGGCGCGAATCGCGCTCGCCCGCACCGGCAAAACCGTATTGTTCGACGGTCACACCGGCGAAGCCGTAGACGCGCCCATCGTGGTCGGTGTGATGTACGTCATGAAGCTCTACCACATGGTCGAGGACAAGATGCACGCCCGCTCGACCGGCCCGTACTCGCTCATCACGCAGCAGCCTTTGGGCGGTAAAGCGCAGTTCGGCGGGCAGCGTCTGGGTGAAATGGAGTGCTGGGCGCTTCAGGCCCACGGCGCGGCGCACACGCTCCAGGAGATGCTCACTATCAAATCCGACGACATCGACGGGCGCAACACCTCGTATGAAGCCATCGTCAAAGGTAACGACGTGTTAGAACCCACCATCCCCGAATCGTTCAAGGTTCTGGTCAAAGAGCTTCACTCGCTCGGGCTCGACGTTCAGGTCATGGACGACGCACAGCCGATCAGCATCTTCGACGAATCAGGTAGAGGCAAGTAAGGGGGAATATGCGAGACTTTAACAAGGTACAGATCAAAATTGCGTCGCCGGAGCAGATTCGCGGCTGGAGCTACGGCGAGGTCACCAAACCCGAAACCATCAACTACCGCACCCTCAAACCCGAACGCGACGGTTTGTTCGACGAGCGTATCTTCGGGCCGGAAAAAGACTACGAGTGCGCGTGCGGTAAGTACAAGCGGCAGCGTTATGAAGGCAAAACCTGCGAGCGTTGCGGTGTTGAAGTTACCAAAGCGACCGTGCGCCGTTACCGCATGGGTCACATCGAACTCGCTACGCCTTGTACCCACATCTGGTACGTCAAAGATGTGCCGAGTAAAATCGGGGCGCTGTTGAACTTATCGACGAGTCAGCTCGAGCAGGTTCTCTACTTTGCCAAATACGTCGTCACCGACCCGATGGACGCCTTGCGCGACGGTCGTCCGCTCCGCGCCGGCGACCTCTTGACCGACGACGAGTACCGTCAGCTCCGTTACGGGCATCAGGAGACCTACTCGGTCGCTCAGGGCGAAGACGCCGTGATCGCCGACGGTGAATACGTCGAAGCCGGACAGCAACTCGCCAAAGGCGTCAAGTCGAAACTGACCGGACTGGCGCAGTACCGCTTCCCCCGTAAACTCATTTTTGATTACGAAGAAGAAAAAGACGCTTTTTTAAGCGTTCCGACGAAAGCGTGGATCGAAGAGGAGCGTTACAGCGGCGGGCAGCCCTTTGCTGAACTGGCCAGCGACGTCACGGTTACAGCGAAAGAAGAAGGCATCGTCGAACTCTTGCCTATCGGCACCGACGGCGGCATCTTGAATCTCCGCAACCCCGACGACGAAAAGCTCATCACCGCGCACTTTCTCCCGGCCGGGATGGAACTCCTAGCTGGTGACGGTGAGTTTGTCGAAGCGGGCGCTGAGCTAGCTAAGGCTGCGTCCGGTACGACGCTGAGTATTCCTCGTGACGCGACCGGCGTGAGTCTCGCCAAGAGCCGTAAACGTGGCGCAGAGACCGAACTAACCTTTTCGCTCCGCTGGGCACGCCGCGACGAGCAGCCCATCAACCCAACGATGCACGTGCTTGTAAGTGACGGTGCCCCCGTTTCCGAAGGTGACAAAGTGGTCGGGGCCATCGACCAGGCGCAAGAAATCTACGCTGAAGCCGACGGCACCGTTCACCTCGGTGAGCCTGCCAGCATCATCGTCTCCCGCGCGAAACTCTACCCATACAACGACGAGCCGATTGTCGTCAACGGCGACCGCGTGATTCCCGGTGATGAGTTAGCCGACAACGGTAAGGTTAAAGCCGACATCTCGGGACGCGTTGAGATCGACCTCGTGCGCCGTCAGGTACGGCTGATCGAGTCGTACGACTTTGAAGCGAAGATGGGCGCGGAAGCGGTTCGTGAGCTGTTAGAGAAGATCGATTTGCAGCTGCTCGAGTCCGAGCTGGTCGAAGAGATGAACTCGCCCAGCCGTCACAAACGCGCCAAGGCCCGTAAACGTCTGGAAATCACCCGCAACTTCATTCAGTCCGGCAACAACCCGGCGTGGATGATTTTAGAAGCCGTCCCCATCATGCCCCCGGCGCTGCGCCCGATGGTACAGGTCGAAGGTGGACGTTTTGCGACAAGCGACCTCAACGACCTCTACCGCCGCCTGATCAACCGCAACAACCGCCTCAAAAAACTCATGGCGCAGGGCGCACCCGAGATGATCGTCCGGAACGAAAAGCGGATGCTCCAAGAAGCCGTAGACGCGCTCATCGACAACGGTCGCCGTGGTGCTGCTGTCGTCCATCCCGGTTCGGATCGTCCGCTCCGCTCGCTCACCGACCTTTTGGGCGGCAAACAGGGCCGGTTCCGCCAGAACCTGCTCGGTAAACGCGTCGATTACTCGGGCCGTTCGGTCATCGTGGTGGGGCCACAGCTCAAACTGCATCAGTGCGGGATTCCCAAGCGGATGGCCTTGGAGCTGTTCAAACCCTTTTTGTTTAAGGTTTTAGAAGAACGCGGCGTCGTCTCGAACATCAAGAGCGCCCGTAAACTTTTGGAGCGTTACCGCGACACCCGTGACGAGATTTGGGACGCGCTCGAGGAGGTCATCCAAGACCGCGTGGTGCTCTTAAACCGTGCCCCGACCCTTCACCGATTGGGCATCCAAGCCTTTGAGCCGGTTCTCGTTGAAGGTCAGGCGATTCAGCTTCACCCGCTTGTTTGTGAAGCCTTCAACGCCGACTTCGACGGCGACCAGATGGCGATTCACGTGCCGCTGTCGGTTTACGCTCAGGCCGAAGCGCGCCTACAGATGCTCGCCTCACACAACTTGCTCTCGCCCGCACACGGCAACCCGAACGTCGGCGCGAGCCGCGACATCATCTTGGGTTTGTTCGTCTTGACGCAGCTTTATACGGGCAGCAAAGGCGCGGGTAATACCTACGAGACACCAGCCGACGCGCTCAAAGAGCATGAGGACGGAAACTTAGACCTCAACTCACCGATTACGGTAGCGGGTCAAGAGACCTCGGCGGGCCGCCTCAAATACCGCTTTGCCGATGTGGACGACGCGCTTCTAGCCGTCGAACGCAACGACATCGATATGCAGGACACCGTAACGGTCAAGGTCAAAGGCGAAACCATCACGACCAGCCCCGGCCGGTTGTACTTCGCCCGGATGGTTGAAGAAACCTTGTCCGAAGACGGCGGTGAGGTGCCGGTGTCGATGATTCGCTACGATACCGCTTACGAGAAAAACGCGCTCCGCGACCTCGTTACCGAGTCGTTCAAGCTGCTCGGCATCGAGCGCACCGCAAAGCTCTTGGACGCCCTTAAAGACGAAGGCTTTAAGCTCTCGACCACCTCGGGGATTACCATCGGCATCGACGACGTAGCGATTCCGCCCGCCAAAAAAGAACTCATCGCCGAAGCTGAAGCCAAGTTCGACAAGGTGATGGACGCTTTCGACCGTGGTTTTGTCACCGACGCCGAACGTCACCAGCAGGTCATTCGGGTTTGGACGGATACCACCGAAGCAGTGCGGCAGGCGGTGTTCGACAACTTCCGCGACAACATGCCGTTTAACCCTCTGTTTATCATGGCGCAGTCCGGGGCGCGTGGAAATCCGCAGCAGGTACGTCAGCTTGCCGGGATGCGCGGACTCATGGCGAAACCCTCGGGCGACACCATCGAACTGCCGATTCGCGCGAACTTTCGCGAAGGTCTAACGGTGCTCGAGTATTTCTTCTCGACGCACGGCGCGCGTAAAGGGGGCGCGGATACGGCCCTCCGCACTGCCGACTCGGGCTACCTGACCCGTAAACTCGTCGACGTCGCGCACGAAATTGTCGTGCGTGAGGCCGATTGCGGCACGGCGGAATACCTGGACGTACCGTTTTACGGTTCCGACAGTCGCTTGCGTAACAAAGGCCAGATCGACATGAGCCTTTACGGGCGTCACTTAGCGCTCGACTTCGAGGTTGGAGATTACTCGTTGGGGGCCGGTACAGTCCTCATGCCCGAACATATCCAGGCCATCTACACAGCTCTGCGCGACAACCCCGACGTTCGCACCATCCCGCTGCGTTCGCCGGTCGCCTGCCAAACCCGTGCGGGCGTCTGCCAGGCGTGCTACGGCATGGACATGTCTTTGATGCGCCCTGTATCGCTCGGTGAAGCCGTCGGCGTTATCGCGGCTGAGTCTATCGGTGAACCGGGTACGCAGCTCACCATGCGCACTTTCCACACCGGGGGCGTGGCGACGGGCGGCGACATCACGCAGGGCTTGCCCCGCGTTATCGAACTCGTCGAAGCCCGTAAACCCAAAGTCAAAGCGACGATTTCTGAACTCGACGGCGTAGTAAGCGTCGCCGAAGAAGAGGACAAGTTCCGCATCACCGTAACGAGTCAAGACGGCGAGTTCAGCAAAGCCTACAAAGTTGATAAAGCGACCCGCGTGCTCGTTCGTGACGGCGACGAAGTCGAAGCGGGCGCACAGCTCACACGGGGTGCGATCAACCCACACGACCTTCTAGAATCGCGTGGCCCCGCCGACGTGCAGCGTTACCTCGTCGATGAGGTGCAGCGCGTCTACCGAGGTCAAGGCGTGTCGGTTCACGACAAGCACATCGAGGTCATCGTCCGGCAGATGCTCAAGTTTGTCGAGGTGCAGCAGCCCGGAGACTCGCTCTTTTTAGAAGGACAGACCGTCGAACGCTTCGAGATTGAAGAGGTCAACGACAAACTGCTCGCCGAGGGCAAAGCGCCCGCCGAGTGGAAACCGCTCCTCTTGGGCATCACCAAGGCCAGCCTGTCTACCAAATCGTGGCTCTCGGCAGCGTCGTTCCAGCACACCACGCATGTGCTGACCGAAGCAGCCGTTTCCGGTAAAGCCGACGACCTCGTGGGTCTTAAAGAAAACGTCATCCTGGGCCGTCTGATTCCGGCTGGAACCGGCTTGGATATTATCCGCGCAACCCGCGTCGCTGACGAGCAGATGCTCGGACGCCTCAAGGAAGCGCCCGCTATGCGCGACACCGTTACTCCGGCACGTCCGGCAGGTGAACGCGAGCGCCGCCCCGAAGCCTAAATTCACTCTATAGTCAAAGAGTCGGACATTCATGTCCGGTTTTTCATGTTTAGGCTTTTACGGCGGTATGCTCAGGTTCATGACCGAGATATTTGTTGTCGCGTTAGACCCAGGCCACAATATCGGCGTGGCGTTCGTCTCTAAGAATGGGGGTGCTAGGGTTTCATAAGGTGATGGATTTGGAGAGTCTAAAAACCCTCGAGTTCCCCCCCAAACCACCGTCCTAGTTGGCAATGGCACCGGCAGCGACACCGTAAAAAAAGTGCTGAGCAAAAGAGAGATAGCGTTCGAGGTTGTCGATGAATGGGGCTCGAGCCTCACCGCCCGCAAACTCTACTTTCGTGACCAGCCGCCGAGGGGTTTGCAGCGTCTTTTACCGGAGGGTATGAGAACGCCGCCCGGACTGATTGACGATTATGCGGCTTACGCTCTGGCTCTGGCTTACCTCGCTAAATTGGGCAAATCGTCCCAACCGTAAGCGACTTCTTCCAAGATCTCGCCGCCAATGTCAATGGGTTTGGTTTTGAGGTAACGCCCGCCCAGCTTTTCGTAGAACCCGCGTGAAGAATTCGTCGAGAGCACCCAGAGCAGCATGGCAGTGTGGTTTTGCTCCAAAAACCGCTTGACTATCCCCCAAACAATGCTTCGCCGTAACCGTAGCCCTGCTGTTCTTTCAGGAGATAAAGGGCGTAAAGCTCGGCCGTATAAACCGGGTCGTGTTCACGTTCCAAACCCCGTTGACGAAACCGATAACCTTATCTTGTTGACCGGTAACTACGAAAACAGATTGTTTTTTAGCCCGTTCGATAACCTCTCGCCAGAAGTTCACCCGCTGCTCCACTGAGAGCCCGTCTAATACAGCGTCCGGCATTAAGCCCCGGTAGGTGTTACGCCAACTCTCGACGTGGACGTGTCCGATAGCTGAGGCGTCGTCAACGGTAGCAGGCCGAATCATGTCTTAGTTTAACGACTTGGTGCTTTAAGAAAGACACAGTAAAAAAGACCGGGGAACTCCCGGCCTCAGTAGGTAAAATTTCGGTTAATTCAGTTCGTCTTCGTCGCCCGCGTCCATCATCGCGCGCGCTTCTTTGGTGTCGATGCCCAAAACAGCGCTGATCTCACCGGCTAACAGGCGCAGGGCGCGGCGGTAGGCTTGGCGGTCGAGGTCGGGCAACCCGCGCTCCAAGTCCCAGCGGCGCAGCTCGCTGCCCAAGGTGGCAATCTGATACGGGTCGCCGGACGACAAGATTTCGGTGACGCGGCGGTGACGGGCGGCCCACTGTTTGGGCAGGTTGACCCGACCGTTGCCGAGGCGCTCGAGCACGTTATGCACTTCGGTCTTGGTTAAAGCGGGGCGGAGGCCCGCAGCTTGCGGTGCGGCGACCGGCACAAACGCTTTCGAGGTGCCGTTCGGAAACGCGACCTCGTAGTACTGGTGGTCGGCGCCTGCAATGGTGCGCGTGGTGGTGCCTTCGACGATGCCGACACCGTAGGGCGGCAAAACTACCTGGTCGCCATGCTTATAGGTTTTTTGGATATCTTTCAAAACAGCACTCCTTCAGGCCATAACGCCATAATCGCTCCTACCCCCCGGCACAGACTTTAATTCGTAAGGTGATAATGTTGTATGGTGAGAGTTCGTTGTGTCGGTAACGGTAGGTATTGAGGTGTTACTGACACAAGCACGCCGTATATGGTAGCAGATTTTGCGCCTTTTTACTAGTCCCGGCCTGACATCGGGCTGATATCAGTACATTTTAATCGTTTTTTAGCAGGTTCTGACAGAGTGTTTAGAGCGGTTCTTCAGCGGTCAAACGGCTGTTCCGGGTTGTGATAGCGACGCCGGTGAGTAGAACGAGCGCACCCAAGAGGGTCGGCAGCGGCGGAACTTCGGTAAATAAAATCAGCGCCAAGAGACTTGCGCCGATGGGCTCGAGCAAAATCACCGTAGCGACCACTGCCGGGTTCATGTGTTTTACGGCGTAGTTGTAAGACGTGTGCCCGACAAGCTGCGGAATGAGCGCCAAAAGTAGAATCCACCCATAGCTCTCTGCGCTGTAGCCGGTATAGCTGTAGTCCAAAAAAAAAGGGAGCGGCAGTAACACGAGAGCAGCGACGCCGTAAGCAACGCCGATATAGGCTTGCAAGCTGAGCCCGCGGTTCTGCGCGGCGCGGCCCAAAAGGAGGTAAGCGGCGGCGGCTGCCGCGCCCACGAGCGCCAAGCTGTTGCCCAGAAAAGGTGCGCTGCTCGTTTCGCCTACTGCGCCGCCGAAACCGATAAGTGCGCCCCCCAAAACAGCGACCAGCATCCCTAACAGCGCGCTAAAGGGCGGGGCTAAACCGAGAAAAAGCCAGCTCGAGAGTGCCACCCACACGGGCGTCGTCGTCCCTAAGCTCGTACTTGCAGCAACCGTTGTATAAGAGAGTGAACTGATCCAGGTCGCAAAATGCAGCCCTAGCAGCAGTCCGGCAAGCACGGCGTAACCCAGATTTCTGCGGGTCAGCGGCGTTTTACGAAGTGCCCGCACCGTCCAGGGCAGCAAAATAAGGCTTGCCAGCAGCATCCGGTAAGCCGCGACGACCACACCGGGCGCGTCGGCGAGGCGGATAAAAATAGCCGAGAGGCTTACAGCAATCAGGCCGACGCCCATTACCAGGGTGAGACGAGAAGATGAGGGGGCGTCCATAGCGCAATCGTACCTTGCCGTCTCTCTCTCGGTTGAGGGCGACGCTCGAATCAGATAAGCAGCCTTAGCGCCATAAAGATACTTGACAACATCATGCTAAGGTTTTATATTGATTTACGAAAAGGAGGCGATGATGTTACAAAGTTGGAACCCTTGGCAAGAACTAGAAGAGATGCAGCGCCGCTTGGGCCGCGCCGTTCGCTCCGACGAGACCGTAAGCTGGGCACCCCCGACCGACGTTGTAGAAGACGATGCGGGGCTCTACCTCTACCTCGATTTGCCCGACGTCGATGAAGGCAGCCTCGAGGTCACCAGCGAGCAGAACAGCCTGAGCGTCAAAGCGACGCGCCGCTACCGTAAAACCGATGGTCAGACGGTGCATTATCAGGGTCGTCCGAAGGGAACGTTCTCGCGTGTTTTCAACGTTCCGACGAGCTTCGACCTCGGCAAAGTTACGGCGTCTTACGACGGCGGCGTGCTGAGCCTACTCGTCCCACGCTCTGAAAGCACCAAACCTCGCAAAATCGATGTGAACACCGGGGAAACCCAGAAAGGCCACAAAGAGGTCGAGGTTCAGGCCGAAGAAAACCGCGAAACCGCCAACGCTTAAGCGTTAGGTACTGCAAAAAAGCTGAGGGAAACCTCAGCTCTTTTTATTGAGGCTAAAAAAAAGAATTGCCCAACCGATAAGTTGCAGCACGCCGCCGATAGGAGCAACCGCGCCCAAAATCGACACGCCGCTCCATACCAGTGCGTAAAGGCTGCCGGAAAAGACGATGCTCCCGATAAAGAGCCACGGCGCAGCCCGCTGCGCCCGCAGCGGCAACGCGCCTAAAGCCAGCAGACCTAGCGCGTGAAACATTTGGTAACGGACGGCGGTTTGGTAGGTCTCGAGCTGACCCGAACTCAGCACCCCGTTAAGGGCGTGCGCCCCGAACGCGCCGAGCCCAACACCTAAAAAGGCGAGCAGCGCACCGAGTTGAGCCGGGTTGATAGGGGAGCGTTCGGCCTTAGCAGTTTGAATCGTCGTTGCCATCTCCCGATTATAGGGCGACTTGCACCGGTGCGTGGTTGGGCGCAGCTTCACCCTCTAATACGCCGTCGGCAAAGTTGAGCACCCGGTCTACCTCGTCTACAAGCCGCGCGTCGTGCGTCACTAAAATGACGGTTCGACCCTCCTTAGCGGCTTGGCGGAGCGTTGCCACGACGACCTTGCCGCTTTTCGAGTCGAGGTTGCCGGTCGGTTCGTCGGCAAAGACCACATCCGGGTCGTTGGCGAGCGCCCGCGCGACGCTGACGCGTTGCCGTTCGCCGCCGGAGAGTTTGTGTGGCAGGTGGTGGGCCCTGGCTTCCAGACCGAAGCGACTGAGTAGCGCCACGGCTTTCTTTTTGCGCTCTCCGGTATGAACCCCGGCCAGCCCCATCGGAAAGGCGACGTTTTGCCACGCATTTTGCACCGCAATCAGGTTGTACGACTGAAATACGAAGCCGAAACGCCTGAGCCGCAACTCAGCGCGTTCGTTTTCGGGTAGGGTGCTGACTACCGTGTCGCCGAGCCGAACTTCACCGGCAGTCGGCGTGTCGAGTCCGGCAAGAAGATTTAGCAGCGTCGTTTTGCCCGAACCCGACGGACCCATAATCGCCGTGATAGAGCCCACCGGAAAGGTATAAGAAAACCCGGCGAGGGCCACGACCTCGCCGCCGGGGTCGCGGTAAACTTTGCGTAACTGACGGGCAGAGAGTTGCGTATTCACGCCCAAGTATAGCGTTGACGTATCCCAAAAATTGTTCCGGGTATTGTTCCGACCTTAGCGGCCACCTGAACTGCCGCCGCCGCCCCCGCCGCCCCCGCCGGCAACCGATCCGCCCGACGACGCGGACGCTCCCGCCGAACTCAGGGCGCTGCTCAGTGAGCTGAGTGAACTCGTCACGTCGCCTAAACTCTGAAACTGCCCGGCTGAGGTGCGACCGAGCCAGAGTGGAGCGTAGCCTACGCCGCGCTCGCCGCGTTCGGGCGCGGCCCGCTTCATGTTTTTGAGAAACTTATCCGCCACGCCCAGGGCCGCCGCGTAGCAGTAGTAAACTTCCCAGAGCTTGAAAAAATCGTCGGGTGCCCGTTTCATCTGCGTGTAGTCCGACAAGGTGCGTCTGAAACCCTGCCAACCGAGCGCTTCGGGGGCGACCTCTTTACGCCACGCCGGAACCGTTACCAGGGCCAGAACGCCAAGTATGCCGCAAAGTACGGCCCCAACGATAAAGATAATCTGCGCCACACCGAGTGTCAGAACAGCGCCCAAGACACATCCGCCGGTTGCCAGTAGCGCAAGCGCAAACCATAGTCCGGCAGACCGCTGACTGCGGGGCTCGAGCCTCGTCCCGCCGAGTTCTTTGCTGAGCCACAACCCGACACCGTTCCACCAACCACCTAAAAAACTGCTCAGATGCTTTTCGGAGTAGCGTTTGAGTTCTCTAAACTCGAGGTAATCGGGGTCGCCCCTGCTGCTTTTGGCGGCGCGTTTAAGGTAGGTCCGCACCTCACGCTCGAAGGGCAAAAGCCCACCGTCGTCTTTGTCCGAGAGCCGCATGTTGAACTTGCCCGCCTTGGAGTCGAACACGCCGTAACCGCGCCGCGCCAAATCCATAATGGTCGCGTGAAAGGCGGGGCCGGGGCCGCCCGCAAACCGCGAAGCGAAGTAAGGAACCGCGGCAGGGGGCCGGTCGGCGGGCGGTTCAAACGGGTAGCGCATGGCGAGCGCGGTCGGTCGGTACTTGCGTGCAGCCCGCACGATACCGACCCCTAAACCAGCGACAGGGAGCAGCACGAGTGCGCCCCACCACGGGTTACGGCGCGTTTTGTCGAGGCCGGCGACGCGTGTTTCATCGCGTAAAAGGCGTTCAAATCCCGGCTCATCTCCTTCGACGCTGAACAGCTCCGGCGGCATCAGGTAACGGATTTCGACGCCAGTATCTCCGGGTACACGGTCGTAACGAACGGTGAGCGTCTGCCGGTCTTCCGAGAGGTTGACGGTCGGTAGTTCGGTGTTGCCGAGGCGGTGGACATAAGCGTCGTAAGGGCCGGTCATCGGCCCCGGTATCTGCACGGTGAGGTCGTAACCGCGTACCGGTGGGTGCGTCTCTTCTAAAATCTTCCAGTACCACTGCACCACGTCGCTGTAGGGCTCGAGTGACCCCTCCAAACGGTAACGGTAAAACACCCGCCGCTCGCTGACCCGCTGATTTTGTTTAACCACCAGTTCCGTACCGCCTGAGCCGTCTTCACACGGTTGCTGAAACGCTGCTGCTGCCGGGCCGGGTGACAGTGCGCCGCCCTCTAAAAGCGTAAGCTGCTGCCCTGCAGCGAGGTTGATACAGACGAACGCCTCACCGAAATCCTCGTCGGTCGTCAGGGTGCGCTCGTCACGGACGATAACCGAGCCGTCGGCCTGAAGGCTGACCTGCTGCACCACGTCACGCCAGGTAAAATCTTGCGCGCTCACTAAGCTTAGAAGGCTCAAAAGCCCCGTGAAAAACCGTTTCATAGGGCTGAGCTTACGCGCTTTGGACTCGAGTTGGCTAGATTATTCGCGCGACATGGCCACGGCAATCGGGATACGTGCGGCGCGGGCAGCGGGTAAGAGTCCCGACAAGATACCCATCAAAAAGGCGATAGCGACAGCAAAAACGCCGAGCCTCAGAGTGAGCGCGGCGACGTCCAAGCCGATTAAGTTTTCGGCAATCCGGTTGACGGCAAAAATACCGAGCCGCCCGAGAGCGACGCCGAACACCGCTCCGACAAGACTGAGCAGCACGGACTCGCTCAAGACCAGGCCGAACAAAAACCGGGGCCTTGCGCCGACCGCCCGGATGACGCCGAACTCGCGGGTACGCTCGAACACGCTCATCAAGACGGTGTTGGCAACGGAAATCGCGCCGACGATGAGGGCGATGGCGCTGATGCCTAAGCGCACCACGTCGCTGATACGAACGCCGCGCTCGAGTACCTGCAAAACCTCACCCTGGGTTTGAAACCCGAGGTCGGGGTAGGCACTGCTCAGCGCCGCCGCAACTTCTCCGGCCCGGCCCGGCTCCTCTACGTCGAGCGCAAAAAAACTGACGCGGTCGCGGATGCCAATCGCCGTTTGCAGCACAGGTAGCGGCACGAGGACGGCGTTATCGACGAGCCCACCCCCGGAACGCGCGACGCCGACAATCTCGAGGCTGCTCTCCGGGTTGAGCCGGAGCGTATCGCCGATACCTATGCTGTTGCGTTCCGCGACCTGTTCACCGATGACGGCAACTTTTGCGTTGCTGTCTTTTTGCGTCAACCCTCGCCCGCGGACGACGGCGTAATCGAAATAGAGGCTGCCCACGTCCAAACCGGCGGGCAAACCCTGAAACAAAAACGAACTCCCCGGTGAAAAACCGCCCCGCGCGTAGAGCAAGATCGGGGTCACGCGGGTAATGCCGTACTGCTCACGGGCGTCCCGAAGTTCAGCGGCGAAGCGGAGCGGCAGTTCGGGTATAGCGGTCAAGGCGGTTGTATCGAAGGGGCCGTAACTCACCTGAATGGCGGGGCCGATACCGCCGATTTCACGGGTGAAGACCTGCCGCAAACCCTCGCCGAGCGACAAAAAGATAACGGTCGAGGCGACGGCGACGGCGATGCCGAGCGCCGTTAAAAACGTCCTCAGGGGGCGCAAACGAAGCGACTGCAGCGCGAGCGACCAGATCATAGGGTGTCCACGCTTTAGTCTACCGACACCCGCACGCAGTTATCCCCCTCGGCCTTACGGTTGCCCGTAACTCAGTACGCTTCGCCGACAACTGCGCCCGAGGTTCCTAGGGGCTGCGCCGGGGCGTCCCCTTTAGCGACCGAGACGCCGCCCGCATTACCGCTAAAGATGTAAACGGGCGCGCTAAAGCTGTAAGTAGCGCCGGGTTGGGCCGTCTCGTAGACGAGGCGTTCGCCGCCTCTGGTATTGCCCCGGTAGACCTCGAGCCAAGCCTCCGCCGAGACCGTCACGACGACCTGAGCGGCAGCTTGAGGCGCGGGTGCAGCTGCTCGAGCAGGCGCTTCTACACGTATTCCCATGACTGTCGCCGGTCTTACACCTCTAGGAAACAGTGTAATATTCAGGCGGCGGTCACGGCTCAGGTCGAGGGTGCGTTCAAAGGTGCCGTAACCGCCGCGCTCGACCTTGAGCGTGCGGTTTCCGGCGCGTACCGGGGCGTCCACAACCGGGCTCTGCCCGAAACGGTAACCGTCGATGCTGATCTCCGCGCCCGGCGGCGTCGTTCGGAGTGAGAGCAAAATCATTGCTGGAGCCGCCGGCGTTGAGGTTGTCGAGGGTGCCGGTTGCGACGGTTCGGCGAGCTGCGTTTGTCCCGGCTCGGTTTGTGCCGGCGTCAATTGTCCGGGCGTCAACGCTCCGTCGAACGCACGCAGGGCGAGCCAGATGGCGGCGGCGACGAGCAGCAGTGAGGCGAGCAGCCGCGTAAACCGTCCGAGCCGAGGGTGCACCGACGCGTTACCCGAGGCGGGTAGTCCCAGCCCCGCAGGTTCAGCTTGCGTAGCCGGACTTTGCGCCGGACTTCGCCGCTCCTGCGCGTACAAGAGCAGGGCGCGGGCCGGCTCGAGGCCGACGGCCCGCGCGTAGAGCCGGACAAAATTTTTACCGTCGGCCTCGCTGGGCAAGTCGGCAAAGCGTCCGGCCTCGAGCGCCTCGAGGTATGAAAGCCGGACGTTGGTTATTTCGCTCAGGTCTTCGAGCTCGAGGTTGTTCTCCCGGCGCGCCTCGCGGAGCGTTTGACCGAGGCGGTTGGGGCGCTGAACGGTTATTCGGGTACGGCGTTTGGCGGTGGGGTCGCTGCGGAAGGTGGGCAGATTGGCAGGCGAATCGTCCATAGCGCGCTCCTACTCAGGCGAGTTGAGGTTTGGCGGGGCGAACCAGCTCGAGCGCCACCTGTGCGCCCAAACGGGCATTTTCCCGCAAGAGTCTGAGGTTTACGTCCATCGCCCGCCCGTCTGACAGGGCGGCGAAACGGGCCAAAAGAAAGGGGGTGAGGTCTTTGCCGCTGAAATTCTGCTGTTTGGCCTCTTTAAGGGCCGTCTCCAGCCAACTTGCAACTTCTCCAGCTTCAAGTCCTTGCGAAACCGGTTTGGCGACCAGCAGCGCAGCGGGTAGGCCCAGCGCCCGCGCCGCCTGAAACGTTCCGGCAACTTCATCCGGGGTGTCGCAACGGGCCGGCACCGGCAATTCGGTTTCAGGGACGTGAAATCCGGCGAAGCGGCCCGTGCCGTAGCCGACGACCGGCACCCCGAGGGTCTCGAGGCGCTCCAAGGTCGCCCCCTGATTGAGGATTGACTTGGCTCCAGCACAGACGACCACAAGCGGATTTTTTGAAAGCGCCAATAGGTCGGCGGACTCGTCGAAATCGTCGAAGTGAACGCCGCCGATACCGCCGGTGGCAAAAACTTTGATGCCGACCTGCGCGGCGAGGTGCAGCGTTGCGGCAACTGTGGTGCCGCCGTCGCGCTTTTGGGCAACCAGTGCAGGCAGGTTCCAGATGGAGGCTTTGCTTACGTCGGTCGCGGCGAGATGCTGCAACTCGTCTGCTGACATTCCGATCACCACGTTGCCGCCGATCAGCCCCACGGTCGCCGGTACTGCACCCGCCTCGCGGACGGTGTTTTCTAACAACTGGGCAAGCGCCAGATTTTGCGGACGCGGCAGGCCGTGGGTGATAACAGTGGACTCTAGCGCGACGACCGCGCGGCCTTCGCGCAGCGCTTCCTGGACAGTTGGATGGATACGCCTCACGCTGAGTATCGTACCGCAACCGGGTGCAGAGCATCATGGGAGGTTTTCCTACAGTAGAGGGCGATAGCCGCGAGTTTTTTGGACAGGGTTTCGTGAGCTGAAACCTGTACCGAACACAGTAAAAGCATAGTAGAAATACAGCAAAACGGCCTTTATTACCCTGCAAAGGCCGTTTTACGGTCGTTGTACGTTGCCGCCTGAACTATCTGCGGTAGGGCCGCCTAGTCGTGTGACGACACGACGCCGTAGGCCGCCGTAAAATCTTCGGGTAAGGGGGTGTGCTGCTCGCCCTCGAGCGTTTTCGCCAGCAGCGCCTTGAGTTCGTCCAAGCCCGCGCCGGTCACGGCTGAAACGCTGTTCGCCTCATAACGTTCGCCGAGTTCGCGGACGATGTGTGCGTTGGCGAGATCGGCCTTGTTGAGGACGACCAAACGCGGAACCTCGAGCCCCAGCTCGTCTAAAATCCGGTTTACGGCGTCTACGCGGTCGGGCGCGCCGGGGGTGGCGGCGTCTACGACGTGCAGCAGCAAATCGGCGTCGTGCAGCTCTTCGAGGGTTGCCCGAAACGCGTTCAAGAGTTCGTCCGGCAGGTCTCTGATAAACCCCACCGTGTCGGTGTAAAGCGCCTTCGCGCCCCATTCACCGAGCGCCGGGAGCCAGCCCTCGCGGGTCGTTGGGCGGAGCGTGGCAAAGAGTTTGTTCTGACTGAGCGCGTCGGCTTTGGCGAGCACGTTGAAAAGGGTTGATTTTCCGGCGTTGGTGTAACCCACCAGAGCGATCACCGGCACGTCCGAACGGGTACGCCCTTTGCGGCTCTCGGAGCGGCGCTGACTGATTTCGCCGACGCTGCCCTCGAGCGCCGTAATGCGGTCGCGGATACGGCGGCGGTCGACCTCGAGCTTCGTTTCCCCCGGCCCCCTCGAGCCGATGCCGCCACCGAGTCGGCTCATCGCGCGACCCCGCCCAGCAAGGCGCGTCACCTGATATTGCAGCTGCGCCAGCTCGACCTGCAGCTGCGCCTCACGGCCCCGCGCGTTCTGCGCGAAGATATCCAGAATCAGCTGCGTGCGGTCGATGATTTTGAGATTTGTCTCGGCCTCGATGTCGCGGGCCTGCGCGGGATTGAGTTCGCGGTCGAAGATTAATAGGTCGGCGTCTTCGTGGTACGCCCTCGAGACCAGCTCTTGCAGTTTGCCGCGTCCAATCAGCGTCCGGGGGTCGGGCGACGCGCGGTTTTGTTTGCTCGTTACCGCGACGGTTGCCCCGGCGCTGCGGGTCAGCTCAGACAGTTCGGCGAGGCGGGCGTCACTCTCGAAGGTGTTTTCGCCGGTGTTGAGGCCGATTAAAACGGCCCGTTCTTGCGAGCTGCGGGTGGTTTCACGGGCAGTGGCGCTCCGAGCCAGTTCTTCTTCTAGGGCTTGAATACGCTCGAGAATGTTGATTTTCTCCGCGTCGCGGGCGCTCATGGGTAGCTCGCGAATCCAGTCCTCTTCTTCAGACCCCGGCGGCGCGACCTGTGCGAGATGCACCTGCCCAACCTCGGTGTGACCCCGGCTGTTTTCTTGAACGTCCACCGCAATCATCGCGTCGAGGCGGTTCAAAAACAGCATCGACAGGTCGTTGTTCGACAGCCCACCCGGTTTGAGGTGCGTATGGACGAGCCGGAGACCGTAAAGGCGTGAGTCCGCCTCCCCGGCCAGGCTCGGCAAGGGCGTTTCAGCGGCGTCGCCGAGCGCGACCGTGACGACGCGGCCCTGGCGGTCAACCAATGTTGAGACGTTTTTACGAAGTTCCAGCGCCAGTTCGCCCAAATCTCTGGCAAACTCCAAAGAGACCGGCACTTCCGGGGCCAAGCGGCGACGGTAAAGGTTTGAGAGACGTTTGATTTGAGCATTTTTAAGCGAAGAGAGTTTTCCGTGAACCTTATTGATAAGACCCTCCAAAGGTAAAAGTCGGCGCGAAAACGCTGGATACAGCAGACCAAACTGAGTTGATTGACTTAGAAATGTGCAAGGCTGCACCTGATAAAGCACGCCGCAAAAAGCCGAAGCGCTCAGCGTAACTCTCCTCGCACACCTGACGCGGGCGTGTCGGGGAATGTGCTGTGCGTGCTAGACGTAGAAAAACCTCTTGAACATGATGATGCACTTATTATACTGCTTTTTTGTCCCCGCTGCTTGTAACAAAAGACGTATTCAAGCCGGTTGCATCTGGTCGAACGGCTTGACCTTATAGCTGCGCTCCCAAGCGCTCCAATATGCCATGCTTGAGCTTATGAACGCTCACGAACAACGCCTCGCCGAAGGCTTTTTATTTACCGATTTGTACCAGCTCACGATGGCGCAGCTTTATTTCCGGGCCGGAATGGGGGAGACGCGGGCGCAGTTCGACCACTTTTTTCGTGATTACCCGAATTACGGCGACCATCAGGCCGGGTACTGCGTCAACGCAGGGCTCGGGTGGCTGCTCGACTGGATGGAAGCCTCGAGGGTCAACGACGATGACTTGGGGGTCTTAAAAGGGTTTACGGGGCGCACCGGCGAACGGCTGTTCGGTGACGACTTTTTAGACTGGCTTAAAAAACACGGTACTTTTGAATCTTTGACCCTCCGGGCAATTCCCGAGGGGCGCGTGGTGCATCCGGGAGTGCCTTTGACCGTGGTGGAAGGCCCGCTGATTATGGCGCAGATTTTAGAGACGGCGCTCCTGGCGCAGCTCAACTATCAGACGCTGATTGCCACCAAAGCGGCGCGGATTAAAGAGAGTGCAAGGGGCGGGACGGTTTTGGAGTTCGGCGTGCGCCGCGCTCACGACCGGGGTGCAAACGCCGGAACGCGGGCCGCGCTCATCGGGGGCGCGGACTTTACCTCGAATACCGGGATTTCGCACGTGCTGGGTTTTCCGCCTAAAGGCACGCACGCGCACTCGATGGTGCAGGCGTTTATCGCACTTGGGCTCGGCGAGCTGGCGGCCTTCCGCGCCTACGCCGACACCTACCCGGACGAGTGCTTGCTGTTAGTTGACACCGTAGATACGCTTCATAGCGGCGTGCCGCACGCGATTACGGTCTT
The DNA here is from genome assembly GCA_963799485.1 of uncultured Trueperaceae bacterium. GTDB lineage: Bacteria > Deinococcota > Deinococci > Deinococcales > Trueperaceae > Truepera. The sequence goes on from CAWCXJ010000004.1 coordinate 88,818, forward strand.
TGAAGAGCTGCGCCGTAAAGGACATGAACCGGTCGGCATCCGCCTCGACTCGGGCGATTTGGCGTACCTGAGCATCCAAGCGGCGAAGATGCTCAACGACGCGGGCTTTCCCGACACCTCGATTACGCTGAGCAGCAATCTTGGACGAACTCGTCATCTGGCAGATTCTCACGCAGATTACCCAGGAAGCGCCCGCGTATGGCCTCGCGCCCGACGCACTTATCAAACGCCTGACCTACGGCGTCGGCACGCGGCTCATCACCTCTGCCGGGGAAACGGCGTTAGGCGGCGTCTACAAACTCGTGGCGATTGACAAGGGCGGGCAGTGGCAACCGGCGATTAAACTCTCGGACTCACGCGACAAGGTACCGAACCCCGGCGGCAAGCGGGCGTGGCGTGTGTACGACGCCCGAAACCACGCGACCGCCGACCTGCTGACGACGCCGGACGAAACGCCGAGGGCCGGGGAACCCTTACGGCTGCATCACCCGTCCGACCCGGCAAAAACGCGCTCATTGAGTGCGCGTAATGTGACTCGAGTCGAACCGCTGCTTACGACTATCCTGGAGGAGGGCCGCTTGGTCTATGACCTGCCCGACATTGCCGAGATGCGTGAAAGGCGTATTCACGACATCGCCGCGCTCAACACCGGGGTACGCCGCCTGGTGAACCCGCACATTTATCATGTATCGCTTTCAGACAAGCTCCGGCGGCTCAAGCAAGAGCTGATGGCGTCGGTGAGGGGGGACAGCGCCGAGTAGAAGCAGCAATGAGTAGCGAGCAATGAGCAGTGAGTTAAAAGCTTTTACTCGTTGTTCGGTACTCATTACGCATTGCTGCTTTGGTTATGCTTAACAGATGAACAATAATCCAACTGCACAAGGGCGTCCAAAAGTCGTTATCGTCGGCGCGGCGCGGACGCCGTTTGGAACCTTCCAGGGGGCGCTTTCACCGCTCAAAGCGTCAGAACTCGGCGCAGTGGCGGTGCGGGCGGCGGTCTCGCGGGCGGGTCTCACCGGGGCCGACATTGGGCACGTCTATATGGGCAATGTACTTCCGGCTGGTATGGGTCAGGCTCCGGCGCGGCAAGTCGTGCGTTACGCGGGTTTTCCAGATGGTGTGCCGGCGGTGACGGTGAGCAAGGTTTGCGGGAGTGGGCTCGAGGCCATCATCCAAGCCGCGCGCGCCGTTGCGTTAGGAGACGCCGACACCGTGGTTGCAGGCGGGATGGAGTCTATGAGCAACGCGCCTTATCTGCTTCCCGGTGCGAGGGGCGGGTTGCGTTTCGGCAACAAAGAACTCGTTGACCACATGGTTTACGACGGTCTGCAGGATGTGTACAGCGACCGGGCGATGGGGAGTTGCGCCGAGTTATGCGCGTCGCGTTACGATTTTTCAAGGGAAACACAGGACGCGTTTGCCGAACGTTCGTATCGCCGCGCCCAAGAAGCGACCGCAAACGGCTTTTTTGCGGCTGAGATCGCTCCTGTGACTGTACCGGGACGTAAAGGCGAGGTGACGGTTACTGAAGATGAAGAACCGGGGCGCGTAGACTTTGCGCGGTTGCCGAGTTTACGGCCTGCGTTCGAGCAAGCCGGAACGGTTACGGCGGCAAACGCCTCGAGCATCAACGACGGGGCTGCGGCAGTCGTCGTTTGTTCGGCAGAGACGGCGGCGGCGCGGGGCTTGCCCATCCTCGCCGAAATCGACGGGTACAGCGGTTTCGCCACCGAACCCGAGTGGTTTACGGTCGCGCCGGTCGGGGCGATGCAAAAACTCTTCGCTAAACTCGGCACCAGCCCGGCAGACTACGACCTTTACGAAATCAACGAAGCTTTTGCGGTGGTGACGCTGGCGGCGATGCTCGAGCTGGGGTTGGACTCTGAAAAGGTCAATGTGCATGGTGGTGCGGTGGCGCTCGGTCATCCCATCGGCGCGTCGGGGGCGCGGCTCGTGGCGACGCTGGTTCATGCATTACGGCAACGCAGTAAAAAACGGGGCGTGGCGTCGATCTGTATAGGTGGTGGTGAGGCGCTCGCGTTGGCGCTGAGTATTCCCTAAAACCGTTGCAGCGTAGGCGCGGCTTTTACGGCAGAAGCTGTCACTACACCGTCAACCACAGAGGCTGCGTAGCAAGGGACGCCCAAGAAGCTGTAGGGAGTGAGGTCGACGCTTGCGGCGCGCAAAGAGTTAGCGGTGGTGACTACATCAGGGCGGCTCGTTCTACGCCTGCCTGGAACCCGAGGACGCCTTGGCCCTGGTTCAACGCTGCGACAGGCACTTTACGCCTAGGGGTGTGCACTGGCTGGATATACAAGCCGGCCCGCTAGGCTGGAACTTCGCCCCCTTGGGGTGTGCTGTTTTGCCCAAGGCGATCGAAAGCGAGTTCTCAGCGCCGAGCAAGCAGTGTCTAGACCGCCGCATCCCTCGTCGGAAACAGTTAGAACACCAGGTTTTAGCCTGAGTCAAAACCCGTAACGCCAAGCGCGCCACCGTCACCCGGCAATTCTCCATTCAAACGGCGCGCCATAAGCTCCAGCGTCACTAGCAAAAATGCCGTAAACCCTAGTTGACGGCGTACTGGGTTGCTTACTAAACCACTATGCCGTACCTGAAACTATTAGAAATGAAGGTTGAGCCCTGCGCGTGTGCGGAGGAAATAGTCGTCTTGCAAGCTCGAGCCTTACCGTGCTACTTTGTTGCCGTGCTACTCCGCATAGATGTTGCGGTAGCGCGCCTCGACCGCCATATAAACGCCGTACAGCACAAAACCGAGGGCGACCGCGCCGAGCAAAAAAGGGCCGTAAGGTTGCCGCTGCAGCGTTCGCAGCGCGCCGCCCAAACCGCGCGCTTCCGACGCTTGCGCCTGCAGCGCAGCCTGAATAAAAAAGCTGCCCATAAGTGCGAAAACAATCCCTCTGGCGGCGTAGCCCACGCGACCGGCACGCACCGCCCAGCGCTGCTCGGTCTGACTCATCTGCGCTGTTTTAAGCGCGTCACGAAAGTCTGCCCGGTACGCCTTAACCAGCTGATATACGCCCATACCGATAATTGCCAGTCCGACCAAGCCGACCAGCCAGCGCCCGAACGGCACCGCTAGAAGTCGCGCCGCCATACCCTGTTCGGAGCTGCCGCCGCCGCTGCTCGAGCCTACCAAAAGCCCGACCGCCGTAACTGCCAAAGCAAGGTGAATCACGCCGCTGACGACAAACCCACTGCGGGCAACCACACCTTTTGCCCCCTCGCGGTCGGCCGGGTTGTTCCACGCCTGGACAAAGCGCCAGAGACCGTAACTTATCAACCCGAGGCTTAAGAGGGCGAGTAGAACCTGACCGAAGGGTGCCCGGGCGAGGGCTTGCACCGCTCCCTGCGTGTCCGTCGTTTGTCCTCCTGAGCCGAAAGCGGCGCGGAGCGCGAGGACGCCCACCGTGGCGTAGACCAGACCCTTGGACAAAAACCCGAGCCGCGCAAGCCGCTCGAGCCACGGTCTGGCTTGTTGGGCCTGGGCTTTGGCTTCTTGCTCTACCGACGTTTTATCAGTGTTCATACTTACATTATGACCCGGAGCGGCCTCTTCGCGTGCGAGGTGATCGTCGAACTTGGGCAGGTGCGGCAGTTGGGGAGGTAAGAGGCGATGTTTGCAGCGTAAGCGATTGTCTTCGACTGTTTCGCCACCTTTTTGCTGGCCCCGGTCGTTACGAAAGTGGCGCGAAATCCACCCTGTACACATACCCTGACGCAACCTGACTCGCTGTTAGGGCTACGGCAAAGTCCAAAATGACCTTTGAAACCAAAGCTTATACGGAATAAATCTGTGGACTTGATGCCAACTCATCGGCATTTTTCAAGGTAACTCGCGCTGCGGCGTTTTCCAATTAAAGGTCATCTAGCCCGTTTACTTATCGGGGTGCCGACTTTGCGGTAGCCCTGACTCGCTGTAAGCTTTGAACCAAGACCGTCGTCGCACGATGTAGAGTCGGCTGTGATCTGGTCTCTCCAAGCGCGTATCAGCCGCCACCTGCTCAGCTGGAGCGCACTCAGCATCGTCGGGGGCGTAGTGCTGCTTTTTCTAGCTCCTTTTTGGCGCGGCGTGGGGGTGCAGGCGCTCGTATGGGGCGCTATCGACGCGGCTATTGCAGGGTTTGGGCTTAGGCAGCTTCGGCGAAAACAGGCGCGACCTGAAGCCGGTGTACCGGAAAACCTTACACGTGAAGCGCGCAGTCTTCACCGCACACTTCTCATTAACGCCGGACTCGACGTGCTTTATATAATCGGTGGCGTCGTTTTGACGAATTTTGCAACCGAGTTCGCCAGGGGCAACGGCGTCGGCATTATCGTTCAAGGCGCGTTCTTGCTCTTTTTCGACGCGTTTTACGCGTTTCGAGTACAACGTCTGGAGGTTAGCAGATGACCTTTACCAAACCACCCAAACTTCAGGCCGGCGATACGGTTGCGGCAATTTCGCTCTCCTCCGGCGCAGCAGGCGAGCTTCGGGGTTTACGAGGCGGCGAAAAAAACCTGAGGCAAACCCTCGGTGTTCACCTTACCGAGAACCCCAGCGCCCTAAAACCGGACGACTGGCTCTACCGTAATCCCGAGGCCAGGGCCGACGACCTTCACTGTGCGCTGCAAAATCCCGACATCAAAGGGATTTTCGGCCGCCTTGCCATAGGCCGTTTACGGCTGCGTGACGCGAAGCTCCAAACGCTTACAATAGACGAGCTGCGCGTGCACTCTGTCAAGGTGGAAAATCTTGAAGTTACCGACACACTGACGTTGCCGAGTTAGAGGCGCTGAACAGCCCGCCCACCTTTGCAGCGCGTAGCCAGGCAAAAGCTCCGGCATGTGGTGGCTCGAGTAACCCTCAGTACCCTAAATACCCTCGGTAAGTACCATAAGTATCAGCACTACGGCAACGCCGACCTTGAAGCGGTAAGTTACCCTTATGTCCATGCTCGCCCCTAGCGACCTCTACCCGGTCGGCGCAGGCTGCCCTGCGTTTACGCTGCTCGACGTGCGCGCGCCGGTCGAAGTCGCCGCGGGCGCGCTTCCCGGTGCGGCGCTGCACCCTATCCTCACAGATGAAGAGCGGCACCTCGTCGGGGTGCGTTACAAGGCGGCGGGGCCAGCCGAGGCGGTTAAACTCGGGTACGCGCTGACCGAGCCCTATTTGGCTGAACGTACCGAGGCGTGGCGCGCCGTTGTAGCAACGGGGCCGACGGCGGTGGCGTGCTGGCGTGGCGGACTCCGGAGCCGGCTGACAGCTGAATTTATCGGCGGTGACGTGCCCCGTGTCGAAGGCGGGTACAAGGCAATTCGCGCCTATCTGATGGCGCAGTTGGAACCGTCGCTGAAGCGCTATAAAAGCGTGGTCGTCGGCGGGCTGACGGGTTCGGGTAAAACGGCACTTTTGGAACGACTTGGAGAAACGGCGGATACAAGAGTTCTGGATTTGGAACACGAAGCCCGCCACCGGGGAAGCGCGTTCGGGCGGCTTGCCGAACCGCAGCCCGCCCAGGCGACGTTTGAAAACAGCGTGGCAGCGCAGCTTTTGCTCGGGAATGAGACGAGGCTTTTGCTCGAGGACGAATCACGCAGCATCGGTCACATCAACCTGCCCGACTCGCTTCACGAGACTATTCAGACAGCTCCCTTGGTCATCGTCGAAGAACCTCTGGAAAACCGGGTGGCGCGTATTCATCAAGATTATGTACTTTCCTTAAGCAGCACGCTCGGCGTGCCGGAGACGCGGCGTTACCTGAGCGGAAGTTTAGCAAGACTGAGAAAACGTCTTTCCGGCGCAGTCACGGACGCGGCGCTTAAAACCCTGGAAGATGCGGAGCTTTCCGGCAACTGGCACGAGCTAGACGCGCACCGGGGCTGGCTTACTCCCCTTTTAGAACGCTATTACGACCCGCTCTACCGTAAAGGACTCAAATCAGGACGCCCGGTGCTGTTTACCGGCGATTTGGAGGCGTGTTACAAGTGGCTGACACAGTAGCTAAAACAGCAGATAAAACAGTAGCCATTGATACTCCTATCAGACTCACCCAAACCGTAAAAAAAGGCGGGTGTGCCGCAAAAATCGCCGCCGGGACGCTTTCCGAACTGCTGCAAACCCTGCCACGTCAAAGTCATCCGGATTTGCTCGTCGGTACCGATTTTTTAGACGACGCCGCGGTTTGGCGCGTCAGCGACCAGCAGGTGATGGTACAAACCCTCGATTTTTTTACGCCTATTTTAGACGACGCTTACGACTTCGGCGCGGTTGCCGCTGCCAACGCGCTTTCCGACGTGTTTGCGATGGGCGGAGCGCCGACAACGGCGCTGACGATTCTGGCGTATCCGCTCAAGACGCTGCCGCTGAGCATTTTACGCGAGCTGATGGCGGGCGCGGTCGCAAAAGTCAACGAGGCCGGGGCGCAACTCGTCGGCGGTCACTCCATCGACGACGACACGCTTAAACTCGGCTTTAGCGTGACGGGTCTGGCGCACCCGGACAAACTCTGGAGCAACCGGGGTGCGCGGGTCGGGGACGTGCTGGTCTTGACCAAAGCCGTCGGTACGGGGACCCTCACAGGCGCGCTGAAAAACGGTGAACTGGGTTACGCCGACATCACCGAGGCGATTACGTCGATGAAGACCCTCAACAATCTGGCTTTGCCTGAGGAACTTCACCGCGCCGTTCACGCCGCGACCGACGTGACGGGCTTCGGCGTCCTTGGACATGGGCTGCATCTGGCGCAGGGCGGGGGTGTCACCCTCGAGCTAGACGCACAAGCCGTTCCTCTTTTAGAACACGCCACCGACACCCTGGCGCAAAACATCCTGACCAAAGCGCACCGCAGCAACACCGCCTACGTGCAGGCGCACACCGCCGGACGTGAGAGTGTAAGCGAAACGGCGTGGTGGGCGCTGACTGACCCGCAGACTTCGGGCGGGTTGCTGCTTGCAGTTGACCCTGGGCAAGCTGACGCGCTGCTGGCTTTTGTCGAGCCGGGTTTTCCCAAGGCTTCCGTTGTCGGACGGGTCAAAAAACGGGGAGAAAGGGCGCTCGAGCTTCGCCCTGCAAATCCAGGCTAGACGACCTTCTCGCGCCCCTTGCTGAGGTCGATCTGCGTTGCCGCCATCTTAAAGCTCTGCGAACTCGTCGCCGAAGTGAAGCCGGTCTCATAGGTGATTTTGCCGTCGGCGTAGAGCTCGGCAAGCGCGTCGTCGAAAAGCTGCATCCCGTCGAGCCGCGAGTCGCGCAGCGCGTCGTAGAGTTCGCTGTAGCGGTTCTCGTCGCGCAGCAAGTCTTTGATCCGGAGCGTCCCTTTCATAATTTCAGACGCCGCAATGCGCCCGCCGCCCGCGCGGGGCAAAAGTCGCTGCGACACGATGCCGACGAGCGAGTCGGCAAAGAGAACCCTGGCCGACGCCCGTTCGTGCGGCGGAAACAGTTCCATCACGCGGTTGACGGTACGCACCGTGTCGAGTGTGTGCAGCGTGCTGAAAACGAGGTGCCCGGTCTGCGCGGCGCTGATGGCGGCGGCGGCGGTGGCGTAGTCGCGGATTTCACCGATCAGGATAACTTCAGGGTCTTGGCGCATCGCCGCGACGAGCGCGTCGGAAAACGTCAGCGCGTCGACGCCGATCTCGCGCTGCACGATAACCGAGCGTTTTGGGCGGTGCAGGTACTCGATAGGGTCTTCGGCGGTAATGATCATCTTGTCGTGCGTCTGGTTGATCTCGTCGATAATCCGCGTCAGGGTCGTCGATTTACCCGACCCGGTAGGGCCGGTGACTAAAATCAGCCCTTTCTCCTGGTCACGAAAATAGGTGAGCAAATCGGGCGGCAGGTTCACCACCCGGAGCTGCGACTCGTCCGAATTGATAACGCGCAGCACGGCGCTCACCGACGAACGCTGGAGAAACAAATTGACGCGGAAGCGCGCCACGCCGCTGACACTGTAGGCGAGGTCGACCTGGTGTTTGTCGGCAAAGATCGCCTTTTGCCGTTCGTCACACATGATTTCTACGAGCGATTCGGTCGCGGCGGGGGAAAGTTTGGTCTCGCCGACCGGGACGAGCCGACCGCTGAGGCGGGCCATCGGGTACATCCCGGCGTGCAGGTGGATGTCCGAGGCACCCTTGGCGACGAACGACGCGAGCATATCGTTAAAGGTCATGGCTCAGTGTAGAAAGTTGGGGTGGGGTACGGGGCAAAAAACCCCATAGTTGAAGAGGTAAGAGTTGAGAAGGCATACAGCATCGTCCCGTTTTCTGGCTGCCGGACTATGCGCGGCTCGAGCCCTTACCTATCCGTCACCTGGAGCAAATTTTACTTTTCGGTACGCTACTAAACTTGAGAAATGGCTATCTGGACGGATAATAATGAGCGTCACGGCAACTGAACCCGTCACCCCCCCGACCGCCGAACTCGCCGGGGCCGTAAAACAGGCAAAACTCCGCTACGTCTCCGACCTCGAGCCCGGTCTAGGCCGCAAGCGGGCGGGTAAAGGCTTTAGCTACCTGGGGCTCGACGGCAAACGCATTACGGATAAAGCGACGCGCAAACGCCTGGACGCGCTCGTCATCCCCCCGGCCTGGAAGGATGTCTGGATTTGCCCGGATGAACACGGGCACATTCAGGCCACCGGCCGCGACGAACGGGGGCGTAAACAGTATTTGTATCACCCGGAGTGGCACCGCGTCCGGGACACCGCCAAATTCGACCGGATGCTCGGCTTCGGCAAGCTCTTGCCGCGTATTCGTCGGCGCGTCCAGAGAGACCTGGCGCTGCCGGGACTACCCAAAGACAAGGTGTTAGCAGCGGTCGTCAAGTTGTTGGAAACGACGCTGATTCGCGTCGGCAACACCACCTACGCCAAAGAAAACGGCTCTTACGGTCTCACCACGATACGTAAAAAGCACGCGCACGTCTCAGGTCAAACCGTCACCTTCGATTTCGTCGGCAAGAGCGGCAAGGCGTGGGACATCGAGCTGAAAGACAAAAAAATCGCCAAGATCGTCCAGAAGTGCGAAGCGTTGCCGGGGTACGAGCTGTTCAAGTATTACGACGAGGACGGCGAGCTGCAAGACCTCGAGTCCGGCGACGTCAACGCGTACTTAAAAGACATCACCGGCGAGGACGTCAGCGCCAAAGATTTTCGTACCTGGGCCGGAACGGTGCTGGCAACGTTTACGCTCACGGGTTTGGAGCCTTCGCAGACCAAAACGCAGGCGACCAAAAATGTAACGGCGGCGATTAAAGAGGTTGCCAAAAAGCTCGGCAATACCCCGGCGGTCTGCCGTAAAAGCTATGTGCATCCGGACGTCATCGACTGCTACTTGGACGGCTCGCTTGCGGGCTTGGCTAAAGTTCAAGAAGCGGTCTCGAGTTCGCTCCCCGAAGGGTTACGGGTCGAAGAGGTAGCGGTGCTGAGGTTTCTCGAGGCGCGCCAGGAGCTGCAAAAGCGTTCTGCCGCCAAAAGGTAAAAAGCGCTTTCGCACAGGGAAGTTGACGGCTCCCTTTTTTGTGGCTGTTTATGACTGTTTGTGACGACTCGAGCCTTATACTCTGCTATGACCCCCGGCGAAACAAAGCAGCAACCTCCGGTGAACCAGCGCGAGCTTGTGCTCGAGGCCTTCTCCCTACTACTCTCTGACGTTTGCACCACCCGTTTCGACCTGCTCGTGCTGTCGCGCGACCCTTTAGAAGCGGCGCAAGAGGTCATCGAAAGCCTCGACCGCTACGACTTTCTAAGTGGCCTGACAGGAGAGGCCCACTATCAAGGACTTAAAAAGCACGTCGAGAGCAGTGTCGGTGACAAAGCTGAAGCGATGATTCGGGAGCAAAACCCTCGGTAGCGTTCGCGCAGCCTAGTCGATTCCTCAAACTTTTAAGGGTGGTCCCAAGAGTTCCATCCCGTGAGAGCGCCACAACGCCGGGTCTTGCGGCGGCATAGCGTTAGCCTGCGTGACTATCCGAAAAAACGCTTCCATCCGGCCCGCCGGACTAAAGACAATCAGGATGCGTCCACGCCCGTCACCGACGAACGCCCACACGTGCGGCACCCGGCGCGGCGCGAGGAGCGAATCACCCGGTTTCAGCCTGAAACGTTCAGCGCCGACCTCGAGCCTAAACTCACCCTCGAGCGCGTAAAAGTATTCGTCTTGTTCGAGGTGCAGATGCCGCGCCGGGCCACCTTTGGCATGAAAGGTATTTTCCAAAACCAGCAGACCACGGCTGTTTTCCGGAAGCACCTTGAAGTCGATATGGCTTACGCCGAGTCCACGGTGTTCGTCAAAGCGGTCTTGACCTGCCGCAACGTACAGGGCAGAGCGTGAACCGTCCGCCGAAGGTAAACCGTCCATAAAGTCCTCCCAAGGGTAACGCATCAGCCGAATAAAGTTCAGGCGGCCTAAGTGTAGCCCTTTAGCGAGGCGAAGTGCCAGTCACATTGGCCCCAGAGCGGCGCATTGTGCGCGTGCAGCGAGGGTTTGAAAGGCTTTCACGAGTTCAGGGGGTTCTGCGACCCCGAGTCCACACCCCAAACACAGCAGCGTCACCGCAAACTCGGCCAAATTGCTCACCCCACGGCGCAAGCGTGTCCCGCCGCCTTCAGCTTCTAAAATGGCCCGCGCACCAACACGCCGCCGCAGCGTTTCGGGCAGCGCGTCCAGCCACACCGAAACCTCCCACGGCGCAGGCGCAAAGGCGATGCTCTCACGGAGAAACGCCGCCATCTCAAATACGGGGCGTTCAAACGTTCTTTTAGGATCACCGCCGTTTCGATACGGTCAACTCTAAATAGCCGTAAGTCTCGCCGTAAAAGGCAGTAGCCGCCCAAAAACCAGCGCCCGCTGTGCTGCATCAGGCAAGGCTCCACACCCCGCACACTCACCGCGCCGCCTTTTTTACGGTAGCCCAGACAGACGCGTTTACGGGACTGAACAGCGCTCGCCAAACGCGTCAGGAGCGTAATATCTGTGCCGACAACCCACCCCGGACGCTCGCGCTCGAGCACAGCCCGGAGCGCTGCAACCTGCTCACTCACGGTTTCGGGGAGAACCCTTGCCGGTTTTGCCTTGACGCCCGCCGCCGGAGCCGTTTCACTGAGACCCAAGAATACGAGCGCGTCGAGGCCGATTGCGACGGCAAACGCCTCTTCGGCGCCGAACCTCAGGGGTGGCAAGCGAAACCCCGGTTTGAGCCGGTTTGAGCCGCCCGGTCCCCGGCTGCTTGCCACCGGAATCCCCAAATCCTGTAGCCGCGCCACGTAGCGCTGCACCGTCCGGACGGAGACTTCCATCCGGGCCGCAAGGTCGCCGCCCGACAGCCGCCCGTGCGTTTGGAGCAGTCTCGAGTACCGTCAACACGCGCAGCGAAGGGTCGTAATATACGCTGACTATGCTATAAAGTCCCGACAAGCCTTGACGGGAACTCGCGCTAGACTCTCTTTGAAGCCGCAAAACATCACCGGAACATCACAGTTTTTACGGCTCGAGGAGCAACCACGACCACCCAAACCGATACAGCCAGGGCTTACGCAATGACCATTTTAAGGGAAGGAGTTAAGCTGTTGTGAGAGATAATCATCGAGCAAGCCATGTTTGGGGCGATAAAGGGTTGTACCTCGAGCACGTTCAAAGCTCTGTTTAATACCTTCACGGTGCTCCTTGCTTTAGCAGCCGCTCGACCATCGTGCCGACGTAGTTGTGGTCGGCGTCGTAGGCAGAGCTTTTTTGAAACAGCACGTGGTAATCGCAAAATCCACGCTCACCGAGCGTTTTGTCCCACCAATTTACGTCCGCGAGCGGCGTCCCGGAGACGATAAACGAGTTCAGGACGAGGTTAGGGTCGCCCAGTTTCTGCTCGAACGCTTTGACTTTCTTGTGGAACATAATTTTGGGGTCTTCCAGTCCGCTCAGGTTGCGCAAGCCCTTGGGGTCTACGAACGTGACAAACTGCCGCGCACCGTCTATAACCCAGAGGATGAAATCGGGGTAAAAGTTTTCCTCGGCAAAAAAGCCTAGACCTTTGCCCCGGCTCTGATTGCGCAGCAGGTAGACTTTTTTGCCTTTGAGCAGGGTGTTCGGGCGCTCAAGATAACTCTTTAAGTCGTAGGTAAAATCCTTTTCGCCCTCGTTCAGTGCTACCGGGCTGACCGATACCCCTTTAGCCCAGCTTGCGATAAGTGGATAATACTGATGGACACCGAGACCGTAAGCGTAAAAGTCTCCAAAAGCTACATCTCCGCTCTCACCCCGCTCGAGCTTTTCTTTCAGTGCGTCCAGCTTGGTGAGCAGTTCCTTTTCCGGCGCGTCTACAGTTACCTTGTAGTGTAGGGCGAAGTTACCGCTCTCCGCTGAAAGCGTCTGCACCTCCAAGCGCTCGCCCTCCCACGCAGCCTTGTGATAGGTGTAGAAGCGCTCGAGATACTTTTTCAGCAGCGCCGCCCCGACCTCTTGCCAGACGCGCACCTGGGCAAACGAGGTAAAGCGGAGTTCCCGCTCCGGAATCTCGAGCTTGTACCAGTCGTGGCGGGCTAAAAGCTCCCTTACCGCCTCTTTCGAGACGCTGACGTTGTGCCAGCCGCGCTCGTACTTGAAGCGCTGAAGCTCAAAGGTAAGCGCGTCCAGGTCTAAAAGTGCCACGTGTTTTGCGTCTAATGAACCCGTGTGAAGCGTGACGCTGCCGTTACCCGTTTTGACACCCTTACTCTGCGCCGCAGAAAGCTTCGGATACCAGTTGACCGCTACGGGCCTTTTGGCGAGCGCATCCGGCGGCGGCCCCAGCACCACTTTGGGGCCAGCTTGCTTGAACTCGAGCCCGCCCTGAATCCCGATGACCTTGAGCGGCTCGGTCGCCAGCGTTCTGATAATCGGCAGCGTATACTCGACGCGCTTATCGTTGGTCGGGATGCCTTCTTCCTCGAGGTATTCCTTGAAGTGCTGCATGTAATCTGCGCGCACGCCGAAAATGCCGAGTGTCTCGACAAGTGGCAGGTACTCCGGCGCGGGTGTTCCCAACGCGCTGCTACGCTTCAAAGAGCCCTCAAAACCCCTGAGCCGCACCCCGCGCCCGAACAGCTGGATAATCTCACTGCCTTCTGAGCGCCCGATGTTCATGAGCCCCATCACCCCGACCCGCCAGCTGCTCCAGCCTTCAGTAAACTTTTTCGAGCCGATGAGGACGTTTAAGCTCGAGCCCTTCTCGTTGATACTCCGAAAAAGCGATTCGGAAAAGTCCGCCTCTTCGGTGAGCAGCGCCTCCGGGTGTCCTTCGCAGAGCGCCATGAGTGCGGGCGCGTCGCCGACGTTGATGACGCCGAAAGGCTCGTTTTCGCCCAGACGAAGGGCGATTTCACCGTCTGCTGCTTTGACCCTCGAGACGTGCAATCTGCCTGTACCGCCTGCGTTAAAGACCCGCTTCAAAATGTCTTGGTACAGCTCTGAAACATTAAGCTTGTCTTTCTCTTTGACCTTGACCAGATAGCTGAAACTCTTGGCAAAAGCGTCGGTGCCGGCTCCCGACAATAGCCCGGTATGCCCGCTCAGCAGCGTTTCGATACGTCGCAGCACTGTCTCCCGCTCAGAGGTCAACGAGGCCAAGAACAGCAGCACGTCGAGCACGTCCGAGACCTTTTGTCCCTTTTCAGAACGCACCGCCGTCACCGTGCCGCCGACAAAAACCCACAAGGGTTTCTCGAGCCCATACGGTGCAAACACCTGCGCGTGGTCTTCGTAGACGCGGAGCTGCTGGTAAAACGTCAAAAGACAGGCAGTGAGATAAAGTTGCCGGGTTTCCTCTGCACCTTTGTCCAGGTTAAAGATACGAAAGTCCTTGCCGAAACCGTCGGCGTAAAAGTAGCGGTACGAGTAGTCGAACAAGATGCACTTGGCGTACTCCGCCTTCAGGTCGTCTTTTTTGCTCGCCTTGACCGCCTGCCCGAAGGTCGCCGAGTACTCGAAGGCAAACCCGTCAGCGGAGAGCGCGTCGCGGCGACGTTTCCACTCGAGCCCCGAACTGCCCCGGTGCCCCTCGTCCACCAACACCAGGTTGTTGCCCTCGAAGGCGTCCACGGCGACCGTCTTCTCGCCCGAGTCCTCCGCGAGCTTGTGAATGTCGATGACCTCGACCGCGCCACCCGAAAAGAGACTTCCCGCTTCTTTTTGAAACCGCACCGCCTCAATCCCCGACGCCGCAAACTCTTTTAAGTGCTGATTTGACAGCCCCTCGTTGGGCGTCAGCAAAATCACGCGGTTGATAGCACCCTCTCGCCCGTGACGCTTGGCGTAGTACCGGTACTGCAAGATGTTCACGTGCATCAAAAGCGTCTTGCCCGAGCCTGTGGCGTTCCAGAAGGCGAGCTTACGCAGCTCATTCGGCTCATACGGTGGCAGCGCCGTCCCCAGCTCGTCGTTTACGGCGTCTAGCTGCGCGTTCAGCCCCGCCAACAGCCCGTCCGGGTCTCTAAAGTAGGCGTCCAGGTAGATTTCGGCGAAGAGCAGCGAGAGGTACTGAAAGTACTTCCAGCGAATCGGCTCTGCCCGCGTCTGGCTGATGGCTAACGTGTGCGAGACGATGTTCTCGTCATAGCCCAAAAGCAGCTCTTTGGTGAGCGTACCGACGACGCCCACGTGTCCCTGGTGAGACAGCCGCTCCGAGCGCCCGAGCCGGTGCGTCAGCTCGTGGTGAAACTGCGAGACGTTGTTCTCGTCGAGCCGCTCCAGAGCCGTATCTTTCAGGTCGCCGGTCAGCTCTTCCAACGTCTTCACCCCGAAAAGCCCCAGCAGGTAGCGGTTTAAGACGAGCTGCCGGTCGAGCCGCACGTCCGGCTTTTTTGCCCTTGTCGTTTTCTTTGTGGCTTTAGCTTTTGCGGCGACCGTCATCAAACGTCCCTCAGGTTAGGGGCACTGGCCCCGTCAGACCTAACGTCGAACATCAGCCGCTGAAACTCTTCCTCAATCAGCCGCACTTTCCACGTCTCGTCTTCACGCCGTAAATTCTGCAAGTTGTTGTCCCCGTTGACGTAAATCAGATCGAACTCCATATCGCGCGGGTTGTACTTCTGCTTGGCGAAAAAACCCTCGAGCGCCCCGTTATCTTTTTCGTCTAAGTTGCGCCAAATCACCAGCACTTTTTCTCCTGCCAGTGTCTGCCCCGTCACCACCCGAAAGCCCTGAAGCGTCTCGGTGGTCTTGACCTGCAACCCCAGCAGGTAGTTAAACGTCTCGATAAGGTCAACCTTGGTAGGCCGCGTTTCGCCCGCGCTGCTCGTGGCAATCTTCAGCTCATACGCAAAGGGGTTTTGAAACCCGTCTATGTTTAGGAGTGACGCGCTGCCCCGCGTTTCCACGTCGAGCATGTAGTGCAGCAGGTAGTCCTCCCGAAAACCCTTCATGTCGTCGCCGGAGAACGTAAGCGCACCCTGCCCGGTGGATGGTTTTTTGACCTCGAGGTTATTCAGCGCGTCCTCGTAACTCTCCAGCCGCAACACCTTGATGAGCTGGCTGCTACCCTCGCGCGACACCGGTTTCCCGTCTTTCCAGTCTTTGCTATAGACGACCTTCTGAATACGCGGTTTCAAGACCGACTCGAAGTAGTCGCCCATCTCCACCAGGATGTACTTGCGCGCGCCGCCGTCCTCGCGGTTGAGGTTGATGACGGCGTGGGCGGTGGTGCCGGAGCCTGCGAAGTAGTCGAAAATAGTATCAGTGTTTGTTACTGCCTGATTCACCAAAGTTTTTATCAACGTAACAGGCTTTGGGAAACTCAAGTCTATCTGCGGCCCAAACAGTTCTTTAAGGTTTTTCGTTCCGTCTGCCGTGTAGCCAACCACACTAGAAAATCCCGTAAAATCAGACTTCAGTTCTAGTTCGTACGTTTTTTTCCTTGGGCGTCCGTTGACTGATTCCGGCCATAGTATCCGGTTCTCCGATATTCTATGGGCCATCGAGTTTGGGTCATACCTCCAACCCTTGTCTGGACATTTGTATAAGCCTACCTTCACTTCTCGACCATCCAAGGGATTAGGAACGATTCCAGAGGAAAGCACTCTATTAAGCTCTATCGAAACACATATAAAAATAAGTTGCTCACCCTCAAGCGCTTTATTGACAGCAAAATTTTTGGGAACTTCCAAGCTTTTTTGTGCGATTTCCACAAAAGTAATTCCAGATTTGCTTTTGAAATCGTCTAATCGGCATACGAAAATGTGGTAATGAAGATTCGGCCTTGCTGAGCGGTTTGCTAAGCCCACCATGTTGTCGCTCATCCAAGAACCGCGCACGTCATTATCGGGATTGGCATACTTGCTTAAATCTTTTTCAGCACCTCGTAATTTAACTCCGTATGCAAGCACAAATTCATGGTCGTTCGATATGTTGTCAACAGCACGACTATCTACATTTTGACGGCTCTTCCAAATTAGATTTGCCATGAACGAAGGTTTACTTATTATGGGTTCGACCATTGAGCGCAATCGGTATTCTTCGCTGTCATCGCAAGAAATAAAAAGTACACCCCCGTCAGCAAGCGTGAGCGCAGAAATAGTCAATCTGTCCTGCATCATCGAAAGCCAGCTCGAGTGTTGGTAGTTGTCTTTGTACGCAAACCCGTCGCCGCCCGTGTTGTACGGCGGGTCAATGTAAATACACTTCACCTGCTCCTTGTACCGCGCTTGCAACAGGTTCAGCGCCCCAAAGTTCTCGCTCTTCACCAGCAGCCCGTCCGTCTGTGCGTCCAGGTCGTCAAACGTAGAGAGCAGCTTGTCCTTGAACGCCGCGCCGTAAAACTGCGTGTCTAAGACCAAATACGGGTTGGCCTCTAAAAACGCGCGGGTCAGCGGTTCGCTGTAGCCGCCTAACTCATCAATAGCAAAAAGCTGCACCCACTCCCGGCGCTGCGCCTCGTTTACGGCGACCTCATCCAAAAGGTCTGCCGCGTCCCCCGTAAACTTGTCGAGCGTCACGCAGTACTCAGAAGCCACCACAAACTTCTTTTTGAGCCAGAGCTTTTTTTGAAAGTTCTCTAACTGCGCCAGCAGCTCGATAATCTTGTGCGCCACGCCGCGCATCGCCCGGACGCGGGCAAGTTGTGACAGGGCGCGGGTTTCGCCTTCGGCCTCTAAATCGTCGAGCTGCAAGACTTCGTTTTTGATAAAAAAGTCCAGCTCGCGCCGTAAAAAGCCGCGCAGGTCTTTGTGAATGAAGTAGTCGAAGGAGTTTTTGGCGGTGTAGTCCGAGAGTTGCTTTTCTAATATGGTGCGCTTAACTGCGTCATTCGGGACTTTGTATTTGGGAACGTAAACTTCGTTTAGCGCTTTAATCCACTCGTCGAAACCTTCTTGCTCCGAGATAGTTTTTGCAGCGTTCTCATTCAGCTTTTTCTGCTTTTCACCGCTCACCCGGTAGGTAAAACGCACCGTCAGCTCGCCGTTTTCTTCTTCTAGCGGCGGCTCAGCCAGGATAAAGCGGCGCTCTTTGCCGGACTCGGCCTTGTTGTTGTTCGCGTCGGTGTCGGCGTCGGCGAGTTTGAAGTGGACGCGGCGGCCCTCTTCGTTTACGGCAGCCGGGTTTACAGCGGACGGGTTTACAGCAGGTAGGGTAAACGTGTAGTCCCGAAACGCTTCGCTGCTCTTGACGTAGTACTGGTCGGCGTTCGCCCAGTGCAGTTTGACCTCTTCGCCCTCGTAGGGGATGGCGTACACGTCACGCTTGTAGCGGCGCAGGCTTAAAAAGTCGCCGTTTTGGTAGTAGCGCCGGAAAAATCCGGCGAGGTCGTTGTAGATGTCGGCCTCTAGCGCGCCCAGGTCGGCGGCGGCGGCGAGTTGGCGGCGCAGCTCCTGCACGGGTTGAGACTTGTCCGGGTCGCCCCCATAGCGCAGGGTGTTTTCGGTCTCCTGTTTGAGCTTGGCCTCGAGCTCGGCGCGGTTGCCCCTGGCGAGTTTGCCCAGCTCGGTCTGCACCTGCGGCAGCAAATCAACGTCTAAAAAGCTCGTAATCTCGTCGCGCTTGGCGTTCATGATGCGGTAGATCCCGAAATCGAGGTCGGCCTGGTCGAACTGGAACAGCTCTGAAAGAACATCCCTCAGTTTTTTGAAGCGTGGGGAGGGGCTTAGGGTTTGCGTCATGAGGGTCTCCAAACATTTGCGTTCAGGATGTCAAAGTGATGGTCGAACGTCCAAATCGCCACCTCAAACTCCGCCGAGAGTACCGCTAGAAGCGTGTCGTAGGGGGACAAGTCTTGGTCGGGATACTGCTCAGCCAGAGTTAGCGCAGCGTCATAGTGGACGCTGCGAGGATTGATACGGTCTGCGCCGTGTGCGAGCGAGCTGATAAAGCGAGTAGCAAAATCCGCGTGCGTGCGTCTTGAAAGAAGTTTATGCGTCTCGAGCAGAATGGGCTGCGGTATCAGCAGCGTATATCCCAGAGCGTGAAGCTGCGACAGCTCGGTCTCGGCGCGTCCGTGCAGTTCGTCTCTCGTCAAGGCGTAAGCGTAGAGCGGCCCGGTGTCCGCGAGGATTTGCCGGGGCATCTATTTTGCGCCGCTATTTTTCACCGGGTAAGACAGTTCGGCGTAAGCATCGTGATTGAGGCTGACATCGGGTTCAACTTCGGCGTCTGAGGTCGGCAGCTCGAGTCGGCCTTTGGCCGGTTGTAGCTCGACTGCCGCCCACTTCTGCGCCTCGAGAAACTCCTCGAGCGCCGTCTGCACCACCGTGTTGAGGCTCGGCGGCGTTTTCTGCCTCGCCATGTAGCTGCTGAGTTTGGTCTCGAGTTCGTCCGAAAAGGTAATCGTCGCGCGTTTCATACCGTAATTTAGCATGAATACACCAGGTTCACCAGAACGTGCGGTGTTTTTACGGCGCACACCCTACACGACGCTCCAGCGCACCGTAAAAAGCGGCGTGACTTCGGTGCGCTGTACCAAACGGGCCTCGAGGTCGTCGATCAGCGCGTCGCGTTTGTCTTTGATCTCGTCTTCCACGTCAAAGATGCGCTGGCGCTGGCGGCGCTGGAGTTTCTCGAGTTCCCGCACCCTGAGCTGTAAGGCGTGCTGTTCGTCGGTGGTGGTCGCCAGGCGGGCCTGCCGCCCGAGCGCCCTCAGCTGCGCTTTGGTATCGGCGAGTTCTTTTTCTGCGCCGAGCACCATATCGTCGGCCCAGCGTTCCAAACGTTCGCGCTCTTCGTGGAAAAAGCGGTTGCTGTGCTCGAGGGCGCGGCTTAGCGCCGCCTGAACGTGCCGTTCGCGGTCGCCGCCCAGTTTGCTCAGGACACCGTTTTGGGGGGGCGCGGTCGGTGTCACCTTGGCAGCGCAGCGAAAGAGCCGTTCGCACAGTTCACTGTCCAAAGGCGTGCCGTCGTCGTGAAAGCCGTTAAAGAGCAGGTGTTCCTCACGTCCTAAAGCCTCAATCCCGAGATGGGTCAGCGTCAGCCAACCCGAGTTGCCGTGCAGCGCTTCAACCGCAGCGAGGCGGGTGGGGTGGTGAGTGACGTCGAAATGCAGGTGAGCGGTGGGTGTGGCTACCGCTTTGGCCGCGTCCAGCACGTACTCGCCCAGCGGGTGCGAGAGGCGGTAGATAAACTCGCCGGACGTGTTCGCGGCTCCCTTACGGATGAGCGTGTAGCGGCCCTGCTTTAGCGCCGGGACGGGCGGAGCAGTCAGCTCGAAACTGAGCGTGGCGTCGTCAAACCGGGCACGTCCGTCCAGCATCACCCGGCTGGTCTGCCAAAAAAGCCGCCCAACGCGGTCGAGCTGAGCTTTCGCGGCGTCGAGCTGAACCTTGAGGCGAGCGTGAACGTCCTCGTCGAAGTGTTCCAAGAGAGCCTGACGGGTCGAGAGCATCCGGGCCTCGATGCTCGTCTCCATCTCCTTTTGCAGCGCGTTAAATGCCGTTTCAATTTCGTCCGCTGTGCGGCACTCCTGGTAAATACTCAGGATGCGTTTTTCAAAGTCCACGCCGGACTCCAGGGTGCCTAAAACCTCATCCGACGCGCCGAAAACTCCGTTAAAGAGGTTGAACTTCTCGGTCAACAGCTCCAAGACGCGCCTGTCCGCCTCGTTGCGCTGATTGAGAAAGTTGATAACGACCACGTCATGCTGCTGACCGTAGCGGTGGCAACGCCCGATGCGCTGCTCGACACGCTGCGGGTTCCAGGGCAGGTCGTAGTTGATGACCAGCGAGCAGAACTGCATGTTGACGCCCTCGGCGGCGGCTTCGGTGGCGATTAGAATCTCGGCGTGGTCGCGGAAATGCTCGATAATCGCCGTGCGGCTGTCTACGTCTCGTGAACCGGCGGCGCGGCCTGTACCGGCTTCGGCGAGCCAGCGTTCGTAAATCGCCTTTGTTTCCGGCCCACTGTTGCTGCCGTTAAAGAGCGCGACTTTGCCCGCGTGACCGTTCGCCTCTAAAAAATCTTTGAGGTAGGTCTGCGTCCGCCGCGATTCGGTGAAAATGAGGGCTTTCGGGTTGGCTCCCACCTTACCGAGTTCATCAAAACCCAGCGTCAATGCGGTGAGGAGCGCCCGCGACTTGCTATCGACGCCGATGCTGTGCGCCCAGGTCAGGTAGTGCCTGACCTCGGCAATTTCCAGCTCGAGCTTTTTAAGCTCCGGCCTGACCTCACGCTCCGGGTTGTCGTTCTCTGCGTCGTTCTCTGGTTCGTCTTCATCTAGGGCTGCGTCAAGGTACTCGTCCTCGAGTTCTTCCTCGGTAATGAGCACTTCGGCAAGACTGCTCGCCGCTGCCTCCGGCGCTACAGTTTCGGCGACGGTCGCCTCGCGCAGCGCGAGGAGGCGCTGAAGGATGGTCTCGAGCGTCCCTGCGACGGCGCGTGACGACGACGCCAGCAGCTTACGCAAGATCAGGGTGGTGAGCTGCCGCTGCCGCGCAGGTAGCGCGAAGGTGTCTTCACGTTGCAAAAAGCTCGAGAGCGCTTCGTAAAGCCTGTGCTCTTCATCGCTCGGCGTAAAAGGTCGCGTCAGCGTGCGCCGTTCGGTATAGCGGATGTACTCGCTCACGTCTTGCCGCAAAGTACGTTTGGAAAACCCTTCGAGCCGACCTCTCAGGTCGCCCAAGTCGCTCCCGGCGCGCATGTAGCGCTCCCGGAACGAGGCCACATCGCCAAACAGGTGCTCGCCGATAAGTGTTGAAAGCCCGTACAGCTCTAAGAGCGAGTTTTGTAGCGGGGTTGCCGTGAGCAGCAGCTTTTGCCGGTCTTCCAAAGCCCAAAGGAGCCGCTGACCCATCTTGTTGCTGGGCCGGTAGGCGTTACGCAATTTGTGCGCCTCGTCGATCACCACGAGGTTCCAGGGCACCGCCCGCACCTCACCTTGCAGGCGGCTGGCAAAGTTGAGCGAGGTGATGATGACCCTGTCTTGCAAAAATGGCTCGGCGTTACCCTCGCGTAGCGCCCTTTTATAGGCAGCTGCGTCTAGTACGAGCGTTGGGAGATTGAACTTTTCCTCGAGTTCTAAGCTCCACTGCTTGCGGATCGAAGCCGGACAGACGACCAGGAGCCGCCGCCGCCGCTCGGCCCAGTATTGGCAGAGCACCAAGCTGGCCTCAATCGTTTTTCCCAAGCCAACCTCGTCGGCAAGCAAGACACCTTTGCTGAGCGGGTTGCCGAGGGCAAAGAGCGCAGCGTCGATCTGGTGGGGGTTTAAGTCTACCGCCGCGTCAAAGAGCGACTGCGACAACCGTTCAACGCCCGCGGCGGGACGCTGCCGCGTAAGCTCATAGGCGAAATAACGTGCGTGATAGGGCGTACTCACCCCTTCTTCTCGCTACCGTTACCGCCACAAACCGTCCCGGCGTCGCAGTATGTCGTTCTGTGCTTCACGACCCCATGATGCCACGCGCACACCTAAAGCTTGCAAAAAAGCTCACCAGGTCGCAGAGGGCAGTGCTTATCATAGAGGCAAAGATACGGTGAGCGCGCCAAGTTTGAAGCCGGTTTAGGAATTTTGAAGTCAAATGCCTACAGGTAGAGAGCCCCGTAGCGCCCTAGCCGCACGCGTTCAGACCCACATCACGCTTTTGCCAGAACTTTAGCGTCGGCTAGGGCGGTTGGTCTGCGTCAGGTTGCTTTGACTGAGGTAGGCTTCGGCACATGAACCTCAGAGCTTTACGCCTCCACCCCGACAACGACCTCAGAGCTTCGCTCCTTGCTGACTGCACCGAGCAACAAAGCTGCCTTTGTGCTGACCTGTGTCGGCAGTCTCAAACAGGCCGTCATCCGTTTTGCCGACGCCCCTGACGGGGCTATGCTCGAGCAAAAGCTCGAAATCCTCACGCTCTCCGGCACCCTGTCGCCCATCCTCGCGGAACACCGCGCCAAGCCGCGCGGGTAATCCGCACGGCCCCATCTTTCCTAACCGGCGACCCGCTGCATATTCAGCTCGCGGATCGTTTACAAGCGTATTTTGAGACGGGCCGGACTCACTGAGAGCTTTAGGCCCTACGGTTTGCGCCATACCTGCGCGACGCTCTTGTTACTTGCTGTACATCCCCAAGTAGTCGGCGACCGCCTGGGCCACTCGAGCACCTCCGAAACGGTGGACACTTACAGCCACGTCATCTCAGGGATGCAGCGCGAGGCGTCAGATAAGCTAGACGCGGTGCTCTTCAAACCGCCCGGAACCGTCAAGGCACGAGCACTTAACCAGGCTTTTAGGAGTTTGGCACACTACAGGCACACCAAACAGGAGAAACGCCCTTTCTGTAGCTTGGGCGCTTCTCCGTAAATACCGTGTAGCACGGCTTTTCTCTGTGGCTGGGGCGTAGGGATTCGAACCCAAATTAACGGAACCAAAATCCGCGGTCCTGCCATTAGACGACGCCCCAATGTGTTCGGGTGGCTGGGGTGTAGGGACTCGAACCCCAATTGACGGAACCAGAATCCGCAGTCCTGCCGTTAGACGACACCCCACCAAACGCAAAGGTAATCTTATAAAGCTTATGGGGGGGCTGTCAACTCTGCTCGACCCCGAGCACGACCTTGACGTTGCCTTTACGCGTTTCACCCTGCACTTCCAGGACGCTAAAGCGCCCCAAACCTTCGGCGTATATTTCGTCGCCACGTGCGGCGCTGCTCGCTTTACCGGCGGGGCGACCGTTAAGCGAGACGCGGCCCCCGGCAATTCCCTTGGCGAAGTAAGCCCTCGAGACCCGGAACGCCTTGGCTCCCAACACATCAACCCGCAACGACGGCACGATGACCTGCTGCTGCCGCTCCCGCCCGCGCGTAAGCCGTGACAGCTCGACCTCTTGCACCGTAACGGGTCGTCCGCCGACGTGGGTCATCTTTAGCGCAGCGTCTTTCGCAGCGGGCAACACGACCACGCTGAGGCCGTCTTGATGCGCTAACACATCGCCGATATCGTCTTTTGCCACCCCTGCCGACCGGAGCGCTGCGAGCAGGTCGCCTTCGCTCGGCGCGCCGCCTACATAAAGTGCGGCGAGGAGTGTATTCGCCCCCGGGATGTGGTCGGGATAGGCCGTCAACACGCGCCGTCTGGCCCCGGTGACGCCACCTTCGGCCTGACTGCCGACCCCCGCGTCACGCAAACGGGCAGCGAGTTGGGCCGCGTCGTCGGGGTCTAGAAAAGACGTGTGGGCGACGCGGCCTCCGCGCACGGCAGCCTCGAGACGTGCAAAGTCGTCCATCAGTGCTCCTTCATCTTGTTTTCATCGTATGTCTTTGACCTCGAGCCCCGCCGCCCGCAGCCGCTCGGGAAACGCCGCTGCACCTTCACCGACGACCCGCAAGACCAGTTCGCGGTGGCTGCCCGCTTGTACCCCGACCGTCACAACCGCAATGATGTTCGACGGTGCCGCTGCGCTCGCCGCCCTTGCCAGCACCCCCGGTTCGTCGGGCAAGCTGACTGTAACGCGCGTACCACCCTCCCGCAGCCCCAACATCGCCACAAACGCGCGCAACATGTCGGTGATGGTCAGCATCCCCTCGAGCTTGCCCGCCGCGACGACCGGCAGCCCTGAAACCTTGTGCGCTTCCATCAGCAAAGACGCCTGCTCTACCGGGTCTTCGGGGGCCACGGTCACGACCGGCGTCGTCATCACCTCCCGGACAACGAGCTTGCTCAGCTGGTAGTTGAGTTCGTACACCGAAAGCGTATTTTCCGAAGACGGGGTGGCGTCTTTGAGGTCGCGGTCGGTGACGATACCGACCAAACGGCCCCCATCGACGACCGGCAGGCGGCGGTAGCCTCCCTTGCGTAAGAGCTGCATCGCCTCCATCACCGGGGTTTTGCTCGAGACGCTTTGCGGCGTCGGGGTCATCCACTGGGCTACGAACATAGCTGCACCTGCCGTAACTTTACCTGCCGTAACTGTACCTGTGAGGTTGGGAGTCGAAAAGAGGTCATAAACGCTTAACTCTACCGAAAAAAGTGTAGTCGGCGTGCGTTTTGATAGGGCTCGAGCCCACGCAGTCCAAACGGTTGCGAGAGAACGGTTGCAAGAGAACGGTGGCGCGAGAGAACGGTTGCAGCGCGGGCGAAAGCTTAGGGTAAAGACGGGGTAACAGATGACAACACAGACAACAACGAAAGCCGATTATCGCCGCGCCGTTGGGAGCAGCGTTTTGGTTGGTTTGGGTATCGGCGGGTTTTTCGACGGCACCACATTTCATCAGGTTTTGCAGTAGCATCGCATGGTGAGCGCGGTGTATCCGGTCAAGACGGTTGCGGGGCTCGAGTTAAACACCTTGGGCGACGGCTTTTCCCACGTAGATGCGTACCTTTTTACGCTGACCGGACTTTTTCTTTTGGGGTGCGCTGCTTTTGGGCGGATGGCGTTTAGTGCATACGGGAAACCGACAACCGGCGTGTCCCGCTAGCTTCAGCTTGGTTCCTTGCGCCCGCTTGACCTGAAGGGCATGATGACACGATGACTAAACGTATCAGCATTTTGGGTTCAACCGGGTCGATTGGGACGCAGGCGCTAGACGTTGCCCGGTGGCGCGGGTTTGAGGTCGTGGGGCTCGCTGCCGGAAAGAACGTTTCGGTGCTGCTGGAGCAAGCGCACGCTTTCAAGCCGCAACTCGTCTCGTGCGACGCCGAGGTCGCCGAACCGGTGCGCGCCGGTCTCCCGGCTGGAACCAAGCTCGTGACCGACGCGGCAGAAATTGCTGTGCTCGAGGCCGATACCGTCGTCAGCGCCATTCCGGGCTTTGCCGGACTGGGGCCGACGCTCGCCGCACTCCGGGCCGGTCGGCACGTTGCCCTGGCCAACAAAGAAGCGATGGTCGTCGCCGGGCCGCTCGTGTGGGAGGTGGCGCGCGCGCACGGCGCAACGCTGACGCCCGTCGATTCGGAACTATCGGCTCTTTTTCAGTGTTTGCAGGGCGAACCACGGGAAGCGGTTGCGGCTCTCGTCCTCACCGCGTCGGGCGGCCCGTTTCGGCTCGGCCCCGAAAACCTCGCTAACGTGACGCCCGAACAAGCCCTCAAGCACCCCAACTGGGCGATGGGGCCGAAAGTCACGATAGACTCGGCGACCTTGTTTAATAAGGGGCTCGAGGTTTTAGAGTCACATTTCTTTTTCGAGTTACCCCTCGAGCAAATTGAGGTCGTTATCCATCCGCAGTCTTTGGTCCACAGCCTGGTGCGCTTTAAGGACGGCAACCTTAAAGCCCAAGTAGGCCCGCACGATATGCGGCTGCCCATTCAGGTGGCGCTGACGAGCCCCGAACGCGCCGAGACACCGCTCTCACCCCTTCCCCTGAGCGGCACCTGGGAGTTCTCACCGCCCGACCTGGTGCGTTTCCCCAGCCTCGCCCTGGCTTTCGAGGCCGGACGGCTCGGCGGCACCGCGCCCGCAATCTTGAACGCTGCCGACGAGGTTGCCGTAAACGCGTTTACGGCAGGGAAAATCGGTTTTACGGACATCCCTGGAGCGCTCGAGCACGCACTTGTCCACGTCGCAGCTAGTGCGCTCAGCTGGGACGCGGTTCCTGAAGCCGACGCTGCCGCCCGCCGGAGTGTGAAAGAACGGTTTAAGTTGTAAAGATAGAAGTCAATGTAGGCTTCACGCTATCCGACAAACTTTTTCACCTCGAGCTGGCATACTAAAAGGTATGAAGCTTGACTCACAAAATCGTGCTGCCTGGTGGCAGAGCCTATGCTGACAGCTATCGTCTTTTTGCTTGTTTTAACGGTATCGGTCGTGATTCACGAGCTGGCGCACTACTTCAACGCCCGCAGCGTCGGCGTGCCGGTACGCGCCTTTAGCGTCGGGATGGGGCCGGTTTTACTCCGCAAACAGTGGCGCGGCACCGAATGGCGTTTGTCTTTGTTGCCGCTCGGCGGCTACGTCGATCTGCAAGGTCTGACACCCGAAGAAGCCGAGGGCGGCACCATGCGTTACCCCGTCGACGGTTTTATGCAGAAGAACTTCTGGCAAAAGGCGTGGGTGCTTATCGGCGGTGTGATTGCCAACTTTATCCTGGCGGTGCTGCTCTTGGCGTCGGTGATGACTATTGAACCTAATTCGTCGATTCGGGTGCTGGCAACCGGCGAAACCCCGGCGACCTCCGGAGCTGTGCTTCAGCGGATTCTGCCGGACAGCGCTGCAGCACGTTTTGGACTTCAAGCCGGAGATGAAGTTTTACGGCTCAACGGTCTGCAAAACCCGAGCGTAACCGAGGTGCAAGAGGTCATCCGCAACGCCGCCCAACTCAACCTGCTCGTTAAACGGGGCGATGAACAGGTGCGCGTCACCGAACCCTGGCCTCCTGAAGACGGTGCGGAAGTCCCTCAGCTAGGTGTGGCAATTGCGCCGGTTAGCGTCGAAAGCTTGCCGCCTATCGGTTTCGGCACGGCCCTTATCGAAACGACCGGGTTTCTTGTCCGCGTCGTTCCCGAGTCGGTCAGCGGGTTCGTGCGGGCATTCGGGCAAACCTTCGCCGGTCAGCGTAGCGCCGAGGTCGTCGGGCCGGTCGGGATGGTCGGGCTGGCGGGGCAGGCGGCGCAGGGCGGCTGGCTGGCTATCCTAACATTCGCGGGCCTGATCAATTTCTCACTCGCGCTTTTCAATCTCTTGCCGATTCCGGGGCTCGACGGCGGGCGCATCTTGCTCGCGGCGGTGGTGGCGCTGCGCGGTCGTCCCTTCAAACCGGGGCAAGAAGAGTTCGTCAACTTCTTGGGTATCGCACTCCTGATGCTGTTCGTCGTACTCGTGAGTTTCGGTGAGGTGGGCGATTTGCTCCGCCGCTAGTGCGCCTTTAGGTTAAGCTGCAGCGTGCTTTGCGACATGTCCCGGTGCGCCGTCCTGATTCCCGCCTATAACGAAGCGGCTCATGTGGGCCGGGTGGTCGAGGTGGCGCGCACGGTAGGGTGCGAGGTCTGGGTTATTGACGACGGCTCGAGCGACCTCACCGCCCAAACCGCCCGCGCTGCCGGGGCCGAGGTTTTGACCCTTCCGGAAAATCAGGGCAAAGGCGGCGCAGTCTTTGCCGGTGCAGCCCACGTAGATACCGACGTGGTGGTGCTTTTGGACGCCGACCTGCTGGGTCTGACGCCGCAGCATATCCGGGCGCTCGCTGAACCCGTGCTGTCGGGTCGCGCAACGATGACGCGGGGCGTCTTCTCCGGCGGGCGCTGGCGCACGACGGCGGCGCAGCGGTTGACGCCGCAGCTCAACGGACAGCGGGCGGTGTTGAGAGAAAAGCTTCTGGAGGCCGAAGGTCTAGCCGAAAGCCGTTACGGGCTCGAGATTGCCATCACCGAACACGCCAAACGCGCAGGCTGGTGCGTTTTGGAT
Source organism: uncultured Trueperaceae bacterium (assembly GCA_963799485.1). GTDB lineage: Bacteria > Deinococcota > Deinococci > Deinococcales > Trueperaceae > Truepera. The sequence continues at coordinate 116,594 of CAWCXJ010000004.1, forward strand.
GTGCCGCTTGGGGGTGTGTCGCAAGTCATGAAAGAAGAAAAACGCGGGTTTTGGGTCGGGTCGGGTGTGCGCCTCAAGATGTACGCGGAGATTTTTTTGGAGCTGTTCCGGGGCTGGGCGAGACGCTAGGTTTGGCTGACCGCGCTTTAGGTAGCGTTACACTGAAAATATGCTGGACGTTCAAACGCTTACTGTCGGGCCGCTGCAAGAAAACTGCTACCTGCTTTCCGATTCTGAAACGCACCAAGCTGTGCTGATAGACCCCGGAGACGAACCACAACGACTTATGGCTGCTTTAGACGGGCTCGAGCTGACTGCCGTCTGGCTGACCCACGCGCACTTCGACCATATCGGGGCGCTCGCCGAAGTCCACCGGCAGTTTCCGGTACCGGTTTACCTGCACGAAAACGACCGTGAGCTTTTTGAACATGCCGCCGAGAGTGCCGCGTTTTTCGGGATTAGGCTCGAGCAACCCGCCCTGGAAACATTGCCCCTAAACCAAGGCCAGACTCTGAGCTTAGGCGCGCACGAGGCGACCTGCCTGTTTACCCCCGGTCACGCGCCCGGACACACGGCGTTTTATCTGCCCAGGCAAAACCTCGTCTTTGCCGGTGACGCTCTCTTTCAAGGTTCCGTCGGGCGCACCGACCTGCCGGGGGGCGACCCCGCGCAGCTGCTGGCGAGTGTCCGCCGTGAACTTTTAACGTTGCCGGACAAGACCATCGTTTTACCGGGTCACGGCCCGGCAACGACGATTGGCATAGAGCGGCGGATGAATCCGTTTTTGCGGTGAGGTAACGCAGACGGTAAGCAGCTTTACAGCGCGAGCACGTCCGGCCTCGTTCTGCCACCTACTTCTACGCTCGGCCAGTCGGGGTCGGTAGTCAGGGTCTCGAGCGTATCCTCCTGCAACAACACCGTATCCTCGACCTTGAGCCCCGGTAACGACGGATTCCAGGCGTAGGCGCTGCCCTCGACCAGCATCTTTTCGCCTCCCTGTTGCAGCAGCCAGTCGCGCGTTTCGTAGCCGCACGCACCGCCCTGATGGTGTTTCGTCCATTCGTTTTCAAACCCGGCGGTTTTGTAAGCGCTCTGCATCTCGGAAAAGAGTTCACGGGTTAAAATGCCGTGCCGAGTGTAGTTAAATAGCGTATTCTCAACTTCTAATAGTTTGGTGTAGGCGTCCCTGACCTCACCCTCGAGCTTGCCAGCCGCGACGAACCGCGTGAGGTTGGCGTACAACCCATCACGCCGCGCACAGGCGACGACCATCACCCGGTTGTGAAAGATGTTCTGTGCCGGGAGCGGGTGCTTGTAACGCCGTAAACGTTCGTCGGCGGCAACTAGAATCAGCGCGGACTGCAGCCCGCGTTCGCGCAGCGCGTAGGCGACCTGCGCGGCAATCTCGTGTTCGCTCACGCCCGGTGTGAGCGTCGTCAGGGTTTGCGTAAAGGCTTGCGCCGCGTCTCGGCCCAGCGCCCGGTAGCGCCCGACTTCGCTTTCTGTAAGCGGAACGCGCAGAGGCCAGAAGTCCCTGACCGTTACCTTCTCCGTCACGCCGGTCAAAGCCGGTGTATCGGCAAAAACCTTGCCTGTCCCCAAAAGCTCTTTTAGGAGCACCGTTTTAGCCTCAGGCTCAAACCACGGATAGTAGAGCGCGTCCACACCGGGAGGGAAGGCTTCGCGCTCGAGTCTGTCCCGTTCAACTTCCGACATCAGCACCACGACCTGTTGTTGCGTGACGACGGCCTCGGCGACGGGCGGGTCGGTAAACGATACGAGTGCGTCGCCGCCGCATAAAAGCCACGCCAGGTTGCCCAATTTGCCCAGATGCACCGCTGAGACGTTGTTCGCCGCCATCATCTTGCGAAGACGCCCCAGTTTTGTCGTCAGTTCGGCCCGGCGTGCGTCTTCGGGATTGGCGGGTGCAGCAAAGTCAATCATCTCAAACCTCGGTTTCTAGGCGCGCAAGATGTCGCCATCGTCGTCCAGTTGCGGAAAAGGTTGGCCCAAGGCTGCTAACTCGGCGGCCCTGCGCGGGTGCAAGTAGGTAAATACCCGGCGCTGCCGCTCGAGCTCACTCAGTTGGGGCGTACCGTAAAGGCCGGCCTCCAACCTCTGCCGCTGCGCTTCGAACAAAACGACTGCCGCTGCCACCGACACATTTAACGACTGCACCATACCCAGCATCGGGATGATGATATGCGCGTCCGCCAGCTCTGCCGCCTCGCCCGAAACACCGTGCTTTTCGTTGCCGAGCAAGATACAAGTCGGCTTCGTATAGTCCACCTTACGGTAATCGCGGGCGTGGCCTGAAAAATGTGCAGCCAACAGCTGCACCTCACCGAGTGCAGTCTTAACCTCCGAGAGCGAGGTGTGAACCCGAAGTTCGACCCATTTGTCGGCGCTCGCGCTTGTTTCGTTGTAGGTCGGCACGCCGCCTGTCGGATTGACCGCGTGGACGACTCCGATACCCACCGCGTCACAGCTTCTTAAAATAGCCGACAAGTTGTGCGGTTTATGAACATTTTCTGCTAGAACGCTCAGGTCAGGCTGGCGTTTTTCTAGCATTGCTGAAATCTTTTGATACCGTTCTTTCGTCACGCGCTCCAGCATACGCCGCGCCGGACTGCTCGCGCTTGACACGCAACAAAGCCGCCCGGTATCATCAGCGTTGCACTTGCCGAGGTGGCGGAATAGGTAGACGCGCCAGCTTGAGGGGCTGGTCTCCGTTACGGAGGTAGGGGTTCAAGTCCCCTCCTCGGCACCAATAAAGAGCAGGCCGACCACGAATCGGCCTGCTTTTTTGGCAGCTGGCACAGCTATAACCCCGCTAGCGGGGTTATAGGGCTTGACAGCGGTGGTCGGTACAGCTCGAGCCCTCAACTCACGTGTAGATATCGTCACGTGACGGCGGCAGCTTCACCCCGCCTGCCGCGTCGGGTTTAGCTAGCAAGCTCTGATGCAAAGCGATGTGACCGTAAGCAAACTGCAGCGCGGCGGCGCTCAGGTGAAAGCGTCTTAAGCGGGCGAACTCGGTTCCCACTTCGCCTACAATAGCCGACCAGTTCGCCTCGAGGTTGTGCGCCCATAGCCGCAGCGTCTTGGCGTAGTGCTCGCGGAGGTTTTCTACATCGCGTACTTCAAACCCCGTCTCCTCGGCGCTCTGGAGGCTCTGCCAGAGCGGAACGATGTCACCGTCGGGGAAGATGTAGCGCTGGGAGAGTTCGCCGGAGATGACCGTGCTAGGGACGTCGTGGGCGCGCGGGCCTTGCGAAATGGCGTGGTTGAGCATGAGCCCGCCCGGTTTAAGGTGCGTAAAGGCGGTTTTGAAGTAGTCCGGCAGGTTCCCCCGTCCGACGTGTTCAGCCATCCCAACGCTTACGATTTTGTCGAACCCACCTTCTAAGTCACGGTAGTGGCGCAGCTCGAGCTGAATTTTTCCGTCCAGACCGGCACGCTTTACACGGGCGTGAGCTTCGTCCAACTGCTTTTGCGAGAGCGTAATGCCGACGACCTGCACGCCGTAGTTTTGGGCCGCGTAGAGGGCCAGCCCGCCCCAACCACAGCCGATATCGAGGAGCCGTTCGCCCGGCGTGAGGCGCAGTTTACGGCAGATAAGCTTGAGCTTGGCCGTTTGCGCCTCGCCCAAAGTCTCGTCGCCTTCCGGAAAGTAAGCACATGAGTAGACCAGCCGCTCGTCTAGGAGCAGTTCGTAAAAACGGTTGGACACGTCGTAGTGGTGCTGCACGGCCTGACGGTCGCGCTCCCGGCTGTGTTTGCGCCCGCGCAGTACCGCCCCGAGCGGGAGCGCACTGAGTCCCGTATGACGGCGCAACGTCGCCGCGTCCTGCGCCAGCCGTACCCAGTCGAGCGGCGAGAGCCGCAGCCCGAACGTCTCGATAACTTCAAAGACGGCCTCGAGGTCACCTTCGATATCGAGATCTCCCCGGATATACGCCTCGCCTGCGGAGAGATCCAGGGGGGGCTCGAGTACCCGCCCCAACGTGTCGCTCTCTCTAATGACTAGCGTGGCCCGTGGTGAGTCGGTGCTGCTTGGTAACACCGTTCCGTCCCAGAGGCGCACAGCGAAGGTGCGCTCCGGCGGCAACAGCGTACCGAGCAACCTCAAGGTCTGCGCCTTAACGTCTTCTTTAACCCCGGTTCTGCCCCACATCGCTTTGCCCCCCTTACAGACATGCCCCGCTAAGCGGTGCCCCTATCATGCATCCGGGGGTCGTGAACGTCAAGTTGCGGGGCCAGCAGCTAGAGAGAGTCGGCGCAAACCTTTGACAAGCCTCGGCTAGGTTTGGCCCCTCGTTTAGGCAACAAAACGGGCTACAAATGGATGAAATTGCGCAACTTATCAAAGGTTTGGCCCCTCGTTTAGGTAACAAAACCCGCCTCAGCCGCTCGCGTCGTTTTTTCCCAAGCTCGAGCCGCGCTACAAAAAAGAGCAAGATAAAGAGCTGTCAACTACCCACGACTAGCAGTCGCGGGCTTGTAGTTGAGGTGCAGCATGTGCCGACCCAGGCCCCATCCCCACCGCACTGGGCAAGTTGATGTTTGCCCGCGCTGCGATACTAACCGCAGCATTTTGATCGGCGTTAGCGGCATACCCGCACACCTGACAGAGAAAGACGGCTTGCGTTTGGTTACTTCGGGCAACGACGCAAGAATGCGCCTCCGACCGAGTGAACCTTTTTGGTGAAGCAGTGAGGTAGGGGAAAAAGTCGAACCATAAGTCGGCGTGGACACTGGCGTCATGGGGCAAGTCTTTTCAAAAGCTCGGCAGACCCGCTAGAGCACGCTTAGCGCGGGAGCACCAAGGAGATGAACCAAGACCAGTTCTCACTTGTCTTGGTAGGACTACTCAGAGCGGTTTGACGACTACCCGGCGGTTTTTCCCCTCACCCGAAGATTCGCTTTCAACCTCAGGCTCGTCGGCTAAAGCCATGTGAATCACGCGGCGTTCGGCGGCGCTCATGGGCTCGAGTTCAACGGCAAACCCTGTTTTACGCGCCCGCGCCGCAGCTTTGAGGGCGACGCCGCGCAGCCGTTCATCGCGGCGCGCCTTGTACCCGCCGACATCGACCGAGACCCGCACGTGCGCCGCCTCATCTTTATTGACGACGGCGTTGGTGAGGTATTCCAAGGCCGCCAGCGTTCGGCCTCCCCGCCCGATGATCTTGCCCGAGTCGCCGCCGTAGATGTCGGCTTGCAGCCCTCCTTCAACCTCACGCACTTCAGCCGCGTAAGCAGGGTCCAAGTTGAGAAGCAAGTTGACCAAAAACGATTCGCAACGTTCGGCGTACCCTTCGCCGGCGATGAGCGGCGCTGACGCAGTTTCGCTGACGACCTCATCATCCGGTTGAGGTTCGGTAGCCTGGTGCGGTGGCGCAGACGATGGTTCGTCCTCACCGGTAGCGATGCCGAGGTCGCTTAAGTATTTATCGAGATCGTTGGTCGTATCGTCTTCAGCCACGGCGCACGCTATTTCGCCTTCGCTTTTTTCGGCTTGGTCTTCGCCTGGGTATTCTTGGTGGCTTTTACTTTTTTCGAGTCGGCTTTGACCGCTGCGGGGGTCGGTACGGGCGTAAGCCCGGTTGCTGCGACCGGCGTCGGTGAAGAGAATGAACGCTGAATCAAAAATTGCTGAATGACCTGAACGAGCATCGAGGTGATCAGGTAGAGCGTCACGCCTGCCGGAAACGTAAAGGCGAAAAAGACGAAGACACCGCTGATAAGAAGCTGCTGCTGCAACGTCTGCCGGTTGCCCTTGGATGAAACAAACGCCTGCGCGACCATGATGCCGACGTAAATAATCGGTAACAGGTAGATAGGATCGTTGAGGCCCAAGTCGGGAATCCAAAGAAAACCCTCGTTAAACTCGAAGTTGATAAAGACGCGCCACAAGATGATAAAGATCGGCATCTGCACCACTGCCGGTAAGCAGCCCCCCGCCGGATTGACGCCCGCCTCTTTATAGAGCGCCATCGTCTCCTGGGTGAGTTTTTCGCGGTCGTCTTTGTATTTGGTCTGCAGCTCTTTAATCTTGGGTTGGATGTTCTGCATTCCGACCATCGACTTCATCTGGACGTGAATTAGCGGCCACACCAGCAGGCGGAACAGCAGGGTCAAGAGGATAATCGACAGACCCCACGAACCGACAAAGCCGTGAATCGCCTGCAATACGACGATAATACCGAGTGACAGGCGGCCCAAGATATTGGGCTTAAACAGGCCGGGGTACTCGAGATACCCCTCTTGCAAAAAGCGCACCATCTCGTTGGGACCTGAGTAGGCTTGCAGCGCGAGCTTCACAGCCGCGTTTGCGCCCGCCCCGAGCGTTTTACCCAGCGCAATCTGCGTTCCCGACAGGGGTGTGGCTATAAGCGCGTCGCCGCCCGAACCTTCGGCGTTCGGGTTGGGCCGTAAGACAATAGCCTGCCCCCGGTTTTGGTTGTTGCTCTGCAGCGAGATATAAGCCGGGTTTGTCACCGGTTGCTGCGGCGGGTTGAGCGTAAACGTCTCACCCTGCCCCACCTTGAGCGTCGGGGTAGCTTGCTGCGCAATTCCCGGGTAGGCGAGCTGTACGAGCGCCGGGTTTTGGGCGGCAGCGGTTCGCTGCACGTCGAGCGAGACGCTGAGCGAGTTTCTTACGGCGCTGACCAGGACCGTCTTTTCGACCTGCAAACCGTCCACGCGGTAGCTGAAGGTACCCTCGAGCGCCTCTGCGTCGCCGGAAGTGGTTTCGCGCCAGCTCGAGGTGGCGTTTTTCGGCACCGCGTACGCGCCGTCTACCAGGAGCGCCCCACCGGGGAGACTCGAGCTTGGTGGAATCAGGTTTTGCCTACCGTCTAGGGCGTAGTTACCGTTGAAATCCTGACCGCGCTGCTGTTTATTGTAGAGCGCCAAGACTTCGCCGCTCTCGCTAAGCACGTAGTCCAACCCTTTAGACGTGATGAGTTTAAGCGGAGCGTCGCGGTAGCTGCACCAGAACGAACCCTCGGCAGCGCCGCCGCTAGCCGGACACAGCTCATCTAAAAGCTCAGGATTGCGAAAGTCGGAAACGCTAAAGTCGCGGATACCAAAAGTTACGCGGGCGAAAGCTGCCGCCGAAAAGCCCAATAGAAGGCTGAAGGCGACGAGTAAACATGACTTACGGTTCAAGATGCCTCCGAAGGGCTGGGGGAACAGGGTCAAAGCCGCCCGGATGAAACGGCTGGCATTTTAAGAGGCGCACGGTTGCGAGAAACAGGCCGTAAAAAACGCCGTGAATACGGATAGCCTGAACTGCGTAGTGGCTGCAGGTAGGGGCGAAGCGGCAGCTCGGCGAGGCTTTGAGCGGCGACAAGAAGCGGCGGTAAAAATAGATAGGAGCCAGCACAATATGTTGCGCCAGGCTCAACTTTTGTGTTTGTTTTGTAACAGCCGGTTCCATAACGCCTGATTTCGTAGCTGACGTTGCAGCGTGTTTTATGATACCTGACTTCACAGCGCGTGGCCTTTGTGCAGAGCGTGCTCGAGCGCCCCCTTGAGCTGCCAATAGTCCGCAGTAGCGGCTTCGGGTCTGGCAATGACAACGAGTTCAAACGCATAGGCGTCTTCGCCCGCCAGGATAGCCCTGAGACCTTCTTTGAGGCGGCGGCGTACCCGGTTACGCACGACCGCGTTGCCGACCTTTTTGCTGACGACAATGCCGACGTGAATGCCCTCACGTGCCGGACGCCAGCGCAGACTCAGGAGCCGTGCGTACCCGGCTTTACCCCGGCGCAGCCGCCTGAAGGCGCGGTCACCCTTGAGCGATTGGATGACCGGCACAGCACTATTCGTCGGAAACGGAGAGTTTGGTACGGCCTTTGGCGCGGCGGCGGCGGATGACGTTGCGGCCCCCGGGGGTCTGCATACGGACGCGAAAGCCGTGTGTTTTGGCGCGTTTGCGCTTGTTCGGTTGATATGTGCGTTTCATGTAGCTCCTTCACAACTTGGGGCGGCACAAGTCGGCTTTGCCGCACCGTTACAAGACGTAAAAGCATATCACAGATGGCTGCGGCTGTGCTAGCTGCGCCGGCGCGTTTGGCTTAATGCTGCCCTCACCAAACTTCCGCAAGCTCAAATCAGTCGGACTTGCCCTGCAGCACGCCGATTCTCACTCTTGGCGGCTTGCCGGTACCCGCAGCGCAGCCAGACTAGAGGAACCCCGCCACCGTAAAACACCCGCCGGTGGTATAGTGCCGCGCTATGGGCCCCGAAGTCAGCCTTATCTTTCCTACTCACAACCGTAAAACTATTTTGCGGACTCTCCTCGCCCACCTCGGCACGTTGTCCGGCCCTGACCACGAAGGCCCTGACCACGAAGTCATCGTTATCGACGACGCCTCGACCGACGGGACTTCGGAAATGCTCAGGCTCGAGTTTCCGGCGGTGCGTGTTCTCCGTAACGAGGTGGCGCGCGGCTTCGAGGCGCTCCCCGACGCTATCGCTATGGCGCGCGGCGAGTTCGTCTTTCAGCTCGACGACGACGCCTATCCTGCCGAAGCAACGCTCCGGCGTGTGGTCGCGCACTTTCGTGAACGGGGGCCGCAGCTAGCGCTCGTCGCGCTGCCCTTTGTCGAGCCCAAATCCGAGCGGACGAGCTACACACCCTACTTTCCGGCGCTCAGCAAAGGTCAGCGGTACGCGCCGACCCGGGGGTTTCACGCCGGGGCCGTCGCCTTTCGCCGTGCAGCGGCGCGCCAGATTCCGCCGAGCCCCGCGGGTTACTTTATGTACGAGACGGAGCCGCCGACCGTCATCGAGTACTTGGCAAAAGGGTGGGAAGCGGACTATCTACCCGGCGCGCCTGTTTATCACCTGTGGGATGCACGCGGGGCCAAGGTCAAAGTGAGGGCCGCCTATCTGCCACTCCGTAACGACCTGGTCACGATTCGGCGCTACTACCGGGGCTGGCGCAAGGCCGAAATGCTCGCCGGGCGCTACTTGACGGGCTTAATTCACCTGACGGCAGCAGGACAACCGGGCGCGCTGCTGCGCGCAGTCAGAGAAGCCGACGCCATGCTGCTCGAGCGCCCCCCCAGACATATTCCCGATCACATTCTAGAGCGCGTTTACCCCTGCTTCGACGGCCTGACCCTGACCACGTTCTGGTCTGAGACCAATCGGCGGCGGGTTGGCTGGTTTTTGGGCTTTACTCCGATTGACCAGACTTGCTAAAGAGACCCGCAGCGGTTTTCGCCAACGCGCGTCCGCCGATAAGGGGCCCCACGATAAAGTAAAGATAGTAGCTCAGAGAGCGCCAGACGATAACGGTCGTAGAGATCGCCTGCGGCGTGGCGCGCCCCGCTAGCGCAAACAGCAGCGCGCCCTCCACGTAGCCACTTGCGCCCGGCGTCGGGATGGCAAAGGCGAAAGCGTGAATCAGGGTGCGGATAGCGAGCAGCTCGAGGGGCGCAACGCCGAGCCGTAACGCCGCTGCGACCGCAAGCAAAAGGGAAAAATCGACAACCCAGAAGAGTGCGGTGCAGGCGTGCAAGCCGAGGTGGGCGTACCAGGGCGCGTGGGCGAAAGTGCGACTGGCCGTTTCCAGGTTAAACAAGAACCCACGAACCCGCTCAGCGTAACGGCGCAGTCCCGGAGCCCGGAAAAGCGCGCGTATCGCATAGATCAGGAGCCGCAGCCGAAAGGTGAGCAGCAGGCTCAGCGCCAGCACGGTCACCGAAAACAGTGCCACGAGCCAGCCGAGCCCCGCAAGCGGCAGCGTCGTCCCGGCGTGAACGAGATAGAGAAACGCCACCGGCACGCTCCACGAAAAGAACGCCATATCGAGTACGGTGACGAGTACGCTCGTAATCACCGCGTTTTGCAGCGGTACCTGGTAGCGGGTCAGCAGCCAGGTCAGCCCTACCGCGTTGCCGCCCTCGGTAGGGGTTACCACCGACGCGAAGGTACCGACTAAGTGCGACCTGATACCTTGCCATAAAGTTAATGAGGCCCCACTAAAACGCACCAGCAGCGCCGTGCGCCACCCCCCGACAAGCCAGCGCAGAACCAGTACGGCGGTGAGCAGGACGAGCTGGGACACGCCGAGGCGCGCAAGCGAGCGCAGCGTACTGGCGCTAAAGGTCTCGGGCAAGACGAGGTACAGGCTGCCGAGTCCTAGAGCCAGCGACAAAAAGGCTGTTTGGGCAAGTCTACGCACGCGGCGTCAGCGTATCCCTTCGCCTATCAGTGTGGGGTCGGGCTGACGCGTTTCAGCGTAATGCACGATATAACGCCCCATACGCCGGGTCATATCGGGAAAATCGAAAAGCCGTGCACGCGCCGCGACCGCCGCTAGACGTTCGGGATGACGGTAATAGCTTGTAACCGCTTGCTTAAGTGCCGCCGGGGTCGGCACATACGCGCCGAGGTCGTGCGTTTCCAAAAAGTGGAGCATCTGGTTTTCTACGCCACCCGAGCGGCTGGACGCCAGCACCGGACGACCTACCGCCAGGCTCTCGAATACTGCCGCCGGCCCGGTTTTACCGATGACCAGATCGCTCGCCGCCACAAAGTCGGCCATGTTGTCGATAAACCCTTCGACGTGCAAAAGGGGATCGTTGGTTGTCAACGCGCCGAGGCTACGCTGCAACTCGGTGTTGCGTCCGGCAACGACGACGACCTGAACCGGGAACGTAAGCTGCCGCAACGTCTGCACGAGTTCGTGGGGTTGTCCGCCCGTCCCCTCGCCGCCGAGCGAGATAAGGCAGGTAAAACAGTCCGTGAGGCCGAGTTTTTCTCTCGTACAGGCGCGGTCGTAAGGGCGTAAAAATGCCTGTTTGACCGGGTAGCCTACGACGTCGATCTTGTCGCGGTTGACGCCTAAACGCACCAGAATCTCTTTGGCTACAGGCGAACCCAGAACGAAACGCTCCGCCTGCGGCTCGGCCCAGAGCGCGGTCGCGTCGAGCGTCGAGGTCTGAAAGGTCAAGACGGGAACCTCGAGTCCGAAGCGGCGCTGGCTTAAGGTCAAGGCCGTCGTAAGCCAGCCGTGATTGGCGACGATAAGTTTGGGAGGCCGCTCTTTTAAGCGTGCAGCGGCTCGCCTGGCGAAGGTGTAGAGCATGAGGCGGTGTGCGTTGACCGTTAAGCGCGGCATACTGTCGATCAACTTCTGTCCCCAGGTAATCGTCCAGGGCCGCGCGAGCGCCCCTTTCCACGAGCGTTTGTGCCGGGCGTCGAAGCGCTCGAACCCGAAATCTTTCATAAGGTCGGATATCTCGAGGGTGTACCGACCCGCGTAGTCCGCTGCTACTGCCTGCGCCATCGCCTCAGCCGACGAGACGTGCGAACCACCCGCCGCAATCGTAGCGAAAAGAATCAGAGGTTTTTCCGGCACACTTAAGCTCCTTAATCTAACTGACCTTTCTGCAAAGCAAGAAATCCCACCGCTTAGCATAGGAATTCCTTAGTTTAACCTCATTTTCAGGTCGGCGTTCCAGCGCCTAGTTCATAACCCGGAAACCGGGAAAACAGGCGGCTGAGTAGCCACTTATACCAACTTGACTCGCGGCTACTGTTAAGCCGAGGGTGTCTGTGCGCCCGCCCGTAACTGCGTAAACACGCGCGGTTGGTTGTCATAACTTGACAACCAAACTTCACGCGGCAAAACGTTCGTTGTAGCCGCCCGGTCAAGCTGTCCCTACCAAGGGAGGTGCCGCACTGTGCCTGAGCCGCCCGTAAAGTTTTTCGTCTGCTCTCGAAACGCCCGGCACCTCGTCGGCGGGCCGCTCAAGTCCGCCCCAGACCTAACCAAGCCCCGATGAGACGCGGTTTTCATCGGTACCCCGTATGATTTGAGGGTGAACGCGCTTTTTTTCGCCGCTACCGGCTGGAGGTTCCCTTGTTTGCTGCTCTAGCCACGCTGGTTCGCCGCTATCCCCGTTACCTTTTGGCGCTGTGGACCGTTCTCCCACTGCTCGCGTTGCCCTTTGCCGGACGCGTCGGTGAGGTGCTTACGGCGCAGGCCGGGGTTGTACCGGGGAGTAGCGGTGCGCGCGTCGGCGAGCTTTTAAGCGCGGAGTTCGGTGGTCAAGACCAGAGCCTGCTGGTGCTGATCACCCGTTCCGCGGCCTCCAAAGTCGGAACCCCCGGCTTCGACGGCGACTACGCGAAGCTCGCTGCCGCACTGCAGGCGCTGCCCGGCGTAAGCAGCGTGCAGGACTACCGCAATCCGGCAGGTTTGAACCTGATCGGCCCCGACCGGAGTTACGCCGTCTCGCTGCTAACCCTTGCTCAGTCGGTCGACGAACGGCGTACACTCGGGGCGATCGACGGGGTGCTTGGGGCCGCAACCATGTTTACCTACAACCTGTCGGGGGGGGCAGCGGTCAAACGCGAACTCGAGACCGTTAGTGAAAGGGACGCGCGGCGCGCCGAGCTGTTCGGCCTGCCGCTCAGCCTGATCGTTCTGACAGTCGCCTTCGGCGCACTTGTCGCTGCCGGCTTGCCGCTCCTGGTCGCGGCGGTGTCGGTCACGCTCTCCTACGCCCTGCTCTTTCTGATCGGGCAGTGGTTTCCCTTTTCGGTCTTTACCCAAACGATTGTGACAATGTTGGGGCTGGCGACCGGCATCGACTACGCCCTGCTGATGGTCAACCGCTTCCGCGAAGAACTCGAGCATTCGGTAACGGCCAGAGACGCAGCGGCGGCGACCGTACTGACTGCGGGCAAGGCCGTGGCGTTTAGCGGTTTTACGGTGATGATTGCGCTGAGCGCCCTTCTGGTACCGCCACTCGACTTTATCCGCTCGATCGGGCTGGGCGCTATGGTCGTGTTGCTCGTCGGCGTGCTTGTTGCCGTAACCGCGCTGCCGGCGCTGCTCGCGCTGCTCGGCACCCGCGTCAACGCGGGCAAGCTGACGCGGCGCATTCCCGGACAGCGGAGCCGCGCCTTTTGGAGCCGGCGGGCGCGGCTGGTGCAGCGCCATCCGCTGCGCTGGGCGCTGGGCGGCACACTGCTCCTGATTCTACTCGGCTTGCCGGCCTTGCGGATTGTTTTAGCCGATCCCGGCAGCGAAGGGTTGAGCCCGGCGACGGACGCGCGGCAGGTACAGGGGGCGCTCGAGGAGACCGGGCTCGCCGGCGTGCTCGATTCTTTTACGGCGGTGCTCGACTTCGGCGAAGGTGGATTTTTTAACCCGACAGCGGTGCGCGCAACCTCGCAATTTTCACGGCAAGCTGCGAACATCGCGGAGATAGCCCAGGTTTTCTCGCCGACCACAGCCGGCGGTTTACCGTCTCTGCTCGTTTCCGGCTACTACGCCACCCGCGAAACGGCGCTGGCGAGTCCTTTGGCCGAGCTTGTCGCGGAGACCGTAAGCCAAAACGGGCGCTACGTCCTGATCAGGCTTTTCCCCCAAGGCGATCTTCCCCTCGCCGCCGTGCGCGGCGTCGAAGAGAGCCTGACCGCACTCGCAGGTGACCTCGGCGTAGCCGTTACGGTCGGCGGCAACCTCGTCCGTGAGCGCGAATGGACGAGGGCGCTTTACCAGAGCTTTCCGCTGGCTGTTGCGCTCGTCTACTGCGCCACGCTGATCTTGCTCGGCCTCGCCTTTCGTTCGCTGCTGATCCCGATCAAATCGATTGTGCTAAATACCCTGACGGTCGGGGCGGCTTTTGGGATCATCACGCTGATCTTTCAGTACGGTGTCGGCGTGTCGCTCTTCGGACTTCCCGAGGCGCTCGGGTACGTTGACAGCAGCACCCCGATTTTTGTCTTTGCCATCGTGTTTGGCCTGAGTATGGATTACGAGATTTTTCTGGTCGCGCGGGTTTACGAAGCGCACCTCCGGGGATACTCGGATAAAGAGGCGGTCGCCGAGGCGCTCGGCGCAACCGGCGGCGTCATCAGCAGTGCCGGACTGATCATGATCGTGGTTTTTTCGGCCTTTATCGCCAGTCAGATCGTCTTGATCAAAACCCTGGCACTAGGTCTCGCTATCGCTATTTTTCTCGATATCACGCTCGTTCGGCTTGCGCTGGTACCTGCGGTCATGTCGCTTGCCGGAGCCTGGAACTGGTGGTTGCCGCGCCCGCTCCGGCGTTTAAGCGAGCGGCTCGATATGCACCACGGCGAGGTTCACGCCAATAGTGTTGGCCCCGGTGACGTTCATCGTGGCCAGGGGCGCGGCTCGACTGAACGATAGGGGAAACTGCGTCTCGAGCCAGCCGACACCGGCGTAGACACGCGTCTGCTACACTGCTTTGTTATGCCGCTCGCCGCCCTACCCCCACAAGACACGCTCTACCCCGCCGCTATCTCACAGGTTCACCCCGGTTCACCGGCAGCCTGTGCGGGTGTGCAGATGGGTTGGGAGCTGCTCCGGGTCAACGGCGCGGCAGTCACGGATGTTTTGGCGTACCGGCGCGAGTTGGAGCGCGGCGACGTTACGCTACTCGTGCGCGACCCCCTGACGGGCGAAGAAGTAAGTTTCAGCGCCTCGTGGGAAGACCCGGGTCTCGAGTTCTCCGAAGTCATCTTCGACGGCCTCAAGCTCTGCGCCAACAAGTGCGAGTTTTGCTACGTCCACCAGATGCCCAAAGGCTTTCGCAAGAGCTTATATGTGATGGACGACGATTTTCGCACCAGCTTCCTTTACGGCTCGTTCGTGACGCTGACCAACCTCTCGGAACGCGACATCAACCGTATCCTGGACGAAAACCTGAGCCCGCTTTACGTCTCGGTGCATACCGCGAACGAAGACCTGCGCCGCGACATGATGAAGTGGTGGAAGCTCAAAGTCAAAGACCCGCAGGCGACCCGCATTCGGGGGATGTTGGAGCGCCTCGAGCCCATCGACCTCTACACGCAGATGGTCTTGCTGCCGGGGCGTAACGACGGGGTACACCTCGAGGAAACTCTGGAGCATCTGGCGAGTTACGCTAACATTCAAGCGGTCGCCTGCGTCCCGGTCGGCTTGACCGACCACCGCCGCAACCTGCCCGCGCTGCGCCCCTACCGCCCCGACGAGGCGCGGGACGTTTTACGGCGGGTTCACGCGTTTCAAAAACGGATGTTAGGTGAGCGCGGCACCCGCTTTATCTTTCCGTCGGACGAGTTTTATCTGTTAGCCGACGAACCTTTGCCGGAGCAGAGCGCCTATGAGGGCTTTCCGATGTTGGAAAACGGTATCGGCATGATTCAGGACTTTTTAGGCGACCCGTTGCCGCTGTTGCCGACGCGTCTTGAAACGCCGCGTAAAGTCATCTTGGGAACCGGCCAACTTTTTGCCCCGGTTTTAGAACGCGCCGTCGCCCCGTTACGGGAGATTGACGGACTCGACCTCGAGGTTCGCCCTCTCAAAAACCGCACCTTTGGTGAGGTCACGACCGTTGCCGGACTCCTTGCCGGACGCGACTTTTTGACGCAGATTACGCCGGGTGAGGCCGATTTGCTGCTCGTCTCGCCGAACGTCCTGAAATACGGCACCGAAACTATGTTGGACGAACGTACTTTGGACGACTTACGGCGGGGGTTAGGGATGCAAGTCGAGGTCGGCGGTACCAACCTCGCTGAACTCGCCCAGGCGATTCTGACCGGCGTCGGTGAGGCGCACATGCCGCAGTTTGGCTTTTCTACCCACGCGATTAAAGAGGCGCAGCGCCAGCATTAGGCTTGGCGACAAGCCACCCAGAAACCTTTCAAGTACTCTATAGAATGGCTTCAACGAACTGGAGGTTTGCTGTGGCATGTCCTATCTGTGCTTGGTCAAATGATGACGAAGATTACCCGTTTTTGTTTGAGACATCCTTGTGGCGAGTTGTTCTGGCACCAAATCAAGCTCTGCTTGGTCGCTGTGTTGTTCACCTTAAAAGGCACGAAGGCGATGTGGCGAATCAAACAGAAGCCGAGGTTAAGCAGTGGCGGTAATGGCCCACCGAAGAATGCTACGTTAAGGGATGGTCACAAAGGTCATAAGTTGCTACCACTGCGGGAGTGAAAAGCTCAAGAAGAACGGTTTTGCGCCTAACGGCAAACAGAAGTACTGGTGTAAAGCTTGCGGCAAAGCGAGCCGCGATAGGCCAGCTGCTAAAGGTTACCGCGAAGCGCGCAAGGAAGAGATTCTAAGGGCTTATCAGGAGCGTTCAAGCTTGCGAGGTCTGAGTCGCACGTTTGGCGTGTCTAGAACTACAGTGACGAAGTGGCTCAAAAAAAACCAAGACATTAGCGCCACTCAAAGACACCCTGCTTCCCCCGGAGCGCCCTGAGCAAGTGATACTCGAACTCGATGAGCTTTGGTCTTTTGTAGGTTCTAAAAGCAACAAACGCTGGGTCTGGTTCGCTCTTTGCAAACGGACACGGCAAGTTGTCGCGTGCGTTGTGGGTGGACGCGGTGAGGCAACGTGCAAACAGTTATGGCGTTCGGTACCTAAATCTTACCAGCAGGGCAGCTGCTACAGCGATTTTTGCAAAGCCTACCAACTTGTTCTCCCCAAAGAGCGCCATCAGGCCGTTGGCAAAGGCACGGGTTTGACCAACCACCTTGAGCGTTTCAACTGTACTCTTAGGCAACGGCTTAGTCGCTTCGTTAGAAAAACCCTGTCTTTCTCCAAGTCCGATGCAATGCACCTCATTTGCTTACACCTCTTCTTGCACCGCTACAACTTAGAGCGGGCTTCGAGCATTCGTTAATGGGCCACTACCAGCAGTGGCTAGATATTGCAAAAAGGCTTGAAATTGCGTTACAGTCAACTTTCGGAGCAACTATGTTTAACTGGTCTTGCTACATGAACCACTCGTACCGTACTAAACCTTACGAGCCGCATATTCATTGGTGGGCCGTCGCACGTTATGAGCATCCGGTATCTTTTGAGGGTCAACCCTTTACCGACCCAACGTTCGGAGAACCTTACCAACATGAGCGGTACATTACTGTGACAGACAGCCTCCGAAAAAAAATCGTAGCCAGTCTACAAACCGCTTTACCTAGCTAGCTATCCGCAACAGCTAAGGTCTTTTCTTCAACCTCTTTGGTCAGACTTTCAGCAAACCGCTCCGCGTAGCGCGGATGCAGCTGCGTATAGATTCGCTGTTCGGTACCCGGCAGCTCGACAAGCACATTGCACGCTTGTTTGCACAAGTCGAAGCAGTCGTGCCGTAAAACGGCGGCGTCTACGCCTTTACGCATAAAGGTTTTTTCCAACCCTGCAGCGAGTTCGGCGGCCCCTCGTTTGCTACAGCTCTTGGCGCGGCAGACATGCACAGTGACGTGGTTTACGGCTTCTTTCATCACCTTTTACGCTATCACGCGCTTTTATCCGGCCTCGTTGTGTTTGACAGAGATAACGGTGTTAAGTAGAGTATAGCCGTTATATCAGGTGCCAAACCGACCCGCGCCGTCCGTCTGCGTAAAAAGAGCAGCGCCCGTCGCCTGCAGCAGACTGGTCTTGGTCTGTAACTTTGGACAGTCGAAGTATAACCTAAGCCGCCAGGGGAACGAAAGCTCCAGGTGGTTTGCGAATGCCGTCGTGATAAAACAGGCTGGCGGCGCTCGAGCGTCCAACCTCTGTACCCCTTTTCGGCGATATAGTTCACAGGTTTACGGCAATACCGCTGAAGTGAAAGCCGCGTAACATTGCTAAAATTTGCACGGTGTAGTATTTGCACTATGCAATTAGTTCCTAAAACCCCGGCAACCCGCTTTATGTACGGTTTCTGGAACTTACGGCAACTCTTCGTCGCGCAGGTTTCGCCTAAACTACGTGAGCAGATAGATTTAGAGATTCCGGAGGTCTTTTTACTGGAATACATCGGCAAGAGCAGCCTCAGCCCGTCGGAGATTGCGGTGCAGATGCGGTTGCCGCCACACGCCATCAGCCGGCGGCTGGATACGCTCGAGAAACGCCGCCTGATTACGCGCCGTGTCGGGGAAGGCGACGCGCGGCGGCGGGTGCTGGGCCTGACGGCAAAGGGCAAGGCGGTTTCAGAAGAAGCCTCGGCGCTTTTGGAGAGCTACATAAGCGAGATTTTGGGTGTACTCGAGCCCGGTACACTCGACGCGCTTTTGGGGGCGCTCGAGCAGTTGACCCAAAGCCAGTCTGAACCTGCCACCTAAACATCTATAAGGAGAACTTGTGGAACTATCGAACCGCGACAAAATGTTGACGCTGACCGGCCTGATGCTGGCCCTATTTTTAGGCGCACTCGACCAGACGATCGTCTCGACCGCGCTACCCCGTATTGTCGAAGACTTAAACGGCCTAGACCGCTACGCGTGGGTCGCCACTGCCTACTTGCTCGCCTCGACGGTGCTGGTACCGATTTACGGCAAGCTCGCCGATATGTATTCACGTAAAGCCATCGAACTCTGGGCCGTCGGGACGTTTTTGTTCGGGTCGTTTTTGTGCGGGCTCGCCGGAGAATTCGGTACGTTGCCGCTCTTGGGCGACGGCATGAACCAGCTCATCATCTTTCGGGCGGTTCAGGGGCTCGGCGGGGCCGGCCTTTTTGCGATGGCGTTTATTATCATCGCCGACCTTTTTCCCCCGGCGGTGCGCGGCAAATATCAGGGTTTTGTCGGCGCGGTGTTCGGCGTCGCCAGTGTGCTGGGACCGGTGATCGGCGGGTTTTTGACCGACTACGGCGGCAGTATCATCCCCGGCATCGCCGGTTGGCGCTGGGTTTTTTACGTTAATGTTCCCTTCGGCGCGCTCGCACTGTGGTTTATCATCACCCGGATGCCGCCGCTTCAGCCCCAAGGCGAAAAGGGGCGGCTCGACCTTAGCTCCGCCGCGCTCCTGATCGCCGGGTTGGTACCGCTGATTTTAGGTTTGCAACTCGATAAAACCGCCTACCCGTGGCTTTCTACAACAACGCTGGCCCTTCTCGGCGGTTCGGCGCTGGCGCTCGTTCTCTTTGTTGTCCGCTCGCTCCGTTCACCCAACCCAATCCTGGACATAAGGCTCTTTAACAACCGCGTCTTCAGCACCTCGAACCTGGCGCTCTTTTTTATCGGCGGCGCTTTTTTGAGCATCCTGATCTTTTTGCCGCTCTTTATGGTCAACGTCGTCGGGGTTTCGGCGACGCAGGCCGGTACCAGTCTGATTCCGCTCTCGCTCGGTTTGGTCGTCGGGTCGGTTGTTGCCGGACAACTCGTCTCGCGTATCGGGCACTACAAGTATTTCATGCTGGGCGGCGGCGCGCTGCTTTTTGTCGGCGCGTGGCTGCTGGCGACGATGAGCGCCGACACGACCTACCTGCGCGTTACGTTCTATATGGTCATCTGCGGGCTCGGGCTGGGGCCGTCGTTCCCGCTCTACACCTTGGCCATTCAAAACGCGGTGGATATCCGCAAACTCGGTCAGGCAACCTCGGCGAGTCAGTTCTTTCGGCAGATTGGCGGTACGGTCGGGGCCGCGCTGATGGGAACGGTGCTGGCGACCGGGCTTACGGCGGCGTTTAGTAGTGTCAACACGCCCGGAACCGCCGGGGGCGCACCGACTGCCGGCGTCAGCAGCGAACCCTCGAGCGGGGGCCTTTCAGAAATCGGCAGTACGGTACGAGCCGGGTTCGACGAGCAGTACACGCTTATCGAACGGGTGGTGCGGCAGGGCGACCCACAGGCGCTCGCGCAGTTGGAGGCCAACCCACAGATTCCGGCTGAATTCAGAACCCGGTTGGAGGGTGTAGCCGCGCTCGCCAACGCCCCCAAAGTCGCGCAAGACCGGGTACTCGGCGAAATCCGCACCCAGCTCGACATGCAGGCCGACGAAACCGTCACGCAGGTAACGCGCACCGTCAAGGTTGCTTTCGCCGACGCGATTACGAATATCTACTTTTACGCCACGATTTTGGTCGCGCTCGGCTGGTTGACGACGCTCTTCGTACCCGAGGTCAAACTCCGTACGAGCAACGCGCCCGCAGCGCAAGCCGCGCACTAAAACAGTAGCGAGCGCAGTGGGCAACCAAAAGCTTCTCGCTCATTGCCAGAACTCACTGCCCGGTACTTACTGCTCATTGCTGCGCTTGATACACTCTCCCTTATGAGCCTGCTCGAGACCCACGCTGCTCCCAAGGCCGCACCCCCCCGGATGCTTATCGTCTCCGCTTCGATCGGCGGCGGGCACGTCGCGGCGGCGCGGGCGCTCGGCGAGGCGGCGAGAGAAAGGGGCTCGAGCCCGAACACATCGACCTGCTTTCGTACACTGCGCCGGGGTTCCGCAGGCTTTACCGCCAGACGTACTTCGACCTGGTACGCACCGCCCCGGATTTCGTCGATTGGCTCGGCAAACGCCTGGACCGCCGCCCGCAAGAAGAGCGTACCCGGCAAGAGCGGGTGATGGCGCGGCTGACGCAGCTCTTGTCGCGCAATCTGGTCTGGCAAGTGCGGCACCGTGCCCCGGAACTCATCGTCCACACGCATTTTTTACCCCCGGCGGTCGTCCGCGCCGAACGCTACGACATCCCCGAAACGGTAGTTGTGACCGACTACGCGGCGCATAACCTCTGGCTCCAACCGGGGATAAAACGCTACTTCGTCGCTACCGGCGAGGTCGCCGCGCACCTGCGCGCGGTTGGTATCGGCGACGACCGGGTACGCGTCGCGGGAATTCCTATCAGCCCGAACTTCAAGGCGCTGCCGTCCAAAGCTGCGGCGCGGGCCGCGCTCGAGCTGGCCCCGGAACGCGACGTGCTGCTGCTGATCGCTTCGGGCCTCGAGCCCGCCACCCTCAAGAATCTGCTCGGCTATCTGCGCGAGCTGAAGTGGCCGCTCAGCGTCATCATCGTCTGTGGTCGTTCGGACGCGCTTGTCGCCGTTGCCGAACGTGCGCTCGCGGGCTATACAGGTTTGCTGAGTTTTACGGTGCGCGGCTTTGTCAACAATGTGCCGCAGTACATGAGCGCCGCCGACCTGCTCGTCGGCAAACCGGGCGGGCTGACGACCTCCGAGGCGCTCGCGGCGGGGTTGCCTTTTGCGGTGGTGAGCCCTTACCCGTTACAAGAAGAGGCCAACGCCAACTTTTTACTCGAGCACGGCGTGGGATTCAGGCTCGAGCCGCTGACTGTGACCCCGTACAAACTCCGCGCTTTTTTCGCCGACGACGCCAAGCGCGCTCATATGCACCAAGCTGCCCTCGCGCTCGCGCAACCGCGTGCTGCCGAACATATTATCGGGTCGCTTTTGGCTGAACCGCTACGCTGAGAAAAGCGAAGAAGGCAGAACAGTTCAGCATTCTCAGTCCTGTTCTCTCCCTTCTCTTTGTTCTCTATTCAGTTGACCATTCCGTCACCTCGGCTTCCGCTACCAGCCCCAGAGCGACCAACTCGGTATGCTGAGCACTCATGGCTACTTCTCCCGAACCCGCGCCTGCCGACCTGATGCTGATTGTGCCGCACCCCGACGACGAGGTTTTCTCGTGTGGCGGGATATTTTCTAAAATGAGCGAGGCGGGGCAGCAGATTGTCACCGTGACGCTGACTAAAGGGGCGTCGGGCCGAACGCTCGGACTTTGCACCCAGGCCGAACTGCCGACATTTCGGGAGCGCGAACTCCGCGCCTCGCTGCGCGTGTTAGGCGTTCAGGACGTGTATATCTACGACTACCCCGATTTTGTTCCCGACGCCGACCGGGGCTTGCCGCAAAACGGCGGCCTGCGCGACGTTCCCGAACGAGCAGGGGCCGCAGAACTCGAGAAACTTTTACGGCGGCACCGGCCCAGAGTCGTCGTAACGTTTCCGCCCAACGGTTCAAACGGACATCCCGACCATGTAACGACGAACGAATGGGTGCTAAAAGCCCTCGCGCCCCTCCCCTTCAGTCCGGCGCTCTACTATTTCGCCGGCGAACGGCCCTATGTTTCAGATACACCGCGAGCCGGGTTTCTCAGCGCTGCGGAGGTCAAGGCACAGTTTCTGCCGCCGACGCATTACCTAGAAGTTGGGCCGTACTTGGAGAACAAACTTCGGGCGATGGCGCAGCACGAGACGCAGGCGCGGAGCGTGCTGGCGTTTATGCGGAGCAACCCGCGGCGGCTTTTGCTCGAGTCGTTTCACCGCGCCCACCCGAGCTACCCGGAAACCGAAGGCCCGCGCACCACAAGTTGGCTCCGTTAGCGCGTCTTCGCTAGTGCGGTGCTGGTTGCGCTGCGACCCGGCTGCGCGTAAGAAACACGACACTTGCCCCGTAAACGGACTTGTGTCCTCAGGCGTGTGAAAGCTCCCGTAAGTAGCGTTTAAGTGCGTGATAAGCTACGCTGTGTTTTTCCGCCGTCCTATCTTTGGTGATACGTCGCTCGACGTCGCCCCTGCCCACCGCGCACTCGCCGAAGGGCGCTTCGAGACGGCGCTGACGCTCTTGGAGGGTGCAACTAGGCGGCAGCGGCGGCGCAGCTCGCAGGCGCAGCTCAAGCTCTACCTGGCGGCGACCTACGCGCTTTGCGGCCCCGACGGCTCCAAATGGGGCGCGCAGACGCTCCGCGAGGCCGCCGAAGTCGATAGCGACGTCACGCAGCTCGCGCTCTACCGCGCGCTCTACTGGGAGTTTGCGGCCTACCGCGGGGACGCCCCCGCAGACGTGCGTAGGGGGGCGCTGGCCGCCGCCCGGCTCGGCGACCCGTTTGCGATCTATCACGCGGCTTCGGCACTTTTTGCGATCCGCGCCTACCGCCGCGCGGCAAGGCTCCTTAAAAAGATCGAACCTCTCGACCTGCCGGACTACCTGCGCTGGCGCTACTGGTCGCTGCTCGGAAAAAGTTGCAGTGCGAGCGACCGCTTGAGCGAGGCCGCCGACGCATTTCGCTGCGCGGTTTCGCTCGCTGTCGGTGAGGAAAAACACCGCGAACGGCTGCATTTGGCAGGGACTATGCTCGAGCTTCAGCGTCCGGAAGCTACGCTCGGCATCCTTGAAAAGACCGATGTAAGCGAGTTGGGCTCCGGCGAACAGCTCTTGCATGTTTATTTCGGAGGGACGCGCGCAACTCCTTTTGGGCAATCCGAATCTGGCGCTAGAGCAGTTGCAACGCGCGAGCGCCTTGGAGGACGAAGCAGGACAACCCTCCTATACGTACAAGTTGGCGCTGGCACAGTGTTACGGCGCGCTCGGGCGTTACCCGCAGGCGATCTCGAGCTACCGGCAAGCGACCGAACTCGCGCCGAAAAAACAGCGCGCCTGGACGCTTCACGAATATGCGCTGCTGTTAATCGAAGCCGACCGGTTGGAGCGTGCCCGCGACCTTCTCCTCGAGACCCTCCACGCCGAAGGGTACGCCTACCGCGCTGAAGTTTACGCCGACCTCGCTGAAGTCGCGTACAAGCTTGCGAATCTGGGCGAAGCTGCCGAATACGCGCAGCGGGCGCTCGACCTAGGGGCTGTTGGCTCGGCGTGTCTGACGCTCGGCTCGGTCGCCTATGAGTACTACCATCTAGACGACGCCGTAAGCTGGTTTGAAAAAGCGGTAGCAGCTTGCCGCGAAGGGGACATCGACTGGCTACACGCGCAGCAGATGCTCGCCGATATCTTTGTGCAGCAGGGCTTCGTTCGTCCGGAGCGGGTCGTTTTTCACGCGGAACGGGCGCTCAAGTACCTTCACGAAAACGACGAATGGGCGCTTATCTTGCGCGGTTACGTTCGGCAAGCGCGTGAGCTTTTGGGGGGACACTCGCGGCACTTCAACTAGCTGCAAGCCGACTTGTCTCGGTGCGTTTAGCGGTCTGCAAGCTTTCGGCTCAGCCGGTCTAAATCCGGGGCGCAGTAGTCGGCACTTCAATCTGCTTGAAAACTCTCGAATAGCTATGTTTTAAGCCGTAGTAGTTGCGAACGCTCGAGGCGGTAGTGTGACACGACTTTGCACATGTCGCACACTTTTGTCTTATACTGTGCTCATGAAAAGTCAAACTGTGGTGCAGGCAGGGTCGAACGTCAGGTTGGCTCAAGTGATGGCGCGTAAACGGGCTCACGCTGTCGGGGTGGCCCCCGGTGTGGCGCGGGCGCTCGAGCAGCGGCGCAGTCTGCGTACCCGTTAGGCGGGGCGCGGCCCAACGGGTACGGTGTCGGCTGATAGATTTTCTGCCGACACCGTTTTTGGTTTGCCTTACAACACGCGCCCTACAACACGTAACGCGACAAATCCTCGTCGCTTACAATGTCCTCGAGCTTCCTCTTTACATACGCCCCGTCAATCGTCACGTCGCCGAGTTCGGTGGCAAACGACACGTCTTCTAAAACCGTTTCCAAAACCGTGTGCAGCCGCCGCGCGCCGATGTCTTCGACGTCGGCGTTGACCTGCGCGCTGTACTCGGCGATGGCCTCGATACCCGAGGCTTCAAAGCGGAGCCGCGTCCCGTCCACCTTGAGGAGTTCGGTGTACTGCTTCGTCAGAGAGTGCCGGGGCTGGGTCAAAATCAGCTGAAAGTCGCCCGCTGAAAGCTCCTCCAACTCGACCCGAATCGGAAACCGCCCCTGCAACTCCGGAATCAGGTCGCTCGGTTTGGAAACCGTAAACGCGCCCGCCGCGATAAATAGCACGTGGTCGGTTTTGACCTGTCCGTAACGGGTGTTGACCTGCGTGCCCTCGACAATCGGCAGGAGGTCGCGCTGTACCCCTTCACCCGACACGTCGGGGCCGCTGTTGTCGCCGCCCGCTACCTTGTCGAGTTCGTCGATAAAGATGATGCCCGAATTTTCCGCCCGCGAGACCGCCTCCCGTGAGACTTCATCGTGGTCGATGAGTTTTTCGGCCTCTTCACCCCGGAGCGCTTCACGCGCCTCAGCGACGCTGAGCTTGCGTTTGGTGCGTTTTTTGGGCATAAAGTTCGACATCATGTCTTGCAAGTTCATGCCCATCTCTTCCATGCCGGGCATCATCAGCTGCTGCGGGCGTTCGTCGCTGACTTCGATCTCTAAGGTGCGGGTCTCGAGCTTCCCGGCCTTGAGCAGCTCCCGCATCTTGCCGCGCCCCTCTTCGGTGCCGCCGGGTAAGAGATACTCCAAAAGTTTTTCTTCCGCATTTTCTTTCGCCCTCTCTTGTACCCCGCTGAGCTGCTCTTCTTCAACCATCACATAAGACGCCTGCGCGAGGTCACGTACCATCGATTCGACGTCGCGCCCGACATACCCGACCTCGGTAAATTTGGTCGCCTCGACCTTGATAAAAGGAGCCTTGGCGAGCCGCGCCAACCGCCGCGCAATTTCGGTTTTGCCGACGCCGGTCGGCCCGATCATCAGGATATTTTTCGGCGTGACTTCGGTTTGTAAATCACCGGAGAGCTGCCGCCTGCGGTAGTGGTTGCGGAGGGCCACCGCCACCGAGCGCTTCGCCTTGTGCTGCCCGATGATGTGCTTGTCGAGTTCTTCAACGATCTCTAAAGGTGTCAAATCGACGCTCACGACGCCTCTCCTTCGATAACCTCGACGTCACCTTCGGCGCTTTCGTCCGGGACGCGCAATACAGTTGCCGTGCCGCTCGTGTAGAGGTCGATTTCGGCGGCGATTTTAAGCGCCGTCTCCGCAATTTCGGGTGCGCCCAGCTCGGTGTGACGTAAAAGCGCGAGCGCCGCCGCTTGTGCGTAAGCGCCCCCGGAACCCGTCGCTGCGACGGGTTCGTCCGGCGCAATTACGTCACCTGCGCCGGAAAGCGTCAGGATTTGCTCGTGGTCGGCGACGATGAGCATGGCCTCGAGGTTCCTGAGCATCTTGTCGGTGCGCCACTCCTTGACGGTCTCGACGGCTGCTTTCGTGAGGTTGCCCCGGTAAGACGCCAGATAGCCCTCGAACTTTTCCAGCAGCGTAAAGGCGTCCGACACTGCGCCCGCAAAACCCGTCAGCACCTTGCCGTCGTGCAAGCTCCGCACCTTGACCGCGCCTTTTTTGACAATCGTCTCGCCGAGCGTAATCTGCCCGTCGCCGGCAATCGCCGTTACGCCGCCCTTATGAACGGCGATAATCGTAGTTCCGTGGATTCGTTCCATATGGCGCAATCGTAACAAGCTGAGGTTAAAAGTATGTAAGGCACATTCCTTGATAGTAGGAATATAAGATTTTGTTGCAACTCCTTAGTCTAGCTGTGCTCGTTTACGAAATGTCGCAAGATGTCAGGCAGCAGGTTTCCAAGCAGTCCAACTCCGGTAAAATGACCTGCATATGCCGTTCTCCGCCCGTTACCCGCTCAGCGTCGCCCCGATGATGGACTGGACCGACCGTCATCAACGCGTTTTCATGCGCGGCGTGACCAAGAGAGCGCTGCTCTATACCGAAATGGTCACGATGAACGCGGTGCTGCTGGGCGACCGGGCGAGAGTTTTGGGTTTCTCACAAGTAGAAAGACCACTAGCACTGCAGCTCGGCGGCGACGACCCCGTAAAACTCGCCGAGTGCGCCCGAATTGCCGAAGCTTGGGGTTACGACGAAATCAATCTCAACGTCGGCTGTCCGTCGGCACGGGTGCAAAACGGCAACTTCGGCGCGTGTCTGATGGCGCAACCTGAACTGGTGGCGGCGTGTGTGGCGGCGATGCGGGCCGCCGTAACGGTTCCCATTACCGTAAAACACCGTATCGGCATTGATGACCTGGACAGTTTTGAACAGCTCGAGCGCTTCGTCAAAGCCTCCGCCGACGCCGGGGCTGCACGTTTTAGCGTCCACGCCCGCAAAGCGTGGCTCTCGGGGCTCAGTCCGAAAGAGAACCGGACGGTGCCGCCGCTCCGTTACGAAACGGTTTACCGGCTCAAAGAGACCTTTCCTGAACTGGAAATCGAACTCAACGGCGGCGTCAAAACGCTCGTGGACGCTCAGCTGCATTTGGAGCGTGTAGACGCTGTGATGTTAGGTCGCGCCGCCTACGAAACGCCTTTTGTACTAGCGCAGGCTGACGCCCTCTTTTACGGCGCTGAGCAGGTTCCGACGCGCCGCGAAGTGGTTGACGCTACGCTGCCGTACCTCGAGGCGCAACTCTCTTGCGGTGTCCCGCTCAACAGCATGACCCGGCACATGCTGGGGCTTTTTGCCGGACAACCCGGTGCACGGGCGTGGCGCAGACACATCAGCGAAAATGCTCATAAACCGGGGGCCGGGGCTGAAGTCGTTCAGGACGCGGCACATCTGGTTCCTGAGACCGTGTTGGACGAACGCCCGGTTTCAGAAGCGCTGACGGGCGTTTAGCACTCCGACTGACCTACACCGGTGGAGTTATGGACGCAGCCGCCCCGACCCCTGACCCGCTCGAGATTCGTATGGCTAAACTTGAGGGAAGTTACGAGCAGATAGACAAACGTATCGGTACGTTGGGGACCGACTTGACTCAGGGTTTGAACGATATCAGGGCTGAGATACGCAATCTGCGCACACTTTTATTCAGCCTAAACGGGATGCTGGCCCTGCTCATCACCGTGTTTGCCTACTCGATGCGAAATTAGCTATAAAGGCGCTGACAAGCTTTAGTTACCCGTAAGCCCTACCCCTAAATCACGGATAACGCCGTCCCCCAAGCCGTACACCCAGCCGTGAACTGCCAAACTCTGACCTCGCGCCCACGCATCTTGGACGACCGTCGTTTGCGACACGTTGCCGACTTGTTCAATAACGTTGAGTTCACAGAGCCGCTGAAGCTGTGCGGGAGGCTCCAAATCCGCTATTTCAGCCTTGTGCTTGTCGTAAACGTCCCGGATATGCCGGAGCCAGTTGTCGCAGAGCCCGACACGTTTACCCTGCAAAGCTGCCTCGACGCCGCCACAACCGTAGTGCCCGCAAACGATGATGTGCTCGACCTTTAATACATCGACGGCAAACTGAATGACGGCTAGACAGTTGAGGTCGGTGTGAACGACGAGGTTGGCGACGTTGCGGTGAACGAACAGCTCGCCGGGCTCTAAATCGACAACCTGATTTGCCGGAACCCGCGAGTCGGCGCAGCCGATCCACAGGTATTTGGGCGTTTGCTGACCGACCAGACGGCTGAAAAACTCAGGGTCTTGGGTAACGGCCCGCGCTGCCCAGGCACGGTTTTTTTCTAGTAGGGGGGTGAGATCGGTCACGTGCTGAGTTTACCGGATAGAGGTGGTAAACGTGTCAAGTCTGGACGCGAGGCTCTCTGAAGCTCTTGCTGCTTGAGTAAAAGCAGCAATGACAACTTCAAAAAAAGCCCGGCAAGGCGAGCGGGTACTGCCTAAGCATGGAGGTGCTGCGGGTCGTATCAATATGAGCGGTACGCTTTCCTGCAGTGGTCAAACGCAACACCTCGAGTACCCTCGAAGGGCGTGCCGGGCTGAGCAGGTCGTGTGTCGCGTGGGCTTGGCTTAGCCAAGCTCACGCATAGATATAAAGACCGTCGTGCTTGACAACGGGGTTTTCGTAGCGCCAAGCTCATTAAAAGACAGTTTGACAGCCGGGAAGCCAACGAACTCTGGTTGTAGCCCCCCTACTCGCCGCAATTCGTCTTGGACAAAACGGCACACCACGCGGGTGCGAAGCTCCAGCCTTCCGGGCCTGTTCGCAACCTGATCGAAACCATCTGGAAAAAAGAAGGGTTTTCTTCTTCCCAGACGTTGCTACCAGACGTTGCTACAGTTCTCGGGAACAGCTCCGAGAGGCTATTCTCGCTACGCTTAAGCTTTTGGGTGCAGTAGCTAGCTTGTAAAAATGGTACGGAGCTACTTAGAACAGAACCGAATCTCCATAAGCAAGCAAAGACAGCCGTAGCCTAGCCAAATCCCGCTAAGCGTAAAGACGTGCAGCAAAGTCGAGGATACTTTGCTGCACGTCTTTTTATCGACAGTTTCAGCTGTTGTAGAGTTTTTCACCTTCTCACACTACTTTTTGTTTGAAAGCTACCCCTACAATTTGTATTAAGGATGTGACTATTGCCTGCAATGCGGTTTACGGTTTCAACCATGGTCTCAAAAAGCCGTCAGGCGATATGGCTGAAACGCTAGCTCTGAACACGGCGTGCGCGGTACGCTTGAGCGCGTGAACGCTCCCCCCGAAGGCACCCGCTACGCCCACACCGCTGAAAGTGCGGCGCGCGTCCGCACAGTAGCTACGCTGCAGGCGTTGTTCTCGAGCTGGGGTTACGAACACGTCGACGTCCCGGTTTTAGAGCGCTTCGACCCTCGGCATCCGGTCGCTGCGCGCGCGTTTAAGCTGACCGGCCCCGACGGTGAACTTTTGGCGCTGCGTTCGGACTATACCTATGCCCTCGCTACACTCGTAAGGTTTAATCAAGCCGACGCGCAAGGGGTTTTACGGCTGCAGTACAGCGGCGGGCTCTGGCGCACGGTCGTGCCCGACATCGCCCGGACGCGCGAGTTTACGCAAGTGGGGCTCGAGTTAGTCGGCGTGAGCGGCGCGCGCGCCGACGCCGAACTCATCCACCTGGCGCGCGAAGCGGTGCGGGCCGTCGGCCTTGCGCCACGGGTCGAAGTCGGGAATCCGGGATTCGTCCGGCAACTTTTCGACCTCGCCGAGTTGTCACCCGAGCTTAGAAATTTGGCTGCCGACGCCATCGACCGTAAAGACCAGGCGACGTTGCAAGGACTTTTGGAACCCCTCGACTTACCGCCGGATTTGCTGCGAGCGCTGCTCGGCGTGCCCGACCTTTACGGCGACTTGCGGACACTTGGTGCGGCGCGGCAGCTCGCCCCGTGGCCCGAAACGGCGGCGGCGTGCGACCACTTAGAGGCTGTTTTGACCGAGTTCGAAGACAGCAGCGAACTCCTCCTAGACCTCGGCATGGCGCGGCGGCTTGCTTACTACACAGGCGTAACCTTTCGCGCCTATACCTTCGACTTTGGGCAACCGCTCCTCGGCGGCGGGCGTTACGACGGAGCCTTGTTGCCGCTCGCGGCGGGCTTTGCAATTGGGTTAGAACGCCTTTTGTCGGCGCTTTCCGGCGTTACCGGCGACGCACCCCCCATCGCGGTGAGTCTGGACGACGCCCCGGCGCGGCGGCTCCGGCGGGCGGGTTACCGCGTCGAGCGGGCCTTGACCGGTGATATGAACGAACTGCGGGCTTACGCGCGAGCCAAGGGGATTCCGTATCTTTTGCTCGCGAGCGGCCTCGAGCCCCTCACCGCCGAGCGCCCTTCGTTTGAAGCGTTACAAGCTTTGCTAGGGCGTAAACGTGCTTGAACCGAGCGCCAAACTTACGCTGGCACTGCCCAAAGGTCGGGTGATGCAAAAAAGCTTGACGCTTTTGCGGGCTGCCGGACTCGAGCTTTCAGACCCGCCCGGAACCCGCGCTTTGCAGTACGACGCGGGCGGCGCGCGCATCATCGAGATGCGAAATACCGATGTGCCGACCTACGTCGATTTGGGCGTGGCGGACGCAGGCGTCGTCGGGAAAGATGTGCTCTTAGAGTCCGGCAGGAGCGTTTACGAACCCGTCGATCTGGGGTTCGCCCACTGCCGTTTGTCGCTGATTCGGCCCATAGGCGCGCGTGGCCCGGTGCGGCGGATTGCCTCGAAATATCCCCACACGACCCGGCGCTACTTGCAAGAACGCGGGCTTAGCGCCGAGGTCGTCAAGCTGGCCGGAAACGTCGAGCTGGCGTGTCTGGCGGGCTTAGCCGATGCGGTCGTCGATATCGTCGAGACCGGCGGGACGCTTCGGGCCAATGGGTTGGAGGAACTCGAGGTCATCCTCACTTCGTCCGCCCGGTTTGTCGTCAACCGCGCCGCGCTCAAACTCAAAAGTGACGCACTACGGCCTTTAATCGGTGCACTCCGCACCCAGAGCCTGAACACCTAAGCCAACTGTAGCGGTAATACGCGGTAATACCAGTTAGCGTGCCTGAGCGTTACTTTCTTACCAGCTTGACCGGCGCTGAAATCCTTTCTTAGGCGGTGCGCTCGCGTGGGAGCACCGAAAACAGCCTGCACCGGGTACGCGACGCTGCTTTTAGCGAAGACCCGGCAGAACAAGGCAAGTCCAAGCCAACCTCGTCACCCTGCGGCATCTGGCGCTAAATCAACGCAAAAGCGAAACGTCTCTTAAAAATCACGACCGCCTAGTTCTCCAGGCGTAAGCCTGGTCTTGTAGCCGGTTGAGCTGACGCGAACCGGGTAGGCCGGGGTATGCTGGCACGGGTACGCTGGCACCAAGAAGGTGGAGGGAACAGAGCGTTATGGCGAGACTTTCAGTAGGCGAACTTATCGAAGCGCTTGCTGCACTTTCAGAAGAGGAGCAGCTCGAGCTGTGCGACGCGCTCGTCGACGACTCGAGGCTTAGAGACCTGCTCGAGGCCATCGACGATTACCTTTATCTCGAGGATGAAGACGACCCGCCGCTCAACCTCCAGGTCGACCGCGAACTCAACTGATACTTTCCTTGTGCCGTATCAGTCTGGCACCGTACCAGCTTGTGACGTACCGACCTTAACTTGCGCGCCGTAGTTGTTATGGTGGGCTGCTAGGTAGTAGGACTACGCGCGGTACAGTCTAGGGCGCGCGTAAGTAGCTGCGAACAAAACATCCGCAGCTCCGAAGTAGGAGTTTTTGTGGCAGAAGACAAACCGCAGACGGCAGGAAAAAAGGGCCTAACGCACAGCACGCTGGTAGGTTTTTTCTGGTCTTTTGCCGGTACTGGCGCTCAGGCTGGCTTACAGTTTCTGGTGTTAGCCGTTTTGTCACGGCTGCTTGTACCTGCTCAGTTTGGTCTTATCAATATCGCCAACACTATCGTTATCTTTGCCGGCTTCCTTTATCAGCTTGGGCTCGGCCCCGCACTGATTCAGCGTAAAGTCGTCACCGCCGATCATATCCGCTCAGGGTTTACCTTTACGATGATCCTGAGCGTCATGCTCACTGTGCTGGTATGGATTCTGGCGCCTTTTCTGGCAAGCTTTTACCCGAAGATTCCAGGACTTTTAGAGGTGATCCGCGGGATGTCGTTTCTGTTTGTAATCAACGGTATCGGGGCAGTAGCCCGCGCGCTCAACTTCCGCAACCTCAACTTTAAGATTAAAGCGCGCTTTAACGCCGTGGCCTACGTCGTTGGTTACGGGATGGTCGGGGTCGGGTTGGCTTTTTTAGGGTTTGGCGCGTGGTCTTTGGTATGGGCGTCGCTCAGCCAATCGCTCGTCACCAGCATCCTTTTTTTAGGCGCTTCACCTCACCCTAAAGGCTTTCAACTCAATAAGAAGGCCCTTGGAGAGCTCTGGTCGATGGGTTCTGGCTTTACCCTCGGACAAATCTTTAACCGTATTGCGGGTTCCTCGGACAACCTTATCGTCGGGGCGACGCTGGGTAGCCAGGCGGTCGGGCTTTACGGGCGCGCCTATCAACTTATGGTTTTGCCCTCGCAGTATTTCGGACAGGTACTCGACCAGGTACTTTTTACCGCGATGTCCAAAAAACAAGATCAGCCCAAAGTCCTGGGGGCTGTGTACCGCCGCGGCGTCGTTACCATTGCGCTCGTCGTAATGCCGCTCAGCGCGCTGTTGTTCTTTCTGGCACCTGAATTCATCCGTGTTCTTTTGGGCAATCAGTGGGACGCGATCATCGTACCGTTTAAGATTTTTGCCCTGACGATGCTCTTTAGAACGAGTTACAAGATGGGCGACTCGATCTGCCGTTCGACCGGCGTCGTGTTTCAGCGGGCGTTGCGGCAGTTTTACTTTTCGGTGCTGATTATTGCAGGAACCTGGATCGGGCAGTATCAGGGTATCGTCGGCGTTACGGTGGGGGTAAGTATCGCGATCGCCTTTAACTTTTTTTCGATGGCGCAGCTTGGCCTCAAGGTCACCGGAATGACGTGGGCGACGTTTTTTGCAGCTCACGTTCCGGCGCTCTTTCTGACCGGGGTCGCCGCCCTCGAGTCGTGGCTGCTCGCCGACTTGTTGCGCGCTTTGGCGTGGCCCGACGTGTTCGTTTTGTTCGGTTCGGTCGGCGGCGTCGGCGTTACGCTGCTCGCCCTTATCTGGCTGTTGCCGCGCTTCTTTCTGGGTGAGGACGGCTTGTGGGTGTTGAAAACCGTCGGTGCCTACTTTCCTAAAGCCGTACAAGTTCAGATTAGTAAACTTCAGTACCGCTAGGAAGACCCCGTTACCGTTATGCTGATACCTATGCCCGTAAGCTTACTCCCGAGTCCAACTGCGCCGCACCCAGGTCTACCGCGCCGATGAAGACGCGTAAACCCGTGCTGTCGCTCTATCTGCCCAATCTGGACGGCGGCGGCGCTGAACGTATGATGGTCAACCTGGCCGCCGGTTTTGCAGGGCGCGGCTTCCCTACCGACCTGGTACTGGCCGAGGCCAAAGGCCCTTACCTCGAGCAGGTCGCGCCGGACGTGCGGATAATTGACCTCGCCTCGAGCGGTGTCAGCGCCAGCCTGCCCAAACTGGTGCGTTACCTGCGCCGGAACCGACCCGCCGCGCTGTTAGCGACCCTCAACCACGCGAGCGTCGTCGCGCTCTTGGCCCGCGCGCTCGCGGGGGTACCGACCAGGACCGTTATCCGCGAATCCAATATGCTTTTTCCCAAACCGGCCTTGAGCCTTAAAGGGGTCTCGTTGCGGACGTCCGTGCGCCTTTTTTACCCCTGGGCCGACGCCCACGTCGCCGTGTCGCAAGGGGTTGCCGACGACCTGGCACGTTTTATGAAAACCGGTACAAAAAAGATCCACACGATCTATAACCCGGTCGTGACCGACGAACTCTTCCAGCGTGCGCGGCAAAGGCCCGCACACCCCTGGTTCGCGCCCGGGGAACCTCCTGTCATCCTGGGCGTCGGACGGCTCGCCCCACAAAAAGATTTTCCGACCCTCATCCGGGCGTTTGCTGCCGTCTACCAAAAACGTCCGGCGCGGCTGATGATTCTAGGCGAGGGTAACCAGCGTGACGAACTGACGGCGCTCACGCGCGAGCTTGACTTGGAGGACGCGGTTGCCCTCCCCGGCTTTGCCCAAAACCCTTTCTCGTACATGGCGCACGCCGATACCTTCGCCCTCTCGTCGAAGTTCGAGGGTCTGCCCGGCGCACTTATTCAGGCGATGGCGTGCGGCTGCAAGGTCGTCAGCACCGACTGTCCGAGCGGCCCCCGTGAAATTTTACGGGGCGGTCAACTCGCTCCCCTGGTTCCCGTCGGCGACGCGGGCGCGCTCGCAGCGGCGATCTTGGAAAGTCTGAGCGCGCCGCCTGACCCGGCCCTGCAAACCCGAGCGTGCGACTTTACCGAAGCGCGCATCTTGCCGCAGTACCTAAACGTCCTCTTGCCTGCAGCTGCGACCTATGACTAGCCCGGCTACGGTCTCGCCACAGTGAAGATCATCTATATCACCGCCTCGCTGCCGTATGGGGCGACCGAGGTCTTTGCTATCCCCGAAGTGCGCGAGCTGATCCGCCGGGGGCACGAGCTGAAAATCGTTCCGGTAACGCGCTACTCGCAAGGGGTTCACAGCGACGCCGAGCCTTTTCTGGCGCTGACCGAATACGAAACGCTGCTGTCGCAAAAGGTGTTGCGGGCTGCGCCGCTTGGGTTCGCACGCGCGCCGGTGCGGGCGGCGGGGGCGCTTTCACGTACACTCGTCGGTCAGCGCCGGGGCGCTGTTAAAAAAAACCTCGGCAGCTTTCCCAAAGCCTTGTGGCTTGCGGGGCTGGCGCGCCGCTGGGAGGCCGACCACATTCACGCGTACTGGGCTTCGGTCGCGGCGACGACGGCGATGGTCGCCGCCGAAACGAGCGGCGTGCCGTGGAGTTTTACCGCGCACCGCTGGGACATCGAGACGCCCAACGCGTTTCGGGCCAAGCTCGAGAGTGCCCGCTTCGTCCGGTTTATAGCCGGGGACGGCCTCGAGTTAGCGCGCCCCGTCGCCGGCCCCGAACTGGACAACAAGGCCGTGCTGATCCGGATGGGCGTCCCTTTAAGTAACCACCGGCTGGAGAAAACCGAGCCCCCCGCCGGCGTGCAGCTGCGGGTTATCTGCACGGGCAGCCTGATTCCGCGTAAAGGCCAGCAGTTTTTGCTCGCGGCCGTAGCACGTCTTCAAGCTCAGGGGATTCACGTTCAGGTCAGCTTAGCCGGCGACGGCGAGACGCGTGAGGCGCTTGCAAACCAGGCTCAGGTGCTGGGAATCGCCGACCACATCGTCTTTTTAGGCAACGTCGACCACGCCGCATTGCTAGACAGCTACAGCAGAGGCCACTACGACGCCTTCGTTTTGCCGAGTCTGCACGAGGGGATTTCGATTGCGCTGATCGAGGCGATGTCGCGCGGACTTCCGGCGATTGCCACCGACGTCGGCGGAACCCGCGAATTGCTGACCGAAGGGACGGGACAACTTATTCCTGCTGAAAACGTAGACAGCCTCGTCAAAGCGCTGACGCTACTCGTCCGCAGTGAACCCGAACGGCTCAGGCAAGGCCAGGCGGGCCGCGCGCGGGTGATGAACGACCACGATATCAAGGGCGTGGTCGACGCGCTCGAGGCCCAATTTCAAAAGTTTAGTAGACCCTAATTTATGAAAATTACCTACCTCCACCAGTACTTTCACACCCCCGACGTTCCCGGCAGCACCCGTTCGTATGAGATGGCGCGCCGGTTCGTAGCGCAGGGCCACGAGGTCAATCTGATTACTTCCGACCGGCACGCGGCGCCGGGGAGCGGCTGGCGCGTGTCGGATGAGGCGGGCATCCGCGTTCACTGGCTGCCGGTACCGTACTCAAACGAGATGAGTACCCGCGAACGTATAGGCGCGTTTTTCAAGTTTGCCCGCGGCGCGGCGCAAAAAGCCGCAGGTCTCCCTGCCGACCTGATCTTTGCGAGCAGTACCCCGCTCACCATTGCGCTGCCGGCGGTCTGGGCAGCCAAGCGGCAGCGGGTGCCGATGGTCTTTGAAGTCCGTGACCTCTGGCCCGAGTTGCCGATTGCCATGGGCGCGCTGAGGGGTGAGCCGACGATCTACGCCGCCGAGCGGCTCGAGCGTTTCGCCTACCGTAACGCCGCGCAGGTCATCGCCCTTTCACCGGGTATGAAAGCCGGCGTGGTCAAAACCGGATATCCGGCGGCGCGCGTTCACGTGATTCCCAACAGCTCGGATCTCGCGCTTTTCGACGTGCCGGCGTCGGCGGGTGAGCGGTTCCGGGCAGAACACGACTGGCTCGGCGACCGGCCCCTTGTCGCCTACATCGGAACATTAGGTCAAATCAACGGTGTGTCGTATCTTGCAGAGCTGGCCGCCAAAGTACGACCTGAAGCGCCCGAGGTGCGTTTTGCCGTTTACGGCGGCGGCTTCGACGCCGAAAAAGTGCGGCGGCGTGCACACGAACTCGGCGTGCTGAACGAAACCTTTTTTATGCCGGGGCCGATTCCTAAAAATCAAGTCCCGAACGTTCTTTCCGCTGCAACCCTCGCGTCGTCGCTGTTTATCGACCTCAAAGAGATGTGGGACAACTCGGCGAACAAGTTTTTCGACGGGCTCGCGGCAGGGCGGCCCGTTTTGATCAACTACGGCGGCTGGCAAGCCGATATCGTGCGCGAAACCGGCGCGGGTTTGGTGCTCGACCCACACGATATGGACAAAGCAAAAGACGCGCTGCTAAAGGTGTTGGGTGACGAGGCGTGGCTCAAGGATGCCGGTCAAAAAGCGCGCAAGCTGGCTCGGGAACGCTTTTCCAGAGATGGTCTGGCTGCCGAACTGATCGCTGTGCTCGAGCAAACGCACAAGGAAGCCCGCTGCTAGCACGTTATGATGTACAGGTTTTGGGGCTCGCCCCGCAGTCTTGTTTAGGAGTCCACTATGCCCATCAATCTAGAGGCGCTCGCGCCTGAGCTCATCGCGGCTGCGAAAGCTGCCGGTGACGTCATCATGCAGGTCTACGAAAGCGAGGATTTCGGCGTCGAGACCAAAGCCGACGACTCGCCCTTGACCAAAGCCGACCTCGCCTCGAACCGGGTGATCTTAGAGCATTTGCATAAACTGACCCCGGACATCCCGGTTTTGTCCGAAGAGTCGAAACACGTGCCCTACGCTGAACGCAAAGCGTGGACGCAGTTCTGGCTCGTCGATCCGCTAGACGGCACCAAGGAGTTTATCAAACGCAACGGCGAGTTTACGGTCAATATCGCGCTCATTGAAGACGGCGTGCCGGTTTTCGGCGTGGTTTACGCTCCGGCTCTCAACTTGACCTACTGGGCAGCGGCGGGTCTGGGCGCGTTCAAGGGCGAAGGAGCGGGCAACCGCATCGAAGCACAGGAGTACCGCAGCGGCCCACTCAACCTGGTTGCAAGCCGTTCGCACGCCGGGGCCGCCACTGAAGCGCTGGTGGGAGAACTCGAGCAGACCACCCCCGTAAACCTGGTCTCGAGCGGTTCGTCGTTAAAACTCTGCTTGGTCGCCGACGCTCAGGCGCACCTCTATCCGCGTTTTGGCCCGACGATGGAGTGGGACACCGCCGCCGCGCAGTGTGTCGCCGAGCAAGCCGGGGCAAGGGTACGTGAACCGGGCGGCGGGCCTCTTCGCTACAACAAGGAAAATCTGTTAAATCCCTATTTTATCGTGACCAAAAGCGAGGCACTCTTCAAAAAGGCCTCCGACGTAGGGCTAAATACGACCAAGTAGACAGCGTACTAGGTATAACCGGGAGGACGACCCGAGCGTCTATCCCAGTGCAAATTACCGACCACTTGAACCTCAAAAGGAGTTCCAAACGATGTCCAAACCTCTGATTTCTCCACACGGCAGTACCCTCGTCGACCGCGTGCTTAGCGGCAGCGAACGTGACGACGCCGTAAAACGCGCGCAAAACCTGCCAAAGCTTGCGTTGTCTGAGCGCAATTTGGCCGACCTCGAGTGCCTCGCTACCGGCATCTACAGCCCGTTGGAGGGATTTGTCAGCGAAGCCGACTATGAGAGCATCGTTGAGAATATGCGCCTTTCCAACGGCACTGTCTGGAGCATTCCGATTACCTTGCAGGTTGCAGAAGACGCCGCCGAACAGTACCCGGTGGGCCGGGAAATCGCCCTCACCAGCGGCGGCGAAATCCTCGCGGTGATGAACGTCACCGATGTTTACCGCCCCGACCAGACCCGTGAGGCCGAACAGGTCTACCGAACGGGCGACAGCAAACACCCCGGCGTCGCGGCGATGATGGACGCGGGCAGCGTCTATCTGGGCGGGCCGATTTCCCTGGTCGGTGAACTGCCCGAAGGCGAGTTCGGCGCGTACAAGTTCTACCCGAAAGAAACCCGCGCCAAGTTCGAGGAAAAAGGCTGGCACACCATCGTCGCCTTTCAGACGCGCAACCCGATTCACCGGGCGCACGAGTACATCACCAAGATCGCTTTGGAGGGCGTTGACGGGCTCTTTATCAACCCGCTCGTCGGCACCACCAAATCCGACGACATCCCCGCCAGCGTCAGGATGCAGTGCTACAACATCCTGATTGAAAAGTACTACAACCAGGACAAGGTGATTTTGGGCGTCTATCCGGCAGCGATGCGTTACGGTGGCCCCCGCGAGGCGATTTTGCACGCGATTTCACGGCAAAACTACGGCTGTACGCACCTGATTGTCGGGCGCGATCACGCGGGCGTCGGCGACTATTACGGGACTTACGACGCGCAGGAGATTTTCGACGAGCTAAGTGAAGGCGAGCTCTTAATCACCCCGATGAAGTTCGAGCACGCCTTTTACTGCACCC
Source organism: uncultured Trueperaceae bacterium (assembly GCA_963799485.1). Classification (GTDB taxonomy): domain Bacteria; phylum Deinococcota; class Deinococci; order Deinococcales; family Trueperaceae; genus Truepera. The sequence continues at coordinate 155,202 of CAWCXJ010000004.1, forward strand.
GCACCGAGCAGATGGCGACGCCGAAAACGACCTCCTCGACCCCCGAAGAGCGTATTCAACTCTCCGGCACCAAAGTCCGCGCGATGCTCTCCCAAGGTCAACTCCCACCGCCCGAATTCTCGCGGCCCGAAGTCGCCGAAGTCTTGATTCAAGCCTACCGGAAAGCGGAGACCGCGTAAGATGTCCCAGGTTAAATCCAACAGCGTCAAACTCGACCGTATCAAAGCTGAAAACATCGTCTGGCACGAGCAGACTCTATCCAAAGAGGAGCGCGGCGCACTTAAACATCAGCGCCCCTGCATCTTGTGGTTTACCGGGCTGTCGGGTGCGGGCAAATCGACGGTGGCAAACGCGCTCGAGCAAGCTCTCCACGCGCGCGGCTATCACACCTACTTGCTCGACGGCGACAACGTGCGGCACGGCCTCAACAAGAACCTGGGTTTTAGCGCCGAAGACCGCGAGGAGAACATCCGCCGCATCGGAGAGGTCGCCAAGCTTTTCGTCGATGGTGGCACCATCGTGCTGACCGCGTTTATCTCGCCGTACCGCCGCGACCGCGAGCAGGTGCGCGCGCTTGTGGCTGAGGGCGAGTTTCTCGAGGTCTTTGTCGATACGCCCTTAGACGTGTGCGAAGACCGCGACCCCAAAGGCTTGTACAAAAAAGCCCGCGCAGGCGAAATCAAGCACTTTACGGGCATCGACGACCCTTACGAAGCGCCCGACCAGCCTGAAATCACGCTCCGCACAGACCAGAACAGCATCGAGGAGAGCGTGGTGCAGATTATGGAAGAGTTGGCGGCGCGGGGGTACCTAAAAGTCAAAGCTTGAAGCTAGAGATTTTTGGGGCAGGCTTGGGGAGACTCGAGCCTGTTTTCGTTTGTTTTAGCACCTCTTTTCACAGCATAAGCCAAGGCGTGGCAAGCTGTTCCCTGGACTTACGGGAAAGCGCCGTCAAAGCGTACGTCGATGAAGGGCAAGCAAGAGTGCGGTAGCCAGACGCTTTGGGGTCTGTGAAAACCGCTATAGTCGACAACAAAAAAGGCTGCTCGTCAAAGCAGCCTTCCGGCTATGGGTTTATTTTTACGGCATTACTTGGCGGTCGCTGTACCCAGCACGGTGTCGCTACGCGCTGAGAGGTTCTGAATCCGGGTGTCTTCGGCGGCGGGTGTATCGGCCCCGGTAAAGGTGCCGATCTCGCCGAGGTATTCGCCTAGTGCGGCCTGTTCAGCAGGTTCGATGTCTTCGCGCGCTGCGTCTGCCGGAAACGGGTAGCTGTCGCCGCCGTCGGCCAAAAAGCCTAACGTTACGACGCGAATGGGGCGTTCGGGGTCGCCGACGAGCTGACCGTTTTCAACAAGCACGTCTTTGACACTGCCGTCGTCGTTTAAGATGGCGGCGCTGCGGATGCGTTCACCGGGCGTGACAAGTTCGCCGTCTTCGCTGTAAACACTTCCGGGCAAGCCGGGGTCGAACGAAAAGCTGATGCCGCCGACCTGCGGAAACTGCCCCGGGGTTGCGCCGGGTTCGGACGCGGCGACGCCGTGCTCGAGCACCGCTTTGAGTTGCGCCGCCGTAAGCGTGAGAATACTCAGCGAGTTGTCGAAACGCAAGGCGTTTTGAATATCTAAAAGCGAAATCTGTCCGGCTTCTTTGCCGGTCAGCGGGTTGGCGACGGGCGGAATCAGGTTACCTTGACCGGGTTCGACCGCGCCGATCGAGGCGCGGATACCACCACCGTTTTTAATCGAGACGTCGACGGTCGGGTCGACGGCGCGCGCGGCGGCGAGGTTTGCGTCGGCGCTCAGGTTGCCGAGATTGGTTTCTTCAGTACGCACCGCGTCGCGCAGGCCGTTGAGGTAGAACTCGGTGGAGCCGAAGATTTGCCCGTCGAGTTCGGTGATGACCGCGCGCACCTCACCTGTTGCCGCGACGACTTCGGGAGCGGGCGCAGCGTTGCCGGTCGCCTGAACGCCTTCAGGGTCGGTCGCGTAAGCGCCGCTCTCGTCGGAGATTTCAGAGAGCACCCCGGCTGCGTCGAAACCTGCGACCAGACGCCCGACGTAGCGGTATTCACGGGCAGTGTTGACAACTGCGACCGGCTGCCCGGTAGCTGAAGCGCGGAGGAGCGGATAGGTTCCGGCGCGTGTATCGTTTGCCCGCAAACGGTCGTTATCGTCGGCTAGGAGGGTGTCCGAACCGCCTGCGACGACGATATCAACGTCATTTAAGAGCGTGGCAAGCTCGAGTTCGTTACTCAGCTGCTGCAGGTGCGTGAGCAAGATGATCTTGTCGACGCCTTGCGCGCTCAGATCGTCGACGACAGGTTGAACGATCGTGGCGAGCGCTTCTAAATCAGCTGGGTTGGAGGGTGAAACCACCACATCACCGGGCGCGGAGATGCTCGGCAACAGGGGCGTGGTGACGCCGACGACGCCGAAGGTTGCGCCCCCGGCGGTAATTATGGTGCTCCGCGCGATGCTGTTGGGGATAGTACTCGCTTCTTGCCCATCGGGAACCACGAAGTCGGCCAAATTGCTCCCCGAAAAGTCTAAGTTGCTGCTCAGGTACGGGAAGGTCGTACCGGGATAGAGGTCGGCTGCGGCTTCCTCGCCCTCAGCGGGTTCTTCGGCAGCGATAAGGTCGGCAACGACGCTCGTCCCGAGGTCGAACTCGTGATTGCCAAACGCGGCGGCCTGCGTTCCGAGCGCGTCCATAATGCGGATGTCGGCTTGTCCGGTGGTGGTGCTAAAAAACGGGCCGGAGATGTAAAGGTCGCCGGACATAAGCGTCAAGGTGGTGTCGTAGTCGTCACGGAGCGCGTTCAGCACCGAAGAAAAGCGCGGCGCGTCGTCGATGGCGTCGAGGCCTGCCTCCTGGTCTGAAGCGTGCAGAAGTTGCAACGTGGTATCGGTTTCACCGGAGAGTGTCACGGCGGGGTCGCTGACGAAATCCGGGTCGGGCGCGGTCGCGCCGCCCCCGGCGTCGTCGCTGGCTGGCGCACAGGCCGCGAGTAGCAAGAAAAGGGCGAGCAGGGTAGAACGTTTCACCAAAGAACCTCCTATAGGTTGTCTTGCCTCAAACAGTTTACCCAAAACAGTTTACGGTATCGGGCGAGCGTGTTCGTCGGATTAGCTCAGGGGTTGGAACACAGACGCCGACATCTACCGTGAAGTTGGGCGCGGCTCGCGCGTCTGACAGGCGTATTGTCAGCAGCCGGGTCAGGCGGCGCGCCGACTCAAGTCATCATGTCTCCGGAAAACTCGGGACGATTCATTTGAGGCATCAGAAGCGCTCGACACGCTCGCGCAAGCTCGCCGAAACACCCCTACCGGAAACTGTCGCTTGTCGCAATAAGACTGCACCTTAGCTGGCGCGAGGCGACTCGCTCCCGCCGCAGCCGTGATGCTCGAGCCCCTCGACCAAGGCGTTTTGACGAGCACGCATTAGCTACGCGGGACACTAACGCCGCCGGCGCTTTAGCTGCTGGCGTTTCCGCTTGCGCGCGCGGCTTTGGAACCGGCTGAGCTGAAAAACGCCCCCGTCAGGGTGGCGACCAGGGCGCTTAAACTGGCAAACCAGGCTTGAGGCTGAAGTTTTGAAAGCCCTAGGTACACCTCTCTCGCCGTAAAATGCACGTGCTAAACCTTGTCCGACATCCGCCCCTGCTGCACCGCCTCGGCAACGGTTTGCGGCAGCCCCCACGCGACAATATCGAAGGCGACGGCGGCAAAGTCATATTCGACCTTGTCCATCGTGACGCTGAGCCCCGCATCGGAAAAGGTGAGCAGCGCGTAGTCCGCCCCCGGTTCACCGTTGAGCGACAACCCGACCGACCCGGGATTGACGATCCAGCCGCCGCCAAGCTGCCGGTAAAACGGCACGTGCGAGTTGCCGACGGCTAAAACCTTGCAGCGCTGCTGCTCTAAGAGTTGTCCGAGCCCTTGGGAGCCGCCCAGACTGATTCGCGCCGGTACGTCGAGCGTGCCGTGCAGGGCGCGGAAGCGTCCCTGGGGGGTGCTGAGGCGGAGCTGGGTCGGGAGCGAACGCAAAAAGGTGACGTGTCGCGGGTCGATAACCGAGCGTGTCCAGGTGAGGATTTCGTCGGCGACCCCGGCGCGCGGCCTGTTGCTGCGGGCAAAGTCGAAGGCGACTTGTTCGTCGGCCGCGCCAAGGACGCAGAGCACCTTCTCTTGCCGTAAAAGCTCAAGCGTTTCGTTCGGTGACGGTCCGTAGCCTACGAGGTCACCCAGACAGATGACGCTCTGTGCGCCCCGGCGTTTAAGTTCGCCGAGAGCAGCCTCGAGCGCCAGCACATTGGCGTGGACATCGCTGATAAGCCCGATAATCATAGCCCTACCCGCGTCCGGTTTACCCACATCGGTTTCACCCGCAGAGTGTAGCACCGGAGTCCGGCGTCTAGATAGCAAGAATCTCTCAACTTGGGTGGTCTACCCAGAACTCACGGTCGTGTTAGCCTTCAGCCTCTAACGCGGGTACGCCGTCCGTTTCGCTAACTCCTTCATGCCGGAGACCGGGCAAAAGTGCCGCCAGAATCCCCATCCCAAGCGTTAGAACCGACGCGAACGCGAGAATCGCCCGGATGCCGAACAAATCCGCGAGCCCGCCGACGCCCATTCCCAAGACAATCGAGCCTTCGATCCCGACAAAATACGCGCCGATCACTCGGCCCCGCAGCCCAGCCGGGGTTTTACGCTGAAACAGTAGCCGAATGGCGATGATTGCCGGAGCGTTGAAAAAGCCGACGATAGCAAAAAACAACACCGCTAACGTTACGGTGTTCGTAAAGGTATAGAGAAGTGCGGCGAGCCCGAGACTAGTGATGCTTAAAGCCATCCAGTTGCGTTCAGAAAGCCGGTTGCCGAAACTCGCCATCATAAAGCTGCCGATAACGAAACCGACCGAGGTCAGCGCCTCCTGAACCCCGAAAGCGGTTTCAGATGCGCCTAAAACCGTAATAGTAAAGGGCAGGGTCAGCGTGTTGAGGACGCCCGAGGCGAAACCGATCCCGAAACCGATGCTCAGCACTGCGCGCAGCACCCGGTGGCTGAAGAGATAGTCGAGCCCTTTACGCATGTTCCGCACGACCATCCTAAAGTTCGTCTCTTCGGTATTGCCCAGCTTGGCTACCGTAATTCCCATCAGGCAAACTCCGGCGAATACGAACGTCAGGGCGTCGAGCAAGAATACCCAGCCGAGTTCAAACTGTGCTGCTAACAGGCCCGCAGCCGCGTAACCGACCGCCGTCGAACCAACCGTGCTGATCGACATCAGCGAGTTGGCGGCGGCGAGCTCTTCGTCCGTGGCGAGTTCGGGCAAGACGCTTTCATACGCGGGCGAGTAAAACTGCCGGGCACAGCTCGAGAGCCCCACCAGCAAGTAGAGCCAGACCAGCCCGTAGGGAATCAGCAAGGGGATGAGCGCGACAAACCCGGCCTGCACAAAACTGCTCACGACCAAAATGCGTTTGCGGTCGTAACGGTCGGCGATCACGCCGCCGAACAGTCCAAAGATCAGGCTCGGCAACGACGTCGCCATCAGCATCAGCCCGACCGAGAGAGCCGAGCCGGTCAGCCGGTAAACGAGGATGCCGGCGGTCAGGGCGGTCAGCGCGTCGCCGATGGTCGAGACGAGCTGCCCCGTCCACATCAGGGTGAACGAACGGTTTCTAAAAACCGCAAAGGGGGATATCTGCGGGGGTTGTGACATGTGTGTCCTCGAGCGCCGTACTCGGGTGTTCGGCGTTCTAGCAGTCTGCCGAAAAAGCACAGCGGGCTGGGCTGAGTAGCAAGATAACACGGCCTTGAAAGAAAGTAGCGGGGAATTACACATGGCCCTGACTTTGCGCTGTTTCACCCCCCTTCCGCCGGGACGTACTCAGCAGCGCTTTTTAACTGATGGGGGTGGCGAACGCAGGTTTTTGGCAAGTGTAGCCTGGCAGATGTCGCTGCGACCCCGGTTTCGTCCCGGACACACTCGGCTTGAACGAAGGTTCGGGTCGGTTCAGCCGTAAAAGTAGTAAGCTACTACTTCTAACGGCCCTGGTTGGGTGTACTTATTGGGGAGACTCGAGTTTTTATCCGGTTAATTTGGGACTGCCGAAGCGGTGCGGCAGACCTCAGAAACCAGGTTTCGTCCGAGCTTAAGCGCAAGTGGGGTAGCCGAGGCGTTTTCCGGGTGTTTGCTCGAGCTAAACAACTGCGGGATAAGGGGGATATTATGTCAACGAAAGTCGGCAGTAGGGCATTGGCGCAGCTACTTAAGTCGGGTGCGGTTCTCTTGGGGAGCAGCGCCCTTTTGCTTCTTACGGCGTCGCAACCTGTGGCGGTCAGCGGCGATCTCGCCGTTTCCGGGTTCAGTTTGCCCGACGAAATCGCCAGCGTGCGCGTCGATACCTTTCGGGAGGCGTATCCCGAAGTGAACCTCAACTTGCCGGAAGGGTCTTTCGACCCGCAGCAGTTTTTGACGGCGGTCGCCAGCCGTAACGTACCCGACGTCATCTATCTGGGCCGCGACGACCTCAGCACCTACGCGACGCGCGGGGCCATTCAGCCGCTTGAAGAATGCATCGCGTCGCAAAATATCGATACGAGCCAGTACCGCGAGACGGCCTTAAATCAGGTTACGGTCGATGGTCAGATTTACGGTATTCCCGAGTTCTATAACATCATTGCGCTGATCTTGTCCGACCAGGCTTTCGCCGACGCGGGACTCGAGCCCGAAACCTTTAGTACAAGTGACTGGGACGAGCTGTCACAGTTTAACGAGCAGCTGACGCGCGTAGAAGACGGCGAGCTGACCCGCATCGGGTTCGACCCCAAACTCCCCGAGTTTTTTCCGCTCTGGGTGCGGGCCAACGGGGGCCAGCTTTTGTCCGACGACGGACGAAGAGCGATGCTCGACACGCCCGAGGCGGTTGAAGCGCTGACCTATACCATCGGCCTGCACGAAGTTGCCGGGGGCCGTCAGGCGTTTTCGGCGTTCCGCGATACCTGGGACTTTTTCGGGGCCGACAACGAATTGGTCGCCGACCAGCTTGCGGCGTTCCCGATGGAGCAGTGGTACTTCAACGTTTTGGCCGAAGTGTCGCCCGACTTGAATATCACCGTAAAACCGTTTACCGACCGGCAGGGTGAACCCGTCACCTTTGCCACCGGCAACACCTGGGCGATTCCGCGCGGCGCAGAGAACCCCGAGGCGGCGTGCGCCTTTATGAAGACGATGACCGCGCCCGAAACGTGGCTGGCAGCGGCGCGGGCGCGCGCTAAAACCCGAGCCGCCGACGGTCGGCTTTTTACCGGCGTCTACACCGGCAACCGCGTCGCCGACGAACAGATTTTTAGCAATGTGTACCAGCCGAGCGGGAACGCGCCTTTCGACAACGCCGTTAAGGTCGCCCTCGCGGTTCAAGACAAAGCCTTTGCCATTCCTGCCAATCCCGCCGGAGCCCAGTTTCGCCAAGCCTGGATGGACGCCGTAAACCGCGCCTTAAACGGCGAGCAAGACCCGCAAGCGGCGCTCGAGCAGGCCCAAGAGGAGGCGCAAGAAGCACTCGACGACGCCTGGAGCCGCTAGGATGCAGCGCGGAGGCTTGCAGCGGGCCGAAGCCCGAGCTGCCCTCGGGTTTATCTCGCCCTGGCTTATCGGTTTCGCTGTCTTTACCGCGCTGCCGATGATTGCCAGCCTGGTCTTGTCGTTTACCGAGTACGACGTGCTGCAACCGCCGCGTTTTATCGGCCTCGAGAACTATCAAGAACTCGTTCAAGACCCCCGGCTCAGGCAGAGTATTCTCAATACCTTCTTTTACGCCGCGCTGCATGTGCCGCTCTCGACGATGGTTGCGCTCGCACTCGCGCTGCTCCTCAACCGCGTGGTGCGCGCTGCCGGGTTTTTCCGGACGGTGTTTTACCTGCCGTCGGTCACACCTGCGGTCGCAGTCGGCGCGCTCTGGCTCTGGCTCCTCAATCCGCGTATCGGGCTGATCAACCGGGGGCTCGAGTTTTTCGGCATCCCCGGCCCCGGTTGGACCACCGACCCCATGTGGATAAAACCCGGCATCGTGTTGATGAGTTTATGGTCGGTCGGCAGCACCGTGATCATCTTTTACGCGGCCCTCCGCAACGTTCCGCACGACCTTTACGAAGCTGCCCGTATCGAAGGAGCCCGTGCCTGGCACGAGTTTCGTTTCGTCACCTTACCGCTGATCAGCGGCGCAGTTTTTTTTACGCTGATCGTCAACACTATCGCCTCGTTACAGATTTTTGCCGAAGTCTATACCATGTTTTTCGGACAGATGGATTCGGGCGCGGCGCAAAACGCCGCACTTTTTTACGTGATCTACCTTTTCAGGCAAGCGTTCGAGTTCTTAAATATCGGTTACGCTTCGGCGATGGCGTGGCTTTTATTCGTCATCACCCTGAGCTTGACCCTGATTCAGCTGCGCGTCAGTCGGCGCTGGGTCTACTATGAAGGGCGCTGAAGTATGGACAATGCCAGTCGGCAAAAGGTATTGGTTCCCGCCCGGGAGGTAGGCCGGTCTCGCCCAAAGTTCACCGCCGGACGCATAGTCTTTTTTGTCCTGCTGCTTGGTTGTACGGTGCTTTTTCTTGCGCCGCTGTTCTGGCTGGTCAGCGCCTCGCTTAAAACGCGGGCCGAGGTCTTTAGCTCGGCGTGGCTACCTAACCCTGTTGCGTGGGGAAACTACGTGCGTATCTGGGAGGCTGCGCCTATCCTGACGTGGCTGAAAAACAGTTTGCTGGTCGGAGTTTTAGCGGCGCTGTCGGTGACTTTAAGCAGCGCCGCGGTAGCTTTCGGCTTCGCCAATTTCCGTTTTCGTGGTCGTGACGCGCTCTTTGGCTTGGTGCTGGCCACGATGATGCTGCCGGGCGCGGTCACGATGATTCCGACGTTCTTAATCTGGGACAGGTTAAACGCAGTCAATACCCTGACGCCGCTCTGGGCCGGGAACCTGTTCGGGTCGGCGTTTTATATCTTTTTGCTGCGCCAGTTTTACCTGAGCTTGCCGCGCGAGCTTTTTGAAGCGGCCCGGATCGACGGCGCGAGTTTTTTTCAGGCGTGGTGGCGGGTGGCGCTGCCCTTGACGCGTTCGGCCCTGATCGTCGTCTTTATCTTTGAATTTAAGGCGAGCTGGACTGACCTCATCAAACCGCTCATCTATCTTTACGACAATGCGCTTTTTACGATGCCCAGGGGCGTTAAGGCGATTGTCGACCGTTTCGGTCAGGGCGGCGAGATGCAGTGGGAACTGGTGATGGCGGCGACGGTTATCCTGACGGTGCCGATGGTGCTTATTTTCTTGTTGGGTCAGCGGTACTTCGTTCGGGGGATTGCTACGACCGGAAACAAAGGCTGACCTGCACATGTTTTAACCTGTTTTAACCTGTTTTAATCTGTTTTAACCTGTGCGTTTAGGCAGCTCGCGCCCCACCGCCACCAGCGCCTCACCCTGCACCGCGAGCTGTACCCGGGGCAGAGGTTCACGCGCGGGGCCGCTCACGGCTTTACCGGCCTCGAGCGGCGCGAACACGCTGAGGTGACACGGGCACGCCAAGACCGGATGTTCGGCGCGGTAGTTGAAGGCGACCTCGAGGGTTCCCAGGTCACGCCGTAACGAGACCGGGCAACCCAGGTGCGTACACACGCGGCTAAAAGCCAAATAGTGCCGTTCGCCTACGCTAAGGCCGCCGGGAACCGCGACCGGCACGCGGAACGCGAGCGCAGGCGTTTCACCGGCTGGTGTTGTCAAGGTAAACGGCGCAGCGCTCCAGAGGTCGTCAAGTTCCCCCAAAGAAGCAATCCGTTGGGGTGATACCGGCACAAAATCAGGCGTCCGGGGCGTCACCTTACTGAAGTGAACGTAATACGCCTCCCACGCCCCCCAACCCACTGCGCCCAGCGTCGCCAGAACCGGCAGCCGCCAGAGCCAGGTGATAAGGGTGCGGCGTTCGACCAGCGGGGCGGCGGGTTTTACCGACTGTTCCAGGTCGTTCATAAAGTACCTATGGCGTGCTGAGCGGGAGCGGGGTTCTGGTGATCGCTTCGGACGTTTCTGAAGGCGTATCTGAAGCTGAAGGCGGCGGCGCACCGGTGCGGAGGCGCTGCTCGGCGTTGGCAATCAGGCTCGGGACGCGTCCGGCCTTGGCTTTGCCCCCGGCGATCTCGACGTAACTTTGCCACACCTCAATCGCCTTGCGGTACTGCCCCAGAGCAAAGTGCGCGTTGCCTAAAAAGAGGAGCGTTTGCAGGTCGGTGGGCTCGAGCGTGCGTGCTCTAACTAGAACGGCAATGGCATCCTTGTTACGACCGCCAAAAAAGAGCTGTTGCCCGACACGCGAAAGTGCCGTAGCGTTTTGCGGATTGGCTTCGGTCAGGAGCCTGAAATAGTAGTCCACCGCGCGCGAACGTTCCTGACGCGTCCAGTAACTGTTGGCAAGCGCCAGCAGGTTCTTTTCGTTCGGGGTTTTATTGACTGCAATTACGAGCGGCGCAAAGGTTTGAGCCAGCTCGAGCCGCCCCTCGACCTCTTTGTCACCCGCACCCCCCGGCGCGTTCAGGTAGCTCTGCCACGCTTCGGCAGCGGCGGTCATGTCCTGATTGGCGTAGTAGATTTCGCCTAAAAAGTAGAGGGTCTCGAGGTTGTTCGGGGCGGCGTTTCGGGCCAGCTCGAGGTACTTGAGCGCACTGGCGACGTTGACCTGAAGCTGCAACATCCCCAGCCGCTCGTAAGCTACTGCCGGAACGGGCTTCACGGTATTTAGTACCTGCAAGTAGACTTCTTGCGCCTTATCGCCGTTTTGCGCCTGCCAGTAGCCGTCGGCGAGCGCCAGCAGGTTTTCCTCGGAAGGGTCACGCGCGGCGGCGCGCTCGAGCCCCGTCAGCTGCCGTCCGGTAATCGAGGCCGTGCTCCCGTCTGCGGCGACAATTTCAGGGGACGCGTTCTGGGCCATGAAAACCGCGCCACCTAGTCCGGCCCCAAGCATTGTCACCGAAGCCAGCGACAAGGCCCACGGGCTAGCACGCCTTGTGCGCGTGTCAACCGAAGACACCGGGCGTTCGTCGAGGGCGCGTAAGACTTTGGCGGTTTTCGCTTCGTAACGGGTACGCAGGGCGTCGCGCCTCGCTTCGGGGAGGTCGGTGCGCGCGTCGAGTTCACGAATGGCTCTGAGCAGCGCGTCACGTTCTTCCTCGAGGTCTTGCGTTACCGGGTCACGCAGGTCGGGCAATGTATCGGTTTGACCGGGGACGAGCAGCGGAACCGCCAGATAGATAAAGAGTAAAACTGCCAGCACGATGATAAAAACAGTCGTCATAATCCTCCCAACTCGCGTCGGACACGTTCTTTTTCCTCGGCGCTGAGCGTTACCGGAACCGCCGCATTTTTACGCCAGCGCATCAGAAAGTACCCGAGCGTACCGAAACCGAGGGCACCGGCGACCAGCGGCAACCCCCAGACCCAGAGGTAAATTCCCCGCCGGGGCGGGTTCAGCAAAATCCAGTCGCCGTACTTCTGCTGGAAAAAAGCCAGGATCTGCGCCCTGTCTTGGCCTGCTTGCAACTGTTCCCGGATGATGTTGCGAAACTCGATGCTCGCACGTGAACTCGACTGGGCGGCATTTTCGGAGCGGCAGACCGGGCAGCGCAGTTCGGCGGCGACCTTGAAGACTTCGCGCTCGAGCTGCACCTGCGCGTAGGCCGAACCTGTAACTGCGCCCAGTACAGTGGCTAGCACCGCGACTAAAACCAAAACGACACGTTTCATGAATTCCTCAGCAGCGCCTGAATCTGCTCGTCCATGATCTTTTGGGGGATTGCGCCCGAATGCCGGTAGCTGAGCGTCCCATCGGCGCGGATAAAAAACGTTTCGGGCAGGCCGAAAAGCCCGTAATCGATGTTGATGCGGTTTTTTTGGTCGATACCGCTCGGGTAGCTGAGGCCGAACTCGTCCATAAGCGCTTCTGCGTCTCGCTTGCTCGTTTCCTGCGTATTGATGCCGACGAATAAAACGTCTTGTTGATACTCGAGCCACGTCGCTTGCAAGATGGGCATCTCTTCGCGGCACGGCAGACACCACGACGCCCAGAAGTTCACAACCATCGGTCTACCCGCATACGCCGCTTTATCGAAGGTCACACCGTATTCGGCCTGGTAGCGCTCAAACAGCGGCATCGAAAAGTTCGGAGTCGCTTTGTCTAGCAGCGCCGAGGGGATGTCGCTCCGCTGCGTCGGGTCGCGCGAAATGCCGAAGACGAATAACCCCGTGAGTGCGCCGGCAACGACGAAGACACCCAAAAGTCGTCTAAAGCTCTTGTTCATACGGTCGCAACGTCCTCGCGCGCTTCTGCTCGAGTCTTGACCTTACGCGCCGGCAACAGCGAGACCACCGTCCCGGCAATCAGGACAAATGCGCCTATCCAAATCCACGATACGAGCGGGCTCTTGACAGCGCGCAGTACGATAAAGTTTTGATCCGGGCTGACGGTTCCGGCGATATTCAGGTAGACGTCGCTCCAGAGACCGTAATATACGTCGGGCGTCGGTGTCAGCTGTGGCCCTCTCGTGCTGCTCGTATAGGAATTGACGCTCGGCCTCAGCGTCGTGACCTGACGCCCTTCACGCCACACCTCGACCACCGCGCCCGCTTGAATCCGGCCCGGATACTGCTGCATAAAGCGGTCGATGGCGCGAAGTTCATAGCCTTGAAACTCGGCGCTTTTGCCGAGGTCGATACGAAGCTGTTCGTCGACGCGGTAGCCGCCCGCACCGGCGATACCCAGGGCAATAACGATGATGGCGAAGTGCACGATGAGCGACCCCATCCGCCGCCGGCTTTCAGAGGCGTACTGCGCAAAAACCGGGAAAAACCCGCGTCCACTGAGCCGCATCCGGGGGACAATCGACCCACTCAGCAACAGTCCGATACTGACTAAGTTGTAAGCTGCGAGCGCGACAGTCAGCAGCGGGTAAAACTTTTGCAGCCCGAGTGCGTAGGCTACACCGCCGGTAAGAACCGCTGCGCTGACAAGCCACACAAGGTTGCGTAGCAACGGCTGATGCTCGGCTTTGCGCCACGGCAAGAGCGGCCCGATACCCATCAGCGCAAAGATAAGCATCCAGATCGGAAACGAGAGCTTGTTGAAAAAAGGTGCCCCGACCGTAACTTTTTGTCCCGTAAACGCCTCAACGATAAGCGGAAAAAGTGTGCCCAAGAGGACGGCAAAGGTCATCGCCAGAAAGAGAACGTTACCGAGGAGAAAGCTGCCTTCGCGGCTCACAACCGAATCGAGATCGGCGCGGTCACGCACCTGATCCCAGCGGAGCGCCAAAAGCCCGAATGAAACGGTCATAACCAGGATGAAAAAGCCCAGGAAATAAGGCCCGACCGGGCCGTCGCCAAACGCATGTATCGACGAGATAATCCCCGAACGGATGGCAAAGGTACCGAAAATCGTCAGGGCGAAAGTGAGAATGATCAGCGTCAGGTTCCACGCTTTGAGCATCCGGCGGCGTTCTTGTACCTGAACGCTGTGGATAAAGGCGGTTGCTGTAAGCCACGGGAGCAGTGAGACGTTCTCGACCGGATCCCACGCCCAGAAGCCGCCCCAACCTAAGACCTCGTAGCTCCACCAGCCCCCGGCAATTTTGGCAATACCCAAAAAGCCCCAGCCGAGCAGCGTCCAAGTACGCGCCTGCGTCATCCACTCGCTGCCGGGGCGCTGGGTGATAAGCGCCGCCATCGCATAGGCGAACGGCACGGTCAGGCCGACGAAACCCAAGTACAACAAAATGGGGTGCACCGCCATCATCCAGTGGTTTTGTAACAGCGGATTGGGGCCGGGGCCGTCTAGGGGTGGGTTGATAAGCCGCACGAAGGGACTTGCGACAATTCCGTTGACGCTGATAAAAAACACGCTGACGGCGCTCATGGTAACCAGAGCCCAGGGGCGCAGTGGCGTGTTGGGCGCGACGAATGCCAGCAGCGCGGTATAGGCCGACAAGAGCCACGCCCAGAGCAGGATAGAACCCTCCAGGCCAGCCCACATAGTCGCCACCTTGACCCACGTCGGCGAGGTCGAAATCGAGCCTTCAGCCACGTACTTAACGCTAAAATCGTCGGTTAGAAGAGCGGTTTGCATAACTGCAACGGCCGCCGTCATCGCCAGAAATACGCCGACCGAAGCGTAGCGTGCTGAGGTCTGCAAGCGTGCGTCGCGCTGCGTCGCGCCGAGAATGCCGACGATAAAAGCGTAAACGGCGAGTGCGAGTGCTAGCAGCGTGTTGGCTATTCCGACAGTAGACAAGTTGAGTTCAAACATCGTCATTCCCCATTATCCAAGTCCCCTCTTCCTACTCGAGCGCTTTTTTGAGCTCTTGTACGCTGACCTTTTCACCCGCAGCAGGTTTGTATTCGGCAGTGTGCTTGATTAAGACCTCGTTGCTGACAAAAGTACCGTTATCAAAACTGCCGACGACCACGACACCGGTATCGGCCTTGAAGAGTTCGGGTGGCGCGCCGCTGTAACGTACCGGGTAGGCTTGAATGCCGTCGGTGACGTTAAAAGCTAGATTGAGCGCTTTGTCGTCGTACTTGATGCTCTGCGCCTCGACCAGACCACCCAAACGGATACGACCATCGTATTTTGCCGGAGCCGCCGCGTATTCGCTCGGCACGATAAAGTACACCAGACTGTTGGCCAAAGCCTGATAGATAAAAAACCCGGCAACGCCCAAAAGGGCGACCCCTGCGAGGCTATAGATTAAACGTTTGATGTCCGCTCCTCCAGTCTCTTTAGGCGGCGGCTGATGTATACCTGATAACCGCCGTAGGTAACGAGCAGTTGCGCCCAGGCTAAAGCGACCCAGACCCACTGTCCCCAAGTGCTGACCTCAAACATGAATGACCTCCTGTGGCGCGGCGCCACGCGCATCTTGCGTTTCGCTGAGTCCGGCCTCTAAACGTCCGACCCGGACGCGCTCCAACATAAAGTACAAATACAACATCGCCGCTGCCCCCACATTAATCAGTAGAACCCGCACCATCGAGCCGTCCATCGTAACACCGCTGCCATCTAGCGCCAGACTTTTCGCCGGGTGCAGCGTGCGAAACCACTCGGCGGCAAGGTAGTTAAACGGTAAACTCGCCAGCACGATAATGCTCACGACTGCGCTCACCCGTCCGCGCCGTTCGGGGTCGTCGATAAGGCCGCGTACGATAAAGTAGCCGACTATAAGCGCAAACATCAGCGCCGTTAAGGTCAGTTTGGCGTCCCAAGCCCACCAGGTGTTCAGCGTCGGGCGGCTGTAGGTCATGCCGCCGACCAGCGTCAGCGCCGCAAAAACGAGCGCAAGTTCGGCGTTGGCAACGGCCCATACGTCGTGAATACGCTTACTCTGCCACAAAAAGAGACAGCCGAACACAGCGGTTAGAAAGACCGCCAGAAACGAAATCCACGCGACCGACACGTGCGCGTACATGATGCGGATGAGGTCGCCTTGATTGACGTCGGCGGGGGAGGCAAAGAGCGACAGGTAGAGACCGACGCCGAAAAGTGCGAGGGCGGTCAGTCCGAAAAGCCGAAGCCAAATGGGCTGCTGCACAGATTGCTGCGGGGTGCTTTGAGTGGTCACACGTTACTCCTTATTCCTCTACGACGAAAGGGAAAATAGCGGTGCAAACGACGAGATAAACGAGATCGAAGCCTGCTAACAATTGTACCCAGCTGCGGCTTTCAGCAGGGTTCTCCAGCAGCATGGCGGCGCTGCTCGCGCGCACTGAAGCCAGGATGACCGGGACGATTATCGGAAAAATCAGAACCGGTAACAAGGACTCCCGGGCCCGGAGGTTAGCAGTCAGGGCAGCGTAAAAGGTGGCGATCAGCGAAAAGCCGAGCGTACCGAGGGCGACAGTCAGCAGTAAAGAGCCGATAGCGGAGATGTCTGCGCCGAAAACGGCGGCGCTGATGGGCAGTAACAGCCCACCAAGTACGAGCATGAAGAGCCAGTTCGACAGCAGTTTGCCTAAAAAGATGGTCGCACGCGGTACCGGATATAACAGCAGCTGCTCGAAGACGTTGTCCTCCAACTCGCTCTGGTAACTCTGCGACGCGGAGATGACCCCCGCAAAGGCGAGGGCAATCCACAACACGCCAGCAGAGGCGTTGCGAAGGGCTGTTTCGTTCGGGCCGAGGGCAAACGCGAGAATCACCAAAACCAGTCCCGAAAAAAACAAGGTAGCGACGGCGACCTCTTTGCTACGCAGCTCGAGCAGCAAGTCTTTACGGGCCACAGCGAGCACGGCGCTCAGTTCAGACATGGCCCACCAGCGCTTTTGTCTGCCCTGTGCCGACGACTGATTTGCTGATAACGGACTCGTTGATAACGGATATGTCGGCAACCGAAAGAATACCCCCCTCGAGGTTCAACATCCGGTCGGCAAAGCGGGCGCTGCGCTCCAGTTCATGTGAGGCCATGATGATGGTTTTACCCTGGGCTTTGGCCTGCATTAAAAGCGTGTCGACTAACTCACGTCCGTCCTCATCCAAAGCTGTATAGGGTTCGTCTAACAGCCACAAGTCGGCGTCAGCCAACAAGAGGCGGGCGATGCCGAGGCGTTTTTTCATCCCGCTCGAGAACGTCCTGACCAGCTTGTCACGGGCGCTTAGCAGACCGACCTGCTCGAGGTAGCTGTCTGGCTCAACCTGCTTGCCGTAAAGCCGCGCCGCCAGCGCCAGATTTTCACGGGCGCTGAGCGCCCCGTAAGCGCCGCCGAACACGCTCAAATAGGCAAGCCGCTCACGAATACGGTGCGCTTCTTTGACGAGGTCGAAACCCAACACGCGCCCCCCGCCCCGGCTCGGTCTGAGCCGCGTTGAGAGAACGCGCAACAGCGTCGTTTTCCCCGCCCCGTTGCCGCCGCGTAAAACGATTGTCCGACCCGGCGTTACGCTTAAATTGACGCCGCGCAACACATACGCCGCCCCGTAACGCCGCGCCAGGTCGCTGAGGTCGATAGCCGGGGCCGCTCGCATGGTAGAGCGCGTCATAACCGGCTCCAAAGCCACTCGGGGGTGTAGCGAAGCAGTGTTCCGTTAAGGGCAGTAGCCGTGCCGGTCAGGAGCATCACGCCTGCAACGACCAGAATTGCGCCCGAGACACGCTCGACCCACGGCAGGTAGCGGCGAAAACGGCTCGAGGCCCGCGTAAACGACCCGAGCATCACCGCCGCCATCACAAACGGCACCGCTAACCCGAGCGCGTAAACCGCCAAGAGCGTGACCCCTTGAGCGAGCCCGCCCGACGTTCCGGCCAGCGTCAAGACGCTCCCCAGCACCGGCCCGATACACGGTGTCCAGCCCGCCGCAAACGCCATCCCTAGCAGCACCGCGCCGACGGGCGTCCGCGTCTCGCCCGTAAAGCGCACTCTGGCCTCACGCCCCAGAAGACGCTGCAAACCCGGCACCCTTACGCCCAGCATCACCACGCCGAAGAAGACGACGAGGACGCCGCCGATCAGCGTCAGTTCACGGCGATAGGCGCTCAGGAGCCCACCGAGCAGACTTGCCGACGCGCCAAGACCCACAAAGACAAGCGAAAACCCCAGCACGAAGAATAAACTGCTCCGAACGACCCTTCCGCGCGCCGCCCCGACGCCGCCTACATACGCCAGATACGAAGGCACCAAAGGCAACACGCACGGTGACAAAAACGACAGCACCCCGGCAGTAAAGGCGAGGGTTAAGGTGGGGGTCATCGAAACTCCAACACAGGGGCTCTAAGCATACGCGCGGGCGGCGCAAGTCTGTACGGACATTTGTCCTCATCGTTGCACAGCCGAGCCGGCCTTACGGTCAAACGCTTGACAATTTTTGACGATTGTAGTTGCGCGTGGTACGCGCCTTGGTTCGTATGAGGGTTGACACCACTCGGGGGCGCTTCATATACTACAAAACGCTGTTGGGTCGTTAGCTCAGCTGGCAGAGCAGCTGACTTTTAATCAGCGGGTCGTAGGTTCGAGCCCTACACGACCCACCAAGGCTCCTTCGACTAGCGGTCAGGTCACCACTCTTTCACAGTGGCGACACGGGTTCGAATCCCGTAGGAGTCACCAGCAGACGGCGTTGGTATCATCCTTGGATGATACCAGCCTTTTTTGGCAAGAAGGCCTCGGAACCTGGGCAGCTATAACTTGACGCGTTCGTTGATAGCCAGCTCCTCTCGAGGGCGATTAGCTCAGCTGGAAGAGCGCTTCCCTTACAAGGAAGATGTCGGGGGTTCGAGCCCCTCATCGCCCACCAAAGAAACGCTGTGTAGGACAACAAAAACGAGCCCCGCTTAGATGCGGGGCGGTTTTGTTATGGGGTAGTTTGCACCTTATTTGCACCTACAGGGTTTTTAGTTTGCCGTCGCCGGGTCGCTCTTGGGTAAGAAGTCGAGTAACGACACAGCAGCATTAACCCGCTGCTCTTCAAACAGGTGCGTGTACACGTCGAGCATGAATGAAGCGCGAGCGTGCCCTAACCGGTCGGCTAGCACCTTCGGGTCAACGCCGCTCTTAATTGCCATAGAAGCGTGAAGGTGACGCAGGTCGTGAAGCCGGACTTCGGGCACTTAGCGGCCTTCACAAGCTGCTTACGTAGCCGCGTCAAGTTGTCGGGGTTTAAGGGCGTTCCGGTCTCGGAGACAAACACGAGCCCAGTGTCGGGCCACGAGTCTAGGCGTTCGGCGTCCTGAAGCTGACGGTGTTGCAAGAGTATCACGAGTACGTCGGGGGAGAGCGAGACGCGCCGCGTCCCTTTGGCTGTCTTGGGGGTAGACAGCTCGAGCTTGCCCCTTCAAGTCCGCTGCGGTGCTTTTGTGTTCGACACCAAACCCGTCTCTTTTGCGGTGCGTGAACCGCTCGTAGACCTGGGCTTGACCGAGTACCTTGGTCATGGATTGGCGCTTTGGCTGCTCACAGACGACGCCGGAGAACTTTTACGGCACTTGGAGGCCCACCGGGTCGAAATTGCGGTAGGACTGGCAGACAGCCCGTTCGGGAAGACCTGTCAAGACCCCGAAGCCTCGTTGCGGTTCACGGTAAAGGCTGATTGTGGTGAACTACCGGGTCAATACGGTTTCGAGAGACCGTGTTCAGGCGGTCATGGCAGATGGGTTTACCCAGGCCGACCCCGGCAAAAACACACGTCTTAAACGCCTAAACAAGGGAGACTGGTTGGTGCTCTATTCTCCCAAAACGCACTTTTAAGGACGGCGAGCCGCTGCAAGCGTTTACGGCGCTCGGCGAAATTACCGACACCGAAGCCTACCAAGTTGAGCTGACCCACGACTTTCACCCTTGGTGGCAGATGACGTTCAAACGGGGTGATGAAGCCTCTACCGACCCGCGCCTTGATGACCTGAACTTTACCAAAGACAAAAAGAAGTGGAGTTTTCCGTTTAGAAGAGATTCGTTTGAAATTGACTAAGCGGATGAGGTTATCGCTAACGCCACGAATATATAGGCGACGCCGTAAAAGAGCTTGAAGGCCGAATTGTGAGATGCTCGCACAAAAGCGTCAA
This sequence comes from uncultured Trueperaceae bacterium, assembly GCA_963799485.1. Lineage (GTDB taxonomy): Bacteria > Deinococcota > Deinococci > Deinococcales > Trueperaceae > Truepera. The sequence goes on from CAWCXJ010000004.1 coordinate 174,795, forward strand.
ACTTCTGTAGACGCTTTTAGGCTCACCGGCTAAGGCCGGTATTCGGGCCTCCTGACCTACGCGTCAAAGTTTCTTATAGTTGGGTTATGGAGCCTTTGCTCGAGTACCAAGATTATGTCCTCGCCTACCGTCTGCGGGCCGCTGTCGGCGGCGCGTCGCGTCCTTCAGGCGGCTATCTGTCGCTCTCGGAATACGCCGGTTTACGGCTCGAGCGGCAGGCTTTAGCCAAAAACCTGCTTAAAAACCGCGATTACCGGGTTCAGCTCAGAGAGGTCGAAGCGCTGACCGACCGGCTCAACTTCGGGTTTTGGCACAACCCGAGCGAGACGACGGGTTTTCTCAAGCGGGTTATCGAACAAGGCGGCTGCGCGGCGCTCGAGTCTCCCGAAGCGTTCATCCGAGAACTGCTGACCCGCCGTGAACGCGCCGAACTCGCCCCCAAAGACGCGTGGCGCGTGGCGCATTACTATCTAGGACTGCTGCGCGCGTCGGCGTCCTACCTCGACGCCGAGGTCTTTACCCGTTTGCGCGCCGAGGTCGAACCTTTGCGAGAAGGATTGCCGTTTTTTGTGCTGCCTAAAGACGGTATTGTCGAAACAGTCGAGACGCTATGAACGACGCCCTGAAACCAGACGTGATACAACCGCATCCCGTAAAACCGGGTTCTGCCGAGTTCAGCCGTGAAAAACACGAGCTTGCCAAACCGAGTTTGTGGGGGCTCGAGCCCGCCGCCCTGCCTGCCCCTGAAGCGCAACCCTACCGCCGCGCCCAACTCGCCGGGTGGCTCTACACGCACGGCGCAAAAGACTTCAGCGAGATGCTCAACTTGCCTAGCGCGTGGCGGCGCGAACTCGCCGAGACGTACACCCTGAGCCCGTTTGCCCGGACCGAACGCTTTACCTCGCGTGACGGTTCGGTGCGTTATCTCTTTACGCTGCCTGACGGCAAACAAACTGAAGCCGTCTACATGCCCTACAGTGGACGAAAAACGGTCTGCGTGTCGTCGATGGTCGGGTGTCCGGCGGGATGCGCGTTTTGCGCGACGGGCGCGCTCGGTTTCGGGCGCAACCTGACCCGCGCTGAAATCGTCGGACAGCTTCTGGCAGTAGCGCAAGGGGAGGGGTTTTCGCCATGTGAGGTGCGAAACGTCGTGCTGATGGGAATGGGTGAAGCGCTGCTCAACTACGACAATGCGCTAGGTGCCATCCGCATCATGACCGACCCGGCGGGCCTCGACCTGTCGCCGCGCCGCATCACGCTCTCGACGGTGGGGTTGCCTGCGCGCATTCGCAAACTCGCGGGTGAAAACCTGCCGCTTGTGTTGGCGGTGTCGCTTCACGCACCCGACGAGGCGACGCGTAAAACCATCATTCCGACCGCGCACGCGCACGCTCTAAACGACATCATCGCGTCGTTGCACGACTGGCAAGCTGCCGGAGGTCGCCGCGTTACGGTCGAATACACGATGTTGGACGGCACCAACGATGCGCTCTGGCAGGCTGAGCTGCTGGTAGAGCGGCTTGCCGGACTGGTCGTTCACGTCAACCTCATTCCTTTTAATCCCTGGGGTGAAGCGCAGTTTCGCTCGAGCCCCCGCCCGGTTATCGAACGGTTCGCCGGGGTTTTGGAACGTGCCGGTCTGTCGGTGTCGGTGCGTTTTAGCCGGGGCCGCGACACCGGCGGTGCGTGCGGGCAGCTGGCGCTTACAAAAAGCTGAGGTTTAGGAGCCGGAAACAAGAAGCGATAGAAGCTGACGTGGGAGAAGAATACAGAACACAGAATAAGGGTGTTCTGTATTCTCAATTCTCCCGTCTGTCTCCCGTTACATCGCCCGAATGACGGATTTCGCACGCTTTTGCGGCGTACCGGGGTGCGCGATTTAACACTTGCATGGCCTTTTGGGTCTTACCATGCGGCTAGTTATGACGAATCTACCTTGCCTCCCCCTGACCCTTGCGGCAGCCGCTTGCCTTTTGCTACCCACCGCGCTGGCGTCTACCCAGGCTGCCCCGCAAGCTGCGCCGCAACCCACGCAACAACCCATACAGCAGCCCACGCAGCAAGCGGCCCGCCCGCCGGTGCCGCCCGTTTCCGAATGGCCCGCCGAGCTGGCGGCCCGCCTCAACCGGCTCCAGGCGCGTATTCAAGCTGAACCGGGCGACCTCAATGCACGGCTCGATTTAGGTGAATTACGGCTCGAGGTCGGTGACTTCGAGCGCGCCAAACAGAACTTTCTCGCGGCGGTTTCGCTCGATTATATGTCCGCCGACGCACACTTCGGATTGGGTCTTGCCGAGTTCAACCGAGCGAATTACCGCGCCGCACTCTTTGAATTCAGCGAAGTCACAAGGCTTTTTCCGGAGCGCTTCGACGGACACTTCAACCGCGCGGTGACGCTCGCACAACTGCGGCGCAGCGAAGAAGCGGTCGCGGCGTTTCAAGAGGCGCTCGTGCAGGCGTCGCCCGAGGCAGGGCGTGCGGTGCGGGCGAGCGCGCAGCTGGGGTTAGCGGGTCAGCTCGAGGTTTTAGGCCGCTTCGAGGAGGCCGCCGAAGCTTACGGCGCGGCGATGCGGCTTTCCAAACGGACGCCGACGCTCATCATGGCGCAGAGCGAAGCGCTCTACCGGGCAGGGCGGGGACTCGAGGCGCTCCCGGCGCTGACAGCCCTCGAGGCGGAAAACTATGAAGCCAGCACCTTGGTTGCCAGTATCTATCTCGAGGCCAAGCAAACCGACTACGCACTCGCCGCGCTTAACCGCGCGCGTAGCCGAGCCGCCGAGAGCGGCGACGTTCAGGCCGAGTCGGACGTGCTTTTACAACTCGGTTTGCTGCGCCGCAGTCTGGGCCGCAACGCCGCGGCGGCGCGCGCGTTTGCCGCCGCTGCCGAACTGACGCCGGAGTCGGGTGGCGCATTTTACAACCTGGGCGTGAGCTACCTGGAAACGGGTCAACCGCAACGCGCACTCGCCCCGCTACAAAACGCGCTCACCGCCGAACGTGTCCAGGGTGAGGTCAGCGGCGAGGTTCTCTTGGCGCTCGCCACGGCCTACGACCAGCTCGGTCAACCTGCCGACGCGCAGCGTACCGCAGAGGCGGCCCGGAGCCGCCTGACGACCCGTCCACTGCGTCTCGACGCGACTGCGATTTCGGGCCGCGCCCTCTACCGCGCGGGCAACTACCGGGGCGCGCTCATCGCGCTTAAAGAGGTCGCCGAAGCCCGCCCCAACGACGCGCAGGCGCAGCTCTGGGCGGGGTTGGCGTACTACCAGCAGGGCGACTACACCGAAGCGACCTCGTTTTACGAACGCGCCGTCAGCCTCGAGCCCGACGACCTCGACGCGCGCCTCAACTTGGGCGCGGCTTACCTGGCGACCGAACGTTACGCCGACGCCGAGAGCGTCTACACGCTGCTCGTTCAGCAAAACGGCGAAGACGCCGAGGCGTTCTACAACCTGGGCTGGGCGCTCTACTCACAAGGGTTGGTCGACGCGGCACAAACGGCCTGGGCTTCTGCCTCCGAACTCGGTTACGAACCCGCGCAGACGGCGCTGAGCGAATACACCGAATAAGCAGGGAAGCGCGGCAAACAAGCGGCGGCCTTAGGTATACGAACATGTACCCGACGCCGCCGCTCCTTAGGGAGTTCTTACTCAAGACGGTAGTTTAGCCTTACAATAAGGTCATGGATTGGTTAAGACGTAATTGGCCCGACCTTATTATCGGCGTGGCGCTCGTCGCGGTTGTGGCGCTGATTGTAGTGACGCTGCTCAGCGGCGGGTCGCTGGCCTCGCTTGTACGGCGGGACAACCCCCCTGAGCTTTCGGTTACCGATACGACACCGGACACAGCTGTAGGTTCGGCAGCTTCAGTAGCGGGCTCGAGCGACCCTCAAACAGCCGACAACGCCACCTCCGGTACGGCTGGTAACGCCGGAACGAACAGCGCTGACGGCGGCGTCGACGTGTTCGTCCCCGGTATCCCCGGAGGTCAGGCCGGTGTAGCCGCGAGCACCTCGGGCGGTCAAGCTCAGGCGAGTACGACGCCCGGCACGGAAGGCGCGGCATCTGGAGGTATTGCCCAGAGTGGTGTCCAGGGTAATCAAGCTGACGCTGCCCCCAGTGGGCCGCTACCCGAAGCGGCGCAAAACGGCGGTTTCCGGGTGGCAGCGGGCGCAGTGGACTCGAGAGACGCCGCTGCCAGCCTCGCCGAGAGTTTTCGCGAAGCCGACTATACCGTTACGGTCGAGCAGCAAGGCAACCTGTATCTCCTCTGGGTCGGCCCTTACGCGACCAGAGCCGGTGCCGACCGGGTGGCGGCGCGCCTGCAAACAGACGGTCTGGTACCCGACGCGCTCGTTTATACCTATAGCGGCCCGGACAGCGCTAACGCAAATACCGGCCCGGATAGCAGTTCAGGCGGCAACGTAGCGGCAGCAGGCGACGCAGCAGCGGCCACGACCGCAGATACAGCTTCGGGAACTGCTACGACACCCTCTGAAAACACCGGGGCGGCGTCTACAGGCAACGCGGCTAACGCGGTCGCCACAGCTCCTACAGGTAACGCCGCAACCGCCGGTACTACCGGGCCGCGTTACCTGCAGGTCGGTGCGTTCACTTCGGATGAGCGTGCCCAACCTTTACGTGACCAGTTGGGGGCTCTCGGTTTCACCGTCACCCGTCGCCAATCGGACACCGGTCTGGTGCGGCTTTTAGTCGGCCCCTTCGGTGACGCACAGCTCGTTCAGACTCAGGCACGCCTGCAAGATGCAGGCATCCCCGACGCGTTTCCGGTTACGCCCTAGATGTCGTCCGTTCCGACCGCGACGGTCAGCCGCCTCGTCACCTATTTGCGGATTCTGGCGCGACTCGAGGCGCAGGGCATCAAAAAAACCTCGTCGGAACACCTCGCCGACGAAGCGCACGTTTCAGCCTTTCAGGTGCGTAAAGACCTGGCTTATTTCGGGCGTTTCGGCACGCGTGGGGCGGGCTACACCGTCCCGACTCTGCGCCGTGAACTCCGCCGGATTTTGGGTCTGACACGGCCCTGGAGCGCTGCTGTCGTCGGGGTCGGGCGGCTCGGTGAAGCGATTCTCAACTACCCCAACTTCGGGGATTACGACTTTTCGGTTAAAGGCGTGTTCGATATCGACCCGCATAAGGTCGGTCAGGAAATTGCCGGGCTCAAGGTTAGTCACCTCGACGACCTACCCAAAGTCGTGCGTGAAAAAGGCGTCGATATTGGCCTCATCACCGTGCCGCAAACCGCCGCGCAAGACGCCGCCGACGCGCTTGTCCGGGCCGGAGTACGCGGGATTTTGAACTTTGCCCCAACAATTTTAGAGGTTCCCAGAGAAGTTCACGTCGAGCCCGTCGATTTTATGGCAGGTCTAAAACGCCTATCGTTTTATATTTTGAACCCGCAACTCCGCGAAGAACTGGCCTAAAAACCGCCTGTATCCAGAATGTTATTTTTTTTACACTTTTCTTGAGAAGCAGAATAAAACCTCCGCCGCACTTACCGAAGAGGCGTAAAACATAAGCGCGGGACGCGTCACACACGCTAACTTCACATGCAGGCAGGTTTTCTGGATGCTGCTCCACCAAGCGTCTTGTAATTTGCAAACGGAAACTTCTAAAATGGCTGTGGTACTTTTACCTGCCGGTCGTGTCTGCCCAGCCTATCCTGAGCGCTATGAAGAGTGTTCAGAAAAGATTTATATACGGGGCTCTATTTGCAGTTCTCGTCCTCTTGAGCGCGTGCAGCCGTGGCTTTAGTGCCAGCACCTACAGTTTTGATGTTGCTCTTGACCCTAGCCCACTCGGTTGGAATGTTACTCCGGCGGGGATTGAATTTTTCTCTCAAATCCTTACCTTTAACAGCAGGGCCGGTGCCGTAGGTGCGACTATCGAAGGCTACCACATTGAATACCTCGACTCGAGTGGCAACAACGCGTTTCCCGGTGACTCGGTACAGTTCTCTGAAGGCTCGCTTAACGTCCGCGTCCCTCCCGGCATCCGTTGCCCGGCTTTTGCCGAGGGTGAAGTCGATGAATGCACGGTTAATACACCCGGCGTCGTTTTTACGCGTGGCGAGCCTGTGTCCTCGGCTCCAACGACGATGTTGCCGCTAGATGTCATCTTACAGCTCGAAGACCTTATCGGAATTGGCGGTGCTGTTGGCGCTACGGCCAATGTGACTTTTTACGGTACCGATGACCTTCAGCGTCCATTCAAAAGTAAACCTTACCAATTCGCCATTACGCGCTCGCTAGTTGGTGGCTAAATGAAGCGTTCGCTTTTTTGCTCGGTGCTAGGACTGTTCTTACTAGCTTCTTGCAGCAAGACCTCAACGAACGCAGATACCGAACCCGACGTGGCCATTACCCGGATTTCCGGTCCGCTGCTCGTCTCTCAGCAAGCTCCCGAGTCAGGTGGTGCCGGTTCAGTAGGAACGCCCTATAATGCGCCTAACCTGCTTAATCCGAAAGCTGGGCCGGTTGTGGTCGCCGCCTCGAGCCTCTACGACCCGGTGACGGGGCAAACCGCCCAGAATCCGTTGTCGGTATACGTGGTGGCTTCCGACGAAACCAGTGTCGAGCAGGTAGCCTTGTTTCAAGACGACACCCTTGTCGGCACGAGGACGAAGGCCGAAGACAAGACTGCGTTCAAAAACCCTTTTGTCTTTCCCAAACCGGGGAGCGCGCAGTCTTCAGTCACAATTCAGGGAACTTCCAGCGGAATGCTCAGCACGCAGCTGCGCGCGGTCGCAACCGATTCATCGGGACAGGTCACCGAGTCTGCGCCGCTCGAGTTACAAGTTGACGGTAGCCGTCCCGACTTGAGCGCTTCGGTAAGCGGTAGTTCGCCCTACTCGAGCACAACCCCGGTGACGTTGACAGGCTCGGCTGCCGACCCGGAAACAGGCATCAGCAGCTTCGAGGTCACGCTTAACGGCGCGGCTATCCCGGTAGACGCGTCGAACAGCTTCAGCACGACCCAGATCTTGAGCGCCGGGACGCAGACGTTGATACTGACAGCCATCAACGGGGTTTTTGTACCCAATCAGCGAACCTATACCTTTCAGGTCGAAGAGGCTACCGACGGGGGTGGCGGCGGCGGCGCGAGCAATCAGGCTCCCACCGTCAGCCTTTTGGCGGCCCCACTTACCGGCGACGCACCCCTGACCGTCAGCTTTACGGCGAGTGCCAACGACCTAGACGGCGATGAAGTCACCTATTTGTACAGTTTTGGCGACGGTGAAACGATTGCCGGTGCGCCCGCTGCGAGCCACACCTATACCGAAGCCGGAACCTATACGGCGACGGTAACAGTAGACGACGGCAAAGGCGGAACAGCTTCGGATTCGGTGAACATCACCGTAGCAGGCGGTAGCGGTGGGGATAACGGCGGCAGCGACAACCAAGCGCCAAGTGTGTCACTCGCGGCGACGCCGACTTCGGGCAGTGCCCCCCTGACGGTCGAGCTAACGGCAGCGGCGACCGACCCGGATGACGACGCGCTCACCTATACCTGGAATTTCGGCAACGGCGACACGACGACCGGCAGCGGCACGCAGAGCCAGACTTACGATGAGGCCGGAAGTTACACCGTAACCGTTACGGTAGGCGATGGTAACGGCGGAACCGACGCCGCCTCTACCAATATTTCGGTAACCTCCGAAGATGGCGGTGGAAGTGGCGGCAGTCAAGACCCGGCTGTATCGATTGATGGCGATGAAGCGCGCACGTTTACTGTAGGCCAAGCTCAGGACCTCGCCGCATCTGTCGCCAACTTGGGCGACGACGTAGTGTATCAGTGGAGTGTGACGGCTGGAACTGCTGAAAATGTCTCGTTCGCGGATGCGACCGCTGAGGATACAACTGTCACCTTCAGTGCTGCAGGCCCCTTTACGCTGACGCTGACTGCTGCTGACGGTACAAACACCGTCACCGATACCGTCACCTTTACAGCAGTTGCCGATAGTGGCGGCGACGACGGGGGTACGGATGGGAATGATGACAACGGCGGTGTAAGCGCGGTAAACGACTCCGTTAAAACAGCCAGGGGAAAAACTGTCACCATCAAGGTGCTTGCCAACGACAAGCCGAGCGTTCAGGCCTTGACGATTGTCGCCGCGACGAGCCCGCAAAAGGGCGGTACGGTCGAAATCAGCCGCGACAGCAGAACGATTGTCTACACACCGCCGAGCGGCTTTACCGGCAGAGATACGTTTCGCTACACCGTAAAAGATTCAGACGGCAACAGTGCCGGGGCCCGGGTCTACGTACAGGTCGGCTCCTAGAACACTACGGTGTTACGCGAGAGACCCTTCGGGGTCTTTTTTTTAGATGGCGGAGTTTAGGCTCGAGCAGCCCAAGGCCGTTTCACCCTCTATACTGAACTGTGTCTGAACCTGTATCCAGAGTATTTGAACTTCTAAAAACCGACCTCACCGATTTTGAAACGCGGCTCGCCGCCGAACTGCGCTCTTCGGTCGACTTTATCGACGCGATCGGCGAAGACCTGGCGAGTGCGGGCGGCAAACGTTTACGCCCGAGTTTAGCGTTTTTAGCCGGGCGACTTCTGGGTGGGGACCGTGAACAGGCGCTGCAGGTCGCGCTCGCCGTCGAACTCTTGCATTCGGCGTCGCTCTTGCACGACGACCTCATTGACGACGCCGACACCCGGCGCGGCGTCGACGCTGCTTTTCGGCGTTACGGCAACGTCGTGAGCGTCATGTCGGGCGACTTTATGCTGGCGCGAGTGCTGGGCATCCTAGCCCGCTCCCGAAGCCCTGAATTTACCCAGCTGATGTCGGAAACGGCGGCGCGTATCTGCGAGGCAGAAGTGCTGCAGTTCGAGATGGCGACTTTAGAGACCTATTCGCTCGAGAACTATTTTACGATTATCGACGGCAAAACGGCGGTGCTGTTTGCCGCAGCGCTCGTAGGGGTCGCGCTCTTGACGGGTGCGCCGGAGGCCGAGCGGCGGGCGCTCCAAACTTACGGGATGTACTACGGGCGGGCGTTTCAGCTGCAAGACGATTATCTAGACCTTTTAGGAGACGCAGAAATGCTCGGCAAACCCGTCGGCGGCGACCTGCGTGAGGGCAAGGCGACGTTTGCCGTGCTAGACCTGCTAAACGCCGGCGTTGCTGAAGCGCGTACAATTTTGCGCCGTCACGGGGCCGGAGCGGACGATACCGCGCGGATGATTGCGCTCGTGCGGGAACACGGGGCCGACCGGCGCGCCCAGGCTGAAATCGAACGCTCGGCACGTGCGGCGCTGGGTGCGCTCTCGGTTTTTGGCCCGTCGCCTGCTAGAGATATGCTTAGCAGCCTTGCCGAGCGGGAGCTGGTCCGGGTCGCCTAAAAGAAGACGAAAGGGTCACGAAGGGGTAGGCTGCCCCGACCGCGCAGGGCGGAGTCGAGCGCGCTCACGCTCCAAATCTTCGGCCTTCGCCCCGATAGCTGCGAGCATCGAAGGAAAGATAAAGAGGTGGAACGGATACATCGTCCACCAGTAGAGAAACCCGAACAACCCTTTGGGTTCAAAAAATGCGGTTTGCTGCACTTCACTCTCGCCGTTCTCGGCTTCGCGCACGTCGAACCTGAGCCACGCCCGTCCCGGCACCTTCATCTCGGCGCGGAGCTGCAGATGGTCGCCCGCTTTGACACTTTCAACACGCCAGAAATCGATGGCGTCGCCTGCCTGGAGCGTGTTCGGGTCGCGTCGCCCCCGCCGCATCCCGACGCCGCCGACCAGACGGTCTAGCACACCGCGTAGCTGCCAGAGCCAGTCGAAGGTGTACCAACCCTCTTCGCCGCCAATTCTAACCACTGCCCGAAACGCGCTCTCCGGGCTTGCCTGAAAGTGCTTCACGCGTCGGTCGAAGAGCATCCCTTCGGTATCTTGGAGTTTGTCGGAAACGGGGGTACCACGCGGCACGGCGGCGAGCGCCCCGCTCCAGAGCGTTTCAATTGCCCCTTGGGTGGTGCGGTCGAGCGCAAGTTTGACAGCCGTTTCATACGAGATAGGCCGCACCTCGTACGCTTTAGCGGGTTCAGGGTCGTCGACGATGACCTCACTCGTCAGTCCTTCGACGAGCGGGCGCGCAATCGACGCCGGGATCGGGGTGATGAGGTTGACCCAGTACGACGATAAGCGGGGGCTCAATACCGGGGTGGAAAACATCCGGCGGTTGAGCCCCCTTATGCGGGCGTAGGTCAGCATCATGTTGCGGTAGGTCATCACGTCCGGACCGCCGATTTCGACGATGTAATGACCTGTGTGATGGTCTGTCGGCGGCTGCTCTAAAGCGTTTTGCAAGTAGGCGAGAACGTCGCGAATGGCGATAGGTTGCACCTTGGTCTCGACCCATTTGGGTGTAATCATCACGGGTAAGCGTTCGGCGAGGTAGCGCATCATCTCAAAAGAAATGCTCCCCGACCCGACAATGATGGCGGCGCGAAATTCGGTCACGGGGATTCCGGCAGCGGCGAGGGCTTCCCCTGTTTGTTGCCTCGAGGCTAAATGCTTCGACATCCCTTTGTGCCCGGCCCCTAGACCGCCCAGGTAGATAATATGTGAAGTTCCGGCGGCTTTGGCGGCCTCGGCAAAGTTGGTGGCGGCTTTTAAGTCGCGGTTTTCGAACCCTGCCTCGGCGGCCCCCATCGAGTGGATTAGATAGTAGGCGGTGCTTACGTCTGCCAGGGCAGCTTTTAGGGTTTCGGGCTCGAGTACGTCGGCCTCGACGACCTCGACGTCTTCAAACCAGCTTTTACCGCGCAGCCGCTCCCGGTCACGAACCAGGCAGCGAACCCTCAGACCTGCTGCTAAAAGCCTTGGGATGAGCCGACCGCCGATATAACCGGTAGCCCCGGTCACGAGTACAGGTTCCAGTTCAACTTGAGACATGCTTTAGTGTGCGCGTTTTGAACCTGGAAAACAACGTTCCAGCGCGCGTTTTTCCGAGTGTTCCGGCTGTCTGAAATTGGTGCGGTTCCCTTCAAACCTGTGTTAAGAGAAGCCTTGCGAGGTAATTTTACGGCACTAAAAAAGCGTCGCCGAAAAGGTTTTCCGAAAAGTGTGCCAAAACGGGTGATTTTCGGTCTGCGCCAGAAGGCACGTTCTCACCTTTAACAAATGTGCCGGGTCTATACTAGGCGTCCAAAATCGTCTAAAGAGGAGGTGAGGCTTGTGAAGACCTATGAGTTTAGGCTTGACGGGGACGAAACCGTTCTGGGTACCAAAACTCTGGACAGCGCACCATCAGTCGATGACGATGTAACGCTTGAAGGTAAAACGTACCGAGTCGATGCTGCACCCGAGGACACCGGAACAGAACCTGTCGTCGTCTATGTTCGCAAAACTACCGGCATCTAACTAGGTACCCTGATTTCACGGTTTAGCGTGGCTAAACCGTGAAATCAGCCGGAGCCGGTCGAGGAGGTGGTCGCCACGCTACAAGCCGAAACCACTGCTGAAAGGCGAGTTTACAAGGACAGCGACCCGGAGCTGTACGAAGCAATCGAGGGCGTTATGTTCTCCGGGGGTACGGAAGTGCAGGTCGATGATCAGCGTTTTAATGTCGCTCGAGACCATGACGAAGCAGACAACGCGTACTTTATCCTTACGCCTGTGGGGTAAAGACAAAGGCTGGTCGGCTGCTAAAAGCTAGCGCCCGAAGCGCTTGCACGGTGTTTTACGGTGACGTGCCCGTGATAATGACAGCAAGGTGAAAGCCAACGCCCAGCTGACGATAAGGTTTAGCTGGGCGTGCCGGGTCGGATTTACGTTCGACAAGCGCAAAATGGCCTTTATCAACCTTTTGAAAAGGGCTGTGAGTTTCATTTAGTCGGTGACGGCTCCTCTAGACGCGCTCGAGACCAGTTTCGCATACTTTGCCAGTACGCCCGTCTGATACTTGACGGGCGGAGCCTGCCACGCGGCGCGGCGCTTAGCGAGTTCGGCGTCGTCTACATTGAGTTGCAAAAGCTGTTTTTCGGCGTCGATGGTTACGCTGTCGCCCTCGTGGACGAGCGCAATCGCCCCGCCGACCTGCGCTTCGGGTGCCACATGCCCCACGACGAGCCCATAGGTGCCACCCGAAAAACGTCCGTCGGTAATGAGCGCGACCGAATCGCCCAAGCCTTTGCCGATAATCGCCGCCGTAGGGGAGAGCATCTCGCGCATTCCCGGCCCACCACGGGGCCCTTCATAACGAATCACCAGCACGTCGCCGGCGCGGATACGGTCGTTCATGATGGCGTCCATCGCCGCTTCTTCGGAATCGAACACGCGGGCTGAGCCGGTAATATTCGTGTGTTTGAGACCGCTGACCTTGGCGACCGAGCCCTCTGCTGCGAGGTTGCCCCTAAGAATGGCGAGGTGGCCTTGCGGGTACATGGGTTTGTCGAAAGGCAGCACCACAGCTTGACCTTCGGGCGGCGTCCCGGAAACGTGCTCGAGGTTTTCGGCAATAGTTTTTCCTGTGACCGTAAGGCAGTCGCCGTGTAACAGCCCGTGGTCTAAGAGCATCTTCATGATGAGCGGGACGCCGCCGACTGCGTGCAGGTCGGTCGCGACGTAGCGGCCCGAGGGTTTGAGGTCGACGAGGTGCGGGGTGCGTTCACGGATGCGCTCGAAGTCTTCAAGCGTCAATTCAATCTCTGCCGCGTGTGCAATCGCAAGCAGGTGCAACACCGCGTTGGTCGAACCGCCGATAGCCATCACCGTGGTAATCCCGTTTTCAAAGGCTTTTCTGGTCAGGATTTTACGGGGCGTGAGGTCCGCTTCAATCAACTTGAGGAGCGCCGCGCCACTCTCTGCTGCGCTGACGTGCTTCTCTTCATCTTCAGCTGCCATCGTAGAAGAATACGGCAGGCTCATCCCCATCGCTTCAAACGCGGAGGACATGGTGTTGGCGGTGTACATGCCGCCGCACGAACCTTTACCGGGGCAGGCGCGGCGCTCGACCTGTTGGTAGGTCTCTAACGGAATCCGGCCCGCGTTGTACTCACCGACCGCCTCGAACATGCTGACAATCGTCAGGTCTTTGCCCTCAAAATGCCCCGGTTTGATGGTTCCGCCGTAAACGAACACTGCCGGAATATCAAGCCGCGCCATCGCAATCATCGCGCCCGGCATATTTTTGTCGCAACCACCGACCGCGAGCACGCCGTCCATACTCTGTCCCCGGCAGACGGTCTCAACCGAGTCGGCGATCACTTCACGGCTGACCAGGCTGCACTTCATCCCCTCGGTACCCATCGAAATGCCGTCAGATACGGTAATGGTGCCGAACGTTTGCGGCATTCCGCCTGCTTTACGAATCGCGTTTACAGCGGCTTCACTCAGCTCACCGAGGCCCGAATTGCACGGGGTGATAGTCGAGTGTCCATTGGCTACCGCGATGATTGGTTTGCCGAAATCCTCGTCGGTAAAGCCGACGGCGCGCATCATGGCGCGGTTGGGGCCGCGTTCGGTACCTTCGGTGATGATGCGGCTACGGCGGTTGAGTCTGGGCTTGGTCGTCATGGTTCCTCCATGAGTAGCATTTTAGCTACCGTATGAACGCACTATCTTACCGCAGCTTTTACTTACCGCAGCTTTTAAGCGAGGCTCGAGGCGCACAGGTAGAGGCCGCGTTACGATACGTTATGGATACAAACGGAGCTGCTGTTTTTTCACCCACCGGCCCCCACCGCCGCCTCAACCCGCTGACCGGCGAGTATGTGCTCGTTTCGCCGCAACGCACCCAGCGGCCCTGGCAGGGCAAGGTCGATACGCCGAGCCGGGATACGCGCCCCAAGTACGATCCGGCGTGTTACCTCTGCCCCGGTAATACGCGCGCCGGAGACGCCCTAAACCCCGACTATCAAGACACGTTTGTCTTTGCGAACGACTTCGCTGCGCTTTTGCCGGATACCCCTGAAGCGCACAGCCTGGGCGACCCGCTTTTTCAGGGCGAGAGCGCCGGAGGGCTCTGCCGCGTCATCTGCTTTTCGCCGCGCCACGACCTGACGCTCGCCGAGATGGACGTGTCGGCGATTCGTAAAGTCGTCGATTTATGGAGCGCGCAGGTCACAGAACTCGGTGAACGCTACCGCTGGGTGCAGATTTTTGAAAGTAAGGGGGCTATCGTCGGGGCGTCGAACCCGCACCCGCACGGGCAGATTTGGGCGAGCGACTTTTTGCCGAACGAGGCAGCTACCGAAGATGCACAGCAAAAACGTTACTTCGACCGGCACGGCAATCCGCTGCTCGTCGATTACGCAGACAGAGAGCGCAGTTTGGGCGAACGCCTTGTAGCTGAAAACGACCACTGGCTCGTGGTGGTGCCGTATTGGGCCTATTGGCCTTTTGAAACGCTCGTCTTGCCCAAACGTCACGTTTTACGGCTGCCCGAACTGTCGGACGCTGAGCGTGACGCGCTTGCCGACATCTTGAAAACGATGCTGGTGCGTTTCGACAACCTTTTTGAAACGTCGTTTCCCTACTGCTCGGGCTGGCACGGTGCGCCGACAGGCGGCGCGGATGACGTGCAGCACTGGCAGCTCCACGCACACTACTACCCGCCGCTCTTGCGTTCGGCGAGCGTGCAGAAGTTCGTCGCAAGTTACGAGTGGCTCGCCGAGGCGCAGCGCGACTTGACGGCGGAGGGTGCGGCGGCGCGCTTGCGAGAGCTTCCGGCACGCCACTACGCACACCGTTAGAGGTTGCGTTAGCAGCTGTGGTACTGGTCTGCGCGCACATTCGGGTAGGGCGTAGCAGACCCGAAAGGCCGCTGAGACGCATTATCTAAATGCCGGGGGGCGTGGCGGCAGGGTACGGTATGCTGAGCTGGTCGGGGCTAGGTATTTTAGGGGGTGGCTATGCTCTCAGAAGAGAGGCGGCGATATCTACTGGGGCTCCTCAACCAGCAAGAAGCCCTCGAGACGTCCCTCATCGCCGCGCAGCTCGGGGTTTCGGAGATGACCGTCCGCCGCGACCTGAGCGATCTCGAGCGGCGCGGCTTCGTGCGGCGCGTTCACGGCGGCGCGCAGCGCGTCCACGGGGCAAATTACGTGTCCGAAGCCAAACGCACCCCCGGCGTCACGCAGCAGATCGGCGCGGTTGCAGCTTTGCAGGTAAGCTCACACGAAACGATCTATCTGGACGCCGGCACCGTGTGCCTCGAGCTGGCGCGGGCGCTTAAACGCCGCGACCTCAAACTCAACATCTTAACGCACGCGGTCAATATCGCCGCCGAGCTGACCGGACATCCGGGGTTTACGGTAATTCAGGTCGGCGGCGAACTCTATCCGGAGACCTTTGCGGCAACCGGCCCGGCGGCGCTTGCGACCATCCACCAGTTTTCTTTCGACCGGTTGTTTCTTACGGCGCAGGGTCTGCACCCCAAAGCCGGGGTGACGCACGGCAACCTGCTTGAGGTCGCCGTCAAAACAGCGGCCCTGAGCCGCGCCGGCTGGACGGCGCTGCTGCTCGACTCGGGCCGCTGGAACCGTCAGGCGCTGACGCGCGTGACCGACCCCGGCAAGTTGGACCTGCTCGTCAGCGACGCGTCGCTTCCCGCTGAAGCGCGGCGCTTTTTACGGGGTGTCAACGTCGCCGTACTCCCCGACGCCCCGCCAAAACCCGACCCGGCTGACGAAACGCTCGCCGAACAGGTATGATCGGCGCAACTGTGAAGGGTGGGATTATGAACTGCAGACTGACGTGCGCGTGGGGCGCTGAGGGCTTGGTACCCGCCGGGGGTGTTGGACAGACGTTTTCAACTCGAGCCAAGTGGAGCTTCCGGTGCCTTTAACCATAGGCATCGATCTGGGTACGAGCGGTGTCCGCACGCTCGCCGTTAGTGAGACGGGCGCACTTATCGCCGAGAGTACCCGCAGCTACCCGCTTTTGACCCCGCACCCCGGTTGGACGGAGCAGCGCCCCGAAGACTGGTTTGGGGAGACGGTCGCAGCCCTGCGTGAACTCGCCGCACAGCTTGGCGGACAAGAAATCGTCGCGCTCGGGCTTTCCGGGCAGATGCACGGGATGGTACCGCTAGACGCTCACGGTGAGGTCGTCCGGCCTGCGCTCTTATGGAACGACCAGCGTACCGGGAAGGGCGTCGCTGAACTCGAGGCCGCCGTACCCCGTAAAACGCTGGTCGCACGTACCGGCAACCCGGCGATCACCGGGTTTCAGCTGCCTAAACTGCTCTGGTTGCGGCAAGAAGAACCCGACAACTTTGCTCGTACCCGCCACGTGCTATTGCCCAAAGATTATCTGGGCTTCAAGCTTACCGGTGTGGTGGCGGCTGAACCCTCCGACGCTTCGGGAACGAACTGTTTTGAAATTGCCCAAAAGGTCTGGGACGCCGAGGTGTTGGGGGCGCTTAACCTGAGTACGGCGCTTTTTCCGGACCTCGTTTCATCCCGTGAGGTCGTCGGCACACTGACCAAAGAACTGTCTTCAGAGACCGGCTTACCGGAGGGCTTGCCCGTCGTCGCCGGGGCCGGGGACAACGCGGCGGCGGCGATAGGACTCGGTATCTCGAGTCGTACGCCCGGTACAGGCAGCGTCAGCCTCGGTACCTCCGGAGTCGTCTTTGCGCCGCTAGACGCGCCGACCCCCGACCCACAGGGGCGTGTTCACCTCTTTTGTCACGCCGACGGGGGCTACAACCTCCTCGGGGTGACGCTCGCCGCTGCGGGCAGTCTTCAGTGGTACCGCGACACCTTCAGGCCGGGTGTGGGTTTTGACGCCCTTACCCGGGAGGCTGAAACCTCCGAGCCGGGCGCGAACGGCGTCACTTTCAAACCCTACCTCGCCGGCGAGCGTACCCCTCACCTCGACCCCGATTTGCGCGGGTCGTGGACGGGTTTGAGTTTGGCGACGACCCAGGCCGACCTCGTGCGCTCGGTGCTCGAGGGTGTCGCCTTCAGCCTGCGCGACGCCCTCGACGTTATTACGCCGCTCGCGCCGCTCACCCAAGCTTTTACGACGGGAGGTGGTGCGCGCTCAGATATGTGGTTGCAACTTACCGCCGATGTTCTGGCGTTGCCGCTCATCCGCCCTAGTCAAAGTCAGGGCCCGGCCTACGGCGCGGCACTTTTGGCTTTGCAAGGGGTAGGTTACACGGATAAAGCAGCGGCGCTGGCGCGCCTCGAGCGCGACCGGACCTTTTCACCTGACGGGCGGGAGCACTACTACGACGCGCTGGGACGTTACCGTACCGCCTGAGCCAAATGTGTTTCCGGTGCAGGGTTCGGGTTGGGATGAGATTCTCTAGATACACAAATTCGACGAGCGTGAAGTTTAGCGATCACGCTCGTCTGGAGTGCGGGTTTGGAGAGATACTCTCGAGGGTTCAGGTTTGATTTTGTTTACCTTGACTTTCCTTAAGGGGGCGCTGGTGTCAACAGGTGGTGACTTACCTAGAAGATGATGCAGGTGTGACAACACCGGGACTTATAAGCCTAGACCTTGCAAATCCGACACTACCGACGCTTAAGCAAATCATACCGATGATAAGAGCTTTCTTGAACATGATTCCTCCTCCTTCAACTGTCCCTACTGTACAAAAGCCTTGTTGCCGCGGCGTTACAGCTTTTGACGTGCGCGTTGCAACAGCCTTGCATCACGCCAACGCTTACATTTTGATAAGGAGGACTACGAATGACCAAAAATGAAGCACGTGAAATTTTGGCTGAAACCTGGCGGTTCAGCCGCGTCGGTGAACTTATCGCCTTACGCGAAGTCGAGCTTATCGAAGCGGTGCGCGACCACGAAACCGCGCGTTCAGCCGGGCCGTCTACGCCCCTGAACTACGCCCACCCGCAACCGCTGCGCTCGTCGTAAGATTCCGTCCAGAGTTCTAGTTACCGGGGTTCTAGTTATAGGTCGGGCGCAGTTCCTGAGTTACTCTGTGGAGCTGCGCCCTTACGAGCGGCAGCCGCACATCGCCGGTAGGGAGCGCGGCGTGTGTGGCCTGCCACAACTCGAGGTCGTCTTTAAGCGTTTCGGCAAGTGGCAACAGCGCCTCGGCGTCGCCGGAATGAAGGGCGCTCTGCCGTAACCGCTCTTCGAGATAAAGCCGTGCCTCACGGACGCCGGGAGCGTCGCTCGCTTCGAGGAGCGGCCCCCGGTAAAGCTCGAGCGCCGCTCTTACGTCGCCCGTTGCAATCGCCGCCTCGCAGTCGCCTGCATCGAAGGTAAACGGCACGGTGATACGGTACGGCTCAGGATGTGCGCTGATCGGCACAAGCACCCGCAACCGTGAAACTGCTGAGCGCAGCGCCACGAGCGTCGTATCCTCGTCGTCGTAAAGGCAGCTGTGTAAAACTTCGGGAGTCAACCCTTGGGGGTGCAGGGCGAGCAGCACGAGGGTTTCCAGCGCCCGTTCGCTGAGCGCGAGGCGCTTGTCGTTGAACCATACTTCCGCCCGCCCCAAAACCTTGATGTGTAGCGGCACATGCTGAGCCGCGAGTGTACTCCAAACGCTTGCGAACTCGGTCTCAGGGCCACAAAAGAGCCGGAAGCCGACAGGCGAAAGTGCCTTGAGCGATTCTTGCAACGTCGCGCTGAGTTCACTAAAACGTAGCGCGCCGGTCTTGAGTAGGTGCAGCGCTGCCATGATTCGGAACGACGCCTCGATGTCCGGAGCCGCGAGCACTCTCATCAGGTAACTGCGCGCCGCCTTGGGGTTCTGAACTGCGTAAACCATCCCGAGCGCCAGGAACGCCGGGAGCGTGACGAAATCGTCCTCACCGGTCGTCAGGGTTACGGCGTACTGCGCCTTGGCGAGCGCTTCGTCTACTTTTCCTCGCTCGAGCAAAATCCGTACCAGCGGTACAGTCGCACCACCTATCAGCCAGCGCGGGCTACGCTCGAGGTTTTCGGCAGCCAGCTTTTCTGCTTCCCTCAAATTGCCCAAGACAAGTTCGAGATTTGCCAGCGTAGTACGAATATAGGTTGCTACACTGAGTTCTGCGGAATCAGCGGCAGCTTTAGCTTCTAAAAGAATTTCGTGTAACCCGTTGATCTGCCCCGCTATGATGTGAGAGCTTGCATAGAAGTAAAGAAGATGTAGCCGCGCTGTGCCGTCCTGAACCCTCTTTTTTTCAAAAGTCTGGAGCGCCCAATCACTCCAGTGGGCTGCCTCCTCGAATTTTCCCAAATAGTTGAGGCTTTCTGCAAGCGCCCCAGCATTGCGTGTAACCTCATAGGGGCGACCAACTGTTTCAGCAAGCTTGACACTCTGTTGCAAGATTGTTGCGCCTACTTTTCCGTCTATGTGCAACCGACCAAGTTGATAAAGTGTAAGCGGTGTCGTCATTGCTGCTGCTGCGCGTTGGGCTTGGGCGAAACTCTCTTCTGGGTCGGGAAGCATACCCGCATAGCGGGCGCGCAGTTCCGGCGCTTCGTTGTCTTCCAAATAGGCTTCGATAGCAGGCAGTATATGGCTGTAGTCCGACTGACTAAAGCCGGCGACCAGCCGCCACTCGAGCACCTTTTCGCCGCCTTGATAGCGGTCGTCGAGGCTTTCGAGCAGCAAGTGCAGCCGTCCGAGTAACCCTTGCTCCAGGTACACTGGCCCGGCCTCACCGATGAGTTCGGAAACCTGTTCGGGTACACTCATAACGGCAAGCTCGAGCGCCTCGATATGGCGACCGAGTTTTTGCAACACCTCGAGCAAAACACCCGGCGCTACCAGCGCTTCGTTGCCCGGTGCGGTGAGTGGGCCCTGCGCCGAGGGAACGTGCGGCAACGGTATCCCGCGGAGGCGGCAGACGCTGTTCATGAAGGTCAGGTACGCACCCCCCGAAGAGCGCCATAAGGTGCGCTTTTCGTCTTCGCTGAGAAAATGACCTGCCAGGAGTTCGGCTTCGTCCGGGGTGAGCGCGAGCTCCTCGCGGCGGAGGTGCAACCCAGCAAAGGTCGCGTCCGTGCTGTTCGTCACCAAGATAGGCTTCGCGCCTACCTCGGCAAGCTCGAGTAACGAATCACGAAAAAGGGGGGTGTAGTCGGCGTTGGTACAAGCAATCGTCATGCCGCCGAGCAGGGGCAGCCGTTTTCGCAAAACCTCGATACTGTAGCTAAAGGGCAGTGCGTGAGGTAAGAAGTTGGCCTCGAGCGCTGTATTTACCGCGTCTGCCAGGCGGTTGCCGATAGCCACCGCGTCGCTTGCCTCGGTAGGGGTGAGTTGCAACCAGGCGAGCCTTTGGGTATGACTGAGCGCCTCGAGCAAAAAGGGCGCGCCGTAGGCCTCGCCCCCTTCGATTAAAACAGGGCCGGGATGGGCGCGAAGTTTCGCTAATAATCTCTGAGTCCAGATCACCGCACTACACTCTTTTGGTCGCTAAACAGGTTACCTTTTTGATCGACAGCTCTCACGTTAACCCCCCGGTCGTTTGGGTGAGTATAGCAGGTCTACCGCACCCCGGCATAGGTCGACCGGTCTGCGCCGAACTGTGCCAAGTTCAACACTGCTGGGGCGTCATGTAAAGGCCGCCGTTACGCCGCGAGCCGGTCACGGCCCGCTTGTTTGGCGCGGTACAACGCGCGGTCGGCTCTGGCGATCAGCGTTTCGGGGGTGTCGCCGGGGCGGTAAACGCTAACGCCGATAGAAACGGTGACGAGGTGTTCGCCGGCGACAGGGTCGGCGCGAACGGCGTAAAGAAGTCGTTCACCGAGTTGCTGCGCCCCATAGAGTTCCGTTTGCGGCGCGACCACGACAAATTCTTCGCCTCCCCAGCGGCCTAAGGTGTTCCCGGCCCGGAGTTCGCCCCGCAAACGGCGGGCGATTTCCCGCAGCACCTTGTCTCCGGTGGGATGACCAAACCGGTCGTTGAGGCGCTTGAAATGGTCGATGTCGATGACGAGCGCGGCGCAGGGCGTTCCGTTCCGGCTCGCCTGGGCAATCGCGGTGTCGAGGACGGTCTCGAGCTGACGCCGGTTGGGTAAATCGGTCAAAAAGTCGTGGTTGGCCAACCGCTGAAACCAAGCCGCGTCCTGACGTACCTGCGTGAGTTCGCCGTCGATCCACATCGAGGCGCTGACGAAAGAGAGTAGAAGCGCGTGAGCTACGGCAAAGGTAGCTGCGAAGACGAGCCCGTCGAAAAGGTTCGGGCCGCCTAGCGTCATCAGGGCGTGCGGCAGGTTGAGGAGCGAAAAAACGAGAAGCACGGTGCCTGCTTGTAATAGCGCCTGCGGCCCCGGCAGACGGTTAAAAAACTGAACGTAAAGTGCAGGTAAAAGGAGCACGCTGGCGACGATAAGCTGCTGCGCCAGCCGTGACGGGTAGGCGAAGTAAAACGCGTAAACCCAGCCGACGAGCAGTAGGGTGAGATACAAGTACGGCGCGGCGACGAGCAACACCCGCTGCCGTTTGCGCTTGCTAAAGAGCGTAATAAGGTCAAAGACGACGACCAAAAAGAGGGTGAGGTTGATGCCGCTCACGCCTACCCGCGCGAACTCGAGCACAGCGCCCACACTACCGAGTACGAGCGTGCCCCAGACGAGCGCAGTTTGTGACCAACGCGGATAGTTCTGCGGCTTTTCTGAAGGAGAGTCGGATAGCGTCGTCATAAAGAGGAGAACACAACGTCTTTTGGAGTATACCTGCCTGACGTCCACACGCACCCGACATTGAGGCTTCGTAAAGCTACCTTTTGCAACTTGCTGAAGTCGCATGTTTGGCTTACCAATACCCTATATTCAGCACGGAACAAGCGGAAACCTGGTAACCTTCGCCTGGCGCAGCCCGATGTATACCCCTGAATAAATCCGCCTCAAGCGATGGCTTGAACGCCCTGGCTACTGCTGCTGTCTGTTAGTTTATAGCTCAAAAAGTCTAAACAAACAAAAACTAACAACAAAATCCATAAATTGTCCACTGCTTGCCGTTTACTTCTTTCGGCGTCCATAGTATCCTCTTGCATATTACGTCGTTAGGACGTCACGGAAATGACGTCATGAAAGGAACTTATGTCTTTTAGCTCGAGTCGTGTCTATATGCCTACGCACAACCAGCGCGCCGTACTCGACCTTGTAAGAACCCGGGGGCCCATCTCGAGAGCCGATATCGTTCGGCTGTCCGGGCTGACCTTCCCGTCGGTTTCGCGAATTATCGGTGAACTTATCGAACGCGACCTCGTAGCGGAGAAGCGGCAGCGGCGCGGCGGTATGGGTAAACCACCGACCGAACTCGAGGTCAATCCCAAAAGTGCCTTTTCAGTCGGTCTCAACTTGGACCGCGACCAGCTCTCCGCCGTGCTCGTCGATCTTTCAGGCAAGGTACTCGCGCGGCGTCACGCTATGCTAACAGACCCCGGCCCCAAAGAGGTGCTGCCGCTGATGGTGAGCGCTACCGAAGCGCTGCTCGAGGGGCAGGACGTTCCCAAGCGGTTGCTTTTAGGGATCGGCGTAGGGATGCCCACCCCGCTTCATACCGATAAAGTGACCGCTAACCTCCCCGACGACCTCGCTGAGTGGGAGAGCGTGTCCGTGACTTCGACGCTCGGTAAGCAGTTCGGGTGCCCCGTCCTGCTGGAAAATAATGCGACGGCGGCAGCGATCGGTGAACGCTGGTACGGTGCCGGTTGCAACATCAAAGACTTTTTCTTCGTGTTTTTTGCTTATGGCGTCGGGGGCGGCGTGATTCTAGGCGGTCAGCCGCACCTCGGTTACAGAGGTTTCGGCGGCGAGTTGGGGCTCCTCCCGGTTCGTAAGTTTCAAAAAGGCCAACCTCGTGACACCTGTTTTTACGCCTCCCCCGGTGAACTTGTAAAGCAGCTGAGAGAAACGGGTGAAAACGCTACGGTAGCCGACCTCGAGAAACTTTACGACGCGGGTAACGAAACCGTATCGGCGTGGCTCGACGCCGCTGCCGACGTGCTCGTGCCCGCGCTCGTTTACGCCGAGTGTCTGCTCGACCCGGAGGCGATTATCTTTGGTGGACGGCTTCCGGCAAAACTCATGGACACGCTCATCGCCAAAATCAGCGAACGGTTGCCTGAGTACCGTCACGAGGCCAAACCGTATGGGCCGAGACTGCTACGCGGCAGTACCGGCGAAGACGCCGCGGCGCTCGGGGCCGCGACGATTCCCGTCTACCGGGCGATGACCCCCGACCCGACGCCGGACGGTATCTACCGCTCCGCCGTCTTGCAAGAAAGTTACTAGCTGCCGGGATAGTGAGCATTCAGTACGGTATCAAAACGCTGGCTCGAGCCGCAGGAACGCTTGCAAAACAGCACTGGGCGGCGTGCTGAGATGAACCCGGCACGCCCGAATATCCTCTGCCCGAATATCCTCTATGTGCACTCGCACGATACCGGGCGCTACCTCCAGCCCTACGGCTACGCGGTGAGGACGCCGCAGCTTCAGCGCCTTGCCGAAGAGGGGGTGCTGTTTACACGGGCGTTCGCCGCTGCGCCGACGTGTTCCCCCTCGCGGGCCGCGCTCTTGACCGGCGAGTCGCCGCATAACAGCGGCATGATGGGGTTGGCGCACCGGGGCTGGCGCTTAAACGACCCGTCGCGTCACCTCGCTCACGTGTTAAAAAACGCGGGCTACCACACGGCCCTGGCCGGGGTGCAGCACCTCGCACCCGACCCCGCCGAACTCGGTTACCGCGCCGTGCTCAAAACCAAAAGCAACCACGCGAAAGACGTCGCGGGGGCAGCGGAGAGGTTTTTGGGGCGACCTCAGCGCAAACCGTTCTTTTTAGATGTGGGATTCGTCGAAACGCACCTTTTACCCTACGGAGACTCGAGCTTTGCGCACGCGCGCGGCGACCCCCGCTACGTGCGCCCGTTGCCGCCGCTTCCCGACACCCCCGAAACCCGTCAAGACGTGGCAGACTTCGGCGTCGCCGTCGGGGTTGTCGATGAGGCGGCCCTGCGCGTGCTGGGGGCGCTCGAGCACCACGGACTTGCTGAAACTACGCTGGTCATTTACACGACCGACCACGGCCCGCCGCTACCGGGCATGAAAGGGACGCTCACCGACCACGGCCTGGGCGTTTCTCTCATCATGCGCGGCCCCGGTTTTTCGGGCGGACAGGTTCTTACGCCGCCGGTCTCGCAGCTCGACGTTTTTCCGACGCTCTGCGAGCTGGCGGGTTTGGCGCCGCCCACCTGGTTACAGGGGCGTTCGCTGCTGCCGCTCTTGCGCGGTGACGCCGACCTTCACCCCAAGCTTCACGACGCGATTTTCGGCGAAACGACGCACCACGTCGCCTATGAGCCGCAGCGTTCGGTGCGTACCGAAGGCTACCGCTACGTCCGGCAGTTCAGCACGCGGGGTCGCCCGGTTCCCTCGAACACCGATGACAGCGCCAGCAAAGCCCTCTGGCTGGCGCGCGGTTGGTTGGAGCAGCCGGTCCCGCAAGAGCGGTTGTTCGACCTCACCTTCGACCCCGGCGAAGCGCACAACGTCGCAGCCGAACCCAAGTACCGGGAAACGCTCACGGCGGCGCGGCAGCTGCTGCAAAGCTGGATGGAAGAAACGGACGACCCACTCTTATCCGGCGACGTTTTGGTACCTCCCGGTACCCGCACGAAAGACCCGGACGCACTCAGTCCTTCGGATTGACCGAACGACCCGGATATTTCAACTCGCTCGGTTTGGTCGTCCCCCGCAGATCCAGCGGCTGTTTACAACTTGGGTCTTCTGACAGTAAAGTCGGCTGCCGAGCGCGGTAGAGTAACAAGATGTTGGGGTGGATTTACAGTACGACCTCGGCGCTAGGTTATCCGGGAATTGCGCTCCTGATGTTTCTCGAGAACATTTTCCCGCCGCTGCCCTCCGAACTCATCATGCCGCTCGCGGGGTTTGCCGCCGCCCAGGGCGACCTCTCGTTTTTCGGGGTGGTTTTAGCGGGGTCACTCGGGGCGCTTTTGGGGCAGCTGCCCTACTACGCGCTGGCCTACCGGGTCGGTAGAAAGACGCTCTTTTTATGGGCTGAGCGTTACGGGCGCTGGTTTACGCTCTCGCGCCACGACCTGGAGCGCGCCGACCGCTGGTTCGAACGTTACGGGCGCTGGGCGGTCTTTTTCGGTCGTCTGGTACCGGGACTCCGGATGCTGATCCCCATTCCGGCGGGGTTAAGCCGGATGCCCGTTGCCGTATTTTTACTCTACTCGCTTTTCGGGACGGTACTCTGGACGGCGCTGCTGGTGTTTTTAGGGTTTATCTTGAGGCAAAACTATCATCTCGTCGGTCGCTACCTCGGTATAGCGACCTTCTGGATCGCCGGGCTTGCGCTCCTGGGGCTGCTCGGCTGGTTTTCCCGGCGGTTTTTGCAGCGTTTTTTACGGCGCTTTTTACGGCACCGCTCGAGAAAAACCTAGACCGGTCAGGCTTGGCAGCCTAGCTTTTCGCGTCGGTCGTCCTCCGTGCGCGTAATTATAAGCGGGCGAGCGCCGCGAGCTGCTCTTGCTGCGCCGCCGTCAGCTTGAGCTGCTGCTCGAGCAGCGCGTCCATCTTTTTGTGCAACGCTAAAATCTCGAGTTCGGCTTTGAGGTTGACCTCATAATCGTGTGCGGCCTCCAGGCGGTCTTTGGCTGCCTGACGGTTTTGCGACATCATAATTAGCGGAGCCTGCAGCGCCGCAATCATCGACAACACGAGGTTGAGTAAAATATAAGGGTAGGGGTCGAAAGCATCTCCCGCACGTGCCAGCAGCAGGGTGTTCAGGGTCGTCCACAAAACCAGAATGACAACGAAAATCCCAATAAACGTCCACGAACCGACAAACGCCGCCACGCGGTCGGCTGAGCGTTGCCCGAAGGTTAGTTTTTCGGCAAATTGGCGGTTGGTATCGCGGCTGACGTGTTTGCGCTCGTCCAAGCGTTCCACCACCCACGCTTCGCTCTCTCCTAAATCGGTAAGGGTTCGCCTCGCCGCTTCCGGCTCGTCGGTATTCATAGCGCAAGTATACGCGCGTACCGGAAAACCAACCTGAATTTCGGGCCGAGGGCTTAGCCCATAGTTTTACGGCGATTACCCATTTCCAAAAATCTTTCTAAAAATCACCCGACTGAACTTCGTTAAACTGTGTCTTATGCCGGTCTTTACCTCAGCGCGTCAGCGGGTGCTCGAGACCCTCGCCGCCCACATCCTGAACACGCCTTCGCCCTTCGTTCTCCGCGTCGCCATCGACGGCGTAGACGGGGCCGGGAAGACGCACTTTGCGGGTGAACTGGGGCCCCTTCTAGCGGCGTCCGGACGTGACATCATCCGCGCTTCGGTAGACGGCTTTCATCACCCTAAAGCGGTGCGTTACCGGCTGGGACGCAGTTCTCCGGAAGGGTTTTACGGCGATTCGTACGATTACGGGGCGTTCAAAGAAGTTTTACTAGGGCCTCTTAGTCCCGGTGGTTCAGGACTTTATCGCACGGCTATTCACGATGTCGAGACCGAAAAGTCCGTTTCTGTACCGGAACAAAAAGCCGAGGCGGGCGCAATTCTACTGCTCGACGGAATATTCTTGCACCGCCCGGAGCTGCGCGAGTATTGGGACGTGTCGGTGTGGCTCGAGACCCCCTTCGGCGTGTCTTATCCGCGTATGGCGGAGCGTGACGACACTTCGCCCGACCCGGACGCCCCGCAAAACCGGCGTTACGTCGAGGGACAAAAGCTCTACCTGACCGAAAGTACACCGCACCGTCACGCAACCTTTTTCATCGACAACAGCGACTTGAGCGCCCCTTATTTTGCCCGTAAAAGCTAAGCTGACGCCGCAACCGCTTCAGCGCCGTAACTTACTCCCGTCAGCTCTTCCGACACGCGCCAGAGCCGCTCGGCGAGAGCGGGATTTTGTGCGTCCTGAGACATGCCGACCTTTTCGGGATACCCACGCATCTCCTGAAACCCGTCCGGGCCGTAATAATCGTTGGGCCCAACGTCCGGCGCGGTCGCCGCGTAGAGCGTCGGCAGTGCGCCCATCTCGGGTTTTTGACCGAGTACCGGGTTGAGGTAGCGAAACACGCCGGAGGTCGCCTGCAAATTCGTGCCGGTGTACCCCGGATGCGCCGCCGCCGCGAGTGCGTCGATCTTTTCCTGCGTAAAGTACACGCTCAGCTGCTGCATAAAGAGCAGATTGGCGAGCTTGCTCTGCCCATACGCGGCCCACGGTTTGTAGCCTTTTTCGGCCTGCAAGTTGTCGAACTCGAGCTTGCCCATTCGGTGTGCGCCGCTGCTCACGCTGACGACTCTCGCCCCCGGCGTCTTCCGGATTTGCGGCAGCAACAGCCCGGTCAGCGCAAAGTGCCCCAAATGGTTGGCCCCGAACTGAAGCTCGAAACCGTCTTTCGTTTTGCTAAACGGTGGCACCATCACCCCGGCGTTGTTGATGAGCAGCTCGAGCTTGTCATACTCGTTGCCGAACGCCTCGGCAAAGGCGTGAACGGATTTGAGGTCGGCAAGGTCGAGTTTGATTACCGTGAGGTTTGCACCCGGAACCGCTGCGCGGATGCTGTCGGCGGCGAGGTCGGCTTTTTGCAGATTACGGCACGCCATCACCACCTCGGCACCCTTTACGGCGAGCGCCTTCGCCGTTTCAAAACCAATCCCGCTGTTCGCCCCGGTAACGACGGCGACGCGGTTCGTTTGTGAAGGGATATTTGCAGCGGTCCATGACATAAATGTCTCCTCACTCCTTTATGTAACGTAAAGAACCCTACCAAGGTTTGAGTCGGGAGGCGGTAGTTCAGGTAAAGCAATGAGCAATTAGTAAAAGCTTTTGACTTTACTCGTTGCTCATTGCCCGGTACTCATTGCTAGAATTACCTCATAGATTGCGAGGTCTTTATGTCCCAGACTGCCAAAACTCCTGTTTCCGACTTTGTCCGCCACCACTACCGCCACTTCAACGCCGCCGCTCTCGTGGACGCTGCCGACGCTTACACCGCACACCTGGCTTCCGGCGGTCACATGATGGTGACTTTAGCCGGGGCCATGAGCACCGCCGAACTCGGGTTGTCGTTTGCCGAGATGATTCGCCAGGACAAGGTGCAGCTGATCTCTTGTACGGGCGCGAACTTAGAAGAAGACATCTTCAACCTCATCGCGCACGACTTTTACGAGCGCGTCCCGCACTACCGCGACCTCACCGCGCAAGACGAGCAGGATTTGCTGGACCGTCACATGAACCGCGTGACCGACACCTGCATCCCCGAAATGGAGGCGATGCGGCGGCTCGAGGACGCCCTCTTAAACGAGTGGACGCGCGCCGACGCTGCCGGAGAACGCTACTTTCCGCATGAGTTCTTGTACAAACTGATTCGCTCGGGAGCTTTGGAAGAACACTACCAAATTGACCCCAAAAACTCGTGGCTGGTCGCCGCCGCCGAAAAGAACCTGCCGATTATCGTCCCCGGTTGGGAAGACTCGACGACCGGCAACATGTTCGCCGCGCACTGCATCACCGGCGAGCTGAAAAATGTTCACACTGTAAAAACGGGCATTGAATACATGATGTATTTAGCTGAGCTTTACACTGAAACCGCGCCGGAACACTCGATTGGTTTTTTTCAAATCGGCGGCGGTATTGCCGGAGATTTTCCCATCTGTGTGGTGCCGATGTTGCACCAGGATTTACGGCGCGACGGCGTGCCGATGTGGGGCTACTTTTGCCAAATCAGCGATTCGACCACGAGTTACGGGTCGTATTCGGGGGCGGTGCCGAACGAGAAGATTACCTGGGGCAAACTCTCGGCAGAGACGCCCAAGTTCATTGTGGAGAGTGACGCGACGATTGTAGCACCTTTGATGTTCGCGCTGATTTTGGGACAATAGTGACCGCCAGAAGACTAAAGAGGTGAGTTCCGAGATAATATCAACGCTTATAACTGTAGGGGGAACAATTCTTGCGCTATTACTTAATCACTGGTTGCAAGCGCCCTCTAAATCCCGCCGTTCTAAGAAAGAGAATGCGCCGCCAGTTGTTTCTGTACCAGAAACCCCTTCGCTTTCAGATAAAGGTCATCCGCCAATCCGTTATCTTGATCAGCCACATCAAGTTCGATTTGTCGGAAGTTTGCCTGAGCTCAAGAAGGTCATCTTCCAAAATGCGCGACAGGGTTGGGATAGTGGGATTACGGCTAACATGGCCCAAGCTAATGCTGACGTCATTGACTTCTTGGTTGATGTTTGGGTGAAGCTTTCTGGGTTTTATCCTGAAAGGCACTTCGATGGAAAAACAGGACGAGAGTTCATCAGCGACTACATTAAAAGTAGATTCGATTATCACAACGCTAAGCATGAACCTACGGGGCCTGGATCGCACGGCACGATTGTCAGAGTGCTTGTTGGTGGAGACGTCATCCATGACCTTGACCAAATGGTTGTTGACATGGTGAGTACACTGGCGGTAGACGCAAAAACTATAGATTCTAGGACTTGGAAAGCAGCTTGGGGTGCTGCATCCTGATTTCCGATCTCACTTCAATCTACAGCTAGGCGTACCATCTGACCATGAGCTATAAAGACATCATCACCATCGAACCGGGTAAGCGTGGCGGCAAACCTTGCATTCGGGGTATGCGTATCACGGTTTACGATGTCCTCGAGCTTCTAGCTAGCGGCATGACACCTGAGGAGATACTCGAGGATTTTCCCTATTTGACCCAAGAGGATATTCTGGCTTGTCTCAGCTACGCCGCTGACCGCGAGAAAATCATGATGGTCGCCTGAACCGACTTGAAACTCCTTTTTGACCAAAACCTGTCCCCCCGTTTAGCTAGGCGTTTGGGAGACATCTTTCCTGATTCTCAGCATGTCTATCCTCTCGGACTCGGCAGCGTTTTGGACACCGAAATTTGGAATTATGCCAAGCTCGAGAACTACATCATCGTTACCAAAGACGCAGATTTTAGCGATTTGTGTTTGCTCTTGGGTTTTCCACCCAACGTCATATGGATAAGACGTGGTAACTGCAAAACCTCGGATGTCGAGGCGCTTCTTAGGTTGCACGCTCAAGCTGTTGAGAGGTTGGCTGCTGACGCTCAGCAAGGCATTTTAGCGCTCTTTTAGAGAACCTCGAGCCTCCGTACCTTCATAACCCCAAACGCCTATGATCTACTATGGCAAGTCGAGCAATCACGATTCGGGTAGACCCCGAAGCGGCCCAGGCTTGCGAAACGGCGTCGGCAGAAAAAAAATGTAAACCGGACGCACTCCTGAGCCTCAAGCTCACAGAAATTGCAAGAGCAGAGAGGTCGCTCGAGGACATCATGACTGAGGGGGGTAAGAGCTCGAGACGACGCGACACCTTCGGTCTCGAGCTTGTTACCGACGAGGGCTCCAGACAGAGCGGTGCGGGCGCGTTCATAAAGCAATTACCCGTATATCAAAATGTGCGCTCATAAAAGACCGTCTTTCAAAGGCGCGAGCCGGCTGACGTGTTCAGGTATCCCGCAGGTAACCGGTCGGTACCATCCGGCTCGAGGCTCTAGACCTCGAGCGCGGTTCTCGTGTCTATCTCTACCGCCTTGGTTTCGGCTACCTCGACTTTGGGTACGAGCGAAACCAGTGTGTCCCCGGCGGTAAGGTCTAGCGACGCCCCCGACACGACGACGAGCGTTTTGCCGCGCACGATAAACAGCGGCATATAGCCTTCGTTTTGCGCCTCGAAGTCTTTACGGGTAAACGTTTCGGTCAGCGGCGTTTTTTTAAGCTCGCCCCCGCGAAAACGGGCCTCGAGCTCTTCAAAGGTCGTACCCCGCCCGAAAATCAAGCGCCCCCGGCGCTCTTCGTCCAAGGTGTCGCGGTCGCTTTCGCTGGGTTTAAGTTGAAACACATGGGTCGAATCGAAGGTGCGGGTAAATTTAATCGTAGCGAGGGCGTTCGCCTCATCGTTCGAGGTCATCGCCAGCAGCGTACCGATACCTGAAAGCCGCATCTCTTCGTCGGCGCGGCCTGAAAGCGGGCTGCCGTAGTAGGCGTTTAACCCCTCCAGGCGCGCCGTCGTGATATTCGCATAGTTCGTATCGGCGAGCAGCGTGGTAAAGCCTTCAGTTTGTAAAAACGCGGCGAGTTGCCGGGCAACGGTGTGCGCCCCCAACAGCAGGACTCCCTGCGGCTCGGGTTCGGCAACGCCCAAAAGCCGCGCCACCGGTTTCGCGGTCAGGCTGTTTAGCGTCACGCTGCCGACAATGATGATAAACACCAGCGGCACGAGCACCTCCGCCCCGGCAACCTCGGCCTGGGTCAAACGCGAGGCGAAGAGCGAGGTGACCGACGCCGCGACGATGCCGCGCGGCGCAATCCACGACAAAAAGAGTTTTTCTCGCCACGAGAGCGGCGACCCGATCGTGCTGACAAAGATGTTGAGCGGCCTCACCACGAACATGATGACGCCGACTAAAGCCAGACTCTGCCACGACAACGCCGTTACGAACGCGCCCAGTTCGATGTTGGCGGCCAGGACGATAAAGAGCAGCGAGATAAAGAGCAGGCTCAGGTCTTCTTTGAAGGTCAAAATCTCGCCGATGTTCGGCGCGCGCAGGTTCGCCATCAACAGACCCATCACGGTCGTTGCCAGCAGCCCGGACTCCGGCGACAAGAGGTTCGAGCCCGCGTAAACGCTAAAAACGAGCGCCAGCGCCACCAGGTTGGTCAGGTAGTCGGGGATAAAGCGGCGGCGCAGCAAAAAGGTGAAGATAAGCCCGCCCACGCCGCCGACGATCACGCCGACGACGATAAAGAGCACGAGCGACCAGAGTGTGTGACCAACTGCCGTATCGCTGTAACCCCCAAGGAGCAAGAACTCGAAGACCAGTACCGCGACGAGCGCGCCGATAGGGTCGATTAAAATCCCTTCCCACTTGAGGATATTGGCGACGCGCGGCTCGGCCCGGACGCTCCGCATCAGCGGCCCGATCACCGTCGGCCCGGTGACGATCACGAGCGCGCCGAAAAGGAGCGCCAGGGGCAGCGTCAGCCCGATAAGGAGGTAGCTCGCCAGCGTGACCAAGAGCCAGGTCAGGAGCGCCCCGACACTGATGAGGTTCAGCACCACGCGCCGCACCTCCCTGACCTCGGGAAACCGCAGCGTCAGGCCCCCTTCAAAAAGAATCAGCCCGACCGCCAGACCAACTACCGGAAAGAGCAAGTCTTCGCTGATAAACTCGAGCGGCTTGACCAGTCCCGTCAGCGGCCCGACGACGAAACCGATGAGTAGGAGCGGCAGGATTGCAGGTAGGTTGACGCGCCACGCCAGCCACTGGGCAGCGGCTCCGAGGGCGATAAGTAGGGCGACGTAAAAGCTCGGCTCAGCCATATCTGCACCAGTCTGTCACAGCTTGCCGCACAGATATGTCGGATTCACGATACATTGCGCCTGAAATTGAGGTAGCGGTGCAAAACGTTTCTAAAAACGAAACTAGTTCGGCTCGAGCAGCGTCAAGGCGTTCGTCCCGTAAACGCGCCGGTCGCCGCCAAGCGTGAGGTCTGACGGATGCTGAAAGATGTAGAGCCCGGCGACCTCGGCGGCTAGAATCGTCGCGAAGATGGTTTCCAACGCGAGCGGATACGGCGGCGCGGCGAACACGATATCAAAGGCTCCCGGATGCGCTTTCGCGTAGGCCAGCGCGTCACCCTGAACGACGCCGACCTCGAGCTTAAACGCTTGAGCGTTTTTACGGACGACGTTTGCGGCGTCTCTGGAGAGGTCAACGCACGTCGCTTGCCAGCCGCGCGAGGCGGCCTCGAGGCCCACCGCCCCGGAACCGCTGTAGAGGTCTAAAAAGGTGCCCCGAGGCCGAAACCCGATGATGTTAAATAACGCCTCACGGAGTCTGCTGGGGCTTGGGCGGGTGCCGCTTGCAGGAACGTCCAGCACGCGGCCTCTGGCGGTGCCGCCGATGATGCGGGGTTTAGCCATGTCTAGTCACCACGGCCAGCTCGTGTGGCAAGGCGGGTTTCCGAGCGTTCTGACGGAAGCATATAAAAGTCTACCTGCTTGTGCCATGTTTGACACTGCGTTTTCCAACCTGCTGTTCGTAGAACAAATCACCGAGCCGTTAGCTTGGCCAGCCTTGCGGCGAGAGCGTAAGCTTGACCGCGTGTGAGGGTTGCTTGGGGCTCGAGCCCAGCTACCGACCTGCGCCAGTCGACTGTGCGGGCGTTCAGGGCGCGACTTGCAGCGCGGCTCAGGTCTACAGCTAAACTCAGGGTGAGGTCGCCTTCAAGGTCGGGGAACCTTTCAAGCAACCTTTTACCGAGGGTGTCGTCACGCCAAAACCGCTTGCCGACGTTGACCAGCAGATACAAAAAGCCCTGAGCGGGCATGGTCTCGTCGAGCCCTGGGTCGTTATCGTAACCGCCGAGCGCCAGACCCTTGCGCCGCAGCGTGCGGTACGCCTCGAAGTTTGGGTGCTGCGCCGGGCCGGTCGGGGCTCCGGGTTTGACTTCAGGCAAGTATGCGCCCCTGCCGCCCAACTGTTCGCGTAAACCCTCAACTGCTCTGGAATCCGCCACATAAGCTGAGGCCGAGCGTCCCGTCTGCGCCGCATTTGCCGCCGCTACCCCGACCGCCTCACCCAAAGCCATCCCAAACGGGACAACCCGCGCCGACGCCGCTGCGAGCGGGTCGTAGCCGGCACTTTTACCGACAATCCAAAGATTGTCCGGGCCTCTGTTGGCTAAGCGCTGCGGCAGCGCCACGCAGAGCCGCACGCCGTAAATCTCCGGGACGCCGTAAACGTAGCCGTTATCACCTGGTGTCAGGGTTTGTACGTCGAGGGGGTAGTTGCCGGCGGCGATATCGCCCGGTCTTACGATGTTGTCGAGCGTGTCGTCTACGGTGAGCGTACAACGCGTTTTGAAGTGCCGCCACTCGCGGATATAGAGCCGCTCGGCAACGCCGCCGTACCGGGCCTTTTCAAAGCCCGGCAGCGCCCGCAAGTACCTCACGATTTGCGGAGCCTCGAGCCGCGCCCGCTGCAACCCGTCGGCTACGCTCAAAGGGTCGGACGGGTCGACGCCGTAAACGAGCAGCGCGTTGACCAGTACAGAACCGTCCGCCTGCCGTCCCAGGTTGAGGCCGCGCAACCGGATACCCGCTTGTTTCGCCGTATACGCCGCCGGAAAACCTCCAAACGCGCCCCACACGGCGTCGCCGCTGACCTGCGCGTAACCGCTACCCCGTAGCTGCACATCTTTAACCAAGCCTGCCCAGTCGATCCCCTCGAGCCGAAAGACCAGCGTGTCCGCCATCCGCTCCGGGACACCCAGCGAGCTGAACCCGACCGTGTAAGCTGCGCCCGCAGCAGCGGCAAAGTCGCCGTCGGCTGTGGCGTCGATAACTTGTTGTGCAGCCAACCTCTCGTCGCCGACCCGAACCCCGACCACCCGGCCCGCCTGCATAATCGGCGTCACCAAAGACGCCCCCAGCTTTACGGTGACGCCCGCACCCCCCAGCAGCGCCTCAAAAGCCCTTTGTGCCCGCCCCGTATCGAACGCCGCGCCGCGTAGGACGAGGTTCCACCAGCGTTCAAACAGTCCGCGCTGCACCAGCGCGTGCGCGCGCAGGTCGAGCGAGTTGAGACCGCCCAACACAAAGAGCCCCCCGACGCGCGCGTCTTCTGTTATGAGCAGCGTCCGGGCCCCTGTTTCGGCGGCGGCAACGGCGGCGCTGATCCCCTCGGGTTCACTCCCGACGACGATGACTTCAAAGGGTGGTGTTTCGGCAGCCACCGCTGAAAAGAACGCCCCGACGAGCAGTAGGTAACATATCCGGCGAAACATCCCTCAATCTACAAAAAAGCTCACGGGTAAAGGTGCTAAAGTGACCCTATGACCAAAAAGGCTTTTTTACTCCTCCCGCTCCTGCTAGCGGGCTGTTTGCCGTCGTTTCAGGCGGGCGCGCCGGTTTTACACGACGTGGCGCTCTATACTGCCCAAAACGGGTCGCTCTACGGTTACTTTTACGGCGAACCAACGACGCTCAGCGTCGGTGGACGCGACCTCGAGCTGACGAAGGGCGCTTCCGACGACCCCCTGAGCGTCCCCAATGCCCTCCTCGTCGAAGGTCAGCCCTACCTCAAACAAGCGGTCACGCCGCTCGGTAACGCGCCCGTAGTGGTGCAAAGTGTTCCCTTTTCGACCGACCTGATGGTCACGACGACCGAAGCCGTCGAGGGCGTGCTGTATTTCGACGGCGAGCTGTGGTTTACGCTTTTGGGCGCGGCGGACACGGGTTATGCGGGCCGCGTCGTACCACGTGAACGCCCCGACAAGCTCTTCGGCCTCGGGGAGCTGACGCGCGCGGAAGCCGACGTTTTCGGGCGTAACTTGGAGGCGCGTGGCCCGGTCGTCGTCACCGCGCTCGCCGAAGTGCGCGACCGTACCCGGCAGGCCAACGGCCTGGGCGACTACCGCAACACCACGCTCGTGGTGCGGCGCGGCCTCGAGACCGCCGGCGTCACCGCGACCCCGGCGGCTACGGCTGCACCCGCGTGGGAAGTCCTGGCGACCGGCACCCAGGCGACCGGCGGCGACTCGCCAAGTTTTGAACTCGCCACCAGTCAGGCGGAGTTGGAAAGGCTCTGGAACCGGGCTTACGGCCTGATGGTACCGAAACCGCCCGTCCCGGAGGTCGATTTCGGGCGCTCAAGCGTCGCCGCCTTTTTCCTGGGAACCAAAAACAGCGGCGGTTACAGCGTGGACGTGCAAAATGTCGCGGTTGAAAGTGGCGAAGCGTACTTGGACGTAGCGACCACCGCCCCGGCTCCCGGTACGCTGAGCACGCAGGCGCTTACCAACCCGTGGGTGATGGTGCGGATAGAGACGCCGAACCTCGGCTCGGCGTGGTTTAGGGACGTATCGAACGGTGAGTTACTCGGGACGGCGCGGAGTACGCTTGGAAAGTAGAAACGTTGGTTTGTCGATAAAAATCCGTCAGCGAAAAAGGGACGACCTCGGTGCGTCCCTTTTCTGTTTGGCTTGGTGACAGCTTAGTCGGGTTTGGCGGGGAGAAACTCGAGCCCCGTGATATTGACGCCTCTCGAGCAGTCGTCAACGCAGCTTTTCGGCACGTAGTCGCACGTCCTCAAAACGCCGTCGCCACGAAACTCGAGGTAAAAGTCGTTTTTTAACGAACTCCGGGTCAGCACCCCGGCATACGCCGTAAAGGTCATCGCCCGTGCGCGGTGCTGCGCCCGCTTCGTAGCTGCCGACCGCTGGACCTTCTTCCTTCCAGCTTTCGGTTACGCGTAATTCAGGTCAGTGCTTGCGGGTCGAACAGTTTACGGTATTCGTCTCCCGCGTAACGGTCGGTCATCCCCGCTAGATAGTCGGTTACGGTACGCACCAAACCTTTTTCTGCGGTTTCGGCTTGTACTGCTTGCGGCAGCATTTTAGGGGTTTCGCAGTACGCCGTAAAAAGTGCGGTGAGCATCCGGTCGGCTTTGCGGGTCATGCGGATTTGGCGAAAGTGATAGTACAGGTTTTCGTACAAAAAACTTTTGAGTTCGGCAAGTTGTGCGTGCAAGTCGGGTTCGGCGCAGACGAGTTTGGTGGGCGCGCGCTGCACGTCCCCCAGCGTTTTTACGGCGTAAGCGCTGAGCTGGCGGTCGGTCTCCCGGATGGTGCTTTCAATGGTCAAGCCCAAAAGTTCACGGATGAGGATGTAGCGTTCAGAACTTCCGAAATGCTGCGCGTCCAGTCCGAGCTGTTTCATCAGTTCACCGACAAGAGGAACCTCGGCAATTTGCGGCGGGGTGAGGTGAGCGCCGCGCAAGCCGTCCTCCAAGTCGTGCGCGTTATACGCCAGCTCGTCGGCGATGTTGACCACCTGCGCCTCCAAAGACGGTTGCCGGTCGGGTTCATGACCATCCCCAAACCTCTTACTAAAACTTGTACCGAGCAAATCATATTTGTCGTGTTTCATGATGCCCTCGAGCGTCTCCCAGCTCAAATTAAGCCCCGGAAAAGCGGGATAGCGGTGCTCGAGTTCGGTGACCACCCGCAAAGACTGCTGGTTGTGGTCGAAACCGCCTTCAGCACTTGCCAGCCGGTCGAGCGTGCGTTCCCCGGCATGTCCGAACGGCGGGTGCCCGAGGTCGTGGGCCAGGGCAATCGTCTCGGCGAGGTCGTCGTTTAGGCCGAGCGCGCGGGTGATGCTTTTGGCGACCTGCGCGACCTCGAGCGTATGCGTGAGGCGCGTGCGGTAGTGGTCGCCCTCGTAGTTTACAAACACTTGCGTTTTGTACTCGAGCCGCCTGAAAGCCGAGGTGTGAATCACCCGGTCGCGGTCTTTTTGAAAGGCGGTGCGGTATTGAGACGGCCCTTCCGCGTAGCTGCGGCCCCGGCTTTTTGCAGCGAGAACGGCGTAGGGGGCCAGCGTGTCGGCTTCGCGCTGCTCGAGCTGCTCACGCGTGTAAATCATGACTCAGCCTAACGCGCCGCGCGCCGCTTTACCGCGAGATACACTGCAGCTATGGGACGTGCCGAGCAGCGCCGCGTATTTTTGGACTTTGCCACCGAACTCGCCTATGACGCCGGGCGGTTGACGCTCGGTTACTTCGGACGCTCGCCTGCGGGTTTGGGGCTCGAGTATAAGGGCGACGCCAGCCCCGTAACGATTGCCGACCGGGAGGCCGAAGCGCTGATTCGCCGCCGCATCGCGGCGCGGTTTCCCGACCACGCCGTACTGGGCGAAGAGTTTGGTGAAGCTGAAAAGGGAGCGTCGCACCGCTGGCTCGTTGACCCCATCGACGGGACGAAGGCGTTTGTCCGGGGCGTGCCGCTTTACGGCGTGCTGTTAGGGCTCGAGATCGACGGGCGGTGTGAAGTCGGCGTCGCGCATTTTCCGGCCCTGGGCGAACTCTGCGCCGCCGCGTCGGGGCTGGGGTGTACCTTAAATGGTCGTCCGGCGCACGTTTCGGAAAAGAAAACACTCGCTGAAAGCACCGTCGGTTTTACCGATATTAGTAGTTTTACGGCCTATAACCGCGCCGAGGCTTGGACGCGTATCGCGGCGGCGGCCTACGACCGCCGGGGCTGGTCGGACGCTTACGGGCACATGCTGGTCGCCACCGGGCGTATGGAAGCGATGTTCGACCCCATCATGAACGCGTGGGACTGCGGGCCGTTTCCGGTCTTGTTGCGCGAGGCGGGCGGGTATTTCGGCGACTGGTCGGGGCACGAAACGCTTTACGGCGACGAGGGCCTGAGTACAACAAAGGCGCTGTTGCCGGCGGTCTTGGAAATTATCGGGGGGCTCGAGACGCCTAAACACCCGACGCGCGAGCCTCTCTGAACTTGCGCCGCGCGTCTTGGTTCGTTACCCTGTGCCTAACTCGAGGAGGTTCTTTTGACCACAAAGGTAAAAGCTGAAAAGACCCGTTCTATTTCTCTTCGCAGTCTGACGCTCGCTACGCTCGTCGCCGCTGCCAGCGCACTTCTCATCAATGTGCTGCTCTACTTTTTAGGTGACCTCTTCGGCGCGTTTCCACCTTCGGTGCAGGCCCAAGGGCAACCCTTTACGGTTGTTCCGGTGATTATCGCGAGCTTTTTTCCGGTCGTTGTCGCCGCGCTCGTCTTTTTGCTGCTGGTACGTTTTACGGCTCAGCCGAAGCGAATATTCTACCTTGTCGCCGCCGTAATTTTTGCCCTGATGATATTCACGCCGTTTACGCTTGCGGGTGCGCCGAGGCTGACGATTGTAATCCTCGAGCTGATGCACATCGTCGTCGCTACGGGTTCGGTGTGGGCGGTCAGCCGCGCGTAACGCCCGGCGCTCAGGGCGCGAGCCGTAAACCCTTGGGGTAAAAGTTCTTTACGGTGCCCTTTACCTGCCGCCCCCAGCCGAGCGCAAACCCCGAAACCGTAACGACAAGCCAGCCGTCTTCGCCGGGGGCCTCGAGCACATCTCCCTGCAAATACCGCTTTAACTCCGGGCTGTCGGCGTTAAAGTCCAGCGTGCGCGTACCGCTCAGCGCTGTTTGAGTCAGGGCCGGCGCGAGGCTGTGCGCGGGTTCAAAACGGTTTTTCTTCATCGTCCCCAGCCACAGACCAGCGCGCAGGGTGCGGAGTCCGGTAAGCTCAGGCAGCGCTTCGGGGAGAGCGTAAAGCTGGTCGCCGCGAAGGGTCAAGGGTGCGTCCGGCATAACTGTGCCGTCAAACGTTTCCCCGCCGAACCTCTCCCAGAGGTCTTTCGCCTGACGGGACAACTGCGCGGGTGCCGAGGTTTTACGGCGTGTTTCGGCGCCGGCAACGCGGCTGAGTTTGGCGATGAAGTGCCCTTCACCGGGGCTCAGATGAGGCCAGAAACGAGCGGTATGTTCTAAGCTTTTAGCGGGTTCTACTGTCCATTCGGGGCGTCCGGGTGACGCGCCGGGCAGCTCGAGGGGCGCGAGTTCAAACTCCGGATTTTTGCCCAAGAACCGCGCGATAACCCTTTCATTTTCTTCCGGCGCAAAGGTGCAGGTGCTGTAAACCAAAGTGCCTCCCGGTTTGACGAGCTGTGCAGCTTCGGCTAGCAACCCGTCTTGCCGCACCGCACAACTCTCGATAAGATATTCGCGCCACTGCGGTGCGGCTTCGTCCGCTTTACGGAACATGCCTTCACCCGAACACGGCGCGTCGAGCAGCACCCGGTCGAAAACTGCGCCCCACCTTGCCGCAAGTTTTTGGACACTTTCGCTCGTAATCAGGGCGTGCCGGACGCCGAGGCGCTCGAGGTTCTCCCCCAAAGCCCGTACTCGTCCCGGTGTTACCTCGTTGGCGACAAGTAAACCCTGATTGTCCATCAGACTCGCCAGCTGCGTCGCTTTACCGCCCGGCGCTGCCGCCAGATCAAGCACCCACTCGCCCGGTTTTGGGGCTACGGCTACGGCGACCGCCATCGCCGAGGGTTCTTGCAGGTAGTAGACGCCCGCACGGTGCAGCGGGTGCAGGCCGGGGCGCGCAGGTTCAGGTAGCAAAAAACCGTCTTTGCACCAGGGGAGGGGCTCGAGCCGCCACGGTGAAAGCCTTTTGAACGCTTCCGGGGAACATCTCAGCGTATTGACCCGCAAACCGACCCTTGCAGGGTGTTCCAGACTCGCCAGAAATGCGTCCGCCTCGCGGCCTAAAAGTGCCTGCATCTTCTCGGCAAAACCTCGGAGCACCTTCACTCGGCTACACCTACGCACCTCGGCGCGCCCGCACGTCCGCTCACCCTACTTGAAACTTAAAGCTCGCGTTCACGCCCTACACCGATAAGCGCGTTGAGGGCAGTGCTGATAATCGTCAGCACCAGGGCGGCAATCAGCGTTGTACCAAACCCGGTCGTCGCCATCGGGGTAAGGGCCACGACGATACCGAGCGTTATGGCGTTGACGACCAGCAAGAAAAGCCCGAGCGTCAAGAGTGTCAGGGGCAGCGTCAGGAGGATCATGATAGGGCGCACGACGGCGTTCACGAGGCCCAGCACGAGGGCTGCAAGTAAAATCGGCCAGAGGCCCGGTTGGGTAAAGGTGATGCCGGGGATGATTTCGGTGGTCAGCCAGAGCGAGGCGGCGTTTAAGAGCCAGCGGAGCAGCAGATACATGCGCCTAGTTTAGCAGGTCGACAGTTACGCAGCGGCTCGAGTCACTTTGGTTACACTGGCGTTATGTTCTACACCCTCGAGCGCTTTGAAGACGCAGGTTCGGCGGTACTCGAGACCGAAACCGGCGACTCACTCGTCGTCCCCCAAGACGAGTTGCCACCGGCGGCGCGTGAAGGTGACGTTCTTGCCAAACTGCCTTGGTACCGCCGCGGCACGGTCCGTTACACGGTTGACGAGGCGCTTACAGCCGCGCGCCGCCGCGAAAGCGAACAGCTCCGCGCCGAACTGCCTGTACTTCAAGACAAAGGCGATATAGAGTTGTGAACCGGCGTGGCTTAGATTGGTGTGTGATAAAGCGAACCGTCAGGTACCTCTTACCCCTACTGCTGATCGGTCTACTCGTAAGCTGCGAAAACTCGTCCGAACGTCTGACGCTGACTTTTATCGACGTAGGCCAAGGTGACGCGGTTTTAATCCGCAGCCCCTCGGGTCAAAACGTCCTTTACGACGGCGGCAGACCGACAGAAGCGGTGCTTGCCTATCTGCAGTCGGTCGGCGTCACCTCGCTCGAGCTAGTCATCGCCTCACACGCCGACGCCGACCACATCGGCGGCTTGGAGGCGGTCGTGCGCGCCTACCAACCCCGGCTCTTTATGGATAACGGCCTGCCGCACGATACCCAGACCTACCGGGGACTCTTGCGGGCCGTGCAAGGCGCAGGCTCGCAGCTCGTGCCGCCGACGGCGCGGCGCATCGGTTTGGGTGACGCGTCGCTTCAGGTTATCCCGCCACCAGACGACCCCGGCCTGGGTAGCAACGACCACAGCGTCGGGATTATTGTCACTTACGGCAAATTTCGAGCTGCGCTCACCGGCGACGCCGAAGAACCGGAGCTTGCATGGTGGTCGGGAAACGTTCCTGAACTCTTGGAACCGGTCACAGTCTATAAGGCGGCGCACCACGGCTCGCCGAACGGCGACAGTCAAGAGAGTATGGCGACGTTCAAACCCGAAACGGTCGTGATTTCAGTAGGCCGCGATAACGCTTACGGACACCCGTCGGCAGAGGCGCTGAAGCTCTACAAAGACGCAGGTGCGGAGGTCTACCGTACCGACCAGAGTGGCACCATCAGCATCTCGGCAGCGCAGGGCGGCAACTATCAGGTGAACGTAAGCCCTACGTCTACAAATACGGAGGCTGAGCGTACAGAGTTCACGGGTACGTCGTCAGACGATACCGACCGTAACTGTAGCGATTTTGGGACACAGGCCGAAGCACAAGCGTTTTTCGAGGCGGCGGGGCCGGGCGATCCGAACCGGCTCGACGGCA
Organism: uncultured Trueperaceae bacterium; assembly: GCA_963799485.1. Taxonomy (GTDB): domain Bacteria; phylum Deinococcota; class Deinococci; order Deinococcales; family Trueperaceae; genus Truepera. Next base: position 216,660 of record CAWCXJ010000004.1, read on the forward strand.
ATGGCGACGGAGTGGTCTGTACGTCTCTGCCTTGAGCTGTGCAGCGCGGGTTGCAAGGTTTGGAGACTCGGCGGACGTGGCGTTGCGGACTAAGTATGTACTTAAATACTTGGATAGATACTTAGTTGAGGGACTGAGCCGGTCTTTCGGCAAGCGGCTTGTAGCTTGTCGAAAGACCACGCGCTACCGACAAGCCACGAACTCTCGTACGCTCTGCGTAATGTGATTGCTGTACTCCTAAAGATAGACCTCGGCAGTTGCCTTTTGGCCGACGACGTGCGTTCGTTGCCGGTACACACTGGGAACTGAAAGGAGTTGAAAGCCGTGCCTCACGCCACGTCCTATCCCGAACCACGGGGCGGCAAATTCCTCTTCGCGTCCAGGCTTATGGTCCCCCTGTGGGCGGTCGTTCACGTCTATCTCGGCTGGCTGTGGCTCAGCTCGGACTGGGGCAAAGCGACCAGTCCCGCCTGGGTCGGCGCTGAGGCCGGGGTTGCCGTCACCAGTTTTTAAGCCGCGCCCTCACCCTCGCCGGGGGTGAACGTCCGACCAGGCTCGGCGCGCCGCGTTTTGGCAACGCGCCCGCTGCAAGAAGCTCTCGGTCAAGCAGAGCCGACACCTAGAACCGAACCGGCGCCGAACTCACCTTGGAGCAGGTGCCCGTAGGCTCGTAGCAGTTTTTCAAGCTGCTTGCCACGAGCCGTAAACCTCACAGGTAAGCGAAGAAGCGTTAAAGCCAAACTCGCAAACGCCGGTCGAGCAACCGGCACGAATTGGGGGAACTCGCATGAACAGTCGACAAGCCGTCACCGACACGGCCCGTACAGACACGACCCGCACCAAACAGCTGACCTTGCGGCTACTCGAGCGCGTCCTGCCCGAAGAGCGACCCTTTGCGGTCAGGCTGTGGGACGGCACCGTGCTGCCCGCCGCGTTGCCGCCCGGCAGCGACGCGGCGGCGACGCTGGTGCTCCGCGACGAAACCGCGCTGGGCGCAATGCTGCAACTGCCGCTCGACCTGCATATGGGCGAAGCCTACGTGCGCGGCGACCTCGAGATAGAAGGCGAGGTCGAGACGGTCTTCGGCTTGCTCGAGCACGCCCGGCTGGGGCTGTCGCCGCTCGACTGGGTCGGGCTGACCACAGAAGCGGCGGCCCTGCGCCGCCACAGCGCGCGCCCCGACGCACTGGCGGCCAGGGTGCGCGGGCGCAAGCACTCGCGCGCGCGCGACCGCCAGGCGGTCAGCTTTCACTACGACCTCTCCAACGCCTTTTACAAACTGTGGCTGGACGAGCGCATGGTCTACTCCTGCGGCTACTTTCCCGCCGGAAACGAGACCCTGGACGAGGCGCAGACGGCCAAGCTCGAGCTTATCTGCCGCAAGCTGCGCCTTGCGCCCGGCGAGCGGCTTTTAGACATCGGCTGCGGCTGGGGCGGCCTGGTCGCTTACGCCGCCGAGCACTACGGGGTGCGCGCCGTGGGCGTCACCCTTTCCGAACGGCAGCTCGCGGAGGCCGAGGCGCGCCTGCGGGCGACGGGTCTGGCGGAGCAGGTCGAGCTGAGGCTGCAAGACTACCGCGACCTGACCGGAACCTTCGACAAAATCGTCAGCGTCGGCATGGCCGAGCATGTCGGCGACGAGAAGATAGGCGGCTACTTCCGCACCGTCTGGGAGCACCTAAAGCCGGGCGGCCTGATGCTCAACCACGCCATCTCTCGGGGGCCGCGCCCGTCGGTGGTGGACGCGCGCGTGGTGTCGGGCGAGTTCATGCGCCGCTACGTCTTTCCCGACGGCGAAATCCTGCCGCTGTGGCGGAGCCTGCAAGCGGCTGAAGCGGTGGGCTTCGAAGTGCGCGACGTCGAGGACTGGCGCGAGCACTACGCCCGGACCCTGCGCCACTGGGCGCAGCGGCTCGAGGCCCACCGAGACGAGGCCATAGCCGAGGTGGGGCTCGAGCGCGCCCGCTTGTGGCGGCTTTACTTGCACGGCTGCGCTCACCAGTTCGCCTACGCGCGCCTCGCCATCCACCAGGCGCTCCTCGCCAAACCCGGCGCGAACGGTCAGGTCGCCCTGCCCGCCTCTCGAGCCGACCTCTACCGGGACGAGCACTAGAGGAGCACTCTCTACCGCAACCTCTATCAGAAAACCCCTGTTAGAAAAACCTCTATCAAAAGATGTAGGCCGCGCGCTGACCAATGAGGGTCGGCAGCGGGGGCTGCTGCGGTCATACTACTCCCGTGCCCGGCTTAGGGGAGCGCTTGGGGCTCGACATTCCGACCGGAAAAGGCGCTGGCTAGCCCTAAGTCCCAGGTTTCAAGTTCGTTGAGGAGATAAGCGATGAGTGAACCCAAAGACACGATTTTACTCACCGGCGCCAGTGGCCGGCTCGGCTACCCCGTGGTAAAGCGCTTGACGGAGTCGTTCAACGTCGTCGGCTTCGACCGCCGCGCGCCGTCGCACCCGCCGCCGAGCGCCGAGTGCCTGTACGTGGACCTGGCGTCCGATGAGAGCGTCCGCCGCGGCTTGCAGGCCGTCCGCGAGCTGCACGGCAACCGCCTCGCCTCGGTGATTCACCTGGCCGCCTACTACGACTTTTCCGGCGCGCCGAGCCCGCTCTACGACAAGGTGACGGTGCGCGGCACCGAGCGCCTGCTGCGGCTGTTGCAGGATTTCGAGGTCGAGCAGTTCATCTTTTCCAGCACCGACCTGGTGCACGCCCCCTCCGCGCCGGGGCAGCGTATCAACGAAGATTCGCCGCTCGAGCCCACCTGGCCTTACCCGGAGTCCAAAGTCAAGACCGAGCAGGTCATCCGCGCCGAGCGCGGCGACATCCCCAGCGTCGTCCTGCGCGTCGCCGGCGTTTACGACGACCTGTGCCACTCGATTCCGCTGGCGCAGCAGATCCAGCGCATCTACGAGCACGACCTCACCGCCTATCTCTTTCCCGGCGACGTCACCACCGGTCGCCAGGCCTACGTGCACAACGACGACGTGGTGGAGTCGATTTTGCTCGCGGTGGCGCGCCGCCACGAACTGCCGCCCGAGCTGACGCTGCTCATCGGCGAGCCCGACTCGCCCAGTTACGACGAGTTGCAGCGCGCCTTCGGCAAGCTCATCCACGGACAGGACTGGAAGACCTACTCCCTGCCCAAGCCGCTCGCCAAAGCGGGCGCGTGGGCGCAGGAGACACTGCCGCTGGGCCGACCGCCCTTTATCAAGCCGTGGATGATCGACCTCGCCAACGACAACGTCGAACTCGACGTCACGCGCGCCCGCACCGTTTTGGGCTGGACGCCCGAGCACGCGCTGCGCGACACGCTGCCGCGCATGATACCGCCGCTCAAGGCCGACCCTGCAGCGTGGTACAGGGAAAACGAGATCACGCCGCCGCTGTGGCTGCGCGAGTTGACGCCTGCCGCGCCGGCGGGCGCGCTGGGGCGGCATGAACTGATGGCCCTGGGCGAGCAACTGGGCCACGACGCCCGGGGTCATAACTCCCAAGGCCACGACTCGAAAGGACGATGAAGATGAACTCACCACGCGCCAGTGACGCCAGCCCGCCGGCTATGAAGATGGGCACGGAGATGGGCAAGGCCGACGCGGACGCCGAAGTCCGCGCCAAAGAGGAGCAGCTCGAGCGCTTGCGCGCGCAACAAACGCAGTTGGCCGAGGCCTACCGCCGCGAAGTGGCCGCGCAGAAAGAAGAGGACGCCAGGGCGCGCGAGCTGATGGAGCGCGACGTACCCGGACACGTCGCGATGATGAAGCCGGCGCAAGAGCACCGACGCCTGGCGCTCGAGCTGCCGCGCGCGCTGCTGCAACGCGAAGCGCAGGTCTACCAGGAGCTGCAAAGCGCGCAGGCGGCGGCGCGCGCCGAGGCACCGTCTACCCCCGCGCTGATGGGCCAGATGGTGAAGATGGCGCCCTGGTCACAGATTCCCCTGCTGGTGCTGGGCGCGTGGTTGCTGGTCAGCCCCTTCACGCTCGGCTATCAGAGCGTGCCGCTCATCTGGAACGACATGATCAGCGGCCTTTTGGTGATAGGGCTGGCGCTGACCACCTTTCGCAGCGGGCGCGCCAGCACCGCGTGGGCGAACACGGTGGTGGGCCTGTGGGTGGCCCTGGCCCCGCTCGTTTTCTGGGCACCGGACGCCGCCGCCTACGCCAACGACACGCTGGTGGGCATGCTCGTGGTCGCCTTTGCCGTGCTGGTGCCCATGAAGATGCAGATGCCGGGACCCGACGTGCCGCTCGGCTGGTCGTACAACCCGGCGTCGTGGCTCCAGCGCGCGCCCATCTTGGTCCTGGCCCTGCTCAACTTTTTCATGTCGCGCTACATGGCGGCGTTCCAGTTGGACCACATCGCCTGGGCCTGGGACCCGGTCTTCGGCGACGGCACGGTGCTGGTGCTCGGTTCGGCCGTCTCGAGGGCCTTTCCCGTCTCGGACGCGGGGCTGGGCTCCTACACCTATCTGGTCGAGCTGCTGGCGGGCTTTATGGGGGACCCGCGCCGCTGGCGCACGATGCCGTGGATGGTCGCCCTCTTCGGCTTCATGGTGGTGCCGCTCGGCATCGTCAGCGTGGTGCTGATTATTTTGCAGCCGGTGGTCGTGGGCGCCTGGTGCACCCTGTGTCTGCTGACCGCGCTCTTCATGCTGATCATGGTCACGCTCTCGCTCGACGAGGTGATCGCGATGATCCAGTACTTGGTGCAGACCCGGCGCGCGGGCAACTCCGTGTGGCGCACCTTCTGGCTCGGCGGGGACGCGCTGAGCGGCGACTCGACGCCGCAGCGCCGCGCGACGACGCCGACGCGCGAGATGTTCTGGGGGGCGACGCTACCCTGGAACCTGCTGGTGAGCGCGGCGCTGGGCGCGTGGCTGATGGCCTCGCCCGCCATCTTCCAGACCCAGGGCGGCGCGGCGCACAGCGACCACATCCTCGGCGCGCTGGTCGTGACGGTCGCCATCGTCGCTTTTGCAGAAGTGGCGCGCGCCGCAAGGTTTATCAACATCGCGCTGGCGCTCGCCATCATCGTGTTGCCCTGGCTGCTCGGCGGCGGCACGCTGCTGGCGGGCTTGAACGCGCTTGTCGTCGGCCTGCTCATCATCGCGCTGAGCGTCCCGCCGGGCAAGGTCAGGAACACCTACGGCGGCTGGAACGCGCTCATCGTCTGAGCCGACAAGCGCCCGCCCGGTGGCTTGGACGGTCGCGCTCGAGTGCTTAAGACGCAAGCGACACAAAAGGGAGTGTAGAACGTGAGAACACCTCGGGGTAGCAGAGGGGACGGTAAAGCTGTGACGGATAAAAAAGCAGTGACGGGGACGACGGCGCGTCCCGACACGTTGCGCGGCAAACCCAGCGTCGGCATGACCGGCCTGCTCGTCGTAAACCTGGTGGTCGGCTACGAATGGTTTATGTCCGGCCTCGTCAAGTTTGTGCGCGGCGGCTTTCCCACCGGGCTCGCCGCCGAGTTGCTGGAGAAGTCCGAAGGCGCGCCCGGCTGGTACCGCAGTTTGATGATGAGCGCGTTTATCCCCAACGCCCAGCGCTTCGGCTACGTTATCGAGACCGCCGAATTGCTCGCCGGGCTTACCCTGATCCTCGGCGCGCTCATTTGGCTCTTCGCCTGGGAGCGCGTTTCCGACCGGGTACGCGCAACCGTCCACATAGCCATCGCCACCGCCGCTATCGGCGCGACGTTTTTGGTTATCAACCTCCACCTCGCCAACGGCGCGTCACACCCCTGGCTCATTCCTGGGAGCGGCTTTGACGAGGGCATCGACCTCGACAGTCTGCTGCCGGCCTTTCAGATCGTAATCGCGACGGTCTGTTTCATCGACCTCAAACGCCTCCGGCAAACCAGAGAGGCCCATAAGACCCTGCCTGCGGAAGAGCGCCTGAGCGCGTAGCGTAGTGGCGACGGGTAGCGGCAGCCCGTACGAGGTCGAAGGCGGCTCGAGCCCGGTGGCGCGCACGCTGGAGGACGAACGCTACTCGTTTCCGCTTTGTTTGTGGCAGTTACTCACGCATCGGTGCCTCGGGACGGTGGGGCGGGCTCGAAGGACGCGACGACCGGGAGACCCGGCAGCGAAAGGACAAGGATGAAAACCAATGACTAAGCACGCCAGCGCCTTCGGGGCGCCGGGCACCGCGCCGCGCTGGACCTCCAGCGCCAAGAGCGGCGTCGGGACCGCGTATCACACCAGCGCGCGCGTCTGGTTCACGCTCAGCCACGGCGTCGTCAACGAGGTCTATTTCCCCTACGTGGATTCGCCCAACACGCGCGACCTGCAGTTTCTCATCAGCGACGGCGAATCGTTCTGCCACGAGGAGCGGCGCGACCTGCTGCGCCAGACCGAATACCCGGAGCCGGGCGCGTTGTTTTACCGGCTCACCAACACCGACCGCGCGGGCCGCTATCGCCTCGTCAAAGACATCATCACCGACCCGCACGCGCCGGTGTTGTTGATGCACACGCGGCTGGACATCCTGGACCCGGCGCTGCGCGGCAAACTGCGCCTTTACGCGCTGCTCGCCCCCCACACAAAAGGCACGGGCCAGCACAACTCGGCCTGGTGGAGTGACGCGGATGGCCGGAAGCTCTTCGACGTGCAACGGGAAGACATTCACATGGCCTTCGGGTGCAACCCCGACTTTACGCGGCGCTCCGTCGGCTACGTCGGCTTCAGCGACGGCTGGCAGGACTTGATGGACAACTTCAGCATGGACTGGGAATTCGAGCGGGCCGAGGACGGCAACATCGCACTGCTGGGCGAGGTCGATATCGCGGCTGGCCCGGCGTTCACCCTGGGCGTCGGCTTCGGGCGCACGCGGCACAGCGCGTCGACCCACCTGCTGCAAGCGTTCGCCACGCCTTTCGCCGCGCAGCGCCGGCGGTATGTCGGCCAGTGGCGGCGCACGCGCGCCGCCACCGATCTGAGCGAGCACACCACCGATGGTGGCGAGCTGCTCCGCTTGAGCCAAAGCGTTTTGCTGGCGCATGAAGACAAGACCTGCCAGGGTGCCTTCGTGGCCTCGCTGAGCATTCCCTGGGGTGAGACTAAAGACGACAGCGACAGCGGCGGCTACCATCTGGTCTGGCCGCGCGACTTAGTGCAAACCGCCACGGCGCTGCTGGCCTGCGGGCAAACCGAGTCGCCGCTGCGCGCGCTGATCTGGCTGGCGAGCGTCCAGGCACCTGGTGGCGGCCTGCCGCAAAACAGCTCGATCATGGGCGAAGCCTACTGGACAGGCGTGCAACTGGACGAAGTGGCCGCGCCGATCCTGCTCGCCTGGCGCTTGCAGCAGGCGGACGCGCTGCGGCAGTTCGACCCCTGGGCGCTGGTCTCGCGCGCCGCGCGTTATCTGGTTCTGCACGGGCCGGTGACGGCCCAGGAGCGGTGGGAGGAGAACGCCGGTTACTCGCCCTCGACGCTGGCGGTGATCACCGCGGGCCTGGTGTGCGCGGCGGACTTTGCGCGCGGCCGCGCCGACGAGCCGGCGGCGGAGGTCTTGCTCGAGTACGCGGACTGGCTGTCGGCGCACCTAGAAGAATGGACGGTGACCACCAGGGGCGAACTGGTGGCGGGCAAACCGCGCCACTACCTCCGCATCACCCCCGCCGACCCGCGACGAGCCGTCGCCGCGCCCGACCCGGACGAGGCCGAGATCGTTCTCGCCAACGGCGGCGGCACGCATCCGGCGCGCAACGTCGTCGGCGGCGACTTTCTCCAGCTCGTCCGGCTGGGGCTGCGGGCGGCGGACGACCGGCTGATAACTGATTCGCTGGCGGTGATCGACCAGGTGCTCAAACGCGAGCTGCCGCAAGGCCCCGGTTGGCGGCGCTACAACCACGACGGCTACGGCCAGAAGCCGGACGGCGGTGCCTACGACGGGGTCGGGGAAGGCCGCGCCTGGCCGCTGCTGACCGGCGAACGCGGTCACTACGAGCTGGCCGCCGGGCGCGACGCGTGGCCGTTCATCGCGGCGCTGGAAAAGTTCGCCAGCGAGGGCGGCATGTTGTCCGAGCAGCTCTGGGACGCGGACGACGTGCCGGGCGCGAGCCTGCGGCGCGGTGGCCCGACCGGCGCGGCCATGCCGCTGTGCTGGTCGCACGCGGAATATGTGACGCTGGTGCGCAGCCACAGAGACGGGCTGGCTTTCGACCGCATCGCGCCGGTTTACCGGCGTTACGCCGAGGCCAAAACAAGCAGCCGGATCGACATGTGGACCTTCGCGCATCAGCCGCCGCGCATCGCCGCCGGGCAAACGCTGCGCATCATCACCGAACGCGCGGCCACGATTCGCTGGAGCTGTGACGGCTGGGCGACGGTCAATGACCTGGAAACGCGCGCGACGGGCTTCGGTTGCTGGTTCGGCGATGTGCCGTCGGAGCAGCTTCAGGTCGGCGCTAGCGTGGTATTCACGTTTTTGTGGCGAGAGGGGTGGGAGGGGCAAGATTTTCAGGTGGCGATTGCCGAGCCGACTTTAGCGTTCTAAAGCCAAGTATTCGAAAGGGAGATACGATGACGAACAAGCTGAGACCTGGGGAGCGAGCGCAGCGTGACGCAGCGAGCGCGGTAGCAAGTAAGACGGCAAGTAATACCAAGTGCCTTTCCAAACGCCGTTTTTGCGTTTGGAAAGCGCGCGTGTTCACGCAGTCTCGCGAAGCGCGCGCGTACCCTCAGACCGATTGGGTTTATGGTGCTTCAAGGGGCAATTGGTATAAGACGGAAAGAAAAAACGTCGCCGGCGCGACGCCTTCAAGGAGAAGGCAGGGGCGCACATGAGAGCCGACGCGCACGACGACGGCCAGGTAGCGGCCATCCTCTTCGACGTGGACGGCTGTTTGATCTCGAGCGGGGGGGCCGGGACCAGGTCGTGGCGCTACGCGTTCGAGCGGCTGCACGGCGTCCCGGCCGACATCGGCGCGTTCACCGACGACGGCATGACCGACCCGACCGTCGGTCGGCTGACCTTCGCCCGCGTGCTCGGCCGGGAACCCACGGACCGGGAGATGGCCCGGCTGCTGGCGACTTACCTCGAGCGGCTGGGCGGCGAGGTCGCGCGCTCGCCCGGCTACCGCGTCATGCCCGGCGTGGCCGCGCTGCTGCCGCGGCTGACCGCTGCCGGGATTCTCCTCGGCATCGTCAGCGGCGCGCTCGAGGCGGCGGCCCACATCAAGCTCGCCCGCGGCGACCTGAACCGCTTTTTCTGCTTCGGCGGCTACGGCTCCGACGCCGACGACCGCGCCGAGCTGACCCGCCTGGCCGTCGAGCGCGCCGGTCGGATCCACGGACACCCCCTCGAGGCCGCCCGCCTGCTGGTCGTCGGCGATACGCCCCGCGATATCGACGCCGCGCACGCCGTCGGCGCGGTCGCCGTCGGCGTCGCTACCGGCAAGTACACGGTCGAGGCGCTGCGCGCGGCGGGCGCGGACCATGCGCTGGCCACCCTCGAGGAGCCGCTGCCCGGCGTGACGGCGGCGCAGGAGCAGGAGGTCGAACATGCCGACGAACCCCACCAGCACTGACGCGCGCTCTGTCGCGGCGGTCGCGGCAGAGCGCGGGGCCGAACCTTTTACCCTGGTGCTGTTCGGCGCGTCGGGCGACCTGACGCAGCGCATGATCATGCCCGCCATCTTTCGCCTGGCGCGGCGCGGCCTGCTGTCGCCGCAGTTCCGCTTGATCGGTTATGCGCGCAGCGAGCTGAGCGACGAGGCGTTTCGCGCGCGGATGCGTGAGGCGGCGCTGCGCCAGGCGGGCGCGGGCGACGCGGCGGCGTGGCCCGAGTTCGCCGCCCGCCTCTCCTACCTGTCGGCTGAATACGACGGCGCCGACGTGCCGGGTTACGCGGAACTGGCGCGCCGGCTCGAGCGGCTCGGCGGTGTCGGCACGCGGCGGCTCTTTTATCTCGCCACGCCGCCCGGACTGTTCGCGCCGATCATGAAACACCTCGCCGACGCCAAGCTCGCCGGCCCCGGCTACCGGCCCGCCGCCGGCTGGGCGCGCTTCGTCATCGAAAAGCCCTTCGGGCACGACCTCGCCTCGGCGCGCGCGCTCAACGCCGACATCGCCCGCCGCTTCGCCGAGCCGGACATCTACCGCATCGACCATTTCCTGGGCAAAGAGATCGTGCAAAACCTCTTCGCCCTGCGTTTCGCCAACGGCATTTTCGAACCCGTGTGGAACCGCAACTATATCGACCACGTTCAGATCACGGCGGCGGAAACGCTCGGCATGGAGGGGCGCGGGGGCTACTACGAAACGGCCGGCGCCCTGCGCGACATGATTCAGAACCACCTGCTGCAACTCTGTGCGCTGATCGCCCTCGAGCCGCCCGCCGACTGGAACCCGCGCGCGGTGCGCGACGAGAAGGTGAAGGTTCTGCGCGCCGTGCGCCGCATCGATCCCGGCGCGCTCAAACGCGACGCCGTGCGCGGGCAGTACGCGGCAGGTAGTCTCGGCGGCGCGCGGGTGCCCGGGTACCGTGAAGAGGAGAAGGTGGCGGCGGACTCGCAAGTGGAGACCTACGCCGCGCTCAAACTCCGTATCGACAACCAGCGCTGGGCGGGCGTGCCTTTCTATCTGCGCTCGGGCAAACGCATGGCGACGCTCGCCACCGAGATAGTCGTCGCCTTCAAGCCCGCGCCGCACACGCCGTGGCTGCCGGGCGGCGCGGGCGGCCGTACCGCGCGCCCCAACCTGCTCGTCGTCAACATCTCGCCCGAAGAAGGTATCTATCTGCGCCTCGAAGCGAAGCAGCCGGGCCAGGAGATGCGGCTGCGCTCCATCGACCTCGACTACTGCCGCGGCGGTGAATATGGCGGTGGACATGATGGTGGACATGGCAGCAAGCGTGACGCGACCGAGTCGCCGTCGGCGTACGAACATCTCGTGCTCGACAGCGTGCGCGGCGACCCGACCTTCTTCGCGCGCGCGGACGAAGTGGAAGCGGCCTGGGCGATAGTCGAGCCGGTTACCAAACAGTGGGCGCTGGACGAGCCGACGGACTTTCCCAACTACCGCGCCGGTTCCGAGGGCCCCGCGGCTGCGGCTGAACTGCTCGCCCGCGACGGACGGCGCTGGTACGACGCGACCGGGGGGGCGTGCCGGCTCGGCGGCGTGGACGCGGACGACTAGCGCCGGGCGGCGGCTGAGACCGCCGCTACAGCTATGTCGAATATGTCGGTACACCACATCTACGTTGGTACATCACATCTATAAAGAACAGCTACAAAAAAAGCTCTGAGGAGGTCGAGACGATGCAATACGGAATGGTTGGCTTGGGACGGATGGGGGGCAACATGGCGGAAGCTACCCTGGTCATTGACCTGGTCTGCGGCCAGGTGGTCGATGCCGATTTCACCAAACACCACAGCGACTATGACGGCGGACGCTACTTTTTCTGCTGCGAACACTGCCAAGCGACCTTCGACCTCGAGCCCGAGCGCTACGTCCGTTCCCAGCGCCACGGCCCCTATCACTGAGAACTGTTCAAGATTCAAGAAAGGAAACAGCGCATGGCCAACCCGGTCCAGGACCCCGTCTGCGGCATGATGATCGACCCCGACAAGACCAGTTTTAAGTCGAAACACCAGGGGGATACCTATCACTTCTGTAGCGCCGACTGTAAGAAAGCCTTCGACGCCGAGCCCCAAACGTACGCCGAGCTCCTGAATCCCGGACAGCGCCGCTGAACTTGTGTCGAATAAGCGCCTGTTTGAATAAACCCTTGTCAAAAAGGAAGCCCTATGAACCGCAGCTCCCCCTCAACCGCGACCACGCCCGGCACACCGTCCGGTCGCTGGGGGCGGCTGGCGCTCATCGTGGCGGTCACCCTGGTGAGCGCCGCGTGCTTCGTGGCCATCAAGGCCGCCATCCCCTTTACGCCGCCCCTGCGCTTTGCCGCCTGGCGGCTGCTTATCGGTGGCGGGACGCTGCTGGCGCTGCTCCCGCTTCTGGGCGCGCCGCTGCTGCCCCCGCGCCGCAGTTGGCTCTGGCTGGGGATTTTGGCCCTCAGCGCCAGCAGCTTCGCCTACGGCGCCATGTTCGTCAGTCCCGGGTTCACCGGGGCGGGTATCGCCTCGGTGCTGGGCAACACTCAGCCGCTCATCGTCATGGCGCTGGCCGTGCCCTTACTGGGCGAACGCATGACCCGGGCCAAAGGGCTGGCGCTGGTTTTGGGCATCGTGGGTGTGCTCCTTATCGCTATGCCTGCGCTCAGCAGCCCCGACGCCTTTGCCTTCGAGGGTGCCGCACTCGCCTTCGCCTCGGCTGCCGGGCTGGCCGTTGGCAGCATCATCGTCAAGGTTTTGGCCGCGAAACAGTCCGTTCTCACCCTGGCGGCCTGGCAGCTCGTGCTGGGCAGTCTGCCGCTCTTTGCTCTCTCGGCGGTGTTCGAGGCGAGCGCCATCACGCGCTGGACCCCGGCGTTTTGGGGCCTGCTGCTCTTTCTGGCGCTGTTGGGCACGGCCTTTTTGACCGCCGCCTGGTACGCCCTGCTCGCCGGGGGCGAGGTCGGCCACCTCTCGCTCTTTTTCTTTTTGGTGCCGGTGTTCGGTTTGGTTTTAGCCGCCCTCTTTTTCGGTGAACGCATCAGCCTCGTGCAAGGGCTCGGCACCGCCGTCAGTCTCGCGGCCATTGTGAGCGTCGGCTTCGAACACGAGCCGCCACCTCGAGTTAGGCCCCCAAACGCAAGCGCCCCAACCCGCACTGCCGGGCAAGAAAGGAACACCCTGTGAACCAGACCGTTATCGACCCCGTCTGTGGCATGAAAATCGACCCCGACAAGGCCGCTGGCAGCTCGGACTATCAGGGGAAAACCTATTACTTTTGCGGGGTCGGCTGCAAAAAAGCCTTCGACGCCGAGCCTGCCGCTTTCGTAAGCGCTCAGGACGACCCCGGCCCACACTGTCGCCAGGAAAGAACATCTACAAAGAAAAAAAGCTATGAGGAGGTCGAGACGATGCAATACGGAATGATTGGCTTGGGACGGATGGGGGGCAACATGGCGCGCCGCCTGCTGCGCGGCGGGCACGAGGTCGTGGTCAGCAACCGCAGCCCGGAACCCATCGCCGCGCTCGAGGCGGCGGGCGCGCTGGGGGCCGACTCGCTCGGCGAACTGGTCGAACGACTGGCCCCGCCGCGCGCCGTCTGGGTGTCGCTGCCCGCGGGCGCGGTGACGGAAAGCGCCCTGGAACAGCTCGAGCCGCTGCTGGCCCGCGGCGACGTGGTCGTGGATTCGGGCAACTCTTTTTACAAAGACACGCTGCGGCGCGCCGAACGGCTCGCGGCGGGCGGCCTCGAGCTGCTCGACCAGGGGACGAGCAGCGGCATCTGGGGCCTGGACAACGGCTTCTGTCTGATGATCGGCGGCTCCCATACCGGCTTCGAGCGGCTCGAGCCCGCCTTCAAAACGCTGGCCCCGCCGGGCGGCTACCTGCACACGGGGCCGAGCGGCTCGGGGCACTTCGTCAAGATGGTGCATAACGGCGTCGAGTACGGGATGCTGCAGGCTTACGGCGAGGGTTTCGAAATCCTCGCGGCGTCCGACTATACCGACCTCGACCTGCAGGCCATCGCCCACCTGTGGAATCAGGGCAGCGTGGTTCGCTCCTGGCTGCTCGAGCTGGCCGAGGCCGCCTTCGCCAAAGACCCCGAACTCGCCGCCGTGCGGGGCTACGTGGAGGACTCGGGCGAGGGCCGCTGGACGGTCATCGAAGCGATCGAAAAAAACGTGCCCGCCCCCGTGCTGGCGCTCTCGCTGCTGCTGCGCTTTCGCTCGAGGCAAGACGACAGCTTCAGCGCCAAGGTCGTCGCCGCGCTGCGCAACGAGTTCGGCGGTCACGCGGTAAGGTTCGTTCCCGTGAAGCCCGACCCGTGAAGTCTTTCGTCGAACAGTTGAACAAAGCCGCCGCCAGGGTCGCGTACCACGAGGATTGCGAGGCCGAGAAGTGGCCCCTGCTCTCCGCCGAGACCATCAGCCCGACCATACACGACCCACAGGCCTATCTCTACCACTACACCTCGCAGCAGGGCGGTTTCGGCATCCTCCAGGACAAAACGCTGTGGGCCTCCGACCCGACCTTTCTCAACGACACGATGGAAATCAGGCACGGCGTCGAGGCGCTCGCGCGCGCGTTTGCGCGACTGCGGGACGAAAATCCCGACCTGTACTCGAAACTCCGCCGGGTGGAAGAAAATCTGCCGGACCTCGGCGAGGATGAGCGAGAGCTGCTCGGCAGACTTCGGCAACGCGCCTACATCGTGAGCCTGACCTCCCTGGGCGACGACCTCAGTCAGTGGCGCGGCTACGGGGGCGCCGGCGGCGTCGCGCTCGGCTTCGCCCTGCCCTTACTCGCCCGCGTGCAGCCGCGCGCTTTGCTCGCGCCCGTCGTCTACGCGTCCGAAACCAGGCTCGCCGAGCTTCTCTACCAAGACCTGCTGTTCGTCACCCACAAGCGCAGCCTTGCGGGTGTCGGCTCGAGTGGCTCGAGCTTGGACTACAGCGCCGCGCTCATCGCCCGCTACGCGCTCATCTTACCGCTGCTCAAAGACCCGGAGTTCGCCTCTGAACAGGAGTGGCGGCTACTCGTCGTGGCCGATCAGGTACCCGCCGACGAGGTGAAGTGGCGGAGCGGCGCGCAGTTCGCCGTGCCCTACGTGGTGCTTTCCCTGGAGGAGCAGGCGGCGCGGGCCGGACGCGGCGTCAAAGCCAGCGCCGGCACAAACAATCCCGTCCCGGTCACGTTGGGCACGAGCTGTAAAGCCGTACTGGGTCCGGGAGCGCATCCGCTGGCAGCGCACTACTTCGACGTAGCCCTCAAAGGCAAAGTGACAAAAAGCAAGGTGCCGTTTCGGAGTGTTTCCTAAGCTCGACTTTATACAAACCGCAGCTCACGTTGCGCAGTGCGTAATACGCTTTCCGGATGAAGCGCTTCATCCCGAGCGGAGCGAGCAGAAATCAGGGCCGTCCGTGTGCAAGGTAGTCATCCGGAATCGGTATAAGAGAGCCCATGGCTTGTCGCTCGTGGTTCGTGATTTTTCTGTACACCACAGGCCACGTGTCACAAGCCGCCTGCGTGAGGTGAGGTCTTTAGCCAAGCGGTCTGTGGCCGAGCGGTCTCTATCAGAAAGATGTACATCAAAAAAAGATGTACATCAAAAGGTGTACACCGCCAGCTGACCAATGAGGGTCGTCGGTGGGGGACGCTCGGGCCATACTGACCCCAACGCTCGACCGAGCAGAAAGAGGGTCATGATGATAGACATTCAAACCGGCAAAGACGGCATCTCGAGGCGATACAAGAGGAGGCCCGCCATGCGTAAACTGAGCGTTTTACTGCTCACCGCCCTGTTCCTTATCGTCGGCAGCGCCTGGGCGCACGAAGCGTCGCCGATGGCAGCGGTACACGTCACCTACTTGGATATGAACGCCAACCTGAGCGACCTGCAAACAGCGGTTGCCGCCTGGGCAGGGGGCGACACGAGCCAACTCGGGCTGGCCCAGGAGAAGCTCGAGCGCGTTCAGGCGCTGCTGCCCCACATCAGTTGGCCCGACAGCATGACCGGGCTCGTCGAGCAACTTGGCACCGCCCTCGAGCCGGTCGGCGCGGCGCTCGGCAGCGAAGACTTAGCGACCGTTCAACAGGGCGTTGGTAGCGCCCGCGAAGTCTCGCACGACCTGACCCACGCCTTTTACGAGTGGGTGGCCGAAACGCAACCCGAAGCCGAACAGTAAACCTCGTCGGGGCGGCTACCGCGCCGCCCCACGGGTCTCAGCTAACGAACTCAGATAACAAGCATACGAGGTGAGCTATGAAACGAACCGTTCGTCACACCCTGAACTTGGGCTTGTCGGCCTTGTTTCTAACCCTGTTTTTGACGCTCGGCACGACCTGGGCGCACGAGGGCGAAGAGGGGGCCGACCTGACCGCTAAAGAACTGGCCCGGCAGGCGGTGGCCTTTTTGGTCAACGAACCCCCCAACCCCGAGATGGCCTTAGAGCGCCTCAACGACGCCGTGGCTGACGACGAAGTCGAGGGGGTCGATGTCGCCACGCTGAGTTTGGCGGCGGGGGCGCTCGAGGCGGGCGCGCCCCAGGCGGTGCCGCCGCTCGTGGCTGCGGCGCTCGGCGAGACCACGGCTGTCGAAAGCGGGCCGGTGGTAGCGGTGCAGCTCGGCGCGGGCGTCTACTGGGCCTTCGCCGCCGGTCTGCTGCTGGCGGCGTTGGGCGCCTACGGTCTGGGCAGGCGTTCGCGCCCTGCGGCCCGCACCGCCGCCTAAAGGAAGCATCATGGCAAGCGCACAAGCAGGCACACGCAAAGGCTTCTGGCAGGCCGTCGACGAACGGCTCGGCATCAGCGAACTCAAGTACCATGTTCCCGATCACGCCCAGGGGCTGGGCTATTCGCTGGGGGCCATCACCCTGGTCGCCTTTCTCATCCTGGTCGTGACCGGCATCTGGATGGGGCAGTTTTACAACCCCATGCCCGACACGGCGCGCAGCTCGGTGCTCTATCTGCTCACCTCGGCCCCGGCAGGTTTCTTCGCGCGCAACTTGCACTACTGGGCCGCCAACGCCATGCTCTTAACCGCCCTCTTGCACATGCTGCGGGTGCTGTGGACCGGCGCGTACAAGCGCCCGCGCGAGGCCAACTGGCTCGTCGGCGTGGCGCTTTTGGGCCTCACGGTGGGGCTGGTCTTTACCGGCAGCATCCTCAAGTGGGACCAAGAGTCCATCGAAGGGCTCGGGCACAACGTCGAAACGGCGGCGCTGCTGGGGGGCATAGGCAGTTGGTTCTCACCCGAGTTTTCCGGCAGCATCCCGCTTTTGACGCGCCTCTACATCGCCCACATCGCCATCTTGCCCATCTTGTTGGCGGCGCTCTTCGCCGTCCACGCGCTCCTCATCAAGCTGCACGGGCTGGCCCCCAACGCCTTTGCGGGCCGCACCGCGACGACCCGCAAGACCGCGGGCGAAAGCAGCCACGCCACCTTTTTGGAGCACTTAGGCGCCGCCGGGCTCTACAGCCTCATCGGTCTCGGGGTGCTGGTCTTTCTGGCGGTCGCCGTCCCTGCGCAACTCGGCCCCGCGCCGGTCACAGGCATCGAGGTCACCAAGCCCTGGTGGATGTTTTTGCCCATCTTCGCGGTCGAGAACTGGGTGGGGTTGGGCGGGCTCCTGTGGGTCTCGGTCGGCATCTTCGTGGCGCTGGCGCTGGTGCCGTTCGTGGACCGAAATCCCTACCTGCACCCCGCGCGGCGCAAGGGCGCGCTCATCGTCTACGGTCTGCTCGCGCTTCTTCTCGTCGCGCTGGGCATCTTCGCCAAATTCGCGCCGGGTGCCGCGCACCTGGGTTAGGAGCGTCTCATGAACCGCATCACCTTGAATTTCTGGCTCTTTTTTACCGTGACCACCATAAGCACCGGGCTGCTGGGGCGCTACCTGGCCGCGCTGCTCAAGGGTTACTTTTCACCCGGCATCGTCTTGATGACGCTGCTGCTCACGGCGCTGGCCGCTTTTAGCGTCACGGTGCTCTTGCGCCTGTTAAAGGCGGTGAGCCGGGCCAAGCGGCTCGAGCCCGCCTACCGCTACGCCGCAGTCCCTACCGACCTTGAAACGTGACGCCCTATCATCTAACCAGGAAGAGGCATCCTATGAACCAGCAAGACCCCTGCTGGGTCGACCCGCTCGACAAGACTGTCGACCCGGCTACACTCCCAAACACCGTGACCGCCTATTTGAGCGTTAGCGGGATGGGCTGCGCGGCTTGCGCCCTGCGAGTGCGCAACGGCCTCCTCGGCCTCGAGGGCGTGTTGCTCGCCGACGTGTTCTTAGCCGCGCAGCGCGCCGCCGTGGTTTACGACCCCCGACAGCTCATCCCGGAAGCGCTGCTGCGCGGTGTAGCCAACGGCGGTCACGACGGTCGGCACCGCTACCACGCCGAGATCGTGGCGGTCAGGGCCACCCGAAACGCGCTGACTTTGGTGGGTGAACAGCGTTACTGGGACCCTGCGCAGACTGTTGAAACCAGCCCGGCCCCCGGCGGTGACTGCTGCGGTGCCTGTGGGGAGGCGGCGAGATGACGCGGATCCGACTCTATCTGCTCGGCGCGGCCCTGTTGCTCGGCCTGGGGCTGTACCTCATCCTCCCGGCCTCGCTGCCTTATCTGCTCGTCGGCGGGTTCGTCTTGCTCCACTTCGGTTTGCACGGACACGGCGGTCATAAGCACGGCAGCCACAAGCACGCCGACCCACCCACCCCAGCCAAGTCCGAACCCGCCGACGCGCGCGGACGCCGCTGACCCAGGAATCTGCCTGAAAGGAGGTCTCGCCATGAACTCCGACACGCTCACGCCCTTGGAAGGGGGAACACCCCGACGCCGAGACGCCCGGCACAGATGCTCTGGCACAGACGCTCGCGATGAGGTGCTTTTGGCCCCGTAACCCCGGCGGCCCTCCTCGCCAAGCTGGCGCACGACCGGGATCTGTGGGTGCGCCATGGTGTCGCTGGCAGCCCGAACACGCCGCCGCCGACTCTATGACGGCTCGCCGAAACGAATGAGCCCTGTCTGCGCCGGGCGCTGGTGCACAACGCGCGCACGCCGCTCGAGGTGCGCGAGTGTTTGGTTGAGCGAGACGATCCCGTCGCTCGGACGCGACCGACGGCGCAACCCGCGCCGACCCGCGAATTCTCCGCCCATCCTGCGGGCCGAGCATGCCTCACGACCACGGGGCAGTTCCCTCAGCTTGTCGACAAGGCGTTGGGCTATGCCCGACACGGCGGTGAGCGAGCGGAACTCGGTACCGACTCACGACCGCTCTGAAAGGACCAACCGTGAAACAGCACGACAACATTCCAGCCACAGACCGTAACACCCCTGTTCCCGCCGAAGCGCGCCGCCTATCGCGGCGGCAGCTGCTCGCGCTGGGCGGCGCCACCACCCTGGGCGCGGCGGTCGGCACGGTGCTTGGCCCCGGCTTCGAGCCTGGCGCTGGCGCAGGAAGTGCCGCCCGTCCCCGGCTACCGCCTGCCCGACACCGGGGTGGTGCCCGAGGGTGCCACCCCCGACAAGCGCTTTGAGCTTGTCGCCGGGGAAGGCGAGGTGGTCATCGACGAGGGCGTCGTCTATCAGGGGATGATGTTTGACGGCAGCATTCCCAGCTCGCTCCACCTCATGGACGAGGGCGACACCGCCGAGGTGAGCGTGCGCAACGATGGGCGCGTTACCCACGGCCTCTCCTACCACCCCACCTACCGCTCCACGCCGCTCAAGGTCGGCAACATCGCGCCGGGGCAGACCAAGCAGGAGGTCTTCAAGGCCGGCTACCCCGGCGTGTTCATGTACCACTGCGCGCCCGGCGGCCAGGGCATCATGATGCACACCGGCTTCGGCATGTACGGCATGGCGGTGGTCGAGCCCCGGACCAAAAAGTACCGGCTCGCGGCGGAACTCGGGCGCGAACCGGACGTCAAACTCTACCTGCTCCAGCACGAGGTCTACGCCTCGGGCAAGGACTACGTCGAAGGTAAGCCGCTCTACACCATGTTCAACGGCTACAACTACCGCTACATCGACGAGCCCATCATGGTCAGACCGGGCGATTACGTGCGCATCTACTACCTCAACGTCGGTCCCAACCTGACCGCCTCGCTGCACTTGGTCGGCGGCCTCTGGGATTACCTGTATTACCAGGGCAATCCCAACAACGTGGTGGTAGGGTCGCAGAGCGCCGTCACCGCTCCGACCGACTCGTGGGTGCTCGAGTTCCGGGTGCCCGAGGCGGGACCCTATCTGCTGGTGAGCCACGCCTTCGGCACCCAGGCGGCGCGCGGCGCGGCGGGCCTGATCATGGCCGACGAGAGCGCCCAGCGCAGTCCCGTCGTCTCCTGGCAGGGCGCGCCGCGCCCGCTGCCCGAGGTGACCGAGCGCCGCCGCGTGGTAAACACCTTCGCCCCCGGCAGCCGCGACCTCGACCCGCCACGGGTCTACCGGCCCGGCGACGAGGTGCTGATTAGAATGGTCGGCAACAGCTTTTATCCCAAGATAGCCCAGGTGCCCGCCGGTACCACCGTCACCTGGGTGAACGAGGACGTGTTCGACGCGCTCGAGGGCGAACTCACCGGCAAGCACAACGTGGTCACCACCTCCGGTCCCGAGACCGTCGCCGGACCGATCATCGGCCACGCCGAGAGCTGGTCGTACACCTTCCACACGCCCGGCGACTACGAGTACATCTGCGCGGTGCACCCTTACATGGTGGGACGGCTGACGGTTGGGGACCACACCTGACGCCGATAACCACGTTGGGTGGGCTACATTATATACCCCCCAGGGGTATAAGATGATGAAGACGAAAGGAGGTCCACCATGATGGGCTTAGGTTGGATACTCGTATTGATAGTCGTGGTGCTGCTGGCTGGTGCTCTCTTTCCAAGAGGCAGAGAAACGCCGACCTCGAAGACAGCGCCCAGGGCGTCCTCGCTGGAGATTGCCGAACGGCGCTACGCAGGGGGAGAGATAAGTAAAGAAGAGTTCGAGAGCATAAAACGCGGTTTAGCTTAAGGAGGCCTAAAGATGACCTACAGTATGCAGAAGACACTAAATGAGGACTACGACACGGTTAGAGACAACATCGTAAACGCCCTGAAAGCCGAGGGCTTCGGCATCCTCAGCACCATCGACGTGCAGGCGACCCTGAAAGAAAAGCTGGGCGAGGACATGGAGCGCTATGAAATCCTGGGAGCTTGCAACCCGCAGCTGGCGCACCGGGCGCTCGAGGCGGACCGTTCCATCGGCTTGCTCTTACCCTGCAACGTGGTGCTGCGCGAGGTGGGCGACAAGGTAGAGGTCAGCATCTTAGACCCCGAGGTGATGTTCAGCGTCGTCGACGAGACGACGAAAGGGCAGCTCGAGGGGCTGCCGCAAGAGGCTAAAACACGGCTTGACAAAGCGCTTCAAGCGCTGAAAGGGGTAAGGGCGTGATGGGCTACTACGGTTACGGCATGGGCGCGTTCGGGTGGATCGGCATGATTCTCTTCTGGGCGCTGATCATCTTAGCTATCGTCTGGCTGTGGCGCACCCTGGATTTGGGGCAGACGCTGCGCGGTTCGGGGTCTGCAAGAGAGGCGCAAGCCGAACCTAAAAAGGCTCTCGACATCGCCAAAGAGCGCTACGCCAAAGGCGAGCTGAGCAAAGAACAGTTCGAACAACTCAAACAGGATTTGTCGTGACCAGGGTCACGTTGAAAGGAGCAAGTATAAAACGGTCACTCGGTATCGGCGTTGTGGTCATCGGCTTGGCGCTGCTTGGCCTCGTCTTAGCCCAGGGCATGATGGCTCCCAACCAGGTCAATCCCAACTACCCCTACGCTCAAAACCAGGGCTACGGCTATGGTCAGGGCATGATGGGTCAGCAAGGCATGATGGGTGGCATGGGGATGATGCAGGTCTATCCCGCTACCGCTGAACCCCTTTCCTTGGAGGATGCCCAGGCTCAGTTTGACCAGGTCGTGCAGGCCTACAGGAACGTTCAGGTCAGCGACGTCATGGCCTTCAGCAACAATTACTACGCGCAACTCGTCGACGACCAGGGCCAAGGCGTCGCCGAAGTGCTGGTCGACCGCTACAGCGGCTTTGTTACCCCGGAACCCGGCCCGAACATGATGTGGAACACGCGCGCCGGCATGATGGGCTTCGCCTTTGCCGGACAGCCCCGCTTTGACGAGGCGGCGGCCCAAGAAAAAGCCGAGACCTTTCTCGCCGCCTACCTGCCCGGAGCGAGCGTCCGAGCGAGCCAGACATTCAGCGGCTACACCACCTTCGACTTCGGGCGTGAGGCGACCGAAGGCATGTTGAGTGTGAACGCCTACAGCGGTGAGGTGTGGGTGCATACCTGGCACGGTTCAGCTATCGGAACGCAAAACTAAGCCAACTGCCCGTCTAAGACGGGGTGAGGCTGCTGCTAGGTAGCAGCCTCACTTTTTGGAGAAAGCGATGTCTCAGCTAACTACCACCTACGACGTGCTCGCCGTAGCTGCGCATCCCGACGACCTCGAGGCGGTCATGGGCGGCACCACCGTCAAGCTCGTGCAAGCCGGTTTGACTTCGCGGTGGACGTGAGCGAGGTCTACGAGCAAAAACTCGCCGCCTTGGAAGTCTACGAATCGGTCTTCAGCGTCGCTCAAGCCACGCTGCTCGAGCGCTACGGCACCGAAGACCGCTACGTCGGCAGCCTGGTAGATGTTCGCTACGCCGAAGCCTTCAAGGCTCGCAGCCCCTTGCTGGTCGCAGACCCTACCGTGTTCGGCAGGCTGAGGTTCGGCTGAGGTTTCTACCTCTCACGCTACGAGTTAGACAACATCAGCCTAGCGCTGTAACGGCGGCAAGAAAACTCTCGAGAAAGAAAAGGAGTGACAACGATGAATTCACGAAAACTACGACTTTTCATGATGATACTGGTCACGGTGCTGCTCGGCGCTGTCTGGGCACACGGCGACGAAGACGGCAACCCGACCGTTTGGGTTGCCAACGGTACGAACGGCACCTTGAGCGTCGTCGACCGCGTTACGGGCGAAGAGCTGGCGCGCGTATCGGCGGGGCGCAACCCTCACGTCCTGAGTGTGAGCTAGCACGTGGCAACCGGAGCAGACGTCGTCATCGCCGGGGCCAGCTTCGCGGGGCTGGCCGTGGCCCGCGCGCTCAAAGGGCGCGAGGTGCTGCTGCTCGACCCGCACCCGGTCGGGGCCTTCGTCAAGTCGGCCTGCGCGCTGCCCGGCGATTTAGCCGAGCGCTTCGGCGCGGAGGCGGTGCTCGAGCAACACGAGGCGCTGGTCTTTCACTTTTCGCAGCGCACGCTGCGCTTGCCGACCCGGCTCCCTTACGTCACCATCGACTACCGCCGCTTCTGCGAGCGGCTCCTGGCCGAGAGCGGCGTCACTTTGCTGCAAGCGCGCGCCTTGAAGCCGGTGCCCGGCGGTGTGTTGACCTCAGCCGGCAAAGTGAGTTGTCGGCTGGTCGTGGACGCCACCGGGCCGAGCGCCGTCCTGGCCTCGTCGCTTACACCCGGTTACGCCGAAGGGCGCTTCATGGGGGCGGGGCTCGAGGTCGAGCTGCCTCGCCCCCCCGGATTTCCTAGCGGCCTGCACTTCTACCTGAACCGTGAGCTGCCCCCCGGCTACGGCTGGGCCTTCGGCGCGGGCGAGACGCTGCGCGTGGGGGTCGGGGTCTTCGACAGCAAACGCAGCGGTCGCGACTTGGGCGGGGTGCTGGCGCGCCTGCTGGGGCGACTCGGGCTCGAGCCCCGAACACGCTCACAAACACCCACACAAACACGGGGGCCTCATCCCCCTGAAATTGCGCGCGCCCGTGGTCGGCGAGCTGTTCGTGGTCGGCGACGCCGCCGGGCAGGTGCTGCCGGTCACCGCCGAGGGCATCCGCCCGGCCCTGGCCTTCGGCCACGACCTCGGGGGGCTGTTGGCCCGCGTGCTCGAGGGTGAGCTGAGCCCCGCCGCGGCCCGCCACCGCTACCAGCAGCGGGTGGCGGCGCGGCGCGGCGGCTACCGGGCGCTCGGCTCTTTTCAAGACTTTGTGAGCGCGACTCCGCACGGCGTCGGTCTCGCCGCGCTCTATCTGCTGGCGCGCTGGGGTAGGCATACGCCGAGCTACCCGCGCTACCTCCGGGGGCTGCGACCGGCGGATACGTCGTGACAAGTACGCCCTGCAAGCTTGTCAAGGGCGTACTCGGGCAACTTCTTGGGCAACTTCAAGGCGTCTCGAAGCGCTTTCTTCAGGGGCGACGCGGTGCGGGCCTATGCGCGAGCTGCGGCCCCAAAGTCAGCGGAGGCTTTGTAGGGGTGCCGTTGGGCGACATGGTGCCGGGGTTCGCGGCCACGGTTCTGTTCTTCGCAGAGGTCGTCTGTGAACGAGACTAGGGCGACGCCGGTGCGGGCCTTCCCGCAACTCCTGCGCAAGCTTCTGCAAAGCGAGACCCGGGGGGGTGGCCTGCTCCTCTTCACCGGCGCTCTGCTGGGTTTCGCCCTGGCCAACTCGCCCTGGCAGGAGGGGTATGTTGCGCTCAAGGCGCTGCCGCTGAGCATCAGCCTCGGGAGCTGGCAGCTGGCCGAGCCGCTGGTCGGCTGGGTCAACGACCTGCTGATGGCCGGCTTTTTTCTGCTGGTCGGACTCGAGCTCAAACGCGAGCTGCTGCAGGGCGAACTCGCCGACCCGCGTCGCGCCGCTCTGTCGGTCAGCGCCGCCCTGGGCGGCATGCTGGTGCCGGCAGCACTCTACACCGTGGTCAATTGGGGGGTGCGGGCGGCAGGGGCTGGGGCGTGCCGATGGCCACCGACATCGCCTTCGCGCTCGGGGTGCTGTCGCTGTTGGGCAGGCGGGTGCCGCTGGGCCTCAAAGTCTTTTTGACGGCGCTGGCCACCGTCGACGACCTGGGTGCGGTGCTGGTCATCGCCCTCTTTTACAGCCGCGAACTCGACCCTGGGGCGCTCGCCTTTGCCTTCGGCTTTCTGGCGCTGGCCTTGCTGGCCGGACGTTTGGGCGTGAGAAATCTGACCGTCTACCTCGGGTTGGGCTTGGCGCTATGGTTCTTCGTGCTCGAGTCGGGGCTGGACGCCGCCATAAGCGGCGTGCTGCTGGCGCTCGCTGTCCCGTTGCGCCCGCTCGCGCCGACCCAGTCCGGTTCATCCGCGCAAGGGGAGCGGCTCGAGCCCGAAGCGCAGGCGGCTCGTGCACTGCCCCAGAGGGCGCAGAGCCCCCTGCGCCGTTTGGAACACCACCTGAGCCCCTGGGTAGCTTACCTGGTCTTGCCCCTGTTCGCCTTTTTCAACGCCGGGGTCGGGGTGGCGGGGAGCGCACTGGGCCCGGTCGGGCTGGGAGTTTTCGTGGGCCTGGTGCTGGGCAAACCCAGCGGCATCCTGCTCGTCTCCTGGCTCGCGGTCAGAGGCGGCCTGGCCACGCTGCCCGTCGGCGTGAACTGGCGCATGCTGGCGGGGGTGAGCGTCCTCGGCGGCATCGGCTTTACGGTGGCCCTGTTCATCACCGAG
This sequence comes from uncultured Trueperaceae bacterium, assembly GCA_963799485.1. Lineage (GTDB taxonomy): Bacteria > Deinococcota > Deinococci > Deinococcales > Trueperaceae > Truepera. The sequence goes on from CAWCXJ010000004.1 coordinate 241,725, forward strand.
CTGGCCTTTAGCAGCCCGGCCCTGCTGGCGGAGGCCAAGCTCGGCGTGCTGGCGGCCTCGCTGCTGGCCGCGGCCCTGGGGCTGTGGCTGCTGGCTAGTGCCACCGCGCAACGGCCCGGAGGTTGAAACGACGCCATCTGTAGCAGGTATACCCCAACGGGCACACGTACCCACGGGCATAAATCATTATTCGGCTGTTTTAGGTGGGTTGTCCTTAAGCCGGCCCCAGGCATTGAGGCGGTTAAGGGCGGAATGAATGCCAAAGTGTTGACCGACCGCTTTGGGTACGCTCGAGCCTCGTTTACTGAAACCCGGACGAAAGTTAACGAGCGCGGTCAGGGACTAAACACATAGCTGGCATTTCAATTATATGTACCTGTCCGGCGGTTTCTGAGACTGGTTCTTGAAACAAAGTATAGATTTCGGGAGCCGCTTTCAAATAAGAAGTTATACAAAAATGTGAAAGATTACACAACAAGCGAAGTATTGACAGAAAGATGTGAAGCAAAGTAAGAATACTTTGCTTCACATCTTTACGCTTGGGGGGATTTGGGTAGCTATGGTCAGGCTATCGATGTAATTCCGTAAAAGAACTGCCATTTATGAGTGGCAGTTCTTTTAGTCCAACAAAGTTCTCTCTGAAAGCCAAGTCTTATCGTGGTTATAAGATAACAGAGGTTGTTTAGCTTTGCAAAAACTTGCGGAGGATTCAAAGTGATATCGAAAAGATACGTCGCAACCGCCCTTCTGTGTAGTTTGTTTCTCCTTGCTGCCTGCACCGAGACCCAACGCCCACCTACGAACGATACGCCGATGAATTACGATGACCCCCGCATTTTGCGCGGTGTGTGGACAGGTCAGAGCGAGGCCGGGGCTACCCTCACCCTCGATTTAAGAACGAAAAGCCCTTCAGCTCGAGGTTACACCTCCGTCGGTACGTTTAAGTTAGGCGATGCGCCTGAAGTTTTATTCTCGGCTTACACGCAAATCCCGCTTGCTGCCGGTTCTTTTTCGGCGGCTCAGCAAGACGATTGCACAGGCAATGTCACCGGTCAAGTTGACAACACCTTCGGCATGGAGACCGAACTTCTTTTCGATGTTTGTGGTACGACGCCCAGCGGTTCACCGCCTGAGTTTCGTATGACGCTGATAGACCGCAACGGCCCCACGCCGGTAGAGAGCAACTTCATCTTAGTCAAGCAGCCCGATGAACCTGACCCCGACTACCTCGTTAAAGGAAGTATCGTGCGACTTCGCGGTGTACCCAATACCTATGACGGCGAGTTCGTTTTCACCGAAGACTCTCACGCTATCGTTCAGCTCTTCTACTCTCCCTCATATTTTGGCGATGCTCCTAGAGAGTTGTTGACCCAAACGACGATAGAACCCATTACAGACTTTCCCATCTCTTTCCAGCTCGAGGGCGACCCGGAAGAAGTGTTCAAGCGCGAAGGCGATTACTACCTAAATGTCGGGGTATTTTCGGGGGACGGCGGGCCGAGCGGTGAAACATTTGCGGTCGGTGACCTTACGAATGAAGTTTTTACGCCCGCTGCAGAACCCGGAGCAGAAGTCAGAGTCGAAGTTACCGGGCTCGAGCGGTGTAAGGGAAGTGACGGTGGAAACTGTGTGCCATAGCAAAACAGATAACCATAAACGCAACGTTTTGCGTTCGTCATAAGCTGCAGGGTTTGTCATCAGACGGTTGCAAAACTCGGCGCGGGCTCGAGCCTGTTCGCTACACCACGTTTGCAGAGGGCGTAAAATACATGGCTTTTACGGAGGCCGTGCAGCAGAGCCTTGGGGAGCAAAGAAGCGTTTCACTTCGTGAAATTCAAGAATAGCTGAGCTTAAACGTTGGGTGTCAAACTGCCGCAAGTCCCGGTCTTCCGGCGGTTTTTCTACCCGAGCGGCGCAGCCTCGTCCCAGCCTGCCAGAATGTGGTACATGCGTGTGAAACACCTCCTGCCCCGCTCCCGGCCCGACATTGACGACCAGGCGGTAATCTTCCAGCCCGTTGGCCCTTGCGGTTTTGACTGCCGCTTCAAAAAGCGCGCCCACATCTCCAGAGCCTTGCGCGTCCAGCATTTCGTCCAGACGCGGGCTGAGGGCTTTGGGAATTACCAAAAGGTGAACCGGCGCTTTCGGGGCAATATCTTTGATGGCGATGAAGTCGTCGTCTTCGAGACCTTCGTTGCCGGAATCTCGCCGTCGATGATTTTCTGAAAGATGCCTTTTTCTGTACCGTTTGTCATAAGTCTCCTTTGGGGATGGCGGTGGGTGTACTCAAGACCAGATTATCGCGGTGAATCACCTCGTCGTAATCTTTGCCCCCGAGCAGTTCTGCAATCTCGAGAGTATGTCTACCCTGAATCTTTTGAAGCGCGTCGCTCGAGTAGTTGCTCAAGCCTTGTGCGACCCGCTCGCCCGCGTGTGTCACGGCTACGGCGTCGCCAAAAGAAAAACTGCCCGATACACCCGTAATGCCTTTGGGCAGCAAACTGCGTCCGTTGTGCAGCGCCCGGAGTGCGCCCGCATCGACCTCGAGACTCCCCTTCGTGCGCTGCTGCGCCAGCCAGCTTTTACGCGACGGCGTGTGCGCTTTGGCTGAAAACCGTGTTCCCCGGACGTCGCCCCTTGCGAGGGCCTCAAGCCCCGCCCCGCCGCCGCCGATAATCAGCGTTTCCGTTCCGGCAGCCGTGGCGAGCGCCGCCGCGCGAAGTTTGGTGACCATCCCGCCCGTGCCGCGCGTGGTTCCGGCGCTGCCTGCTAGGTGCTGCACGCGGCTCACGTCTTCGACCAACGTAAGCCGTTTCGCGGTTGGGTTAAAGCGCGGGTCGCTGTCGTAAAGCCCGTCTACGTCGGTCAGGATAACGAGCGCGTCGGCCCCGACGAGGTGCGAGGCCCACGCGGAAAGGCTGTCGTTGTCGCCGAACCGGATTTCGCTCGTCGCTACCGAATCGTTTTCGTTGATAACCGGCAGTGCGCCGAGCTTTAGGGACGCCTCGAGCGCGTTTTTTGCGTTCACGTAACGTTCACGGTCTTGGATGTCGGCAGCTGTAAGTAAAAGCTGTGCGACGGGTGTAGGGGCGACAGCGCGCGCCCACTCGAGCATCAGGAGCGTCTGACCGACCGCCGCCGCCGCCTGTTTTTCCGGCAAGGTCAAAGGCAGCGACACCCCGAGCCGTTCGCGCCCCGCTGCGCCCGCACCCGAGGAGACCAACACGACCTTGCAACCGAGTTGGGTTTGAAGGGTGCCGAGCCCGCGAGCGAGCGCCCACAACAGCGGCGGATAGATGCGCCCGCCCGCGTCGGTGAGGCTGCTCGTCCCGACCTTGACAACGACACGCCGCCACTTCATCTGTTTACGTTACTCATCGGCGTAGTGCAAAAATGCTTCAGGAATAACGGTTTTGTCTACGAAAAGCACCTCACCCTCGCGTTTGGCGCGGCCCTGACGTTCCAAAGCCTTCAAACTCGCCTGCACCTTGCCCTGTACCTGCCGTAAAAACGCCGCGTTCCAGTCGTTTTCACCGGGGCGCACGGTTTCTAAAAAGGCGCGGTGAAAGCTGGGCAGTTCGTCTAGCGGGATGCGGGTCTCGAGCCGTTGCCAGTCTACAAAGTCCATAACGCCATGTTACCCGGGTGAGCGAGCTTTAGCTCGAGCTGAACCGCTAGTGAGTGCTAAACTGATTGGGGCACTCGCCCACCTGGAAATTACCCGCCTAGAAAGGTGTTGTTATGC
>CAWCXJ010000005.1:0-234479 GCA_963799485.1 uncultured Trueperaceae bacterium
GCGTCGAACCTACCTGAATCGTGCCATGGACTGGCTTACTCACTTTTTGTCCCCGTAGTGAGGTTGCCGGGTCATAAGGTCATGTCGGCTAGCAACGTTACTGCGTTTTTACGGCGTTAGGGCGTGTCGCACCACACGATTCCCGGATGATGAGCTCGAGCTCGAGCTGAATCTCAACTTTACTAACCGGCTCACCGCGAATCAGGCTGATGAGCATTTCTCCGGCCAAGCGACCATGCTCCAAAGCCGGGGAACGCATGGTAGTCAGCGGCGGCGCAGCGTAGGCTGCTACCGGAATGTCGTCATAGCCGACCACCGCCACATCTTCGGGGACGCGTAACCCGTGCTGACGGAGCGCCGCCATCGCGCCCAGGGCTACCGTATCGTTAGAGGCAAAAAGGGCCGTAAAGTCTGCACGCGTTTCTAAAAGCGAGGTCATGGCGGCGAACCCGCTCGCGGCACTGTAGTTGCCGGCGCGTAAAAGCGCCGGGTCGTAAGGGAGACCTGCCGTTTCCAGAGCCTGCTTATAACCCTTAAAGCGTTCGTCGGCCCCCTGGTACTCGAGGCCCCCGTAACTGATATGCGCGATGTGGGTATGTCCCAGCTTGATGAGGTGTTCGGTCAGCCGTTTGGCGGGTACGGAGTTGTCGTCGGTCGAAACCGTGTATGCGTGCGGCAATTCGGACGCGCCCATGATAACGAGCGGCAGGTTCTCTTCAGCGAGCCTGGTGAGCCCCTTGTCTCCCTTTCTGGGGTTTAACACGACGAGTCCGTCAACCTGTTTAGCCCGCACCAGCTCGAGGTAAGCGTCCGGTTGTGTGGGGTCTTCGACTGCCTCGACGATGACCTTAAACCCGTACTTGTGACTGACCTCGTTAAGGCCGTAGAGCGCCCCGGGAATAAACGCGTCAACTTGCAAGTGTTCAGCGTGACAGATAAGCAGACCCAGCGTGTGGGTGCGCCCACTTGCCAGGGTGCGCGCCGCCGCGTCCGGGGCGTAGCCGAGACTACGGGCCGCGTCTAGTACCCGCATCTGCGTCGCCGCGCTGATATTGCCCGCAGCGACGCCGTTCATCACCAGCGAGACGGTGCTGCGAGAAACGCCCGCGAGTTCGGCAACTTCAAAACTCGTCGGGCGTTTCCCTTTTACCATGTCTTTTTTACCATGTCTTTCTACGGCGTTTCCTTTGGGTGAGAATGCACGTCACTTCAAAAGTTTACGTCAGTGCGCCAGCTCCCGCTGTCGTGGACTACGAAACGCTTCGGGCACCATGTCGCCGTGCGCTTCTAACAGGTCATCGACGAGGTTGTGAATCTGCTCCAAGTCGAGTTCGGCGCTCGTATGCGGATCGAACATCGCCGCGTGATAGAGGTGGGTTTTATTGCCCGTCAAGATGGCTTCAACCGTCAGCGCCTGCACGTTGATGTTGGTTTGCATCAGCGCCGCAAGTTGCGGCGGCAACGTACCGATGTGCGTCGGTTGGACGCCGTTTTGGTCGACGACGCACGGCACTTCGACGCAGCATTCGGGCAGGTTCTCAATCAGGCCGGTATTCATCACGTTGCCGTAAATGACGCGCGGCTCTCCGGTTTCGCAGCTGTGAATGATGAGCGAGCCGTATTCGGGCGAGCGTTTGATGGTGAGCATCTGCTCTATCATCCGCGCCTCGTCGCGGACGCTGCCGTCGGTCGGGGCGTCGTCCGTGTGTTCGCTGTGGACGTCTTGGACGCGGAACTCGGTGGTGGGATCCTCGAGCTTGTCCCTTAAGCGTTCCCACCCCTGAATCTGAAACTCGCAGCGGCGCAGATATTCGTCGATGGGGATATTGAACTCGTCGATGAGTTCCGGCCGGTTACCTTTGATAAACCACGGCGTATATTCGGAAAAATGCTCCGAAGACTCGGTGACGAAGTAACCCAAACGCTTGAGCATCTCGTAACGCACCCGGTTGGTATCGGGGACGCGGCCTTCGTCCAGGACACGCTGAAGCTCCGGGTATAAGTCCCGACCGTTACGCTCAAACTTCAGGTAAAAGGCCACGTGGTTGATACCCGCCACGCGGTAGTTGATTTCGCCAACCGGTACGCCGATATCTTTAGCCAACTCGCCCGCCGTGTGGGGCACGCTGTGGCAGAGGCCGACGGTTTTAACGGTGCTTGCCCGGTTTAACGCCCAGCAGTTCATCGCCATCGGGTTGACGTAGTTGAGGTGAAGCGCGTCGGGGCAGAGCTGCTCCATGTCACGGCTCATCTCCAAGAGAACCGGTACCGTCCTGAGCGCCCGCATGATGCCGCCGATGCCGAGCGTATCGCCGATGGTTTGCTGCAAGCCGTACTTTTTCGGGATCTCGAAGTCGATAACCGTACTTGGTTTGTAACCGCCCACTTGAATCATATTGAGCGCGTAGTCTGCGCCGTCTAACGCGGCTTCACGGTCGGTCGTGGCGGTGATGGTGGGTTTGGCCCCTAAAGCATCTGCAACCTTGTGTGCCACGATTTCCGAGGTTTTAAGGCGTTCGGCGTTGACGTCGAACAGGGCGATTTCAGCACCCGCAAGTTCGGGAAAACTTAAAATATCGCCGAGCAGGTTTTTGGCAAATACGGTGCTGCCCGCGCCGATAAAGGTGATTTTGGTCATACAGCTCCTTAAGCTACTCTACATAAAGTTGTCTCTAAATTGCGTCCCGCTCGGCAAAGGCGCGGAGCGGGACGGCGCTAAAGAAGTTTACTGGAAAAGCGCGTTGACCTGTTCGTTGGCCTGTGTGAGGGTCGACTCGACGTCGGCGTTGTTGGTAAAAATGTTCTCGAGGGCGTTGGTCATGATTGCGGTAATCTGTGCGCCGTAGTCGGTAATCGGGAAGAGGAAGGTGCCGTTTTCAGCGGTGGCCTCTTCGGTAAACGGTGTTACGTCGATGCCCCGCGAGCTGTACGTTTCAATTGCTGCGTCGACACCCGACTGAATGGCGGGGAACACGACGCCCGCTGCGCCGACGATGTTCTGGCACTCCGCCGAACCCAAGAACTTGACCCATTCCCAAGCAGCGTCTTGATTCTGGCTACCGACCCAGATGGAATCGGCGAGGCCGTTAAACATGGTTTTACGACCTTCGGGGCCGACCGGCAGTTTGGCGATGCCGACCTCGAAGGGCGAGTTCCCGGTGTATTGCCCGATCTGCCACGACCCGTCGGTGACCAGTGCGCCCTGTCCGGCTGAAAAGAGTGCGTTCGCCCCGACACCCGCAACGTCCGAGGTGAGCGGTGAGAGGCGTTTGTTGTTGACGACATCTTGAAGCCAGCTGATGGTCTCAATTAACGCGGGGTCGTTGTAGTTGTACTGGTCGCCCCAGATACCGTTGGTGGGTACCCAGCCGTTCGACGCGGCAAAGTGGCTCCACTCGGTCTGCCCGGCGGGGGCACCTGCTCCCGGCATAATAAAGCCGTACTGCACCACTCTATCCGGGTTAAAGTCGGGCGAAAGCGCGTTATTGCCGTTGTTGTCCAGGGTCAGCTTCGAGACGACCTCCTGGAAGGTGCCGCCGTCCTGCGGATTCCACGTCCAGTCTTCCATCACAGCCGGGTCGATACCGGCGGCCTCGAACATCGCTTTGTTATAGAACACCGCAACCGTGTCCCAGTCTTTGGGCAGACCGTAACGCCCCTCGTCTTTGGCCCAGAGCGAGGCCAGCTCACCGATGTACTGACCTGTATCAACGCCGTCGCGCTCGACGAGCGGCTGAATATCGACGAGCTGACCGTTGGTCACGAATTCGGGGTACTTGGCAAGGTGATCGGTAAACACGTCGGGCGCAGTGCCGGAGACGAAACCGGTAGTGATGGTCGTCCAGTAGTCGTCCCAGCCGATCTGCTCGATGTTGACGCTTATGTCGGGGTTTTGCTCCTGAAAGGCCACCGCGCACTGCTGGTAAGCCGGAAGCTGGTTGGCGTCCCAGAGCATGTACTTGATCTGGGTTTGGGCGAAGGCGGCGCTGGTGGTCAGAAGCGCACCGGTTACGGTACCGAGGACGGCGAGGCGGGATAATTTCACGAAGAACTCCTTAAGGTCGAGGCTCGAGGTACAAACTAAAGGCTAGATGGTTGAGCAAACGGTGTGTGCGGCGGTCATCACCTCCTATTTGAGCCCACTAAAGGCGAGCGAATCGACGATGCGGCGGCCTAGAAAGATCATCAGCAAAAAAATCGGAATGATGCTAAGAAGCGTCGCCGCCGTCAGCCCGGTCCAGTCGGGGACGCCCTGCGGCGTCTGACTGCGAAAAATCCCCAGCGCAACGGTCAAGACCCGAATGTTCTCGTCACGCCCGACCAAGAAAGGCCAGAAGTAGTCGTTCCACATGTTGATGCTGGTGAGAATGGCGAGCGTTGCCAAAGGCGTCTGGCTAATGGGCAAAACGATACGCCAGAAGATACCGAAAGGACTCGCACCGTCCAGGCGGGCGGCTTCCTCGAGCTCTACTGGCAGCGACAAAAAGAACTGCCGTAAAAAGAACACCGCAAACGGCGTCATGAGTAAGTACGGCGCGACCATCCCCTGCATCGTGTTAAGCCAACCGAGTTGCCGAACCAGCACGAAGTTAGGAATAAAGAGCACGATGCCCGGAACCATCAGCGCCGACAGGTAGAGAAAGAAAATCACGTTGCGGCCCGGAAACTTAAGCCGCGCAAACGCGTAGGCGGACATTGCCGAGAAGAAAATCTGAAAGACGACAATCAGCCCGGTAAAGACGACCGAGTTGCGTAAAAAGAGCGGGAAGTTGAGCGTCTGCCCTGAACCGCCCGAAGCGACCATCTCGTCTAAACTGACCAGGCCCAGCGCGCGGCGAAAATTGAACAAGGTGGGGTCGGCGGGTAGCAGCGAACCGGCGGTGCTAAAGAGCGCGCGTTGGCTCGAGAGCGACGTTTTAATCACGATCCAGATGGGCAGCAGGGTAATCACGATAAGCAGGATGAGCACAACCCAAGCGACGAGCTTGCCCCAGCTGAACCCCGGCTTTTTGCGTTCCGGTTGCGTAGATGCCGTTGTTTGAGGTTGGGCTACCATGACGCCTCCTTTAGGCGAGGTCGGACTGATCCGAGCGGAAGAACCTGAGTTGCAAGAGCGTAATCACAATCAGGATGGCAAAGAGCGTCATCGACAAGGCGGTCGCGTAACCCATACGGGAGAACTGAAAGGCGTTTTCGTAGATGTACCAGACCAAAACCTTGGTGCTGTTGACCGGCCCGCCGCCCGTCGTGACCGCCACGGTATCGAAAATCTGAAACGACCCGATCAGTGACGTAACCAGCACGAAAACCGTGACCGGGCGCAGGAGCGGCAAGGTGATGCCCCAAAACATCCGGTTCTCCGATGCGCCGTCTATTCGCGCCGCCTCGTACAAGGAGCCCGGAATCCCCTGCATCCCGGCGTAAAAGAGGAGCGCCGTAAAACCCATGTGCCGCCAGATATTGACAAACGCGATGGTCCAGATGGCCTGATCGGGCGAGCCGAAAAAAGGTTGGCGACTAAAACCCAAGCTCTGAATCACGGTGTTGACGTAACCCAGAAGCGGGTCGAGCATCCAGAGCCAGATCAGCGCGACGATGACGTTTGAAAGCAGATAGGGCAAAATCATCACGCCGCGTACCAGCATCGAGGTGGTCAGGCGACTCATCAGCACGGCGAGCAGCAGCCCCAAGGCGGTTTGCAGCGGGATATTGGCGAGAACGTAGATACCCGTAATCTTGAGCGCGTTCCAAAAGAGCGGATCACTGATCATCTCCCGGTAGTTTGCCAGCCCGACCGGATTCGGGTCGCGCAGGAGGTTCCAGTCGGTAAAACTGATCAGCAGGCCGCGAACGGCGGGGAGTGCGTAAAAAAAGAAAAAGCCAATAAAACTCGGCAGGATAAAAAGCCACGCGGTGAGAGTTTCGCCGGTAAAGAGGCGTTGCCACCGGCTCCTTTTCGGGCGCTCTTGGGCTGGATACGTCGATACCGTGGCCATGTCCACCTCCGCTAAGGGCACCCGCCAAACTTGAAGGCACCGGGAACCCCGGCGAATTCACGGTTCGCCCGTTGACTAACACGTGTTAGCTTTGCCCTAGAATAGGAGCCCGGCGCGCTTTTGTCAAGCCGTAGCCGGTGACTTGTATTGGTGAGCTGTGACGCAAGGCTTTGTCGTCTGAGCTGTGCGCTGCTGAACCGGACGCTCTGCTTTGTCCGAGGCCGATATTGTGACCTTGACCAAGGGCTACTTAAGACTTTGAGCAGATTTCGGGCACTGCCTTGACCGACAATAAAACCGGTAGAAGGTTTGTAGCCGCTGCCGAGTCTCGAGTCCAAACAAGAAGTGGGTAAACGAGGCGCTACCCTAGTCGCTACCAGATATTCCCCCCACGCCAGAACACCACCCCGCGTAAACTCAGCTGCGGGTCGTCTTTGGGACGTACCACCGGCGGACGTGCCGCGTTCGCCGGGTAGAGCACGATAAAGTCGCTTTCCGGCTCCTGCTCCTTAAAGAGTTTGACGATGAGCTTGTCTTCCTGGTGGTCGAAGCAGACCACGATGTCGTTATGTTGCGGCAACAGGCTCGAGGTGTCGTACGCTACCTGATCGCCGTGCGCGATGCTTTTGGGGAGCCCGCGTACGCCCTTGCTGATCATGCAGTCGCCGTTAATGAGCGCCACCCGCACGTTTTCTTTGACGCGACCCTTGAGGTGCGTTTTGGGGATGGCGACGACCTCGAGGTCACCCGGGTCAAGCTCGCCCGGTTCGGCAGACCCGGCGGCGGCTCCATCAAAAACCGGAAAGTATTCGTATTCGGGGTGGACGCTAAAACGCAGTAGCGGGTCGGGCAAGACGGCGCTCTGCAGGTGTTTGTGGGGAATCTCGAGGCCGTAGTCGCCCGCGAGCGTGCGCGCCTCGTCGTCGCCGAGTCGGTACGCTTTGAGGAGCGCCCAGACCCGGCCCGAGTTCCAGCGGCGGATGGTCTTCTCGAGTTTGCCGCTTTCGAAGTTGCTGATGTACGCCTGCGAAAACCCGAGTGCGTCGGCGACCGCCTGACCGCTAAACTCTTCCGGCGTGCCCCTGAGCGCTTCGCGGCGACTACCGAGCAAGCGGCCCAGCTTGGCTTGACCTGATCTGGTTTGGTCTGGCCCTGACTTGAACTGCGCCATCTCGCCTCACGTCCTAACACCTTTACTCTATCACATCCCTTATAAAAATATCGAAAGCCGACAGAATTGACATAACTTTAATTATATTCTAGACTAAAGACGGTTCGGTAGAAGTTCAGGTCGAGGTATTGCCCGACAAGTGACAGACAGGATCAGAAATATAACTTTTGTTATAGACGGAGAAGGCGATGAACGAAATTGTAGTAGCAGCGCTGATTACCGGCGTGCTGGGGTTTTTAGGCGTTCTCCTTACGCTGCTCGCGCGCCGCACTGAAGCTGACGAATTGGCGCGCTTACGCGCCGAGCTTAGCGGGGCGCGGGCCGAGGCGGAGCGGTACAAGGCGGCGTATTTGGGACTGCTCGAGCTTACCCAGGGGCTTCTGGAAGAGGTCGGCCGACGGCCCTGATTCCTGCGTAAGCTACCCGGACGGCGGCGTGGACACTTTTGCAAGAAGGCGCAGCGGACGTACCGTAAAAGCCGGACAAAAGTCTTATGTAGAGACGCTTATGGAGAGTCTTTTATGTAGGGATGCGCGGGGTTTGACCGCCGTGTTCGTGTCAAGCTTGTGAGCGTGTGCTCGAGCGGTTTTGCCGCCCCGTATAAGGAGGCTGGATAATGCGTTTACCCGTTGTGTGGGTTAAATCGTGGTTTTTGGTGGCTTTGCTGACTTTCGCTTTTGCTGCCCCACCGGGACAAGGTACGCTCGGCGCGCGTCTGGCGTTAGAGCAGACACCGGGACTCGCAATTACCTTGCAAGAGAGCGGCGCATCAACGGCCCGCTACCGCGTCGCTACCCCCCAAAACGTTCCACTGGTCTCGGCGGCTATTAAAGCTTACCTGGTTGATTCGGGCTGGCTTTCGCACCCGAATGTGAGCGAAACTCCTGCGCCCAAACCGGGCGTGGTGCAGCGACTTACGAGTTTTGTACAGGGCCGTGATTTGTTAGAGCTACGTGCTTCGCGGGCGGCGCAGCAAGACGCGGTAACGCTCGAGCTGACGCTTATATCACTCGCGGCACCGCCACAGGTTGCCGCCGCACCCTAGTTATGTTCAGGCTTTGTTTGCCGCAAGTACAACTGGCTGCAGATACAACTGGCTACAAATACAACTGTAAGTGTAGCCGTAACCCAACACGACTACCGGGTCGGAACGACCTGAGAAAGGTAGCAAGATGAACCCGTTTTTATCACGAGAAGCGCGTATTCCCTTTGCCCAGATGACGCCGGAAGCTGCCCTGCCTGCTATCGACGAAGCCCTAACGCAAGCACAGCGTGAGCTGGACGCGCTGCTCAGGTCTTCCGAACGCACTTTTGAAACGCTTTTAACGCTCGACAATTTGACTGAACGCTTGGAGCGTGTGTTGGGTTTCGTGTCGCACCTGACCTCGGTCAAAGATTCACCCGAGTTGCGCGCCGCCTTTAACGCGGTGCTGCCGCGCTACACCGCCTTTATGACGCGCCTGGGCCTTAACCCCGAGTTGTGGCAAGTTGTTAAAGAGATCGCCGGCACGCCCGAAGCGCAGGCGTTGACCGGCGTTCGTGGACGTCACCTGGAGAAAACCGTGCAGGAATTTATCCGGGCCGGGGCCGAATTGTCCGAGCAAGACAAAACCCGCTTCGAAGAACTCAACATCGAAGTGTCGCGGCTCGCCCAGAAGTTTTCCGAAAACGTCCTCGACGCGACGAACGCCTTTGAACTCCTCGTTACCGACGAGGCCGAACTGACCGGCTTACCCGAGTCGGCCTTAAAACTCGCCCGGGCCAGCGCCGAAGCCAAAGGGCAAACAGGCTGGCGGCTTACGCTGCAGTTCCCGTCTTACTACCCGGTTATGACCTACGCCGAAAACCGGGCGCTACGCGAGACCTTGTACCGCGCCTATACGAACCGCGCTGCGGACGGCGACCTTGACAACCGCGAAGTCATCATCCAAATTTTGAAGCTGCGGCGCGAACGGGCCGAGCTTTTAGGCTTCCAGACACACGCGGACTACGCCTTGGAGCCCCGCATGGTCAGTTCCGGGGCGGAGGCGCTGGCGTTCGTTCAGGGCCTCGCTGAACGAACAAGGCCCTACTGGGAAGAGGAGATCGGGGCGTTAGAAAAGTTTGCCGAAACGCTTCAATTGACCGACTTAAAGCCGTGGGACGTCTCTTTCGTCGCCGAAAAATTACGGCAGCAAAACTTCGACTTCGACGAAGAGGCGCTCCGCCCGTATTTTCCCCTAAACGGTGTGCTGGAAGGGCTTTTTAGTATCACCGAGGAAACCTTCGGCGTTACGGTGACGCGCCGCGAGAACGCTGAAGTGTGGCATGGCGACGTCGAATACTACGACCTGCACGACCAAGACGGGACGCATCTGGGTTCGTTTTACGCCGACTGGTTTCCACGCGAAGACAAACGCGGCGGTGCGTGGATGAACGGCCTGATTACGGGCGGGCCGTCCCCCGAAGGCTTTGAACCGCATATCGGCCTCATCGCCTGCAACTTTTCGCCGCCCGAAGGAGACAAGCCCGCGCTCCTCACGCACGGCGAAGTCGAGACCATCTTTCACGAGTTCGGGCACCTCCTGCACCACTGCCTGAGCCGCGTCGAGATTCCGGCCCGGAGCGGGACGAGCGTCGCCTGGGATTTCGTCGAGTTGCCGAGCCAGATTATGGAAAACTGGTGCTGGGAAGAGCCTGCTTTGGCCCGCTTTGCCCGCCACGTAGCGACCGGTGAAGGGGTTCCGCACGCGCTTTTTGAAAAGATGCGCGCGGCGAGAACCTTTATGGGCGCGAACATGCAGATGCGTCAGCTCTCGTTTGCGACCGCCGACCTGATGCTCTATACCGCCTACGACCCCGAAACCGGCGGCGACGTGGTGGCCTACACGCAGAAAATCATGGAACCCTTTGCCATCCGCCCGGAGTTTGCCCACAACAGCTTCGTGACGAGCTTTTCGCATATCTTTTCGGGCGGGTATTCGGCGGGCTACTACTCGTACAAGTGGGCCGAAGTGCTGGACGCCGACGCCTTTACCCGGTTTCAAAACGAAGGTTTGTTCAACCCGGAAACGGGCCGCGCCTACATCGAGACCATTCTCTCGAGAGGCGACAGCGACGCCCCCGAGGTCTTGTTTCACGATTTTATGGGCAGAGACCCCGACCAGGCGGCGCTCCTCAAACGCAACCTCGGCATCGACGAGGCGGCGTAAAACTGCGGTTTGGACGCAAGGTTGAGGAGGCTCGAGCCACATCGAGCCACACCCGTTAGACTGGGGGATGGACTCGAGCCTGCTTTTGTCGGCGGAGATCTACGAAGACAAAACGTTTGCGGATTTGTCGCTTGAAGAGAGAAGTCTCGAGGACTGCACCTTTTACGACTGCCGTTTTGAACGCTGCGTTTTGGGAAGTGCAAGCCTCAAGCGCTCACGTTTTGTCGGCTGCACTTTTTCACACTGCGATTTGAGTTTAGCCGACCTGACCGATACCGAACTGAGCGGCGCGCGTTTTGAACACACCGCGCTCGTCGGGGTGAACTTTTCGCTTCTAGCCCGGACTTTGGCACCGCTCGAGCTGACGTTCGACACGTGCACCCTCACCTACGCGGTGTTTAAGGGGTTGGGGCTAAGTGGCTGCACTCTGACGGACTGCGCCGCGCGTGAAGCTGTTTTCGGCGGTGTAGACCTGAGCCGCGCGGCGCTGTGCGGCTCAGATTTTGAGGGCGCGGTGTTGCGGGCGTGCAACTTGACGGAGGCCGACCTGCGGGGCGCGCGCAACTACAGCGTCAGCGTCAAGCAAAACGAGGTCAAAGGGCTTAAAGTCTCGTTTCCCGAGGCGTTGGGGTTGTTGGCGGGGCTCGGGGTCATCGTCGGCTAGAACTCGGCTTTAGGTTCTGTGACGCGTCGGCACGGTAAGCAGTGCGCTCAGCCCGACGAGACCGACGAACAGCACGAGACTGGTGAGGGCAATCTGCCCGTAACTCTGTTCGCCGGCGTCAAGAAACGGGTAGGGATACCAGCCGACAAAGAGGCCGCGAAGCAAACTGTAGACCACATAAGCCACCGGAAAAACGAGCCAGACCAGCGCCTGCCCAAACGTCACGCGCCGCTGCGGTGGTGCGACAAGCCAATCGACGAGTACGGCGGCGGGCATGACGTAGTGCAGCACGGTATTTACCCACGGCACCGGGGTTTGCAAAGACGCCTCGAGCCCCCGCAACAGCAAAAAGTAGATGATGCCGGTCGTCGTCATATAGAGCGTCGCCGCGCCTCTAAGCAGCGCGAAGCGTTCGGTGTCGGCGAGTTGCAAGGCAGCAAAACCGGTGATTAAAAAGACAACTGCCGCGACCAGATTGCTCTCGATGGTAAAAAAGCTGAAAAAGTTCGCTACGATAAAATCATTTCGTTGCAAGCCGAGAACAAACTGTGTGCCCACGGCAGCGAGGGCGAGCGCGGCAAAAACCAGTCGAAAGACACCGAAACTACGCTGGGCGTTCATGGGCTCAGCATAGAGCTTATCCAGAAACCCCGTAGCAGAAATGACCTGTTCCGAACCCGCCGGCACGTTTGCAGGGTGCGACCTTACTTTTTCTCCGCGGCTACCGTGACACGCTCTAACTCAGGAGGCAAAGATGGCCGATACGACGATTAAAAAAGTCAGCTCTAAAACGTCCCCGCAAGGTGAGATGGGGCAGGTCTACCTGGCGTCGGGCAAAGGCGTGTCGATGCGGCTCTGGCGCAACGAACCCGCCGACGAAACCAAACCCGCAGAGCGCCGCGACTACGAAACGGTCGGGTATGTGATTGAAGGCGCTGCCGAGCTGCACCTCGAGGGGCAGATGGTGAGGTTGGGGCCCGGTGATTCGTGGCTCGTTCCCAAAGGTGCCAGCCACACCTACAAGATTTTAGAGGCGTTTACGGCGGTCGAGGCGACGCACCCACCCGCCGAGGTCAAGGGGCGCGACGAAGCCTGAGCGCACGCCGTAAAATCAGCTTATCCCCTCGAGCACTCTTGCCAGGGCCTCGAGGGGTTTGTTTTGTACCACCGACGCCGCGTAAAGCGCCGCTCCCACGGCCCCTTCTTCCTGATGCGGGGTCAGCGTCAGGGGCAACCCGAACGTCTCTTTTACCCGCTCCCGCACCAGAGCGCTCCGGCGCAGCGCGTTGCCGCTCCCGATGAGGTTCGTGACGCCCGCCGTCAGCCCCGCCGCCGTAAAACCCGACGACCAGAAGGTGTGCAGTTCGGTGACGACACCTTGCGCGAAGCCGTAAGCGAGATGTTCCAGCGTAAAGTTGTCCGGCGTGATGTTGCGAACTGCCCCGGCTTTTGCGCCGGCGCTGCTCCGCGACCCGGCGAAGCGTGTGTCTACCTCTAAGTAGGGCGGTTTGAGGGCTTCAAGGTCAACCTCGAGCAGCGCGTAGGGGTTTTCAAGCTGTTCGCCGGTCAGTCTGTAAGCAATTTCGCCCACCAGCTTTGCCAGCAGCTCCAGCGCTTTACCACCCGTCAGGCTTGCGCCGACGAGCAAAAAGCGGTTTCCGGGAAAAGGGCGGGTCTCGAGGCCGTCCGCGTGTTTGAGCTCGTGACTCACACAACTGACCTGACCGCTCGTGCCGAGCGTAAGCAAAGCCGAGCGTTCCGGGTCGCCCACACTGCCGATAAAACTCGCCTGATTGTCGCCCAAAGCGGTAACGACGGGGACGCCCTCATACTCGCCTGCGACGCTGCCGTAAACGCTCACAGTCGGGAGTTTTACGGGGCCGGGGCCCAACTCTGCCCAGGCGGGTTTGAAAGAATGCTCGAGGCTAAAAAGACCCAGACTGTGCGCCAGGGTCGGGTCGGTTAGCGGGTGCGCGAGCCCGCAGAGGCGCATCACCAGATAGTCGGGGGCCGTGCAGAGCGACGCGGCGCTCTCTGGAACACGCCCGTTCTGAAGCTGCGTAAAGTGCGTCACCGCGCCGTAACCGTGGGGGACAGCTTCGCCGGTGGCAGCTTGAAAGCGCTCGCGGTAACGCTCTTCAGCTTCAGCCTGCCGGTCGAGCCAAGTGTAAAGCGGGCTGACGGCCTGCCCCGCCGCGTCTACATACAAAATCCCGTGCATCTGTCCGGTTACGCCGACGCCGGAAAAAGGGCCGAACGCTTGTGTGAGCGTCTGAAAAAACCCCTGCGCTTCTGCTACTAACACGTCGGGGTCTTGCGCGTGCGCGCCCGGTATGCCGGTAGCCATCTCCGCCTGATGAGGGCGGCTATAGGTCTTTGAACCTCGCCGGTTTGCAGGTCGATGACTGCCGCCGACACGCTCGTCGTACCGAGGTCTAAGCCCAGAAACCGCATGTTTACACCGCCACCGAGTTGTTTTGGGTAGGGTCGTAATCCGGCGACTGGTGCCGAAAATAGGTGGTATAAAGCTCGGCGTAGTGCCCGCCCGCCGCCATCAGCCCGTGGTGGTCGCCGTGTTCGATGACTTCGCCTTCCCGTAGAACGATGATGCGGTCAGCCGAGCGAACCGTAGACAGGCGGTGCGCGATGACGATGGCGGTGCGGCCCCGTAAGACGACCTCGAGCCCCTCCTGAATCTGCGCCTCGGTCAGCGGGTCCACGCTCGCGGTCGCCTCGTCCAGAATCAGGATGCTGGGGTTTTGCAAGAGCGTCCGGGCGAGCGCCACGAGCTGCCGCTGCCCCACCGAGATACCTTTACCCGCCTCGCCCACGTCGGTGTCGAGTCCTTGCGGCAGCGCGTCCAACCAGTCGCCGCCGCCGATACGCCCCGCCACCTCGCGTACCTGTTCATCTGACGCGCCCGCCGCCCCGTAACGGATGTTGTCCCGCACCGTACCGCCGAACAAAAACGGCGTCTGCTGGACGATGCCCAGGTGTTTACGGTAGGAGGGAAGCTCGAGCGTCCGAACGTCCACCCCGTCAATCTTCAGCTCACCCCCCTGAAACTCGTAGAACCGCGCCACCAGCTTGCCGAGACTCGATTTGCCCGCCCCGGTATGTCCGACGAGCGCCACCGTCTCCCCGGCGTGGATGGTCAGGTTGAAGTGGTCTAAGACCTGCTCCTGCGCGGTATAGCGAAAGTCCAGGTTCTTAAACTCGATGCGGCCTTTGACGTTCTCCAAAACTTTTGCGTCCGTCTGCACCACGCGCGGCTCGGCGTCTACGAGCGCAAAGACCCGTTCACTTGCCGACAATCCCAGCTGAAACTGGCTCCAGAACGACGCGATGCTCGTCAGGGGTTGCCACAGCAAGGCGATGCTCTCGGCAAACAAAAACCATTGACCGGGCGTCACACTGCCCGCGACGACGCTCGTGCCACCGAAATAGACGATGAGCGCCGTGCCGACGCCGGCAATCGTCCCGAGTACCGGGAATATCCCGCTGAAAACCAGCCCTTGCCGCAGGTTGAGCGCATACGACTGCGCGTTGACGCGGCTGAACTCGCCGTAAATCGCGCCCTCTTGTCGAAATGTTTTCGCTACCGAGATGCCGGTAATCGACTCCTGTACGTTGGCGTTGACTTCAGCCAAGACGCGCCGCGCCTGCTGTGTGGTGCTGCGGGCAAGGCGGCGAAAGGCGAGCGCCGCCGCCACGATAAACGGCGCAATCAACAGGGCAATCAGCGCGAGCTGCGCGTTGATAAAAAACAGCACCCCGACGACGATGGCGACCTGGACAAGCTGGCTCATCAGGTTGAGGGTCAGGGTGACGACGGTGGCAAAATCCTGCGTATCGGAGGTAACGCGGCTGACGATTTTGCCGGTCGAAAACTCATCGTAAAACGACATATCGCGTTCTAAAACCGCGTCGAAGGCGTCTTTACGGAGGTTGAGCACGACGTCGCCGACGACCCGCGCGGTATAGCTCTGCCGAAAAAAGTTAAAGCCCCACGACAGTGCGCCCGCACTGAAAATCGCGGCGAGCAGCCACACCGTACTCTGCCACCGCGCCGTAACCGCGCCCGTTTGGGTTGTTAGCGCGTCGATACCCCTTGCGATCAAAATCGGCAAGGCTGCGTCCATCGCCGCTGTGAGCAAAATCGTCGTGGCAACAAAGATCATCAGGCCGAAAAACGGGCGAAAGTAACCGACGATGCGCCCTAAAAGCTGCCGGTCGGAATAGGTGCGGTCGTAAGCCTCCGCGCTGAGGCCGTCCATCACAAAACCCATGCTTAGTCCTCCTCGTAACGGGCGAAGATACGCTGGTAGAGGCTGCACCGCCCCAACAGCTCGTCGTGACTGCCCTGGTCTACCAAACGGCCTTGATGCAAGACCAAAATCTTGTCGGCCTGCCGAATCTGCGAGAGCCGGTGGGTGATCAGGAGCGTGGTGCGGCCCTCTAAAACCTTGTCGATGGCCCGCTGAATCTGGTCTTCGGTGGCGCTGTCGATAGCGCTCGTCGAGTCGTCCAAAATCAGGATTCTGGGGTCGGTCAGGAGCGCCCGCGCAATCGCTAAACGCTGCCGCTGCCCGCCGGAAAGGGTGACGCCGCGCTCGCCGATGACGGTCGCGTAACCGTCGGAAAAGTGTTTGATAAACTCGTGGGCTTGCGCTGCTTTCGCCGCTGCTTCAATCGCTTCAGGTGTCGCTTTGGAGCCTAACCCGAAAGCGATATTGGCCGAAACCGAACGCGAAAAGAGAAACACGTCTTGCTCGATCACCGAAATCTGCGAGCGGAGGGACTCGAGGTTCCAGTCCCGCACGTCCACCCCGTCAATTGTGATGCGACCCTGGGTTACGTCGTAGGCGCGGTTGACGAGTTTGGTCAGGGTGCTTTTACCCGAGCCGGTCTGTCCGACAATGGCCACCGTTTGCCCCGGCGACGCCGTAAACGTCAGGTCTTGCAAGCTCAGCTTGTCGCTGCCGTACCCGAACGACACGTTCTCAAACCTTACTTCACCGTCAATCGGTGCGGCGTAACCGGCGGTGTTCTCGTCTAGGTCGGTGTCTTCGCGGATGAGTTCTAAAATCCGCTCGGCCCCCGCAAAGCCGAGCTGTACGAGCGAAAAGGTAAAAATGGAGATAAACGCCGGAAACCGCAGCGTCCCCATCAGGCCCATGTAGGCGACCAAATCACCGACCGAAATGCGGCCCAGCGCCAGGAGATAAAGCCCGTGCGCGAACGCGCCGCTGATGGCTAAGCCGATTAAGAGCAGCGGCAGATAACGCGCCTGCACCCGGCCTTGTTCGGCAAACGCGTCGCGGTAGAGCGCTGCGTCCCGGACGAATTTGCGTTTCTCCTGTGCCTCTTGCGCCGCGCCCTTGACAACTTCAATGCCGGTAATCGCCTCGTTAAGGCCGGCGTTCATCACGCCGAAGCGTTTGCGGAGCGCCGCCGACACCGGCCCGAGCCGGTTCATGTAGTGCCGGAGCGCAAACACAAAGGTGATGACAAACAAAACAGGGGAGATGAGCAGGGTAGGCTTGAGCACCCCGATAAACACGAGCGGGACGACAATCCCGATAATCGATTCGGACAACAAGGCCACACCGGGGTTCATCATCGGGTTGAGCTGCCGCACGTCGTTCCCGGCGCGGGCCATGATGTCGCCGACGCGCTGCCGGTTGTGAAACGTCTGGCTTTTGCCGAGCAAGCTCACGTAGAGTTCATCACGAGCGTCGCGCTCGAGCCGTTGCCCCAGCGTTTCGACCGAAAAACTGTTGATGATGTCCACCACGCCGCGTACCAAAACGATGCCCAAGATAATCAGCGCAATCGTCAAGAGTCGCCGTACACTCGGCTCAGGCCGCAACACCTCGTCAAACGCCGTTCCGGTCAGGCGCGGCACTGCTGAAAAAAGTACGTTGGTCAAGATAGCGGCAGCGGCAAAGCTGAAAAGCAGGCGCGGATAGCGCCCCAAATGCGACAAAATCCAGCGGAGTGTGCCGGTGTCGTCGTAGCGGTACGCGCCCTCGACGCCGAATTCACGTTTGCCTTCCCGCGGCGGAAGTGTAACAGCCACATCTACCTCTTTTCCCGCTCTCCAAGCCGTTTTCAGCACATTTTACGGTACTGCTGTACGCCTGCTGCCGGCTACTATACCTTAAAAATTGAGGTAAAAGCTCGAGGCCAAATTGCATCTCACAGGCCGCTCACTATCTTAGCGGTTTTACGGTGTGTTTAGGGGCTCGAGTCCACCTGAACGCCGACGTCTAAAGCTTTGCCGTAAACCCGCGCTGTACAAACGCCTTACACCTTTTGTCCCCGCAAAACTCAAGCTGCCGTAAAGCTGCCGTAAAACCTACGCCGTAAAATCTACGCCGTAAAACTCACGTCGTACTCAAGCACGTCAGCGTAAAAGCCTTTTAGATGCCGTAAAAAAGACAGCGTGCAAACCGTAAAGCCGACGCGAGCTTTGCGCTACCGGGGCGCGGCGTACGTGCTAGAGTTACCGCCGTGCGGAACCTCACTTATCCCAAAACATTCGTTCAGTATCTCTTAGTCAGCGCCAAAGGGCTGGTCATGGGCGCAGCCGACGTCGTACCCGGCGTTTCGGGCGGCACGATGGCCCTCATCATGGGTATCTACGAAGAGCTGATTCACGCCATCACGCAGTTCTCCCGTAAAGACCTCTACGCCCGCATCTTTTCCGGCAAGCTGGGCAAAGCGCTGGGGCAGGTACATTTGGGCTTTTTAGTCGCGCTGGTGTCGGGTATCGCTGTTGCCGTCTTGAGCTTGGCAGGTGTTTTGGAATATTTGCTCGAGACTCGGCCGGTGTGGGTCTTTTCTTTTTTCTTCGGGCTTATCCTAGCCTCGGTCTGGGCAGTAGGCAAGCTGGTGCGGGGCTGGAACACGGTGACGGTGACGAGTTTTGCGGTCGGCGCAGCGCTGGCTTTTGTCATTGTCGGCCTGACACCAACCCAGACGCCCGAAGCCTCGTGGTTTATCTTTTTGAGCGGCGCAGTTGCGATTTGTGCGCTCATCTTGCCGGGTATTTCGGGATCGTTTATTTTGCTGCTGCTGGGCAAATACGAGTTTATACTGGGCGCGGTCAACGATAGAAACTTGAGCGTCATCGTGGTGTTTGCGCTCGGCGCGGCGGTGGGATTGTTGGGCTTTGCCAAAGTGCTCAACTGGCTCTTGACGCACTACTACGACGTTCTGATCGCCCTCTTGTGCGGCTTTATGCTGGGGAGTCTGCGTAAAATCTGGCCGTGGAAACTCGAGCTGGAGGGCGGACTACTTACCCGCAACGTTTTGCCCGGGGGCGGGCTCGAGCTACTCTACGCGCTGCTGCTGGCTTTGGCGGGCGTGGTGCTGGTGCTGCTGATTTCAAAGCAGGGAGAGCGGCAGGAAGCTCGCTAGGCCGGTTTGTTGAGAGATTTTTAACATCGCGGCCCGTGTTATGTTAAAAAGTACTCATGCGCCTACAGATTCAGCTCATCCTTTTAGCATAAAACGTATGACAAACCTCGAGCAGCTCTACTGGCAGCTACCCTACGAACTGCGCCGTACCCTTTTGAGAACGGCTTTTCCCGCTCGTTATCACGAACTGCAACTGCTGCGGCAAAGTGCGCCTGAGGGTAGGGCTACCCTTCGCCCTTTTGTCGAGAACAGGTGCATCTTCGTTCACATCCCTAAAACAGCCGGGGTTTCTGTCAACACGGGGCTTTTTGGTAGTAAAACCGGGTTCCACCGAAAAATCTCGAGCTATCAAGCTATCTTTAGCCAGCGTGAATACAACGACTACTTCAAATTTGCCTTTGTGCGTAACCCCTGGGACCGCGTCGCTTCAGCTTATCTTTTTCTCAAACAAGGGGGTTTGCACAGTACCGATCGGCACTGGGCCGAGAAACACCTGGCACCCTACGCTACGTTCGACGCTTTTGTCCGGGGTTGGTTGAAACCTGAGAACGTCCGTTTGAAGCACCATTTTATACCTCAGGCCGAGTTTATCTGTTTGCCGGGTAAAGCTGACACTGAACTCGATTTTATCGGTACTTATGAAAATCTGCGCGCCGACTACGACCACGTGCGGGATGTTTTAGGAACAGGCAAGGCGTTGCCGGAGAAAAACGTCACGGCGGGCAAACAAAAGGACTTTCGCTCGTACTACACGGCTCAAACGCGGGCCATCGTCGCGGACGTGTACCGTAAGGATATCGAGCTGCTGGGGTACACGTTTCACGAGTATCTGCCGGTGCAGGCCGACAAGCGGTAGCAGCTCTGCGCGGTCGCCCGTGCTTACCGGGTCAGACCCCAAGCTGCAGCTACGGTGTCACGACCTGAGCGCTACCGCAACCGAACTCGAGCTGCTCCGTCTGTAGCGCTTTGGTGCTGCGCCAACCCAAGCAGATAGCACCTTGTCGAAGCCGGGTTGCCAAAACCCCTCAGCCGTTACCGCGTGCAAATCCCGGTTGGGCACACGAACTTCAAACCGCTTTGTGTCTGAACACCGCCCCTGCCCTTACCCAAACCCGCGCAGCCGCAGCGGTATTTGAGGAAATCCGTGCGCCACTACCGCCGCCAGATAACGGCTGAAGTCTTGGGTCGTCTCACCGAGTTGCAGTGCGTGACCAAGCTCGGTGACGCGCTCCTGGGCGGCGGGCGCAGCGAATTCGCTGAGTCTGCGGGTGAGCTGAGCCGGGGTCGGCACGTAAGCGCCGAGGGTGCTGCGTTCTAGAAACCGTACCAGCTTGGCCTCGTTGAGACCGGCGTAGCTCGAGACCAACACCGCCCTACCGACGGCGAGCGCCTCTGCGACCGACGCCGGCCCCGCCTTCCCGACCACCAGGTCGCACGCTGCCAGATAGTCGGCTACCCGGTCGGTCAAGGCGAGCGCGCAAACGTTCTCCAGTGTGTCCAGGCGCGCTTTAAGCGCCTGGTTACGCCCCGTCATAACGATCACCTGCGGACTCAGGGGATGACTCAACAGTGTTTCGATAACCCTGTCGGTGTGCTGCCCGACCCCCTCACGGCCTAACGACACGAGGCACGTCAGGCGGTCGGCTAAACCCAGCGCACGCCGCGCCGCTTCTTTGGTCGGTGCGCGCAGATACGCCTGCTGTACGGGATAACCGATGAGGTCTATCTTGTGCCCCGCGACGCCTAAACGCTCGAGATCGCGCAAGGCGCCCCGCGAGGGTACCGCCACGCGCTCGGCGTCGGGCTCGGCCCAGAGCGCGCTCGCGTCGAGCACTTCGGTCATAAAGGTGAGAACAGGTAGCCTCAGGCCGTAGCGCCTTTGCGCCCGCGTCAGGGCGATGCTGACCCAGGCGTGGTTGGCTACGACCAAAGCCGGCCCTAAGGCGCTGAGGTGAGCGGCGGCGCGTCTGGCAAACGCGTCCAGCAAAAGGCGATGACCGTGGTTGGTCAGGCCCGGAAACGTGTCGAGCAGGCGCTGTCCGTAACGCGCGCTCCACGGATGGGTCAGCATCCAGGCCCAGCTCGCCTTGTGCCGCGCGTCGCGCTCACGTAGGCCCAGGTCAAGCATATAGTCTGAAATCGTCGTCTGGAACGCGCCGGGATAATAGGTTTCCAACCCTTCAGCCATCGCTTTAGCCGTAGCGACGTGCCCACCACCCGCGGCAATCGTGGCGAAAAAGATATGGGGTTTGGCGTTCACTTTAAGCTTGCGACCGTTCGCGCCAGGCCTTCTTGCCAGCTGAAGCGGGGTACGTAGCCGAGTTCACGCGCCGCCGCAACGGTGGAAAAATGCACGTCGCGCCGCATCAGCGCGCCCCGGTAGCGGGTCAGGGGAGGTTCCGACCCTATCCCCAAAAGCCCGTAAGCCTGTTCTACGGTTTCGCCTAAAGGTTCGCTCAAGGCTCCCGGCAGGCTCAGGCGTGGCGGGGCTGCGTGTAAGAGCCGAGTGAGTTCGGCAAACATCTCGTTCCAGCTCGGCGCACCCTCGTCGGCCAGTACATACGTTCGGCCCGCAGCTTCCGGTACCGTCCCCACCAGCCACAAACCGTCCACCAGATTTTCGCTGTAGGCCGTGTTGAAAACGGCACTACCGCCGTCTACCAGCGGAAACAGCCCCTTTTTAAGTGCCCCCGCGACGCGCACGAAATTGGGGTCGCGGGGGCCGAAAGGCCACAAACCGGGGCGGACGATAACGGTTTCCAAAGCTGCACTCGTCAAGACATCTTCAGCTGCAATTTTTGAACGTGCGTATGCATTGATAACGCCGTCACGCGGTCTTTGCCGAGGGTCGGCGTCCCGGAAGC
The DNA here is from genome assembly GCA_963799485.1 of uncultured Trueperaceae bacterium. Classification (GTDB taxonomy): domain Bacteria; phylum Deinococcota; class Deinococci; order Deinococcales; family Trueperaceae; genus Truepera. The sequence continues at coordinate 21,312 of CAWCXJ010000005.1, forward strand.
CGCTGTAACGGTGGACGGCGACGCTCGAGACCAGCACCAACCGCCCCACCCCGGCTTGTTCCGCCTCACGCAAGACGTTTCTTGTGCCCTGCACGTTGACCTGCTGAAAGGTCTTTGCGGGGCCGTAATCGGCGACCTTGGCAGCGGCGTGATAAACCAGCGCTACACCGTCAAACATACCGCCCAGCGTTTCAGACTTGCTGATATCGGCGCGGACAAGCTCGAGCCTGTCCGCGACACCCGCCAGCTTGTCCAGCCGCCCCCAAGGACTGACCAGAGCCCGCACCGCCGCGCCCTCAGCGAGCAGCTTTTCGACCAGGTGGCTGCCGATAAAGCCGTGTGCGCCCGTGACCAGCACCTTCATACCGTCACCATACACGCCGTAAAGTTACCAGAGTAAGCCTTGCCGTCCCAACACCGACGCGTCCGTCACCAGCCCAATCACGAGGTGGAGCAAAATAGGCCAGACCAAAGACCGGGTACGGAGCGCTAGAAAAGCGAACAAAAAGCCAGCCGGGAACGCCGCTAGTACCTCGGTCGGCGGTTTACCGACGTGAATCAGGGTGGAGAGCAGAACTTGCGCCCAGACGGCGGCGGCGAGTCCCCAGCGGGGCTCGAGCACGCTCAGCATAAAACCCCGGTAAAAAAACTCGAACGCCGCGTAGTAGAGCGCGTACACTCCGGCCCACGCCACAAAATGCCAAACCGACAAGCCCGGCCACGCTCCGGCCCAGGGATACGTTGCCTGCAAGCCTGGGTTACTGCTCCCCAGATAGATAACCCCTGCGAGTAGCACCCCAAGTCCTATAGTCAGCGGCAGGCCGACACGCCATCTGCCGAAGGTCAGCGGAATACGTTTCAGGTCGCCGCGCCAAAAGAGCAGGGCAGCCGGGATGAGAAGCAAAAAAAGGAGCGCCCAGCCGATATTGACGAGCGCCGCCGGCAGCGTTCGCGGCGCGTTACTTAGGAGCGCCGGCCCCGGGCTGCCGAGGTACCAGTAGCCCACCTGAACGAGCACGGCGGCGCTCAGGTAAAGGTTAAGAGACGAAGCGTAGCGGCGCACGAACACGCTAGAGCGGTTTTTGAAAAAGCCGGTAGGTCTTGTAGAGCGTCGCGCCCGCCGCCGCAATGCCTTTGTTGATACCGTCGTTGTCTTCTAGAATCCACGAGCATTCGCCGCGCATGTAACCTTTGGCCCGCGTCCGTTTGATGACCTCGTCGATCAAGACCAGCTCGAGCCCCTTGTTCCGGTGTTCGGGGACGACGCCCAAAATCGGCAGCCGCGCCTGAGTGATGAGGCGTTTGCGGTTTAGGTAGTGAACGAAGCCGAACGGCAGCAGCCGCCCGTTCATCTTCTTGAACACCTGATTGGCGTCGGGCAAGACGAGCGCTAACCCGGCGACCTTCCCGCCCAGCTCCAGAAAGATCACCACGTCGGGATCGATGATCAGTTTGAGTTCGGCGGCGAGGTGATCGAACTCGGCTTCGGTGTAGCGGACAAAGCCCCAGTTGTGCTCCCAGACCTCGTTATAAAAATGCTTGAGCACGCCGAGTTCAGCGCCAAAGTGGTTTTTAAGGTCGGGCGTGCGAACCGTCAAGGGGTAGCGTTTGCGGGCGCGTTCGGCGAGGCGGTGCAAGCGGGCAAAATCGCTCTCGCAGTGGTCGAACAGCCAGGCGTAGAGGTCTTTGACCTTGGTGTAGCCGGCAGCCTCGGCGTAGTGCGGATAAGCGGGCGGGCTCGAGGGCATCATCACATAGGGGTCGGTGCCAAACGCGTCAATTTGAAACCCCGAACCGTCGTTCATCGACGGGTTCACCGGCCCACGCACCGCGCTCCGGCCCCGGCCCTTTGCCCACATTTCCACAGTTGCAAAGAGCGCCTGCGCGACTGCCTCATCTTCGGCCTCGAAAAATCCAAAAAACGCCAGATTGTCCTTGTGCGTGGCGTTGTGGTTGTCGTCGTCGATGGTGGCGACGCGCCCGACGACCCTTCCTGAACGCTCCGCCAAGAATAAGTCGACGACGGCGTGCTGGTAAAAAGGATTTTTTTTCGGGTCGAACCGTTCACGCTCCGACATACGGAGCGGTGGCACCCAGTGCGGGTCGTTCTTGTAAAACGCGTAAGGGAAACCGATAAACTTGTCTAGATCGCGTTTGCTTGCGACTTGATGAACCGCGACTTCGGCTGTATTCGTCACGTTTTAGACGACCCCGAGCGAACGCCCAACACGGTGAAACGACTCGAGCAGCCGCCCCAGCTGCTCACCCGTGTGGTTCGCGTTGACTGAAGTGCGGATGATGCTGTGACCGGCCGGGACGCTCGGCGGCAGGGCGGGTGTGGTAAATACGCCGTCGTCCCACAAACCTTTCCAGAACGCCATCGTCAGCTCGTCGTCGCCGGTTAAGACCGGGACGATCGGGGTTTCCGAGCCGAGCGTATCAAAGCCCAGCGCGTTCATCCCGTCCCGAAGCTGCGCGACGTTCCGCCACAGTTTTTTGCGGTGCTCCGGCTCGGCGTCCATGATTTCGAGCGCTTCTAACGCCGCCGCCATCTGCATCGCCGGCAGCGCCGCCGTAAAGATAAAGGGGCGCGCCTTATGCTTGATGTAGTTGACCACTTCGCGCGGCCCGCTGACGAAGCCGCCGACCGAAGCGAATGATTTGGAAAACGTCCCCAGAATCAAATCGACTTCGTTCTCGAGCCCGTAATATTCGGCGGTGCCGCGCCCGGTAGCCCCCAAAACGCCCGTCGCGTGGGCGTCGTCGACAACCACGCGCGCCCCGTAACGTTTGGCGAGCTTGACGATACCCGGCAGTTTGGCGATATGTCCGGTCATCGAAAAAACGCCGTCGGTCACGATCAAACGCCCGCCCGGTTTGTTGGCGTCACGCTCTAGTAAAGCCTCTAACTCGTCTAGACTGTTGTGTTCGTATTTACGCAGCGTGCCGTAAGAGAGCCGCGCGCCGTCGTACAGACAGGCATGGTTTTCGCGGTCGAAATAAAAAATATCGTGCCGTCCGGCAATCGCGCTCAGCACTGCCAGCGAGCCCAAAAATCCGGCGCTAAAGGTCAACGCGGACTCGGCTCGTAAAAATTCGGCCAAGCGGTGCTCGAGCGCTTCGTGCAGCGTCAGCGTCCCGGTTAAAAAGCGCGACCCCGTACACGACGTGCCGAAGTTGTCCAGAGCTCCCCGTGACGCGGTTTTAAGCCGAGGGTCTTGCGTCAACCCCAAATAATCGTTCGACCCGGTGATAATCATTTTGCGCCCGTCGACCACGACGCTGCCGCCGTGCTGTTCGGCAATCGGCTTAAAGTACGGGTGCATCCCGGCGGCGACCGCTTCGTCGGCGCGGGTAAAACTGTAGGCCTTGCTGAAAATATCGCCCGGTTGCTTTAGGTGAGTAGCGCGTTTGGGCTCCAAGACCCCGACCTGAGGGGGCGCTTCTGAAACTTCGGGGGCAACATCTACATCTATAGGTGCGGTACCTAGGGTATTCGCTGTGTCTGACAAAATATCCTCCAGAGCGTCGGTACAAAGAAACTGCAAGAGAACCCGTTAGCTAAACCTCGTTGTCAAGACCTCCCCAAGGTCTAGTTGCGGCGCTCTCAGTAGCGTCTATCTCTGCACCTCAGCCGGTAGCTACAACTCACCGCCAGCCTCGATAAGCTAAAAATCCGGTGAGGGTACCTTTAAGCTGCCTTCACCGGCAGCTTAACCTGCGCATTCTAACCCAAGGGGCTGCCAAACGCCAACGGTACTACCTTCCGACTGCTCGAAATCTGACACTGAGCTGACAGCAGGACTTCCGATTCGTAAGTTGCAGACGGGTTTCAACGCACGCCAACCCAGTTCCGAAAAACCGCAAAACCACGTGCTAGGGTAAGCAGATGAACGGTTTTCTGGAGCCTTTTCCGAACCTCTTACCCGGCGTTGCTCGCGCGTCAGCCGCGGGTCGCCTGTGACGGCGCTCCCCGGTACCGGCGTGCACGCCGTTGTCGTCCGTTTTCCCGGTTCGAACTGCGACGAGGACACCGTGTTCGCGCTCGCCTCACTCGGGGCACACGTCACGCAGGTGTGGCACACCGATAAGCTCGGTAACGCCGACCTCGTGGTACTGCCCGGCGGTTTTTCGTATGGCGACTACCTCCGCAGCGGCGCTATGGCGGCCCTCAGTCCGGTGATGGCGGACGTAAAGCGGTTTGCCGAACGCGGCGGGTTGGTTTTAGGGATTTGCAACGGCTTTCAGCTCTTGACCGAAGCGCGGCTGTTGCCGGGGGCGCTGGCCCGCAATACCGGACTACATTTCGTCTGTGAACGCGTTCATGCACGGGTTGAACAGACGTCTCCCTTCACTTCAGCTTGCAAACCCGGCGAGGTGTTGACGTTGCCGGTAGCCCACGGTGAGGGGCGTTTTGTTGCTGACAAAGAGGTATTGGAGGGGCTCGAGCACAACAACCGCGTCGTCTTCCGCTACTGCACGCCAGAGGGTGAGCTTACGGACGCCGCCAATCCGAACGGCAGCTTGAACCATATCGCCGGAATCGTCAACGAACGCGGCAACATCTGTGGGCTGATGCCGCACCCCGAACGGGCCGTTGATCCGCTCTTGGGCGGTACGGACGGGCAGAAGGTATTTGAATCGGTATTTCGGGCGTTGGTGGGGGCTCGAGGCTAATCCAAAAGAAAAGATAATCCCAAACTTTTGCAGTGTAAGCTGCAGCTCTGTCATGTTTCAAGCAAGGAAAAACCCCATTGAGGGCTGTTTAAGGCGAGTGAACGAGCTAGGAATACAACCGAATCGGCAAGAGCGCTTCAGGTTTCCGCTTCGACTCGTTTCGGGAAAACCACTTCTCCCCACGACAGCAAAACCACTAATACCAGCACCACCAGCGCAATCACACCACCATAGAAAAAGGCACGGTTGCCGGTCTGTGAGCTGAGTAGACTCGCCAAAGGATAAGCGAACGCCCACCAGAAATGGCTCCAGGCAAAGTGTGCGCCGTACACCCGGCCCTGGGCGCTTTCGTCGGTGCGTTCAGCCAGCAGCGTTTCAGTCGGCAGATTCACCCAGTTCTGCCCAACGCCCGCCAGCAGCCAGAACGCCATGAGTGGGGCGAGGCCCGCCACATCGCCCGGCAGGATGGCCAGGGAACTCAGCAGCGCCCCGATAAAGATAAACAGCGTGCGGGGGATACGCCGACCGATACCGCCGACGACCAACGAAGCAAGGGTAGCCCCCAGGCCGTAGAGCGCCATGACCCAACCATATTCGGCATCTCCAAACCCTAGCCCCCCTTTGACGCGCACGACGGTAACCACCAGAATCAGTGCGCCGGTGATGGCGGCAACCAGTTCCATCAGGAGGGCGAAGCGCACGGGCGGGTCACGCCAGAGCCGGGCGGTGCCGTCGCGCACGTCGCGCCAGCGGTTCGCCTGCACCTCGCCTGTTCGGGCAGCCCGCAAGCTCGGCAGGGTGAGAGTCAAGAGGCCCGCCAGGACAAATGAGGCCGCATCGAGATAGAACAGATTGCGACCGCCGAAAAATGCTGCTAGCACCCCGGCGAAACCGGGGCCGATAATGCCCAGCAACTCGGTCGTGGCGCTCGACAGCGAAAAGGCTTGGCCCGCATCGCCGCGCCCGACAACCAGCGGCACCGTCGCTTGGTTGGTCGGCGTAAAAAAGGCCGTGAGCGCATTGAGCGCAAACATCAGCACGTAAACCTGCCACACCTCCGTGACGAGCGGCATCAGGCCGATCACCACGGCGCGGCCAAAGTGGGTGCTGAGCAGGATGGTTTTACGTTCCAGCCGGTCGGCCAGCACGCCAGCCAGCGGCGAGAGCAGCACAAAGGCCGTAACGCGCAGCGTCAGCGCGGCCCCGAGCACCACGGCGGCATTTGTACCCGCCAGCTCATACGCTAGGAGCGCCAGCGCGACCCAGGTAAAGGCGTCGCCTATCTGGGAAATGGTCTGCGCGGCGTAGAGGCGAGCAAAGCGGCTGTTGCGGAGCGCGCCAAAGGGCGCGAGCAGGTTCATGCCGTCACCTCGTCTGCATCGGTGTGATCGGCTAACCCCAGGCGCTCGTGTTGCGCGTGAGAAAACGCTTCGGTGAGCAATGCTCCCAGGTGAGCATCCGTCAGGCGGTAACGCACGCTTGCACCTTCCCGCTGAAACTGCACCAGCGCGGCGGCGCGAAGGCTGGCGAGATGGCGTGACACCGTGCTTTGCGGCAAGTCGAGCGCCGTCACCAGCTCGTTGACGCTACGCTCGCCCCGGCCGAGCTGAAGCACGAGCTGCACCCGTACTGGCTCTGAGAGCGCCTTAAACACTTCGGTGACGCGGGCTAGGTCGTCGGGCTGCGCCTCGGTAGGGATAGGGTGATGCTTCATGGTATTATCCTTGCATCCGCATAAACAGATACACGTAATCGAAATGACATAACCAGCTCAAAGACAGTTTCAGTGAGAGCGTTATGTGTCACGAGAGGCTTACTTTTCAGTTGCGCACGGTGTGGCAGCACTTTTTACCAAATGGCCTTACAATAACCCCGTGAGCCTCCCTCCAAACCCCGACGCCGTAACCGCCGGCCTCCGCGACCGCGCCGCCACCTTCGGCTTGACCGACGACGAGTTTACGCAGGTCACAGAGCACCTGGGGCGTGAACCGAACGCACTCGAGGCCGGGATGTTCGGCGCGTTGTGGAGCGAACACTGCGGCTACAAGAACTCTCGCCCACTCCTGAAAAAGCTGCCGACCAAAGGCAAAGCGGTGTTGCAAGGCCCCGGCGAAAACGCCGGCGTAGTAGATATTGGTGACGGTTGGGCGGTAGCCTTCAAGATGGAGTCGCACAACCACCCGTCGGCGGTCGAACCCGTGCAGGGCGCGGCGACCGGCGTCGGCGGCATCCTGCGCGACATCTTTGCGATGGGGGCGCGGCCCTTTGCGGTGCTCGACTCGCTCAGGTTTGGTGATTTAGCGAGCGCCCGTACCCGCCACCTGTTAAACGGCGTGGTGGACGGCATCGCCCACTACGGTAACGCCATCGGCGTGCCGACGGTCGGCGGTGAAATCACCTTTAGCGCGTGCTATGAGGAAAATCCGCTCGTCAATGTGATGGCGCTAGGCTTGATGCGGCACGAGGCGTTGCAATCGGGGACGGTCGGCGAGGTTGGGAACAAACTGATTTACGTGGGCTCGAGAACAGGCCGCGACGGGCTCGGCGGGGCGGTCTTCGCCTCGGCAGATTTGTCCGAAACGAGTCAGGCCGACCGTCCGGCGGTGCAAGTCGGCGACCCGTTTATGGAGAAGCTGCTGCTCGAGGCGTGTCTGGAGGCCATCGCCCAAGACCTCGTGATCGGCGTGCAGGACATGGGCGCGGCAGGTTTGACGAGCAGCGTCGCGGAGATGGCGTACCGGGCGGGGCGGGGCGTTGACCTATGGCTTGACGCGGTGCCGCGGCGTGAAACCGGGATGACGCCTTTAGAAGTTTTACTCTCTGAATCGCAAGAGCGGATGGTCTTGAGTGCGCGTCCGGGCCGCGAAGGAGAACTTTTGGCGCTGCTCGAGCACTGGGAACTCGACGCCGTAGAAATTGGCGAGGTCACAAAACACAGCTTCTTTAGGATTTTAGAGAACGGTCAAACGGTAGGGGAGATGCCGGTGGCGGCGCTAAACGAAGCGCCCACCTATACCCGTGAAGGGATCGAATCGCCTGAAGTTCGGGCAGCCCGTAAAACCCCCGTCAATGTTCCTGTGCCGGAAGATTTGGGTAAAGCGTTGCTGACGCTACTCTCGAGCCCGACGATTGCCTCGAAACGCCCGGTGTTCCGGCGTTACGACCACCAGGTCATGACGAACACAGTGGTTTTGCCGGGACAAGCAGATGCGGCGGTGATGCGCGTAAAAGGGTCAAACCGAGGCGTCGCCGCCACGACCGACTGCAACCCGCGTTACGTCTACCTGTCCCCAAAACTCGGGGCGGTGCACGCGGTCGCCGAGGCTGCCCGCAACTTAGCGTGTGTCGGCGCGACGCCCTTGGCGATTACCAACAACCTCAACTTCGGCAACCCGACCCGGAGCGACGTGTACTTTGAACTTTCCGAAGCCGTAAACGGCCTGAGTGAAGCGTGTACGGCGTTGGAAACGCCCGTCACCGGCGGCAACGTCAGCCTCTACAATCAATACGGAACCGGTTCCGCCGTAAAAGCTATCTACCCGACGCCGACGGTCGGCATGGTCGGCGTTTTGCCGGACGTCACCAAACGCGCCACCGTAAACTTTAAGCGAGACGGTGACGTGATTTTGCTCGTTGGGGAAAATACCGACGAGCTCGGCGGGTCGGAATATCTGGCGCAGGTTTACGGCGTAGAGATCGGACACCCGCCACGTTTAGATTTAGAGCGGGCGAAGGCGCTTAACGCGGGCGTGTCAACCCTGATTCAAGGGGGGCTTTGCGACACCGCGCACGACCTCGCGGACGGCGGTTTGGCGGTCGCGTTAGCTGAAATGATGCTTGCCGGAAACCGGGGTGCTAAAGTGACGCTCGAGGATGGTTTACGGCCTGACGCCTTGCTGTTTGGTGAAGCGGCCTCGAGAGTCCTGCTCGCCGTCCCCGCCTCAGAAGTTGACCAAGTGACAGACCATCTCAAGCTGTATAACTTGCCCGTAATGGCTATCGGCACAGTTGCAGGGGAGGGGCAGGGGCTGACCCTCACCGCCCATGATCAAACCTTGAACCTTTCTTCGACCGACCTCCGCACTGCTTTTGAAACCCCGCTCCGTGACGCGCTCGAGGGGACTCTGTGACTGACAACCATATGACCGACAGCTCTACAAATCCGTGAACGACTTCGAGCTGGACAAACCCCGTGAAGAGTGCGGCGTCTTCGCGGTCTACCAACCCGAACCCGCCGACATCGTGCGGCTCTGCCACTTGGGGATATTTGCCTTGCAACACCGGGGACAGGAGTCTTGCGGCATCGCGGTCTCGAACGGCGACGAACTCATCATCGAAAAAGACATGGGTTTGGTTGCCGAAGTATTTGACGAATTACGGCTCGAGAAGTTGCAGCGTCCGGGTTTACGGGTCGGGGTCGGTCATACGCGCTACGCGACGACCGGCGCGTCGCTGCGGTTTAACGCGCAGCCGCTCACCGTCCGCTCGAACAAGGGGATTCTGGCGCTGGCGCACAACGGCAACTTTACCAACGCAAAATCCATGCGGCAGAAGATGCTCGACGACGGCGCGGTGTTTAACACCACCAACGACACCGAAGTGATGATTAACCTGATTGCGCGCTACAGCAAACTGTCGTTGGAGGACGCGACCGCGCAGGTTATGAGCGAGTTCGAGGGCGGTTTTGCCGTCGTTATTATGGACAAGGGAAAGATTTTGGGCCTCCGTGACAGTAACGGCGTCCGGCCTCTCGTTATCGGTGAGCTGAACGGCGGGTATGTCTTTGCGTCGGAACCCTCGGCGCTGCACGTTATCGGTGCGACGTTTTTACGGGATGTGCGCCCCGGCGAACTGGTGATTGCGGATGAGCGGGGACTGCACTCGAGACAAGTCCTTAAGCCCAAACCGACCCCGTGCGCGTTCGAGTGGATTTATTTTGCCAGGGGTGATTCCGTCCTCGACGGGGTAGATGTTCACGCCGCACGTCTCCGGATGGGCGAAGTTCTAGCCGAAGAAGCGCCCGTAGACGCCGATGTGGTCGTCGGCGTCCCCGAATCCGGGTTGACCGCAGCCGTCGGGTATGCAAGAGCTTCAGGTATTCCTTACGATTTAGGGCTTTACAAATCACCTTACGCGGGCCGAACATTCATCAATCCGACGCAAGATTTGCGGAAACTCAAAGTGCTTCTCAAACTTGCGCCGACCGGGGCCGTGCGCGGTAAACGCGTTGTTTTAGTCGATGATTCCATCGTGCGCGGCACGACCTCGGGGCATATCGTGCAGCTTTTACGGGGTGCAGGCGCGACGGAAGTACATTTCCGGGTTTCATCGCCGCCGATTCGTTACCCGTGCTACTACGGCATCGATACGGCGGCCCGTAAAGAGCTGGCCGCGGCGACCATGACCACCGAAGAAATCCGCGACCTCATCGGCGCGGACTCGCTCGCGTATATTTCCGAACCGGGGTTGGCGCGGGCGGTGGGGCTCCCTACTACCTGCCTGGCGTGTTTCGACGGTTCGTATCCGGCGGGTCAGCCGGAAGAGGCGGCTGCGGACGACGAGCAGCTTGCTTTACCGGTCTTTAACGCGATTGCATAAGGCACTGGCAGCAAAAAAATCGCCCGGCGTGAAACCGGGCAACCTGTCTGGCAAAAATCAGTTAGTCGGGAATGTAATCGAACACATCCGGGTTCGGCCCGGTGCGGCCCTCTTCGCCTTTGTCTAGCGCCGTAATCTTGTCCACGTCGGCGGCGTCAAGCTCAAAATCGAAAATCCGGTAGTTTTCCTCAATGCGTGAGGGCGTGACCGATTTAGGGAAGATGATGTCGCCACGCTGCACGTGCCACCGTAAAACGACCTGTGCAGGCGTTTTGCCGACCTTTTCGGCAATCTGCGTAATGGTGGCGTCGTCCAAGACTTCGCCCTGGGCAATCGGCGACCACGCTTCGGTAGCGATATTGTGCTCGTGACCGTAACGGCGCACGTCGTCGTTGACGAAGTAGGGGTGAACCTCAATCTGGTTGACGGCGGGTACGGTGTTGGTTTCTTTAGCTAAGCGCTCCAAATGCTCAACTTGAAAGTTCGACACGCCGATAGACTTCGAGCGACCGTCTTTTTGGAACGCCTCGAGCGTCTGCCAGGTCGAAACATAGTCGCCGTCGTACTTCGTCGGCAGGGGCCAGTGGATCAAAAACAAATCCACGTAGTCGAACCCGAGCTCTGAGAGCGTTTTGTCGAAAGCTTTTTTCGCGTCGTCGGGCCGGTGAAAACCGTTGTTGAGCTTGCTGGTGACAAAAATCTCACTGCGCTCCAGACCGGAAGCGCGTACCGCTTCACCGACCTCACGCTCGTTGCCGTACATCTCGGCGGTGTCGATGTGGCGGTAGCCGACCTCGAGCGCCTTGAGCACAGCCTCTACGGTATTTTCCGGTTTGATCTGAAAGACTCCGAAGCCGAGTTGCGGGATGGTGTTGCCGTCGTTTAGCGTGATGTCAGGTACATTCATCGTGGTTTGCATTGTTACAGTCCTTTCGTTATCAAGCAAGGAGTCGCTTGGTTTGTCACAAACAAACACCATATTTGCACGGTCTTTAACAAAAGAACGTCAAGCTCGCCACGGTTTGGGTTCGTAGTCGTATCAAGCTGCGGATACGTCCTCTTGCCACACAAGCTCCGGTTCGGGGTGTTGCGTTTTGACCAACCGGGCATAAAGGCCGTTCTGCCGTAAAAGTTCGTGGTGGGTGCCGCGCTCCTGAATCCCGCTTTCACCGAGCACCGCAATCTGGTCGGCCTTGCGGACGGTTGAAAGCCGGTGGGCAATCACGAGCGTGGTGCGCCCGACCATCAGGCGCTCGAGCGCCTCCTGAATCAGCCGTTCGGTGTGGGTGTCTACAGCAGAGGTCGCTTCGTCCAAGATTAAAATTGGTGCGTCCCGTAAAACCGCCCTGGCGATCGCCAAACGCTGCTTCTGCCCACCCGAAAGCTTGACGCCGCGCTCGCCGATGAGCGTGTCGTAGCCTTCCGGCAGGCTTGCAATAAACTCGGTGGCATTGGCAACTTTTGCGGCCTCCTGCACCTCCGCGTCCGAGGCGTCGGCGCGCCCGAAAAGGATATTGTCGCGCACGGTGCCGTGAAAGAGGAATACGTCTTGCAGCACGGTGCTGATCTGGCTTCTGAGGCCTGAAAGCTCGAGGTCGCGCACATCATGCCCGTCTAACGTAATGCGTCCGCCGTTCACATCGTAAAACCGGGGGATGAGGCTGGCGAGCGTGGTTTTGCCGGCCCCGGTTGCGCCGACGAGCGCAAGCACGGAGCCTGCCGGAACGTCTAGGTTAATCCCTTCAAATACCGGCCTGTCGGCTTGATACGAGAAACTCACGTTCTCAAATCGGAGATGCCCCCGGGCGCGGCCCGGTAACTTTACGGCGTTCGGCGCGTCGGCGATGTCGGGTACTTCGTCTAAAAGTTCGGTGACGCGCTCGGCTCCGGCGACCGCCTCTTGCAACTGTTCCCAGGCGTTACTGAGCTGACGCACGGGTTGATAAAACAGCTCGAGAAAGAGAAAAAACGTCACCAAGTCGGCGACCGGCAGCGTTCCGGCGAGCGCCATTCGCCCGCCGAAAAAGATCACGACGATAACCCCGGCCCCGGCTGCCAAGTTGACGAACGGTTCAAACGTCGCCATCAGTTTAAGCGCCCTTAAGTTCGAGTCTCTAAACCGGTAGATACGCGCCCCGACCCGTTCGGATTCGGCGTGCTCGCGGGTAAAGGTCATGATTTCGCGCATTCCCGAAAGGTTGTCTTGCAGCGTCGCGTTGAGTTCGCCCAGGTCTTTTTGCCGTCTTCCGAATGCCGGGTGCCGAGCCGGGTGGACGAAGACCGCAAACCCCCACATCGAGAGCAAAATCAGCGGAATCGGCAGGAGCGTCAAAAACATCAGCGTCGGGCTCATCCAAAAGAGCGCCACGCTGACGCCCAAAAGCATAAAGACGTTGACCAGCACGTCCGGCAGCGCGTGGGCGATGAGGCGCTCGCGCAAATCCGAATCGTTGACGGTACGCGACATGAGCTGTCCGGTCTGTTTGTCTTCGTAAAACCGGAGCGAGAGTTTTTGCAGGTGATTGTACATGGTGCGGCGCACATCGGCGACGACGCCCCAGCCCGCGACGTGCGCCATGTATGAGCGGATGAACTCGAGCCCTGCTCTTGCCAGATAAATCGCCAGCGCCACGAGCGCGAGCTGGGTGACTAAGCGGTAGGAAGATGGGCTCGAGTCGCCTTCTTGAACCGTCTTAATCAGCTGCCGAATCAGAAACGGCGCGACGAGCTGCACCCCGACGAGCAGCATCATGCTGAGGACAGTCCAGCTGAGGGCGGTGCGGTAGGGGCGGGCGAAGGTGAGAAACGATTTGAGCATCCGGTCTCCAGGTTCGTTTACCTTACCGTGGCGACGTTTCTGTGAACGTGTCGCTACGTTTACAAATCCTGCTGAGACAGCTTGAAGCCGGTTGTCGCGCCTTTGTGTAACGCTGCGTTCACCCACGCTGAATTTCGGGGTTGAGTGACTTTTGGTGCATAGGTGGTTCTGTTTTTAGACCCTTAGCGAGCCACGAAATCCTCTGGCGGCGTAGTAAGATTCTGCCCCGTTGTGATACACGAAGACACGACCGTAGCGGTAATCAGCAAATACGGCACCGCCGAGTTCTCTAATATCGGCGGGTGTTTGCAGCCAGCTCGAGGTTTTCGTATCGAACGCCCCAAGTTGCTGCAACTCCCGGTACTGCGCTTCGGTTAAAAGTTCAGTTACCATAGCCGTCGCCACATCAACTGCGCTATCTTTCGGTTTGTTCTGTTTCCTCGACTCGAGCGCGTTGCGGTCGTAACAGAGACTTCTGCGACCTTTGGGGCTTTCCGCCGAGCAATCGTAAAAAACGTATTCGCCTGTCTCTTCATCAAAACCCATAACGTCGGGTTCACCGCCGGTTTTTTCCATTTCGTAGAGCGACCAGAGTTTTTCAGGCTGAGCTTCCAGCTTTGTTTGTACTGCGGCCCACTCGAGCCCTTTATGGCGATCCAGATTTTTCTCAAACCGAGTTTCCAAAGTATCGAGCAGGTTTTTACGCTGTTCTGGTGACAGTTCTTTTTTCATGGTGTCCTTCTTGATACTTTCCCCTATCACTTTGCAGTTGAGCTAGATTTTCTGCTATCAGTTCGGCACTTCTTGCAACACAGGCATGAGAAAGAGGACGAGTGGTCGCTTGTTCAAGAAAATTCTCCTCCGGTCGGGCTTGCTACCCGCGACAGAACCGAAACAGGGCTCGCGGCGTAAAGGGGACTACTAGGGCGACCCTCTCAAAGCCTCAAACATCACCCCGACAGGTGCGTCCCGGCCCGTCCACGCGGAGAACGCCTCCGCACCCTGATAGACGAGCATCGCCAGACCGTTTTGCGTCCTTAAACCGGCGGCGGCGGCGGCGCGCAGGAGCGGCGTTTCGGCGGGCCGGTAGACGATATCGACGACCAGCTCGCGGGGCAAGCTGCCGGGGGGCAAAGGCGAACTGTCCGGGTCATACGTCTCATGACCGACCGACGTGGTGTTGACGACCAAAGACGCGCGCCGCACCGCGCGGCCCAGGTCTTCTGGTTTGATAGCGGCGACGTTACCAAAACGCTCCAGGTCGCGCGCCAACGCTTCAGCCTTGACCGGTGTGCGGTTGGCAATACCTAAATTTGCCCCCGCGCGCAGCAGGGCGAGCCCGACCGCCCGCGCCGCGCCGCCCGCCCCCAACATCACCACGTCTTGGTCTGCCGCGTCGTAACCGCCGTCTTCGGTCAGCGCGCGCGCGAACCCGCCGATGTCGGTGTTGTGCCCGACTAGGGTACCGCCCCGGTTAAAAATCGTGTTGACCGCGCCGACTGTTTCCGCCTCGGGACTCAGCGCGTCCAAAAAGGGAACAACGGCAAGTTTGTAAGGAATCGTTACATTTGCGCCGTAAACGTGCGCCTCACGGAGCCGCCGGACGACGCCGGGCAACTCGGCCTCCGTCACCCCCAGCGCCTCGTAGTGCGCGCCCAGACCGAGCGCCTTAAACGCGGCGTTATGCATAACCGGGCTGAGGCTGTATCCGGCCTCTTCGGTGAGCAGATAGGCGTTCATAGGTCTTAGTCGAGGTTCAAGCCGAAACAGCGCTCGAGACCTGCTCGGCGGCGCTGAGAGTACGGGCGATATCGTCGTCGGAGATTTCATAGTGGGTCACGAACCGCACCGTCTCCGGCCCGAGCGCCCCCACGCGTATCCCGAAAGACTCGAGCTGTTCGGCAAAACGCGGCGCGTCCGGCACGTGCAGATAGACCATGTTGGTCTGTACCGACTCGAGGTCGACCGATACACCCGGCAGTTCCGCCAAGCCTTCAGCGAGCCGCCGCGCGCGCCTGTGGTCATCGCCAAGCCGTCCGGACATCTCCTCAACCGCCACGATGCCCGCCGCTGCAATCACCCCGGCCTGCCGCATCCCGCCGCCCAGCATTTTACGGTAGCGGTGCGCCTCCTGAATAAACGCCCCTGACCCCAACAAAACCGTGCCGACGGGGGCAGCCAACCCTTTGGAGAGGCAGAGCGAAACCGAATCGAAGGGCGCGCACAGTTCAGCCAAGGTAGTCCCCAGCGCAGCGACCGCGTTAAAGCCTCTGGCCCCGTCCAAATGAAGCGGTAACCCTTCTGCCTTGGCGAGCTGGCCGATTTCTCGAAGCCGTGCTAACGGCACGACCGTTCCCCCGGCCTTGTTGTGCGTATTTTCCAGCACGATTAAACCGGTCGGAGCCTGATGAATGCTGCGGTGAACCGCCGCCTGAATATCCGCGACTTCCGGCACCCCGAGCGGCGCAGGAACAGTTCTCGGCAAAACGCCGCTGATAACCGCCATGCTGCCGAGTTCATACTCGTAGACGTGTGCGCCCTCAGGAATGATGACCTCTTGACCGCGCGTGGTGTGAACGGCAATTGCGACCTGATTGCTCATCGTCCCGCTCGGCATCAGCAGCCCGGCTTCACATCCGGCACGTTCAGCAAGCAAATCTTGCAGGCGGTTGACGGTCGGGTCTTCGGCGTACACGTCGTCGCCGACACTGGCCCGGGCCACCGCGCGGCGCATCGCGGGCGTCGGGCGGGTTACGGTGTCGGAGCGCAAATCAATAACGTCTGGCATGGTCTACTATACGCCGGTGACGCACTCCGCTCCTATCCGGTTCGACTTTGCGGGCGAGACGCTGTTTGGTAAACCCCTCGAGACCATCCAAGCCACGCGTCTAGCTGAGGTTTTAGGCGCGCTGCGGGCCGTGCAGAGGGCGAGCGAAGCGGGGCTTTACGCCGCGGGTTACGTTGCTTATGAAGCCGCGCCCGCGTTCGACAGCGCTCTCGAGACTCACCCCCCGACCGGGCAGCCGCTGGTATGGTTCGGTCTCTTTGAACGTGCGGAGCGTCCCGAGCATCATGAGGCTGAAGTTACCGGCACCGAACTGAACGACTGGAAACTCGATACTTCCGAAACCGACTACCACGCCGCTATCGCCGCCATCCGTGAAAACATCGCAGCGGGCGTGACCTATCAGGCCAACTACACTCTCAGGCTCCGAAGCCCGAACGTCTGCCTGAACCCTTACGCCCTTTACGGCGCGCTCCGAAACCGGCACCGTCCGCCCTACGCGAGCTTTCTCGACACAGGCGAACTAAAACTCGTGTCACTCTCACCCGAACTGTTTTTTTCGCTCGCGGGCCGCACCGTAACAACTCGCCCGATGAAAGGCACGACTGCGCGCGGACGCTTTTTAGAAGAGGACGAAAGGCTCAAAACCACGCTCCGGCAGAGCCCCAAAGAACGTGCCGAAAACGTGATGATCGTCGATATGCTCCGCAACGACCTCGGCAAAGTTGCCGTTCCCGGTTCTGTTGCCGTACCTGAGCTATTGACCCTCGAGACCTACCCGACTTTTCACACCCTGACCTCGACGATTACCGCCGAACTGCCTGAAAACGTGGGGTTGCTCGAGCTTTTCCGGGCGCTTTTCCCGTGCGGGTCGGTCACAGGCGCGCCGAAAGTCAGCACCATGCGCGTTTTACGGGGGCTCGAGGCTACTCCCAGAGGTGTCTACTGCGGCGCACTCGGTTACGTCAAACCGGGCGGCGACGCGGTATTCAGCGTTCCTATCCGCACCCTGGCGCTGACCCCCGGTGGTGCTGAATACGGCGTTGGGAGCGGCGTCACCTGGGATTCTCTGGCGGCGGCTGAATACGCAGAGCTCGCCGTAAAAGCGGCGCTCGTCACCACCCCGAGGCCGGATTTCAGTTTGCTGGAAACGCTGCGCTGGGACGGACGGCAGTTTGTCGGGTTGGCGCGTCACCTGGCGCGCGTTGCGGCGTCGGCGGCGTTTTTCGGCGTTCCCTTGCAGCTTGACGCGTTGCGCCAAGCGCTAGAGCAGCACGGTTTGGGACATCTCGGTAACACTAGACGGGTGCGGGCGCTCGTCTCCCAAACGGGCCGGGTTTACGTCGAGAGCTTGCCGCTCGCGCTGTCTGACAAATCACTTACGGTAGGGCTGGCGAAAGAGCCGGTCAACAGCCGGGACGTATTTCTCTTTCACAAAACGACGCACCGGGCCGTTTACGACCTGCGCCGCCAGGACGCCCCGGAAGCTGACGACGTGCTGCTCTGGAACGAACGGGGAGAACTTACCGAGTTTACGGTAGGGAATCTGGTCGTCGAGCTAAACGGTGAACGACTGACGCCGCCGCGTGAGGCGGGTCTTTTGGGGGGTGTTCTGCGGCAAGCGGGGCTCGAGACCGGCGTCCTCAAAGAGAAAATACTCTACCCTGTAGACCTGACGCGGGCGACAAAGGTCTGGCGTATCAACAGCTTGCGCGGTTGGCAAACTGTGCTTATAACCGGCTTATAACCGTGACCCCGCGCTGGGCAAACGACCCCATCGCCGCAAGTTCCGCCCCTGCCTCGGCCAGCGTGATGGTTTTGGCGATAAGCTTTTGCGGGTTCAGCACGCCGGCGGTAATCAGCTCTAGAAGTGCCGGGTAGCTGCGTGCGGGCATTCCGTGGCTACCGAGAAGCTCGAGTTCTTTAGCAATCACCTCAGCGAGCGGGAGCGGTACGGGTTTGCCCTCCCCGAGCAGCAGCCCGACCTGCACGTGCCGCCCCTTTTTGCGTAAAGACCGCACCGAATTGCGGCAGGTTCCGGCGCTCCCGAGCGCGTCGAGCGAAAGGTGTGCGCCGCCGCCCGTCAGCGCCAAAATCTCTTTTACCGGGTGTTTTGACAAGATGGTGTGTTCAGCACCCAAAGCCTCAGCCACCACCAGTTTTTCCGCGTCGATGTCAACAGCAATCACCCTGGCCCCCAGCGCGGCGGCGATCATCACCGCCGACAGCCCGACGCCGCCGCAGCCGTGAACCGCGACCCATTGCCCCGCCGTTACGCGTCCCTGCGCGGTAAGCGCGTGAAACGCCGTCATAAAGCGGCAGCCCAAGCTCGCAGCTTCAGCAAAGCCGAGCGTATCAGGAAGTCTGACCAGGTTGGTCTCAGCGTAGGGAAGCGAAACGTATTCGGCAAACCCGCCCCAACCTGAAAAGCCCGGTTGATACTCATGGTGGCAGAGGTGTGAGGCACCCTCGGCGCACATCTCGCAAAGGCCGCAGCCACAGCAAAACGGCACCGTCACGCGCTCCCCGACCCGCCAGCTTGTTACGCCGCGCCCGAGTTCGGCGACCGTTCCGGCGAGTTCGTGACCGGGAACGTGCGGGAGCTTGACCGTCGGGTCGTGCCCCCTCCACGCGTGCCAGTCGCTCCGGCAAACGCCGCACGCCTCGACCTGAATGACAACCCCGCCCTCCGGCGGAACGGGATCGGGAACGGTTGTAAGCTCGAGGGGTTCCCCGAACGCGTGCATCACAGCGGCTTTCATGGGTAGTGTCTCCTAGAGGGTCGTATTAAAACCGATTAGACTGTGCGAACAGGCAAAAAATCATGGCGGAAGAGCGCGGCTCGAGCCCCTCAGCTCGTTTCGGTTGCGCCCCGGCGAAAACGCTGTGCCATCACCCTTTGAAACGTCTCGGTATCGTTTACATGCGGAAACGGCGTCTCCGGCACCGCTACCCCCAAAAAGCGGCAGAGCGGTTCCCAACCCTCTTTAACCTCGTAAACGAGCAGCTTTTCAGGCGGCACGGCGCGCTTGACCTCTGCGATATGCCGTTCAAAGACCGCGATGGCGTGCGCTTTGTCGTGTTCTTTACCGCCAAACGTTCTTCTGGAAATCAAACGGATGACGACCCAGAGCGAGCGCCACATCCGGGGCGTCGTCAGAAGTTGCCAAAGTTGCCTCGGCCCGCCGCGCGACGCCGTAAAAATCGTCTCGCTGGCGCTCTTGTACCAGCGCTCGGAATCGCGGACGCTCAAGACGACCTTGGCGTCCGGATACTGCGCCATCAGTTCCCGGTAAAAGGTGCACCCGGGCCAGTCTACTATCGCCTGATAGCCGCTAAACAGCTCGTCCCACGCGACGTTTTTGCCCTTTAGCGCGGCGTCCCAGTAGCGCGCGTGTTCGGGGTGTTCCATAAACTCGAACATGTGGTAGCACCTGCTAAAACCGAGGGTCTCGAGGGCCTCTTTCAAGGACGCCGTACCCGTTCTGCCGAAACCTGCACCGATAACTTTCACCATGTACCAAGTCTGCTTCAATAAACAAGTGTGCGTATAGGTGTGCGCTACGCTCCGCTTTACGGGCAACCACAAACCAGCCGCTCAGGTAGAGTAGCGGAGATGAAACTCGCCATGCTCGCGCCTATCGCGTGGCGCGTCCCGCCCCGGCACTACGGCCCGTGGGAACGCGTCGTCTCGCTCTTAACCGAAGGGTTGGTCGCAGCGGGCGTAGACGTGACGCTCTTCGCCACTGCCGATTCGGAGACCCGCGCGACCCTCTCGGCAGTCGTGCCGCGCCCTTACGAAGAGGACAAAACGCTCAACGTCAAGGTCTGGGAAGGCTTGCACCTCGCCAACGTGTTCGAGCAAGCCGGACAGTTCGATCTCATCCACAACCACTACGACTTTTTGCCGCTGACCTATAGCAGCCTTGTCTCGACGCCCGTGCTCACGACCATTCACGGTTTTTCTTCTGAAAGCATCGTACCGGCTTATAAACGCTACGACGCTTCTACCCACTACGTCGCCATCAGCGACGCCGACCGTCACCCCGAACTGACCTACGCGGCGACCATCTATCATGGTATCGACCTGAGCGAATTTACCTTTCGTGAGGTTCCCGATGATTATCTGCTCTTTTTCGGACGTATCCACCCCGACAAGGGCGCAGCGGACGCCGTCGGCGTCGCAAAGCAGACCGGCAAACGGCTTATCCTTGCAGGCATCGTCCAAGACGAGGGTTACTTTGCACGCGACATCGAGCCGCACCTTAACGAACGCGTTCGCTACGTCGGGTCGGTCGGCCCGGCTGAACGCGACCGGCTTTTAGGCGGCGCTACCGCGCTTTTACACCTCATTCATTTCGGTGAACCGTTCGGCCTCAGCATGGTCGAGGCGTTAGCGTGCGGGACGCCGGTCATCGCCACGCGGCGCGGGTCGGTGCCGGAGATCGTGCAGGACGGCGTCAACGGGTTTACTGTGCACAATGTAGACGAGGCAGTCAGAGCCGTTGAAAAGTTGGGCGAAGTGTCCAGGGCTCGAGTCCGCGAGTACGCCGAAGCGCATTTCAGCCGGGAGCGGATGGTCAGAGATTATCTACGGGTGTACGAAAAGATTTTGGCGCGTAAAAACTGAAACGTTCAAGCCAAAACTATGCCGGAGCCGATTCCATAGCAGGTGCGTACGGTACTCACGGATAACGGCACGCCGCTTACCAACCGTCAAAAAGACCAGCTTGCGTTTGCCCACAGCTGCGGCCGGGTGTGTGCAACACGACCGGTGGCAAACCGCCCCATCACAACGGCGTGTTTTACATGGTCTACACCTTCGCCGAACGGCTCCGGGCTTTGGACGCTGAAACCGGCAAAGTCTCGTCTTTTGCCGAAGAACCTGCCTACAACAAGACGGGTACTATCCGCCAACGGTCAAATTCTCGTCTGGGGTGACGACTTGACAGCCTGTAAACCTGTTCGCCGGCAGTTTTCGGCAAGGCTCGGTGTTGTTCGGCTGTACCTTGCCGATTTCGAAGGTTACAAAGCGGCGAGAACGGTACAGCGCCGTAAAAACAGTTGGGTGTACCTGAAAAGGTAGAGCCGGGTCGAGGCCCGGAGCTCGTCTCGGCTTGTGCTTTTACGCCTCATGAAAAAGCAGAGGTTTACGGAAACCGCACAAGCGGGTGCTTTCAAACTTCCGGTGAGCTACACTGTCGCGTGGCTAAGCCGACCCCTAAAGTGACGATGGCGGACGTGGCGCGCGCGGCGGGCGTCTCGAAACAGACGGTCTCGCGGGTTCTAAACGGCACCGGCTATACGAGCGCAGCGACCACCGCCCGCATCGAACGGCTGATCCGTGAACTTGGCTATCGCCGCAGCGGGGTGGCGCGGAGTCTGGCGACGAACTCGAGCCTGACTTTGGGCCTGGTCGTTCCGGCGCTCGACAACCCTTACTACGCCGAAATCGCGCAGGGTGCGGAGTGGGCGGCGTGGGCAGGCGGCTACAACCTGTTTTTAAGCAACGCGTTTCACGACGCGGCGCGGGAAAGGGCGGCGCTCGAGTCGCTGCAAGACCGGGGCGCGGACGGCGTGATTGTAGATACCCCGAGTTTGCCGGACGACCCGCTTTTTGGGCTCTTGGCGGGGTTCAAGGCGGCGGTCGTTATCGGGCGGACGGTGCCGCCGGAGGTCGCCGGGAGCATCACCGTAGACGACGCGGCGGGTGTCCGGCTGGCGGTGCGGCGGCTGGCGGCGGCGGGGCGGACAAGGCTGGCATTTCTGGCGGGGCCGGAGCGGTTTGGTAGCAGCCGGGTACGCCGGGAAGCGTTTATCGAGGCGGAAACGGTGCGCGGGACGTTCTCCGGTACAAGGGTTTTGCAGGCGGACTCGAGCGCCGAAGCTAGTTATGAGCTCATCACCCGGCTGGCAGACAAGGGCCTCTTGTTCGACGCGCTCGTCTGCTTTAACGACGTGATGGCAGCAGGGGTACTCCGGGCCCTTGTCGACGTTGGGGTACGGGTGCCGGACGACGTCGCCGTAGTCGGACACGATGATATTCCGATGGCGGCGTGGCTACAGCCGCCTCTAAGCACGCTCCACATCGCCAAACGCGAACTTGGTTTGAGCGCGGTGAAGACGCTGCTCGAGCGCCTCAACCTCCAAAACCGCGAACCGACCGTACTAAAGCCCGAGCTTAGCTTGCGGGGCAGCACCGGCCCTTTACCGGATTAAAGCTGCGCAAACAGCGGCGGTGCTAGAGTAGAGCATGTTTTTTCGTCGAAACCCCAACTTCAAGCAAGAGGGCAGTTTCTTGCTGGCCCGCGTCCGCACCGACAAACACGGCGAGATAATCCCCGTGCGGCTCTCGAAAACCAGCGAGATGAGTTTGCAGGGCAGCGGCTACTTCGTTCGGAAAACCTTGGTCGGTTCAAACAGCCTCGACCAGGCGGTTTTAGAGGTTTCACTCAGTCGGGGCCACCGCGTCAAAAATGCGACCGTCGACGGCGGCGAGCTGATTCCCGTAAAAGAGTGGGAGTAGCTTAAAGTAGCCCAGCAATACAGCTCAGCAAACAGGATGTCGTTTGTACCGGTAAGCTGGTCGGTTTGCTGGATTTTGGCCTCGAGCCTGACCGAGTAGCGTTTTGGGTTGGTGGCACGTCCTTCGCGCCCCCCGTAAAATCTACAATGGTTTTGAAAGAAGTTGACTTTGAACAAACACGCTTTTGAAAGCCGGTGCAAATGCAGCTGAGCGCAGCGGAAACAGCCGCGCGCCTCCCATACCCGGAACTGGCGGACGCCATCGCCACGGTGCTTCTCAAGCGTCACGAAACGACCGCGCCGGAGCGCAGCACGCTGGCGTTGGGGTGTGGCAGTCTGCTGCTGATGCCCGCCGCAAGCCGTGAGCTGACCATCACCAAACTCGTCACCGTTCACCCGGACAACCCGGGGCGGGGTCATCCAACCGTTCAGGGCGAGGTCGTTGTGATGCGTACCGGCACCGGGGTTCGGTTGGGTATTTTAGACGGCGTGGTTACCGAACGGCGCACGGCGGCGCTTTCACTGCTCGCAGCCAAAACGCTCGCGCCGCGTCCTGAAGGCCCGCTACTTATTTTCGGGGCCGGGGTTCAGGCGCGGGCACATTTAGAGGCGTTTCGCGTCGGTCTGGGTGTCGAACAAGTATTTATCGCCTCAAGGACGCGGGAGAAAGCCGCCGACCTCGTAACTTTCGCGCGTTCTCTCGGGATGGACGCACATTTTACCGAAAACCCTACCAAAATTTCAGCCGACGCCTCTCTTATCGTCACCGCCACGACGAGCCGGACGCCCGTCGTGAGCGGCCCCGTCAGGCGTGACGCGTTCATCTGCGCGGTCGGGTCGTTTCAACCCGAAACCGCCGAGGTTTCAGCCGACCTTATCGGCAAAAGCCGAGTGGTCGTCGATACCTTGGAGGCTGCCCAAACCGAAGCGGGCGACCTGATTCAGGCTGTGGCGGCAGGTCGTTTGCGCTGGTCTGAGGTCGTGGGGCTCGAGACTCTCCTGACCAACGCTACCCAAGTAGACCAGCCGACCGTATTCAAGAGCGTCGGTCACGCGCTCTTCGACCTTGCGGCGGCGCATGTAGCATTTGGCGTTTCTATCTAGAACAGCTATACCTAGAACAGCTATACTGAACACCTCGCTTTACGGCTACGCAGCGTAATGTAATAACGAACTCAGGAAGGGGCACACATGATTCCGACGCACGTTTTTGGTCGTACCGGACACGAGAGCAGCCGCACGATTTTCGGGGCTGCCGCGCTAAGCCGGGTCAGCCAAGCTGAAGCCGACCAAACGATGGAACTTTTTCTCGAGTACGGCCTCAACCATATCGACGTTGCGGCCAGTTACGGTGACGCCGAGCTGCGGTTGGCCCCGTGGCTGGGGCAGCACCGTAAAGATGTCTTTCTCGCGACCAAAACGGGTGAACGGACGTACAAGGCGGCGTATGAGCAAATCAGGCGTTCGCTCGAGCGCCTGAACGTCGAGCAAATCGACCTGATTCAGCTTCACAACCTCGTCGACCTCAGCGAGTGGGAAACGGCGCTCGGCCCCGGGGGGGCGCTGGCGGCGTGTGTAGCAGCCCGCGACGAAGGGCTGGTGCGTTTTATCGGCGTGACGGGGCACGGGCTCGAGGTCGCCGCGCGGCACAAGGCGAGCCTGGAGCGCTTCGATTTCGATTCGGTACTCCTGCCTTACAGCTACGTTCTAATGCAAAACCCGCAGTACGCCGACGACTTTGAAGCTTTGGTCGCGTTATGCGAAAAACGGAACGTCGCGGTGCAGACCATCAAGGCCGTGACCCGCGCACCGTGGGGCGACAGGTCGCAAACACGCGCGACCTGGTACGAACCGCTAGAAGAGCAAGCCGACATCGATACCACCGTTCACTGGGTTCTCGGAAGAGACGGATTTTTCCTCAACACGGTAGGTGATATTCACCTCTTGCCGAAAGTACTGGACGCTGCGAGCCGTTTCGACACGCGGCCCAGCGACGCCCGGATGCAGGCGGTGGTAGAAAAGCAGCAGATGTCGCCGCTTTTTACCTGAGCCGCGCTGTTTGTTCACCCTTTGTGATAGATAATCAGGACTCGAGGATACGACTGAGTGAAAGAGACTGCAGATTTAACCCCCTTTCAGGCGTGGTTCGCCGACTGCCCCGGCGCGCTCGTGGCGTTTTCGGGTGGCGTGGACAGTTCGCTGGTGGCTTTTCTGGCGCGGACGCTGCTCGGCCCGGAACGCGTCGTCGCGGTGATTTCAGCCTCACCCAGCCTGAAGCTGAGCGACCTCGACGCTGCCAAAACCTTTTGCCTGAGCCACAACGTCCCGCTCCGGGTGATTCGCACCGCCGAACTCTCTAACCCCGACTACTACACCAACCCGGCGAACCGCTGTTACTTTTGCAAACACACGCTCTACCGCGACCTGGACGCCTACGAAGAATTTGCAGGCTGGTGGATTTTGAACGGCACCAACCACGACGACCTGGGCGATTACCGCCCCGGTATTCAGGCCGGGAGTGAGTTCCAGGTACGCAGTCCGCTTGCCGAATGCGGGTTTGGGAAACCGGCGGTTCGGGCTTTGGCCGCCGCGCTGGGTCTCGAGTGCTGGGACAAACCCGCCAGCCCCTGCCTCAGCTCGCGCATCCCCTACGGTCAGCGCGTCACCGAACAAAAATTGCGGCAGATCGAGGCCGGTGAACAGTTCTTAAACGAGCTGGGATTCCCGGTCGCGCGCGTTCGACATAACGACGGTCGGGCTGTCGTCGAGGTACCGGGGGAGCGGTTGGCTGACCTTGGGCGCGTCGCTGATACTGTCAGCGCACAGCTGCTGGAACTCGGGTTTCAGGCTGTAGAAATTGACCGGGAAGGTTTCGTGTCCGGTAAACTCAACCGCGCGCTGTTGTGAGCGGTGCCGACAGGGACCCAAGCAACGCGCTTGACGAAGGGACGAACACAGACAACTGCGGCACAGATAGCAGCGATGTCACCCTCGACGTAACCCGCGAAGTACGGCTCGGGTTTCCCGAAGTCGTCTACGGACAGCATAAATCGCCCGCGCAGCTGAAGCGCATTTTAGCGGCGCAGCTCGAGGGCCAAAAAAACGTCCTCATCACCCGGCTCCAACCTGAAAAAGTGCCGCCGCTGCTCGAGGCCGCGCCCAACGCGCACTATCACGACGACGCGCGCACGCTAAGCGTGGTCTTTAGTCCGCCCACAGCACGACCGGGAAAAGTCGGTATCGTCTGCGCCGGAACCTCGGATATGCCGGTCGTGCGCGAAGTCGAAACCACGCTGGCGTTTTTAGGCGTCGCTACGGAAAGTTACAAAGATGTCGGGGTGGCGGGTATCGGGCGGCTGTTTAACGTCTTGCCGCAGCTTAGGGAATGTGACGTCATCGTCTGCGCGGCAGGCTTTGAAGGGGCGCTCGCCTCGGTATTGGGCGGATTGTTGCCGCAACCCCTGATCGCCGTGCCGACCAGCGTCGGGTACGGCGTCGCAGAAGGTGGTCACACGGCTCTCAACGCGATGCTCGCCAGCTGCGCCAACGGCATTACGGTCGTCAATATCGACAACGGTTACGGCGCGGCCCTCGCCGCGTTCAGAATTTTGCAAAGGATGTTCAGGTGACCGACACGCACATGAAAAACAAACAAACCGTGCTCAAAATCGAACCCTTTTCGGGCCTCAGCGGGGACATGTTTCTGGGTGCCCTGGTCGAGCTTACGGGCGGCGCGGACAAGTTGCGCGCGCTGCCCGAACAGCTCAACTTGCCCGAAGCCGAAATCGACGTCGCGCGCGTCTCGAAGTGCAGCATCGATTGTCTCAAGGTCACCGTAAAAGACCGCTCGCCGGAGGCTGAGCGACCGCACCGGCACCTTAAAGATATCCACAACCTTCTCGACGCCTCGAGCTTAACTAACCGGGTGAAAGCGAGAACCAAAGACATCTTTCAGCTTTTAGCGGAGGCCGAAGCCGCCGTTCACGGGGTCGGCCTCGAGCGGGTGCATTTTCACGAAGTGGGGGCGGTCGATTCGGTGGTCGATATTACCGGCGTGGCGCTGCTGCTC
This sequence comes from uncultured Trueperaceae bacterium, assembly GCA_963799485.1. Lineage (GTDB taxonomy): Bacteria > Deinococcota > Deinococci > Deinococcales > Trueperaceae > Truepera. The sequence goes on from CAWCXJ010000005.1 coordinate 47,784, forward strand.
GGCGACCTTACGTTTACGCACGTCTACTGCGACCCCATCTGTACGGGTTACGGGTTTGTCAAAACCGACCACGGCAGGCTGCCCGTCCCGGCCCCTGCCACGCAGAGACTCCTTCACGGCATGCCGACCTACAAAGGCCGAACCGCCTCGGAGCTGATTACGCCTACCGGCGCGGCTATCTTACGGTTTCTGAAACCCGACTTCAGCGACCCTGTTTTGTCGTTGCAGCGGAGTGCCTACGGTGCAGGTTCTAAAGACTTCGAGCACCCCAACTGCGTGCGAATCAGTATGGGCGAAACGGGGGAGACCGGGCCAAACGACGCGCCTGACGCGACCCACACCCTGATTCAAACGAACATCGACGACATGCCCGCCGAACAGCTCGGCGCGGATTTTCAGAGGCTCCTGCTTGAAAGCGGCGCACTCGACGTTTACCTGACCCCTACGCTGATGAAAAAGTCTCGTCCAGGGCTGAAACTCGAGGTACTTTGCCGCCAAGCCGACGCCGAGCGCCTCGCCGAGCTGGTGCTCGAGTACACCACGACGCTGGGGGTACGGTTTCTGCCCTGCCGCCGTAAAGAACTGGCGCGTACCGTAACCCCGGTCACGACGCCGTTCGGTGAAATCAGTGTCAAAACCGCCACCTTGCCGTCGGGCAAGCTCCGGCACAAACCGGAATACGAGGCGTGTCAGGCTGCCGCACGAAAACACCGGGTCGCGGCGTCTGAAGTGGTGCTCGAGACCTTGAAGTGCCTGTGAAGTGCCTGTAAAAATGGCTGTCGCCATCAAGTTGTCGCGTGCAGCACCACGGTGAAAAACAGGGGTCAAGGCAACGGTAGCGGCGACGCGCGACGCATCGGCGTTTAGGAGCGGACCGTTGATGTGGCACTAGCGGATAGTGAAGACGCGCGCAGGCACAGCGTTGCAAAGTGATTTTCTGTAACGGTCGGCGTTTTGGTGGTTGAGCCGGTGTCCGAACTATCTGAGAAAAAACCCCGCCCCTACCGGGTCGTCCGGGTCGATAACCCACTGATTGAAGCCGGTGATGGCTGCGCTGCCACTCACTTCCGGAATTACGGCGTCAAACGCACCGACTTTGGTGTGTCCGACCACGCGTCCCGTAAAAATCGTGCCGATGATGCTCTCGTTGACGAGCACCTCATTTTCTTTAAGCTGGCCCCTGGCGTAAAGCTGCGCGACCCGTCCGGCGGTACCGGTTCCGGTCGGTGAGCGGTCTACTTCGCGGTCGGCGAAGATGCAGACGTTCGCCTGCGTTGAGTCCCGGTTTTGCGGCGGCCCAGCTATGATGGTGCCGTAAAGCGCTCTGAGTTCGGGGACGAGCGGATGCTGAATTGTGGCCTCGGCGCTCACGGCTTTTTTAACCTCGTCACCCAAAACGGTGAGCAGGCGGTAGTTTTCGGGGCCGACGGCAAGCCCGACCTGCGCGCCGTCCAGATACGCGTAAAACGCGCCGCCGAAAGCGATATCGACCGTCACCGGACCGAACGAAGGTGTGTGAACCGTCAAATCTTGCTTATAAAGAAATGAGGGAACGTTGTTAAACCGCACCCGACCGACTTTAAGACCGTCCCACGCGGCAAACGCCTCGATAAACCCGGCAGGCGAATCGATCCCGATGCGGGTTTCCGGTTCGTTGACCTTAACCAAGCCCTGCGCGACGGCGACTGTGGCAAGCGCGATGACGCCGTGCCCGCACATATCCGAGTAGCCTTCGTTGTGCATAAAGATGACGCCTAGGTCGGCTGCTTGTGTAACCGGCTCGGTAAGGTAAGCGCCGTACATGTCGGCGTGGCCCCTGGGCTCCCACATCAGCGCCTTACGCACGTCGTCCAGGTTTTCGTTGACCCAGCGGCGTTTTTCCAGAACTGTGTGACCGGGGATTCGCGGAATACCGGCGGTAACGATGCGGAGCGGTTCGCCTGCGGTGTGAGTATCGACGGTGGTGTAGGTGCGGCTGAAGTTCATCTCTTGCCTCCGGTTACGCTGGGCCAAATAGTATATACTGACCTTCTCACCAGGGGTGCCGAAAGGCTGAGAGAGCCCGCGTTATGCGGCTCAACCCTAGAACCTGAACCGGGTCATACCGGCGGAGGAAGTGTGACGCGCACTCAGCCTAATTGCGCCTCCTGGTGAAGTTACTGGGAGGTTTTTTAATGTCTGTAAACACAGCTTACGGCGAGGGTGTCGGCACAGGGTTTTTAGCCGGGTTGAGCACTCAAGACCTGCGCCCGAAACAAGAACTGCTCCTCAACCATCCGCTCTGGAAGGGTATTCAAACGCAAACGACGACCCGTGAACAGCTCGCCCGGTTTGCCCTGCAAGATATCTTTTTAATCCGTGAGGTGTACCGTTTGGACAGCCTCGCCATCGCCAAGGCGCCCACAGCTGAAGCGGCAGACGCGCTGATTGCCAAGCTGACGCCCAAGTCGGGTGCAGCCGACACGCTTTTACGGTTTGGTGAGGCGGTCGGCTTGACGCCGGAAGACTTTGACGCCGTAAAACCCCTTGCGCCCTGTCTCGCCCTTACGGCGCAGTTTTACTACCATCTGGCGCGGAGTTCGTTTGCCGAGACCGTAGCGTGTATCGGCGCGAGTGAAACGATATTTCTAGAAATCTGCGGGCGCATCGACGCTCCGCTCCGGCAGTACGGCTTTTCGGACGAGGCCGTAGCGTTCTTCAGGTTTCATGAAGCCTTGGAGCCTGCCGAACGCGCCACCACCGAGATGCTCCGCCCATTTGTGACGACCGACGCGGAGAAAGAGGCCGTCACTAGGGCCGCCGAAGTGTGCTACGACTTTGAACGGCTGTTTTACGACGCGGTGCTGACCGGGTGAAGTTCAGGAGCGTCCTGGCACCGCTCGTTGCGGGTGCTCTGATTCTGGGCGTGTGGCAGCTCGGCGTAGCACTGAGCGACGTTCCCGCGAGTTTTTTGCCGTCGCCGTCGGCTGTTTTTGCGACGCTGCTGGGGCAACGCGGCCTGCTGTGGCGTAACAGCCTGACCACGCTCTCCGAAACGGCGCTGGGGGTCGTTCTTGCCGTGGTTGCGGCGCTTGTCTGGGCGCTGCTGCTCGACCGCTTCGAGCTTTTACGGCGGGCGTTACTGCCCTTTCTCGTCGCCTCGCAAACCGTGCCGATTATCGTCTTGGCCCCGCTGATGCTCCTCTGGTTCGGGTTTGGACTTTTGCCCAAAGTGCTGCTCGTCGCGCTCTTCGCCTTTTTTCCTATCGTCCTCTCGACGCTTTCGGGTCTCGCAGAGACGCCGCCTGAACGTGTTGACCTGATGCGTTCGCTTGCGGCGTCGCCGTGGCAGACCTTTTGCCTCTTGCGTTGGCCCGGCGCGCTGCCGAGTTTTTTCTCGGGTCTGCGGATTACGCTGACCTACAGCGTCACCGGCGCCATCTTTGCCGAATATGTCGGGGGCTTTTCGGGTCTCGGGATTTTGCTGCAAACTGCCGCCAACTCACGTGCTACCCCTTTGGTCTTCGCTACCATCGTCGTCATCGCCCTCTTAAGCTCGCTGCTCGTCGCCGGAGTGCGGCTCTTAGAGCGTCTCACCATGCCCTGGAGGTTTCAGTGAAAGTTCTTTTTACGTTTTTTGCCATCGTTTTTACCTCAGCTTCAGCCCAAACCCAGACCGTTCGCCTGGCCCTCGACTGGGTACCGAACACGAACCACACCGGGATTTACGTCGCGCTCGCCAAGGGCTGGTACGAAGAAGCCGGTGTGAACCTGCAAGTTTTGCCGTATGGCAGCGTGTCGCCTGAAGCGCTCGTAGCCAACGGTCAGGCCGAAGTTGCAGTTTCAGGTAGCGAAGGGGTGCTGACCTCGGTCGTTACCGAGGAACCGATTGTCTCGGTAGCGGCGATGCTGTCAACGAACACTGCGGCGCTGGCGGTGCTCAAAACGAGTGGTATCACCCGCCCGCGCGAACTCGACGGCAAAATCTACGCCGCCTACGGGGGCAACTACGAGGACGCGGTGGTCGGGGCCGTTATCCGGCACGACGGCGGTGAGGGAAATTTCAAGAGCGCCCTGCTGAACGTGGCAGGTTTCGACGCGCTCCTGGCGGGCCGCGCCGATTTCGTCTGGATTTTCGAGGGTTGGCAGGGTGTACAGGCCAAACGTGAAGGTATTGACCTGACGCTATTTAACTTCAACGACTACGGCATCCCCGACTACTACACGCCGGTACTGGTCAGTAGCGCCGCGACGATTGAACAAAACCCCGAAGCGCTGCGCGCATTTCTCGAGGCCACCGCTCGCGGCTACACCTTCGCCGCCGAGAACCCTGCAGAGGCAGCCGAACTCCTCATTGAAACTGCACCTGAGGGCAGCTTTCCCGACCCCGACCTGGTACGTGATTCGCAAAAACTCGTCTCGAGCTTTTATATTGCCGACGGTGGAGCGTGGGGACAGCAGCGCCCGGAGATGTGGCGCGGCTACCAAACGATGCTTTTAGATGCCGGGGTTTACGGCGATAAAACCGCCGCCTTACGCAAGGCCGTCGAGAACGGGGCGCTCTTTACCAACGAACTGCTCCCGCAGTAGGGCGCGCGAAGCAACGAGCGGCGAAGAAAAACGCGTTGCTTGCTATCACTTCTCTTTACCGCCTTGCTTTGGTACCGCTTTTTACTGTGCGCTCACCTTACTGTACGCTCCACCTTACTGTGCGCTCACCAGGTCGGGGCGCAATTTTACAGCCTCACGCAGATAGATATGCCGCATCTCGCGCTGCGTTTTGGTGGTATTGACCTGGAGCATCACCCGCACGGCCCGTGGCAAACGGTTCGGTACCGGAATCTCCTGATTGCACATTAAAGGCACCAGGTTCATCCCGAGTGCCCGCGCCGCCTCTGCCGGAAAGGTGCTCGTCAGGTCGGGCGTGGTGGTAAAGAAAATGGCTGCGATGGCCTCGAAATCGCGGATTTCGTTTTCGCGGAGCATGGTCGCCAAAAGCTCTTTGGTCGCCGTCAAAATCAGTTCGGGTTCGTCTTGTTCGACCGTCGTCGCGCCGCGAATACCGCGCACCCAGGTTGGTTCCATGAGGAGAGTGTAACACTGCCCCCGGGCAAGGTCACAAAGTTCTCTCAACACCCGGTTTACGCCCGGACGTTTTACACCCGGACATTCTCGAAGGATTTTCAAGCGCTTGCTCCGTTACCGTCTTGCTGAAGGTTGTTTTATAAACTGTAAAGATGACGCGTGGGGTTTTGTATGCGGTTTTCGCTCTGGCGCTCGGGCTCGCCGGTTGTCTGCCGATTCCCAACTTGCGCGCCGACCTGAACCTTCCGGTAGCGCCGCAGCGGATAGAGGCAGAGAGGGTTAAAACGCAGTACGTTTCGCTGCCCGGTGACAAAGCGCCGGGGACGCCCGAACCGCTTAACCGTAGCTATTATCTGCGCTACTACGCACCGGACGCGGCGGGCAAAGACCCGGATACCGTTCTTATCTTGATGCCGGGGATTTTCGGCGGGGCGACGAGTTTCGATGTTTTGGCGCGGCAGCTCGTCGCCAGCCGCGCGGGGCTCGAGGTCTGGGCTATCGACCGCCGGGCGAACGGGCTCGAGGACGCGAGCGCGCTACAAGAAAGCCTCCGCACCCGTAATCCGAACATCGCCTACCGCTACTACGTTCAGAACGCCGGGACACCCGCCGGGTTCAACGCCGTTCCGGACGAAGACTTGGGTTTTATGCGCCGCTGGGGGCTCGTCACTCACCTCCGCGACCTGCACGAGGTCGTCAAACGGGCCAACGAACGGGCCGAAACCGTCGTGTTGGGCGGGCATTCGCTGGGCGCGAGTATCGTCGGTCTTTACGCGGCGTACCGTTTTCCTGAAGGTCTGGGTGACGCGCAGTTAGATGGGCTTTTACTGCTCGACGGGACGCTCGGGCGTACCGGCGCGTTTGGTCTTACCGCCGGGCTTTCTCTCGGGAATCTCGAGCTGATCCCCGCCGCAACCGGCTACGACGCAGGGCGGGGCGCACCGTTTTTGTCTTTCGGGTTGGGGCCGGGGTTTTACGCGGCGCAAGAGGCGCGGGCGCTGCTCGCCCGCTTTCAACCTGACGAGCTTGCACCCGACGCGGCGTTTCCGGAAACGAACCTGGCGTATGTAGGCGTTCGCGCCGACGAGGATTACGCCGTTTCAGCGACCTTCGGCGCATCTTTGGGCGAAGCGGTCGGGGCGCGTTACGGTGGCAATTTGCTCGCTTTTCTGATCGACGGCACCGGGAGTAGCTCGAGCCGCACCGTGGCCGGGGTCGCCGCCGGTTTTGACGAAGTAAGCTGGAGCCCCGGCGACCCGGGCCGCGAGTACAGCGATATGTCTGCTTACCTCCGCGCCCGCGTCACACCGGAAAGCGACTTCAACGAGTGGTATTTTCCGCTCCGGCTCCTCGTCGATATGAGCGAGCTGCCGCTCGATCTCTCCGGTCGGGCCGACTTTGCCCCTCACAGCGACGTGACGGTGCCGACGCTGGCCATCGGGGCGGGGCGCGGGTTGGTCACAAGTCTGGACGGATTTTCGGCGTACAGCAACCTGCGGGCGAGCGCGCTGTTCTCGAGCTACGTCATTCCCGGTCTTACCCACATCGATATCGTCACGGCCCGCGACAACCCGGTCGTGCCGCTGTTCGACCGCTGGCTGGCGCAGATTATGCAGCTGCGGCGAAACGAGTAGCTTTGGTTGGTCGAAATATATGAGGTTGGGCTAAACTGCGGGATGTTCGACGTTAAAGAGCAGTACAAAGACGCCTCGAATCTGGACGCCCGCGCCGCGCTCCACAGCCGCTTCAGCCTCAACCGGGTGAACTGGCACCGCTGGGTGTTCGAGCATTTCACCTTACCCGGCGGGGCGAGGGTGCTCGAGCTGGGCTGCGGTTCCGCTAAACTCTGGTGTGAGAACTTGGCGCGAATCCCTGAAGGCTGGAACATAACGTTGACCGATTTTTCAGCCGGGATGATCTCCGAAGCCGAGGCGAACTTGCCGGACTCGTTTACGTTTGCCGTCGCCGACGCGCAAGACCTGCCCTTTGCAGACGCCGTATTCGACGCGGTTGTCGCCAACCATATGTGCTATCACGTGCCGGATTTACCCCAAGCTTTGGGCGAAGTGCGGCGCGTGCTCAAACCCGGTGGGCGACTTTTTACGGCGACGAACGGCGAAAATCACATGCGTGAGCTGGACGACCTGTCCCAAGACTTGGTCGCAGGGGGCGTCGTGAGGCTCTTCTCTGAGACTGCTCACGTGACCGACTTTACGCTCGAGACCGCCCCGGATTATCTTCGCCCCTACTTCTCCGACGTAAAGTTGCACCGTCCTGGAGGCGACCCCGCTTTGCTGGTGACTGAAGCCGACCCCATCACGGCTTATATCTTGTCGGTGACGCCGGACAAGCTTAAAAACGACTCCGAGAAAATGGCGGCTTTACGGGAACGCGTCAACCGAGCTCTGGCTGAAACCGGCGGTGTGCGAATTACGAGAGCGGTAGGGCTTTTCGAGGCTCGAGTCTAGCCCCGTTCTCAAACTTTCAGGTACGCTTGAAAAATGCTCGATCTACGGCTTATCCGCGACAACCCCGAGGCAGTGCGGCGCGCGGTTCGCGCCAAACAGCTGCCGAACGTACTGGGAACACTCGACCAGGTAATTTTGCTCGACGAAGAAAACCGGCTTTTACGGAGCGACTTGGAAGCCAAGCAAGCGACGCGCAACGCCAGCAGTAAAGAGATCGGGCTGCGTAAAAGACGGGGTGAAAACGCCGACGACCTCATCCGCGAGATGGGGACGGTCAGCGAAGAGGTCAAGCGCTTGGAGGAAAAGAGCCGCAGCTTGGACGCACAATTAAACGCCTTGTTGCTCGAGCTGCCCAACTTGCCCGACGAGAGCGTCCCCTACGGCGAATCCGAACACGACAATCAGGTGGCCTTTGAGCGCGGCAGCAAACCCGAGTTCGACTTCGAGCCGAAACCGCACTGGGAGCTCGCTTCTGAGCGCGGCTGGCTCGACCTTACGGCGGGCGTCAAAACGAGCGGGGCCGGGTTTCCCATCTTTAAGGGCGTCGGCGCACGGTTTTTGCGTTCGCTGGTGCAGTATTGCCTCAACGCGGTGGTGGACGCGGGCTATACCGAAGTCACGGTACCGCTTTTAGTCACGCCCGAGAGCGCGAGCGCGACCGGACATCTGCCCGACAAAGAGGGGCAGATGTACAGCGTCACCGACGGGTTTTATATCATCCCCACCTCGGAACTCGTGCTGACCGGCATGCACCGGGATGAGATTTTGGACGCGGCGGCGTTGCCGCTCAAATATACGGCGGCGAGCGCCTGTTTGCGCCGCGAGGCGGGAAGTTACGGCGCACACGTGCGCGGCATCAACCGCGCCCATCAGTTCGACAAGGTAGAGATGGTGCAGTTTACCAGCCCGAAGACTCTTACGCGGCGATGGAAGAGATGACGGCGCTCTCCGAAGGGCTATTAGACGCGCTGGGTCTCCCTTACCGCAGGCTCGACATGTGTACCGGCGACATCGGCTTTACCCAGGCAAAAAAGTACGATTTGGAGGTTTGGAGCGCGGGGCAGGGGCGGTGGCTCGAGGTCTCTTCAGTCTCCAACATCACCGACTTTCAGGCGCGGCGACTGCAAACCCGCTTTCGTGAGGGCGGTGCGCAGGGCAAGGGCAAAACCGAGTTGGTGCATACGCTTAACGGCAGCGCGTTCGGCATGCTCCGGATGGTAGCGGCGCTGTTCGAGCACTATCAGGAGGCGGACGGCAGCGTCGTCGTGCCGGAGGTGTTACGGCCCCTTGTGGGTAGGGAGAGGCTCGAGTAAATAGCAAGTAAATAGCAATGAGTGCCGAGCAATGAGCAACGCGTCGAAAAGCTTTTACGCGTTGCTTATTGCTCGTTGCTGTCCTTCAAAAACCGGGCGTTCAGCTCGGCGATAACGCTCCGCATCAGCCTGGTGCCGTCGTTTGAAATCGTTCCGTCCGGGCCTTGCGCCGAGTAGATTAACGACGCGCCCGCTGCGGTCGGCCTGATGACCACGGTGATGATGGTTTGTTCGGGGTTGGAGCGTTGCACCGGTACACTGAACGCGAGCCCTAGACCTGAAAAAAAGCTGTACGAGCCCCGGTGTTCACCGATATCGGCGTTTTCAGGAAAACGGTAGCGGTACTGGAGGTTGGTTGAAGGCCCGCGTTCGTTACGTACGGCGGTGATGAGGCCGGTTTGGGGGTCGGCCTGCGTGACCGAAAAGGTGAGGCGGTCGAGGCCGACGGGGACATAAGCGGCGGTCAAGGTTTGCAGGGTCGTATCGAACAGGTTGCGGTAGCTCGTCGGGTAGAGAACCGGGGTGTCGGGTGGATAGAGGCGCGTTGCCGGAACGCACGCGCTAAGGAGAACGAGTAAGAGCAGAAAGGTTCGTTTCATGACGCCTCCACAAAAGTATTTACGGCAAGGTTTACGGCAAGGTCCATGCCTGTGTGTAGCGCCCCTAAGCCTACCCACCGGAGCGATGAAAAGTCCTTAAGTTTCATGAACTGTTCTAAATCTACTCACCACTTTCGACAGTACGCGGCACCTTGAAAAAGCCGTTTTCAGCCTCGACTGCGAGGGTTTTGTCGTCTTTTTGCGCGAGCCCCGAATGAACCGTGTCGTCGCGAAAGACGTTACGCAGCTCGAGCGGGCGGACGAGTTCTTCAACCCCTGCGGTATCTAGTCCCGACAAACTCTCGAAATAGGTCAACAGCGAATTGAGGTCGCCTTTAAGACTCCGGGTTTCCGCGCCGGAAAGCTCTAAACGGGCGAGCATTTTGAGATGCGCCATTTCAGCGTCGCTAAGCATAGGGCAGTTTACCGTGTCGGCTGGGTTTTATAACAGCCATGGCTCCGGCAGTTGGGCGTTTTCACTACGGTTAAAACGTGCACTTGTACACTATGATAGCGCTATGAGCATCGAGTCCCTTCTCGCAAACGAAAAAATCAAGCAAATCCTCGTTCTCGTCGTGACCTGGGTCGGTATCATCGTCCCGTTTTTTACGGCGGTAAATAACTTTACGCCCGGCGGCCCGGCGGATACTTACGGGCTCGAGCCTCTTGTCACCCCGTCCCCCTACGCCTTTTTGATCTGGGCCCCGATCTATCTAGGGCTGCTCGCGCTCGCGGTCTATCAGGCGCTCCCCGCCCGGGAAGACGACCCCGTGTTAAAAAAACTCCGTCCTTGGCTGGCGCTAACGGCAATTCTCAACGCAGTCTGGCTTTACGCCGTCGCTGCCGGAGGTGTCTGGCTCCCTGTCCTGACGATCTTCGCACTTTTAGCGACTGCGCTGGCGCTACGCTACGCTTTTGGTATCGGCGTTAAGCACGAGGGCGTCATGCGCTGGCTCGGGTATTCGGTCAGCCTTTACGCCGGTTGGCTGACGCTGGCGACGATTGTCAACACGTCTAGCGCGCTGCTCCTGTCCGGTTGGACGGGCTGGGCGACCTTTTGGGCTATCGTGATGCTGCTCGTCGGCACCATTATCGGGCTTACGGTGCGCGTCAACTGGCGCGACCCGGTTTACGGCGGCGTCTTCGTCTGGACGCTTTTGGCGATTGCTACCGGGCAGTGGGGACACCCACTGGTGATTATCGTCGCGCTCTTGCTGATGCTCGTTTTTGCCATGACGTTGTTGCCGCCTGTTCTCAGGGGCCGCAAAGCGGTTTGACATCGGTTTGACATCGGTTTGGCACCGCGCGTACCCGGGTAACCGAGTGCACTTGAACCTGTCGGGGCCTGCGCCGTAAACGGCTGCTTTTAAGAACTGTCCCGTTTGTTTGCCCAAATGATGGGGCGGCGGAGGTACCGTATCTTGGTTAGTACAGCTGTAAACCCAGATAGTAAAGCGCGACGACCAGTAAAAGCGACGGCAGCAAACTCGCCACCCGAATCTGCTTGATTTCCAAGAGATTAATCCCGAGCCCGATAATCATCAGCCCGCCGACGCCGTTAATCAGCAGCACCCGCGGGTCATTCGCCGGGTCGGGGATAAGGTTGGCGAACAGTCCGGCGGAAAGCGAAAGCGTTCCCTGATAGAGCGCAATCACGACTGCCGAAAAGATCACGCCGAACCCGAAAGTAGCAGATAAAGCGAGCGCCGCAAAACCGTCTAAAGTTGACTTCAAGACCAGAAACGAATCATCCCCGGTAAGACCGTTTTGAATCGACCCGATCAGAGTCAGCGGCCCGACGCAGAAGAGCAGGCTGGCCGCAACGAAGCCTTCGGTAAAGCGGCCTTGCCCCTTAAAACGGCGTTTGAGGGTTTCACCGAGACGCTCGAGCCCCTCTTCCAGCCGCCACCATTCGCCTAAAATCCCGCCGAGCGCGAGCGCGATGAGCGCCACGATAATCCCCGGCGGGCGGCTCACTTCGTTTAGGTCGAAGGCGTTGTCGATGCCGATAAAAAGCGTGGTCAGACCGATTGCCTGCATGGTCGTGCGAACGATGCGTTCAGGCAGGCGTCCGCGCAAAAGCAGCCCGAGCGCCGACCCGACGAGGACGGTGACGAGGTTGACAAGCGTCCCGGAGGTTTGTTCAAAAAGGCTCACTTATGAGGTCGGCTTACCGGGTTTTGCAGAGTTCGCGGGCACTTTTCCGGGCGTTTCTCCGTTGCCGCGCGTCAGCACCAACACCGTCACGAGCAGCGCGGCGACAAGCGGCAGGCCGATTAGCCACAGCAGCCAGGTACGCCACCCCGCCGCGCCGGTCGCCGCCGGCGGAAAATTGAAGTCCTGCGCGGGATTCGCGCTGCCGACGCGCAGCGGTTCGGAGAGCGGGGCGTTCGCTTCTTCTTGCCGGTAGGTCTGGTCGCGGAGTAAAACGCGGTATGGGCCGGGTTGCAGGGGCGCTACAGCACCTTCGTAAACCCCGGCAGTGTCCGTCTCGGTAAACTCGGCGCGGACGGGTTCAGCGTCCGGGCTCCAGGCGGGTTGCAACTCGGCAAAAACGACGGCAGCTTCGATAGGAACTTGGGTGGGGTCTTCAAGCTTCAGCCGCAACGTAAAGGGTACGCCCGCTGCGGGGCGCGCCGGTTGCACCTCGAGGTGACCCAAAACAATCGTCGCGTGCGCCGCAGCCGTATGCGTTCCGGTGAGGCCCAGCAAAATCAACATCAAAAGGGTGACGCGCATTCTTTACGATACGCTTTTTGGGCTTCGGGAGGCCGTTTTAGCGGCGGCGAGGGCGGCTCCGGACGCGCCGCTGAAACCGTGTAACTATCGCCCTCTTGTACAAGGGCGATGTGTTAGTGTCGTGAGCGGTAAGGGGTAATTATGCCGCACGACACCGACGATCCAGCTCACTTGAAAACACCCAGAGGCCGTTATCTTTACCTCCTCGCACTCGGCGCGCTAGGCGTCGTTTACGGCGACATCGGGACGAGCCCGCTTTACGCCTTTCGCGAGTCGCTCGGTGAGAACTACGGGCTGTTGCCGACCCCCGGCAACGTTTTGGGTATCTTGTCGCTGATCTTCTGGGCGCTGATTATCGTTATCACCATCAAATACATCAGTTTCGTCACCCGCGCCGACAACCACGGTGAGGGGGGTATTCTGGCCCTGACCTCGCTGGTAACACCCCTTCAGGTCAAACGCGGCGGCGGTCGCTGGCTGCTGGTGATCCTCGGACTATTCGGCGCGTCCTTACTTTACGGTGACGGGATGATCACCCCGGCGATCTCGGTCTTGAGCGCCGTTGAAGGGCTGAGCGTCGCGACGCCGCTCTTCGACCCGTATATCATCCCCATCACCATCGTAATTCTCGTACTCCTCTTTTTGACCCAGCGCTTCGGTACGGGCAGCGTCGGTCGGGTGTTCGGTCCCGTGATGATCTTGTGGTTTTCGACGCTCGCGGTTTTGGGTCTCGTCCAGATCGTACAGCGGCCCGACGTGCTGGTCGCTGTCAGCCCGCTGTACGGCCTCCGCTTCTTTCTGCAAAACGGGGCGCTGGGTTTTTTCGTACTCGGTTCGGTTTTTCTGGTCGTGACCGGCGGCGAGGCGCTCTATACCGATATGGGTCACTTCGGCAAACGCCCTATCCGTTTGGCTTGGCTCGTACTGGTGCTGCCTGCGCTGCTACTTAACTACTTCGGTCAGGGAGCGCTGATCTTGGCCGACCCTGACGCCGCCCATAACCCTTTTTACCGGATGGTGCCTGAGTGGGGACTTTATCCGGTCGTGATTCTTGCAACGATGGCGACGGTGATCGCTTCGCAAGCACTTATTTCGGGGGCTTTTTCACTGACGATGCAGGCGGTGCAACTCGGCTATATTCCGCGCCTGGAAATCCAGCACACCTCCTCACGCGAGTTCGGTCAGGTCTATATCCCCGCCATCAACTGGGTGCTGATGATTGCGTGTATCGGCCTCGTCCTGGGGTTTCGCTCGTCGTCGAACTTGGCAGCGGCTTACGGTGTCGGCGTCTCAACCGATATGGTGATCACGACGATCCTCTTTTTCGTCGTCGCCCACGAACGGTGGCGTTGGAAGCTTCTGGGTGCCGGGCTACTCGCAGGACTTCTCCTTATCGTCGACCTGTCTTTTTTCGGTGCGAACATTCTCAAAGTGCCGCAAGGGGGCTGGTTCCCGCTCGTTATCGCCGTCATTGTCTTTACGCTCCTGACGACCTGGAAGCGTGGCCGCCTGATCCTCTCGGAGCGTCTCGACGAACGCGTCGAACCGTTAAGTCAATTTTTGGGCGAGATCACCGAACATCCGCCCAACCGTGTACCGGGTACGGCAATTTTTATGTTCCGCTCGCCGGTTCATACGCCCTATTCGCTCGCCCAGAACCTCAAAACCAACAAGGTGCTGCACGAACGGGTGATTTTGCTTTCGGTCGAGACCGAAGAGAAGCCGCGCGTCAAACGTTCGCAGCGCGTCACGTTGACACCTTTGGGGAACGAGTTTTATCAGGTGGTGATGCATTTCGGTTTTATGGAGCAGCCCAACGTCCCGCGGGTGCTTCGGAGCGTGTGGCCCAACGGGGCCGAGATCGCGCTTTCGGACGTGACGTATTTCGTCGGGCGAGAGACGGTCTTTGCCACCAAACGTCCGGGGATGGCGCTCTGGCGCGAGCAGCTTTTTGCGGTGATGTCGCGTAACGCGCTCTCCGCCTCGTCGTTTTATCACTTGCCCCCCGGGCAAGTCGTCGAGCTTGGCGCACAAGTCGAACTTTAAGCGCGCAGCTGCTTAGCCACGCGCTTTGTTTCCTTGCCAGAGCGTCTTAAGCAGGGCGCTGCTGCACATCAGGTTGTGCAGTCACGCCGGTACCGCATCGACGCGCTTCGATGCGAAGATGCGACCTCTGGCTAAAGGCTCTTCCTCGGTTCGGTTCTAAACCGATCATGATTCGTATCAGTTGATCAGCGCGCTTTTACGTTCGGTTTTGAGCAGGCTGTTTCGGTTGAGCGGCAAGAGTTCCCGAACCTCGCTTTCGGGCAGGGGACGGGCAAAAAAGTAGCCCTGCGCCAGGTGACAGCCAAGCTGTTTGAGCATGCGGGCAGTCTCTTCGTTTTCGACGCCTTCGGCGACTATCTCGAGGTCTAAAGTTTCAGCCACCGACGTGATAGCCCGGACCAGCGCTACGGCGTAGTGCGGCGCAAGGCGGGGCTCTGCGAGGTCTTTGACGAACGAGCGGTCGATCTTGATGGTGTCGAGCGGCAAGTCTCTAAGGTAGCCCAAAGACGAGTAGCCGGTACCGAAATCGTCGATGGCGATGCGTACTCCTAGTTCCTGAAGCTGATGAAGGACGCCGACAACCTCCTCGGTGTTATGCAGCACGGTACGTTCGGTGATTTCAAGCTCGAGGTCGCTTCCCGATAAACCGTTGGCGCGCAAAATACCGGCAACCTCGGCAAAAAAACCAGCCTGCGCGAACTGCACCGGCGAGATATTGACGCTCATAACGACCGGCGCAAACCCGGCCCGTCGCCATGCGGCGAGCGTTTGACAGGCACTTGCCAGAACCCAGCGCCCGAGCGCGACGATCTGCCCCGATTCTTCAGCCAGGGGGATAAAAACGTCCGGTGAAACCCCGCCCCTCAGCGGCTGGTGCCAGCGTAAAAGCGCCTCGACCCTGACGAGCTGCCCACTTTGCAGGCTGTAAAGTGGCTGGTATACGAGGTCGAATTCACTGCGCTCAAGCGCACCCTCCAACTCTTTCGCGAGGGCGCGCAGGCGTTCGGTATCGGCGTCTTTGGGGGAGAAGCGGCGGAGGCCGTCACGTCCGGCGGCCTTGGCGCGGTACATCGCGCTGTCGGCGTGCCGTAAAAGCGTTCTGGCGTCGTCGCCGTCTTGCGGGTAGAGACAAAAACCGACACTGGCGGTGAGATGTACGTTCTGCCCGGCAAGCTCGAAGGGTGGCTGAAAGGTGCCGCGCAGCTTTTGTGCGGTCTTCGAGCGCCGCTTGCTCAGCTTGCACCCCGTGCGCGAGCAAGACGAACTCGTCGCCGCTCACGCGCGCCAGGGTGTCTTGAGGCCTAACGGCGCGGCCTAAACGTTCGGCAACCCCGATCAGTAGTTCGTCGCCCGCAGCGTGTCCCTGGGTATCGTTGATCCGCTTGAAGCGGTCGAGGTCGATGAATATCACGGCGAACGGCTTTTTGGCGCGTAGTGCGCGTTTGAGGGCCGTCTCGAGGCTTAAACGGTTCGGTAAACCCGTCAGCGTGTCGGTGTGAGCCAGCTGCTCCATCGCTGCGCCGTGATCTTGTACCTGGGCAAAACGCGACTGAAAAAGGGCGAACGAACGCGTCAGCAAGATCATCACGACGTTGGCGAGGTTAAACTGCGTGAGGGCGTAAAAGACTTTGAGTTCGACCGGCCCGGCAGGTTGTGTCAACACGTAAAGCGCGCTTAGAGCGGGCGTCAGCACTCCGAACAAAATGACGCCGAAACGTCCCCAGCGGACGCCGGGAATCCAAAAAGCGGCGATGTAAACGATAGGCGTCCAGAAAAAAGACTCGGTCAATTCTCCCAGCAGGTCGCTGCTCGGGGGGGCCAAAAAGAGCACGAAGACGAACTTGGCGAGCAAAAAGATGCTGACACAGCTTATCAGCAGCGCCACCAGCGCGCTGAGGCGGTTGGGATAAAAGAGCAGCAAGAGCTCGAAGCCGGTGAGCGCTGCGATGCTCAAACTATACGCCACGAGGTCGAACAAGCTGGCCTGACCCAGCAGTTCGAACACGATGCCGAGGGCGAAGGCGAGTGCGGTAAAAGGAACGGCCAGGAGCAGGGTGCGCCGCCAACCCGGGTGAAGTACAGGGTCGCGTTTGGCGTGGACATTTTGGTCTTGCCGGAAGCGGGATAACCACGCGGGTAAAGCCATACTTTCAGGATAGACGCGCGTTGTCACAAACTTCTTACAAATGGGTTTCGGGGATGGTCGCACGAGAAAAACACCGGCGGCGTCGTGCTCGAGCCTGGCTGTAGCTCTGCAAAATGGGCGGTTTTGAACGCTTATATGTCGGACATAGTGCGCTTCTCAGGGCTTGAAACCGTTCAAGCAACTAAAAGACGTGCGTGCGCTTCTCAAGCAGGTTGTGCTGATTCCAACGACCACCCCGAGGACGCCGACGGTTCCCAAAACCGAGTTAAACTGTCAACCGAACCTTAGGAGCCTTTATGCTTAGATTTGCAACCTCGTCGTGGAGTTTGGACGGTCTTTTGAGCGCGGGTTTGCCGCTTTTGGAGTTGCCTTCAGAGCTTCACAAGCACGGCATCGGGACGCTCGAGCTGTGTCACTTTCATCTGCCTTCGACCGAACCCGACTACCTGGCGGCGCTCCGCTCGCGTCTGGAAGCCGCCGATATAGAGCTGTTTAGCGTCCTGATCGACGCGGGCGACGTGGCTGCGCCCGACCCGGCGGTGCTGGCAGCGGGTCTCGAGCTTATCCGCCGCTACATCCGCGCCGCCGCCGCCTTGGGCGCAGAACGTGTGCGGATTTCCGCCGGGCAGCAGCCCGCGACGCCGCAAACATTGGCGCAGAGTGCGGCGCAGCTGACGGGTCTGATGACCTACGCTGCCGCCGCCGGGATTGCGGTCGGCACCGAAAACTGGCAGCTTACCGCCCAACACCCTGAAGCCGTGCTGCACCTGCTGGACGCTTGCCCGGAAGGTTTAGGGCTTTGCGTCGATACCGGCAACGCCGAAGCTGCGACGAACAACTTGGCAGACAAATACGACACGCTGGCCCAACTCTTGCCGCGCGCGACCTCGGTGCATTTCAAGGCGCACACCACCCCGGCAGGACTCGACCTTGAAGACGCCGGGCGCTGCCTCGAGCTGCTTTGCGCCGCGTCGTTTACAGGGCCGCTGAGCCTCATCTACGACCGCAAACACAGTGAGTGGGAGGGGCTGGGAACGTTGCAAGCTGCGCTGCAAAGGCTCTTTGTGTGAAGCCTAAAAACCGTGCCAGCCGGCTATTTTTTCGGTTGTTCCGGGGTAGCCTTGGAGTATGTCAAACCTTCCCACACAAGCTTTCGTTCTCGGCGTCGCTTCTGGAATGCGCGCGAGCTTCGGTCTCGCCCTCGTCTCGCACCGGCTTAGTCAACACGCAAACCCCAAACTGGGCCGCCTGAACTTTATGCGCTCACCTAAAACGGCAACATTTTTCAAAATCGCTGCTGCTGGTGAGTTTATCGGTGACAAACTGCCCCAAACGCCCGCTCGTACTCAGCCGGGGGCGCTGGTCGGGCGGGCGCTGTCGGGGGCGCTTTGCGGCGCGGCACTAGGTCGTTCAGCCGGTCGGGGCGCGCGTTCCGGCGCAGCTGTCGGGGCACTCGGCGCGGTGGTCGGTGGCTACGCATTTTATTATCTGCGCCGCTACCTGACCCATGAACAGGGTTTGCCCGACTTGCCGGTTGCGCTAGCTGAAGATGCGCTCGCGCTCGGGGGCGGCGTGGCGGTGCTCGAGTAGCGTTTGGAGCTAGGACGGTAAGCTGTTTCTATGGACGTTTCTACCCTCTCTTTCGGTGCGCGCGGCCTTATCCCGGTCGTCACCCAAGACGCCGCTACCGGGCAGGTCTTGATGCTGGCCTACGCCAACCAAGCAGCCGTTGACAAAACCCTCGAGACCCGCGAAGCCCACTACTACAGCCGCTCACGGGGCGAGCTCTGGCACAAGGGCGCGACGAGCGGACACATCCAAAATATCGTCGAAATCCGTTACGACTGCGACGAAGACGCGCTGCTCTACCGCGTCACGCAGACCGGCGCGGCGTGTCACACGGGCGAGTACAGCTGTTTTTACCGCAGTTTGAGCGAGCCCACACCGCCCGGTATCGGGGAGATGATGGGCACCTTGGAGCGCGTCGTCGAAGCGCGTTTACGTGAGCTACCCGCAGGCTCATACGTCGCTAAACTACACGAACGGGGTCTCGGGTACGTGGCGCAAAAGGTCGTCGAGGAGGCGGGGGAGAGCATCGTCGCGGCTTTGGAGCATAAACCCGATGAACTCGTCGGTGAGGCTGCCGACCTGCTCTTTCACCTGACGGTCTTGCTCAACGAGAGCGGCGTGAGTTTGCAGGCGGTGGCGGCGAAACTCTCGGAGCGGCACCAGGGCAAATGAGGGTAGCCGAACCGCCAGGACATAACCGCCAGGACATATGCCCTTGACCCCTCATGTCAGACTTCAGGGTAGTGACCCGGACCCAGCGCCTTACCCTGATTACTGCCGTTGTCGTCATCGCCGTTACACTCGGTGCGTTTTTGTACCTGAGCCTCAGGCCGGGGCCGAATTTGAGTGTGCAAGATAGCGGTTACGAAGGCCAACCGACACTCGGCAACGCCCGTGCGCCCGTAAAACTCATCTTGTTCGAAAACTTTCTCTGTGAACGCTGCCAACTGTTTGAGACCGAGGTGTTCGGGCTACTAAAACGCGACTATATCGACACCGGCAAAGTCGAGGTGTATTACGTCAACCTGGCGTGGGGCGACGAGACGGCGGTGACGGCGGGCCGGGCCGGAGAGTGCGCCTTTAGGCAAGACGAGACGGCTTTCTGGGCGTACAAAGATGCTCTTTTTGCGGCGCAAGGGACAGACGGTTGGGCCACGCTCGAGAAGGTAGTAGAGGTCGCCGAAGGGATTGAGGGGCTCGAGCCCTCTACCTTTAGAACCTGCATCACCGAGGGTCGGACCCAGGCCGAAGTCACGCGCGACCTGACCCTAGCCGACTACGTGGGCGTAACCGGTACACCGTCGGTCATTATCGGCAGTCAGGGCTTTGAAGCGCCGAGCTACGACGACCTGAAAGCCCAGCTCGACGCACAGCTAGCCTCTAGATAATCCGTCAAGGCGTCTGCGTTTGAGATTGACGTGTTTGGGCCTGTCCTAGAAAGTAACGATAGGTCTGGTTTTGCGGCGCTAACTGACTGGCCCGCCGGTACGCGGTTTCTGCCGCCGTAAAGTTCTTTGCTTCAAACGCCAAACGTCCTAAATACCCCCACGCAGCGGCGTAATCGGGGTTCAGCGCGGTGGCCCTGGAAAACTTGCGTTCGGCGGCCCCGAGGCGGCCCGCTTCGTAATCGCTGACGCCGCCGTAAAAAGCCTTGGCTGCGCCTAAACCGTATTCGACGCCTGCACGTGAAAGCTCGAGAAAATACGCCGCGCCTGCGTTGCCGGGTTGCAACTGCTGTACGCGTTGCCAGTAGGGGAGAGCGGCTTCGGGACGGTCTTGCTCGAGCAAAATTCGCCCCGCCCAGCGCTGCGCCCGCACGCTGCCGGGGACGAGCCGGGTGACGGTGCGGTAGGCTCTAAGCGCCCCGCCGAGGTCGTTCTGGGTGTAACGGGCGTAGCCGACTTGGGTACCGCTTTGGGCAATCTGGACGCGGGCAGCCGCGTCCAGGGGGCCGCCCGCGTCTGCAAACCTCTGCCAGATGGCAAACGCCGGGCCGTAAAACCCGGTGACGCCGTACACTTCTGCTAAAAACCGGAGCGCTTCGGGGTTTTCCGGGGCAAGCTTGACCGCCTTGCGGCCTAACCGGATGGCCTGACGAAAGAGCGGTTGGTCGGGGCGGTAATCGCCGTAAACGTCTAACGCTTCTCTGGCAACGCCCCGCGCTTCGCTCAGCACGGCCTGCGCTTCTTGCGGGAGTGGATTTTCCAGTGAAGTGATCTGCGCTGTTACGGGCGCGCTTAAAACAAGCGTGCATAGAGTTGCCAAAACCCACTTAAATGTCATCTGCTTCTCCTTATTCTGGTCAAATTGCGCGTTTTTTGAACCAGTCTGAAAATTTTTGCAACGCGCGGGCGCGGTGGCTGACGGCGGCTTTGGCGTCGTCGCCTGCTTCACCGAAGGTCTGCTGCAAGTCGGTGCTGTAAAAAACCGGGTCGTAGCCGTGCCCGTTGCTGCCCCTTGCTACCCTGGTGACATGCCCGTCACAGCGGCCCTCGAAGGTCTCGGCGTCCCCTTCCGGGGTAACGAAACCCAAGACGCAGACGAACTGCGCGGTGCGGGCGGCTTCGGGGGTGGCCTCGAGCCGCGCCAGCAGATGCGCGGTGCGCGCCTCGTCCGCCCCAAAGCCCCCGAAACGCGCCGAGTAGAGGCCCGGTGCGCCGCCTAAAGCTTTGACCTCGAGTCCTGAATCGTCGCCCAAGCTCGGCAGGCCCGTCGCCTGCATCACAAACGACGCTTTGGTCAGCGCGTTCGCGGCGTAGTTGCTGCCCGTTTCTTCGGGAAACGCCCCGACGCCCAAGTCACGCGCTGAAACGACCTCCAAGCTGCTGCTTGAAAGCGCCCGCCGAAACTCACGCACCTTGCCTTCGTTCAGGGTAGCCAGCACAATTGTCACAGGTTTTGTCACAGCGAGCCGCGCACCGTTTCCAAAACTTGCTGCACCGCGCCGATACCCTGCGCCACGAGCTGCACATACGTCTCGGCGGGGACGGGTTTGCCCTCCGCGCCGCCCTGCACTTCGATGATGTCGCCGGCGGCGGTCGCCACGACGTTGAGGTCCAACTCGGCTTCGGAATCCTCGCTGAACTCCAAATCAACCAGAACTTGGCCTTTGACGAGCCCGACACTGACGGCGGCCAACTCGTGCGTCAGCGGCCATTCGTCGAGCGTGCCGGCCTTGACGAGTTTGTCGGCGGCGTGGTGCAGCGCGGCGTAACCTGCCAAAATCCCGGCGCACCGGGTGCCGCCGTCGGCTTGCAACACGTCTACGTCAATGAGGAGCGTTTTGCCGACAAAGAGCGACAGGTCAACGGTGCCGCGCAGACTCCGCCCGATCAGCCGCTGAATCTCTAATGACCGTCCGCCCGAGTAGAGGCGTTCGCGTTGTACCCGTTCGGGCGTGCTGCGCGGGAGCATCGCGTATTCCGCCGTGAGCCAGCCTTCACGAACTTTTTTGTTGCGCAGATGCGGCGGCAGTTTGTTCTCTACCGTGACGGTCGCCAGCACGTGTGTGTCGCCCCATTTGACGAGCGCGGAGCCTTCGGCGAAGCGGTTGAAACCGGGCGTGACGGTAATCGGGCGGAGGTCGTTAGGGTTTCGGTCTTGTCTCATAGGTGGCTCACAAGGAACTTTCTAAAGTTTTGGGCTCGAGGCTTGTGCGGCTCATCGGGCCGTCCGGCCCACCCAGCAACCGGGCCGTATGACGATAACTCGGCAGGTCGCCAGTGACAAAATGTTTTACGGTGCCGCTGCCCGGTCGGGGTGTGTTCAGGCCGAGCCGGGTGAGGTCGGCGGCGACGTTTACGGCGGTCGCTTCAGCGGAATCGACCAGCACCGCGCCGCTCAAAACCTCGTACAAGATGGGTTTGAGCGCCGGGTAGTGGGTACAGCCTAAAATGACGGCGTCTAAGGGCGGGGCGTCGGCGAGATAGTGCGCTGCCACAAGCCGGGCAATTTTTGTGTCCGACACGCCCTCCTCGACAATCGGTACAAACAGCGGGCAGGGCTGAGCCCAGACGGTGCAACCGCCCGCTGCCAAACCCCGCTGATACGCCCCCGTGTGGAGCGTACCGACGGTGCCTAAAACACCGACGCGCCCACCCGGGGCGGCGCGTAAGGCGGCCTCTACGCCGGGTTCGATCACGCCCCAGACGGGGACGGGCAGCAGCGCTGCCAGGGCCGGCAGGCTCGCTGCCGAGGCGGTGTTACACGCGACGACGATACCTTTGACGCCGTAAGAGACCAGGTAACGGCCGATCTCGAGCGCAAACTCACGCACCATCTCCAGAGGTTTTGAACCGTACGGAACGCGCGCGGTGTCGCCCAGATAGACGAAGTCCTCGGCAGGCAGCTGTTTTTTGAGTGCGGAGAGAACCGTCAAGCCGCCGACACCGGAATCGAAGACGCCTAAGGGGGCCGAGTCGAGGGAAAACGCCATGGGGAAGAGTTTAACACCGCAGCCGAGAGTTTTTACGGTACAGTGCGCTCTTTTGACGGCCAACCTAGGTAGCTAAAGCGACGCCTCGGCAAAGGTCGCCATCTCCGCGAGGGCACTAGCTGCACCTTCTAACAGGCCGAACGCCAGCACCGCGCCGGTGCCTTCGCCGAGCCGGAGGTTTAGGTCGAACAGAGGCTCCAGTCCCAAATACGCCAACTGCACCCGGTGCCCCCGCTCTTGCGACAGGTGCGAGGCGAACAGGTAATCTTTTACGGCGGGCTCGAGTTCCGCGGCTACGAGCGCCGCCGCCGTAGCGATAAACCCGTCCAGGACGACCGGCGTTTTAGCGGCTGCCGCGCCGAGATAGAACCCGGTCAGCGCTGCGATTTCAAAGCCGCCCAGACGGGCAAGTGCGTCTAGTGGGTCGGCGACGCTCTCCCGGTGTTTCGTCAGGGCTTTTTCAACGACCCCGATTTTACGGGCCAGACCTTCGTCGTCAACGCCCGTCCCGCGCCCGGTGACGGCTTCAGCACCGTATCCTGTCAGGGGCCCCGTAAAAAAAGCGGTCAGGGCAGCGGCGGCGGTCGTGTTGCCGATGCCCATTTCGCCGCCTGCGAGCAGGTCGGCACCTTTTGAGGTGAGTTCTTGGGCGGCCCCAATCCCCACCTCACACGCCGCTTCAGCCTCGGCGCGGGTCATCGCCGGGCCGTCCAGCATGTTCTGCGTGCCGCGTGCAATTTTACGCGACCAGAAGTTCGGATGCGGCGCAAAGTCGCCGTCCACCCCGACATCGACGATGAGTAGCTCGGCTCCGGCGCTTTTCGCAAGCGCGTTGACGGCTGCACCCCCCGCTAAAAAGTTCTGCACCATCCCGGCGGTTATCTCGCGCGGATAGGCCGACACACCCGTAACGCCGTGGTCGGCGGCAAAAACGGCGATAGCTTTGTTCGTAATGACGGGTTTTACGGTGCCCTGAACGGCGGCGAGGCGGGCGCCGATCCCTTCGAGCCGCCCCAAACTCCCCGGCGGTTTGGTCAGGGTGGCGTGACGTTCCAGCGCTTTGTGGTAGACCTGCGCGTCGACCTTTTTAATCTGTGCGAGTGTTTGGGCGAGTTCAGTCAAGAGAAACCTCCGGCAGTGTGCCTTTAAGCGTTTGCGGCAAGCCGACCACACAAAGCGCCACCGCGTCGGCGGCTGCGGCGACGCGGGCGTTGGCGAGACCCAGCGCGTCGCGGTAAAGACGGCCCAGTGGATAGGCCGGCACGACGCCGCTCCCGACTTCGTTGGTGACGATGACGAGCGTTTTACGGCCCGCACGAACCGTTTGAATGAGGTCGTTTACGGCGTCTAAAACGGTTTGAGTCACAGCTTCACCGTCATGTTCGTGCGCGAGCAAGATGTTCGACACCAGCCCCGAGAGGCAGTCGAGCAAAATCACTTCTTCAGAGCTTTCGGCAATGGCGGCGGCGGGGGAGAAGGGGGTCTCGAGCGTCCGCCAGCTTTCAGGCCGCCGCGCCCGGTGCGTCTCGATCCGCCGCGTCATCTCGTCGTCGCCGGCGGCTAACGTTGCCAGATAGAGGGCGTTTTCGCCCCGGCCCAAAAAGTGTGTCACCAACGCCTCGGCGTAACGCGACTTGCCCGACCGCACGCCGCCTGTCACGAGAATGAGTTGTGAACGGCGTGGTTTTGAGGGTTTGAATACGGCGTCGGTTATTGTGTCCGTGTCGAGGTGCGCTTCTACATGGTCGGCGAGGGTCTCGAGCGTTTTGTCCAACGCCGCGGCCCGGTCGGTATCCGAGCTTTGAACCCCTAAAGCGCCCAGAAACGCCCGCCGAAACGCCGTGTCTTCAAACAGCCCGTGCAGATAGACGCCCGTCACGTTTTTCCGCCGGAAGCCGAGACCGTCTGACAGATACGGTTTCGTCTCGCCCCGGGCGCGGCTCTGACCGTGGTGGATTTCGTAGCCTGACACCTTTACGTCAGCCGATAAAAGCTCAGCGGTGGTCTGCCGCGTGACTTTCTCGGTTTCCAAGGTCGTGTCGAGCCCCAACAGTCCCAAGCCCGCAAAACTGCTCCCTTCGCCCTCTTCAACGCCGTGCGGGTCGTTTACGCGTTCCCCGAGCAGTTGCAAGCCGCCGCACACGCCTAAAATCGGGGTTCCGGCTTGAGCATGTGCCTTGACCGTTTCGGAAAGTCCTGTGCGCCCCAGCCACGCAGCGTCGGCGGCGACGTGTTTCGACCCCGGCAAGATGATGAGTCCGGCTCCGGTGAGCGCTTCGGGCGCGTCTACCCAGCGCAAAGACACGCCCGGTTCATGTGCCAGTGCGTCGAATTCGTCGAAGTTGGAGACGGTAGGCAGCTTGAGCACGGCGACCTGTAAGCCTGCGTCCGGCCCTGTGGTTGATTCGGTGCCGACCTGTAAGGTGTGCGCGTCTTCTTCGGGTAAAGTAAGTGGCAAGTACGGCACCACGCCGAGGGTTGGGACATTTGTCCGAGCCCTCAGCCACCCCGTCCCGCCCCCCAACAGCTTCGGGTCGCCGCGAAACTTGTTCAGCACGAAACCCAGCAGCGACGCCCTTTCGTCCTCGTCCAGACACGCCCACGTCCCTAAAAGGTGGGCGAACGCGCCGCCCCGGTCGATGTCGGCGCACAGCAGGACGCGGGCCTGGGCCTCGAGCGCCACCCGCATATTGACAATATCGCCCGCTTTCAAATTGACCTCAGCAGGACTGCCCGCACCCTCGATGACGACCAGCTCGAACTCGCTTAACAAACTGTGAAGTGAACGTTGCACGACGGGCCACAGCGCCGTTTTACGGTCTGTCCAGGGCAATCTTGCCACCGTCTCGTCGCGTTTACCCAGCACCACGACCTGCGAACGGGTGTCGCCTTCGGGTTTGATCAACACCGGGTTCATCCGCACGTCGGGCGTGACACCGGCGGCGTGCGCCTGGGTGAGCTGGGCGCGGCCCATCTCCAGACCTGCCGGCGTCACCCCGGCGTTGTTGCTCATGTTCTGCGCCTTGAACGGCGCGACCCGGACGCCGCGCCGTGCGTAGATTCGGCACAAGGCTGCTGTCAGGTACGACTTGCCCGCGCTCGAGCTGCACCCCTGCACCATCAAAGCCCGCCCCGTCACCGTAAACTCTCCGTCAGGTCTTCCAGGTGTGCCACGTCCCCCACCGTTTTGATAATCGCGCCCGCGTCGCCCAAAACGAGTTTGGTCAGGCTCGCCGCGCCGACCTCGAAACGCCATGCTTGACCGTTGGGGACGCCTGTCAGACCGTAAAGAACGGCCCGGATGGGGCCGCCGTGCGTAAAGGCGAGTACGCGGCCTGTTTGCGGCAACGCCCCGAGCCACGTCTGGACGCGGGTCTCTAGCTCCCCGTAAGTTTCGCCGTCTGTTGGAGCGTTGCGGTAAGGGTCTTCGTACCAGGCGTTTACGGCGTCCGCGTCGTTCTCAGCGACCTCTCCCCAGCTTCGGCCTTCCCAAGCGCCAAAGCCGAGTTCGCGTAAGCGGGTCTCGAGCGTGACGTTTACGGCGGGAAGTGAGAGCTGCGCCGTTTCAATGGTCCGTTTGAGGTCAGAGCTGTAGACTGCCGTAAAAGATGTATGAGCCAGCCTCGGTGCCAGCTTTTGCGCCTGCACCCTGCCGGTTTCCGACAAGGGCGGGTCGCCCCAGCCCTGTACGCGGCCCTCGGTGTTCCACACGGTTGCGCCGTGCCGCACGAGCCAGAGTTCTAGCATGGGTTCATCACAGCGCCAACCACTCGAGCAACGCGCTGTTGTCTTCTCGACGTTGGGCGGCCAAGCGGACACAGGCCCTGAGGCCGAAGCTCGAGGCGTCCCGTACCCGAAACCCGGCGGCTTTCGCCCGCGCCGTAAACCCGGCGGCGTCCCCGACCGCTACGAGAAAAAAGCTCGCCGCACTCGCCCACGTTTCAAAGCCCAGGTTTTGTACCCCTGTTTGAAACATTTGGCGAAGCTCGAGCAGCTCAGGAACCGTCTTTTCTACAAACGCTTGGCCTTCAGCACGGCACCAGTGAACAGCCGCCGCAGCGGGCGTACTTACGGGCCAGGGCGGAGCTGCGCGGCGGAGGGTCTCAGCAATCTCGGGCGGCGCAGCGGCGTACCCGGCGCGAAGTCCGGCAATGCCAAAGGTTTTCGTTAAGGGAAAAAGCGTTACGGCAGCTTCGGGTATTTCCCGGGTGGCGGCGCTCAGCTCGAGATACGCCGCGTCAATCACCAGGAGGGCGTCGTGTTTTTGGCAGGTGTCAGCAACTTCTGCCAAAGATTCTTTACCCCAAGCGTGCCCGGTCGGGTTGTTCGGTTGACAGAGCCAAACCAGCGTAGGCCGGATGTTTTGAACGGCGTAAACGAGTGCGGCAACGTCCGGCTCAGCACCCTTCGCGTAAACGTTGCACATAGCTATCCTCGCACCGTAAAGCTGCGCGGCCCGCACGTACTCGCCAAAACTCGGCGCGGCGACGAGGACACCTCTGCCGGGCTGCAAATAACACGCTGAGAGTCGGTAGATCAGCTCTGCAGCGCCGCCCAGCACGATATTTTCCAGAGGAACGCTATGAAAACGGGCTGCTGCTGTTCGCGCTTCGCCGTAACTCGGGTCGGGGTAGCTCGAGACCTCAACTGCTCCCAGCTGCCCCAGCAGTTCAGCAGGTGGCCCGAACGGGTTGCTGTTGACGCTAAAGTCGAACCGAACATGCGCGCCGTCCGGCCCGCCGTGCGCCGCGTAGGGTGGGAGCGTCAAGACGGGTTCAGGCACGCCTTAGCCTCGTAAGCGCGTACAGGCCGAAACCGAACAGGACGGTCAATTTAATCACGTGTTTTGTCCGGTCGATGTCTGCGGCTGCCGGGGTGCGGCCCGTTTCGTTGAGGGTGTAGACGCCGCGCTTCTCGAGCCTTACCCCTAACCCTTTAGCGGTCAGCGCCATCGTCACACCTCCGTTTGGGCTCGGGGTACGGTTGCAGTCTCTGAGCATCAGCGCCCAGCTTCTACGCGCCGGTGCGCCGGTTAGGAGTAGCGCCGGGTAGAGCAGTGCCGCCGCGAGGCGGGCCGGAACAAAGTTCAGTACGTCGTCTGTGCGAGCGGCAAATTTGCCGAAATACTCCAACTCCGGCGTGCGGTAACCGAGTACGGCGTCGGCGGTGTTGACAAACCGGTAAACCGCCGCCCCCGGTAAGCCGAACAGCGCAAAATAAAAGAGCGGCGCAACGATGCTGTCGGTCAGGTTTTCAGCGAGCGAAGAGACAGCTGCCCCGGCAACCTCACCTTCAGAAAGCGCTGAAGTGTCGCGGCTGACGAGGTGCCACGCCAAGAGCCGCCGCGCTTCCGGTAAGTTTTCAGCAAGGAGTGCGTCCTGTACACTGTCTCCGGCTTCTAAAAGGGCCGAAAGACTGAAGAGGGGTTTGAGCATCAGCGCTGTGCCGAAGCCTTTTACGGGCCGGGGGAGACGGGCGAGTCCTTTTTCCACGGCCCAAGCCGCCGCGCCGCACGCCGCCGCGCCGATAAAGACGAACCCTGCACCTGTCATAAACTGCTTGCGCGGGGACGAGGAGAGTTGCAACAACCAGTCCTTCAGCCCCAAATACTGCCCCATTCCCACAACCGGGTGAAACCGCGTCGGCGGTTCGCCAAAACGGGCGTCGATTAAAACGCTCAGCAGCGCCGCGCCACCCTTAGCCATCAGTGTTCGATGCCGCGCTGCGCCGGAACATCGGCGTCGAAGGCGTGCTTGATTTTCTTCATCTCGGTGACGGTATCGGCGGCGGCAACCAGTTTTTCGTGTGCGTCGCGGCCTGTCAAGACGACGTGCAGCTTTTCCGGGCGTGACGCCAACGTTTCCACCACGTCGTCGGGACTAATCCAACCCCACGATACCGGATAGGTCACTTCGTCGAGGACAATCAGGTCGTACTGACCGCTTAAGATAGCCGCCTTCGCCGCCTCCCAGCCGGCAACCGCGAGCGCCTGACTCTGATCCAAATCTTGTGAGCGCCACGAAAAACCGTCGCCGAGACCTGCGAACGGAATACCCAGCTCGCTCAGCGCGCGGTGTTCGCCGAACTTGGCCCCTTCGTGCTTGATAAATTGAAACAGCCGCGTTTTGAGGCCGCGCCCGTGTGCGCGCATCAGTAGACCTAGCGCCGCCGTCGTCTTACCTTTGCCGTGCCCGGTATTGATGATGACCAGCCCGCGCCGTTCGCCCTGAGCTTTTACGGTTTTACGGTCGGTGGGGGGTGTTTGGGACATCGTTTCTCCAATGTTTAGCTGGGGGTGAGAGCTGCTAACAGCGCTTTGTAGACCGTTTCGGCAACCAGAAAGCCGGGTGGGGTGGCGAGCCCGGCGTAAAGGCTGTAGGGGTTTGGGTTCAAGTTGATGATGGTTACTGTGTCGGTGGTCGTGCCGGTGGCGGTTTCGCCGAAACGGGTGGTAACGCCCGCTTTTCTGAAGGCAGCGGCTTTTGCTTCGGTGGCGCTCTGCACCGCGCCGATAAGGGCGGCGGGGCTCAGGCGACCCTCGAGCAACACAATGATATTGACTGTACCCGCAGGCTCTCCCAGCGTAAACCGTCCCCCCGCCGCTGCTGCGTTGCCGACGCCCGCCGTAACCAGGGCGTGAACCCGCCAGCCTGAACGCTCAGCCGTCACAACCTGCACATCAGCCATGCCGACCGCCGTGATGAGCCCGACGGTTGTTTCGGGCGAGAGTCCCAAACGCGCCACATACTGCGTCATATCGGCTTCGGGGTCGTCACTAGAATGGTCACTGTGCCAGTTTTTATCGACGCTCCGGTTGACGACGGCGCGGCGGAGGCCGAAACCGCCGTTTAGGGGGGCGCTCGAAGACCCCCTCACAAGCTTCGTCAAACGTGATGATTAGATGATGTCCCCGGCTCTCAGTCGGTAAGGTGCGCTCAACCTTAACGCCGGGAATAGCCAGGTTTACGGCGTCGGTCATAGGAGTACCGCGACGCTCAGCATAACGGCTTCGCTCGTCTCGATCAGTGCGCCGTAAGCGTCGCCGCCGAGCCCGCCTAGCCGGTTTGACAGCCACGGAGCGAGCAGCGAAATGGTAAAAAGTGCTGCGAACGTCAACCCCAAAAAAGCCGTCAGCGTTTGCGTCAGGACAGCTGCGCCAAGTCCCAGCGCCAAACCCAAGACGAGTGGAAACCACGCAGCAGCGAGTCCCGGTTGGGTGTTTTGTCCAAGTCGGCTCGAGCCGTGCGTCCTCCCCAGCGCCAGCGGTAATATGATAAGTGTCCGGCTCAAAAGCAAAGTGAGCAGGAGAAGGGCGGGTTGCACGCTCCCGAGCACCGCCGCCTTGACGAGTAACAGCACGCCACCTGCGGCAAGCGCAAACGCACCCAAATGCGGGTCTTTAGCGATCTTCTGACGTTCTTCGGGCGACTTGCTCGCGAACGCTGCGTCCGCCACGTCGCAAAATCCGTCGAAGTGGAGCGCGCCGGTCAAAAGTAGCGATGTGCCCAGCAGGAGCGCACCGCGTAGCGTGTCCGGCAGCGGCCCCAACATCCACGCTGCGCCCCACAAAATAGCGCCGAGCAGCAGCCCGACGAGCGGATACGCCCGCACGCTCCGCCGCGCGTCGCCCTCTCGCCACACGTTTACGGGGGGCAGCGGCAGCGTCGTTAAAAACGTCAGGGCGACGTGCAGGGCGCGGACCATGTGAGGCTAGCGGGTTGCGGGACCGAATACGCTGGGATGGAGCGCCCGCGCAAAAAACGCTACCGCGTCGCCGATGCGTGGCCCCGGGCGGCTGATGGCGTCATTGATGACCGAATCTGTCGGAACGACGCGCTCATTTTTTACGGCGTCGATGCCCGCCCAACCGGGGCGCTCCGGCAGCGTTGCCGCGTCGCCTTCGCTGGTGATAATAACTTCGGGGTCGGCGGCGACAATATATTCGGGATCTAACTGCGGAAAGTCGCCTAAGCCTGCCGCGACGATGTTTTGGCCCCCGGCGCGGCTTAAGAGCACCCCGATAAACGAGTTCGGCCCGACGCTGTAGGGGGTCGGGTCGATCTCGTAGTAGACCGAAACCGGCTCGAGCCCCTCGGCCCGCTCGCGTATCGCCCGGATACGCCCCTGAACTCGCCCGCTCAGGAGCGCCGCTTCGGTTTCACGGTTTAAGAGCGCACCCAGCACCGTAAACTTTTGGAACACTTCGCCAAAGGTCTGCGCGGTTCCGGCGTAGACGGGGATACCGAGTTGCCGCAGCGCCCCCGCGAGGTCGGACGATTCATCGACCAACACCAGGTCGGGGTTCAGGGCGACGATGGCCTCGAGGTTCGGTTCGAACGCGCTGCCGAGTTTAGGCAACTCTTTAATACTTGCCGGAAAATTGCTGTAGGTATCGACGCCGACGAGTTTGTCGCAGGCGTTTAAGGCGCAGAGCGTTTCGGTATGACTCGGAATCATCGCCACGACGCGCGTCGGTTCGGCGGTGAGCGTCACTTCAAACCCCAAGTCGTCGGTGACCGTGTACGGATAGGTCGTTGCGTTAGCGACGAATCCAAACCATAAAACCACCGCAAATAAAACTTTGATAGAGCCCTTCATGGTGCCTCCTCGGGCACCCGAGCAGCGGCAATTTGTTGAGGGTTAGGCCGACACCGTAAAAGTGGCTACTGACAAGCAGCTACCGTCATACCGTGAGCGCCGCCCGCCTCGGTCCGCGCCAGGGGTGCGTCTAGCGTCAACACGCCGGTATTCGGGCTTCGCCGCGAGGTTTTGCGTTAAGACCTGTAGACGTTACCGTTGCGGGACAGCGCCGGACTTTCACCGGACTTCCCCAGCGTGGTGCGTGAGGGAGTTTACGGCGAAGGGGGCGAGGTTGTCAATTACAGGTGTCGATTACAGGCGTTAATCAAGCCGGTTTTGCGGGAGAGAAACCGATATCGGGAGAACCGTCCGGTTCGGGACTCGAGCCCCCTCTTTAGAGGTCCGTGTACCCGACTCCGACCTTCATCAAAATATCGGGGGTAGTACGGTTGTGCGCCCCGGCGACTATCCTAAAACAAAATAAACGTGCGCGCAGACGTACTTTCTCGGCTACGGCAAGGCTCTGTGTGTACTGCTTTTCTGATACAGAAGTCCCTATCTATTTACGTGTTTTAAGCTTACGGTGAAACACAAGTCACGTAGCTACCTGAACCGTCCGTGCAAATCAGGCCGAGGGCGTGTCGGGGCTACTGCCAGCGCATGAAAACATGATGGCAGTGTTGCAACGACCCCAGTGCGACGCTTTGGCGGTTTTGTAGCAGAGAGGCGTTTATCAAGCAAAACCAGGTCAGCGCCGTTTGGCAAGCCGAACCGCATCAGTTGCGGGCGATTCTCAAGGGTCTCGCCGAAGGTCTCGTGACCTTCGACTTGCGCGGCGACGTCCTCAACCTCAACGCGTCGGCGCGCCGTCTTTACGGTATCGGAGAAACGACCCGCAACCTTGCAGTTGCCGAGCTCGCGGCGTACTGGTATCCGGACGGGAACGCGGTTCCGGACGAGGCGACGCCCGCTGCGCGGGTGCTGCGCGGTGAGACCTTTACGGCGTATGAGCTGTGGACGCGCCCGCATCACGGTGCAAACGGAGGGACAAGTAGTGGCAGCGCGAGCAAGTCCGGGCGTAATGAGGGGCGGTGGTTGGGGGCGTACAGCGGTACTCAGGTCGAAGATTCGCAGACGCTCGGGGTGCTGACGGTAAGCGACGTCACCAGGGAGCGCGAGCTCGCGGCCCGCTTTAGAGCCGCTTTTACGGTCAACCCGACCGCTATCAGCATCCTCCGGCTTAGCGACCTGCGTTTCAACGACGTCAACGAAAGTTTTCTCGAGCTGACCGGCTACACCCGCGACGAGGTGGTCGGCAAGACCGCTGCCGACCTCAAGCTGTTTTTGGAGTACGGCAAACGCGACGCCGCGCTCCGGCAGATGCGGCGCAACCGCAGCGACCAGGTTACCGAACACGAGGCGAGCTTGCAAACGAAAACCGGCGAGCAGCGCGAGGTTTCAAGTGAAGGCCGGGTGATTTTCTTCGACAGCGACCCGCACCTGATCGACACCTATATAGATATTACCGACCGTAAACGCTCCGAGCGCGAGCTGATGCAGGCGATTCAGGCGACGATGAGCGACACCTCGTGGTTTACCCGCGTGGTGATGGAAAAGCTTGCCGAGATACGCGCGGGTGGCGGGGTGCAACCGGGTCTCGAGCAGCTCACCAGGCGTGAACAAGGAGTCCTGGAGCTGCTCGCCCAGGGCTACGGCAATGAGCAGATTGCCCGCGAGTTGGGTTTGTCGAAACACACCGTCCGCAACTACGTGGCGACCATCTACAGCAAGCTCGAGGTCAAGTCGCGGGCCGAGGCGGTGGTCTGGGCGCGCGAGCGCGGGCTTATCTTTCCGGTCTAGACTACAACCCGGTTCACGTGACAGACAGTGCTGCTATACCCCGAACCGACCGGGAACCGGTGGTGCGCAGCTAAACTGGTAGTGCGCAGCTAAACCCACAGTTGTGTATCTAAACCTGTAGTTGTGTATCTAAACCTATAGTGAAGCTGTGCTCACAGGCGGAGACTACACGAGCCTCGCGCGTAACTCGAGGTTTGTGCCAAGAAAGGAATCATCGTGAGCACACCCGCCAAGAAACCGACGAGCCGCCCCAGCGACGAGGCCGACGAAACACAGCTTCAGCAGGCCAAAGCCGAAGGTCAGGCGTATGTAAAATCTCTGGACTACATGGCAAACGAGGTCGCCGATACGGGCGGCAAACAGCGCGCGGGTGAATACCTGATCGGCTTCGCGCAGGAGCGAGCCGAGGGGATGTATCGCCTGAAAGAGGGGGGGCTCGAGTGGGTAGAGCCTCGTGACGAAAACTGCCATATCGAAATTGCCGTCGTAGACGCCACCGACCACCGCTTTATTCCTTACCTGGACATCGACGTTACGGTGACGAATGCGAGCGGCAACGAGGTGACAACCTTCAAGCCGGAGTTTTTATGGCACCCCGGTTTGTTTCACTACGGCAAAGATATAAAACTTCCGGGTGACGGCGCGTACAACCTGCACGTCAAGATCGCCGCGCCGAACTTTCCGCGTCACGACAAGGTAAACGGCAAACGTTACGCCGAACCCGCCCAAGTGACGTTCGAGGGCGTGCAGATAAAAACGGGGCAGGAGTAAGATTGCCGAGGTGCTTGTGACCTCGTTTTACACAGCGTTGACCTTGATCGGCGGTCTTTTGCTGCTTTTAGGCGTTACTTCCGGCCTGATTAAAAGAGACCTGTACCTGTCCGAGCCGCTCGTCGCGCTGCTTTTGGGGGTGCTGATCGGGCCGGGTGTTCTCGGTTTTATCCAGGTCGCCAACTGGGGCGATGAGACCGTCGTCTTGCAAGAGGCCGCCCGGTTTACGCTGGCTATCTCGCTCATGGGTGTAGCGTTGCGGTTGCCACGGCGCTACATCTTCGAGAACTGGCGACCGCTCGGGGTGTTACTCGGAGCTATCATGCCGCTGATGTGGCTCGTAAGCAGCCTGCTCGTCTACCTCATTTTGCCCTTGCCCCCACTTGTTGCGCTGCTTGTCGGGGCGGCGCTGACCCCGACCGACCCGGTGGTGGCGTCGTCTATCGTGAGCGGGCGGCTGGCAGAAAAAAATATTCCTGCGCGCCTGCGAAACGTGTTGTCGGCAGAATCCGGAGCGAACGACGGCCTCGCGCTGCCGTTTGTGATGCTGCCCCTTTTACTCCTCGAGGCCACCCCCCGCGACGCCTTCACGGAGTGGCTGGGCCGCACCGTCTTGTGGGAAGTCGGCGTCGCGACGCTGCTCGGGGCGCTGCTGGGGTTTCTGGCAACGCGCCTGCTGCACTGGTCGTGGACACGGCAGGTCGGTGAAAAGGTACCGCTTTTGGCCGTTGTACTCTCGCTCTCGCTGACGGTGCTGGGGGTCAGCAGGCTTCTGGAAAGCGACGCGGTGCTGGCTGTTTTCGTGTCGGGCGTAGCCTTTAATCGCACCTATCGGGGGGAGGGTGAGGGTCTGGAGCATTTTGCCGGGGTACAGGAGATCGTCACCCGTTTTTTCGAGTTACCCGTTTTCGTGTTGTTCGGCGCAGCACTGCCGTGGGCGGCGTGGCTGACTTTGGGTTGGCGGGGCCTGCTGCTGGCAGCAGCCGTGCTGCTACTGCGCCGCCTGCCCGGCTTTTTGTTACTGGGCCGCTTTATCGGACCGCTACATACTGCCAGGGACGTGCGGCTCCTCGGCTGGTTCGGCCCCATCGGGATTTCTGCGCTCTTTTACGGGGCGCTCAGCTTAAACCAAGGCGCAGCGGAAGCTGTTTGGACGGTTGTCAGCCTGGTCACGTTCGTGTCGGTTCTCGCGTTCGGCGTAACGGCGACGCCGCTGACCCGCGCCTACGGGCAAAGTACCCGGTAGGTATCTGCATAAACTAGGCTGTGTTGACAATTCACCGTAACCAGATGAGCGCCGAAGCGAAGTGCAAGAAGCTGAGGTAGTTACGAGCGAACTTATCAAACCTTGAGAAGCAGCGCCTATACTGCTTGAGCTTGTTGAAAAAGCACTCGCCCAAGTGGCGCTCCTGATACAGTTCCTCGTCGTAGTCCCGTTGCTCTTCGCGGTTGGATTGGGGCGGAATCACCGCTTCAGCCCCAACCCACCCTAAAAAACCGCGTAACAAGCTCACCCCCGTAAAAAGTCCGTCGGCGCGTCCTCTAAAGGCGGCAAATCGTCCAGCGACCGTAAACCGAACTCCAAGAGAAACCTGCCCGTCGTCCCGTACAACAGCGGCCTGCCGAGAACGTCTTTACGGCCCACCACCTTGATGAGTTCACGTTCTTGCAAGGTCTCCAGCGTCGAAGAACACGAACTGCCCCGGGCGGCCTCGAGCTCCCCCCTTGTGATCGGCTGCTGATACGCCACGAGCGCCAAAGTCTCCAGAGCTGCCGCCGAGAGTTGCGGCAACGGCGGCGGCGAGAGGAGCGCCCCCAAGTCGGGCGTTAGTACCGGGTCAACAATCAGCCGGTAACCCCCCGCCACCTCTTCTAATACCAGCCCCAGATGCGCTTCTCGCAACGTGCCCCGCAGGTCTTGCACCGCAGCCTCGAGTTCGGCAGGGGACTCGAGCCCCAAAAGCACGACGAGTTCACGGGGTAAAAGCGGCCTCCCCGCACCCAAAAGCCCGGCACACAGGAGCGCCCGCCGACGCAAGTTAGCAACGTCTGGACGGTCTAAAATCTCGAGAACAGAAAGTGCGGACACCTACAAGCGTAACACGGGAGGTTTCGCAATGAGGCGAAAGCAACGAGCAGCGCGTAAAAGCTTTTGGTTTTCCCTCATTGCCCACTGCTCGGCACTCATTGCTGCTGTCCCACTTATTGCTGTTGAGTTTTCAACACGTGCTGCACCCGCTTTTTCTGTAAGAATTTTGTAAGAACTTACTGAGTATTCTCACTACAGCGAACGAAGAAAGGTTCGCAAAGCACTAAAAAGAGCAACCGGCCATCCCAAATCCCATCATCCGGGCGCTCGCCAACCCAAAGGAGCAACACCATGCGTAACCGTAAGCAAAACCAGGGCTTCACCCTCATCGAGCTTCTCATCGTCATCGCCATCATCGGCATCCTGGCAGCGGTTCTCATCCCGAACCTGCTTTCGCACGGCCCGCGCAAACGAACACTGCCGCAAGCCTACATCCGCAACTGCGTACACAGCTGTTGAAACTGAACCGCGATCCCAGTAACACAAGCCCTCGCCCGCCGACGGTGATTGGACGGTGATCAGCTCGACGGCCTCCGCTATCACAGACCACCCCAGCTGCTGTGGACGGCGCTGGCACCTTCGAGTCTGACGGTACCGGTGGCTTCTCGTGACTGCAACAAGCATTACCGGCACTGGGTTCACCTTCAACGGCTCAACTATGACAGCAAACTAAGCCAACCGCTTAATCCCAAGGCGAGCCTAACCGCTCGCCTTTTCTCTATTGAAAGGCTCATCTATGCTTACGGTTTTACGCGTCTTTTCAATCGCCTCTATTATCCTCGGGGTGTTCTGGGGCACTTACGCCCTCGCCAACGGCTTCCGCGCTCCCAACGGCGACCCCTTTTACTTCATCCCGCAAGCCGCGGGCTTTCTGGTGCTGGGCGCAGCACTCTGGGCGGTGTTCGGGGCGCTGGCGCAGATTTTACGGCGGCTCGAGAAACTCGAAACGCCTTGACCGAACGTGAGAGGTACACTTTAGCTGAGGAGCCTATATCGACGCTGTTTTGGAGTTTGCCGCAAAACAGTTTGCCGTAAAACCGGGCGCGCAGACATAAAGAAACTCCCACACATGGCCGGGGGTGAACATGTGCGGAGTTGTCTTGAGAAACGCAGCGCAGACCCGTTTGGACGCAAGCTGTTTCAACGTGACGCGGGTCTTGGCGAGCGTCACTACAAGTAACGCCGTAAAGCCGCGTTTGAATGCACGGCTAAATCCTGAACCATTTCTGCCGGAATGACGCGCCGCACCGACTGTGCAGTTTTTTACATGAAGAAAGCTTTGCCTAATCTTAAGCTTTCCTTAAGCTTTGGTGAGCATCATAAAAGACGCGCCAGGGAAAATGCCGGGGCGTGCGTAAAAAGGGGAGGCCAACCCCAGCCCGTGTGAAGGTACCACGGGCTACTTTTTTGCCGTGCTGCCGCCTGCGTGGTCAAAACGGTTCGTGAGACGCTCCGTAAGAATTGGGTGTAAGAATTTTGTCAGAACCCGTTTTATAGATTGGTGCAGAAGGAGACTTATGCAACCCCGCCCCACCTCACCCGTTTTACCTAAAAACCTACCGGCTCAAAAGCCGAAATTCTCTCAGCGCCGGGGGCGGCAGGGTTTTACGCTGGATGATATGCCGGTTTCTCGCCCTACACGTACCCGTCAGACGCAGGGAATTGCGCTCGTTATCGTGCTCTTGTCGGCGATGATTTTAATGGTTTCGCTGCTAGCTATCAGCGCGACGATGACGATCTCGAGCCAGCGCACGACGGCTGACCAGGGTGTAACCCTGCAAGCGCAGTACGCTGCCGAGGCAGGTTTGGCACGTGCCACCAATAATTTTCTAGAGATTCAATCTGTGATGCAGCAGCTTCGCGTCAGCTCAGGACAAAATGCCAACAACGTCAACACCCACATTGACAAGTTTTGTGACACCAAAGCAGCAAATTTGCCGTCAAAATATAGTGACTACAGCAACTGGACAGCAGACGAAAAGAAAGACGGGCTTCCGCTCTGCACCGCCATCAACCTTAACAGTAACGGGAATAGCCGGTATTCACTTTTTACGGCGTATGTACCTAGCAAAGCTTACCCAAACGGCGCTTCGCCCGGTCAGTACTGGCGGCAGGCTTTCTCGAGTGGTACGGACAACACAGCTACAACAAGAATCGCTGTTGACGCCAAGAGTGGAGCCGAAACCTGGTACACCGTGACGTATGGGCTAATGCCGAAAGGCGTAAGGCTTATGGCACCCGACTACTTCCGCTTTTCGTTTGTGGTCACTGTAACAGAATCCGTGGGTGAGGTTCGCGTAGGGCCGCGCGTCGTCGCACGTCGAAAGATCGTACTAGGCGCTGTTGAAAATCAGTATGTCGATATTGCCCTACCTTCGCTGGCGTCTTACGCGCTGTTTCGTAACAACACCAAATCACTCACCGGCGGGCAGCTATATTTTGCGGGCGGCGAAGTGTTTGACGGGCCGGTTCACACCAACGGCACGCCGGGGTTTTATAAGGTAAGCGGCAAAACTCCTATTTTCAAAGACGCTTTTACCTCTGAAGCAAAATCCGGCACGTACTTTGGTTATGGCAACACAGCTGACTACGATAGTACGTTTCAAAAATCCGTTGAGTTTGATACAAATAAAATTGAGCTCCCCAAGAATAGCAACAATCAGCTCCGCGCATCATTTGGCGGAGACGCGCGAGACGGCAAGGAAGTCAAAAACGAAGAACTAAGAGACGCCTGGAACCTTGACGAAGGCAAAAAGACGAATAAGGATCCGATGCCAACTGGCGTCTACTACAGCAAAGGCGACGGCAAAAAAGCGAACTATCAAAGCAACTGGGCAGATAACGACGACAGCGACGGTATAACCAACAAAGGTGGCATTTATATCAGTGGAGACGTGTCTCAGCTTAAGTTTTCCACGCAGAGCGACCGTCAGGTCATCGAGATTACTCAGAGTTCGAAGAAAACGCGTTTTGAAGAAAACGCTAACGGCACCTGGACGGTTAAAGAAAACGGTACAACGGTCAAAACGCTCTCCGGCACCTTCAATGGCATGATCTATGTTGATGGCAATGTCCTTGACTTAAGTGGTGACGGTTCTTCAGCTGCCGATGTTGCCAAAAACTCTCAGCTCACTCTTGCTAGTACCGGCGGCATGACGATCAAGCAAGACATCACCTACGCGCAAGACCCACGTACCGACACCTCAGCGACCAATGTTTTAGGACTGTACTCGAGCAACGGCAGCATCTTGGCAGACGGCCCCTCGAGCAAAGACTTGAACATCCACGCCACCATCATGGCCTCGGCGGACAAAGAAGGATTTGGAACAGTCGACTACACAGTCAAAAGGCTATTCAGCAGTCAACAAGCGCGTATCAACTTACTGGGCGGCATCATCGAAGACACATCTCAGGCTGTAGGCACTACAAGTGGTGGCGGTTACGCGCGTAACTATGTTTACGACCGCAGGTTTCGTTCAGGGTTTAGGCCGCCATACTTTCCTACGCAGCAGGTTTGGCAAACAAACACGAGCCCACTTGCCAACAAGTCAGGGGTATGGCAACCCGTAGCGGGTTACTGATGCGGAAGGGTTTTACCGTGCTCGAGCTGCTCATCGTCTGCGCAATTATCGGGATTCTTATAGCCGTGGGCTTCGTATCGTTTCGCGGCGCGATAGACCGTTCACGCCTGTCCGAAGCGAGCGCCCAAGTCGTCGCCGACTTGCAGCGGGTGAGGAGCGCCGCACAACGCTACAACCAGAACGCTTCGTTTACGACGGCAGGAAAAACCGTTACCAGCTATACCGTTTCGCTCGGCGGTCAAAACCTTACCTATACGTTACCGGCGGGTACGCAGCTGGCCTCGAGCGACAAACTCAACCTCACGTATAGCGCACCTTTCGGCGAAGTTGGCATGACCAACACCGACTTGACCCTTTCACTCCAGAAGCAGCCCACCCAAACCAGAGTCATCAAAGTGTTGGGCGTGACCGGAAAGGTTTATCTAAAGTGAAGTCAGCGCGCGGTTTTACCCTTATCGAAATGCTGGCGGCGACAGTTATTCTGGGCGTTATCATTACGGTTGTCCTCGGGCCGCTAAGCCAACTGTTCCAGAACACCAGTCGCAGTGACAGATCGCTGCAAGCCACAACACAAGCCCAAGAACTCGTCGAGCATATCCGGGGCCAGTGGCAGTCTTATCC
Organism: uncultured Trueperaceae bacterium; assembly: GCA_963799485.1. Lineage (GTDB taxonomy): Bacteria > Deinococcota > Deinococci > Deinococcales > Trueperaceae > Truepera. The sequence goes on from CAWCXJ010000005.1 coordinate 87,665, forward strand.
GGTCAACCTCGATCCGACAACTTCAGCAGACCTCAACGCAGCTAAACGGACCGAGAGTTTGGACAAGTACGACAAAACCTGTTATACCCCGCTTCCCAGCGTAGCCGGCCTAACCCGCATCATCGAAGTGCGTGCGCTCGACCGTGATGCGGTCGCGGGTAGTGCCCTCACTTTAAATACGAATTGTGCAACGACCACCGCAAGCTCGAGCCCGCCACCTATGAAGCGCGTCAGTGTTACCGTAAAAACTGCCGACGGGAATCAGAGCGTGCTTACCCTAGACGTACCAAGACCATGAACCGGGTAAGGACGAATAAGTCCACGCTTAACTGTGCCGGCTTCACCCTGCTAGAACTCCTCGTCAGCATGGTGATTTTAGGTATTCTGATGCTTGCATTCACACAGATTTTTGGCGGCTCACTTAAAGCAGCAGGCCAGATCAACGGTCGGAACGAGCTCGTCACTGAGGGCCAGGTCGCACAGCAGCTTATTGCTGCCAGGTTACAAAGTGCTGCTTACGTTTACCCAGCAGGTACAACCATGCAGCTGAGTAGTAGTGGACTGACCTCTAAAAACACCGTAGGCCCGAGCAGTGGTCAAAACTGGAAGGTTGGAACCGACCCGATTCTGGCGATGGTCTTGCCTCCCAAGGCGACAGGAACCTGCAACAACAGTACCGACGTCAACAAAGACGCTTGCTTTACGTTTTACGCTTATTATCCCTACAAAAGGGGGTCACTTACCAGTAGTGGTTTGGCAGAAGCACCTACAGAGAACCCGGCAAACGACGATCAGTGGGTACTTATGCAGTACAAGAGCTACATTTATGACGGTATCACGCGCTCTTCCTTGTCGACTACGCCGCCTTCAGCCTGGTCGTACACGTCTATCCTGAGTGGTGGATCCCCCAATATACGCAGCCAGCCTGCAAACGTTTTGGTTGATTACCTGCAACCCGCAACCAGTGCTCCAACCTACACGATGTTTGCCATAGACGCGACTAGTGCCACAAAAAGTGTAACACTCAACTTACGCTTTTTACAGATGAGGGGCACAAAGGCGCTGAGGGTACCCGCCGCAACGGGCTCAGCGCCGCTGAGTACCAGGGTCTATCCGCGTAACTGGTACTAGCGGTTTTGTAAAAACTTACTCCCCGCTCGAGAGCACCGCCAAAAACGCCTCTTGCGGCACCTCGACCGTCCCTAACTGCTTCATCCGCTCTTTACCCTTTTTCTGTTTCTCCAAAAGCTTGCGTTTACGCGTGATGTCACCGCCGTAGCACTTGGCAGTCACGTCTTTGCGGAAGGCGCGGACGGTGGCGCGGGCTAACACCTTGCTGCCAATCGCGGCCTGAATCGGGACGGCGAACATCTGCCGGGGGATGACCTCGGCCATCTTATCGACGATTTTTCGGCCCAGCGCGTACGCCTTGTCGCGGTGAACGATGACCGCAAGCGCGTCCACTTTTTCGTCGTTGACCATGATGTCTACCTTGACGAGGTTACCCTCGCGGTACTCCAAGGACTCGTAGTCCATGCTGGCGTAGCCGCGCGTCAACGATTTGAGGCGGTCGTGAAAGTCGTACAAGATTTCGCCGAAGGGGATTTCGTAGCGCAGCTCGACGCGCCGCCCGTGATAGATCATGTTTTTCATCTCGCCGCGCCGCTCTTGCAACAAGCCCATCATATTGCCGACGTACTCTTCGGGCACGTAGATGTTGAGCTTGACGTAAGGCTCTAAAATCCGGGCAATTTTGCCGGGGTCGGGCAGGTCGGCGGGGTTTTGGATGCGCTCCGAGGAGCCGTCGGTGCGTTCGATTTCGTAAATGACTGCCGGGGCGGTGGCAATCAGGCCCAGGTCGAACTCGCGCTCGAGCCTAGCCTGCACGATGTCCGCGTGCAGCAGCCCTAAAAAGCCGCACCGAAACCCGAACCCCAACGCTTCCGAAGTCTCAGGTTCAAAGGTAAAGGCCGCGTCGTTTAACGAGAGTTTCTCGAGTGCCTCGCGGAGTTTCGGGTAATCTTCCGAATCGGTCGGGTAAAGCCCCGAGAACACCACCGGTTGCGCGGGCTTAAAACCGGGGATGATGTTCTCTGTCGGGCGGGTTGCGCCCGTAATGGTGTCGCCGATCTGCGTGTCCGAGATGTCTTTGATGGCCGCTGTAAGCCAGCCCACCTCACCGGGGCCGAGCTGCTCGGACACAGTGGGCGCTGGCGAAAAGAACCCGACTTTATCGACCGTAAAGGTCTTGCCGGTGCTGACGATTTTGATGGCGTCGCCCTCTTTAACCGTGCCGTCGAATACCCGGACAAACGAAATTACGCCCTGATACGAATCGAACACGGCGTCGAAAATCAGGCACGAAAGGGGCGCTTTGGCGTCGCCTTGCGGCGGCGGCAGGTGGGCAACGATGCCTTCTAAAATCGCCTCGACGTTTTCGCCGGTCTTGGCTGAGACCGCGACTGCGAAGTCGCCGGGGATGCCGACGACTTCCTCCAATTCTTCAATCGCGCCGGCAGGGTCCGCGTTGGGCAGGTCGATTTTGTTGACCACCGGCAAGACTTCCAAGCCGTTGTCGGTTGCCAGATACGCGTTTTGGATGGTCTGCGCCTCGACCCCTTGCGACGCGTCGATGACGAGCAGGACGCCTTCACACGCCCGCAGCGAGCGCGACACTTCATAGTTGAAATCGACGTGACCGGGGGTGTCGATGAGGTTAAACATATACGGCGCGCCGTTTTTGGCGGTGTAGGTCAGGCGCATCGGGGTGGCTTTGATGGTGATGCCCCGTTCGCGCTCGAGCTCTAGCGTGTCCAACATCTGATCGCGGCGGCCCCGCTCGGAGACGGCCTGCGTCAGCTCCAAGATGCGGTCGGCAAGGGTCGATTTGCCGTGGTCCACATGTGCGATGATCGAAAAGTTACGGATTTCCACAGGTCATTGTAGCCCGGACAGGTAGCGCAATAGGTGTTGAGCAATGAGCAGAAAGCTAGTAGGCCATGAGGGAAAATCAAAAGCTTTTACGCGTTGCTCATGACTTATTGCTGCTTCATACCTTCTTGTCTCCAGCTTCGTGTCACGATCAGAACCGTGGACATTTCCAACCTTTACGGCAGCCCCCGGCATCAGGGGTTTGTACTCGGTCAAAGCAAACGGCGTGCGCTGCTCTTGCACGGCTTTCCCGGTACACCCGCTGAGATGTTGCCGCTCGCCGAGGCGCTGACCGAGGGGGGGCTCGAGGTTCACGGCCCGCTCTTGCCCGGTTTCGGCCTGGACATAGAAAATCTGGGCAAAACGCGCTGGCAGGACTGGGTAAGGGCGGCGCAAACGGCCTGGACGCAAGTTCAAAACGGCGCAGAGACGACCTTGCTGCTGGGGTTTTCAATGGGTGGGGCGGTGGCGCTCAACCTGACGGCGAACCCCGACCGGCTTGTGCTCATCGCCCCGTTTTGGCGTTTTACCGACCCGCGTGCGAAACTCTTGCCTGTTGCCCGTTTTGTCTTGCCGCAACTCAAGCCGTTTCAAAACGCGGACTTCAGCGCCGAGGTGGTGCGTTCGCAGTTCCGGCGGCTCGAGCCCGCCCTCGACTTGGACGACCCCGAGGTTCAAAAAGAGCTTAAGGAAAAGGTCGTCTTGCCCACCTCGTCTTTGGTAGAACTTCAGCGGCTCGGTAAGCAGGCGTACCGGGCCGCGCCACGGGTCAAGGCTCCCGTGCTCGTGCTTCAGGGCCGGTGCGACCGGACCGTCGCTCTTACCGATACCCGCCGCCTGGCCGCACGCCTGGGCAGTCCCCTCAGCTTGCTCGAGCTTGACGGCACACACGAGCTGATCAGCCCGAACGCGGCGGGGTTTGAAGGGGTAGTGGGGCGACTCAAAACGTTTCTAGGCTGACGCCGGGCGGGTCTGACGAGGCTGCCCCCGTCAGGAACAGCTCACCCTTCTAAAACGTCGGTGTGAGCTGTAGCAAAACTCATCGCCGGATTTCCAGAAGCTGAGATACACGCTCCGAAGGGGCCAACTGTGAGCGTTTCACGGCCTCGTGCGCCGATAAACCCGAGGCTGGCCGCGAGCTGTTTTAACGCCTGCTCAGCCATATCGTTTTCTCCAGCGGTCACTTGCTGCAAAACTCGGCACAAAACTCAACTGAGTGCTCGCCATTCGCGTTCCAAAATTGCAAACACCACGTTGTCCGCCCATTCGCCTTTGAACCACAAGTCTTCTTTATGGTGCGCTTCTTGCCGCATTCCGAGGCGTTCCATGAGTTTGATTGAAGGCAGGTTACGCGGGTCGGTAACGCCCCGGATGCGGTGCAGCCCTTTTTCGGTAAAGGCGTGATGAAAAAGCGCTTTTACGGCTTCGGTCGCCAGACCTCGCCCCTGAAATCTGGGGTCGAAGGTGTAACCGATTTCCGCTTGTTTGCCCGCTTCGTCCATTTTGAAATAGAGGTCGCCGATAAGCGCGTCGGTACTTTTTAGCGCCACTCCGAACTGAAACCAGTTTCCGGCAGAAAAGGGCTCGAGCACCTTGCAACCGTTTATCAGCTCACGCGCTTCTTCGGCGGTGTAGCTTTCCCACAGCTGCATCCAGGCGACTTCGCTCAGGTTGCGGTAGGCGACGAGCGCGTCCAAATCGTTATCGCGTAAACGGCGAAGCGTGAGGCGTTCGGTTTCGACGGCCCTAAACGTCGTGCGTGTTTGCCGGGCCCGGTAGTCGGGTGCTAACAAACTCATCTTGACAGCGTTGTGATACTCCCCGTTCCAAAACAGTACATCGCGTAAAATACCTTCTTGCACAAAGCCGAGTTTTTTGTAAAGGTGCTGCGCGCGTGGGTTGAACGTGAAAACTTCCAGGCCGACGCGGTGGAGTTCCAGCACCTCGAACGCGTGCTTGAGCAGCAGTTCGGCCGCTTCGCTGCCGTAACCTTTGCCGCGATTTTCCGGCCCGCTTATCGCAATGCGAAAATGCGCCGACTTGTTCGTCCAGTCGATCTCATTTAAGACGATCTCGCCCCGGTAGCGCGGGTCGTCCGACAGGGTGACGGCGTAATCCAGGCGGTCGTCGGCCCCGGCAACGCACGCACAAAACGCCCTGACTTGCGCCAGCGTAAAGTTTTCTTGCGTGCCGGTCAGCTTCAGCGCTTCTTCGTCGCCGAGACCGGCAAATATTGCTTCGGCGTCCTCGGCGGTGATGGGCCGCAGCGCGATAGTCTTGCCTTTCAAAATAGGTTTGTCGAGCATAGCGTACTCCCTTTTGCCCTGACTCGAGCCGGCTGCGGTGTGTTTTCTCTTTCGAGCCTACAAGTACAGATTATTTAAGGACAAGTGCGATAACTGTCGGGACAAACTGCCGGCTTATAGCCGAAGTGGAGCCTGGTACACGGGACGAACCGCTCCAACACGCACAGCTGTTTGCGGGCCGTAAACGCCACTACTGTCGCCACGCGTGCCTTCAAGGATAGTTAAGGATATGACGTAAGCGACTGTAAGAAATCAGAGCCGTAGGCGGGCAAACCGTCGTCATACTTGACCAAACTGTGGACTCCAGAAAGCCGAATTTCCTCTAGAATATCCCCGCACCCCGAACGACCACATGCGAGCACTTTTGGAAAAAGTTCCAAGTGCCCGCCCGCCGGTTTCGTTGACACCTACAAAGCAGGTTGCTATGCTGAAACGCGTAAAGCGCGATAGGTCTACTTCGCGTTTTTTTATGCCGTAAGATGCAACCCTTGTCCCGGCTTCGGCTGTGGTTCCCGAACTGTGCCGAAATCCGGTAAAGGTGTGTCTTTACTCATAGGGAAGGAGGATCGCTTGGAAGCTCAGGGTGAAAAACTGTTGCAACGTCTCGCCGACGAAGAGCAGCAACTCCTCGAGAAAATCGACCGGGCCAAAGAGGAAGCGTCGCGGATCGTTGCCGAAGCGGAGCAAAGGGCCGAGAGCATCCGTCAGGGAGCGGCTGAACGTGCGGATAAAGCTGCTCAGGAGCGGCGCGACGAAGCCGAACGTGAAAGCAGCGCCGCCCGCGACGAGGTGCTAAAACGCGCCGAAAGGGACGTTGCCGAGGCCAAGGCGAGAGCGCAAAAAAGGCGGGACGGGGCCGTCAAACGAATTCTGGAGCAGGTGCTACCGTGAGACGGCGTTTACGGGTGATCTCGCTGTGATTTCTACGATGGATCAGCTGCTCGTCGTCGGACGCCGGGGTATCGCCAAAGAGGTACTCGCTACGCTGCAGCAACTTGGCGTCGTGCAACTCGTCCCGGTTCGCAGCGACGCACTCGGGCAGTTCGCCGTCGGCGACACCGACAAAGAGACCGAAGAAGCGTGGGACGCAGCGGTGGCCCGTAGTGAAGGGCTGATTGCAAGTTTTGGGCTCGAGGCTACCCCGACGCCGAAAATGAGCAACAAAGACCGTGACCGCCTGCCGAGCAGTCTTAGCGACATTCAAGACTACCTCGCCGAGGTCGGCGCACAGGCCGACCGCCTGATCGCCGAACGCGCGCAAATCGCCGACGAGCAAGACGTCATCAACGTCTATCTGCCGCAGTTTCGTGAGCTTGCGCCGCTCCTCGCCCCGTTAGAAGACAGCCGTTATCTGAGTAGCGCCGCCTTTTTGATTCCCAACGAGGACACGTTGGAGAAGACCCGGGCAGCACTCTCCGAAACGCTTTCCGAACGTTACGAGTTGGCGCTCAAAGCGCAGGGCAAAAGCTTTGTTGCCGTCGTCGCGGTTATGAAAGCCGATCAGCCGGAGCTGCTGGCGACGCTTTCGCGTTTGGGTCTCGGGGAGCTGCGTTTGCCCGAACGTTACGAAGGCGAAGGGGTTGCTAAAGCCGTTCACCTGATGACGGAGCGCGCGCAGTCCTTACCCAAACGCCGCCAAACCATCGACCAAGAACTCGCTGAACTCGGTAAAGCAAACGGTGCGAAACTCCTGCTGGTGCGCGATACGGCGCTCACCTACCGGGCGCGCTACGACGCACTCGGTGGTCTGGCGGGGGGCCGTTACAGCTTCGCCTTGCAAGGCTGGGTGCCATCGGACGAGCGCGCGCGCGTCGTTGCTGCCCTCGAGAAACAGTTCGCTTCGGGTATCGCCGTAGAGAGCCGCCGCGCCGACGATCACCACGACGAAGGGGTGCCGGTGAAGCTCGATAACCCCGGCTGGGTCAAACCTTTCGAGGGGCTCTTGTCGCTTTTTGCGCCCCCTAAATACGGCTACTTCGACCCTGCCTGGACGCTGGCAGTTTTCTTTCCGCTCTTTTTTGGCCTGGTCGTCGGCGATATCGGCTTCGGCCTGATCTTCCTGGCGCTCGGTCTCTGGTTACGGATACGCGGTAAAGCCGGTAAATCCCTGAGCCTCGGCCCTATCGGAATTACTCTGCAACCCGCCGCGATGCCGTCAATTGGCACCGTCATCAACTGGTGCGCGGCGTGGTCAATCTTTTGGGGCTTTCTCTACGGTGAGTTCTTCGGGAACTTTTTAGAACTTTGGCCGCGCAACAGCCCTGTCTTCTACGTCCCGGGCCACAGTGGACATGGTCTTATCCCTATCGTCTTGTTCCGCGTCGAGGTGTTTCAGCCGCTACTACTGATTTCGCTCGGTTTCGGGATTTTTCAGGTGCTGTTCGGCTGGGCCATCCGCGCCTACTACGGCTTTCGTCACGGCGACAAGAAGCACCTGTGGGAAGGTATCGGGATGTTCAGCGGTCTTAGCGCCGTCGTCATTTTCTCCTACGGCTTTTTAACGCAGTCGAATAACGCGTTTACCTGGTTTCTCATCATCGCTGGTTTTGCAATTTTTATCGTAGCTGTCGTACTTTCGCGTATCCCGCTGATGATCGTCGAACTGATCTCCAACTCAGGCGCGATTTTGTCCTACTTACGACTTTTCGCCGTCGGTTTGTCGGCCGCACTCGTCGCTAACCTGGCGACCGACCTAGGCTTTGCTATCGGGGGCGTTGCGCCCGTTATCGGGCCTGTTCTCGGAGTTATCGTCGCCCTGGCTGTTCATACGTTGGCCCTCGCCCTGACGATTATCGGGCATACGCTGCAACCTTTACGTCTTCAATACGTCGAGTTTTTTACCAGATTCGGGTTTTACGAAGAAGATGGTACGCCGTACCGTCCGTTTCGCACTCTTGGAGGAAAAGCATGAAAAAAGTTCTCGTTTTAGTCGCTCTCTTTACGCTCATCAGTTTGGGTTTTGCTCAAGAACCAGGAGTAGCGGCAGCAACTCCTGGTGGTACTATCGGAGACGGCCTTATCGCTATCGGCGCGGCCCTCGCAGTTGGTCTCGCTGCTATCGGGGTAGGGATCGCGCAGGCGTCAATCGGGAGTGCCGGAGCTGGAACCCTGGCTGAGCGCCCGCAAGCTTTCGGTCAGATTCTTATCTACCTCGTGATTCCGGAAACGCTCATCATCTTCGGTTTCGTGATCGCCTTCTTCCTTAACGCTCAGATAGGCTAAACCATGGCCAATCTTTCGGCTCTGCTTGACAAAGAAGCGGGCGCGGAGATAGAAAGCATCCTCTCCGAGGCGCGCAAGCGTGCCTCGGAGATCGTCGCTAAGGCCGAAGAAGATGCCAAGGCGATGACGGCCCAACGCGAACGCCTGTCGCAGTCTCAGGGTGAGGCGGCGCAGGTACGCGCGCGCAGCGCGGCGCAGCTAGAAGCGTCGTCGCTGAAGTTGCGCGCGCAGCACAGCGTGGTCGAAGATGTTTTCGGGTCGGCAGAAGCCGAACTTCGCAAGCTCAGCAAAGATAAAAAACGCTACCCTCCGGTGTTGGCGGCGCTCCTCGGGGAAGCCGTCGACGCACTTGGAGGCAAGGACAACGTAAGCAAAGTCATCGTCAACCCGGACGATGAGCAAGCCGGGAAAGAGGCGGCGCAAAAGTACGGCTTGGACGATAAGCTGGGGACCAGCAAAACCGTCGAGGGTGGTGTCAAGGTCAAGGCGACCTCGAACATCACGATTGAAAACAGCCTTTTCGACCGACTGCGGGCTGCACGCGAAGATTTGGCGTCGGAGGTTTCGCAGATGCTGGGCGCGGGGGTAGACCAGCCCCAAGCCGAGTCGGCGTCGGCTAAGTCAGAATCTGCCGAATCGAAATCCAAGTCGGACGCGTAATGCCCGCTGATTTCGGTTATATCAACGCCCGCGTGCGCGGCCTTAAAGCCAGGCTTTTAGGCGACGAGTTCTACGCCGCCGCACTCGGCGATTCGGACTTCGGCGCGTTTTTGAGCAGCTTTTCGCAGACTGCTTATGCGCGCGAGGCCGATGAAGCGCAGGCGCGTTACGGCAGCGACCTGCGCGCGGTAGACGACGCGCTCGCCCGCAACTTTTACACGACGACCCGGACGCTCCTAAACGTCTCGGACGGGCTTCCGGAGCGGCTCTTAAGACTGCTGCTCTTGCGCTACGACCTCGGCAACCTCAAGACGATTGCGCGCGCTAAAAGTGCGGGCCGCGAACCTGACGAGGTGCAGGCGGGGTTGTTGCCCGCCGGCGAACTCAAACCGGCGGTTTTAGAGTCCATTGCGCAGGCGAGCGATTTGCCGGCGGCGGCGCAGGCGGTCGCCGTAACCGGGCATCCGCTCGGGGGCGCTTTTACCCGCGCGGTCGCCAAGTTCACTTCGGACAATGATTTGTACGACCTCGAGCTGACCCTAGACCGCGCTTACTACGAAGCGCTCAGTGAAGAGGTGGCGAAGGGCGGTTTTCCCAAAGACTTCGCCCGCTACGTTCAGCGTGAAATCGACGCGACGAACATCCGCACGGCGCTTAAACTGCGCGGCGCGGAAGATGCCGACGCCGACGCCCTGTTCATCAAGGGGGGTAAAGAGGTGCGGCGCACGACCTTTGATACGCTCCTGACCGGCGACTTACAGGCGCTCGCGAGTACAACCTTCGCCGAAGTCGCCGAAACCGACGACCTGAGCCGCGCCGAAGAGATCTTACGCGAAAGTCTCGACGCACAGGCCCGCAAATTGGCGCTCCGCGACCCGCTCGGCGTCGGCGTGATCCTCAACTACTTGCGCCTTAAAGAAAATGAGACCGCCCGCCTCAGGCTGTTAGCGCGGGGCAAGTTTTACGGCGTCCCCAGAAACCGCTTAGAACAGGAGCTTGGTCGTGCCTAGAATGGTTATTTTGACCGACAGCGAAACGGCGACCGGGTTTCGTCTGGCGGGCGTCGAGGTGCGCGAAGCCGACCCGGAAGGCGCGCAGAGTGCGCTCGAGGACTTGATCGCGTCGAACGATTTCGGTCTGGTCGCCGTCGATGAGTCGCTCATCGCCGATCCGAACCGCTCGTCGGCGCGCGCCATGCGGGGCCGCGAACTACCGGTCTTGCTCACTATGCCGAGCCTCGGGGCCGCGTTCGACGAGGAGAGCGGTGACGCCGCCGAGTACATGAAACAGCTCGTCCGCAGCGCGATAGGTTTTGACGTCAAGCTCGAGTAATTCGTACGCCAACTCCGTGCGGGCAGCCCCGGCGCGGTCTACACTAGAATAGACTACCAAAGGAGGAACTGTGGCGATTGAAGGAAAAGTACAGCGTATCTCCGGCCCGGCGGTTATCGCCGAGGGGATGATGGGCGCGCGGATGTTCGACATCGTGCGCGTCGGTCAAGAAAACTTGATTGGTGAGATTATTCGCTTGGACGGCGACACGGCCTTCGTCCAGGTTTATGAAGATACCGGCGGTCTGACGATCGGTGAACCGGTCGTTTCGACCGAGCTGCCGCTCGCCGTCGAACTCGGGCCGGGGATGCTCAACGGTATCTTCGACGGGATTCAGCGCCCCCTAGACAAAATCAATGAGGCTTCGGGAACCTATATCGACCGGGGCATTACCGTCAACTCGCTTTCACGCGAAGCCAAATGGCCTTTTACGCCGACTGCCAAAGTGGGTGACGAGGTGAAAGGCGGTCAGGTTCTCGGGACGGTACCCGAATTTTCGTTTACCCACAAGATTCTCGTACCGCCGAACAAGTCGGGCAAGCTCAAAACGCTCGCCGACGCCGGGGACTACACCGTAGAAGACGTAATCGGGACGCTCGAGGACGGCACCGAGCTCCGGCTCTACCACCCGTGGGCCGTGCGCCAACCCCGCCCGGTCGAACAAAAACTCGACCCGGTAACGCCGTTTCTGACCGGAATGCGGATTTTAGATGTGCTTTTTCCGCTCGCCATGGGCGGCACCGCCGCGATTCCGGGGCCGTTCGGTTCGGGCAAAACCGTGACGCAGCAGTCGATTGCCAAATACGGCAACGCCGATATCGTCGTCTACGTCGGTTGCGGTGAGCGCGGCAACGAGATGACGGATGTGCTCATCGAGTTTCCGGAACTTGAAGACCCGCAGACCGGCAACCCGCTCATGCACCGCACGGTGCTCATTGCCAACACCTCGAATATGCCGGTCGCCGCACGTGAAGCCTCGATCTATACGGGCATCACCTTGGCTGAGTACTTCCGCGATCAGGGCTACGCCGTATCGGTCATGGCCGACTCGACCAGCCGCTGGGCCGAAGCGCTCCGCGAAATCTCCTCACGACTCGAGGAAATGCCCGCAGAAGAGGGGTATCCGCCGTATCTCGCGTCCCGCCTCGCAGCGTTTTACGAACGCGGGGGCCGCGTCACGACACTCGCCGGTGAACCGGGCGCGGTGTCGATTATCGGCGCAGTTTCACCTGCCGGGGGGGATTTCTCCGAACCCGTCACGCAGTCGACGCTCCGGATTACGGGCTGCTTCTGGGCGCTCGACGCGTCCCTGGCGCGCCGCCGCCACTTCCCGGCGATCAACTGGAACCGCTCGTACTCGCTATTTACGGGGATTCTCGAGGACTGGTACGCCGAAAACGTCGCGCCCGACTTTAGCGAACTCCGCGACCGCGCCGTAACGCTTCTCCAACGCGAAGCTGAACTCCAAGAGGTCGTGCAGCTCGTCGGCCCGGACGCCCTGCAAGACCAGGAGCGTTTGGTCATCGAAGTGGGCCGGATTTTGCGGCAGGACTTCTTGCAGCAAAACGGCTTCGACCCCGTAGACGCGTCGTGTTCGATGCCCAAAGCGTATGGGCTGTTGCAGCTGATGATTACGCTTAACGACCAGGCCCGGCGTGCGCTAGACGGTGGCGCGACCGTCGACGACATCCTTAAAAATGAGGTCGTCGAAAAGGTCAGCCGCGCCCGTTATGTGCCCGAAGACGAGTTCGAGGCGTATAAAACGGACACGCTTAAAGAACTCGACAACGCCTTTGCGGTTCCCGCGTAAAGGAGGGGAGACATGGCTACGACAAAAGACACCACGAAAGATACACCAAAACCCACGAAGAAGTTTATGAAAAAGGAGTACAGCGAGGTCTCGTATATCTCGGGGCCGCTGCTCTTTTTGCAAAACGCGCCCGACCTCGCCTACAACGCGATCGTCCGCATCAAAGACGCGTCCGGGCGTGAGCGCGGCGGTCAGGTCATTGAAGTTTCGGACAAGGTGACGGTGTTGCAGGTCTTCGAAGAACCTTCAGGGATCGACCTCTCCTCCACTACCGTCTGGCTCGTCGAAGACGTAGCGCGTTTAGGTGTTTCGACCGAGATGATCGGTCGCCGCTTTAACGGCATCGGCGAACCCATCGACGGCTTGCCGCCGGTTGTTGCCGAAAAGCGTCTGCCCATCGGCGGCGCGCCCATCAACCCGGTCGCGCGGCAAAAACCCGAAGAGTTTATCCAGACCGGGGTCTCGACCATCGACACGTTAATTACCCTCGTGCGTGGTCAAAAACTCCCCATCTTTTCAGGTTCAGGTTTGCCTGCCAACGAACTGGCTGCTCAGATTGCGCGTCAAGCGAAGGTTTTGGGCGAAGGCTCCGAGTTTGCGGTCGTTTTCGCGGCGATGGGCGTGACGCAGCGTGAGATTACCTACTTTACCAAAGAGTTCGAGCGTACGGGCGCGTTGGCGCGTTCGGTGTTGTTCCTCAACAAAGCCGACGACCCCGCCGTCGAACGCCTGCTGACGCCGAAGATGGCGCTGACCGCCGCCGAATACCTCGCATTCGAGCACGACTACCACGTGCTGGTCATCCTGACCGACATGACCAACTACTGTGAGGCGCTCCGCGAAATCGGCGGTGCCCGTGAGGAGATTCCGGGTCGGCGTGGCTACCCCGGCTATATGTATACCGACCTCGCCTCCATCTATGAACGTGCAGGTGTTGTCGAAGGCCGCAAAGGTTCAGTGACGCAGCTGCCGATTCTGTCGATGCCCGACGACGACGTGACGCACCCCATTCCCGACCTTACGGGTTACATTACCGAAGGTCAGATTTACCTCGCGCGCAGTCTCCACAACCAGGGTATCTACCCGCCCATCAATCCCGGCCCGAGCTTGTCGCGTTTGATGAACAACGGTATCGGCAAGGGCAAAACGCGCCCCGACCACAAAAACATCGCCGACCAGCTCCAGTCGGCCTACGCCAACGGCCTCGACCTGCGCCGCCTGGTCGCGATTACCGGGGAAGACGCCTTGTCCGAAAACGATAAGCTCTACCTCAAGTTCGCCGACGACTTTGAAAAGCACTTTATCAACCAGGGTTCAGAAGACCGGGATATCGAAACCTCGCTCGATATCGCTTGGGCTATTCTGTCCACGCTGCCCAAGTCCGAGCTGACGCGTCTCTCGCGCGACCAGATCGACAAGTTTTACGGCGCAAAGATGGACGAGCTGTGGGGAGCAAGGCAAGGGGTATAACGTGGCCGAGCAAGTTGCCCCGACCCGTTCGAACCTGCTCCAGCGGCGCGACCAGCTCAAGCTCGCCAACCGCGGCGCTGACCTCTTAAAGCGCAAACGCGACGCGCTCATCGGCGAGTTTTTCAGTCTGGTGCAGGAATCACTCAAGGCGCGGCGGGCGCTTAACAGCAGCTCCCGCGAGGCGTACTTCAGCCTCTTTTTGGCTAAAGCGTGGGACGGTCCTGAAGCGGTCGAAAGTTTGTCTTTGGCAGGGGACAAGCAGCTCGAGCTTGACCTCAAGGTGCAAAACCTGTTCGGCGTCAAGGTGCCGCAGGTGCAGCCGCCCAAGTTCGACACCAACTTACCTTTTTCGCCCGTCGGCGCGGGTGCGCGCACCTTAGACGCCGCCGCGCAGTTCCGGGCGCTGACCGAAGCCATCGTTCAGGTTGCGGCGACTGAAACGCGCCTTCGGCTAGTTGGCGAAGAGATTAAAAAGACCTCTCGGCGTGTGAACGCTTTGGAGCAGATCGTGATTCCCGGCGTGCAGGCGCAAATTCGCGATATCCGCAGTGTGCTCGACCAGCGGGCACTAGAAGAGACTACGGTCTTAAAACGCATCAAAGCCAAACTCGACGCCCGTGAAGAAGCCGAAGCTGAAGACGCGCTTAAAAAACAAGCGTCGATGGCGGGAACGTCGGCTTAGCCGTAACTTCAGTGTCTTCCACCTGTTGCAGCCCTGACCTTCAGGGCTGCTTTAGTTTGGAGCCACAAAGCAAGCTGCCGCCGGTCGCTACGTCGGCGCTTTGTAAAAAGCCCGGTTATGAAGACCGATCATAATAAATCCCGCTTGCGAGCTGAGCCTCTCAACCACGCGGTCTGGCTGTCCCCAAGAAGCGTGCCCCAGGTCAACGTACCGGCGTACAAAGAGTCGTCCCACACTTCTTTTTTAATTCATATGCGCTGTATTGTATGCGCCGCTCTTGTAAACTTCTTTACAAGCCTACGTTTTTACGGGTACTATACAGGAAGCCTTTGTCCGGCCCAACAGCACAACTCATCTAAAGGGAGACACCATGCGTAAATGGATCGTACTTATCGCCGTTACAACCTTACTATTAGGAAACGCCTACGCCCAGGGCGGCAAGCTCGCTGAAGTCAAGCAGCGCGGCGAGCTGATCTGCGGCGTCAACGACCAGCTGCCGGGGTTCGGGAGCGTCAACGACGCCGGTGAATTCGTCGGCTTCGACGTGGACTTTTGCCGCGCAATTGCCGCTGCGGTGCTCGGCGACGCCCAAGCGGTGCGCTTTCGCCCGCTTTCCGCGCAGGAACGCTTTACCGCCGTACAAACCGGTGAGGTCGATGTTCTGGTTCGTAACACCACCTGGACGAGCAGCCGCGACAGCGACGTCGGGCTGGACTTTGCGCCCGTCAACTTCTTCGACGGTCAGGGCTTTATGGTACGCACCGACTCGGGGATCAGTACGCTGCAAGACTTGGAGGGCCTCCGTATCGGCGTGCAGTCCGGAACCACGACCGAACTCAACTTGGCCGACGTGATGGGCGCACTGAACATTCAGTACGAGCCGGTGATTTTCGAACAGGCCGACCAGCTCGTACGCGCCTACGACCAAGGTGCCGTCGACGCCTGGACGACGGACAAGTCGGGTTTGGCGAGCTATTTGCCGACCCTGCAAGACCCCGGCGCGCATAAAATCCTCGAGGCGACCATCTCGAAAGAACCGCTTGCACCCGCCGTGCTGCAGGGCGACAGCCAGTGGCGCGACGCCGTAAGCTGGGTTTTGTACGGCCTCTTCAGCGCCGAAGAGTACGGCATCACCTCGGAAAACGCGGCACAGATGGCTGAAACCTCGCAGATCCCCGATGTGCAGCGTTTGCTCGGCGTCGAACCCGAACCGCTTCAGCAACTCGGCCTCGAGCCCACCGCGCTGCTCACTGCTATCCAAGCTACCGGTAACTACGGTGAAATCTACAACCGCAACCTGGGCCCGGACACGCAGTTTAATATTCCGCGCGGCCTCAACGCGCAGTGGAGCGAAGGTGGTCTGCTCTACGGGATGCCCTTCCGCTAAACGCCAAGGCTTTGCCGGGGGTGGTTCAGCCACCCCCTATTTTTATAGAGAGCTTTTTATTTTTGTTAGGAGGTCAAGGTGGCGACGCGCGCGCGCACGTTACAAACCAAGTCGGAGCGAATACCTTTTTACCGTAACGTCAAGGTACTCGGTACGTTGGCACAGGTTATTTTTGTAATCGCGCTTGTTTTGGGTATTTTAGTCATGTACCTTAACGTCACCTCGGCGCTCGAGCGTTCACGTATCCCCGCAAGTTTCGGCTTTCTGGATTCGCGCGCGGGTATCCCCATCGGGGAGTCGCTGATCACTTACAGCCCCAGCGACACCTTTGCACGGGCGCTATTAGTCGGCGTCCTCAACACCTTGCGGGTCGCTCTCATCGGCGTCGTTTTGGCAACTTTGCTCGGCATCTTGGTCGGGGTGATGCGGCTTTCAAGAAACTGGCTGTTGCGTCAGATTGCCCTCGTTTACGTCGAGACCATTCGCAACACGCCGCTTGCGGTGCAACTCGTTTTCTGGTTTTACGCGATTCTTATCCCCTTGCCGCCCCTTATCAGTAACCCCGTCGAGCTGCCCTTCGGTGCGTATTTTAGTCAGGTCGGCTTGGCGCTCCCGTGGCTTTATCCGAGCTACAGCTTTAATGCGTGGTTGCCGTGGTTGGGCGGTGCGCTGGTTCTTTTTATCTTGCTCTACATCGTCCGCCGGATTCAGATACGCCGTTCGGAGCGTCCGGGGAACGCGTGGTTGTTGCCGCTCGTGGCAGCTCTGGTCGTCGCCGGGATCGGGTTTCCGCTGGCGTCGCAACCGCTGCCGGCGGGGACGACGACGGACTTTAATGCAAGTCGTGGGCGCGGCACGGTTTTTGTCGATGCGAACGGGAACGGCGTTCAGGATACGGGCGAACGCGCGCTCCCTTACGCCAGGGTGCAAATCAGTGTCCCGGAGGCCATACTCGCAGAAAACACTCAGTCTATCGTCGAGTCGCGGCGGCGGGTACAAAGTGCTTTTCGTTTTGCGGCGTTAAGAGAAAGTCAGTTCAGCAGCGCCGAGGTGACGTTTGCCAACCCCGAGGCGGCGCAAGGCCTCGCCATTCACTACTTTAACTTTCCTTCGTCCGGTATTATCTACCGTGACCGTAACGGCAACGGCGAGTACGACGCAGACGAAGAGCGCAACCTCGAGAACCCCAATCAGGGCGGCTTTAACGGGGTTCCTTTACGCCTCGGCGTCGAGGGTTTTGAAGAGACCCTGACGGCTGATCGCACCGGGCAATTCCGACTGCCACCGTTTCAGTCGCTCGCAGAGCTCGACGCCGCGACTGCTGCTACAGCTGCCTCGGCAGCTGCGCCCGAAGGTGAAACGGACGGTGCAGCCCCTAGCGACGGGGGAACCTCGAGTCCCGCCGGTCTTTTCGGCGGTGGGGGTAACAGTAGCGCGGGCGGGGACACCTCGAGCCCTGCCGGTCTTTTCGGCGGTGGGGGCGAAGAAACCACCACCGACGTCCCCGGTATCGACGCGAGCGTCACCATCTTGCCGAGCGGCCCACTCGTCGCCAGTTTCCCGACCGTCCCGCTGACCAGTTATGAAGGCGGCGTACAGCTCTCTGCCCCGTTTTTGGCTTTGCTGTTGGGGTTGGTTATCTACACCGCGTCGTTTATCTCTGAAATTGTCCGCGGCGGTATTCAAGCGGTCAACAAAGGCCAGCGCGAGGCGGCCAAATCGGTCGGGCTCAGCGACACCCAGACGTTCAACCTGATCGTCTTTCCGCAGGCACTCCGCATCATCTTGCCGCCGCTTTTAAGCCAGTACCTCAACCTCATCAAGAACTCGTCATTGGCGCTGCTGATTACCTTTATCGACTTTTTTGCTATCGGCCGGATTATCGGCAACCAGACCGGGGCGACGGTGCCGATTATCGTCATCATCATCGGAGGCTACCTGCTCGTGAGTTTTATCTTTGCCTTTATCCTTAACGTGGTCAACGCCCGGTTTGCGCTGGTCGAACGGTGATCGAGGCGCGTCGCCCCCCTACCTTGGAGACAGGCGCACCGGCGTGGCTCCGCCGCAACCTGTTTAATTCGCCCCTCAGCAGCGTCGCCACGGTTCTTATCGCGGCCGCAGTGGTCTTTGTCCTTTATGAACTGCTCAGCTGGGTGATTTTCGCTGCGAACTGGCAGCAACTCTGGAACAACCTCAAACTGTTCGCCGTTTACCGCTATCCGGCAGACCTGCTCAGTCGGCCGCTGTCGGTTACGGCGATGTTCATGACGCTTTTAGGCGTTACGGCGGGCGCGTCTCAGGGCGGTACCGGGCGCATCGTTCGCGGCGTTTTTTTTCAGTTCTTGATTCTGGTCGCCGTTTTAACCGTGCTGGGGCTGCTCTACTGGGAGGCGGTGCGTTGGGGCTGGCTGGCGGTCGGCGTTTCGGCGCTCGTCGGTTTCGGGTTTGGTCGGTTTAACCCTCGTGTTCTGCCGGGCTGATGTGGGCGTGGCTCGGCGCACTCGTCGTCGGCATCTTTCTGCTCTACGGTCTGCCGGGTGTTCGCAGCGGCGAGTGGCGCGTCGTCCCGACCCGCGACTGGGGCGGCTTTATGTTGACGCTCATCTTGTCGGTCGTCGGGATTGCGGTGAGTTTCCCGCTCGGTATCGCGCTCGCGCTTGGTCGCCGGAGCCGTTTACCGGCCATCAAGTATGTCTGCATCGCCTTTATCGAGGTCATTCGCGGCGCACCTCTCATCACCTGGCTGTACATCGCCTCACTAATGGTGCCGCTGCTCTTGAACATCGATACCGACCGCATCAGCGCCTTAAACAAAGCGCTCGTTGCGCTCACGCTCTTTTCGTCGGCTTACATGGCGGAAAACGTACGCGGAGGGCTTCAGGCCGTCGCCAAAGGCCAAGGGGAAGCGGCGCGCGCACTCGGGCTTTCGGGGTGGCAGTCGATGCAGCTGATTATCTTGCCGCAAGCGCTTAAAGCGGTGATTCCGGCGATTGTCGGGCAGTCTATCGGGCTCTTCAAAGACACCTCGCTCGTGCTTATCGTCGGACTGCAAGACTTTTTTCAGGTTCACAACATCGTCGCGCAACAACCGGCGTCTTTGCAGGTGCAGGGCGGGGTGAGGCTCGAGCTGTCCCTCTTTTTAGCCCTGATCTACTGGTTTTTCGCCTTCCGGATGAGCCGCGCGAGTCGGCAGCTCGAGGCCGAACTCGGCGTCGGGACACGTTAGGAGATTTTGGATGACTGTGACCGTAAATAAAAATAGTGATACCGTCCGGGCTGACGCACCGCAGGGCGGACAAAAGATTATCGAAATTGACGATCTCAACAAGTGGTTCGGTGAGTTTCACGTGCTTAAAGACATCAGCTTGTCGGTCAACAAAGCTGAAGTCGTCGTGATTATCGGACCTTCAGGCTCAGGCAAGTCAACCTTGATTCGCTGCGTGAACCGGCTCGAGGAACACCAGCAGGGCCGTATTACCGTAGACGGCGTTGAACTGACCGACGACGTTAAAAAGATCGACCAGATTCGCCGCGAAACCGGGATGGTCTTTCAGCAGTTCAACCTGTTTCCGCACCTCACAGTGATGGAAAACATCGTCTTAGCGCCTATCCGCGTACGGAAGTGGAAACGCTCCAAAGCCGAGGAGCGGGCACGTTACTTTTTAGATAAAGTCGGGATTCCCGAACAGGCCGACAAATACCCCGGTCAGCTTTCGGGCGGTCAGCAGCAGCGCGTGGCGATTGCGCGGGCGCTGACGATGGAACCCAAAGTGATGCTCTTCGACGAGCCCACCTCCGCTTTGGACCCCGAGGTCATCGGTGAGGTTTTAGAGGTCATGGTCAACCTCGCCAAAGAGGGCATCACCATGATCGTGGTCACACACGAGATGGGCTTTGCCCGTGAGGTCGGCGACCGGGTGATCTTTATGGACAGGGGGCAAATTGTCGAGGTCGGCAGCCCCGAGCACTTCTTTACCAACCCGCAAGAAGAGCGCACCAAGTCGTTTTTGTCGAAGATTTTGAAAGCTGCCAAAGATTAGTTCAGGGTGCCGGAAATGACCCGGCAAAATGCCGTGCTCGTTCCGGTAGAGAAGGCGACAAACCGTATCCTCGTCCAAGACAGACGCTACCATAAGCCCCCACCGTGGGGGTTTTTTGGTGGCGGTATTGAACCGGACGAGACACCGTTAGAAGCGGTTCTTCGTGAGGCTGCTGAAGAGCTGACATTGACGTTAGCACCGGCTGAGCTGGGATTTTACGGCACCTTTGCCGGGTGTTACGGCGACCTCGAGCTTACACTTCACGCTTTTTTGTGGCCCTTCGACGGCGATCTCAGCAGTTTTGTGCAACGCGAGGGTGCAGGGATGGAACTCGTTTCTGTGGCTGAAATGCTTGAGCGAACCGAACCCGGCGGCCCCGATTATGCTTTGGCAAAGGGGCTCGAGCGCCTTTTACGGGCGTCTACACCATACTTAAAACGTTAGGCTTCCGCGCTACCGACCCGACCACGTCACCCGTCAAATCATAAGCCGTTGCCCCCGTAATCTTCACCTTGACGATGTCACCGATTTTTACGGTGCCGTCGCTCGTTGCAAAAACGTTGCCGTCAATTCCCGGCGCGTCGGCTTTGCTGCGCCCCACGAGGTCGCCGGGAAACTCGCCGTAATCGTCTACGATGACCTCGAGCACCCGCCCAACTTTGCCCCGGTTAATATCCAAGCTAATCTCTTGCTGCGTCGCCATCAGCCGCTCGAACCGCTCCTGCTTGACCTCTTCAGGCACCTGGTCGGGAAAACTGTTCGCCGCTGCGCCCGGAACCTCGCTGTAGGTAAACGCGCCGACACGCTCGAGCCTCGCTTCCCGTAAAAAGTCCAAAAGCTGCTGGAAGTCGTCCTCGGTCTCACCGGGAAAACCGACGATAAAGGTTGAGCGAATCGCCAGTTCCGGGCAGATGTCGCGCCACGCTTGGATGGTCTCCAAGTGACTCTTAGCACCACCGGGCCGCCGCATCGCCTTCAGGATTTTCGGACTGGCGTGCTGCAAGGGTACGTCCAGATAGGGAAGAAGCTTGCCCTCCGCCATCAGTGGAATCAGGTTTTTGACGTGCGGATATGGGTAGACGTAGTGGAGCCGCACCCATACGCCCATCTCGGCGAGTTCTGTGACTAGCGGGCCAAGATGCGCCTCGACCTGCCGCCCCTGAAACTCGCTTTTACGGTGCCCGATATCCGAGCCGTAAGCCGACGAGTCTTGCGCGATGACCACAAGCTCTTTAGTGCCGCTTGCTGCCAGCCGGTACGCTTCGTAAAGGATGTTGCCGGCGTCTCTCAAGTCTTGCAACCCGCGCATCTGCGGGATGATGCAAAACGCACATTTGTGGTTGCAGCCTTCGGCAATCTTCAGGTACGAATAGTGACGTGGCGTGAGCTTGACGCCTTGCGGCGGGACGAGGCTGGTAAAAGGGTTGTCGTCACGCGGCAGGGTATGGTGAACCGCCGCCATCACACCGTCTACGTCGGCCTGTCCGGTCACAGCCAACACGCTCGGGTGACGCGCCATAATCTCGTCCGGACGTTCGCCCAAGCAACCTGTCACGATGACCTTGCCGTTTTGCTCCAAGGCTTCACCGATGGCACCCAAAGACTCTTCGACCGCCGGGGTGATAAAGCCGCAGGTGTTGACGACGACCAGCTCGGCCTCGTCGTAACTGGGGACGACGCTGTAGCCCTCGGCGCGGAGCTGGGTGAGGATGCGTTCGCTATCGACGAGGGCTTTGGGGCAGCCCAGACTTACAAAACCGACTTTGCCAGACATTTAAGACTCCAAGCGGGTTAATCAATCGATTAACACAACTTCTTACTATATCGTGGAGTATCACTTAATGCGTTTTGTATAATAGACCTCCGGCGAAAGAAGCTTAAAGATGGCAGACTGTAAGAATGTGAGAGCAAACCGTGCGAAGTCTAGCATTGGTAAGACCGGCAATGAGGTTAAAGCGTAGGGCAAAGCGTTTGCGTCTATTACGACAGGTCTAAGGATGCACCAGATTTTGAACGAGCGAATCACGTGTTCAACAGTGATACGAAAGCGACCAAGCGCTTGGTTGTGAGCTTTTTGTTCAGCGCCCAGTTCTTCGCCTCTGGGCTTTTTGAAAGGCGAGCAGCTTTGCGGGTGTCTAGTGGCAAGCCCTTGATAGCCGCTATCGGCGACGTCTCCCGCCTTTGGCGGAAGCCTACGGAACCAGCTCTCAGGTTGGCACCTTGGCGCGGTGTCTTTGAACAGGGCATAATCGTGCTTCGGCCCTTTGGCATGAGCCACAGAGAGGATTTTGTAGCTGCTCGCGTCAACGAGTACTTGACTCTTTAGCGTGTGGCACCGCTTTTTTCCGCTGTAGTAATGTCGTTGCTTCTTTGGACCGTTCAATGGGTGTTTCAGTTACATCCACGAGTACCACCGTCCACTCGGTCTCGGTGACTTCACGCCGCTTGGGTAAGCTGAACTTGTCGGATTTGATCAGCACGTCCTCGACGTGGATGATGCGGTTCGCGGTTGGCTCGTGGACGCCGTAGCTCGCCGCTATACGAAACTGTGTCCGATATTCTCGCCGGTACGACATTGCCAACCATAGCTTGTCGTCTGGGCAAGGTTTGCTTGTGCGCCCCGCTTTCTTGTTGCGCTCTGCCTCACGCAAAACCGCCACTATCTCAGCAAACACTTGCGGTCTCACGCCTGTCAACCGTTTGAACGCCTCCGGCTTCAGCCCTTTAACCTCTTCATATCGCATATTCTACTTTCAACCTTATGAACCTACTTTCGCACGAGGTCTAACTTCTGTTAGCTCATAGCGATGAACTCACCTAAAGCCACCTACGTCCAAAGGGTATACTGTCCTGCGTGCAACTTGTCGCCCTCATCACTCCCGACCACGCGCTCCGCAACGCTTTAGCGCAGTTTCGTAAACCCGCCCTCGGGGTACTTATGCATCCCGTCACACCGACTGAATTCAGCGCTGTCGCCGGGAGCCTGGCACCGCTCGAGTTTCGCGGCGCACTCGTTTTAGACGAACACTTTCATGAGGCCGCCTTCCGGGTCGCGCAGCGCTCGTCGCTCGTTGCGCAGGAGACCGGCACCGCCGACGCGCTGACCGTTTCCTACGGCGGACTCATCGCCGAATACACGCTCGGGCGGGCTGTGGTAACGGCCTTGCAGAGTAAAGGGTGGGACGCGCGCGGAGCGCGGGCGGTGGTGGTGGGTTCAGGGCCACTCGCGCGGGCGGTGTGCCGTGAGGTCTCGTCGTTGGGCGCAGCGCATATTACCCTCCTGGCGAGCGACAGCCCGACCGCCGAACGTACTCTCGGCTCACTTGCAGCAAGCACCGAATGTAGCGCCCGGTCGTACCGCGACCCGCTCATTCCAAGTTACCTGATGCGGGCTGACCTGCTCATCCGGCTCGACCCGGCTTTCGACGTGCCGAGCGCCTCGGTCGGGCCGCACCTGAGCGTCGTCGATCTCGCTGCCGAACCGCTCAGTGGGCTTCGGCAGCAAGCGGCGAGCGTCGGGGCAACTGCAATCGGGCCGCGCGACGTGCAAGCGCAGCAGCTAGCGCTCGGGCTAGAGAATATCCTCGGGGCGCGGGTCAATGCCGGTGATTTTCTCGGGGTGCTTCATTCGCTTTAGTCGGCTCTCGATCCTCTTGCTTGGGGTGCTGCTCGCGTCGCCGGCGCTGGCAGGGCCGTATTATGCGCTGCCGGGAGCGCAGCCGCTGACGAGCGCTGAACCGGCGTTCAGCTATGGGGGCGAACGCTACACCTACGCTGCCGGCTTAGGCTGGTTGGGGCTTGCTCCCGGTTTAAGTGCGCCGCGCCTGGATGCAAGCCGGGTATACGTTCGAGAAGACGTGCTGGAAGCACTCGGCGTATCGTTACCCCGGCTGACGGGGGTGCGCTCGAGTGGTGGCGGTACGGTGCGCGTGGTGTTTGATTTTGCCGGTCTGGACGCTGCTGCTCTGGAACCGTCCAAACAAACCGGGACAGCGACGCCCGAACGCCCGCTAACGGTGCGGCTTCCGCCGCTGCTTCTGCCGGAGACGCTTCCGGGAAGGCTTGAGAACCTCACCTTCGGCTGGTCTCAGGCGAGTAGTACGGTGCTGCGCCTTACCGGGCCGGAAGCTTCGGGGTCGCTGCGTTTCGACGTGTTTCCGCTTTCTAATCCGACACGCCTGGTGGTCGACCTAAAAGCAGACCCTACCGTTCAGCTTACGGGAGGTGAGTCGAATGACGCAGCGCTCGACCTCCGAGAGCGGCTACTGAACCGACTTTCGGGAACTCGGACGGGTGAGCGCGACCTCGGCGGCGGCGCGACGCTGCGCTCATTTAGCATTCCTACGCTCGCCGGACAAAGCCAGGTCGACCTCGTAGAGATCGCGCCGGGTCGGGGATTGTTTGCCGTCCGCGGGGGTTCGGCGGCGCTGCAAACACCCTCTGAACTGACCGGGGGCGCGCTTGTCGGACTCAACGCCTCGTACTTCGACCCGGCGAGTGGGCGGAGCATCGGGCTACTCAAACATCGCGGCGTGGTGGAATCCCTGCCGAGCCGGAACCGGGCGGCTGTGGGTTTCGGTTTCGGATATCCGTTTGTCGGTCGCCCCGAAAGCGAGCTGAGCGTCACGGTCAACGGCGCAGCGCGGACGCAGCTCAGCTTGGAAGATGAACGCATCACGCTCTATACGGCCTCCGGTACAGGCGCAGGTACGGCGGTGGGAAGTCCGCGTCAGGGAGCTATCGTGGTTTCAGCGACGGGGCGGGTACTCGAGAACAAGGTCGGGCCGCGCCGTGTGCCGACGGGCGGCTTCGTCCTCACGTATTTGCCAGAGGTGCGTCCACTCGCACTCGTCAATGCAGGGGACACGCTGAGGTACGGGCTCGAGACCACCCCAAGCATCTGGCGTTTTGTTCCCGAAGCGGTCGAGGCGGGGCCGCTGCTCGTGGCAGGGGGCCGAAGCGCCTTTAGACCCGCCTTGGAAGCGTTCGATACTCTAGACCGGGAGAGCAACATCAACCGCCGCACGACCCGCGCCGCGCTCGGCGTCCGCGAGGACGGCACGGTTTTGCTGCTCGTGGCAACCAACCTGAGTGCCGGGGAACTCGTGCCGCTATTCTTGGACCTCCGCGCCGAGAGCGCCCTGCAACTCGATTCAGGCGGGAGCAGCACGCTTGTGGTGGGCGGCGAGGTCGTCAACCGTCCGGCGGGGTTGCAGCGCAAGGTCGCGACGGTGATTACCTACACACCGGCCTACCAAACGGGTTTATCTAAAGATCAGCCCCGACAGCGTGCGGCGTCTAGGCGTGTGCACTAGACTCGAGAAGGTGAACGTAGCGAATTGTACAGGTGCCGGGCGCGCGTCAGGTTGGAAAACTGTGACCGTGCAAGCAGACAGGGACGCCACCAACAACTCCGGGGTGGACGGTGCCGGAGCCGAAACAAGTGAGAACGTTTCTCTGCGTCCCGGCTTGGTCGGCGGCAGCGTCGGCTCGAGGCGCGCCGTAACCTTATGACGTTATTTGCCGAGGTCACGCAAAAGCTGCGGCAGGGTGAACTGCTGCAGAGCTTTGCCGCTATTTTAGTAATCCTTATATTGGCACTTGCGTTCAGCTGGCCGGGAGCCGGTGCGCCGAACGACGCGTGGTACGGCGTCGCGCAGGTGCGGAGCGTGCTGTTTATGCTCTTTGCCGCCGGGTTCGGGGCGTTTGCGGGTGCGGCGCGTAGGGGCGGCCTCGAGACCCTCGTGGCGTGGTGGCTCTTGGTGCTGCTGGGCCTGCCTCTTGAAGCGTTCGCCTACGCCGCCTCGTACCCGGACGTGCCGGTATGGTGGTTTGTGGCGCAACCGCTGCTCGACGTCGGCGCGTATTTCGGCTTCGGCCTGATGCTCGGACGACCTCTCCGGCGACTTCCCGCTCTGTTGCCCCTCGTTCCGCTTTTCGTTTTCGCCGGGTTGTTCGGCCTCAGTACGACCTTCGCGTTGCCGCTGCTCAATCCTCTGGCGACCGCCCAGCTCTCCTGGGTTCACCTCGTTACGACCGCCCTCTTAAGCGCGGCGACGCTTGTATTTTGCAGCCGGAGTAGACTAAGGGATGCAGATTAGAGCATCTCAGCGGCGGGCAGCGGCCCGCGTGACGCGCCCGCACACGGTTTTAGCACACCGTTGGGCGCTCCAGCGGCGTCTTTTAACGGGCGGCGCGCTTGCACTCGCCGTATCGGTCTTGGCGTGGCTTTTCGGATTTTCGTTACCCTTTCATCTGGGACTTGTTGCAGTCGGTTTTACGTTCGGGTTTTTTTGGCGCTTTGCGCGTGTGAGCCGCCGCGCCGAAAGCTGGGCGTTCTCGTGGATCGAGGCGCGCGCGGGCCTGTCGTATCTGACTGCACACGAACTTTCCGGCGCTGACGCTGCTGATGCGGACGGTTTCGCTGCAGCGGTGCGGACACGGGCCGCGCAGGTCGGCAGGCTCGAGACCCCCTCGCTGCAACCGTGGGCGCTCCCGCTCATCGTCTTGGCGCTCGCCCTCGCCGCCATTCCTCACCTCGTCTTGCCCACGCTGCGGGCACCCTTCGCCCCGCTGACCGAACGGCTGCCGGGAGCCTTGCCCGAACCTTCGGTATTCGAGACGCCCGCGCCGGACGCGAGTACACCTGACCCCGAACCGGAGGTCGCTTCGCCCGAGCAGGCTGCTACCCCGGAGACAGGTACCGTACCCGAAACAGGCACGGCGACCCCCACAGAAGACGCTTTGGCAAACGATCCCAACGCGGGTAATCCAGGTGTCGGGAGGAGTTTCGACGACGCGGGTACTGTGCCCGAAGGGGGCAGCGCTGAGGGCGAAAGGGCAGCTTTAGACCGCTTTCTCGAGCAAAACGGAGCTTCACAAGCCACGCCTCGGCCTGCCGAGGCCGACGCGGAGGCAGGGGGCACGAATGAACCCGGTGAAACCGGCTCACCGCAAGAATCCCAGGCAGGGCAAAACACCCCGAACGCGACCGCCGACGATCAAGGTGCGGGGGCTGAAAGCAAAGCCGGCGCAGGCAGCCCCGCCGGACAGGAAACGGCGCAGAACCCGAACACCGGACAAGCAGGCGGCTCCGGGCAGGAGTCTCAAACCGAAGCGCCCGGCAGCGAAGGTGACGACACCGGGCAGGCGGGTTCCGAACCAAACGCCCCGCAAGCCGACCCGGGCAGCGAGGAGCAGCGCGCCCAGTCGGCGCTCGAGCAAACGGGCCGTCAGGACGACCCGGCGGCGCGCGCAGGCGGGTCGGCAGGCCAGCGCGTCGCCGCACCGAATGATGGCGCCGAAATGCCCGAAGACCCTCAGGGCCCCAGCAGTGAACGTGCCGGGACGAGCCCCGGGAGTGACGTCGAGAGCAGCCGCGAGCGGTTGGGCAGGGCGTCGCAGAGCGCGCCCCAGCAGCTTTCCGGCGCACGCGGCGACGGCCCGATCAACTTTGCCGGCGAAGCCTTGCGGCAAGGCGACGCACCCGACACGCTGCCGCAAACCGGCGACGCTGCAAGCTACCGGCGAGCCGCCGAAGAGGTCATCCGTGAAGGGCGAATACCCCTGGAGTATCAAGAGGTCATCCGCGACTATTTCCGCTAGCACGGCGTGAGGTTTCGGCTTTTTGGGTGTCGACTTGCGCCTGTGTCCCGTAAGCTCTCACAGTACAAGGGCCGGGTTTTGCAGCGAAGGTGTCTTGCAGTTGGCTGGACGGGCAAAGAGACTGAGCACTGCCAAGCCTCGAGCCCGGTGGCAGTATCTTCGGCGACGGCAGCGCCATTATGATGCACACCGAGGGCGACGATTACAGCACCGACCCTTCAAGAGCGGCGACCGGCTCGCGTGCGGCGTTATCAAACAGGCGAGCGGCAACTAGCTCGGGTCGGCCCGTAAAAAACGGGGCAAAGATTTACGGCGTTTTACGGCGCGTTGAAACTACAAAACCGACTGCAAAGCGCCGTAAAAGCGGGACTCTCGCGGCTAGCTCGAGAGTCCTTCTAATACCTCGAGCCGTCCGAGTTCCCTCAAAGACCCGCTGACCTCATCTAGTAGCGCCAGCCGGTTGCGGCGCACGGCGTTGTCGTCTACCATCACCAGCACGTTGTCTAAAAAGGCGTCGAGCGGCGCTTTGAGCGCCAAGATGTCGGGCAGACCGGGCAG
Source organism: uncultured Trueperaceae bacterium (assembly GCA_963799485.1). GTDB lineage: Bacteria > Deinococcota > Deinococci > Deinococcales > Trueperaceae > Truepera. The sequence goes on from CAWCXJ010000005.1 coordinate 115,668, forward strand.
CGCCGTCAGCTCACGCGCGGGGCCAACGCCCAAATCCCACGGCGTCAGCTCTTGCCGCACTGCCGCTAAAAGCTCCTCCAAGGCACCCTTGGCTTCTGGAATCGCGTCGTAAAGGGGCTGCTCGAAGGGGCTCGAGAAACGCTTGGGGTTGATTTCGGTTTCGCCGCCCAACTGCTTGGCGAGGTTGGCGGCGCGTTTGTAGAGCTGCAGCAGGCTTTCAAACTCCGCTTCCCGGCTGAGCGTTTCAAGCAGGTGGGCGCGCCTGCTCGCGGTGATGACCGGGGGCGCGTCGGCGGTCACGGCCCGGACGAGCGCCTGTGGGACACCCTCTTGCTCGAGCAGTCCGGCAACTCTGTCCCAGACGAAAGCCGTGACGTTGGCGACCGTTTCCTCCGTTACGGCGGGCGTGTCGCCTTCGTAAGCGGTCGCGGCGGCGCTTACGATACTGCTTAAACCGACGCGCCACCCCTGCGCGTTCAGGATGCGGGCGACGGCAACGGCGTCACGGCGCAGCCCGAACGGGTCGGCTGAACCCGAAGGCCTTTGACCGAGCGCAAAAAAACCGAGCAGTTTGTCCAGACGGTCGGCGAGTGAGAGCACCGCCCCTACCGCCGAACCGGGCAACGGGCCACCGGAGTTTACGGGCCGGACGCCGGACTCGAGCGCCTCGGCGACCTCTTGGGCTTGCCCTTCAGCGAGCGCGTAGGCACGTCCGATGACGCCCTCTAACTCCGGCAACTCGTCAACCATCTGCGTGGCGAGGTCGGCTTTGTAGATCGGCAGCGCCCCGCTCAGCGTCTCTTTTTCGGGGCTGCTCAGCGCCAGCAGGTCGGCCAGCGCGAGCGCGGCGGTGTGCGTCCGGGCTACCTTGTCGGCCATCGTCCCCAAACCTTTGTGAAAGCCGACGCCGGAGAGCGCCCAGGCGTGTTGCGACAACGAGCGGCTGCGGTCGGCGTCCCAAAAAAACTGCGCGTCGGAGAGTCGCGGGTTGAGCGCCCCTTCGTAGCCGCGCCGGACGAGTGCCCGGTCAGGCACGTCGTTGTTCGACACCCCGACGAAGTACGGGGCTAACGTCCCGCCCTCCCGGCGCGTCGGAAAAAAGCGCTGATGGTGAATCATGGTGGTCGCCAAGACCTCTTCGGGCAGCGACAGGTAGCGCTCGTCGAAGTGACCCAGGACGGCAAAGGGAGCCTCGAGCAAATCCGCCACCTCGCCCAGCAGACCCGGTTCGTTTAGCAGCGTCAAGCCTTCCGCCCCGGCAGCCGCTTCCGCGGCGCGTAAGGTGGCGGCGCGGCGTTCGTCTTGGTCGGCAATCACCGACGCTCGCCGTAAAACCGTTTCGTAATCCGAGGCTTGGGGTAGCTGGGGTGCTCCCTCACTCAAGAAGCGGTGTCCGCGCGTGATGCGGCTCGAGCTGACGCCCGCCACCGAAACCGGGATTATGGCGTCGTCTAGCAGCGCGACCAGCCACGCCACCGGGCGCAAAAAGGGCGTCTCGACCTCGCCCCAGCGCATTTTACGCGGCGCGGGCAAATCGCGCACGAGCGCTTCCAAGAGGGCCGGGAGCAGCTCAGCCGCGTTCTCGCCGCCGAGCTGTTTACGGACGAAGACGTAGGTTCCCTTGTCGGTTTCCTGAGTGAACAGTTCGGACGGGTCAACGCCGTTCGCCTTGGCAAAGCCTTCGGCGGCGCGGGTCGGTTTGCCGTCCGCGCCGAACGCGGCGCTCACCGCCGGGCCGCGCTTCAACTCTTCACGCGCTGTGCTCTGCTCCGAAAGCCCTTCGACCAAGACCGCCAGACGGCGCGGTGTGCCGAAGCTGCGGATTGCGTCAAACGTCAACCCTGCCGCTTTGAGCCGTTCACCTGCAAGCCGTGCCAGTCCGGTTCGCCCCGGCGACACGTACCAGCTCGGCAGCTCTTCGGTGCCGATTTCAAACAGCAAGGTCGCCATTACGCCGCCTCCGACTTGCCGACTGTGCCGGAGAGACTCTCGAGATACCGCCGCGCCGTCCCCTCGGAAAGCCGCCGTAAACGCTGCACGTAGTTTTGCCGCTCCATATGCGACAGCACGCCGCGTGCGTCGAGCAAATTAAAGGCGTGCGAGGCTTTCATCACGAATTCGTAAGCGGGATAGATAAGTCCCAGCTCCAAAAGCCGCTGCGCCTCCCCTTCAAACGACCCGAACAGCTCACGCTGCAAAGGCGCATTGACCTGCGTGAAGTTGTAGGTGCAGCTCTGAATCTCAAAGTCGCGGCGCAGGTCGCCGATGGTCACGCCGGGCGCGTACTCGATGTCGAAGCCGTGCGCAGCCCCCTGCAAATACATCGCTAAACGTTCTAAGCCGTAGGTCAGCTCGACTGACACGGGCTTCAAATCAACGCCGCCGACCTGCTGAAAGTAGGTGAACTGCGTGACCTCCATCCCGTCCATCTGCACCTCCCAGCCGAGGCCCCACGCGCCTAGAGACGGCTGCTCCCAGTTGTCCTCGACGAAACGGATGTCGTGGTCGTGATAATCGATACCGAGGGCGTACAAGGACTCCAAATAAAGCCCCTGCACGTCACTCGGTGAGGGTTTTAAGACGACCTGATACTGAAAGTAATACTGAAAACGGTACGGATTTTCGCCGTAACGCCCGTCGGCGGGGCGACGTGAGGGCGCAACATACGCCGCCCGCCACGGCTCCGGGCCGAGCGCCTTGAGAAACGTCGAGGGGTAAAACGTCCCCGCGCCGACCTCGGTGTCGTAAGGCTGAACGACCACGCAGCCGCGCTCCGCCCAGTAGCTCGTCAACTTTGAAATCATCTCCTGAAAAACCATAGCTTACCTTTCGGCCGAGTTGGGCTCGAGTGTTCCTATAAAATAGCCCTGCAGTAAAACCTGAACCACCTTAGATGAACCCCGTATGAAGGTCTGCTTAAGCACCCGCCCGCGTCTTGTAAGAAACCTGCGAGAGCAGAGGGGTTAAAATAAAGGGAGGCTCGAGCATAGAGGGTTCACGCAGCTGAAGGGCCGTTCGGCCCGGACGGTGCAGAACGTAATGGGCGACCTTCCCGGTCTCCCGTTGACCGCGTAGTATAACATTATGAATGATACGTTCTTGCTGCGTTTTAAGAGCACGGGTTATGACGCAGACGCCTGAGTTTGAAAGGGGCGACCTTTGAACCGATACGACGACCGCGCCCGCCTGGTGTTTCACTTTGCCAGAGAAGAAGGTTCCAAACTCGGTCACGCGATGATCGGCCCCGAGCATCTGCTCTTGGGATTGATGCGTGAAGGTGGCAACGCCAGCCGCGTTTTAGCCGATTTCGGCGCGACCTTGGAGGGTTTACGCCGCCAGGTCGAAGATATGGTGGGTCGCGGCGACGGCCTGCCGCGCAACGAAACCGCTGCGATTACCCCACGTGCGCGCCGCGTGATGGAGCTAGCCGGTTCCGAAGCCCGCAGTCTGGGCTCTAACGTGATCGCTACCGAACACATCTTGTTGGGCATCATCCGCGAGGGTGACGGGGTAGCCTACCGGATTTTACAACAGCTCACCCGCGACGTGGACACCGTGCGCTGGCGCATCTTAGCCGCCGCCGACCCCAAAGCCCAAAACGAAGTCGTCAACACCCCGTTTTTAGACGAGTACGCCCGCGACCTCACTAAAGAGGCGCGTGAAGGCAAACTCGATCCGGTGATCGGCCGCACCGAAGAGATTCGCCGTGTGATCCAGATTCTGTCGCGTCGCAACAAAAACAACCCGGTTTTGATCGGTGAACCCGGCGTCGGCAAAACTGCCATCGTCGAGGGTCTCGCACAATCGATTACCGAAGGGCGTGTGCCGCCGAACCTGCGGAACATCCGCGTGTTATCGATCGACCTGTCTAATATCGTTGCCGGGACGAAGTACCGGGGCGAGTTCGAAGAGCGTCTGCGGCAGGTTATCGAAGAGCTGCGGAGCGCCCGCGTGGTGGCTTTTATCGACGAGCTGCACACGCTCGTCGGGGCGGGCGGCGCAGAAGGGACGCTCGACGCGGCAAATATCCTCAAACCTCCACTTTCACGCGGTGAAGTGCAGGTCATCGGCGCGACGACGACCGGCGAATACCACCGCTACATCGAAAAAGACGCCGCGTTAGAACGCCGCTTTCAGCCCGTGATCGTCCTCGAGCCCTCCCCTGAGGAGACCTTAGAAATCATGCACGGCCTCCGCGAACGCTACGAAACCCACCACGGCGTCCTGATCCCCAACCAGATTTTAGAGATCGCCGTGCGTTACGGCGAACGCAGCCTGCCGGGGCGCAACTTTCCCGACAAGGCCATCGATCTCATCGACGAGGCCGCCGCCCGCACCCGCTTATACAAATCATTGGGCTTTCCCATTTTAGAAGAAGAGGACGGGACGCCCGTCGTCTCCCGCGAAGACATCGAAGCGGTCGTCAACTCGTGGGGCGGCATTTACGTCGACGACCAGGACGACGAAAAGTTGGCCGGTATCGAAACCGAACTCCGCAAGCTCGTCGTCGGTCAAGACGGGGCGATTCGTTCGCTCGGCTCAGCCCTGCGGCGTGCCCGCGTCGGTCTCGGCGGACGTACCCGCGTCTCGGCGTCGTTTTTGTTCGTCGGGCCCTCGGGCGTCGGTAAGACGTTTTTAGCCAAACAGCTCGCCACCGAACTGTTCGGCAGTGAGCGCTCACTCGTCCGGTTAGACATGTCCGAGTACCAGGAACCGCACTCGATCAGTAAACTTATCGGCGCACCTCCGGGTTACGTCGGGCACGAACAGGGCGGCAGGCTCACCGAAGCGGTGCGGCGGCAACCCTTTTCGGTCGTGCTCTTGGACGAGATTGAAAAGGCGCATCCGGACATCTACAACGCATTCCTGCAGGTGATGGACGACGGGCGGATGACCGACGGTTTAGGCCGCACGGTAGATTTTCGCCGCGTGATCCTCATTATGACCTCGAACACCGGCTTTAATAAAGCGGCCCAGGTCGGCTTTCAGGACGTCTCGAGAGACGTTCAAGGCCCGCTCAAAAACATCTTTACACCCGAGTTTTTAGACCGCCTAGACGAAGTGATCGCCTTTGAGACCTTCGACGAGCACGGCATTTTGCACATCACCAATCAGATGTTGGACGACATCCGCGAAGACCTCGCGCAGCGCGACATTCAGGTATCGTTCAGCCCTGAAGTGGCAACGTTTTTGGTCTCGAAAATGCCCAAAGGCGATTCGGCCCGCCCGATGCGCTCGGTGATGCGCGAGCACATCGAAGACCCGTTGTCGATGGAGATTTTGCAGCAGGGCAGTGAAGAGCCGATTGTGATCGCGGTTGAAGACGGCAAAATTGTATTTGCGCGTCCGGTGGCAATTGCATAAGTGCATCTAAAAAGTACGTTTGACGTATAGCGGGCCGAATTTCGGCCCGTTTAGCTTTGGTTACGCTTGCTACCTAAAACACTCAGCGGGATAGGGATTGAAGCTGCTTTTCTCCTGCGCTTACGAGCGATAGCGCAAACGATATAGTTGTGCGCCAGATTGATATCCCAGGCAAGCGAAGAAAGATTTGGACGCCGGTTATGAGGGTGGTTTCGACCTAGATAAATACCGATGGGCGAAAGATTGCGACTTCTCACCTCTTGCTATGCCTGACCTCACCCCAACAGCCAAGGCCTAGCCAACACCGCAAACCCCAAGAACGACGCAAACCCCAGCACGTCGGTCACCGTCGTCAGGATGATATTCGACGACTGCGCCGGGTCTTGCCCGAGCCGCTCCATGATGATAGGAATCCCGGCCCCGGCAACGCCCGCCACGAGCAGATTGACGGTCATGGCTGAGGCGACGACAACCCCGAGCGCGACGTTACCGCTAAAAAGCGACGCGGCGAGTCCGGCGACGACGCCGGTCGCCGCGCCGTTGACCGCACCTACGACGCCTTCTTTGAGCAGCACCTTGCGTGAACGTCCGATGTCTACGTCTTCCAACGCGAGTGAGCGGAGCATGACCGCTTGCGCCTGTGCGCCTGCGTTTCCGCCCTGACCGGCGACGACCGGCAGAAAGGCCGCTAAAATCGTAATCTGCGCGATGATGCCGTCGAACGCACCGACGACCGCCGCCGCCAAAAACGCAGTCAGCAGGTTGACCTGCATCCACGGCAGGCGTTTGCGAATCGAAAACCCCGCTGAGGACGACGCGTGTTCGTCCGAACCGGCCCCGAACATCTTCTGCGCGTCCTCGAAACCCTCTTCTTGCAGCTCACTAACGAGCTGCGTCGCCAGGATGACCCCGCGCAAGTGCTCTCTTTCATCGACCACCGGCACTGAAAGGAGGTTGCGCTCCAGGAGCGCGTCACGTACCTCGTCGAGCGGGTCGTCCGCGTAGACGCGCATGACGTCGGCAACCATGACGCGGGAGAGCGGTGTGCGGGGCAGATTAAGCACGAGGTCGCGCATCAGCAGGACGCCTTTAAGCGCGCGCACCTCGTCGATAACGTAAACGTAGTTGACCTCACGCCCGACGAGCGCGAGGCGGCGCAAACGCGTCAGCGCGTCGGCAACCGTCGCACCTTCGCGGAGCGCCACGTAGTCGGGCGACATGATGCTGCCGGCGGTGTCTTCTTCGTAGTCGGCGAGTTCCTCCAACTCTTCGACGTGTGCGCTCGGCAGCCGGTCTAGCAGCGCTTGCCGTTCGCGTTCGGGCAGATATTCGAAGATGTCGTTGGTGTCTTCAAAAGGCAGTTCACGAACGAGCTGCGCGGCCTCTTCGGGGGGCAATTCTTGCAACACGCGGGCGGCAAAATCCGGGGAGAACCACTCGAGCACCGGCGCGCGCAGCTCGCTGTCGAAATGCGACAACTCTTCTATCACCTCACGGGGCTCGAGCCGTTCTAAGATGCGGGCCGCCTCGAGTGGGTGCGTTTCGATTAAAGCGCGGGCAAGGTCGTCGCTGATCATGTTCCTATTGTGACCCACGACCGGCCTTTTAAGGTACCGACGCCGCCAGAACCGTAAATACGCTATGCTACAAAACCGCATGTCCAAACACTCCGACACCTACGCCCACGCGCTCGAGTGGCTTTTCGCCCAGACCCGGGGCGGTGCCCCGCGCGACGCCGAGCGGATGCGGAGGCTGATGGCGAGCCTGGGGCTGCGCTCACCTCCAAACGTCGTTCACATCGTCGGCACGAACGGCAAGGGCAGCGTGACGGCGATGCTCGCGGCTGCTTACAGCGCCGCCGGCAAGAAGACCGGGCGCTTTATCTCACCGCATGTTGAAAGTTTCCGGGAACGTATCTCGGTTGATGGAACGTGGATTGCTGAAGCTGAGGTTCTAGAATTCGTTCAAAGCCTGCCCGAACTCGACCCCAAACCGGCGTTCTTCGAGCTGACGCTGGCGTTGGCATTAGCCCATTTTGCCCGTAAAGGGGTCGAGATGGCGATTGTTGAAGCGGGTGTCGGGGCCAAAAACGATGCAACGCGGACCCTAGACCATGTTCGGGCCCTCATCATCACCAACATCGGACGCGACCATCTAGACACGCTCGGCCCGACCTTGCGAGACGTTGCCGAAGACAAGGCCGACGCCATCCGGCCCGGTGTTCCGACCTTGACCGGGGCGACCGGCGAAGCGTTAGAACTGATTACCGGAGTTGCCGCGCGGCGGCGTAGCCCACTTTTTTTCAGAACGCCGCAGAGCCCGCTCTTCCGGTTGCCGGAAGGGTTGGTCCCAAGCACACCGACCGTAACGCACAATCAGCAGCTGGCAGCGGCAACGTTGCGGCTACAAGGGGTATCTGAGCCTGCCATCTGTCAAGGACTTAGAGCTTTATTGCCTGCAAGGGCCGAACGGTTTTTACTAGGAGACAAAGAGGTTCTGCTCGACGGGGGTCACAACCCGGACGCGGCGCGCGCACTGCTGGAGCACACCCGTCCGCCGTTTGTGCTGCTTTTTGGCGCACTGCCAAAAAAACTCGGTGCGGAAACACTGGCAGTTTTGGAATCTTACGCCGAGCGCGTCATCCTGACGAACGCCGTACCCGGCGAAACGAGTTTGCAGACTGGATTTACGTTTTTTCCGGAACCTGAAACGGCACTTCAGGCAGCTTTGACACTTTGTCAGAAAGTGGGCAGGTCGTGATCGCCGGGTCGTTTTACCTGGCAGGACAACTTAGACCACTACTTTTAGAAACGACAAATGACCCTTGCTCCGGCTGATCTGACTTTCTCAGCAGGTTTACGGTTGGAACGACGCTGAAATCACAACACTTCACGAAGGCGAAAACCAGACCTACGCCGTAACGACTGCAACGGTAAAATATGTCGTACGGCGCTACCGTAAAAACGGCTATACCCCCGCTCAGGTGAACGCCGAACTCGAGTGGTTAAGCGTTGCAAGACGCCGTTCGGGTCGTTCCAGCCTTGAGGACACGCGGCGGAGCGCGTTACGCCGAAGGAACCAGGCTTTACGCGGCGTTTCCTTACCTCACCGGAGCTGAACCCGACCCGCCGACACCTGAAGCATTTTAGACGTTTGGGACAACTTTTACGGCAACTGCACGGTGCGGCGTCGCACGTTTCGGCAACAAAACCTGAACATTGGACAGGCCGTCAAAGGCCGACGTACGACTTGCAAATTGTAGCGGGGGCGCTCGAGTCCCTGCCTCGAAACATCTCTTTTAGAAGCCGCCGACAAACGGCGTTGTCTAGCTTTGGCAGAGCAGCTGAGGGAGCTTTACGCCTTCTGTAACCCCCACAAAAGTTTCGTCCACGCCGACCCTCACTTCGGCAACGTGCTTGTAAACGGTGACGTGTGGACGCTGCTCGACTTTGACGAGTGCGGTTTCGGTTTCGCCGCGTTCGACCTCGGTACGGTGCGTTTTCACGCTCGAGCGCGGGGACAAGACGAAGGTTGGAAAGCGTTTCTCGCGGGTTACGGCGAACCGCTGCCCACCGCCCCCGAACTTGAACTCGGTACGGCGATGAGAATCTTTTTTGCGGCGGGCAAACTGCCGCTGCGTCTGGATATTCCTGAAGTGCGAAACCACGCGGCTGAACTTACGCAAAAGTATCTGACGATGACCGAACACGAACTGACGGGCGCACCGTAAAGGTCGCTAGAGGTCTCTGAGGGGTCAGCGCCCGCCGGAAACATCGATAAAGGTTCCGGTAACGTAAGCCGCTTCTTCTGAGAGCAACCAGAGAACGGCGTGAGCGACCTCCCCCGGTTGTCCGCCCCGCCCCAGCGGAACCGTTGGCGCAAGCCGGTTTATGCGCGCCGGTTCACCGCCCTGCGCGTGGATGTCGGTATCAATGATGCCCGGTCTGACGCCGCCCACCCGGATACCCTCCCCCGCGACTTCATGTGCGAGCCCGACCGTCATGGTGTCGAGTGCGCCTTTGCTGGCGGCGTAGTCGATGTATTCCCCCGGCGACCCGGTACGCGCCGCGACCGACGAGACGTTGACGATTGCGCCCCCCGCGCCGCCGTAACGCCGTGACATTCGCCGCACCGCCTCCCGCGCGCAGAGAAATGCGCCGAAAACGTTGGTTGAAAAAACGCGCGTCAGGCGGGCCATATCCAGAGCCTCGAGCCGAGTTTGCCGCTCGAGCGTCGCGGCATTATTGACAAGGGCGCGGAGCGTACCGAAATCGTCCACCGCCGTAAAAAGCCGTAAAACTTCCGCCTCAACCGAAACGTCCGCTTGAACCGCCACGGCGTCCGCCCCGCTCGCTCGCAATTCCGAGACGAGCGCGTCGGCCTCCTCGCGCCGTTGCCGATAGTTGAGGCACACCGCGTAACCTCGAGCCGCCGCCAATCGCGCGGTCGCTGCGCCGATACCGCGACCGCCGCCGGTTATCAGTACCACTTTGCGTTCGGAAGAGACAGTCATGTACGCAGTTTACCGAGCAGCAGCCAAGATAAGCGCCAGCCGCGCCGCCGCTGCAACCGGCTCGGCTTCTACCACCCTGACGGGCGTGTTTAGGTGAGCCTCGAGCCCCTCCCACACCACTTCACTCAGGCGCGTAATTCCCCCGGCAAACGCGACGGGTAAAGGTGCGCCCAACCGCCCCTGCACGTCCCGCACAAGCCGCGCAAGTTCAGCCCCAGCCTGTTCCAGAATGGCCTTCGCCATTTTATCTCCGGCACGTTCGGCTTCCGCGACTGCCGGGGCCAGCGACGCGACGAACTCGCGGCCTCCCTCGTAGACAACCGGCATAATCTCGGGCCATTCGCGGCTACCAAGTCGCGCGTAAAAAAGCTCTGCCAACGGTGTTTCAGGCGGTTGACTCGCCGCGTCGAAGAGCCGCAAGAGTGCCCTGAGTCCCTGACGCCCAAGCCAGTACCCGGCCCCGGCGTCGTCGATGAGGTAGCCGTAACCTCCGGCCCGGACGACCTCACCCGCAAGGGTCTCGTGATAGGCGACGCTGCCCGTCCCCGCGTAAACGAGGACACCTTCACCCGGCCTGAAAACGCTGGCAAACGCGACGTGCATGTCGTTAGCAAGGAGGGTGCGCTCCGGCGTCAGACCTAAAACGTCTTTTACGGCGCGGGCCAACAGCTCTGCAGCGACCGTTCGCGGATGCAAGCCGGTAATTCCGGCAACGAGCGCGTCCGGGGCACCAACAGCTTTAGCCGCTGCTAAGATGCCGACAAATTGCGCCAGCCGCACGTCGTTTTGGCTGAAAATATGCCCGGTCAGCGGCCCGGTGCGCCCCTGACCCAAAATAGCGCCGCGACTCGAGCGTAAAAGCCAGCGGGTACTCGAGCCCCCCGCATCAATCCCCAAGCCTACGACCACACGCCCAGCTTATACGGATTTACAAAAATAGGCGAGCACACCGGGGCGTCCGCCTGGGTACTCGAGCACACTCCCGCCAACGCTCGCCCAAATCTGCTAAACTCTCCGCGTGAGTTTGTCCGATTTAGACGTTCGCATCTTGGGTACACTCCTAGAAAAAGAGCGCACTACCCCCGAAAATTACCCGCTTTCTATCAACGCGCTCGTTTTGGCGTGCAATCAAAAGACCAGCCGCGTCCCGGTCACAGACTACAGCCAACGCGAGGTTGAGACCGCCCTGCAAGGGCTCCGCGACCGGGGTTTGGTCAGCTCGGAACAGGGGATGACCGAACGGGTCGTCAAGCATCAGCACCGACTCGGTGAGGCGTTCGACCTGAACCAGCAAGACTTCGCCGTTCTCGCCGTCCTGATGCTGCGCGGCCCGCAAACTGCCGGGGAGTTGCGGAGCCGCACGGAGCGCTACACGACTTTCCCCGATGTATCCGCTGTAGACGCGAGTTTACACCGCCTCGCCGCCTACAAACCGCCCCTGGCCCGCGATGAAGGCCGTGCCCCCGGTCAGAGTCAGACGCGCTGGACGCATCTGCTCGGCCCCGACCCGGAACGGCTCAAACCGAGAGTACGTCCGGCAGCAGAAGGAGCCGCACCCATTCCTAAAACTGAACCGGGAACGCTCGAGTCTCTCCGGCGCGACGTCGAGACGCTTAAGGTGCAGGTCGCCGAGCTTAGAGAACATCTGGGATTCACCGGCGATTGACCCGGCTCTAAGCTGCTGAGGTGGTAGCCTGAACGGACTACAGGAGGCCACACGTGAGGCTCGGATTCTGGGAAATTGTACTGATTGTCATCGTTATCGTTTTGCTTTTTAGCGGTAACCGCATCGCGCGGCTGATGGGCGCGTTTCGGCGCTCCAAGACGGAGTATAGCGCGGGGCTCGAGGAACCCGTAGACGCGGAGTTTAAGGACGTGTCAGAGGAAAAGGTCGAGCAAAAAAGGTAAGCAGTTCCGTTTGTGAAGTAGAGACGCTAAAAATCCGTAGCGATGTTTTGCAAGCTAAACCGCGACAAGGTCACCGGCTAAAGGATTTGCAGTAGCGTTGCCGAGCCACGCGAGCGGCGCTAAACTTCCGGCGACGGCGCTGGATTGGGTCGGGGTAACAGGGCGCAGCAGCACGCCCAAAGCAGGTTTGCGAAACTGCGTCAGGGCTTGCCGGAGGGCGTGGTCGGGAGTGATGAGAGTGGCAAGTTGTACTTGGGGGAGTGCAACTTGAGGCCGAGCGCCAAAGCTAAACATCTGCTGGTTTACGGTCTGTGGTTCATAAAAGCGGTGTTTCGCAGCGTTTCAGGGTGTGAGCGTACCTGGAGCGTTCCAGGGGCCAAAAAATATGCTACCTTGGTCTTATGTACGCCGCGCCGCACCCATTATTTACGTTTTACGCTTGCGGTTTTGTGGCACGAACGTCCCTGCACGCCCGCTAACCCACCCAACCTGATACAGTTTTTATATCTTTGCGGCCCCGGAACATCTGCGCCGTAAACTCGTCCGCTACGGACACTGAGGTGATTATGCACGTAACGCTGCCCGACGGAAAACGCCTAGATTTACCCGACCACGCGACCGCCAAGCATGCCGCTGAAGCCATCGGCCCCGGCCTCGCCAAAGCTGCTCTCGGCGCGACCGTCAACGGTCAACTGAGCGACTTATTCACTGAACTCCCCGACGCCGCTGAGATTTCTATTCTGACCAAAAAAGACGATAAAACCATCCGCCTGATGCGCCATACGCTGGCGCACGTGATGGCGCAAGCCGTGACCGACGTGTTCGCCGCCGAGGGTCACGCCCGCGACACCGTAAAAATGGGTATCGGCCCGGTGATTGAAAACGGCTTTTACTACGACTTCGACCTGCCGCGCAACCTGACCCCGGAAGATTTGGGCACCATCGAAGCCCGGATGCGCGAAATCGTCAAGGCCAAACTGCCGCTCCGCAAGTTCGAGCTGCCGCGCGTCGAAGCCCTGGCTCGGTTTGAGAACAGAGACCCGTACAAGCTCGAGCTCATCACCGACCTGCCCGAAAACGTCCCGCTGACCTTTTACGAACAAGGAGGAGACGAGGGTTTTACCGACCTCTGCCGGGGGCCGCACGTCCCCAATACCGGCGACGTCCCGCCGCACTTCAAGCTGATGTCGGTCGCCGGGGCGTACTGGCGCGGCGACGAAACGCGGCCCATGCTCCAGCGGATTTACGGCGTGGCGTTTAAGACTAAGGACGAGTTGGAGCATCACCTCTGGCAGTTGGAAGAAGCGAAAAAGCGCGATCACCGTAAACTCGGCCGTGAACTCGACCTGTTTGCTTTTTCAGAAGACATCGGTTCAGGGATTCCGCTGTTTCTGCCCAGGGGTGAGATTATTCGTCACGAGATGGAGCGCTTTGTCCGCGAGGTGCAGACCAGCTACGGTTATCAGCACGTCTGGACAGGGCACCTTGTCAAAGAAAGCCTCTACGCCAAGTCCGGGCACCTAGCCAACTACGCCGAGTCGATGTTTCCGGCGATGGCAGACGAAGACGTGCGGATGCGGCTTAAGCCGATGAACTGCCCCAGCCACATGACCCTCTTCAACGCCCGTCAGCATTCCTACCGCGAATTGCCCCTGCGTTACGCCGAGTTTGCGACGCTCTACCGCTACGAAAAGTCGGGGGAGCTGAACGGTCTCACTCGTGTGCGTTCGTTGACCCAAGACGACTGTCATATCTTCTGCACCGAAGAGCAAATTCAAGAAGAGTTCGCCCTTGCGCTCCGGCTTATCCGCGAGGTTTTGGATACTTACGACTTCAGAGATTATATGGTGCAGCTGAGTTTGCGTGGTCGTGAAGGCAAGTACGTCGAGGACGAAGAGAAGTGGGAAAAAGCTACCGCTGCGCTGCGGCGTGCGCTCGAGGCTGAGAACGTTCCGTATCTTGAGGCCGTAGGTGAAGCCGCTTTTTACGGCCCCAAAGCCGACTTTATGGCGCGTGACGTGCTGGGCCGTGAATGGCAACTTTCGACGATTCAGGTCGATTTTATTCAACCGGAACGTTTAGGGTGTGAGTACGTCGCTGAAGACGGCTCCCGCAAAACCCCGGTTGTTTTGCACCGTGCCGTTACCGGTTCGACCGAGCGGTTTATGGGCGTGATGATTGAACACTTCGCCGGCGACTTTCCGCTCTGGCTCGCCCCCGAACAAGTCCGTATCGTCCCCATCGCTGACCGGCACAACGATTACGCCGTAAAACTCCGCAAGCAGCTGTTTGACGCAGGTTTACGCGCCGAGACCGACCTCCGCAGCGAACGGATGAACGCCAAAGTCCGCGACGCCGAACTCTACAAGGTGCCCTACACCGTCATCGTCGGGGATAAGGAGATGGAGGCCGGGGCGGTGTCGTTCAGGAGCCGGAAAGAGCCGGAGCAGAAGGGGATTGCGGCGGCGGTGTTTATGCAGCACCTGAAGGTGCATGTGGAGGGACGGGCGTTGGGGGTCGTGCCGCTAACGCACTTAGAAACGGCGTAGTAGACGCTTCCTAATTTTGCGCCATAGTGGACGCAGCACACGAAAGTCGTCAACACTGCTCGGTTTGCTGAACTTGACCAAGGCGCATCTCCAGAAATGAGGTTCAGAGACTCTATTCTGCATGGATGCGCCTTATCTAACTGGGTATGGCTTTGTTGCCTAAATCAGTCTGAAGGTACCAGACCGTTGTGTAGACCAGCAAGCATCGGTAGTGGGTCATCAAAGACTGATAAGCTAAGGGATGGTCACTAAAGTTGTTCACTGCCGGCACTGCGAAAGCGACCAACTTGTCAAGAACGGTCATGCACCAAATGGCAAGCAAAAGTACCTGTGCCGAGCATGTAGCAAGTCCAGCCGTGAGAACGCAAGCGCCAAAGGCTATAGCGAACGGAAGAAAGAGGAAATACTGAAGTCTTACCAGGAGCGCTCGAGTATGCGCGGGCTGAGCAGAACCTTCGGCGTATCCAGGACGACACTAGCGAAGTGGCTTAAAAAAAGCCGAGACGACTCCGCCGCTCAGTACCACACTTATCACGCCCGACAAGCCTGAAGCGGTTCAACTCGAACTTGATGAAATGTACCCTGCCACTTCGTTTGGGGCACTTTGGTCATTCGTGCACCGCAAACACACCAAACGGTGGGTCTGGTTAGCGGTTTGCAAACAAGCCAAACAGGTCGCTGTGCTTGTCACAGGTGGACGCGGCGTCGCTACCTGCCGCAAGCTGTGGAGCAGCATTCCTACTACAAACAAGGTACCGTGTTCAGCGACTTCCGGGAAGCTTATCAGGCTGTGCTCTTTGACAAACAACACCAGGCTGTAGGCAAGGACTCGGGTCTAACCGCCCACGTTGAACGTTTTGACAACCCCATTCGCCAACGTCTGGCTCGCTTTGTTCGAAAAACCCTAGCCTTTTCCAAGTCAGAACACCTGCACCTGATGTGTCTACAGCTGTTCTTAGTCCGCTACAACCTTAGTTCGCTCCTTCGTGAAGGGCCGACCAGGGGTCGAGGCCGATGTGGGCGCGGAGCATCAGCGAAATGGACAAACCGAAAACCATCAGGCCGAGGTTGAGCTGAACAAGTCTGCGCCAGAATGAGGCGGTGGCAAGTGGAGCAGCAAGACGGGACACGCCGGTCAGTCTAAGGCGGCGTTCGGGTTTTACGGGTTGCAACGGTAACGTCCCTGGCGTTTTGCGAGCGTTAGTTTCCGGCATAAGTCGTAAAGCGCGGTTAGATGAGCTTAAGTTTCGCTTAAGCTTTCGGGCTTACCCTTAGCTCGTTGTTCAACAACTTAAGCTGTGCGCCTGGTGAAGTCAGGTGAGAGAGGGATAGTTTGGGCAAGGTTACAGTGTTGGGATCAAAACGGTATTGAACAAGCTGGTCGTTTTTTGTCTCGAGAGGACACAGAGGTATGAAACGGTTTCGACTAACAGTAGCGGTTTCTCTGGCAGTTGGCCTGCTGATCTCAGCCTGTAGTCAGGCACCGGAAGCTCGTAAAGGGCTCGAGCCCCAGTTTGGCACAGCACTAGATGACTTTGCTATTGCCACCGCCTCGGATCCTAGACAAGGGCTTGTCTATGTAACAGGGATTGAGTCGGTCAACTCCAACAGTCTCGATGATTATAACCGTTTCCTCCGCCAGTACAACAAAAATGGCAAGCTGATCTGGAACAAGCGCTTTAGTAACATAGGCGGAAGTGGTGCATCCGTAGATAGTGCCGGAAACATCTATGTTCCGGGATTCAAAGCTAGTTCAGGTGGTGGTAAAGCAATTTTTGCCAAACTTAACACTTCAGGTAGGGTACTTTTTCAACGTGAACTTGGTCGTGGTGTAAACAGCATCGCGGGTTTTGAAGGGGATGCGCGCGGAAACAGTTATCTTTTGGGCGTTTCTAGGCAGAATGGAACCATTTCGGACAGCTCCCTTTACAAGTACGACAAGCAGGGTAAGTTGATTTGGAAGCAAACAAGTCCTAGCGGCGACAGTAGTGAGTATAACTACTTCGTGCCAAACGACCTCGGCGTGGCTGGAGACGGCTCGGTCTATGTTTTAGGAAGCTACTACGATGACGATATTTATCTGCTGACCAAGTACAGTGGTGTCGGGCATAAGGTTTGGACGATTCAGGCGTGCCCAGCCAGTCCTGGCGGTGGCTCGCCAGCATTAGTGACAGCAGGGGCTAAAGACGTATACCTTGCTTGTTCCATTGCCGGCAACGTCTTTATCGAAAAGTACGACCGGAACGGTTTGCCTGTCTGGGGAGATTATCGTTATGCCGACGGTACGGAAGTGAGTGCTATCGACGTTGACAGCAACGAAAATCTGTATGTTGCGGGTTCAGTCTTCTCACAAGATAATGGTTCAGACCCGGATTTGTTCATTAGCAAATACACGACAAACGGAAAACTGAGTTGGAACTACGCGCCGAGACGTAAAAGCGCGGCAGAGAATGTATTCGGCGTTTCTGCAAATGATCGCAGGCGTATTTACATTGCCGGATATACAACAGGTAAGGTCAACGGCAAAAATTCGGGGGGCGCTGATGCCTTCTTAATGAGGATTGGTGATAAAGGTCAAGAAGTCTGGGAGCGCTAACCAGCCTCGCTAAACAAGAAGCTCCGGCGAAAACCGGAGCTTTTTTTATTCCCACTCGATTGTCGCCGGTGGTTTGCTGGTGATGTCGTACACCACCCGGTTCACCGTCGGCACACTGTTGACAATCCGGTTGGAAACCGTCGCTAAAAAGTCGTGTGGCAAGCGCGTCCAGTCGGCGGTCATGCCGTCGGACGAAGACACGGCCCGGAGCGCGACGGTGTTGGCGTAGGTGCGTTGGTCGCCCATGACGCCGACCGACATGATGGGGGTCAGGATAGCTAGAGCCTGCCAGGTGCTGTCGTAGAGTCCAAATTCGCGCAGCGCCGAGATAAAGATGTCGTCAACGCGCCGTAAAACCTCGAGCCGTTCCGGGGTCACCTCACCCAGGCAGCGCAGCGCGAGCCCCGGCCCCGGAAACGGATGACGCCCCGATAAAGCGGGCGGCAAACCCAAAAGCGCAGCGAGTTCGCGTACCTCGTCTTTGAAGAGCGTGCGGAAGGGCTCGATCAGCTTGAACTGCATATTTGCCGGTAGGCCGCCGACGTTGTGGTGCGATTTGATGTTGGCTGCGCCGTGTCCGCCCGCCGATTCGATCACGTCCGGGTAGAGCGTGCCTTGCGCCAGAAAGCGAATCCGGCCTTCGGCCTGCTTTTTCCTGACTACCGAATCGAAGACCTCGATAAATTCGCGCCCGATGATCTTGCGTTTTTGTTCGGGGTCTTCAACGCCTCTGAGCGCTTCTAAAAATGTCTCGGACGCATCAATGACGCTCAGGTTCATACCGACGCCGCGCAGCGCCTTTTCGACCTCTTGGGCCTCGCCGGTACGCAGCAGGCCGTGATCGACAAACACCGCTTGCAACTTGTCGCCGAGGGCGCGGTTGAGGAGCAGCCCTAAGGTGCTCGAGTCCACTCCGCCCGAAATCGCTAACAGCACCCGTTCGTCTTTGACCTGCGCTTTGACCTCACGGGTGAGGGACTCGAGGATTTGCTCCGGCGTCCAGTCGCGCGGGATCCCGGTGCGGCGCAGGAAATTCTCCAGCAGCGTGCGGCCCTTGGGCGTGTGCTGCACCTCCGGGTGAAACTGCATACAGTAAATCCCCCGCACCGGGTTTTCCATCGCCGCAATTTCGGTGTCGCGGGTGCCGGCGACCACTTCGAAGCCTTGCGGCAAACGCATCACCGAGTCGCCGTGACTCATCCACGCCGTAAACTCACCCTCGACGCCGCTAAACAGCTCGCCCCGGTAGCCTGAAAGCTGCGCCTTGCCGTACTCGCGTACCCGGCTCGCCGTGACTTTGCCGCCCGCGGCCTGCGCGACGAGCTGCATCCCGTAACAGATGGCGAAAATAGGCAAGCGCGCCTCCAGGAGCCCGTGGGGAAGAACGGGCGCACCTTCGTCGTAAACGCTGCCGGGGCCGCCGGACAAGATGACGCCCCTGGGGTCTTGCGCCAAAATCTCGTCAAGCGTCGCGTCGGCCCCCAAAATGACCGAGAAGGCGCTTAGTTCGCGGAGCCGCCGCGCGATGAGGCGCGTGTACTGGGAGCCGTAGTCGAGTACGACGATACTAGCCATGAAGTCCTTTCGCGTGTGCGGCAAGTTGAACTGTTTTTTGAACCCTTGTCACGCGTTAGATAAACTGGAGTACGAGCAGTACCAGCAGGGCAATGCCGAGCAGCGTCAAGAGAAGAACCCGTCGCCCGCCCCGGTAAAGTGTCGGATCGGGGGCGCGGTCGTCGATGTCGTCGATGACCTCGAAGTCGTCGGGGTCGTCGCGCTGCTCGTCGCGCCTGCGGCTCGAGTCCTTTTCGGTGCGCGCCGTACCGGCTGCGTTCGGGATAGGCTGAACCCGGACTCGAGGGGGTAGCGGCGCAGGTTCGGTCGCCTGGGTCGGCTGCCGCGTAACCGTCTGTGTAACCCTGGTTTGTGTGGTGGGTAGTACGGCGGGCGCGGGCGGTTTTGCCGCTGCAACGTCGCTACCTTCACTACCTTTAGCGCCGTGTTTGGCGTTGTGCGCCGCTAGACGTATTTTATAGGCTTCGGTCGCGTCGAGCTGTCTGAGCAGGTCGGTTGAACGTTGAGCTTCGGGTGTGCCCGGTAGCGACCGCACGCTACTTACAGACACATTACTTACAGACACATTCGTAAGTGGGCTCGAGGGTGTCGGGGTTTCCGGTGTAGGCTCCCGCTGAGCGGGCTCAGGCACGAGTTTTTCTGCCGTCTCCCGTCCCGGTGATTGCGCTGTTTGCTGCCGCCGATATTCTTTGAGCTTAAAGGTTTTGGGGGGCAGCGTGAGGTTGCTTAGGTCGTCGCTCAAACCGTCTCGTTCTGCGCCCGGGTCGTCTTCAGCGTCGTCTTCGGCAAAGCGTTCGAACGCCGAGGTGTCGCGGTGCGCCTGCGGGTTTGGTTTCGGAACGCTGCCGCTAAAGGGATAGCGCTCTAGGGCGGCGCGCAACTCGTGGGCGTGGGGCCGCGCGCCCGGATCGGCGTTTAGGCAGCGGTCGAGAAGGTCGCGCAGGTCGCCGGGAAGTGGCCCGGAAAGGTGTTTGACCGTCCGCGCCCACGAGAAGATGTCGCCGGCAAACGACGGGCCGCTGATGCGTTCGGGCGCGCTGAATTCGCTCGGGCGTACCGGCCACGGCACCCCGTAGCCCTCGAGTACAAACCTGCCCGACTTGCCCCCCTCACGGTCGAAAAAGATACGCTCCGGGGACAGGTCGCCGTGAACGACGCCCGCTTTGGCCGCGTCGTCGAGCGCGGCGGCGGTTTGCCGCAAAAGTACCTCGACGAGGGGCGGGGTAACCGCGCCCCTCGACTTTTTGAATTCGTCCGAAAAAGCGCTGACGACCTCACCTGCGAGCCCGGTAAAGCTCGAGCTTAAAACCGGCGGGATAAAGTCCGATCTAAGCTCGCTCTCTTTAAGGGTCGGTTCGCCGACAAAACTGTAGAGCCTGACCGGCAAGCCGTTTACCACGTCGCGTCCGGCAAACGTCTGTACGCCGCCGTGTTCGCCGATCAGTTCACTCGGTTGGTAGCGTTTAGCCATGCAGCTCAGCTTTGGCTCGGCTTGGGGAGCGCTGCAAACATAGAACACATCTCACCCGCCTAGTATAGCCCTAACCTGCCCTGCTCCGACCATGAACCTTTGCGCGCGTCAAACCCGGCAGGTGTTCTGAACCCTTGTGAGCGCAAGGCGAAAGAGTTAGCGTAACCTCATGGCAGAGATTACCGAAAAAGCGCTTTTGGATGCGCTCCGCACCGTAGACGACCCCGAGCTGCACCGCGACCTGGTAAGCCTCGGGATGATCAAACAGCTGGATTTCGACGGGAGTTCGGTAACGCTGACCGTCAACCTGACGACCCCGGCGTGTCCGATGAAAGCGCAGATCGAACGCGACGTGAGAACCGCGCTCGCCCGTGTTCCCGGCGTCGAGCAGGTCAACTTGTCGTTCGACGCGCAGGTCAGGGCTTCCTCGCAAAAAGAACTCCCCGGCATCAAAAACGTCATTGCCGTCGGATCGGGTAAAGGCGGCGTCGGTAAATCGACGGTCGCCGCAAACCTGGCCGCGAGTCTGGCTTTGGAGGGCGCGGCAGTCGGTCTTCTGGACGCCGACATTTACGGCCCGAGTCAGGCCAAGATGTTCGCCGTCGAGGGCAAGCGCCTGATGGCGGACGACGAAAAACGCATCTTGCCTTTGCGCAACTACGGCGTCAAGGTGATTTCGATTGCCAACCTGGTCGAAGACGGGCAAGCCTTGACCTGGCGCGGCCCGATTTTGCACGGTACCCTGACGCAGCTCCTTAAACAAACCGTCTGGGGTGAGCTCGATTATCTCATCGTCGATTTGCCCCCCGGTACCGGCGACGTGCAGCTTTCGCTGGCACAACTCGTACCGCTGACCGGCGCAGTCGTTGTCACCACGCCGCAAGATGTCGCGTTGTTGGACGTGCGCCGCGCCTATACGATGCTCCGCAAAACGCACGTACCGGTTTTGGGCGTGATCGAAAATATGTCGTATTACGAACTACCCGACGGCAGCCGCGATTACATCTTCGGCGAGGGCGGCGCAGCCAAATTTGCCGAGGCTGAGCGGCTCGCGCTGCTGGGTCAGATTCCGATTACGCGGGCGATGCGTGAAGCGGGCGACGCCGGGAAACCGCTCGTGGTCTCTTCACCTGAGAGTCCGGACGCACAGGCGCTGCGTAAAGCCGCACGTATTTTAGCCGGTCAAATCAGTATTCAGAACCTAAACGCGCTGCCTGTTCTCTAGCTTGCCCGTCTAGCTTACAAGGTATACAGTCTGCTATACTTCGGGAGCGTTGAGCGGGAAGAGTAACCCGGCGATGCCCGACAGAGAACCCAGGTGACGCGCTGAGAGCCTGGGCCGGGAGCCGTGTGAACGTCGCCCGTGAGCAGGGGAAGAAAGACGTTATTCGTGTCTGAGTAACGTTTATTAGACCCCCCGGTGGCTGCCCGTTTGCAGTCTGAATGAAGTGCTTAGAGGTATCATCTCTAACGGATACTTTTAAGAAATGCGGTGGTACCGCGGGGTTCGCCTCGTCCGCAAAGCCCACATTTACGCTTGGGCCACATGCGGAGGAGGTTTTTTTGTGGCGACTCAACCATCAGCCGGTACCAACAAAGACGAGTTCGGTGAACTGTACAGGCTCGAGCACACCCGATCGTTCACCCCGAAGAGAACAGGGCGCGAGGTTTTTGCATAGATATGCGCTCGTTTACTATAACTTTTAAGCGCCTACGGCTAAGACATCAGTCAGTCCCGCTTTTTACTCATTTCGAGATTAAGGAAGTTTGACATGCCCGAACTCGCCAAACAGTACGACCCTTCAAGCGTAGAAGGAAAATGGGTCAAACGCTGGGCTGAAACGCCCTTTACGGCAGATGCACAGAGCGAAAAACCCCCCTTTTGCATCGTCATTCCGCCGCCGAACGTGACGGGCAATTTGCACCTCGGTCACGCCTTCGACAATACGCTTATCGACACCCTGATCCGTTTCAAGCGGATGAACGGCTTTGAAGCGCTGTTTCAACCCGGTACCGACCACGCGGGTATCTCCACCCAAGTGCAGGTCGAGCGGGCTCTGCGCGCCGAAGGCAAAACCAAGGAAGACCTGGGCCGTGAGGCGTTTTTAGAGCGCATGTGGGCTTGGAAAGAGCGTTACGGCGATATTATTTTAGGACAGCTTCAGCGGTTGGGAGTTTCCGCCGACTGGAGCCGTACCCGTTTTACGCTGGATGAAGGCTTGACCAGAGCGGTGCGTAAACAGTTTGTAGAGCTGTATCACCGGGGGCTCATCTACCGGGGTGAGCGCATC
Source organism: uncultured Trueperaceae bacterium (assembly GCA_963799485.1). GTDB lineage: Bacteria > Deinococcota > Deinococci > Deinococcales > Trueperaceae > Truepera. Next base: position 137,935 of record CAWCXJ010000005.1, read on the forward strand.
GTCAACTGGGACCCGGAGAGCCGGACGACCTTGAGTGACCTCGAGGTCGACCGCGAAGACCGCCCTGGAGAGCTCTACACGCTTTCTTACGAACTCGGAAACGGCGGCGCGCTTACGGTTGCGACCGTGCGCCCTGAAACGATCTTCGCCGACGTCGCCTTAGCCGTTCACCCGGATGACGCGCGCTTTACGCATTTGCACGGACAAAAGGCCCGGATTCCGCTCACCGAACGCTGGATACCGATTATCACCGACGAAGCCGTCGAGATGGATTTCGGTACGGGCGCGCTCAAGATTACGCCCGCGCACGACCCGACCGACTTTGAAATCGGTGAGCGCCACGGCTTGCCGCACCCGAGCGTGATTGACCTGGACGCCAAGCTGACGGGAGAACTCGTGCCCGAAGCTTTTAGAGGGCTGGACAGGTTCGAGGCCAGAACCGCCGTCGTTACTGCTTTGCAAGAAGCCGAGAACCTCGTGAACACGCAGGCTTACACGGTTCCGCTCGGGGTGTCGCAACGCACGGGCGTGCCGGTCGAACCGATTCTCTCAACGCAGTGGTTTTTCAAGATGGGCGAGGTTGCGCCGCGAGTTCTCGCTGCGCTTGGGGCCGGTGAGATGCGCCTTTCCCCCGAGCGCTACACCAAGGTCAACCGCGACTGGCTCCAAAACCTGCGCGACTGGAACATCTCCCGGCAGCTCTGGTGGGGCCATCAGATTCCGGCGTGGTTTGATGCTGAGGGCAATATCTATGTGCCCGACCCGGAAAGTCCCGAGCTCGAGCCGCCCGACGACCCGCGTTATGCGGGCATTACGCTGACCCAAGACAGTGATGTGTTCGACACCTGGTTTTCATCGAACCTCTGGCCTTTTTCAACCCTCGGCTGGCCCGACTTGGAAGACCCGTTTTTTAGGAAGTTTTACCCGACTTCAGCGCTCGTTACGGGCTACGACATTCTGTTTTTTTGGGTGACGAAAATGCAGTTGGCAAGTTATGCGTTACTGGACGAAAAGCCTTTCTCTGACATCGTGCTGCACGGGCTGGTCTTGGACGAACACGGGCAGAAGATGTCGAAATCGAAGGGCAACGGGATCGATCCCTTGACCGTGATGGACGCGTTCGGTGCGGACGCGCTGCGGTTTGCGGTGGCGCATACCTCCACAGGCGGGCAAGACATCCGCTGGGACGCGCGCCGCGTCGAGATGGGCCGTAACTTCAACAACAAGCTCTGGAACGCAGCGCGGTTTGCGATGCTGAATTTTGGCGACGCTGTCCCTCGAAGGGACGCCGTAAAACCTGAAACCCTCGCCGACCGCTGGATTTTAAGCCGGTTGCAGCACGCTACTCAGGAGGTGACGCGGCACCTCGGCGCGTTCGATTTGGGCGCGGCGACCCGCGCCGCCTACGAGTTCGTCTGGTCGGAGTTTTGCGACTGGTACTTGGAGGCGGCGAAACCGGAGCTGCGCGAAGGCAACGCGGTGACCAGAGCGGTTTTGGCTCGCGTCCTAACCGACATCTTGAAGCTGTTGCACCCGCTCATCCCGTTTATTACTTCAGAGCTGTACGAAGCGCTAGGTTTTGACGAGCAGTTGGGTTGGGCGTCTTGGCCCCAGGTTGACAAGGCGTTTACAGATTCTAGAGTAGAGCACGATTTTTCTCTCTTACAAGCCTCGGTTACGGAGGTGCGAAATCTAAGAGCGAAGGCAAACGTCCCGTTCTCGCAGAGAATTGACGATCTGCTGGTCAAAGGTGACGTTGCTCGCGTAATCGGTGAGAACAGAAGGGTTTTTGACAGCCTGGCCAACGCTGGTGTTACCTTTGAGGCAAGTGTAAAGCACACGGATAGTGCCGCCCTCACTTCGGCTTTTACAGGTGGAGATATAACTGTCCCTCTCGAGGGTCTAGTAGACCTGGACGAGTGGCGGGCAAGGCAGGAAAAACGCCTGAAAGAGCTGCAGAATAACCGTGACAAAAGTGCTAAAAAGCTGTCAAACGCTAAGTTTGTGCAAAACGCGCCCGCTGCGGTCGTCGAAGAAGAAAAACGTCGCCTTGAAGAAGCCGAAGCGCTGATTGGGGGGCTCGAGGTCAGCTTGCGTGCGCTTTAGCACCTGCCGAGGGTAGAGCAGTAAAAAAGCTACAGCTCGGGTTCGGTGCCGGGGAAGCTCAGCTCGAGCGCAGCCGTAAGCACCTAAAAGGGTTTAGTTTGCAGCGCCCGAGACCGCCTGTTCAAGCCGACTTGGGGGCATTAGCAAACTTCAAAAAATACCCTCGCCGGGCGCGTGTTTTGCTCCGGTCGCTGCTCTAACCACAAAAAAGCCTCACCCGTAGGTGAGGCTTTGAGAGCTTGGAACCTTGTTCGGCGGAAACCCCATTCGGCCCTATTCGGTCGGCGGGTTCAGGTAGCTCGTCAGCATCAAACCGTAATCGCCGGTGGTGGCGTTTGCCGGGTTGATGGAGTCCCAGGCGATAACGACGACGTAGTAGGTTCCGCCGGTCTCGCTGGTGTAGGTGGCGCGCGACTCGCGGCCGCTATAGTCGTCGTTAAAGGCGACCTGCTCAAAGTCTCCGTTATAGATGCCCAAAAGCGTATCGGGTACGCCGCTCTCTTCGGTCTCGACGTCGGCGACGAGTGTTTCGCCGGCGGCTACATCGACCTCGAAGATGTCGGCGTCGTCTTCACCTAAAGCGGCGTTTAGGGCGCTCCCGAGTGCGACGCTCTGCGCGCCGTCAAAGTTGACGTTTTGAATTGTCGTGCTGACGGCTTCGGCGCTGCCGTTGGGCTCTTGTTCGTCGCCGATAATGGGCGCGATGTCGAGGTCGTAGAGGTTGAAGGGGCTGTTAGCCGCCGGCGCGCCACTCACCTCGGAAACTTCGACGTAAACTACGCCGCCCTCGGGAGCCGTAAAGTCCACGAGCGGGTCGCTGCTAAAGGTCTGGTTGTCGTTGTTTTCAGCCAGCACCGAACCGTCTTCGGCGTAGACCGTCAGGGCCGCGTCGAAGCTGCCGGTGGCGGTCTCGAAGTTGACGCGGTAGGGTGTGCCGCCGGTTACGGGTAGCGCGTACACGTCTACGTCGGTGTCGGCGTTTTCGTCGTACAAGCTGGCGCGCAGCGTGAGGCTGTCCGCCCCGAGTTCGGCGGCGGTGGCGATCTCGCCGTTAGGCTCGAACGGATCATCGAAGGTATCGACGTCGAGTGCAACCTGCACGTTGGTGGTGTTGCCGGGGGTGATCGTCACGTCCGTTTCGGCGGTCGCGGCGGGAATGCCGGTCGTAGCGGTGTGCGGCCCGCTGACCTGGAGGGTATAGTCGCCCGCATCCATCTGCTGAAACAACCCGAGGCCCAGGGGGACGAAGAGCGAGCCGTCGGAAGTCTGGGTGTATTCGACGGCGTTGTCGCCCTCTTTAGGGATCAGGACCAGGCCGACAGTGGGAATCTGCACGTTGGGATTACTCGCGAGCACAGCACTGACCAAAACCGAACCGCCGTCTTCAACCGGGTCGGAGGCCACTTTCAGCGCGCGCTGAACTGCTGCTGCCGAGTTGACAATTCCGGCACCGAGGGCGCTGCGGTCGTAGCCGCTGGGCTTGAAGGCGGTTTCGCGGAGGATGTGACGAACCTGTGCGGCGCTTAGAACGCCTGTAATGTTGCCGTTGGTGTCGCGTTCGGCGCTAGCCTCGAGCACCAGCGCGGCGGTACCGGCGGTCGCAGGGCTCGAGAACGAGGTGCCGTTAATATAGGTGTAGGCGTTTTCACCGTCGCAAGAGCTGCCGTCGGGGGTGGCGTAGATACAGCTGCGCGTCGTCGGCACCCAGATATTTTCACCGGGCGCAGCGACGTCTACCTGCAGACCGCGGTTCGAGAAGCTGGTACGCCCGTCTTGCGGAGTTGTCGCCGCGACGTTGATGAGGCCGGGAGTCCACGACGGGAACGACGGGCCTTCGGTCGGGGTGTTACCCGCCGAGGTCACCAGTACGATGCCCGAGCTGAGCATCAGGTCCATGGTGTCTTTGATGGCCTGGCTATAAAAGTCGCTACCCCACGACATGTTGACGACGTGGACGTAAGCACCGGTTTGGGGATCGGTACCGGGGGCGCGGTCGTCGCCACCGGGTTGTAGGTCGGGCCCGAGTACCGCAAAGATCGCCGAACTGATAATGGCCGAATCGACGAGACCACCATCTTCGGGTTCGCTGATAGCGAGCGGCACGATGCTCGCGCCGTAAGCCGTGCCGAGGCCGCCAAGTTCGTTGCTGACCGCAGCGGCAGTTCCGGCAACCGAGGTTCCGTGATTGCCGGTGCCGTCGTGCGGCGTTTCGGGGGTGATAAAGGCGTCCTCGAGGGGTTCGCCTTCGCCCAGGTTAGCGGCCTTAAAACCGTCGAAACCCGGATAGAACATGTTGTCCACCAAGTCGGGGTGGCGGTGGTCGATAAAGTCGTCGAGAATCCCGATACGGATACCGGCACCGGTAACCCCTTTATTCCAGGCTTCCAGCGAGTTCATCTGGCGGTGCATCCACTGCACGGCGAAGTCCGGGTCGGGAACGCTGACCTGGCTGGGGCTCAGGGTCGTTTTGACGCCACCCGCTCCGGCGGGGTCTTCGGGGCGGCGGTGAACATAGTTGGGTTCGGCGTAGCGAAGCCCGCGCAGGTATTGCGCGTTGGCCTGCGCCTTGGCGACCGGCAGACCCTTGGGCAGCGTCACGAGCGCCGCACCGATCTGCGACCAGTCGGTTTTGAGGGTACCGCCGAGCTTGCGGGCGAGGGCGGCGGCGTCGGCCCCTTTACGGTAGCCAATCACGAGTTCGCCCGCGATAAAGCCGCGGCTGTCGATCTGGTAGGTATAGTCCGGGGCGCTGGCCTGCGGTGCCCGAACGTTGGTCTGGCAGGCAGTCAGCGTCAAAAGCAGTAGTGCGCCGGTAAAGTAACGTCTCATCACGCCTCCTAAAAGCTGCCGTCGCCGGTGGAAAAGGTGTTTACGGGGCCGTCGGAAACGCCGAAACCGACGCCAAAGAAGTCGAAGAAGTCCGCGCCGACCGAGATGGCGTTTTCGCCCTCGATTTCACCTTCGCTACTTACCGTGCCGTTACTCGTGATGGCGACAGGTTGCCAGTCGTAACCGTGGAAGGGTTGCAGCGCGTCGTTGACGGCGCTGCCGTCTAGGTTATGGGACAAGCTAAACTCGGTCTCGGCGCCGAGGTCGACGCCGAGAAAAACCCACTCGAGGGGACTGCCGTCGGCGTGAACCCGGTCGAGTACAGCTGCGCCGATGTAGAGCAGGTTGTCGCGGTTGTCTACGGCGATATCGTAGGTGGGGGAGACCGATACATCAACCGCGTTGTTATCGGGACTGAGCGCCGCGACCTCGAGGATCGGCAGCGGGGTGACAAACGCATCTTTGGACGTACTCGAGGCGTCGCCGTAAAACGCTTCGACGCGGTACTGGGTCTTTACGCCGGCCTCCAAGCCGGCGCTGGCGTCGCGGTAGCTGTACAGCGTGTTGTCTTCGTTTTCCGGGTCCAGCGACGCCTGCGCGGGACTAACCTGCGCGATAGGTACGAGGCCCCCGGCAGGCCGACCGATCAGCTTGCGGTAGATGCGAAAGCCGGTCGGGAGCGTGTCGCCGTCGTAACTAAAAACAACGTCGGCCCAGATCAAGCCCTCGTCGAGATAGCCTTGAGCTTTTACACCTGGCTGAGCCTTCGGAGCAAACGCTTTAAGCGCGCTCAAGTCATCTGCGCGCACGGCTTTCATCAGTTCGCGACCACTAAAACCGACATCCGCACCGGCCCCGCCCGTGGTGCTGAGCGATCCGAACACGGCGGTGTCGGCAAACGTCACGGCGAACGCGCCCAGGTTGGTTACGTTGCCGAGGTCGGTTTCGTCTGCCGGAGCGCCGACGCTAACGTAACGCACGACTTCGGTGCGGTTGAAGTTGCCGTCGTAGGCGACGACGTGAACGCTCGTATCGCCCTCGAAACCGGTAGTCGAGACCTCGACCGGCGTTTCGCTGCCGTCGAAGCCGAAGCTCGTTCCCGCTACCGAGGCGTTGAGGTAGCCCGAGGTGCCGCGTGACTGACCGAGCCCTACGGTTGCCAGCTCGTAAAATCTGGTGACGTCGGGATCGGCGACGCTGCCGCTGACCGTAAAGCTCAGGCTGCCGTCGTCGCCACCGGGGACGCTCGAGCCGTTTTCCAGGCTGACGTTTAGCGTGGGTGAGACCGTGGGTAAAAAGGGATCGAACGCTTCGGCTTGGATGGTGCTGTACTTCGTTTCGGCGCGGTCGCCAACCCGCAACCCCTCGACCGTAGACGCTGCGTAACCGTCTTGAGAGAACGTCAGGTCGGCAAAACCCGCAGGGATACCGAAAAGTCGGTAAAAGCCGTTTTCGTCAGTGGTAGTGCTGATTTCGGTTCCGGCGAGCGTCACCACGGTACCGGTCACAGCGGTTCCGGCTTTGCGGTTGACGACGTACCCCGAAACGCTGCCGGTACCCGGTGCCCAAGTCGCCGCGTCGAGCGGCGGCGTAGTGGTTTGTGAACAGGCCGCGAGCACAACGAGCAACGCTACGACCAGACTGCGCGGATAAAGCTTCATAAAACCTCCGAAAAAGAACGCGCTAACTTCCGATCCAACTAGCTAAAACTGCACAAGCTGCCAGACGCCTCCCCTCGCGCTTTGCCCTTGACCGAGCGCTCGAGTAGTGCTCGGTACAAGATGCATTACATTTAAGCATACGAAACTCCTCACAAAAGGGAAATACGCATTTGGTGGTAACACTCTGCTAAGAGTCAAGTGCAAGCGTACCTCAAAATGCCCTTTTGAAGCTACCCCGCCGCCTTGAGACGCCTGAAATATCGCCGCTTATCTGACAAAACGCTGACGCAACCCCCGTATTCTCACTCTGTACTGCTTTTGCCCTGTACCACTTCTAGGAGGATATCTAAGTGAAACAACTTCTTGCACTGCTCGCTCTTGGCGCTGCCGCTTCTGGTACGGCGTTCGCCCAGTCCATCGCCGTAGACGGTTCTTCAACGGTTTATCCCATCTCGCTGGCGATGGCTGAAGAGTTCCAGATCATCAACCCCGACGCCCAGGTTACCGTCGGTTTTGCCGGTACCGGCGGCGGTTTTGAGCGCTTTTGCGCCGGTGAAACCCAGGTTTCAGATGCCAGTCGCGTCATTCAAGACGATGAGGTCGCCGCCTGCGACGCTGCCGGTATCCCTTTTATCGAGCTGCCGATTGCCGCCGACGCGCTGACCGTCGTCGTCAACCCCAAAAACGACTTTGTAACTTGTTTGACGACCGAGCAGCTGACCCAAATCTGGTCAGCGGGTGGCGGCGTCACCAACTGGAGCGACGTCAACCCCGACTGGCCCGCTGAACCCATCGACCTCTACGCCCCCGGCGTCGATTCGGGAACGTTCGACTACTTTAACGAAGCCATTATCGGCGACGGCAACGAGATTCGCCAGGACTTCTCGCCCAGCGAAGACGACAACGTACTCGTGCAAGGCGTCCAGGGCAACGAGTATGCGATGGGCTTTTTCGGTTACGCCTACTACGCCGAAAACCCCGACACGCTAAAAGCCGTTGAAATCGACAACGGCAACGGCTGTGTCGCGCCGAGCGCCGAAGCCGTCGTAGATGCGTCTTACGAGCCGCTCTCACGCCCGCTATTTATCTACGTCAGCCAAAACGCGGTCGACAACACTCCGGCGGTTGGCGATTTCGTCAACTTCTACCTTTCGCCGGATAACCGTGAGCTGATTACCAGCACGGGCTATGTAGCCTACGACGCCGCCGTGTACGAGGCTGTGCAAGGCCGTTTTGACAACCGCGTTACCGGGAGTGCCTTCGCTAACTTTCAGCCGGGTGACAACGTAATTGAAGCGGTGCAGAGCGCTGAAGAAGCTCAGTAAACTGAAAAAGCTCAGCAAAGCTGTAAAGCGCACCTGACGCTCAGCTGACACTGCGCTGAAATACCTAGACTAAGCTAGTCCTTAGCTGAGGACTGGCTTTTTCTTATTCAATTCTTTAGTCCGGGAGATTACATGGCGACCAGAACGCCGAATTCGGTGCTAGATAGGGCTCGAGCTGTGGGCCTCAACAAACGTACAAGTCGGCGGGCTGGCGAGGCTGTTATCGGGACGCTCCTGCTCTTGTGCGCGCTCATCTCGGTGGTGACGACGGTTGCCGTCGTTTTTTCCATCGCCGAGGAAACGGTGCAGTTTTTCCGCGAAGTCTCTGTCGCCGAGTTCTTTACCAGCCGCGTCTGGGCGCCGCTTTTTGCCACCAAAAGCTTCGGTATCGCGCCGCTCGTGATCGGCACGCTGATGGTCACCTTTATCGCCTGCATCATCGGTTTGCCGCTAGGCCTCGGCGCGGCGATCTACCTCGCCGAATTTGCGGGCGATAAAACGCGCCGCACGATTACCCCGATTTTAGAGGTGCTGGCAGGCATTCCCACGGTAGCGCTCGGCTACTTTGCGCTGCTCTTCGTAACGCCGGTTATTCGCAATATCATCCCCGGCGTAAATTTTTTCAACCCGATTTCAGCAGGGATTGTTATGGGTTTTATGATCATGCCGACGGTCACGTCGATCTCGGTCGATTCGCTGCGCGCAGTACCCCGGAGTTTACGCGAAGCGGGCTACGGTCTCGGCGCGTCGAAGTATGAGCTGATTACCAGGGTGATCGTCCCGGCGGCGCTTTCAGGTATCGTGGCGTCGTTTATTCTGGCGATCTCGAGGGCTATCGGTGAAACGATGATCGTGACGCTCGCCGCCGGTCAAAAACCGACTTTCACCCTCGACCCACGCGAAACGATTGCTACGATGACCTCGTTTATCGTCCAGGCCGGAACCGGCGACCAGCCTGCCGGATCGATCGGGGCGCGCTCACTCTACGCGGTCGCCGCCGTGCTCTTTACCATGACGCTGCTTCTCAATATCGCGTCGCAACAGGTCGTGCAGCGCTTTTCGGAGCGTTACGAATGAAAGCATCTATCGAAGCTCCCGCTGTGGCGCGCCGCCCCGCCAAACGCCTCGTCAGCGCCGGCGAAGCGCGTCGCCTTGCTGCGCGTACCCGGATGGGCCGCATTTTCGCGGTCGTGACTTTCGTTCCGGTCGTGCTGGCGGTCGCGCTCGTTGTTACTTTGTTGCTCGATACGCTTTTCGATACCTTTTCATGGCAGATCGTCGAACCGAGTAGCAGCGTCAGTGCTCAGACGTTTGCGTGGTCGGCGGCACCCCTTGGGGGTTACCAGGTTGTCCGCCTAGACCTCGAGGCGCAAGGCGAAACCCCGGCAGACATCGCCGCGTTTTTCAACGACCCTGAAGAGCTGCGCCTGTTCAACGCGCGCAACCGCATCGAACTGATGTGGCGCACGCAGGACGGCCCCTTTCGCTGGGTCGTCACCAACAGTCGTGACGACGGCGTTGCCGACATCGGACTGTTCGGCGTCAACGGTTATTTGAGCGGAGTACGAGATGACCTGGCAGAGCAAGACGCAGCGGATTTAGAACCTGCCGCACAAATTCTCCTAACCCGCCTGCAAGCTGCGAATTTGGCTTCGTGGAATCCTTTTGCCAACACCGGTCTGCTGGCAAGCACCTTGACAGAGGGTCAAAATCTCTACCTAAACCCGTGGCTCGACTTTTCGTTCTTGACCAAAAACGCCTCGCGTACACCGGTGGTGGCGGGGCTCAGCGTCGCTTTATTGGGGACACTCTGGGTTATCGGTCTGGTCATTTTGTTTACTCTGCCGACCGGCGTCGGCGCGGCGATTTACCTCGAGGAGTACGCCTCGGCAAACCGGTTCTCACGACTTTTAGAGGTCAATATCCGCAACCTGGCAGGCGTTCCCAGCATCGTTTACGGCATTTTGGGTCTTTACCTGTTTGTGCGTCTGGCAAACATCGGCCCGACGATTTTGTCGGCCGCCCTGACCCTTTCGCTGCTCGTTTTGCCGGTCGTGATTATCGCGGCGCGTGAGGCGATCCGCGCCGTTCCGAGTACGTTACGGCAAGCGAGCTACGGCCTCGGCGCAACCAAGTGGCAAACGGTCGTTTCGGTCGTTCTGCCTAACTCGGTCGGTGGTATCGTCACCGGCGTTATTCTAGCGATTGCCAGGGCTATCGGTGAAACCGCGCCGCTCCTCTTGGTCGGCGCAGTCGGTTTTATCGTCTTCCCCCCCGACGGCCCGTTTTCGCGTTATACGGTGATTCCTTCACAGATTTACAACTGGATTGCTGAAAACGACCCCGAGTTCGCGCACGTCGCCTCGGCGGGTATTATCGTGCTGCTCGTTATCTTGTTTGTTCTTTACGGTCTGGCTTTTTATCTGCGCCGCCGTTTCGAGCGTTCGTGGTAACCGAAACAGCCACCAAAGGAGTTTTATGACAACAGCGACGAAGCCCCAACCCGGTGAACCTAAAGCGTTCGATTTCAAGCAGGCGTCGGTGCGAACCGACCCGGTAGGCGATGAACAGTCCGTCGTGAGTATTCACGACTTCAGCCTCTGGTACGGCGACTTTCGGGCACTTCACAACATTTCGCTCAACGTCCCGAAAAATCAAGTGACGGCTTTGATCGGCGCGTCGGGTTGCGGTAAATCGACGCTGCTGAGAAGCATCAACCGCATGAACGACCTTATCCCGACGGTTAAAACGGAGGGTACGGTTACTTATGAAGGCGTCGACCTCTACGACCGCGCCGTCGATCCGGTCGAGGTGCGTCGCCGCGTCGGGATGGTTTTTCAAAAGCCCAACCCGTTCCCCAAATCGGTTTTCGATAACGTCGCCTTCGGCCCCCGGCTCAACGCGTACAAGGGCGACCTGAACGCGCTCGTCGAGAAATCTTTACGGCGCGCGGCCTTGTGGGAAGAGGTCAAGGACAAGCTCAAAGGCTCCGGTTTGGGACTCTCGGGCGGTCAGCAGCAGCGTCTTTGTATCGCCCGGGCGATGGCGACCGAACCCGACATCATCTTGATGGACGAACCGACCTCGGCGTTAGACCCGATGTCCACGGACAAGATTGAACAGCTGATTCACGAGATTAAAAAGGAATACACGGTTATCATCGTGACGCACAACATGCAGCAGGCAGGGCGCGTTTCCGACCGGACGGCGTTTATGCACCTCGGCGTGTTGATCGAAGAGGGGCCGACCGACCAGATTTTCACGAACCCCAAACACGAGATGACCGAGCGCTACGTCGAGGGACGGTTCGGTTAGGCTGACTGAACCATCTTCGGCAGGTGTGCTGAAGCCTGACGAAGCGAGGCTCGAGCAACCCTTCAAGTATGTGTCGGCGCTGAAGACCCATTTTCGAGCGCAACTACCAAACCGGCTGCAAAATCAACTGCAAAACCAACACCAGAGATTGCCCCGAACTATTCGCCGGCTTTCTCCTGCAAAACGGGCCGCTGTGAACGAAAATTGAGCTGTAGCGAGTGCAGCGTGTAATAAACCGGGTAGACCAGCGACACATAAAGGAGCCCCGTCCTGAGCGCGCCTTGCTCGAGCAGCAGCGCCGCCAGACAGAGCAAACTCCACACCGAACCCAGCGCGACGTGCAGCGTGCGTCCGCGCGGCAAACGGCTCACGTATAAAAAGCGCACCGGTACGAAAACCAGTAGCGACAAGCTTAAAATCAGCAGGGTATTAAACAGCGGCGGTGTTTGCAGCAGATAAAGGTAAAATACGACGATGCCCCAGTACGACGGAAACCCGACGAAAAAGCCCGCGTCGGCGAGTTTGGCGGTCGTGCGGGAAAAACCGAAGGCCGAAGAGAACATCGCAAACGCCGCAATCAGTACGGCGGGCGGCACCAGCAGTTTGGCTTGCAACAAGAGCAGCATCGGCAGAACCACATAGCTCGTAAAGTCGATGATGTTGTCGAGCAGTCCACCGTCGATGGCGGCGGCGGTCTCTTTAACGCGGTATTTGCGCGCCAGCGCGCCGTCGGTCGCGTCGATGACCATCGTTACGGCAATCGCGCCGAGCGCCCAGCGAAACGTTCCTTCTAGCAGCCACTGCACCGCCAAGGCCACAAAAAAAAGCGTCGAAGCGGTGTAGATGTGAACAAGGTAGCCCTGAACGGTTTCCTGAATGGTGTCTCGGCTCGGCATTACAGAGAGCGTAGCACGTTACCCGTAAAAACCCGGTGTAGTCTCTCGAACAAGGTCAAGTAAATCGGTCATGCAAGTTGGCAGGGGAGCTGAGAATAAAGAACGCTTTGATTTTTCCCTGGCACTCTGTTTTCTACTTCTCCCAACGCTACGCCGCCGGTTCTCACTGTCTTAAGTTCTCACTATCTTAAACTCTCACTGTCCTGTCGGGCAGCTTCGGGTTCAGTCCTTAAACCGTCTCGAGACGCTCATCAAACCGCTGCCGGCCAAAATAACGACGCCGACTACCACCCACGGCGTCGGAACACCGAGCAGGTCGGCCCCGAGCGCAAGGCCCAAAATCAGCAAACAGTAACCGAGGAGATATAAAAGCGTTTGGGACACCCTCTACTTTACGGCATTCGGGATAGCCTCGGCCTGAGGTTTTGCACGGTTTTCGTGAAGCCGGCTTCACCGGATTTGTGGCGCAGCTTGCCTGAAAAGGGGCTCGAGGGGATGCTACGATAAGCTATCTTGATCGCCGTTATCGCCGACATCCACGCGAATATTCAGGCTTTAGAAGCCGTCTTAGCAGATATCGCCGAGGTGGGTGCGGGCGAGATTGTCGTCAACGGCGACCTGGTAAACCGTGGGCCGAACAACGCCGCCGTCGTCGAGCGTATCTTCAACCTCGGCAACGTCAGCGCCGTTACCTTGGGCAACCACGACGACCTGATGTGCAAGTGGATCGACCACGACCCCGATATTCCCGCGCTCTGGTTTGAAGACGCCTTCTGGTACGGGATGGCGTGGCCCGCAGCGCAGCTCGCTCAAAAGGGCGCTTTGGAACCCTTACGGACGCTCCCGATGACCTACCGGGACGCCAGGCCGGGGCTGCCCCGGCTGCTCTTTTCACACGGTTCCCCGCGTCACTACCGTGAGGGCTACGCGAGTTACTTGGACGACAGTGTATTGGGGGAAATCGTCGCACACTATCCCGCCGATATCCTCATCGGGTCGCATACCCACCGGCCTTACGAGCATCGTTATGGTGAGCACCTTATCTTAAATACCGGCGCAGTCGGAACACCCTTTAACGGCGACCCGCGCGCGCAGTATCTGCTACTCCACCCGAAAAACAGGTTCTGGCACCCTGAATTTAGAGCGGTACCTTACGACCGCACGGCGGCTCTCGGCGCGTTCGAAACGTCGGGCTACTTGGAGGCAGGGGGCCTAAGTGCCCGTATTTTTTACGAAGAGTTGCGGCTGGCGCGGCCCCTGTATATGAACTTTTGGGAGTGGACGGAGACGCAGGAGCGGCCCAAAGACTGGGAGAGCTGGGACGTTTTCAAGGAGCGCTACGCCGAGCGGTTTCAAGGGGTCGTCTAGCTTGCCCGCACCTTTAATGACATGCACCAACGACAAACGCCGAACCTAAACCGTCCGGCGTTTACAAATTGGTTTGGTCTAGACGCCCGACAAATCGTAATTTTTCTGAATAAACGACTCCCATTCGCTCGGTACGTCTTCTTCGGGAAAGATGGCGTTGACCGGGCAGGCCGGGACGCACGCGCCGCAGTCGATACACTCGTCGGGGTGGATATAGAACTGGTCGGCGGCTTCGTAGATGCACTCGACGGGACACACATCGACGCACGACTGATCTTTGACGCCGATGCACGGTTCGGTGATGATATGGGGCACGGTTTTCCTCCTAAATTAAGTAGCGACGCTTCTCTGGCGAGGGGATGAAAGACTCGAGCAAAACGCTCGGAAAGATCTTTGTTCAGGCGGCGGCAGGCTCCGCGCCTACCCCTTTATTATGCGCGGCACGCGCAGAACGCGCAACCCCTATGAGGAAAACAGTGATGAGCGTAAACGCGGTGAGCGCAAGCAACGAAATGGTGATGAAGCCGCGCCAGTTGATGTATTCCTGAGAGCAGGGAACACCTGCGCGGCAGATACTCGGGGGGCGAAACCCCGGTACTTTTTGCTCGAGGTAGTAAAACGTCGAAACACCCATACCCGAGATTGAGAGCGGCAACGCGTAACCGACGATGCTGCGGTCTTGGCGGCACGAGGCGATCCCCCAAAAAATTACGCGTGGGTACATCAGAATGCGCTGATAACAGCAGAGCGTACACGGAACAAAGAGCCGCGCCTCGCTAAAATACAAACTTCCGGCAGTTGCGACGATGGCAAGCAGCCACGCCGCGTAAAGTCCAAACCCGTGAAAAAAGCTAGTTGGCCTGCGCGTTTTCGACGGCAGCTTGAATGGCGCCGAGCCGAAAACTCTCGAGCCTCTCTAGAGCGCGTTTTGTGTATTAAGCGACGCGTTGTAGCCTTCAGCTTCGACCGCTTGTAACATCGTCTGCACGTCGGCGGCCCCTTCGACAGTCGCCTCACCTGCTTGCAGGTCGACCTGCGCTTTTTCGACGCCGGGGGTACGCTCGAGCGCCTCTCTGACCGCCTTGACGCAGTGGTCGCAGGTCATGCCCTCGACGTTGAGCCGGGTTTGATAATGAGCCATTGCTATCTCCTTTGTATTGCCTGTATTGCCCAAATTCTAGCTTGAGGGCACAGGCCCGTCAACGGTGCACGTTACGGTTCACGTGGTTTTTACGGGATTTTCCCGCGCTACTGACGCTTCTATCTCCAGGTAAAGTGCCACAGGTCAAGCGTAAAACCGCAAACGGACGCCTTCAGCTGATACGGAAAGCTGTGCAGCACGTCCTTTCCCGAATCGGTACAACAGGGTTTTACAGACCGTTTTACCCCGCAAAAAGGTTTGTGTAGAGGCTCGAGCGTACCGGGTGTGACCGGCATTTCGCCAACCGAGGTGGTTTTGCTTGAAATGTAAGCTAGGGCGCTAGACAGCTAAAAAAGGCGGGCGTAGCGTACCGGGGGGTAAAGGCTCGGGACTAGGGGCCGACTACGCTCAAAAACCTGATTCTGAGGGGGGATTATGGAATTTGCAGGTGGGTTCGTTCCGGTTGCAGGTCAAGTCGGGTTGTTGTCGATGGTGGCCTACTACTGCATCTTCGCGGCGGTGTTCGCCTTGGGCGCGGCCTTTGTGTTCTTTCTGGCGGCTGAAAAGCGCGTTGCCCCTGAACACCGTTCGGAAATGATCTTATCCGCGCTTATCGTCGGGGTGGCAGCGGTTTCGTACTACCTGATACGTGGTTTTTTCCAAGACGCGCTGCGCAGTGTCGCCAACGCGCAAGACCCGGCGGCGCAGCGACGGCTTATCCAGAACGCGTACCTCGCTGTCGGTCAGTACCGCTACGTAGACTGGCTGATCACGACGCCGCTACTTTTGCTTAAAACCGTCTTGGTTTTAGAGGCCAAACCGCGCAAACTGTGGGGGGCGCTGACGATCTTGCTCCTCGCCGACGTGTTTATGGTCGTTACCGGTTACATCGGTGAGCAGCAGTTCTCCGCCAACGGTAGCGTAGACGTTCAGGGACGACTCTTCTGGGGTTTTATCGCGACGATCGGCTACGTCATCATCCCCATCACCCTGCTCTACATCTACCGGCGGTTCAAAGCGGGCGCGCATCCTTGGGAGCGCCGGGCGTTTAAGATTTTGGCGTTTGCGACCGTTACGACCTGGGGCGTTTACCCGCTCGGCTACCTCG
The DNA here is from genome assembly GCA_963799485.1 of uncultured Trueperaceae bacterium. Lineage (GTDB taxonomy): Bacteria > Deinococcota > Deinococci > Deinococcales > Trueperaceae > Truepera. The sequence continues at coordinate 153,684 of CAWCXJ010000005.1, forward strand.
TCCCGGCGCTCTGGCCGCAACTGTCTTACAACTGGATCAACATCGTGTTTAGTATCGCAGATGTGCTTAACAAAGTTGGCGCAGGCGTCGTAATCTATATCGGCGCAGCGAGGGTTCTAGAAGACCGGGTACCCAAAGACGCGACCCGGCAGGCTCGAGAGGTCGCCTAAAAAGCCTACGGTCTCCTGCTTGCTGTGGATTAAGTTTCAGTAGAAGTCCCAAACCGGTGTGCAGAGATTATCGCAGACAAAACCCGCAGTACGTACGACTGCGGGTTTTGTCTGCCGCTTTTCTAATCGCTGGATTCATCCAAAAACTGTTGCAGCTTGGCTTTGTCGACTGCAATCGGCGCGCGGCGGCGGCGCACTGCGCCGTACTCCAAAAGCCGCGCCAAACAGTGCGAAACGGTCTCACGCGTCGCGCCGATCATCTTCGACAGGTCTTGCTGCGTCAAGTTGAGGTCGATAATTGTGCCGCGGTCGCCCTCTTTACCGAAATCGTGCGCGAGGCGCAAGAGCAAGTTGGCTAAGCGTCCGGGGGCGTCGAACGCCCCGACCTCGGCAAAACGCGTTTGGGCTTGCCAGAGGTTGGTGGACATCACCTGGATAAACTTCATGGCGATTTTAGGTTGCTGGGTAATGAGGCGCTGAAAATCGTCTTCGGGCAAGACGATAAGGGTCGTGTCCATCACGGCTTCGGCCTGGTTCGGGCGGCGTTCGGACGGGAGCAGCAGCAGCTCACCGAAGGCGTCGTATTTGCCGAACAGCGCCAGGATCATCTCTTTGCCGTTGGGAAAATACATCGAGATTTTGACCATGCCTTCGCGGATAAAGTAGAGCGCGTCGGCGGGGTCTTCCATGTGGTAGATCACCTCTCCGGCCTTAAAGCGTTTGTAGGGGGTGATGCGCGAGAGGCTCTCGAGTTCTTCTTCGGAGAGGTCTTCGAACAGTTGGGTGTTCTTCAGGTGCCACACGAGGCTGGGATACTCTTGCATCATGAAGTCAGTGTAACGCACCGCCTGTTTATTCTCTTCACATTCCTCACGTGACGAATCTTACTTCTAGGTGTGCAGCGTTAAAGCACGTCCAACACCCGACAAAGCGGCTTTCATGGTTCATCCTCAGCGCTCAGCTGCGCGCCGCACGCGTCCCACTCGTCGGCGCTGCCCGCTTCACGGTAAAAGGGCAACCCCCGCAGATAGCCCGAGCGGGCGATCATATAGGCTGACAGCGGCGCGGTCAAAAAGAAAAAAGCAGTGATGAGGACGATTCTCGAGACCGCCAGTGGCGTCCCGAAACGGAGCGCCGCCGCGATAAAAATCCCTATCCCGCCGAGTGTAACGAGCTTGGTCGAGGCGTGCAACCGGGTGTAAAAGTCGGGAAAACGGAACACACCGATAGCGGCTGCCAAGATAAAAAAGCTGCCGAAGAGCAAGAACAGGTCGCTGACGAGCTTCATTTGAGTACCTGGCGTAAAAGCAAATAACGGGTCAGCGCCACCGTTGTCAAAAAACCCAGGATCGACACGAGCAGCGCTACGTCGAGAAAGCTCTCGAACCCGGTGCGAATAGCCAAAACGACGATCAGAACGGCCAGGTTGACGGTTAAAAAATCGAAGGCGGTAACGCGGTCGCCCCACGACGGCCCCCGGACGACACGGTAGACGGCGAGTGCCACGGCAATAAGAAGACAGACAAGTGCGACGGTGGTCATCTAGCTTCCCTTCTCACTTCATAAACCCCAAAATGCGTGTTTCCATCTTTGTCACGCTCTCCCGCGCCTCGTCTACGTCCTTGATGTTGATGGCGTGGGCGTAGAGCAGCTTGCGGTCGGCCGAGACGCCCATCGCTACCGTTCCCGGCAAAAGCGTGATGGTCGCGCTCAGGAGCGAAATCGCGGCGTCGCTACGCAACCTGAGCGGTACGGCGATGATGTGCGGATAAAAGACCGGACGGCGGCGCAGTGCGAGGAGCGCAATCAGGATATTTGCCAGCAGCAGCTCCCAGAAAAACGCGCCCAGATAACGGATAAACGCCCCCAAACGACGCGCAAACGACTCGCCGCCGCCCCGCAACACACTCAACAAAAGTGCCGCCAGCAGGCCACCGACGATTAAATTATAGGCGGTCAGCTCACCGACCAGAATAGGCCACAAAAGTGCAAAGAGAAACAAGATGAAGACTTGACTCACGGCACCCGCTCCGGTGCTGTCTCCTGTGCTGCTTTTACTGTTTCTTGCGGCAGAACCCTCGAGATATAAGCCTCAGGCGTTCTCAGCTGCGCCGCAACCCGCTCGGAAAGCGCGTAAACCGGGCCACTCGCCACAGCGAGCAGTACGAGCAGCGAACCCGCGACCGCCGTAATCCGCCACATTCCTGTGGGCAACGCGACTTTATGAACGGCGTCCTCGTCCCCCCAGAAAAAGCCGCGCCAGACGGCGATACCGGCGTAAAGGAGGAGTAACCCGGCGGCAACGGCGACCGTTGCCACGCCGATGCGGAGTGCGCCGCCGGTTTCTAAAAGCGCCTGAATCAGGGCGAACTTGCCGATAAACCCGCTTGTCGGCGGGAGGCCGGCAAGGGCCAACGCCGCGACAAAATAGACCGCCCCTAAGAGCGGGTACGCGCCCAGGTGCCCCTCGGTGTGGTCGCCGAAGCGTTCCCCGGCGATGAGTTCAGCAAGTCCGGCGAGCAAAAAGAGGGTAAAAATCACCAGCACCGAATGGACGAGGTAGTAGAGCGTCGGGGCCAGTGCGCCGCTCCCGATCCCCATCACCAGATACCCGACCGAGGCGATGTTGGCAAACGCCAGCAGGTGCCGCCAGCGGCGCTGCGCCACCGCGCCGAGCGCGCCGAACAAGATGGTCAGTCCGGCGAGCAGCAGGAGCGTGTTGCGTAAACCCGTCTCTGCGGGTGTCAGCAGCGTAAAAAGCCGCAAAAGCGCGTAAACCCCGACTTTGGTCAGCATGGCCCCGAAAAACGCCCCGACTGCACCCGGTACCACCGGGTAGCTGTACGGCAACCAGAACCCGAACGGGAAGGTGGCAGCTTTGGTGGCGAAGACGAGCGCTAACAGGGCGGCGACGAGCGTCACGCGGGTGTCGCCGGTGACACCCTGCAAACGCAACGCGATATCGGCAAAATTGAGCGTGCCGAAAAGGCCGTAGGCCAACCCCGCCGCGGCCACGAAGATGGCCGAGGCCACGAGGTTGACGACCACGTACTTAAAGCCTTCGCGGAGTTGCGGCAAGGTGCCGCCGATCAGCAGCAGGCCATACGAGGCGATGAGCATCACCTCGAACGAGACGAACAGGTTAAAGAGGTCGCCGGTTAGAAACGACATGTTGACGCCCATAAACAAAAATTGTAACAGGGCCAGGGTGCCCAGCTTTTCGCGGAGGCCGTTAAGCAGCGGCGACGCACCCCGGCGCGGCGCGCGCTTTAGGCTCGAGCCCGCATAAACTGTACTTAAAAGCCCGGTCACCCCCGAAAGCAGCAGCATAATCCCGGTGAGACCGTCGGCAACCAGGGTAATCCCGTAAGGCGCGGGCCAGCCGCCGAGCTGCGTGACGAGAATCTCACCGGAGAAGCTGAGAACGGCGAGCCAAAGAGACGCGAGCAGCGTCAGTAACGAGACGATAGCTGAAGCTAAGGCCCTAGCCTGCGGCGTCCTGAGCAGGAGCAGCAGTGCACCCCCGAAAAGGGGCAGCAGTACGGGTAGCGTCAGGGCGATCATAACGGTATTTTCATAATATTTTCATGCGCGTGAGTGCCGCGCGCCCTGAGTTTCCGGCGAGACCGACGGGTGTTCGGGATCGGCGTAAATACGTTGCGGCGTCGCCGGGTCGGGTTTTTCTAAAAGCTCTTGTACGTGGTCGGTACCGGTCGCCTGAAACGCGCGCATGGCGAGCACCAAAAGGAGGGAGGTGGTACCGAACCCAATGACGATGGCGGTCAGGATGAGCGCTTGCGGGAGCGGATCGACGTAGGGGCCTTTGAGATTTGTCAGCGGCGGGTCGCTGAGTCTGCCGCCGGCAACCAGCAAGATCGACAAGTTTGCACCGTAGGCGATCATCGACAACCCGATGATCAGGCGGATCATCGCCCGTGACAAGACCAGGAACACGCCGGTACCAACCAAAAGTGCTGCGAGTAGCGGCAAAAGCAGCTCCATCAGTCCTCCTGCGCGTCGAGCGGCGCGAGCGTCGTATCGGTATCTTCGGCTAAAAGTTCGATGATGGTCAAAGTCGTGCCGACCACGACCAAAAAGACCCCGGCGTCAAAGAGCACCGCCGTCGCCCACTCGAACTCACCGATCAGCGGCCACGTCAGGTAGCCGTAAGCGGACTTCAAAAAGGCTTGTCCGAAGACGAGCGGCACGACGCCGGTGAGGAGCGCTAGCAGCAGCCCCCACGGTAAGAGGCGTTGCGGCGGCAGGTTCAAAAAGGGCCGGTCGAACACGATTCGCGACAAAAGCGCGGCGACCGCGACGATGAGCCCGGCGATAAACCCGCCCCCCGGCGCGTTGTGACCCCGCCAAAAGAGGTAAAAGCCTAGAAAAACCAGCACGAACACGACAGGTCGAGCGAAGGTTTGAAAAAACAGCTCGAGCCCGCGTTTATCGTGTTTATCAGTCATGTTCATCACGTTCCTTTTCAGACACCGTTTTAACCTTGAGCAGCGCGTAGACGCTCACCCCGACAATCGCCAGCACGGTAATCTCGCCGAGTGTGTCGTAACCTCTAAAATCGACTAGAATCACGTTGACGACGTTGTAACCGCCGGCTCCCGCTTTGCTCTCGGTAAGAAAAAACCGCTGTAACCGTTCGCCGATAGGCGTCTGCACTGCTAACAGCGCCCCAAAGACCGTCAAACCGACTGCGCCGGAAAGCGCAGCGTCGAAAAAAGAAGCGCGCCGCGAGCGGCGGTAACGGGTCAGTCTGGGCAGGTAGCGAAACACCGAGACGAACAAGATGACGGTCACGGTTTCGATTAGCAGCTGCGTCAGGGCGAGGTCGGGGGCGCGGAGTGCGACGAACAGCAAAACAAGCGACAACCCGGCCAAACCGGAAAAAATCAGCGCTGAAACCCGCGCCTGGGCAATGATGACGCCGTAGGTGCTACCCGCGACCAATAAGGCAGCGGCGAGAAACTCGAGCGGTACCGGGCTCAGGTTTTGCGGCAAATACGCGCCTAGACCGACAAAGGCAAACCCCACCCCGAGCAGCGCGACCGGCAGCCACAACACCCGCAGTTGTGCGGCGAAGGTGGCGTTTTGGGTTCTGGCGGTGGCAAAACGGGCGGTGCGCTCGAGGCCGCCCATCAGCGCGTAATATACCGTGTTGGCGTTCCACGAGGGTGTCAACACCTCTTGCAGTCGACCGAACGGACCTATGAGCGCAAAAAGCACGATCCCGGCTCCCCACGTCCAGAACGACAAGATGAGCATCGGATTAAAACCGTGCCAGAGATAGAGCGCTTCGGGTTCGAACCCGAGTGCCGGCGCCGCAAGCGCCACAACCGGCGTCGCCAAAGTTGCCTGCCACGGAAAAACGCCGAAAAGCACGACGAGGACGCTCAGCAGCGCAGGTGGTAAGAGCATCCACAGGGGCGCTTCGTGCACGTTGGGGCGGTGACAGCGGTACGGCCCGACGAATACCCTTAAAAACTTGAGGCTGTACGCAAAAGTCATCACACTGCCGACGACCGCGAGCGCAATCGGCAACGTCCCGCTACGCAGCATCTCCTCATAAAACAGCTCTTTGGAGATAAAGCCGCCGAACGGAGGCAGGCCCGCCATCGACAGCGCTGCCGGAACTGCAATCAGAAACGTCCAGGGTAGTTTGCGGGCAAGCCCCGACAGTTCACGGATGCTGCGGCTGCCCGTTTCGTGGTCGATGCTGCCGACGACCAGAAAGAGCGCCGCCTTAAACGTGGCGTGGTTTATCAGCTGCGCGGTCGCCGCAAGCGGATAGCCCGCGCCGTAAAGCGCTGTTAAAAGCCCGAGCTGTGAAACCGTCGAATAAGCCAAAAGTGCCTTGAGGTCGTCTTGTTTAAGCGCCAGATACGAGCCCCAGACCATCGTCACGAGCCCCAGGTAGAGCAGCCCGTCCGACCATGCGCTCAGCACGAACAGCGGCGCGAACTTGGCTAAGAGGACGATACCGGCTTTGACCATCGTCGCCGAGTGCAGGTACGCCGAGATCGGCGTGGGCGCTTCCATGGCAGTCGGCAGCCAGATATAAAAGGGAAACTGCGCCGATTTGGTCAGTGCGGCAAAGAGCAAGAGCGCGAGCGCCGGGACAAACGACGAACTCTGCCGAACGGCAGCAAAGTCGAGCTGAGACAAGTTGACGCTGCCCCCGGCAAGGCTTAAAAGAATCACCGACGCGAGGAGCGCCAACCCACCCGCCGCCGTAATCACGAGCGCCTTGAGCGCCCCGTCTTGCGCCGCGCGGCGTTCGTCCCAAAAACCAATCAGCAGAAACGACGCGACCGAGGTCAACTCCCAAAACGCGAACATGGCGATCAGGTTGTCGCTCAAGACGAAGCCCAGCATCGCGCCGCCGAAGAGCAGCAGATAGCTGTAAAAACGTCCGTGCCGCTCTTTCGGGCCGAGGTACGACGAGGCGTAAACCACGACCAGAACGCCCATCACCGCGACGAGCAGCGCAAACAGCAGCGAAAACCCGTCGGCGCGAAACGAAAGCGTGAGATTGATACCCGGAACCCACGCCGCGCTCCCCGCAGCGGGTGTGCCGTGCGCTGCCGGAATCAGGGTAGCGAGTGCCAGTGCCGGGGCAAAGGCGAGCGTCAAAGGCCACCCGGCCCGCGCGCCCAGCGGTCGCGTCAAAAAAGGTGCGAGCAGCGCCCCTAGAAAGGGGGTGAAAACAGCTAGAACGAGCAGCATCTAGCGAAGCACCCCCAACCTCGAGATCGCTCCCGGCAACACCTCACCTTGTCCGGCAAGCTCCGCAGCTCTCGTTTTTAGGAAAGCGGCGACGGGTTCAGTCGGTTCATCCCCGTACCCTGTCGCCGCGCCGGCGGCTTTGGCCAAAGCCGCCGGCCCCTGCGGGCTGAGCCCGGCGTTCCCGGAAACGCGGTAGCGTGCGCTGCCGCGCGTCGTCAGCGTAAACTTCAGACCTTGGGCGCAGTAGCCCTGCGCTGTCCGGGCCGGGTTGAGGCTCGAGAGTTCTTGTACCAGCTGTGCCGGCGGCAAACCAACCTGCGCGAAGGCGACGCCGTAAAAGAGCAAAAAGCCTAAAACGCACTTCACACCGGATTTCACGCCGTAACCCCGTAAAGTGCGCCGAACTTTTCTTTCAGGTAGCGGATATACGGCCCGGCGTCCAGACCGCTACCGGTCGCCCGTTCGAGGAGTTCGGCGGGTTCGTACCGTGCGCCGTGCTGATGGATGTTCTCGCGGAGCCAACCCAAGAGCTTGCCGAAGTGTCCATTTTGAATGTCTTGTTCAAGTTCGGGATGCGCGGCTTTGGCGGCTTCAAAAAGCTGCACGCTGATGAGGTTGCCGAGCGTGTAGGTCGGAAAATAGCCGAACATCCCCAAAGACCAGTGGATGTCTTGCAAACAGCCCTGTGCGTCGTTCGGCGGCGTCACACCCAGATAATCGTTATATTTGGCGTTCCACGCTTCGGGCAGCTCACTTGCTTTAAGCGTGCCTTCGATAAGGGCCAGCTCGAGTTCAAAGCGCACCATGATATGCAGGTTGTAGGTGACTTCATCGGCTTCGACGCGGATCAGACTCGGCGAGACGCGGTTGATGGCCCCGTAAAAGTCGTCGCGCGAGACGGCCCCTAACTGTGCCGGAAAGGTCTCCTGCAGCTGCGGATACGCCCAGCGCCAGAACCCGTTACTCCGGCCTACGAGATTTTCCCAAAGCCGCGACTGCGACTCGTGGACGCCTAAACTTACGGTCTTGCCGAGCGGGCTACGGTCGTAGGCGCTGCTGACGCCCTGTTCGTACATGGCGTGTCCCGCCTCGTGCAGCGTCCCGAAAAGCGCCGGACTTAAGAAATCAGCGTGATAACGCGTGGTGATCCGCACGTCGTACTTGCTAAAACTCGTGGCAAACGGATGGACGGTGCGGTCTAAACGACCGTGGTCGAAATCGTAGCCGAACGCCCGGATGATGTGCGTGGCAAACGCTTCTTGGTCGGCTTCCGGAAACGCCTGACGGAGTGGCGCGTCCGGGTGGTTCTCACCGTTAGCTCTGTCGGCGAGGTCACGCAGCAGCGGCACCGCCGCGTCACGGAGTTCGGCAAAAACGGTGCGGAGGCGCTCGGTGCTGCTGCCGCGTTCAAAAAGGTCGTGCAGCGCGTCGTAAGGGTGCGCGTCATAGCCCAGAAGCTCGGCCTGACGGAGGTTCAGTTCGACCATCTTTTCCAGATGCGGGGCAAACCGGGAAAAGTCCGACGCGGCCCGCGCTCCGACCCAGGCCGTCTGTGACGCGCTCCTGGCCTTGGCAAACGCCTCGACGAACGCTCCCGGCAGCTTCGTCGCCTGCGCGAAGTCGTGACGGGCGACGCGCACGAGCGCCGCGTCTGCGGTGTCGCCCCGGTCGGCCCCGGCAGCTTCCAGTTCCGTAAGCCACGCCGCTACCTTGGGGTCGGTCGCGCGTTCGTGGATTACCCGGCCCAGCGTGGCGAGCTGTTGCCCGCGGGCGCGAGCGGCGCCGGGCGGCAGGTAGACGTTTTGATCCCAGTTGAGCAGGGCCTGCGCCTGCGTCAGGTCGGCGGTAACAGCCAGGTGTGCTTTGAGGTGCTCGAGCGTGTGAACCTTCATCAGGTCAGCTTAACGCACCGGCGGCGAAACGTTGCCGAACCCCTTTCTGAAGGGCACAAGCTGCGTGCTATTGTGCAGTTTATGAACCTCCACATGTCCGAGGCGGCGCGCGCGCTCCTAAACCGCGAACGCCTCGTCATCGCCGACCTCGGGGCGTTGTTGGGCAGGCTCGAGGCGCGCCCCGAAGACCGGGCCGAGCTTAAAACCGCGCTTGGTGACCTCGAGGGCTTGTTTCTGCTCGTCGTTTGCGGCGAATACAACGCGGGTAAGTCCACCTTCTTAAATGCGCTGTTGGGCGAAAAGGTGATGTTGGAGGGTGTCACGCCGACCACCGACCGCATCACCATCGTGACCTACGGCGCGGCGCGGCGCGACACCGAAGAGGGCGAGTTTATCCTCCGCCGCGAATACCCCGCCGACATCCTGCGCGAGCTGGCCTTCGTCGATACGCCCGGTACCAACGCGGTCATCAAACGCCATCAGGAGCTGACCGAGCGTTTCGTCCCGCGCGCCGACCTGGTGCTGTTTGTCACCTCCGCCGACCGCCCCTTTACCGAGTCCGAACGGCAGTTTCTAGAACTCATCCGTTCGTGGGGTAAAAAAGTCGTGGTCATCGTCAACAAAATCGATATTCTGGAAGAAGACGAGCAGCAGAAAGTGCTGGCGTTTGTGCGTGAACACGCCGCCGAAACGCTTAAGGAGACGCTCGGCAGCGACCCGCAGGTCTTCGGTGTTGCGGCGCGAGACGCGTACAAGGCTCGAGCTGCCGCAGACGCCGCCGCCCTGGAGGGGAGCGGGCTACCGGAACTCGAGCGTTTTATCGGCACCACCCTTGCGGGCGAAACTCGCCTCAAACTCAAACTCGGGACGCCGCTCGGGGTCGCGCAGCGCCTCGCTGAAAGTTACGGGAGCGTGATCAGCGGCGAGCTAGGGCTTTTGGCGGGCGACCGCCGCACCCTAGAAGAGGTCGAGCGGCAGGTGGCGCAGTTCAAAAAAGACATGCGGCGCGAGTTCGAAAGTTACCTCTCACGTGTAAAAACCGTGCTGTTAGAGGTCGAGCGGCGCGGCGACGTGTTTTTCGACGACACCGTGCGGCTGACCAAAATCTTGCAGCTCATCGACAACGAACGGATGCGCGAAGCGTTTCGCCTCCGCGTCATTCGCGGCGCGGACAAAGAGATCGACCGGGCCGTCGCCGAGATGGTGGACTGGTTTATCGGGCGCAACCTGCAACTCTGGGAAGACGTGATGGCGTTCGTCCAAGAACGGCGACAAGCCTCGGACGAGCGCGTCATCGGCGAAATCGGCGGGAGATTCCAGTACGACCGCGACGCGCTGATTCGCGGCTTGAGCGAGAGCGCCGAAACAGTCATGACGAGCTACAACGAGGACGCCGAAGCGCGCCGCTTGGCCGACGCGATGCAGAGCTCGGCGCTGCAGACCGGCCTGATTCAGGTCGGCGGCCTGGGCCTGGGCGCGGCGATGGTGGCATTTTTGTCGGGGGCCGCGCTCGACGCAACCGGGATTTTGGCGGGTCTGACCGTCGCCGGACTCGGCTTTCTAGTCCTCCCCAACCGCCGCCGCGCCGCCAAACGCAACCTGCACGAAGAGATGCAGCGGCTCCGCGACGGGCTCGCGGAAAGTCTGAACGGGCAGTTTGAACGCGAATTGGAGCGTTCCGCTGAAAAACTCAGCGCGGCGATTTCGCCGTATACCCGGTTTGTCAAAAGCGAAGTAGGGAGGCTCGAGACCCTTCAGAGCGAACTCGAGGCCCTCACCGGAAGCTTGCGTAACCTGCGCCGGGAGGTCAATTCCCTTTCCGAGACCGTTTGAAGCCGGCGACCCATGAAAAGCGCAACCCCGCGGGGTTGCGCTTTGGTCATGCTAAAACTTTTTACTGGACGATGTTGACGTAACCGCGCTCCGACCCGAGAACTGCGTTACCCGCGCCGTCCGTTACATTCGCGCGGAAAACGTAAGCAAATTCATTTCCGGCCCCGGCTAACTCGGAGATATCGACCGTTCCCGCCTCAACCGTAATCGGGTAGACGCAAGTCACGGCTGTCGGGCTCGAGCTGAGGTCGCAACCGGTAGGTTCGCCGATGGTAAAGCCGCCGCTAGGAAGCGTGACCGGAAGTGGGCCTTTGATACCTTCGGGGCTACTGTTGACGAGGTTGATAGCGATGCTGGCGATGCCGTCGGGATCGCTGTAATCGACCTGGGCGTAAAAGGTGCTGCCCGCCGCCACGCTGATGATACGGTCGTCGTCGTCGCTGCTGATGCCACCGTCCGCGTCGTTGGTGAAGGTGCCGCTGGTGCTCGTGCCAACGCCGAAGGTGCCCTCAGGTAAGCTCATGGGGTCGCCGCCACCATTGTTACCACCCGAGCCAGGGCCGTTACTTACCGTAACGGTTGCGGTTCTGGTGCTGGTACCGCTAGCGTTGGTGGCGGTCAAGGTGTAGGTCGTCGTAACGGTGGGCATGACGGTTACGCTGTCATCCGAATCGTTGGTAACGTCGCCGACACCACCCGAAATCGAGATGCTGGTCGCGCTGCTGTCGACGTTCCAAGTCAGTACCGAGCTTTGCCCCGACGTAATCACTGCGGGGTTTGCAGCAAAGCTGGTGATCGCCGGGCCACTGCTACCTAAAAGGCTGCAAGCTGACAGGCCGAACATCAACCCGACAGACAAAAGTCCTAGTTTACCTGCGTTCATATAGTTCCTCCCGTGCGTAAATTGGCAGCTCCGACACCCTGTAAGCACAGCAAACACAGAAGAGTAAGATACTACCGCTACTCTTACTACCTTACAAGATGCGAGATGAAAAACACATGACGATTGCACATGGTTTTGGCGGATTTTGTGTATAGCTTCCCGCGAGCGTAGCAAAACTACGGACAAACGGGGGTGAACTTTCTCATATGAGGTGTTGTGTCGCAAGGTGCCGGGTGCCTCGAGCCACCCCCACCCCAAACCGCAAAAGATGCTCCCACCTGTAGACTGCTTTTTGCGGTGGCAGCTTTTGACCGTCGCCGCCGGGGTGCGTCCCGTAAACTGGGTTATGACCCCCGCCGCGTTTATCGCCAAGTGGGCGCAGGTGACGACCACGGAACGCGCCGCCGCGCAAAGCCACTTTCTAGACCTCTGTGAACTCTTAAACGTCGAAAAGCCGCTCGACGCCGACCCCACCGGCGCGTTTTACGCCTTCGAGCGCCGCGTAAACAAGATACTCGGTGGTAAAGGCTTCGCCGACGTGTGGAAACGCGGGCACTTCGCCTGGGAGTACAAACGCAAAAACCGCGACCTGCAAGCGGCCTATACCCAACTCCTGCTGTACCGCGAAGACCTCGAGAACCCGCCGCTGCTCATCGTCTGCGACCTCCACCGTTTTGAAATCCACACCAACTTTACCGGCACGCCCAAACGCATCTACGCCTTTACGCTGTCCGAGCTGAACCAGCCCGAAACGCTAGATTTGCTCCGCGCCGCTTTTACCGACCCCAACGCCTTAAACCCCAAACGCTACCGCGAACGGGTCACCCAGGAAGCCAGTCGGCAGATCGGGGCGCTGTCGCTCCGGCTTCATACCAGAGGCCACGAACCGCAAACCGTCGCCCACTTTATGATGCAGCTCGTATTTGCGCTTTTCGCCGAAGACGTGCGGCTCTTGCCCGACAAACTCGTCACCCGGATTCTGGAAAAGACGTATACGCAACCAGGGCGCGCCCAACGGTTTTTAAGCGACCTTTTTACGGCGATGGCGCACGGCGGGGACGTGGGCCTCGACGAAGTGCCGCATTTCAACGGCGGCTTGTTCGATAATCGGGGCGCACTGCCCCTGGAGCAGACCGAACTCAAAATCTTGTTGGACGCCGCCAAGCTCGATTGGGCCGAGGTCGAACCGGTGATTTTCGGCACGCTCTTTGAACGCTCGCTAGACCCCGGCAAACGCAGTCAGTTGGGCGCGCACTACACCTCCCGCGAGGACATCTTGCGAATCGTGCAACCCGTCGTCATCGACCCGTTACGCGCCGAGTGGAGCGCCGTTCGTAGAGAAGTCGAAACGTATCTGGAAGACAACCCGCTCCCCGACGAACGCACCCTCGACCGGAAACGTTTGGCGGCCTTTAACGCCGTAAAACGCAAACGCGACGAACGCACGCTCCGGCCCATCAGCAGCTTTCTGGAGCGTTTACGGCACCTCAAGGTGCTCGACCCGGCGTGCGGCAGCGGCAACTTTCTCTACGTCGCCTTTCAGCAGCTTAAAGAACTCGAGCGCGACGTGCTCACCTTCGCCGGCAGCATCGGTTTGCCCCTAGCGCCGTTTGTCAGCCCCCGGCAGTTTTACGGCCTGGAGGTCAACGTTTTCGCCCATGAACTCGCCAGCATCGTGGTGTGGATTGGCTATTTGCAGTGGAACTTTCTCAACCACACCTCGGACACGCAGCGGCCTATTTTGGAGCGGCTGGGCAACATCAAGCTGCAAGACGCCCTGTTGGACGGGGATAAAGAGACCGCGTGGCCTGAGGCGGATTTTATCGTCGGCAATCCGCCGTTTTTGGGGAATTACAAGATGCGGCAAGAATTGGGCGACTCGTATGTGCAAAAGCTTTACGACCTGTTTAGAGGGCGTGTGCCGAACGGTGCCGACTTTGTGTGTTACTGGTTTGAAAAGGCGAGGGCGCAAATTGCAGAGGGCAAAACGGCGCGTGCCGGACTCATTACGACCAATAGCGTCAGACAGCCGAAAAACAACCCGGTGCTAAACCGCATCAAAGCGACCGGCGAGCTTTTTACGGCGTGGTCGGATGAACCGTGGGTGCTGGAAGGGGCGGCGGTGCGGGTAAGCATGGTGGCGTTTGACGACGGCAGCCAAGAGGTAAAACGCCTTAACGGCGAGCTGGTCACAACAATCAACGCAGATTTGACAGGCGGCGCAGACATCAGCAGTGCTAAATTCTTGGCGGAAAACCTCAACAAATGTTTTAAGGGTGTCGAGCCTGCGGGTGCGTTTGACATAACCGCAGAAACAGCTCAGGTCTGGGTTACACAACTCAACCCCAACGGCAAAAGCAATTTAGAAGTACTAAAGCGTTACGTCGGCGCAAAAGATATCGTGCAAAAAGACTCGGAGCGGTGGCTAATCGACTTTCGGCAGATGAGCCAAGCCGAAGCTGAAGATTATCTGGTTCCCTTTGCTCATGTGATAGAAAACGTAAAGCCTGAACGCGGAAATAATCGTGAGCCGGTAAGACGTGATTTTTGGTGGCGACATGGGCGCTCGAGGCCAGAGCTGCGGGCAGCTCTTGAAGCTTTAGAACGCTATATAGCAACGCCGAGAGTTTCCAAGCACCGCGTTTACGTTTGGTTGACGAAAAACGATCTGCCCTCGGGGGCCCTGTCAGTTATCGCTACCGACAAAGATTTCTTTTACGGCGTTTTGAACAGCTCTATTCACGTTTTATGGTCGAACGCTCGAGGGAGTTCTTTAGAAGATAGACCGCAATATACGAACGAAGTCTTTGAAACCTTCCCCTTCCCCCGCCCTGCCGTAAAAGAGCACGCCGACACCGAAAAATGGGCGAAATATCTCGATACGGTGCGGTCTCGGCTTTTAGCAGCCGACGAAAAAAGAACCATGACGAAGCTCTACAACGACCTCACGGTTTTACGGGAGACGCGGGACAGCTCGAGCCCGGTTTACGCGCTGCTCGTTGCCCACGACAAACTCGACGCGGCGGTGGCGGCGGCTTACGGCTGGGACTGGCCCCTGCCTGACGAGACGATTTTGGAGCGGCTGCTGGCGCTGAACCTGGCGCGCGCGGCAGAAGAAAACGCCCAGCCGCTTACGGTGGGCACTCGTTAAATGAACTTTGGGCGGCGTGTCGGGGCAAGCTCAGCCATAAAAAATCCTGCCAGGGTGTTCTGGCAGGTCACAGGTTGTCACCGCACCGTCGTTGCCCCCGGCGGCTTTTATAACATATCATATCCGTGACAGCCTAGTGACGCCAAGCACCATTTTGGGATACAAAAAGCAGGTCTGGGTCATCACCATCGGGGGCAGACCGTTGGCACAGCGACAACCCAAACCTACCAGCTCTGAACGGGCACCTAGAAGGACTAACTGAAGGCGCGTCCGCAGAGCTTATAACACCCTAAGTATATCTTTGGGTGTAGACAAAGGTACCAGCCTACAGTCTTCAAGGTTGCAGCCAGTTGCGGCAATCCTCGCCGGTCAGGGCAGCGCCAGCACGCGCACGTCGATTCCCGAACCTTCCAGGGCGTCGGCGACGATTTGCGGGTCGGCTTCGCCCTGATGGTAGGGCACCACGACGCTCGGCGAGATGACCTTGATACAGCCCACGGCTTCCTCGGGCGGCATCGTGTACGGCAGGTTGATAGGCACGAACGCCAGGTCAACCTTGCCCAAACCTCCCATTTCCGGGATGCACTCGGTATCCCCGGCGATGTAAACGGTAAAATCGCCGAAGGTTGCCAGGTAGCCGTTGTACTGACCTTCGGGGTGAAACCTGCTGCCGGGTTCCGGGCCGCGAACCAAGTTGTACGCAGGAACGGCCCGCACAGTGACGCCGTCGGCGGTCGTCTCGTCGCCGTTTTGCAGCACCGTGACCTGCTCACCGCCGCCGAACTTTTCTGCCGAAGCCTCGTCCATGAGGTAGCGGGTGGCGTCGGTGCTGAGGGCCTCGAGCGCTGCCGGGTCGAAGTGGTCGGGGTGGTCGTGGGTAAGCCACACCCAGTCGGCGTCCGGTTGAGCGCTGTAGTCGGCGACCTCGCTGTACGGATCGACGTGGATGACCGTACCGTTGTACTCGAGGCGCAGCGAACCGTGACCCACGGGCGTCACCGTAAGCGGGCCACCCGAAGTCTCGAAGCTCAAGGTTTCTTGGCCCGGTTCTTGGCCTGTGTCTTGACTTGCGTCTTGTGCGAAGGCCGACGTACCCAGCGACGTGAGCGCCGCCGTAAAAACCAGAGCTGGCAGGGACAAGGTCATATTTTTCCTCCTGAGCTGTTTGTAACATCTTTTTTGCATAATCTTTGTAGACGGACCGGCAAACCGCCGGGTACGGTACTTTAAGCAAACCGTAAGACGTCGCAAAATTCTTTATCAAACCAGCTTATTTTGGATCATGCGACCCCATGTTCTTCTCGTATTTGCGCTCCTCACGTCTGCTGCCCAGCGTTCCCCGCAGGTCAGGGCCTGAAGCCCGGTCAACCCACGTGCGGACGAAATCCGGCGAACGGCGTGTACGGTCGAGCCCGGAGACGACGGGCCGCAGTCACCCCGCACCCCTTCCGACGCGCCTTTGCTGCTCCAAGTGCGCTACGATTTTAGTTGCTGCGTACCCAAAGCAACCCGTTTGCTGAACGTTGCACTGTTTATCTCAGGTGATTTTTCCGCTGGCTGGTGGCGGGCTCGAGCCCGCTCTACCAATTTCGGAACCATTCCGATATGCGTCTGGAACAGCTTTTCTTTCATTTCCTACCTTGACACTCAGAATTAAATCTGACATGATAACGCTAATCCCAAGTAGATTTGTCGGGATTAAAGCTCGAGCCGCCGTAGCTATCTTTTCATTTGGGATGTGCTCACCGAAAAGGAGACGCCGTGTTTTCAGCCAAAGCGTATACGCTCAGTTTCAGCGTTTTACTCGTGAGTCTGTTCGGTCTGGCCTTTTTAACCCCGGCAGGAGCGCTTTTCGCCTACGTTCTGGCCTTTATGAATGCGGCGGTCACGCTTTGGGTTGTGTCGGGGCTCGAGCGACTTTACCAATTCGTAGCCGTAAATGCGGCAAAGCGGCGCACGCCGACAAACCGAACAAACGGTTCAAATCGGTACGTCTACGACTGAGGAGTTATCATGTCTGCTGCTTTAAGCACCCCGTCTACACTTCATCCCAACCCTACGGTCGAGCTTTTACTCAAACGCCGTTCGCTCGTCGTTGCCAGCCAGAGCGAACCGGGGCCGAGCGCGGAAGACCTCGAGACCATCCTCCGCTGCGCCGTCCGCGTCCCCGACCACGGCAAACTGACGCCGTGGCGGATTCAGGTCGCCCGCAAAGAGGCCCAGGCGAGATTGGGGGTGGTCTTTGCCGACATCTACGCCAAAAAGAACCCCGACGCCGGTAAAGAGCGCTTGGAGCTCGAGCGTCAGCGTCCGCAACGTGCGCCGCTGCTGCTTATCGTCAGCACCAAAATCGATTCCCAGCCCATCCCGCGCCCTGAACAGCTTTTGTCCGGCGGCGCAGTCTGTCAAAATATCCTCATCGCCGCGACTGCGCTGGGTTACGCCTCGCAGTGGCTTTCGGAATGGGTGAATTACGACCCGGACGTTAAAGCGCATTTGGGTATTTCTCCAACCGATGAGATTTTGGGGTTTATGTATCTCGGCAGCGCGAGCGAAAAGCCGAAAGAGCGCCCCAGACCCGAATTAGAAGAGATTGTCAGCTACCTGTGAAGTTCACTTCCCCGGAGGAAACCTCGTGAAAAAGCTGATTATTTTACTCGGTCTAATTATGCTTGGTTTTAGCTACGCACAGGAATGTGAGGAAGGTTTCCGGTTCTTCGACCATGAACTTTTGGCGACCGAACCCCTTTGCATCCCCGAAAATCCCGAACGTATTCTCGCTCTCGACATGGCGTCGGTGGAAATGACGCTGCTGACAGGAAAAAATCTGGTGGGCACGGCGAACTGGATTCTGAGCGAACTGCCCCTCTTGGAGACCCGCTTCGCCGACGCCCTCGAGAGTGCTGAGGACGTGGGCTATCCTGCGAACCTGGAGCAAACACTTTTACTCGCGCCCGATCTCATCTTGGCGGTCGGCACCAGCGTTGCGGGGGACACCATCGACGCCTCCGCGGCAGGCGAGATTGCGCCTGTGGTGCTCGCTGACCCCGCCGTGTTCGACGACTGGCAGCTCGGCATGTCGTTCTGGGCAGAGGTGTTAGGGACACAAGACCTCTACACCGAGATGTTGACGAACTACGAAACCCGCGTGGGCGAACTTAGGAGCGAACTGGGCAATGCGAGCGAAACGACCATCTCGCTCGTGCCCATCGCCGGAGGCAGCGTCTATATGTGGATGCCCGACACCGCGCCCGGCAGCATCCTAGAGGACGTGGGCTTCGCCCGCCCGGAGCCGCAAAGCTTGGAGGCTGAAGCCGCCCAGGAGCGCTACGGTGCAGCGCAGTACATCCAGGTTTCCGAGGAGCGCTATGACCTCTTGGACGCAGACGTTATCTTCTACTTCACCTACGCCGCCTCCGACCCCGGAACCGCCGGAAAAGAGGCGGGCAACGTGAGGGCGCTGGAGCAAAACCCCCTCTGGCAGTCTTTGAGCGCAGTGCAAAACGACCGAGCCTATTTCGTGCCGGGCTACTGGTGGCGGGCGCAGACATACCTACTTGCCAATAAAGTTCTTGACGATATGTTTATTAACCTGGCGGGCGCGGAGGCAGATACGCCTGTGCTCGAGCTGCCGTAAAACCATTTGCTCACATTGCAGAGGATACCTATGACTATCAAACCGTTTCGCACCGAAAGAGCCGAGGGCTTGCTCGTCGTTTACAGCGGCAACCGGCCCGTAGACGCCGCCGCCTTTCAGACCTTTTTAGACCGCTGGGCCGAGCAACTCGGCAGGGGCGAGCGTTTCGGCGTCGTGCTGGTCTACGAAGCTTACGAATACGAACAAAAAGTACGCGACGCCGCCGAAGAAGACCGCTTTACCCACGCGATGGGTGAGTTTCGCCGCCGTCACCGCGAAGCGGCAAACCGGCTCTGCACCGGGGTGTCGCGGGTGTTTCCCGCCGAGTGGCTCGCCGGGCTGGACGCAGGGAAGACGGCGCGGTACGAGGCGCAGACGAGCCGGTTTGCGGCGTACACTTTCGGCGTGCGAGGCAAAAACTTTACGAGCCTGGACGAGGCGAAAGGGTGGCTTACGTCCATCTCTGATGAAGCGCCGCTGGCTTTAGGTGAGGAAGAAAAAAGTGATACAAGCCGTACCGGGTTTTATTACGGCAGCACCACGGGTACCACCGAGTTTGTGGCGGAGAAAATGCGGGACGCGGCTCTACTGAGGGGACTCGAGCTAACCCCCGTAAACATCGGCACCTTAAGCGACCCTCGAGACTTCTTAAAGCACGACCGGCTGATTTTAGGTATCCCTACCTGGAACGTCGGGCAGCTTCAGGACGACTGGCTCAGGCTCTACCCGAAACTGGACACGCTCGACTTTTCAGGCAAACAAGTGGCCCTTTTCGGTGTGGGCGACCAAGTGGGCTACCCGGACAATTTTCTCGACGCGCTCGGCACGTTAGGTCAAAAATTGCACGAGCGCGGCGCAGAGCTTGTCGGTTCTTGGTCTACAGCAGGCTACGACTTCACCGCCTCCAAAGCGCAAGTCGGCGACCGGTTTATGGGTTTGGGTATCGACGACTACAACCAAGAAGACCTGACAGAAGACCGCGTCACACGTTGGTTGGGGCAAATTCAAAGAGAGTTCGGCGCGACCAGACGCCTTATGGAGTACGCATGAAAAAAATCCTGCTGAGTTTCCTCGTCCTTTTCCTCGGTACTACCTTCGCCCAGGGCTTTCCCGTCACCATCCCCCACAAGTTCGGCGCGACCACCCTTCAAGAAAAACCCAAACGCATCGTCAGTTTGGGGTACACCGAACAAGACACGCTGTTCGCCCTGGGAGCCGAACCGGTCGCCGTCCGCTACTTTTTCGGTGACGCGCCGGGCGCGATTTTCCCCTGGGCGGCGGACGCGGCGGGCACTGCCCAACCGGAAGTCCTCAATATGCCTTACGGCACGCTCAACTACGAGGCGATTCTCGCCCTAAAGCCCGACCTCATCACGGCGGTCGGCGCGGGCATTACTGAGGCGGAATACGAAACGCTTTCACAGATTGCGCCGACCCTCGCGCAGTCGGACGACTACATCGATTTCGGCACGCCGTGGCAGGAGCAGGTGCGGCGTATCGCCCTGGCTCTCGGGGAGACGGCTCGCGGCGAAGCACTCGTGCGTGGGCTCGAGGCCGAATTCGAGCAGGTTCGTCAGGCGTACCCCGAATTTGCCGGAAAAACCGTCGCCGTCGCCTACAACAGCGGGGGCACGTACGGCTTTTACACCGCACAGGACGCGAGGGCACGTTTTTTCGAAGACTTGGGCTTTGTCGTCCCGCAAAGCCTCGTAGACCTAGCCGGTGAGAGCTTTTACGCCGATGTAAGCGAGGAGCGCCTCGACCTCCTGGATCAAGACCTGCTCGTTTTGCTCGACGTACCGTTTGCCGAAGCGGGCACACAGGGGCCTACAGACGACCCGCTCTTGTCGCAGCTCGGCGCGGTGCAAGCGGGGCGGGTGCTAAACGTCAGCGGTGACGAGGTAGACGCCCTGCAGTTCGGGACGGTGCTGAGTCTGGGCTACCTGCTGGAGAACCTCGTACCCGAAGTGGCGGCAGTCGTAGAGTAACTACACCGTAACTACGGTTGGTTCAGACGAAAGAAGCGACCGCTACAGCCTTTGACGCTCGCTCGAAGGGTGGTCGCTCAATTCCGAGTATAATGCTCTAGATTACAGGTACTCGAGGTTCTAATGGCTTATTCTACCTCTCCCCGTGCGAAAACGCTGCAACGTTCCAAATGGTTGGGCTTGGCGCTCGGTTTGGGTTTGCTGCTCGCGTGTTTAGCGCTCAGCGTCACCTTAGGCGCAGCGGACATCTCGGTCGGGACGGTGTTCGCCGCGCTGTTTCGCGCCAACGGGTCGCTCGAGCATCTCGTCATCCGCACGGTGCGTTTGCCCAGGGTACTCGCGGGCGCGGTTGTCGGCGCAGCTTTGGCAGTTGCGGGCGCAATCATGCAGGGGCTGACCCGTAACCCGCTGGCGTCGCCGAGTATTTTAGGCGTCAACGCGGGGGCGTCGTTCGCCGTCGTTTTAGCGGTGTTGATTCTGGGGAGCCCGCCGTTCTCGCTTTACGCTTTGTTCGCCTTTATCGGCGCGGCGGTAGCCGCTGCGTTCGTCTACGCGCTCGGTTCGGTCGGGCGCAGCGGCGCGACACCCCTCAAACTGACGCTGGCGGGCGCGGTTTTTACGGCGTTTGTGAGTTCGTTTACCACTGCGATTCTGATTATGAGTCAGAGTACGCTCGAGCAGGTGCGTTTCTGGACGGCGGGCTCGTTGGCGGGTCGTGAGCTGCCGCTGCTGCTCGGGACAGCACCTTATATTTTGGTCGGGCTCGTCGGCGCGATGTTTTTAGGACGGCAGCTCACCGCGCTCAGCCTGGGCGACGACGTAGCGACAGGTTTGGGACAAAACACGGGCTGGCTCAAAGCGCTCGCAGCGGTGCTGGTCGTACTTTTGGCGGGGGGTGCGGTGGCGCTCGCGGGGCCGGTCGGGTTTGTCGGTCTGATTGTACCGCACGTCGTGCGTTTTCTCGTCGGGGTCGATTACCGCTGGATACTGCCGTACTCGGCGCTTCTGGGCGGGGTGCTGGTGACACTCGCAGACATCGGAGCGAGACTCGTTATCCGGCCACAGGAGTTGCCGGTAGGTGTGATCATGGCGCTTATCGGCGCGCCTTTTTTTATCTATCTGGCGCGTACCAGGGTGCGGCGCTGATGCTGCACGAATCTATCAAGGTGCGGCGCTGATGCTGCACGAATCTATCAAGGTGCGGCGCTGATGGCGCACAGGTTACAACCTGAAACCCGGCAAGGTGGCGCGGGAACCTGGCATACCGTCCGTCTGGGCAAACGGGTTTCTTTTCGCCTCGACCGGCGTGCCCTGCCTGTCCTGCTCGTGCTGCTCTTTTTGCTCTTGGCAGTCGCGGTTTTAAGCGTGAGCTACGGCGAGTACAAGATTGCGCCGCTCGACGTGGTGCGGGCGACGCTGGGTTTGGAGACCGGCAACGACGATTACCCTTTGGTGGTGCGGCTGTTTCGCTTGCCGCGTATCGTGCTGGCGGCGCTCGTCGGGGCGGCGCTGGCGGTCTCCGGGGCGGTTTTGCAGGGCATTACGCACAACCCGCTCGCCGACCCCGGTATTCTGGGCATCAGCAGTGGCGCGGCGCTCGCTGCCGTTTCTCTGCTCATCTATTTTACGGCGGCCCCGGCCCTGCTTTTACCGTGGGCGGCGTTCGGCGGAGCGCTGCTGACGGCGGCGCTCATCTATCTGCTGGCGTGGCGCGGGGGCAGTTCGCCGCTGCGCCTGATTCTTATCGGTATCGGTTTCGCCGCCGCCGCGCAAGCCCTGACGACGCTCTTGGTCGTTTTTGGCGACATCAGCGACGTGCAGCGGGCGTTCGTGTGGCTTTCAGGGAGTGTCTACGGGCGCGGTTGGGCGGACGTGCGGGTGCTGGCGCTGTGGCTCGCGGTTCTTTTACCGCTTACGTTCTTGAGCGCGCGGCAGCTCAATACGCTCTCCCTCGGGGACGAGAGTGCGACCGGGCTGGGGGTGGGGCTCGAGCGTACCAGGGCTTTTCTCAGCCTCCTGAGCGTCGCACTCGCCGCGGGCGCAGTCGCGGCGGCGGGTACGGTCGGGTTTGTCGGGCTCGTTGCGCCGCACATCACCCGGCGGCTGGTCGGCCCCGGGCACGAAGGCTTGCTCCCGGCGAGCGCCCTGACCGGTGCGCTGCTAGTCGTTACCGCCGACCTGATAGGGCGCACGGTCATCGCGCCGAGTCAACTGCCCGCCGGACTCGTCACGGCGGTTATCGGCGCACCCTATTTTATGTACCTGCTCTGGCGCTACCGGGATTAGGAGACGTTTATGAAAACGGCTGTGAAGTCTACCCCCGACGCTATTTCTAATACAGCGGTCGATACCGCCCTGAGCGCCGACAACCTGACGCTTGCCTACGACCGGAACGTCGTGATTCGGGAGCTGGGCGTGACGATTCCTGCAGGGCAGGTCACGGCGCTTGTCGGCCCGAACGGGTGCGGCAAATCGACCTTGCTGCGGGCTTTGGCACGGCTCCTGAAACCTAGAGGTGGCGCTGTCTATCTCGACGGCGAGGCCATCGTCACACTTTCCACGAAGGCCGTCGCCAAAAAGTTGGGTATCTTGCCGCAAGGCCCGAGCGCTCCCGAAGGGCTCCGGGTGCGCGAACTTGTCGCGCAGGGGCGGTATCCGCACAGCGGGTTTTTGCAGGGCTGGTCACCCGCAGACGAGGCGGCGCTCCTCCGGGCGCTCACCATCACGCGGATGGAGGGGTTTGCCGACCGGCCCCTCGAGTCCCTTTCCGGCGGTCAAAAACAGCGCGCCTGGATTGCCATGACCTTGGCGCAGGAAACGCCGATTCTCTTACTCGACGAACCCACGACGTTTCTTGACATGGCCCATCAGGTCGAAGTCTTGTCATTGTTGGACGAACTCAACGAACGCGAGGGGCGCACCATTGTGATGGTCTTGCACGACGTCAACCAGGCCTGCCGTTACGCGCATCACCTGATTGCGCTTAAGGGCGGTGAAATTATCAAACAGGGGAGTCCGGCTGAAGTCATCGACGCTGCGCTCCTCCGCGAAGTCTTCGGCCTCGAGTGCCTCGTCGTCCCCGACCCCGTAAGCGGTACGCCGCTCTGCCTGCCGCAAAGTTACCCGTTACGCGTGCAGCGGCCCTGATTTCGGCCCGCTTGGGCTTGCGTCTCGAGTCCACCCGCTTTAGTTTCTTGGGTGTCCACTACGCTAGCCGTTTACACCACGCCCACCTACCACGCGTAACTTGGCACCTTCAGGTTTCCCGTTCATCAGCAGCGTCGCCTCTGAAATAAGCGCCCGCACCTGCTCGTCTTTGAGCGACGCGTCATGCGCTTCTTCGTCGTCCCACATTTCATAAATCCAGATAGCGGTTTCGTCCGCTAAATCTTCGTTGACGATGTAGAGGTGACAACCGGGAAACTTACCTACGAGGGCAGCCGCTCGGGTCATAATCTCGACAAACTCAGCTCGTTTGCCCGCTTGCGCTGTGAGTTTTCCGTACAAACCGTACATAACTACCTCTTTCCAAGCTCTTGTCAAAGTAGACTGTCTGGACGCTCTACTTATTTTTTACGCGCCGCCTCGAGCGCGTCCCACTGCTCGGGCGTCACCTCATCCAGAATGTTGAACTCACCGCCGTTCCAAGCGGTTTCGCCGCCGTCTATGGCGATCAGGTCGCCGGTGATAAATGCCGCCGCGTCTGAAATCAGGTAGCTCGCCAGGTTCGCCAGTTCCAGGTGTTCACCTACCCGCCCCAGCGGAATCTGCTTTTCAAACAGCTCCCCGATCTCCGGGGTCGGCATCAGGCGGCTCCACGCGCCCTCGGTCGGAAACGGCCCCGGTGCGACGGCGTTCAAACGAATCCCATACTTGCCCCATTCGGCAGCCAGCGATTTGGTCAACGCCACCACGCCTGCTTTCGCCGCTGCCGAGGGCACCACGTAGCCCGAACCCGACGCCGCATAAGTGGTGGCGATATTCAAGACGGTGCCCTTTTGCGCTTGGGCAATCCAGCGTTTGCCGAGCTCGAGGGTGCAGTAAAACGTCCCGTGCAGCACGATATTGAGCACCGCGTCTACGGCTCTCGGTGACAGCCGTTCGGTCGGCGAGATAAAGTTTCCGGCGGCGTTGTTGACCAAAACGTCCACCTGCCCGAAGTGCGCTTCGGCGTCGTCAATCATCGCCGCGACCTGCGCCGGGTCGCGCACGTCGCACGTGACCGGTAGCACCTCACCGTCCATCTCACTCGCGGCGTCTTGCAAGACCGCCTCGCGCCGCCCCGAAATCACGAGCTTCGCGCCCAGCGAAAGAAACCGTTCGCCCATCGCCCGCCCGAGGCCGGTACCGCCGCCCGTTATGAGGACGACCTTACCTTGCAACAAGTTCTTGGCAAATACTTCCATCTTGTAAGCCTCCCGTCAGCATACCGTGTTCGTGAGACGTCACCCGCTGGCTTTATGTAGGCTATGCTACTGTCGCACGGGGGTTTATCTTGGCCTGGCAAGCTGACATCATCGAGACCAGAGAGGCGCACCTGCGGGCGGTGCTCGCCGAGTGTGCGCGTGACTGGCACCTGGTAATCCGGGATTATCTGATTTGTCTCGAGGCGGCCGAGCGCGCCGGAGACAGGCGCGCCACGCGGTTCTTCGCTGCCAAACTGGTTACGGCCTACAGCGCCATCGGTTTGACCGACAAAGCGCGTGGCTACAGTGAAGTTGCTACCGCGAGGCGGCAGCAATGAGGTTGCCACACCGAGGTTGCCACACCAAGGTTGCCACAGCAAGCCGGAGTCGTCTTAGCCTGGAAATAAACGGGCTCGGAGGTAAAAAGAGGTAAACAGGCTCGGCGGTAAACGGTAAGATACCAGGCGATGAACTATGCGGCGTTACTGGCCCTGCTCGCGGCGCTCGCTTTTACCGCGCCGTTTCTGGTCAATCTAGCGTCGCGCCTCGGCATCCCCCGGGCACTCGGAATTGTGACCACGCTCGTCGGCGCAGTTTTTCTGCTAGGCTGGCTGTTGGTACGTGAGCGGGTCGAAAGGCACCAGCGGCTCGAGGCGCGCATCAGCATCCTGCAGACGCGCCGGAGCCGCGCGCCCCAAGACCCGGAAAGTTACTTTTTGGCGGGTGAACATTTAGGCGATTTGCTCGAGCAGGTTGGGCGGCCCCGCGAAGCTCTGAGGGTTTTTGAAGCTTACGCAAGACTGCTTAAACGAACCGGCACAGCGGCGGAGCAGCAGGCGACGGCCGAAACTATCGCTGCACTCCGGAAAGAACTCGCCGAAAGGGAGGATGATGCAAGCATATAAAGGAATTCTCAGGAACGGTGTGGTGGTCTTACCCGAGGGGGTTCGGCTCCCTGAAGGTGTTACGGTTACGGTCACCGTCAGTGAAGTCGAGCTGTTACGCGCCCGGATGCGGCTGGCGCTGATTCGCAACGCACCCCGGCGGACCCGCGCCCGGACGCTCGTCCCCGACGCGGTAACCGGTTGAGGCTGAACTAGGCCGCGTTGGATGGCTGAAGTCACGCTCGTTCCAACGCCGATCGGCAACCTAGAAGACATCACCTTGCGGGCGCTGCGTGTGCTGCACGAAGCCGACGTTATCGCTGCCGAAGATACCCGGCACAGCGGCAAGCTTTTGGCGCACTTCGAGATTTCGGGGCGGCTCGAGCGCCTAGACGCCCACACCATTACGGCTCGGGCTCCTGGGTTACTCGAGCAATACACCCGCATCGCTTTCGTCACCGACGCCGGAACCCCCGGTTTATCCGACCCCGGCGTAGAACTCGTGCAGCTTGCGCTCGCGGGCGGACACAACGTCGAGGTGCTGCCCGGCCCGACCGCTCTGATTCCCGCCCTCGTCTTGTCCGGATTACCGCTTGCCCGCTTTTCTTACGAAGGTTTTTTGCCCCGTAAAGGGGCCTCCCGACGTGAACGCCTTACTGCTATCGCCAAAAGCCCGCAAACCGTCGCGTTTTACGAGTCGCCCAAACGTTTAGCGGCGACGCTGGACGACCTGATTGAAGTGTGCGGCGAGGCCCGTTCGGTCAGCGTCTCTCGTGAACTGACCAAGCACTTTGAAACGACCTACCGAGGAACTTTGACTGAAGTGCGGGCGCAACTCGCGGGCGAAGTCAAGGGCGAATGTGTGGTCGTGGTGGGGCCGAGAGAGACGCCTGAAACCGTGGACTTTTCCGGTTTGGCCGAGACGCTCGCCGAGTCGGGGCTGTCGGGGCGGGCGCTAAGAGAAGCGCTGACTGAGGCGGGTGCGCCGCGTAACTTGGCGTATGAGCTGGCTCTGGCGAACACTTAAAGCTACGGGTTCTGGCAGCGGCTCAAAGGTCTGGCGTATGCTGTGAGTATGAAGGCTTGAGTCACAGAAAAAGGCGTCACTATTCCTAAAACGTTGCTCGCGGGTATTGACACCGTTGAAATCCGGAAAGAAAAAAATGTCATTACGGTTGCCCCTCTTGCAGACGACCCGATTTTGGGGCTTGGCAGTCAACCAGTCGAGGGCAAGGTCACAGACGCCTCAGAAAACCACGACGCTCATCTGTACTAACAGCTTCTGATTTACCGTAGGCGTCGCAGTTTGTGCGTCACGCAGCTCACCCCGTAATTCAGCCTTGCCGTACCGTTAAACTGGGGTCAGATTTTTATGCGACTGTTTCACTTTAGCGACGACCCTGATATTGATATCTTCACCCCTCGGCCTGTTCGTATTCCGGTCGAAAGACCCGCTGGCATGGACTGGCTGAACGGCCCACTCGTCTGGGCGATAGACGACGCGCATGGGCCGATGTATCTGTTCCCCCGCGAGTGTCCGCGTATTTTGCTATGGGCCACGCCCGAAACAAAACGAGAAGATTACGACGACTGGTGGCGAGGAAGTCACAGCAAAATCCTGGCTTACGTTGAAACGGCGTGGTTGGAGCGCGTAGAAACTGCAACGATTTACCGTTATGAGCTGCCAACGGCGACCTTTGAAGACCTTGACGACGCCGGGATGTGGGTCTCTAAAACCGCCGTAAAACCTTTTGGACTCGAGACCCTCTCAAACCTGCCGCAAGAACATCAATTTCACGATGTTGAACTCCGGGCGCTCGAGACGCTCTTACCCCTTAAAGGTGTGTGGCAAACCTCGCTTCACGCCAGCGGTATCCGGCTGCGGAACGCTCAATATTGGGGCCAACCGGGATGGACGCATTCCAAACAGGGTAGAGTCGTTCCCAGCACAAAAGCTGACCGGGCAAGCTGAACAGCAGTTACGGGCACGGCGACTAAAGCTGTCTTTTACGCGCAAATCTCAGTCCGCTATTCCGGGTAAACTATAGAAGACGCCCGGAGGGGCTATTTTTATGTCTCGAGCTGTACCTCCTACAACCCAAACGCCCACGCAAACAACGTCAAAACGGCTGCTCGGTCTGCCCGCAGTTGCCAGACTCATGCTTTTTACGCGGCAATCCGGCCCAGCGGTCTTGGTTACGACTTCGGAACGGCTCGAGCTGTTCCAGCAGAGTGGTGTTTTCGGTGAACCTGCCAGCCTCAACCCCACCCTGAGCGACTGGCCCGGCAAACGCGAAAAAGTTGTGCTTGACCTGAACAGTGCGCTGGCGGCGTTTCCGGTCAATCCCGAACGCTTCGCCCTGACGCTCAAACTCGGGCAGGATTACCCGCGTGAGGCGCTGTTGGCGCAGCTGGTAAGTTTCGGCTACCCGCGCGACGAACTGCCGGGATTCGTGGTGCGCGGCGACACCGTAACGCTTTACCTGAGCGAAAACGAAGAAGAGGAGTTGCGGCTCGAGTTTTTCGGTGATGAACTCGACACCCTGACGCTCTTGGGCAAAACGGTCGAAAGCTACGTTCTAGCGCCGCGTGAAGATGCTGAGCTGGGCGACGCCGAAGACGCCTGGACGAGTCACCTTTTGGAGCATCTCCCCGGCCCGGTCTTTCTGGATTCGTCTGAACTCTTTGCCGGTGAAATCAACTCGGGTGAGCTGGGCTGGTTTTGGGAACATTTGGGCGGGCGTGAAGTGGTGTCGTTCGGGCGTGACCTACTTTCGCTGCCGGACGAAAAAAGTGTGCTCGAGCCCCTCGGCTACTACCGGGGCAAGCTCACGACTTTCGCGCGTGAGGCGAAAACGTGGCTTGAAGGCGGCTACAGCGTCACGCTCCTTTTACGGTTTGAACGTACCGGGCGGTATCTGCAGGAAAAAGTCCTGGACGGTGTTGAAACAAGCTGGGCGAACAAAGTTGCGGCGCAACCGGGCAAGCTGACCTTTGTTGCCGGGGCCGACACGCGCGGCGGCTACCGCGACGCTAAAGCCAAAGAAATCATCCTCACTGAAGACTTGCTTTACGGCTATCAGGGAACCAGACCCGGTGGCGTCGGTTCCAGAAAACTCTCCGGGCGGCGCGTGCAGGACACCGTGCAGCTCTCAGTGGGCGACTACCTGATTCACCCCGACCACGGTATCGGGCGCTTTTTGGGGCTCGAGCCGCGGCAAGTGTTGGGCGTCACCCGCGACTACCTCATCCTCAAATACGCGGGCGAAGGCAAGCTCTACCTGCCGGTCGAACAGCTGCCGCTTTTACGGCGTCACCCCGGCACCACCGACGACCCGCCGCGCCTTTCAACGCTAGGCACCAACGAGTGGGCGCGGGCGCGGGAAAAAGCCCGTGTCGGGGCCCAAGAACTCGCGCTCAAACTCATTCGCACCTACGCCGAACGGCAGGTTCAGGCCGGTCTCTCGATGCCCGCAAACCCCGAATGGGACGCGCTCATCGAAGAGAACTGCCCTTTTACCCTGACGTCCGACCAGAAGGGCGCGGTGCAGGCGGTGTGGCGCGATATGGGTAAAGAAGTGCCGATGGACAGGTTGATTTCAGGCGATGTGGGTTTCGGTAAAACTGAAGTCGCCATCCGCGCCGCGCACCGGGCTGTGGGTCACGGCAAACAGGTCGCCATGCTCGTCCCGACGACGGTTTTGGCCTCACAACACTTCGAGACGTATCAGGAAAGGTTCGGGGGG
The DNA here is from genome assembly GCA_963799485.1 of uncultured Trueperaceae bacterium. Lineage (GTDB taxonomy): Bacteria > Deinococcota > Deinococci > Deinococcales > Trueperaceae > Truepera. The sequence continues at coordinate 183,012 of CAWCXJ010000005.1, forward strand.
CTGCCGGTAAGGCTCGAGCTCTTATCCCGCTTCTCCTCGGACCGTGAAGCCCGTGACACTATCAAAGGCCTCAAAGACGGCACCGTTGATATTGTCATCGGCACGCATAGACTTTTGTCCGAAGAGATCACCTTCAAGGATTTAGGACTTTTAATCGTAGACGAAGAGCACCGCTTCGGCGTCGGGCAAAAAGAGCGGATGAAGGCGATGAAAGCGAACCTCGATGTGCTTTCACTTTCTGCCACACCGATTCCCCGGACGCTCTATATGAGCCTCGTGGGTCTGCGCGACGTGTCGCAGATTATGACGCCGCCGGCGGGCCGCCAGCCGATTCAAACCGTCTTGCAACCCTTCGACCCGATGGTCGCGCGTGAGGCGGTGATGTTTGAACTCGAGCGCGGCGGCAAAACCTTCTACATTCACGACCGCGTGGGTTCGATGGGTTCCAAAGCACTGTGGCTGCAAAAACTCGTCCCTGAAGCGCGGATCGGGGTGGCACACGGACAGATGGGCGGCGATGAGCTCGAGGAAGTGATGCTCAACTTTACCGAGGGTGCGTATGACATCTTGCTCGCTACAACCATCGTCGAATCGGGTTTGGACGTGGCGGGCGCGAACACCTTGGTGATCGAACGCGCCGACAAACTCGGGTTGGCGCAGCTCTATCAGCTCCGGGGCCGCGTCGGGCGACGCTCGACCGAAGCGTGGGCGTACCTGCTCTATCCGGGCCGCTTGACCGAACAGGCGCAGCGCAGGCTTTACGCCTTGGCTGAACTCAACGACTTGGGCAGCGGGCACCTGCTAGCCGAAAAAGATATGGAGATTCGCGGCGTCGGCAACCTCTTAGGCCCCGAACAGCACGGCAGTATCAGCGCGGTGTCGCTCGAGGTCTACACCGAAATGCTCGCTGAAGAGATTGCCAAACTCAAGGGTGAAGCCGCAACTGAGGCCCGTAAAGCCGTCGCTATCGATCTGAACCTAGACGCCCGCCTGAGCCCCTCGTATATCGCCGATGACGACGCCCGTATCGCCTACTACGGCAGGTTGTCCGAAACCGACTCTTTAGCCGAGGTCGGGCGCGTGCAGCGCGAGTTGCGCGAACGTTACGGGCCGCTGCCGCCTGAAGTCAAGGTATTCACCGAGCTGGTCAAACTGCGGCTGTTAGCGGCGCAAAAAGGTGTTACGTCGATTTCAGAGCACATGAGCGACGTGCAGCTCTCATTTGAGGGCGAAAGCTTGGACTACGACGCCCGCAAACTCAAAAGCTTGCCTTTTACCGCCGAAGCGACGCGCTACCCACCGGGTTTCAGCATCAAAAAGCGTGGGATTAAAGGTGATGAACTGCTGGGCGCAATCAGCGACGTGCTCTACCTGACCGCTTAGCCGTGACGAGACACAAAAAAAGAGCAGCACCTGGCTGCCCTTTCTTGTGTCGTCAGGTTTTAGAAGTGGTAGTTAATACCCAAGGAAACGCGCGGCTCAAATTTGAGCGGAACAGTAAGCCCTGAGCCTAGCTCGACATAAAAGCCGAGTTCACGGTTAAAGCGGTACTCGCCGCCCGCAAAAGCAGCTAGACTGATAGTAGGTGACTCAAACGCAAAGGTGGTACCAAGTCCGAGCGACGGGCCACCGTAAATCTGAATGGCATTTTCGATCTGCGTGATGTCGAACATCGCGTCAGCGCTAAGGGAGATGTTACCGGTATAGATAACGTCACCTGAAAGGCGAAAACGCAGATCCGGGTTGGTACCGAACAGGTCAACGTTCTCGAGTCCGTAGTGCAACCCTAAAGGAAGGGGCAGCGAAGCGCCGACAAACTGGGTTGTGTCGAACTCTACGCCCGCTTGCGGCTCGATGTTTACGTTCAAATCTACATCGGTCTGGGCAAACGCTACGCCTGTCAGAAGAATCATGCCCGCCATCGTTGCCAGTAGTTTACGCATATCTAACCTCCAGAAATCATGTGAACAGACTTGAGCTACTGTTCACGTTCATGCGGTTATATCACGGGGTTTTAGCGGGTAACAAGTAGGGGAGACTACAGCTTTTGTGCAAACAAGCTACAATCTGCTGCCGCGCCGGGTGCAGATCACTCGCTGCCGCTGCGCTCGAGGTACCGCTTACGTGCGTCCCTGACCCGCTGCGACGCCCGGTTACAAGGCGGCAGCGCCTCGTATTTAGCCAAATATTGCCGTAAAAGCTCGGCTTCTTCGGAACGCGGCACCCGGCTGTAACGGCTCCGCCAATAGACAGCATCCTCAGTGATGCACACATTTTTGCCCAGATGCTGACGAATACGGTTCGGCACGTCTTTGGTGGACTGACCGATATAGACGACCTGTTTTTTCGCGTCGGCGAGTTCATACACGCCCGGCTCGGCGTCACGTCCGCGTTTGGGTGGGAGCGCGTCTAGTCTGCGCCAGCGTGCGCTGATTGGCATGGATTCTTAACAACCTCAGCTTTCGTAGCCGAGTTCGCGTAAAGATTCCGGGTCTTCACGCCACGATTTGTGCACGGCGACCTCGAGGTCCAAGTACACACCCCGGTTCAGGAAAATCTCGAGCTGCTTTCTGGCCGTGCGCCCGATTTCCCGGATCATGCTGCCGCCTTTACCCAAAACGATCATCCGGTGATTCGAGCGCTCGACCCAGATTTCTGCCAGGATGTAAACGAGGTCGTCCGAACCCTCCTCCGGGTCGCGCCACTCCAGCACCTGCACCGCCACCGCGTAAGGGAGTTCCTGGCGCAGGTGCGTCATCGCGCTCTCCCGGACGATTTCACCGGCCCAGGTTTCGCGGGACTGGTCGCTGCGGATGTTGTCCGGGAAAAAGAAGGGGCCGGGCTGGAGTTCGCTTAAGAGTTCGCTGCGCAAACGGTAAACCGCTCCTGGGTCGCTCTGGGCGCTCAAGCTGTAGCTGCGGCTTAGCGTCGGCACGAGGTCGCGGTAAAGACTCAGAGCTTCGTCCGGATACTTGGCGGCGTCGAGCTTGTTGCCGACCAGGTAAATACGCGTGTCGGGGCTGAGGCTGCGCAGGAGCCGAGCCACGTCCTTGTCTTCGTCTCCGGGTGGGCGGCGCAAATCGACGAGCCACAAAATCACGTCAACGTCTACTACAGCGTTTCTGACTTCGCGGTTCATGTATTCGCCCAACGCGTCTTTAGGCCGGTGAAATCCGGGGGTATCGACGAATACGAGCTGCCGGTCGCCTTCGGTAAAGATACCGCGCACACCGCGCCGGGTCGTTTGCGGCTTGGCGGTAATCGGCGCGACTTTTACGCCCAAAAGCGTGTTTAGAAGCGTAGATTTGCCGACGTTGGGTTTGCCCAAAATGGCGACGAAACCGGAATAGGTTTTGGGTGAATCCACCTCCAGCATGTCGTTATCTAAGGCTTGCGCCTCTAAAGTTCCTGTCTCTAAGGTCTCTGTTTCTGCAAGCTCGGGCGAGGTGGTCTCTGAAGGTTCAGACATGTCAAACTCCCTTTTGCCGCGCGCTTTACCGTGCGGCGAGAACGCTCATTATAGCGCCCCCGGTCTTGTGGGATTTGCCTGTGGCCTAATGTCGAACCCGGTCAGGGGTATGCGGAACCGGCTTCTTTTACTTTGGCGGCGTGCGCTGACGGGTTGTGGTCTCGAGTAAACTGCCTATTAGAGACGAGTTGCCATCTGTTTACCGCTTCTTTGGCCCCCGGTGCAGCTACGTTGCTACTCGCCGCTCACCTACCCACCGCAGCGTTTCCCGCAAAACCTCACAAAAGGGTGTTCAAAAACGCTGAATTGTGCTAACTTTAAGAAGTGACCACCGATAATACGCTGGTGCCTGCCGAGCGCCATCAGCATATCCTGCGTCTAGCCTTGGGTGAGCGCATCGTCCGCATCAAAGACCTCGCGCGGAGTCTGGGCGTCCACGAGATGACGATTCGCCGCGACCTCGACACGCTCGCCGACCAGGGTTTGCTGCAACGCGTTCACGGCGGCGCGCGCCTGACGCAGCAAGCAGGCGCAGAAGTTGCCTACACGATGCGCGCGACGCAGCAGTTAGGCGCAAAGGCGCGTATCGCGCAGGCGGCGCTGTCTCTTGTTCAAGAGGGTGACGCGGTAGGCTTCGACGCCAGCACGACGGCGCTGACCCTCGCGCAGCGACTCGGTCGGGTACAAGTTCAGGCGGTCGTCACGGGTTTGGACGTTGCCAACGCGCTCGCCGCCGCAAAAGTCCCGTTTACACTGATCGGCGGCACCTTTCACGAACGGGCGCGCTCGTTTGTCGGGAGCATGGTGACGCAGGGTTTGTCGCGGCTCCACCTCGATACAGTCTTTTTCTCCGCCAAGGGGTTTTCGGTGCAGGCCGGGTTTACCGACGCGCACCTGCCCGAAGTCGAGGTCAAAGAGCGGCTGATTGCAGCCGGAAGAGAAATTGTGGCGCTCCTCGACAGCTCGAAAGTCGGGCATGAGGCGTTTAGCAAAATCGTCGGCTTAGAGAAAATCGACGTACTGATTACCGACGCCGAACCGTCCGAAGAACTCCGGGAGGCGCTCGCTGCCGCCGACGTTCGGCTCATCGTCGCTGAGGAGGAAGGGTGAATCAGGCTGTTTTAGAGGCTCTACGCGCGCAAGCTATCGAAACGCCGTCGTGGGGTTACGGCGACACCGGCACCCGTTTCAAGACGTTTGCGTACCCCGGCGCAGCCCGGAACGTGTGGGAAAAAATCGCGGACGCCGCCGTCATTCATAAACTTACGGGCGTCGCCCCGCGTGTCGCGCTGCATATTCCGTGGGACAAGGTAGAAGACTGGGCCGAGCTTAAAGATTTTGCCGAAGGTTTAGGCGTCGGTATCGGCGCAATCAACCCGAACGTGTTTCAAGACGAAGCGTACAAACTCGGGTCGTTAGGACACCCGGACGCCAAGGTGAGGCGGAAGGCTGTGGGGCAGCTGCTGGGGTGCTGTGACGTAATGCGTGAAACCGGTGCGAAAGACCTCTCGCTCTGGTTTGCCGACGGCACGAATTACGCCGGTCAGGACAGTTTACGGGAACGTAAAGCGCACTTTGAAGAAGGTTTAGCCGAGGTTTACGCCGCGCTGCCCGAAGGCGGTCGGATGCTTTTAGAGTACAAACCCTTCGAGCCCGCTTTTTACGCGACAGACATTGCCGACTGGGGCATGGCCTACGCACACTGTCTTAAACTCGGGCCGAAAGCCCAAGTTTTAGTGGATTTGGGCCACCACCTGCAGGGCACCAACATCGAGCAGATTGTCGCGTTTTTGCTCTCCGAAGAAAAACTCGGCGGGTTTCACTTTAACAGCCGCCGTTACGCCGACGACGACCTGATTGTCGGCAGCAAAGACCCCTTTGAGCTGTTTTGTATCTACACCGAACTCATCAAGGCCCGTCACGACGACCTGCCCGGAGCCGAGCGCGTCGTCTATATGATCGACCAGAGCCACAACATCGAACCGAAGTTGGAGGCCATGCTGCTCTCGGTTCTCAATTGTCAAGAGGCGTATGCCAAAGCGTTGCAGCTGGACTTTACGGCGCTTTCGGAACGGCAGCAGCAAGGAGACGTTCTGGGCGCACACGAAGTCTTGATGGACGCGTTTAGAACCGACGTGCGGCCTCTTTTACGGGAGTTCCGGGAGACGTCAGGGCTAGACCCCAACCCTATGCAAGCGTTGAAACAAGGCGGCTACGCGGAGAAAAACGCCTCAGAGCGCGGCACCGCCACCGGTGGCGGCGGCTATCCGAGCTGATGCGCGTCTCGTTATTTATCACCTGCTACACCGACACGCTTTTTCCCGAAACCGGGCGGGCGGTGGTCGAGGTGTTAGAACGGCTCGGTCACACCGTAGACTTTCCCGAAGCGCAGACGTGTTGCGGGCAGATGCACGTGAATACCGGGTATCAGCAAGAGGCGCTGCTGCTGGTGCGTCACTTTGCCGAAACGTTTCGGGACGCCGAAGTTATCGTCTCGCCGTCGGCGTCTTGTGTCGGTTTGGTGCGCGAGCTTTATCCGGAGCTGGCGCGGCGTACCGGAGATGATACGCTCGTCACCGAAGTCGAAGCGCTTTCTCAAAAAGTCCTCGAGTTTTCCGAGTTTCTGGTCAAACTGGGTGTGTCGGACGTGGGCGCGTACTACCCACACCGCGTCACCTACCATCCGACGTGTCACAGTTTACGGGGGCTTAAAATCGGCGACGCGCCTATCAAGCTGTTAGAGAACGTACGGGGCCTCGAGCTCGTCCCCTTAGAAAACGCCGCCGAGTGCTGCGGTTTCGGCGGCACCTTTGCCATCAAAAACGCCGATACCAGCACCGCCATGCTCTCCGACAAGGTGCGCTGCATCCTAAACGGTCGCGCCGAAGTCTGCGCCGCTGTAGACAATTCGTGCCTGATGCATATCGGCGGGGCGCTCCACCGGGGGCGCACGGGCGTGCGGACGGTTCATCTCGCCGAGATTTTGGCCTCGCGGGAAGGGGACACGCATGTCTAAAGTCCCGTTACCGATGCGCTTTGAAAGGGCAGCCAAACGCACCCTCGCCGACACGCAACTCCGCCGTAATCTGGGCAAAGCGACCACGACCATCCGGGAAAAACGGGCGGCGGTCGTGTCCGAGCTGCCCGATTGGGAGGCGTTACGGGACGCAGGTGAGGCGATTAAAACGCAGGTCATGGCAAACTTGGACGGGTATTTGGAAGAGCTCGAGGCCGCCGTAACTCGGGCCGGGGGACACGTTCACTGGGCCAGGGACGCCGCCGAAGCCAACGAGCTGATTACGGCGTTGGTCGAACAGCACGGGGCAAATGAAGTTATCAAGGTCAAGTCGATGGCAACGGATGAAATCGGTCTGAACGACGCGCTCGCGCAGGCCGGAGTTCAGGCCATCGAAACCGACTTAGCCGAACTCATCATCCAGCTCGCCGGTGAAACCTCGTCGCATATTCTGGTGCCTGCCATCCACAAAAACCGCGCCGAAATCCGTGAACTCTTTATGCGAACGCTGGGCTTACCCGAGTTGTCCGACGAACCTGCAGCGTTAGCAGGCGCAGCGCGGCGCTACTTGCGTGAGAAGTTTTTAAGCGTCCCGGTCGGGATCAGCGGCGCAAACTTTGCCGTAGCGGCGACCGGCACGGTCGGCGTCGTTGAATCCGAAGGCAACGGGCGGATGTGTTTGACGCTGCCCAAAGTCCTGATTTCGGTGATGGGCATCGAAAAACTCCTACCGACGTGGCGCGATTTAGAGGTCTTCTTACAACTTTTGCCGCGTTCCTCGACGGGTGAGCGGATGAACCCCTACACCTCATTCTGGACGGGCGTGACACCGGGCGACGGGCCGCAGGAGTTTCACCTCGTGATGCTCGACAACGGACGCACCCGAGTTTTAGCCGATGAGGTCGGGCGGGCGGCGCTGCACTGTATCCGCTGCAGCGCGTGCTTAAACGTCTGCCCGGTGTACGAACGCGCGGGCGGACACGCTTACGGCTCGGTCTATCCGGGGCCGATTGGCGCAATCCTGACGCCGCAACTTAAAGGTGTCCAGAACGCCTCGTCGCTGCCGTTTGCGTCGTCACTGTGCGGTGCGTGCTACGAGGTCTGTCCGGTCAAGATTGATATTCCCAAGATTCTGGTGCATTTACGGGCCGAGGTGGTCGAACGAAAAGAAGGCAAACCGCTGAGGAGGCTCGAGCCCGAACGCCTAGCTATGATAGCCGCCGCAAAAATCTTCGCCGTCCCAAGCCGGTACGAGCGGGCGCAAAGGTTGGCGCGGACGGCGCAGGTCCCGTTTGTTCGCAGAGGGTTTTTAGAGCGTTTACCGGGGCCGCTCGCGGGGTGGTCGGCGACGCGCGATTTGAAGGCGGTTCCGAAAGAACCCTTTAGAGACTGGTGGCGCAAAAGACCGCGTAGTGAGCAATGAGTAACGAGCCATGAGTGACGCTAAGACCGAGATTTTAAGCCGGATACGGGGCGCTTTAGGTGAACGTCGGAATGCGCCTGAGGTGGCGCGAGGCTACCTCCACACCTCAGGCTTGCCGCAAACCGAACTTGTCGAAATGTTTTCTGAGCGCACCACCGAATACCGTGCGACGGTCTACCGGACGATCGAGGCCGAACTGAGTAAGAAAATCGCAGAAGTCTGCCGTTTACGCGGGGCAAAAACGCTCGTCGTTCCTGCCGACCTGCCGGATTCTTGGAGAGCTCGAGCTGTGCAGTTCATCCCCGACAACGGCCTGACGAACGCCGAACTGAGCGCCGCCGACGGCGTGCTGAGCGGGTGTGCGCTGGCGGTGGCGCAAACCGGAACCCTCGTTCTAGACGGTGGTACGGCGCAGGGGCGGCGCGCTCTGACGCTCTTACCCGACCTGCACCTCTGCGTCGTCTTTACGCGTCAAATCGTCGGGACGGTGCCCGAGGCGGTTACGGCGTTGCAAGGTGCAGCAACCCGTCCCCTGACCTTGATTTCAGGGCCGTCGGCTACCTCGGACATCGAACTGAACCGGGTCGAAGGGGTTCACGGCCCGCGCACCCTAAATATCTTGCTCGTGGAGGAGACTTGATGGATTTTCGGCACGTCAATTATTTGTGGGATGACGACAAGGCGGCGCAGTTAGGGCCGGTAGAACGGCTCGTCTACCGCTCGAACCTCTTAGGTCAAGACCAGCGCATTACGAATACAGGCGGCGGCAACACCTCGGCGAAACTCACCATGCGCGACCCGCTGACGGGCGAAGACGCCGAAATCTTATGGGTCAAAGGCTCCGGCGGCGACCTGAGGACGTCCAAACGCGAAAACTTCGCCTCGCTCTATCTGGAGAAGTTGGAGGCGCTTAAAAGTATCTACAACGCTGCGCCCGACAGGGGTGTCAAAACGCCCGTTGAAGACGAGATGGTGGGGCTGTACCCGCATACGGTTTACGGGCTGAACCCCAGGGCCTCGTCTATCGACACGCCGCTGCACGCCTTTATCCCTTTTAAGCACGTAGACCACACCCACCCGAACGCCGTGATTGCCATCGCCGCGTCCGAAAACGGTGAGGCGCTGACCCGTGAGATTTACGGCGATGAAGTCGGCTGGATTGCGTGGCAGCGCCCCGGTTTCGACCTGGGTCTGAAGATGCAGGAGCTGGTGGAGCAAAACCCCAACCTTAAAGGTCTGGTGATGGGTCAGCACGGGCTTATCAACTGGGCGGGCGACGACCGGGCGTGTTACGAGCTGACGCTGACGCTGATTGAAAAGGCGGCGCGGTTTATCGAGGCGCGGGACAAGGGTGCCGAGACGTTCGGCGGGCAGAAGGTGAAGGTACTCGAGGAAACAGACCGTAACGCCCTTTTACGGCGCGTTTTGCCCGTTTTACGGGGACTGGCTTCACAGGAAAACCGTTTTGTGGCAACCGTTGAGGCTCGGCCTGAAGTTTTAGAGTTCGTCTCGAGCCAAGACGCTCCCCGACTCGCCGAACTCGGGACGAGCTGCCCCGACCACTTCTTACGCACCAAAATCAAACCGCTGTACCTCGAGTGGACGCCGGACGACGGGGTGGACGCGCTGCGCGAGAAACTTCAACCAGCACTGGCAAGTTACCGTAAAGATTACGCCGCCTACTACGAAAAATGTAAACACCCCGACTCACCGCCGCTGCGCGACCCCAACCCGACCGTTGTGCTAATTCCCGGCGTGGGCATGGTCGCTTTCGGTAAAAACAAAAGTGAGTCTCGAGTCACCGCCGAGTTTTACACCTGCGCCGTCGCGGTGATGCGCGGTGCGGAGGCGGTCGGACGCTACCTCTCGCTACCCGCGCAAGAAGCGTTTGATATCGAATACTGGGCGTTGGAAGAAGCGAAACTCCGCCGGATGCCCGCCGAGCGTGAGTTCGCCCGGAGCGTCGTCGTCGTTGTCGGCGCAGGGAGCGGTATCGGTCGCGCCGTTGCGGAGCGCGTTGCGGCGGAGAGCGCACACATCGTCGCCGCCGACCTGAGTTTGGACGCGGCGCAGGCCACTGCAGATATTTTAACGGAGCGTTACGGCGTCGGTATCGGCGTTGCCGGGACAGGTATTTCAGGCTGCGGCCCGGCGCTCGGCCTACAGGTCGACGTGACGAATCGCGCCAGTATCCAAGAGATGCTTGGACAAATTGTTTTAGCTTACGGCGGCGTTGACACTGTCATCGTCACAGCAGGCATCTTTATCTCACCCGACGCCACTGGGCACATCCCCGATGAAGCCTGGGCGAAAACCTTCGGTATCAACGTCACGGGCGGCTACCTCGTCGCCGACGAGGCGCAGCGTATCTGGGCGGCGCAGGGCTTAAGCGGGAGTCTGGTGTTGACAACGAGTGTCAACGGTGCGGTGCCGAAAAAGGGCTCTTTGGCTTACGACACCTCGAAGGCGGCGGCGAATCACCTGGTACGGGAGCTGGCTTTAGAGCTTTCCCCGCTCGTCCGGGTAAACGGCCTGGCCCCGGCAACCGTCGTCGAAGGCAGCGCGATGTTTCCCAGAGAGCGCGTGATTAGTTCTTTGACAAAGTACGATATTACGTTTTCTGAAGCCGAAGAAACTGAAGCGTTGCGCGACAAACTCTCCGCGTTTTACGCCGAACGCACCCTTACAAAGTCGCCGATTACGCTTGCTGACCAAGCCGAGGCCGCTTACCTTTTGGCGAGCAGCAAGTTGTCTAAAACGACGGGGCAAATTATCAGTGTGGACGGCGGTTTGCCGGAGGCGTTTTTACGGTAAAAGCAACGAGCAATTGGTGATGAGCAATGAGTAAAGCCCCTTCTCACTGCTCGTTGCTCGGTACTCATTGCTTTAAGATAGCCTATGAAACTCGCATGGATAGGTCTCGGCACGATGGGCGCGCCGATGGCGCAGCGTTTGATTGACGCAGGGCTCGAGGTAACGGTTTACAACCGTACCCAAAAACGCGAAGAAAACGTTACGGGGGCGAAGCGGGCCGACAGCCCCCAAGGGGCCGCATCAGACTGTGACGCCGTGTTTACGATGGTCAGCGACACGCCGGACGCCGAAGCCGTGATTGCCGGTGAAGGGGGCGCACTTTACGGTATGAAACCCGGCAGCGTGCTGGTAGACATGAGCACCATCAGCCCCGCTGTGACGCAAAGCTTAGCCGCGCAGCTCGCTGAAAAAGGTATAGAGATGCTCGACGCGCCTGTTTCGGGCGGCAGCGAAGGCGCGCAAAAAGGTACGCTCGCGGTGATGGTCGGGGGTAAAGCTGAGGTTTTAGAGCGCGTTCAGGACGTGCTTTCACACCTCGCTAAAACTGTGACTTATGTGGGGCCGTCCGGGAGTGGGCAGCTTGTCAAGGCTATCAACCAGGTGGTGATTGCCGGGACATATGCAGCGGTTGCTGAGGGGATGGCGCTCGGCCTCGCCGCAGATTTGGATATGGACGCGGTGGTTTCGGCGATTGCGGGTGGTGCGGCGGGCTCGTGGGTGTTAGAAAACCGCTCCGGCAACATGATTCGCGGTGAGTATCCGCTCGGGTTTCGGACACGGCTGCACCGTAAAGATTTGGGGATTGCGCTCTCGGCGGCGCGGGATTTAGGGGTGCCGCTTCAGGTTACGGCGCTTGTAGAACAGCTCGAGACCGGCCTTATCAAACGGGGTTACGGCGACGAAGACGTGTCGAATATCGCCCGAGCGGTGCGGGAGAGTGCGGGGCTCAAGTGAATTTGGGCGAAGCTTACCTGTCTGACGTTCGGAACCGTTTCATCAGCCTGAAGAAGCTGGCGGACGATGCGCTGAAACAAGCCGACGCCGACTTTTTTACGGTCTTGGGGCCGGAAGATAACTCTCTGGCAGTTATCGTCAAGCATATGAGCGGGAATATGGTGTCGCGTTGGGGCAATTTGAGCGAGGATGGGGAGAGTAAAAGTAGAGACCGCGACGCCGAGTTTATCATTTCGGAAAGCCGGGATGATTTACTCGCACGGTGGGAAAACGGTTGGGATACGCTGTTTGGGGCGCTCGAGTCGCTCAACCCCGACAAGTTGTTAGACACCGTAAAAATTCGCGGCGAAGCACACACGATATGGCCGCCGTAAACCGGCAGCTAAGCCACTACGCCTATCATGTAGGCCAAATCGTCTTTCTCGCCAAGCATTTTCGGGGTGAGGCGTGGGCGAGTTTGAGTATTCCGCGCGGGGAGTCGGCAGCGTTTAACGAGAAGATGCTCGAGAGGAATGACAAAACAATTTAGAGGTTCTGTCTACTGGATAGATTGTAAGTCAGCCATTGTAGGAAGGTCGGCCTCCGTAATAGCAGACAGGTTTTCTTCAGTGATGTCGGTTATCGTCACGATGCGATTCGCTTGGTTACTGAGCGTCATTTCAAAGAGGTTTCTGGCAAATCTTGCGTTACCAAAAGTTTCATCTCGAGTTTCGTAAAAAGTGGCGAAGAGTTGAAGTAAAGCGTCTCTCGCTGCTTGCTCCATATGGTAATCGGCGTTTTTGCAAAATAACTCAAAAATTTCAACCAGCTGCATTGGGCTGTAGTCTTCAAAGCTCAAGTACTTGTTGAAGCGTGAGCGTAAACCTGGATTAGAAGACAGAAAGGCGCTCATCTTGTCGGTGTAGCCAGCGACAATAACGATGAAGTCATCACGCTTGTCCTCCATAGCTTTGAGTAAGGTATCAATAGCCTCCTGCCCGTAATCTTGCCCACTTCCCGAATTTAGGGCATACGCTTCGTCAATGAACAGAACACCACCGAGGGCGCTTTCTATAACTTCTGTGGTTTTTAACGCCGTCTGGCCTATATAGCCTGCGACGAGGCCGGAACGGTCTGTTTCTACTGCGTGCCCCTTGCTCAATATGCCCAGTGACTTATAAATTTGGGCCAAAAGCCGCGCAATAGTGGTTTTTCCGGTGCCTGGATTCCCGTAAAAGACCAAGTGGCGAGATACAGGCTGTACGCCCAAACCTTTAGACTGCCGGATCTGCTGAACTTTCAAAAAGTTCACAAGCTGTGCCACATCACCTTTAACGCGCTCGAGGCCAACAAGAGCATTCAACTCACCAAGTAGTCCGTCAAGGCTGTGGGGGACTCCTTCGGTGGAGCTTGCAATTTCGTTTGTGACTTCAGTAGGTTTGCCGGATATGTTGCTGTAATTTGAATCCGCCCCATACAGAACATTCTTGAACTTGAGTAGCGCAGCTTCTTCGGTGCGTGTGAGTTTGCCGTCGGCTTTGACTATGGTGTTAGCGTATCGAAAATACACCGCTCTAGCAATTTCAACACAATCAGTGCCACGCACTTGGTCGTAAACTTCGAGAAAACCCATCGCTTGTGGCATTTCAGGTGTTCTATAAGAGTCAGGGTTATCTATATACAAGTTTCGGAGCATCGTTTGATGTTGACTTCTTGTCCAATGGCTCGTGTCAACCGGAGAAATATTCATAAACTGATTTACATCTGCCAAAATACCAGCCTCATCGTCTGAAATATCTCCGTCTATGGCTGAAAAATACATGCCCACATTGAAAAGAGACAGAGCCATGATTTTCCAGCCGTCAACATTTGCATTAGACATTTGCCTTGCATGAATTACCAAATCTATTTTGTCAGCTAAATCTCCCACCGTATCTTTCAAATGGCTGATTATCTCGTGACTGTTAGCATGAAGAGACACGGTAGCTCCTAACGTGAATTGCCATAACAAATCATAACTTATGCAAGGGTGGTAAAGACTGGGGTCTCGGGTTTATCGTTAATTTTTTGCAAGCTGTAGCCTTGACAGACCCCACATCCCGGCACGACGATTGACATATGACACTCGCTATCCCGCCCCGCGTTCCCGGACATCCGATTTTGGGCAACCTGCCCGCTTACCGTGACAACCCACTCACCTTCGGTCGTAAAGTCTCCGCCGAATACGGCGACGTGGTGGATTTACGCGTTTTCCACCGCCGCATTTTCTTGCTCTCTCGCCCTGAACATATCCATCAGGTCTTGGTGAAAGACGCCCACAAGTTTCACAAATCGCCGGTCTACCGGATATTTCTGGGCCGTGCGCTCGGTGAAGGATTGTTGACCAGCGAGGGCGACTTCTGGCGGCGGCAGCGCAAACTGGCGCAACCGGCGTTTCATCACGGGCGGATTCAGAGCTACGCCGAAACGATGACCGACTACGCGGACGCGACCGCCAAGCGTTGGGCGGGGCAGGAGACCGTTCAGGTGGGGCAAGAGATGGCTAGGTTGACGCTCGAGGTCGTCTGCCGCACGCTTTTCAGCACCGATATCCGCGGTCAGGCCGACCGTATCGGGCACGCCCTCACAGAACTTCTGGAAGCCGTCACCGAAGCGACCGGCGCGCCGGTCTTTCTCCCCGAGTGGTTGCCGACCCGGAACAACCGCCGCATCCGGCGCGGCGTCGCCGAACTCGACAGCGTGATTATGCCGCTGATCGAAGAGCGCAGACGGCGTGGTGACGACACCGGCGACCTCTTGTCGATGTTGCTGTTGGCCCGCGACGAAGACGGCAACGGTATGAGCGATCAGCAAGTCCGTGACGAGGCCGTAACTATCGTGCTAGCCGGACACGAAACCACCGCGAACGCGCTCACATGGGCGTGGACGCTGCTGGCGCAGCACCCGGAAGTCGAAGCGAAACTGCATGAAGAGCTCGCTGAGGTCTTGGGGGGCGACTTGCCGAGTCTGGAACACGTCCGGCAACTCACCTATACCGATATGATCATCAAAGAGACGATGCGCCTCTACCCGCCCATCCCCGAGTTCGGGCGGCAGGCGCAAGAAGACGTGCAGCTCGGAGATTACGCGGTTCCGGCGGGTACGATTATCATCGTCCCGGTCTACGCGGTTCACCACGACGCCCGCTGGTTCGACGAGCCGGATACGTTTCGCCCGGAACGCTTCGCTAAAGAGGCCGCTGCTACGCTGCCCAAGTTCGCGTATCTGCCCTTTAGCGGCGGGCCGCGCGTGTGTATCGGCAACAGTTTCGCGCAGATGGAAGCGGTGCTGCTCCTAGCGACGCTGGCGCAGCGCTACCGGCTCAGCTTGGAACCGGGTCAGACCGTCACGCCTGAAGCGACGCTGACGTTGCGGCCCAAAGAAAATCTGACGATGCACCTGTCTGCACGTTGACCTAGCGTTGCGCGACCACCCAGATACGTTCATCTTCGCCTGTGGCAGCGTAACCGTGCGGATAGGTCAAAATCTGCACCTTGCCGAACCCTGCGGCTGCCAGGAGCGTTCTAAGTTCGGCAGGGTCGTAGGGGCGCTCGAGATGCACCTCCGTAAAACTCCGCGCGCCCTTTTCGCAGTACGCGACGACTTTGGCAAGACCGGTCTCCTCGTCGAACGAATGCGTCCAGAGGTAGTACACATCGTCTACCCAGCCCTCGGCGCGGTCGTCTTCCCAGAGATTGCGTAAACCCACAGTGGTATTTACATCGAAGATAAACAGGCCACCGGATTTCAGGTGCCCCAAAACCCGTTCGGCGCAGCGGCGAAAGTCTCGAGGGTCTAACAGGTTGTTGAGCGAATCGAAAACCGATACCACGAGGTCGAAGGTCTCGCTTAGCTTAAATGCCGTAAAGTCAGCCTGTACAAACGTCGCTTCAGGGAATTTGGTACGGGCGACAGCGAGCATCTCGGCGGATAAATCTACACCCGTTACAGCTAGACCTGCTTCGATAAACGGTTCCGACGAATTGCCCGTACCGCAGCCCAAATCGAGGATGCTCCGAACTTCGCTGCCCGCGCCGAGCGCGACGTCCAAAATAAAGTCCGCCCACGCGCCGTACTCTACGTCGCTCATAATCGCGTCGTAGACCTCGGCCAAAAGGCTGAACGGTTCTGCCTGCACAGCTAAGTATAATCGCCTGTAACGTCGCGCCGGCTTTTTGGCTATCAGCTGCCTTTTTTACGGCGCGAACCGGAGGAATTATGATCGAACCTCGAGATTTTCGTAACGCTTTAGGCCGTTTTGCCAGCGGCGTCACGGTCGTCACCATACCCGACGACAATGAACCCGCCGGTGTTCGCGGCATCACCGCCAACGCGTTCGTGTCGGTGTCGTTGTCGCCGCCCCTAGTCCTCGTGTCTATCGGGAAAAACGCCAGAGCGCACCTTCCCTTGATGAGCGCCGAGCGTTACGGCGTGAGCATCCTGAGCGACTCGCAGGCGGACGTCAGCGACCACTTTGCCGGACGCGCTGAAGAAAACGTCACGCCCGAGTTCACCGAACTCGACGGGTTTACGGTGCTCGCGGGAGCCGCCGCGCACCTCGTTTGCCGCGTTTTCGAGCAGCACGAAGCGGGCGACCACACGCTCTTTATCGGTGAGGTCGAGGCGCTGGACGTTCACGAAGAAGCGCCCCTGATCTATTTCCGGGGCAAGTACGAGGGGCTCGCATGACGCAAACAGCTGCGACGCCCGAACAGGCTGCCGCGCTCACCGAGCTGCTAGAGCGCTGGGACGCCGAACTAAAACGCCTGATGGCCTACCCTGAGCTGTCTCAGGACAGCGCGACTCGCCTCAATCAGAGCCGCCGCATTTTGCAGAATTACCGCCGCGTCTTAAAAGGCGACCTCGCCGAGGGGATCGAAAAGGTTCCGGCAGCTGAACTTTTTCGCGCCATCAGCACCGCCGAGGCGTCGTTAAAACAGTTGGCTGGTCTCGAGGCCACCTTCTCCAGGAGCTAGTCCGGACATAGGGCCGAGCTTGTACCAAAACGGTTGCACTCAGGCGGATATAGTGTAAACTGTCTATGAACTTTGAGGGTCGTATCTCCGCACCCCGCTGCCCCCCCCGGCGGAGATCCTCTCGAAGTTCTTTTTTATTTCCTGCTACTTTTGTCTAGCCGTCGCTGCCGAAATACAGCGGTTTCTATATTCCTAAAAAACCTCTCGACTTCGTGCTTTGCCACTCGCACGGCCTAAGCGTGTGGTGCGCGTCACAGGTCAGCGCAGCTAAAACGTTGCTGAGATAAAAGCTTCGCTGGACACGCACAGAATTTTGCAAGTTGCTCGAGCGTAGCGTGCTTGCTAGCCTTTAATCCCCGACATCACCAAACCCCGGACGTAGTAGCGCTGCAACGTCAAAAAGACGAGCGCCAGTGGAACGACCGAAACGGCTAGGGCGGCTTGCCGCAAAGACTGCCCCGAGGGGGTGTTGTACGCCGACTGCATCAGGTAGATACCGACGGTGAGCGGTTGCAAATCGGGGTTCGTCCGGGTGACGGTCAGCGTCCAGATAAACTCGTTCCACTGGTACAAAAACACGAACACGCCGAGGGTGACGAGCGCCGGTTTGAGAAGCGGCAACACCACGCTCCAGAAGATTCTAAACTCGTTTGCGCCGTCAATCCGCGCGGCGTCTAGAACCGCGTCCGGGATACTGACCATAAATTGCCGCATCAAAAAGATGCCGTAGTACGTCACCATAAACGGCAAGATAACCGCCGCGTAGGTGCCCAACAACCCGCCACCGCCCTGACCGAACACGTCGTTGCCGCCCGCCAGCGGAAAAAAACGCATGATAAAAAAGAGCGGAATCAAAAAGAGAAAAAAGGGAAACATCTGTGCGCCCAAAACGGCCCGGAAAATCGCGTCGCGCCCACGAAACTGGTATTTGGCCAAGGCAAACCCGGCCATCGTACTGGTGAGAAGTTGCAACATCGTAACGGTAGCGGTGATAAATAAGCTGTTCGCGTACCATTTGAGCATCGGCAGAGCGGTAAATACCTGCTGGTAAACGCTCCACTGCGCGACTTCAGGCCAAAAAATCGGTGGCGTCGCCACGCGTTCGGCGGGCGTCCGCAGTGCGCCGACGAACATCTCCAAAAACGGCAGCAACACGAGCAGCGCCCCGGCGCTGAGCAGCACATACTTTAAGATGCTCAAGAACAGCCGTAACCCTCTAGACGACCCTGCCGGGGGCCGCGTCGGTTCGCGCCGGGTCACGGCCTGGTTGCGTCCGGTAATAGCCATTAGTACGCCTCGAGCCCGCCGCGCCGAAAAAAGCGCAGCTGAACAGCGGTTAAAACGACGATAATCACAAACAGCACGAACGCCGCTGCCGACGCCCGCCCTAACCGTAAATCTTCAAACGCCGTCTGATACATATAAAACGCCGTCACGCTGGTACTACCCGCCGGGCCACCGTTCGTGAGCGCCAAAATCAGGTCGAACGCACCCATCCCGCTGATAAAACTCGTGACGGTGACGAACAGCAGCGTCGGGCGCAAGAGCGGCAGGGTGACGTGCCAAAAACTCTGCCAGATATTCGCTCCGTCGACCTGGGCAGCCTCGTCGTAAGAGCCGTCGATGCCCTCGAGTCCTGCTGAAAAGATCAGCATGTTCGCTCCCAAACCTGTCCAGATGGCAACGATAATCACCGCCCACATCGCGTAAGTCGGGTCGGTCAGCCAGTTGGGGCCAACAACCCCGAAAACGCCTAAAAGCCGGTTGAAGAGCCCGTAACGCCCGTCTAGAATAAACTGCCACAAGTAGGCGATAGCAACGACGTTGGTGATCATCGGGAGCCAGTAGATAGAGCGCCAGAACGCCCGAAAACGGCTCTGCGTAAAGGTAAAAGCGACAAGTAGCGCCAGCGGAATCCCTAAAAATACCGTCCCGCCTGCGTAAAAAAGCGTATTGAGCAGCGAGCGCTGAAAACCGGCGTCTTGCAAGATAAAAGTAAAGTTGTCCAGCCCGATAAAGCGCGGCGCGGACAGTCCGTTCCAACGGGTAAAGGTCAGGTAGAGCGAAAACCCTACCGGGAGCAGGAAGAAAACGACGAAAAATACCAGCAGAGGGGCTAAAAAAACGTAAGGTGCCCAGTCTCTTTGTTGTCTTTTACGGCGTTGTCTTTTATGGTGGGGGTGGCCTGCAAGCGGCGCGCCCCCCGGTGAAGTTGTACTCATCAGTCCCGTCTCATTAGTAGAATTCAGCCAAGATGGCGCTGATTTCGCTGTCCGCTTGTGAGAGCGCAGCTTCGGGAGAGAGGTCGCCGCGGTAAGCTTGCGTCAGGTAGGTCTGCAAAATCGTTTCGATTTCAGACGCCTGGATCACGTTGGGTTCGGTGATCGAACGCTCCAAGGCGTCGGCGTAAGGTGCCGTAAAAAAGTCGCCGAGTTGGGCTTGGGCCGCTTGGATGTCGGCGTTGTTCGCCGTCAGCGCGCCGAGGTCAACGAGCATCGCGCCCATACAAGACGGGCCGCCCTCTTGCCGAGCGCTCGCCTGCGAGTTCAGCCACTTGATAAACGCCCACGACTCGTCCTGCACGTCACTGTTCGCGTCTACGCCGTAAAAAAAGGCGTACTGCAAGCTCCGCCAGTCGTCACCCATAGGAATCTGACTGACGCCGACGGTCTCTTCAAAGGCGTCACCGAAGACCTCACGGTAGGTGCCCTCTTGCCAGCCGGCTTGAATGGTCATCGCTACGTCCCCGGCTTGAAAGGCGTCCGAATCGACGCTGAGGTCGGCGGAACCCGCGTCGAAAAGGCCGACCATCTCTTGCAGCGCTTCTAACGCCTCGGGAGAACCCAAGTTCGTTTCGGTAAAGTCGTCGCTAAAAAGCTCTATACCTTTGGAGTAGAGGAGCGTCAGGTACGGGTGTACGACCCCGGCGACGCTCGGATAGTAGCCGGCGTAACCGATCTGGGTGGCGCGGCCCTGCGCGTCGCGTTTGGTCGTTGCCGCGGCGACCTGCATAAACTCGTCCCAGGTCGTCGGCGGCGCGTCGATACCCGCTTCTTCAAAAATCTTTTTGTTGTAGACAAGCAGGTAGTTCGATACTTCGGTCGGAACGCCCCACACTTGACCGTCGATGGTTACGGCGTCTACGGTGCTTGGCACGTAGCCGTCTGAAACGAAGCTCAACACGTCGTCGGGCGGCGTGGCGAGCAGGCCGTTATCGACGAGCTGCGCGGCCCAGATCGAGTAGACGTGGTAGATGTCGGGGGACTGACCCCCCAGACGCGCCGTCAAGATGGTCTGGAGGTAATCACCGTAAGGAATCTGCTGATGGACGACCTTGACGCCGGTTTCTTGTTCGTACTGGGCAAAACAGGGCTCGAGTACCGCCACATTCTCCGGCGGATAGTGCGTTGCCAGCGTGATGGTTTGCGCGGTCGCAGCTGAAAGCAAAGACACCACGCCCAGCGCTAAGGGTAACAATCTCTTCATAAGTTTTCCCTTCGGTTTAGCAAAGTACGTTCTAGCTACCCGGGTATTTTACTTGGCTGAGCTGTAGCGCAAAAGCCGGGTCGATTACGTTTGTCCACTGTTTGGCTCAAGTCGCCGGGCAAAGTGTGTCAGGAAAAATAGCTTGATGCTAAGGGGCTCGAGAGATTGTTGCACCCGACTTGTACTCGACCCGAACCCGCGTACCCGGGCCGTAAACCTGCAACCTGTATATCCGCGTACTATCGGCGCGAGGTCATTTTGGGCTAAGATACCGCTCAGGAGGGCTTTATGAGCTTTATTGCGTGGCTTGTTCTAGGTGCGCTCGCCGGTTGGATTGCCAGCTTGATTGCCGGAACGAATCGGCAGCAGGGTTGCCTGATTGACATCATCGTCGGGATTGTCGGGGCGTTTATCGGCGGATATGTTTTCGACCTACTTAACGTTGGGCCGCAGGTCACGGGTTTTAATCTGCCGAGCTTGCTCGTTGCGGTTGTCGGCGCAGTGATTCTGCTCTTTATCGTCAAGGCGATTCAAGGGCGGCGTTAAGCCGGGCTTCTCAGGCCGTTCAGCTAAAAAAGAACGACGTGGAGATAAACCTCCACGTCGTTTGTGTTATCTGGAATTGCAGGGAAAGCCCTAGCGGCTGTAGCGAGAATTCCGCGAGCGGTTGTTGCTGTAATCCCGGTTGCTGCTACTCTCGACACGGCGGCGCGGGCGGCTGGACTGCCTGGGCTGTCTTTCAAAGGGGGCGGCTTCGACTGTTGTGGCGGTGCTGACGCTAAGCCCTTCGATGTCGGCGGGAAGCCCGGCAACTTCTTCAGGTTTGATGTCGGCGTACCCGCTTTGCAACCCGGCCTGTACGCGGCCCAGGTCACCGACCCCGGCTTGCTTCAGCAGACGTACGGTTTGCGGGACGCTCATCGGACGGCCCTGAAGCTGCACCGTCGTCCAGCCTTCCTCGCCGGTCAGGAGGCTGCGCGGAGCCGGCGCGCCGCCCAGCGTAAGGGCTAAAAATCCAGCGAGGGTGTCGGCGTCGCCGGTCTCGAGCCAGGTCTTGGCAACCTCTTGCCAGGTAGCTTTATCTTGCGCGCTCTGCCG
This sequence comes from uncultured Trueperaceae bacterium, assembly GCA_963799485.1. GTDB lineage: Bacteria > Deinococcota > Deinococci > Deinococcales > Trueperaceae > Truepera. The sequence continues at coordinate 204,266 of CAWCXJ010000005.1, forward strand.
GGCGATGCTGCGCCGGAGTCCGGCGAGCTTGGCCCCCTGAACGGCTTCGGGTTGAGGCGGCGCGGCGCGGTCGAGTTTACGCGAGATAGCGCGCTCGAGCATCGCTAACTCGCGGCGTTCGCGCGGACTCATCAGCAAGACGACGGTGCCAGCGCGGCCTGCGCGTCCGGTACGACCCGAACGGTGCTGATACCGCTCCATCTGCTCGGGGAAACGGTAGTGAACCACCAGATCGACGTCGGGAATGTCGAGGCCGCGTGCGGCAACGTCGGTAGCGACCAGCACCGTTACCTGACCGGCGCGAAAACGGTCTAGCACGCGCTCGCGCTGCACCTGATTGAGGTCGCCGTGAACGGCTTCGGCGGCGTGACCCTGGGCGCTCAAGGTTTTGGCAAGCTCGTCGACTTCGGCTTTGGTGCGGGTAAAAACGATGGTGTGGCCCTGACCGTGAACGTGCAATACGTCGCTCAAAATACCCAAGCGGGCGCTTAGCGGCGCTTCGATGGCAATTTCCTTGTAGGACACCTCTTCGTCTTTGACGACGTTGGCCCGGAGCGGGTTGCGGAGGTGCCGTGCGGCGAGGCTTTCGGCCCAGCGCGGCAGCGTTGCAGAGAAGAGCATCGTTTGACGTTCGTCGGGTGTGGCAGAGAGGAGGAGTTCGACGTCTTCTTCAAAGCCGGCGTTGAGCATCTCGTCGGCTTCGTCCAGAACAACGACCTCGATGTGAGCGAGTTGCAGCAAGCCTTGTTTGTAGTAATCAATCGCGCGTCCGGGAGTAGCGACGACGATATCCACGCCGCGTTTTAGGTCGGCGGCTTGTTTGCCGTAGCCGGTACCGCCGTAAACGCTCACGACGTTGAGGTCGGTGGCGAGCCACTCGAGCTCCCCGGCAACTTGTAGGGCGAGTTCGCGGGTCGGGGCGAGGATGAGCGCGCGGGGTGCGCGGCCCTTGGCGTTGTCGGATGCTAAACGGTGTGCGATGGGCAAGCCGAACGCCAGCGTTTTGCCGGTGCCGGTGCGGGCCAACCCGAGTACGTCGCCGCCCTCTAGGGCGTGGCGCAGTGTGGCTTCTTGAATAGCGGTTTGCTCCGTGAAACCTTTGGCAGCAAGCGCACGCGCAACAGGTTCCCGCAAAGGGAAGTCTATAAACATATGTTTCCTTTCTGGGCCTGCCCAAACCTTAGCCCATACTCAGAACCTGATTACGTTTTTTTCGGGGTTCAAAATTTGTGGGATAGTAAGGCGCAGCAGGTGTGTGCCTTATCCAAGTGTAGGGGAGAGGGGCGATAAAGTCAACGTCCTGAACGACATTACTTAAACATTGGCTGTCAAACAAGCTCAAACCTTAAACAGGGGTCACAGCTTTGGCAAGAATCAGGTTGCCGTATTTGGCAGTTTCGCCGGTCATGACGACGGCAAAGGCGGCCCGCGCTCGGTCGTAAAAATCTTTTCCGGCGCTGTGCCCGATCAGCGGCGTACCGGAGTAAAAGCGGTTGGTAACGCTGCGAAACGCTCTTTCGACCTCCGGTTCGGCCTCGTCCCCGGCTGCCGGAGCCCTCATCACCCGCGGTGCCGGAACATACGCGTCGCGGGTGATGAGGGGCACGACGCCCGCGCACGCTGCGACCCTGATACCGTCGGCACGGCTGATTTGGGGGTTACCCGAGCGCCCGCACAGATCAGCACTGTCCGGATAAAGATGTGGCGCGCCTACTACTGCCGACGTTTGCGGAGCTGGTCGGTATAGACTACCGCGACGATAATCAGCCCCGTGATAATCGGTTGCCAGAACGGATTGACGCCCAAAAGGTTGCTGCCGTTATTGATGGTCGTCAGCAGGAGTGCGCCGATAAACGAACCGATAATCGAGCCTTCGGCCCCGAACAGGCTGGCCCCGCCGATCACCGACGCCGCAATCGCGTCGAGTTCGTAGTAGGTGCCGGCGGTCGGGATGCCGACGCTGATACGTGAAGCGAGCAAGATACCTGCAAGCGCGGCCAGGGTTGCAGAAACGGCGTAGGCCAGATAGATGGTACGACCAATCTTGACGCCGCTCAAGCGGGACGCCTCGAGGTTACTCCCGACCGCGTAGATGTAGCGCCCGAAACGGCTTCGCTGCAACAAAATATACGTTACGAGTCCGACGATAATCACGACCCAGAAAAGACTGGGGATGCCGAAAAACGTCGCTTGGGAGAAGTCCGAAAAACTTCTCGGCAAGCCGCCGATGCTCTGCCCATTGGTAATCAGCAGCGCCACCCCGCGCAACCCCACGAGCGATGCGAGCGTCATGATAAAGGGGGGCAACCCGAGATTGTAGACACCAAAACCGTGATACACGCCAATCAGAGCGCCCAAGAGGAGCGTCAACAAGGCGGCGAGCGGAAACGGTACGCCCGCCTGATTGAGTAAGGCGAGCGTCACCCCGCTGAGCCCGACGACCGACCCTACCGAGAGGTCGATTCCGGCAGTGATGATGACGAACGTCTGCCCGAAGGCGACGAGTGCCCCGATAGACGTTTGCCGAACCAGGTTGCTGATATTTTGTCCGGTAAAAAAGGTATCGGTCGAAAGCGCCAGCCCGAGCCAGAGGAGCGCCAGGAGCCCGAACAGGGTGAGCTGCAGCAGCGTTTTAGGGTCGAAGCGGCGGGTTGCGGGTCGAGTTGCCATAGGGTTCCTTTACGCGCCGAGCGCCTGCTCCAAGATGGTCTCGCTGGGCGCGCTCTCGTGCGGATAGCTGCCGACGAGCCTGCCTTCCCTGAAAACGTGGAGGGTGTCGCTCAGCTCTAAAACTTCGGGCAAGTACGACGAGACTAAAATGATGCCCGCACCTGCCCGGAGCAGCTCAGCGAAGAGTTTGTAAATCTTGAGCTTGGTCGATACGTCTACACCGGTCGTGGGCTCGTCGAAGATATAGACCTCCGCGCCGTGCGAGAGCCATTTGCCGACGACGACCTTTTGCTGGTTGCCGCCTGAGAGTTTGCCGACGGGCCGCGCGGCGGTAGGCGTGCGGATACTCAGGTTGACGATCTGTTCGTCGGCGTGCCGAGCCTCGAGTCCCCCCGCACCAAGCCAAAGCGGCTGAGGTGGCGGTAGCTCGGTAAGTTGAGGTTAAAGCCGACCGGCAGCGTCAAGCAGAGCCCCTGCAAACGGCGGCTTTCGGGGATGAGCGCAATCCCGTGTTCTACGGCGTTGGTCACGCTTTTGGGCCTAAACGCCCGACCTTCAAGCATGATTTCCCCGGCGACCGGTTTGACGCGACCGAAGAGCGCCGCTAAAAACTCGCTGCGGCCCGCGCCGATAAGCCCAAAGAGCCCGATGATTTCGCCGCGCCGGAGCGACATACTGATGTCTTCAAAACCGGGGCCGGACAGCGCGCGCGTCTCGAGCAGCGTGTCGCCCTTTTCAAACGTTTCTTTGTAGTAGAGCTGCTCGAAGCTGCGCCCCGCCATGTCGCGGATAAGGCCGCTCCGGGTCGTTTCGGCGACGTTCCGGCTCGAGACCACCGCCCCGTCGCGCAAGACCGTGACCCGGTCGCAAAGATCGAACACCTCTTCAAGGCGGTGACTGATATAGACAATCGTTACGCCCTCGCCCTGAAGCCGCCGAATCAGCCGAAAGAGCCCCTGCGCCTCGTTGTTCGACAGGTACGCCGAGGGCTCATCGAAGATCAGCAGTTTGGTGCCCCTGGCACTCGCCCGCGCCGTCGCCACAAGCTGCTGCTGCCCGATGGTCAGGTCGCCCAAGCGCTGCCGCGCCGAGAGCTGAAACCCGAGGTCGTCCAAGAGCACCTGCGCGCGCCGGTTCATCTCGCCGCTCTGCACCAGCCCCAACCGGGTCGGTTCGTCGCCCAAAAAGATATTCTCCGCAACGCTCAAGGCGGGCGCGAGCGCGACTTCCTGGTGGACGGCGTTAATGCCTAGAGCTTGAGCCTCGAGCGGACTCCTCAACTGGGCCTCTTGACCTTGCCAGAAGATGCTGCCGCCGTCTTTTTGATGTGCACCCGTCAGAATTTTGATCAGCGTCGATTTGCCTGCGCCGTTCTCGCCGACGATACCGTGTGTCTCACCCCGACGAACGCTAAAACTTACCGCCTGAAGCGCGTGTGTGCCGGGAAAGCGTTTGTCGACACCTTGAAGTTCTAGAAGTACGTCTGTTTGTGCAACTGCGTCAGGCGTTCTAGAAACAGTGACGTGCCGAGTCGTTTGCTGGGTCATAGGGGAGGTCCTGTCAAGACACAACCTGCGGAGAAGCGGTACACTCCGCAGGCAAAATGCAATCTACTCTTGTTCTCGCACCGCTACTGCGCGCGGTTTTCCGGGTAGAGGAGGTCTTGCACCTCTTGGGTATCGAAGTTTTCTTGCGTCACGATGGTTACGCCCGTATCGATCTCTTTTTCGACCTCTTCGCCGTTGATGGCGGCGACAGCGGTTTTGACGCCTTCGTAACCCATGCGGTAGGGGTTTTGCACGACCAGCGCTTTAATCTGGCCCCCTTGCAGGTATTCGATCTCTGCGTCGTCGGAATCGAAGGCGACGACGGCGACCTGAGCTTCAGCCCCGCGCTCGGCAATCGCACGTCCCGCCCCGACGCCCATCGGCAGGTTGTCGGCAAAAATGCCGACCAGATCGGGGTTGGCAACCAGGATGTCGAGCGTGTTCGACAGGGCTTGGTTGGCGTCGTTGTTGTTAAAGCGGTTGGCGACCTCGCTCAGACCGGGGTACTTTTTGAGGCCATCGCGGAAACCTTCGTCGCGTTGGGAGAGCGAGCCGACACCGGGGAGCGCTGTGAGAATGGCAATCTGACCTTCGGCAGAACCTTTTTGTGCTTCAACGGCGTTGGCGAGCGCTTCGGCGGCGAGTTGTCCGGCGGCGAAGTTGTCGGTGGTCAAAAACGAGGTGTAGGCGTCGGTTTGGGCCGCAGAGTCGATCATGATGATCGGGATACTTTCGGCGGCACGCTCAATCGGTGCGCCGAGGGGCTCGAGCGCCGTCGGCGCAATCACAATCGCGTCGGGACCTTGGGTAACAGCGTTTTCCAAAATCGATATCTGTCCGGCAATATCGGACTCTTCGGCTGCACCCTGGGTCGTCAGGTTGACGCCCAACTCCTCTGCGGCGGCTTCGGCCCCGGCAAAGACGGTTTGCCAGTACGGTGAGGTCGTGGCTTTGACGATAACGGTGATGTTTTGCGCCAGCGCATGGACTCCAGAAGCTAGCGTAAAGATCATAACCGAAGTCAAGAATAAGCGTTTAGGATGCATAAAATTCCCTTCGAAAAGCTCGAGCTGACGAGTCGCAGCTCGCCCTAACTATTGCGGTCATAAAGCTCTGTCAGTTCTACCCCCAAAGCTGCACCCCCCAAAGCTGCACCAAGCCAGCGCGGCAACAAGAAGTGGAGTTGCTATGCCCGCGATAGCAGCGGAGTTGTTGATTGTGTACTGCTTAAAAGCTTAGCGTAAGCGTATACAGATTGTCAATATGTATGAAAGAGTTTGTGCATCAATGTCATATTAGTCACGCAGCAGTTTGGAGAACTCGTACGACAAAGTCTTTTATCTAGCACTTCCATGAATTATCGTCCTAACTCATAGCCGCAGTGCTGAAATGAGTTAAGGACGTTTTCAGGCATAACCGTTTTGACGGCGCCACAAAAGCTTCGATAAGGGCGGCGGTGTGAGTGACGACTTTACCCTGCTGGGTCAGTTCTCTAAAACAGTTTTCGCCAAAAAGCCTGGCAAGGGCGGTCATCACGGAAAAGTTCGAGGCGATCAGCGAACCGAGCGGCGGCGATTCGGAAGCGCTCGGCGCGCGGATACGCAAGAGGACAAAGCCGCGCAAATCGAAAATCAGCGCGTAGCGGGCGCAGCCTTTGGCGAGGAGTTCATCCAAGTGCGCCTCGACCTCGAGCAGCGCCTGACTATGAAGCCGACCGGAAACGCCTGTTACCTGCTCGCCGGGGACGGGGCCGTTTAGCCTAACCCCACAGTTTCCACAAGTTACAGCGTGCAGGTTGGTAAGTTCTTGGACGAAACCTTTGGTACTGCGCGGCTGCAGACGTCGCCGAACCGGTACGGTTTTTTGCACGACGCGTAAAGAAAACAGCGAGCCGGCCCCAAGGTGTAGCGAGTTTGCCGGTGCGAAAGTCTAGCTGCACAGAAAAAGCCCTCGGGCGTTAAACTGAAGGCTTTAATTTTACGCTCAAAATTACAAGCTTGACCGGAAACTTGATTGGGGACAGCTGAGCCGCCCACTAAGCTGCAAAGGTTGGCCCTGCGCGTCTACAAACGAAGCGTTGAAGGTGTAAACGCCCGGCGAAGTCGTCACCGCGCCGCTCAGCAGGGTGTAAGTTGCGCCGTCTATGTTTAGCGCCAGAGCGCTGTTCGAGCCGAGGGTGTAGAAGGTGCTGCTCGCTCCAGCCGGGGCGTCAAAGCGCATCGTAAGCGGGAATGCGGTCGTCTGCGTGCTTGCTACCTGAAATCCTGCAGCGCTGCACTGCACGGTCTGCAGCTCGTCAGGGCTCAAAGTAGCCGTACTTGCGACGACGCCGGAGAGGGCAAGCTCGAGCCCTGTTTCGGGTTCCATCGGGACTGCACTGTTCGGCTCTGGAAAAATGGCCCAGGCTGTAGCGATAACGAGCATAAGCGCGAGAACGATACCTAAAGTGTTGGCAAGGTCTTCTTGTGAAGGCAGTTTGGGCCCCAGAAACCGGGAGCGGTGAGGGAATGGGCGGGTGTACGTGGCTTTCATAATCAGCCTCCTAATGTCCTCATTTTAGCGGGTACACAGCTTAAGTACAAAGCACTGTGGTGATAGATAAAGGGGGTTGTATCGAAAATACTGATAAATGATGTGCTTGCCGTTAGACTTATCAGATGACGCTCTCGCAACTTCGCAATCTGCTGACGGTTTTAGAAACCGGCAGCTTCTCGGCGGCGGCCCTCGAGCTCGGCAGCGCGCAGTCGGCGGTCAGCTACGCAGTCGCTGAGCTGGAGCGTGAACTCGGCGTCAAGCTCTTGGAGCGTGGGCGTTTCGGGGCGCGCCCTACCCGCACCGGTGTCCGGGTAGCCGACCACGCCCGGCAGATGCTGGGTTTAGGTGACGCCATTCGCCAGGAAGCGAGCCTCGAGCGTGGTGTGCTCGAAGGCGTTTTACATGTCGCAACCTTCCGCAGCGTCGCCAGTCACATCTTGCCTAAAGCGATTGCCAGGCTCGCAAAACGTTATCCAAAATTACAGGTACAGCTTATCGAGTCCGACGGTGACGAGCCGGAACTCGAGCGCATCCTCTTCTCGCGGCGTGCCGACGTCGCCTTTTTGCAAACGCCTTTTCCCAAAGATGCGCTTGTCTGGGAGCTGCTTCACGACCCCTATATCGCGCTTTTGCCCAAAGACCACCCGCTGACCGGTAAAACCATCAGCCGCACCGAGCTGTTAAAATCGCCCCTTGTCCTCTACGACAACGACGATAAGTGCGGCGTCATTGCCCAGCGGTATCTTAAAGCTGCCGCCTTGCCGCTACGGTCTGCGACCTACCATGTCCGCGAAGATTCGACAATTTTCAGCTTAGTCGAGCAGGGCTTGGGCGTCAGCGTGGTACCCGAACTGGCGTTTAAGGATTTGCCCGACAGCGTGGCGCGGGTGCCGCTCAGTGAGCCCTTAGAGCGTATCATCGGCGTCGCTATCTTGCCGCAAAGCCTCAAAGTACCTGCCGTGCGCGCCTTTTTGAGTGTGCTGAAAAAGCAGTTTCCCGAGAGCGGTTTGCCCGAACTAAAGACGTTTCTCGAGCCCGTTCATTCATAATCCTGCTTGCACAGTTCAAACTTTAATATCCTTGTTTTTTCTGCGCCAGACTTTTGAATCGCAGACTGTTTTACTTTTGCGCCTCGTATTCGGGGGCGTTTGGCCCCTTTGACCTTTAAGGCGGGTGTATGGTGTCGGGTATACAGTAAAGGCTCGAGGAGGCATTGATGACAACCCTAAACAGCAAAAACGAGACGCTGAACGGTGTTCTTGACGGTCTCATGCGCCGCTATCAGGAGCGCGTTCCGGATGTTCAAAAAATCATCCAGGCGATGGTCGCAGATGAGCTTATCGGCGCGCCCAGAGATATCGAAAACGACCACATCGCCTTTCGCACGATGGGCGTGCCGCACTTGGGCGTCGCGTCGCTGGAAAAGATTTTCCTGCATCTAGGTTACGAACGCCGCGAGCCCTACACCTTTCCGGTCAAAAAACTCGACGCCTTCTGGTACAGCCCGCCTGAACCGCAGTTGCCGCGCATCTTTATCAGCGAGCTGCGCGTAGGTGAGCTGAGTGACGAGGCGCAGCGCACCATTCATTCCTACACGGATGAGGTAAGAAGCGACCCGGTAGACGCCCTCGACTTGGACAGCGCCGCGCAAATCGACGCCTTCTTGCACCGGGCGCTCTGGCATTTGCCGAGCTACGAGGACTTTCAGCGTTTGGCGAGCGAGAGCGAATATGCCGCGTGGGTGATTTACAACCGTTATTACCTCAACCACTTCACCATCTCGGTACATAACCTGCCCGAAGGCTACGACACGGTAGAGGCGTTTAACACTTTTTTAGAGTCGCACGGCGTCAAGCTCAACGATTCGGGCGGCAAGGCCAAAAAGAGTCCGGACGGCCTGCTCATTCAAAGCTCGACGGTTGCCGAGATGATCCCCGCGACCTTCGCAGGCGGCGACACCCACAAGATTTCAGGTTCATATGTCGAGTTTGCCGAACGCCGCGCCTTGCCCGAACATCAAGGCAAGCCCAAAGCCGAGCTGAAACGTTCGGAGCGCCGTGAAGGGTTTGAAGCCGGAAACGCCGACAAGATTTTTGAAAGCACCTACACCACGCAAACAGGGCGGGGCAGCTAGCGTTTACGCGGCCCCGACAAAACCTACGCGTTGCGGGTTACGACTCGTAAAACAGCCTGTTCTGCTCGGCTTGTTCCTCTAGCAGTGTTGCCGGGGTAAAGCGTGGGCCGTGCTGGTGCCCCAGCCCCCGCAGCTTCTCGAGCAAAACGCGCGCGCCTAATGTGTCGGTGTACCAGAACGGCCCCCCCAAAAAGGGCGGAAAGCCGAGCCCAAAGACCGCGCCCACGTCGCCGTCTCTGGCGGAGCGCAAGACGCCTTCCTCGAGACACAACACCGCTTCATTGACCATAATCAGCCCGAGGCGCTCGTAAATCTCCTGTTTGGGCGCGTCCCGGGTTTTGTTCCCGATGAGGCGCGTCAGCTCTTCGTTAACCTCCTTGTCGCCCTTTTTGCCTTTACCTGCGCCCTCGCCGTAAACATAAAACCCTTTGCCGTTTTTACGCCCCAAAAAGCCCGCCTCGACGAGCGCTTCGCCCTGCGTACTGAGGGTAATCCCGCGCGCGGCGAACGGCTCTTTTAAGACCTTGTTGATTTTCGCGCCCACGTCGATGCCGACTTCGTCTAAAAGCGTAAGCGGCCCGACCGGAAAGCCGAAGTCACGCATGGCCCGGTCAATCTCGCGGACGCCGACGCCCTCACCGAGCATCACCAGCGCCTCGTTCATGTACAAGGATAAAATCCGCGTCGTGTAAAATCCCGGCGCGTCACCGACGATAATCGGCGTTTTACCCTGCGCTCGGCCCGCCGTAAATGCAGTTGCCAGGACCCAGTCGGGGTTTTTGTCGGTAGCGACGATTTCCAGAAGCGGCAGTTTGGGAACGGGGGAGAAGTAGTGCATCCCGACGACCTGTTCCGGACGTTTTGACGCGCTCGCAATCTCGTGAATGGGAATCGACGAGGTATTCGACGCAAACACCAGATCTTTTTTGGCAATAGCCTCAACGTCACGTACAACCTGCTGTTTGAGCTCTACGTCTTCCAACACAGCCTCGATAACCAGGTCAACCTCTGCCAGCGCCGCGTAGTCTTCAACAGGTTCAATCCGCGCGTCGATAAGGTCGCGTTCAAAACTGCTCCGGCCTTTGCCGACGCGTTTGGTCAGGTCTTTCCAGACGGCCCCTTTACCCTTGGCGGCAATGGCGAGCGTCCGGTCTTTGAGCATGACCTGATGCCCGCCCTCGGCGCTCACTTGCGCGATGCCCGAGCCCATCAGTCCGGCCCCTAAAACCCCGACGGTGTGAACGTCTTTCGCCTCTCCCGGGTACGGGTTTTTCTCGCTGGCGTTTTTGGCAAAGAAGAGGTGGACGAGCGCTTTGGACTCCCGCGTAAAGACCAACTCGGCAAAGTTGCGCGCTTCAGCCTCGAGTCCCGCTTTCATCCCCTGCTCTTGCCCGGTGCGAATCGTCTCGATGATTTTGGCGGGGGCGGGGTAGTTGCCGCGCGTTTTTTTCTGCACACTCTCTTCGGCTTGGTTGTAGACGACGCGGCTCAGCGGGGTGCGCTCCAAGACGGCGCTCGTCACCCGGCTCCGCAGGTCGCGTTTGGGTTCACGGCGCTCCAGCGTTCCGGCAGCCAAACCCCTGGCCGCCATTTTGCCCGCCTCCAGCAGACCTTGCGGATGAATGAGCGCGTCTACCAAGCCCATTTTGAGCGCAGGTTTGGCATAGATGGACTTTCCGGTTAAAGCCATCTCTAAACCCTGTTGCAAACCGACGAGCCGGGGCAGCCGCTGCGTCCCGCCGAGCCCCGGCAAAAGACCCAGGTTGACTTCAGGCAGCGCAAACTTGGTCTTCGGGTGCTGCGTTGCGACGCGGTAGTGACACGCCAGGATGAGTTCCAAACCGCCCCCGACGGCGGCCCCGTGAACGGCGGCGACGACGGGTTTAGGGAAGGTCTCGAGCCGCCCCAAGAGCGCGTGCCCCTCACGAATCAGCGCCGTAACCTGCGTCGGCGACTCGAAGGTCGAAAATTCCTTGATGTCCGCGCCGACCACGAACGAGTCTGTTTTACGGCTGATGAGAACGGCGCTTTTTACGGCAGCGTCGCGTTCAATGGTGTCTAAAACCTCACCGAATTCACGTAACGCGGCGGTCTCCAACGTATTGACCCGGCTGCCCTGCTGGTCGAAAAAAATGATAGCTACATCATCTGCGGACTCTATCTCGAAAAAAGTCATGACGCGTCCCCCAGGCGTTCGACGAGCATCGCGTGACCGAGCCCGCCGGCGGCGCAGGCCGTGACGAGCGCCAAGGTACCGTCCTCGTCGTGAAGACGGTGGGCCGCCATCGTTAACAGGCGGGTGCCGGTTGCGCCGAACGGGTGTCCGAGTGAGAGCGAGCCGCCCCAGGTATTGAGTTTGTCCATGTCTACGTTTCCAACGCGGCTGTCTCGGTTGAGCCGTTTTTTGGCGAAAGTGTCGGACTCTATAGCCCGCAAAACTGCCAACACCTGACCGGCAAACGCCTCATGCAGTTCAATCACGTCGATATCGCCGAGCGTTATGCCTGCCCGGTCCAGAACTCGAGGCGTCGCGTAGGCCGGGCCTAACAGCAATTCTTCGCCGGGGTCTTGGGCGACGAAGGTGTACGCGCCGAGCCGTGCCAGCGGCTTGAAGCCGTGCGCTTTAGCGGCCTCTTCTTCCATCAAGAGGACTGCCGACGCGCCGTCGGTCAGGGGTGACGCGTTGCCTGCTGTCACGGTGCCGAACGGTTTGACGAACACCGGTTTTAACGACGCGAGTTTTTCGGGGCTCGAGTCCGCCCGAATCGTGTTATCCCGTTCCAACAGGTCGAACTTGGGTGGGACGGCAGTCGGCATTACGCCCTTAAGCTTGCCCGCTTCCGCCGCTTGTGCCGCGAACTGGTGCGAGCGCAGCGCGTAGGCGTCTTGTTCTTCGCGTGACACGTCAAACGCCGCCGCAAGCTTGTCGGCACTTTCGCCCATCGTTTCACCGGTCGAGTATTCCGCGACTTTGGGTGCTTTCGGCAACAGCTCGGACGGCGACAAGCCCTGCAGGAGTTTGCGGTACTCCAAAGCCGAGCCGTAACGTTGCGATTCGTAGAGGCGTTTGCGAACCTCTAAAGGAAACTGCGGCGGCGTATCGGACAAGACCTCGACGCCTCCGGCAATCGCCACGTCGGTTTGACCCGAACGGATGGCTTCGGCGGCGCTCACGACCGCTTGATTGGCAGAAATACACGCCATCGTCACAGAATGGGCGGGCGTCTTGTGCGAGAAACCTGCGCCTAAAGAGGCGTCACGCGCGACGTTGCTCGTCGAAACGTTCTGCACGACGTTGCCCATCACCACGAGACCGACGTCTTCGGGTGCTAATCCGGTCTCGTCTAATATGCCGCGTAGCGCCAGCCGCGCCAAATCATACGAGGTGAGCCCCAGATAGTCCGTTCCGGAACGGCGGAACGGCGTGCGGACGCCCTCGACCAATACAACCTTGCGCTCAGTCATACTCTACTTTACTCGGTCGGCTGTGAGTAAACCGTTGGTTACTCGAGGTTTACCCGATTATGGCCTACCTGCCGTTTTCGACCCGCACCTCGTTTTCACCCAAATAGGTGACGGCTGCCAGTGAGACAACGGGAACCCCCAACGCCCCCAGCGCCTCACGACCCGCTTCAAAGGTTTTTTCAATGACGCGACCGACGCCAGCAAGCTCGGCTCCGCAGCGGCGAATCAATTCGGCGAGCGCCAAAATGGTTCCGCCTGAGGCCAAAAAGTCGTCGATAAGCAGCACCTTGTCGCCTGCCCCGACGTATTCCGGTGAGCGGTAAAGTGGGGTGACGCCGCCTTGGTACGACTCGGCGCGTGTCCGGCGAGCGCGTCGGGCATCGTGAGGGGACGTTTTTTACGGGCGTAGACCACAGGAGCCTTCGGCGCGACGCCGGTCGCAAATGCCGGCGCGATACCGCTCACTTCGGCGGTGACGATTTTACTTATGTTCGTTATACCCGGTGCCGCAAAACGCTTGGCGAACGCGTGACCTAGCTCGAGGGTCAGGTCGGGCTCGAGTCGGCGGTTGATAAAACCATCGACTTTCAAGATACCGCCGCCCAAGCTGATACCTTCGGCGGCGATGCGGGCGACTAAACGTTTCATATACCACCCAGCGTAACGGTTTTGCGTCCATTACAAAGATGTTCGGCAATATCTCGGTAAGTTCGAGTCTCACACCCTGCTGCAACGGCTTGCCGGGTTAAAGCCGCGCCGCATATCGTCTATGGTTTACATACTTGCAAAATAAAGCGACAAAGAAAACCGTAACGGAAAAGCCATACAAGTTGCATTTTTTTCTGCAAAACACGTAAACTCAATGAACTTAACCGCCGGGTAGCACTTTTTGAAAGGCTGTGATAGCATTGTGTCGGGTCGGACAGTTGACCGGGCGTCTATACCCGGTATACTACCTCCGGTCACACGGACGGTGCTCTACCGCGCATACGTGTTCTGTCCGTCTAATCTAACCCGGTACTGCGCGAATTTACCTTCCAATAGGGGGAAACACGATGAAAAAACTAGCTCTTCTTCTGTCAATCGGTGCGCTTCTTGCTTTCGGCGTAGCCCAAATCATGTCCGGCGGCATGATGTCCGGCGGTCTGATGTCCGGCGGCCTGATGTCCGGTGGGATGTAAGCTTACTCGTTAAGCGTACATACTACGAGCACCGGGTTTCCTGGTGCTTTTCTCTTGCCCTGACCTTTTAGGCCAAACTGTGTAACAAGACTGTTCAAAGTAGGAACTTTGTTGTTATTTCATAAAGAAGCGTCTCTTCGAGACATTTTCGTCTGTTCTTCAGCTGAAAGCTGCGATTCTTAAGCTTAGTCTTTGCTGTCATCAGTGCAAGACGTGATACGTTAGGCGGGTTCTTAGGAAGCACGGATAAGTAAGGGGTTGGTTGCTGTCAAGTTTGACCTCTCGGATTTAGGATTTGTTTATACGACACTTTTTGCGCTCTCGTTAGTACTCATCAACCCTTGGGGCGTCCCCTTCGGCGGTATCTGGACGACGCCCAAGGTTTACGTCGTTATCCTTTTGGCGCTGCTGACCTGGAGCGTGCTCCTCGTTCAAGGCGCGCGCGGCTTGTGGACATGTCGGGCGGCGACTTCTAACTAAGCTTTAGGCTAAAGCCTTTAGGCTAAAGCAGCATTTGTTGGCGAGGCGCTACGGAAATAGCGCCTCTTTTATTTTTGACGAGGAAGCAGCAGTGGAGGTAGTACGGTGCCAAGTGGACGCGCTCACGAATCGATCAACCTGCTCGTTTACGGGTTGGGAGCGGTGGCTTACGCTTACGCACGGCAAGGGGGGCTCACAAGAGAGTTCGATACCCTGCTTGCACCCGAGACGCTTAAGACGTTTAGCTTGAGTTATTTTATCGGTACATTTTTGGTAACGCCCGACCTCGACCTGGCTGAAAACCGGATGCAAGCGCGTAACAACTGGGGGCTTTTAGGGATGCTCTGGATTCCTTACGGCGCGCTGTTTAGCCACCGTGGGCTGTCCCACACCTGGATTGTCGGGCCGCTAACTCGTCTGCTCTATCTCGCGTTTCTCGGTTTGGCGCTTTCATGGGCTGCCGCGCAGGTAGGGCCATATTTCGGCTACAGCTTTTCGTTTAAGGCCGAACTCGGTCAAAACTGGCCTGAACTTGCTGTCGGCGCGTTGGCAGGTTACTACGCTTCGCAGTGGTTGCATCTGCTTGCCGACGGGATTCGTCCCGACCACGGGTCTCGCAAACGCAGTGGCACGACCAAACGTTCGTCAAAACGTGTCGGGCGTTAGGCCGAGAGGCAATTTTCAGACAAGTTCGCTGTGGTATCTTACGCCATGAACTCATAGGAGGGTATACATGGCCAAAGTTAAGCTCACAACCCTGTTGACGCTTGTACTTTTCTACATAGCACCTAGCCTGGCGGCGGCGCAGACCGCCCCTGAAACGTCCCCGCAAACATCATGGACGTGCCCGGAAGGGTTTTCAGGACAAACGCTCAACGTCTACAACTGGACGACTTATATCGCCGAAGACACCATCGCCAACTTCGAGGCTTTGTGCGGCGTCCAAGTGACCTATGACACCTACCCGAGCGCCGAGGATATGCTCTCGCGTATTCGTCAGGGAAACCCCGGTTACGATATCGTGGTTCCAAGCGACGTCGTAACCTATCCGATGATTGCCGAAGGGTTGCTGGAGCCCCTCGACAAAGCCAAGATTCCCAACTTTGCCAATCTCAACGAGACGCTTTTAGATTTACCCTTCGACCCCGGCAACCAGTACACCGTGCCGTATCAGTGGGGGACGGTCGGCATTGGCTACAACCAAACCAATGTCGGCGCTGAAGTGACGGGTTGGAGCGACCTGTTCTCTTACGGCGGGCCGGTGGCGTGGCTCGAGGACGTTCGCGGCATGATGGGTACCGCCTTGGTGATGCTCGGCTTGGATCCTAATACCCGCGACCCCGAAGAGATCGCCCAGGCCCGTGATTACCTTATCGAAAACGGTAACAACGTCGTTTATATCGCACAAGACGACGGACAAGAGGTGCTGCTGCGCGGCGAGGCCGATATGGTCATCGAGTATTCCGGCGACATCTTTCAGATTATGGACGAGTGCGGCTGTGACGACTACGCCTATGTGATTCCCGAGGAGGGCGCGTACTTTTGGGTCGATAACGTAGCGGTTCCGGTCGGCGCGCCCAACAAGGCGCTCGCCGAGGTCTTTATCGACTATTTGCTCGACCCGGCTGTCGGCGCGGATATCTCGAACTACACCGCGTACGGCTCGCCGAACCAGGCCGCCATCGACCAGGGGCTTATCGACCAGGCGCTGTTGGACGACCCCGCTATCTATCCGCCTGCAGCGGTCGAAGAACGCCTCTACTCGATTGTCAACGACCCCGAGATGGAGCAGCTCTATAACGACGCCTGGGACGAAGTGAAGATTTACGTCGGCGGCTAATGATGAGCGTGACGGCGCCTACCCCGGCAGCGACTTCAGTCGCTGCGGTCGAACTAAACGGTGTGAACAAAACCTATCTGGATTCACGTAGCGGCAACACCGTTCAGGCACTTAACGACGTGTCGCTGAGCATCCGCGAAGGCGAGTTTTTTGCGCTGCTGGGGCCGTCGGGCTGCGGTAAAACCACGACGCTCCGCTCGGTCGCAGGGTTCGAGCAACCCGATGCAGGAAAGATTTTGATTCGCGGACAAGCCGTTCAGGGGATTCCGCCGTTTCACCGGCCCGTCAATACGGTGTTTCAAGATTACGCGCTGTTTCCGCATATGAGCATCATGCAGAACGTGATGTTCGGGCTTAAGATGGCAAAGGTGCCGCGTAAAGAGGCGAAACGGCGGGCCTCGGAGGCGCTCGAGCTCGTTCAACTCCCGCACGTCGCGTCGCGTAAACCCTCACAGCTTTCGGGCGGGCAGCGGCAACGCGTCGCGCTCGCCCGGGCGCTCGTCAACGAACCGGCTGTTTTGCTCCTCGACGAACCGCTCGGGGCGCTCGACCTCAAACTCCGCAAGGCGATGCAGCTCGAGCTTAAAGAGTTGCAAACAAGGGTCGGTATCACCTTCGTATTCGTGACCCACGACCAGGAAGAAGCCCTGACGATGGCCGACCGGATTGCGGTGATGGACGGCGGGCGCGTCTTGCAAATCGGCAAGCCCACTGAAATCTACGAACACCCCGCAGACCGCTTTGTTGCCGACTTTATCGGGGAGACGAACTTTCTCGAGGGGACGTTTGTAGGACGTGCGGCTGAGCTGGGCGAACTCAAACTCGCCGACGGACGGGTGTTGCGCGCGCCGCTTGACGGGCACGACCTCGAGCCGGGTGAGTCGGCGACGCTTTCGGTGCGTCCCGAACGAATAATGTTGGTGGCCGGTCATACCGAACCGGAAGCCGAGCGAACCCGGCTTACGGCTAAAGTTGCCGAGGTTCACTATCTCGGTACCGATACGCGTTATCACCTTATATCCGGCAGCACGTCGCTCATCGTGCGGCAGCAAAACGCCGAGGGTGGCGCGGTCTTTCGGGTCGGCGACGAGGTTACGGCGTCTTGGCGGACGACGGGCGCGTCGCTCGTCCGCTAAACTGGCGTTATGACGCACTCAGTAAAGCAGGCTGGACGCCAAATCCGGGTTCTTAGCTCTCAGGCGTGCCTTTTGAAATGGGCTACGCCCACGGAGCCGCCTACAAAGACGCCATCCGCCACTTTGCCGAAGAGCGCGTGCGGCTAAGCGGCGACCCGCTCTGGACAGGCCGGACGCTCGCCCGTCCAGAAGTCTTGGTCCTCGCTGAAGCGTGCTTGGCTGAACACGAACACTTTGCGCCCGAGTTGGTCGAAGAGCTGCGCGGGATGGCCTCAGCAACCGACTTGCCTCTAGCTGAACTCCTCATCGTCAACGGCTTTACCGACTTTATCGACACGGTGCACAACGTCGGCCCTGGTAAAGTCAAGCCCGCCGCTCCGGTCGGCGCGGACAACTGCACCGCGTTTTTGGTGCCGGACAATCTTGCCCAGGGTCGTGGCTTTTTCGGTCAGACGTGGGACATGCACGACAGCGCGACGCCGCACGTTATCTTATTGCGCGGCAGACCCAAAGACGCGCCTGACTTTCTTTGTTTCACGACGGTCGGCTGTGTCGGGATGATTGGCCTGAACGAAGCTGGCGTCGCGGTCGGCATCAACAACCTGCTCGGCGCGGACGGTCAAATCGGGGTGACGTGGCCTTTTGTGGTGCGGAAGATGTTGCAGGCTGAAACCGCTGACGCTGCCCTAAAAATCCTGCAAAACGCGCGGCTTGCCGGAGCGCACAACTACCTCATCATGGACGCTGCCGGAACCGGCTACAACGTCGAGGCGAGCGCCACCGTGCAGCATGTGACGCCATTAGGGGTTGAAGCCGTCGTTCACACGAATCACTGTCTGATAGACGCCGTAAAACGCGCTGAACGCACTCGAGACGCCTTTTCACAAGGCTCATCCGAAGCGAGAGCGGCGCAGGCACAGACGTTACTTAGCCGTAAAAATGTAACTGTAGAAGATTTGCAGGCACTCACCCGCGACAACACCATCTGTGTACGTTCGACCGAACCCAAACACATCGAGACGTGCGGCGCGGCGATTATGCGGCCCGCGACCGGCGACTTTTGGATGGCGTGGGGCCGTCCGGCGGAAAACCCGTATGAACATTTCCGCCTCTGAGCTGATTTTAACGACGCTTGGGGCCGAACACGCGGCGGGGCTCGAGCAGCTTCAAATCGCCTGCTTCCCAACCCTCGCCCCACATGAACGGATGCGCCAAGAGCACTTCCTGAGCCACGCCGCGCTCTTTCCTGAAGGCAATTTTGTCGTTCTGGACGGTGACAAGGTTGTCGGGCTCGGATCAGGGTTTTTGACCGACTTTGATTTTACGGCGAAACACACCTTTTGGGAATGGATTTCAGAAGGCTTTTACACCCGTCACGACCCGAACGGCGCGTGGTACTACGGCGGCGACATCAGCGTGCACCCGGACTACCGGGGTCTTGGGCTCGGGCGCAAACTTTACGGCGCCCGTAAAAGCGTCGTTCGGCAGTTGGGACGGCGGGGCATCGTTGCGGGGGGGATGCTGCCGGGGTATGCGGCGCACAAGCCTATGAGCGTTCAGGATTATGTACAAAAAGTCGTTGACGGTGAGCTGTTTGACCCGACGCTCAGTTTTCAGCTTAAAAACGGCTTTGAGGTGCGGGGGCTGCTGGAAAACTATCTGGATGATGAAGCTTCAGACGGGTGGGCGACGCTGATTGTTTGGGAGAATCCAGACGCACAAGCATCTGACCAAACGACACGGTAGGCTGGTTATAAGAGCTCAACGCGAATTTTACTCACTGTAGCTTGACAGCTTCTTCTCCAAAATTGAGCTATTTCGTTTCTGCATCTCTTTAACGAAAGCTTCACACTCACGAATACTGTTATCAACCTCAGCCTGACGGTCAAAGTAATAACTCAAAGCTGCGTAAATGTCTGCTAATGACAAATCGAAAGAGTTCGGGTCATGAAGTCGCGTTCAAAATCAGTTAGATAAATGCCCATATTGACGTAGACTCCTTTATAGATAGTGTCATCATGTTCTATTCAAAGCTCTATAACGCAACTCTTTTGCTGTCCCCAACCTTACGCTTTTTCTGCAGCAACAATTTCTACGTTTAAGGCTATCCTTACTCCCCCCGCCGCTGCATGACGAGTGACACCCCGACGAGCACAATTGACACCAAAATCATCAGCGCCGACACCGCATTGATCTCCGGTGGCACGCGCTGTTTTAGCAGCCCGTAAACAAAGAGCGGCAAGGTTGTTGTCCCAACGCCCGCCGTAAAAAACGTCACCACGAAGTCGTCTAAAGAGATTGTAAAGGCCAAGAGTGCGCCGCCCAAAATGCCCGGTACGAGCGCTGGAAAGGTGATGTGCCAGAACGTTTGCAGGTGATTTGCGCCGAGGTCTCGAGCGGCTTCCTCGAGCGTCGTGTCCATCGTCGCGAGCCGCGCCCGCACCACCACGGCGACGTAGGCGATATTAAACGCGATATGCGCGATGATGATGGTCGCGAAGCCGCTCACGAGCCTTACCCCGAAGATGTTCTGCACGAGCGCGAAAAACGAGTTGAAAAAGACTGCCAGCGCGACGCCCTGCGTGATGTCGGGGATAATCACCGGCAGGTAAAAAAGGGCGTCGAACACCCGTTTTCCGGGAAAGTCGCCTCTGTCCACGGCGAGTGCGAAAAGCGTCCCGATAACTGTAGACGCAACCGTAGAAATCAACCCGACGACGAGCGAATTACGTACCGCGCTTAAGAGCAGTTCAGACTGAAAGCTGAGCCCGTTTGCGCCGCCCAGCAGGTTTTGATACCAGCGTAGGGTAAACCCGCGCCACACCGAAATCGACTCGGCGTTGTTAAACGAATAGATGATCAGCACCAGAATCGGTATCCAGAGAAACACATAGGTCAGAATCGGCACCAGCCAGAGACCGGCCCGCCCCAACCGGCGAACGGTGAGGTCGCGGCTCAGTTTGCCCTGATTAAGCCTGTGTGCTTTGGCTGTTTTGGTCATACTACTCGCGCCGCTCGCCGTAACGCGTATAGACGACAAGCCCGACCATGACGATCAGCATCAGCACCACTGAAATCGCCGAACCGAGCGGGATGTTGCCGCGTCCGCGAAACTGGCCTTGAATCAGGTTGCCGATCATCAGGCCGCGCGTCCCGCCCAACAGGTCAGGCGTAATAAACGAGCCGATTGCGGGGATAAACACAAGTACCGAACCCGCGACGATACCGGGCAAGGTGAGCGGCACGATGATGCGCCAAAACGCCTGGAAATCGTTTGCGCCCAGGTCACCGGCAGCCTCGACAAAGCGGAAGTCGAGCCGTTCGGTGGCGGCGTAGATCGGCAAGACCATAAAGGGGACAAAGCCGTAAACAAGACCCAGCATCACCGCAAACTGCGTATTGAGCATCGTTAGAGGCTCCTGAATGACGCCGAAATTGAGCAAAAGGGCATTGAGTGAGCCTTCGCGTCCCATAATGGTTTGCAGCGCGTAGGTGCGGACTAAGAAGTTTGTCCAGAAAGGTAGCAAAATCAAAAAAAGCAAAAACTGCCGGGTGCGCGGGTTGGGGCGGGTGCTGATAAAAAAGGCGACGGGGAAACCGAGCAAGAGGCAAATCAGGGTTGTTAGGAGGGAAAAATAGAGCGTTCGCCAGATGACCGGCCAGAACACATCGAAGGTGCGAGTGTAGTTCTCTAAAGTTGCGGGGGCGGTAGGAGTACCGTCTAAGCCGCGAGTAAAAAAGCTCGAGACCAGCACAAAAATGAGCGGCACCAGGAAAAAAACAATCAGCCAGAAAAGTCCGGGAAAGGCGAGCAGGAGGCTGGGGCCGCGTCCGGTCTTGTTCGTTCTAGAAGCCAAGCGTCTCTCCCCTCAACGCCGGAGCGTTGCGTCAGCATACCTCAAATGCATTTGACAAAGGCTGAGCGGTGTGCGCGGAGGGTCGTGTCAATTTACTCCGCTTTCACACAATGATTGACCCCCGCTCAACTACAAGCGGGGGCTTTATGAATTGCGGGCTAATTCGCACCTGATTTTACCAAACGAAGTCTTTAACGATGGGAGCGTCGGCGTAGCAAATCATGCCAAACTCGTTTTCGCCCGCACAACCTAGAGACGCAGGGATTCCATTTACTTCACCGTTTCTAACATCTACACCGTCAGGGTCGTTCCTGACTTTTGTGATGATAATGTCGGTGCCAGCTGCGCTTTTGAAAGTTTCTGATGTACCAACGGGGCCACTGCGTAACGCCACGATGTCAACTTTTGCGTAGGTAAGCTGAGATTTGTAGAACTCTGCCAGCTTGGGGCTCTTGAGAAAAGCGTCTTCGGTAAGCCCCTGTTCCTTGACATAAGTTTTCAAGTTATCTTCGCCGGTCAGGAAAAGCGCGAGAGGGTAACTATCACGGCCCAAGTCGCTAACGATACCGGAGGCTTTGACCGCCCGAACTTCAAAATCTCCCTCCAGCCCTGGTTGGTTGATAGCTTCCTCTACAGAGTAGGGGATAGGGTCTGTAGTAGGTTCCGTGTTACAGGCAATCAGGATTACACTAAGAGCTAATAAGCTCAGTACTATCTTCTTCACAAGGGTTCTCCGTCCTCTCAATAGCCTAATATCGTGTGTTAATGGCTTGAATATCTCTAGCAGTCAGGGCGTTACCGCCTATAATCCCTCCGTAGCTACCTATCACGGTAAACATAGGCTCTTGCGTGCTTCTTACAAAATCCAGGTTGCTAGTCCTACTAGCGTAGTGCATGACTGAGGCGTAGTCGTAGGTTGTGCGAGATTCGTGCTCGAATTTCTTCTCAAACTGGGTTTTCCCTTTACTGGTCAGATTGCTCCAGTTCACAACGATGAAAGCATCCCTATCGGTTCGTTGATGCTCATGCATAAGACCCAGAGCATGTCCGAACTCGTGCAAGATAGTTCCTGGAGTTACGCAACCAGCACCTAGATTGAGGTTTTGCGGCTGCTTGCTACTACGACCGGGAACGGCGTAGCAACCGTCATTTCTGTTGGTAAGCATCACGCGGTCGCCGGTCGTGCGGTATCCAACTTGGATATCAGTCAACCTGTCGAGGGTTGCCAGATTGTTCCTGATTAAAGTCTGTTGTGCAGGAGTGAAAATCCGAAGCGAAATCTGATCGACATAGAGAACACTACCGGGCCAGCCGCCACCCCGACGCTCACCACAGATAAAGAGAAAACTGCTCGCACAGTAAGGCTTATACATCGCACCCTGAGCTGAAAGAGCGTCAGAGCCCTGTGCTAGCTGAGCTTCGTAGGCGGCAAAATCTTTTTGAAGCTCCGTAGTAGTACCTTGAATCACATCAGCTTCAAAAACGATGCCGTTATAAACGGTGTAGGTGTACTCTTCACCGTTGCTGAAAGTGTGGGTGCGAATTTGAATCTTGTCCGGGCTCGTTACAGCTTGCGCTTGAACGCCCTTATCTAGAGCTTTGAGCGCTTCCGCAAGCGTGTCATACCGAGGGTCTTTGGAGAAATCTTCCTGTACCTCTACGGCCTCGACGCCAGGCATGAACTGTTCGTTGACTCTAGTGTTTTCTGTTGTAGCAGCGGGAACATCAGCTGCGATATTACTGCAGCTTGCTAGAGAAAGACCCAACAGTGCCACTAGCCACCTTACACCTGACTCTCATTTACCCGCCAGCTCTGAATTTGTCAATACACCTAGACCAGCTAGCGAGCAGAACCACAGAAAAACCGGTAGCGTCAAAGTGAACAACCGTAAAGAGAGAATAGCGTTCGGCCTTGTATTCGTAAGAGTCAGGTTTTCTACCGCTGCTTAACTGTGTTGAAGAGATGTTAAAGCTTGCGCCGCGCTTTGTCAATAACCTCATGAGCAGATGGTGAAGATGTTGTGAGCTGTTTAGCTGTACTTTGCCTCTGGGTGCGGAGTGCACCGATTAAAGGCCGCAGTGCGTCACTTTTGAGTTTGAGCGCGGCGCGGTTGACGACAAACCGGGCGGACGAAGTGAGGATGACCTCGAGTTCCTCCAACCCATTGGCCCGAAGCGTCCCGCCGGTCTCGACGATATCGACGACCGCATCGGCTAAGCCCGCCAGACACGCCAGCTCGACGTTTCCGGCCAGCTTGACGACCTCGGCGCTAAGCCCGCGTTCTTGCAAGTAGCGCCGGGTCGTGTGGGGATATTTCGAGGCAATCCGCCGCACCGGGCCACGCGCGCCTATGGGCCGAATCAGCGACAAACGGCAGTGGGCGAACCCCAGATCGACGGGTTCGTAAACGCTCCTGCCGGACTCTAAGAGCACATCTTTCCCGACGACGCCTGCGTCCGCCACGCCCAAATCGACATACGTCGGCACATCGGTATTTCGCATCTCGATGATGCGCGCGCCGCCCGCGTCGTACTGCAAAGCGCGGGTTCCGGGCGGGTCTGAAAGCTCGAGTCCGGCAGCCCGCAAAAGCGTCAAGCTTTTTTGCATCACCCGACCTTTGGGCAGTGCCAGGGTGAGCTGAGCGCTCGGTTTAAGCATGGTCGTGAGGTGTTGCGTGAGCAGGTCAAACAAGTCGCACTTCTGCATCCCACTTATGGTTACAGATTCCTCCATCAAGAATTGCGTGCCCAGGGTGAGCAGGTAGGCTTACACCGCGTCAGAGAACTGCTGGGAGAACTCGAGCTGAACCCGCCGCAGCCACGCAAGACGAGAAAGCCCACGGCGGCGGTTGCGACACCCGCTGATTGGCCCACTGGTCGTCGGCTACAAATTGACGCGACCCGCTTATCGCTGGCTGATGGCGTGTGTTGGGTCTATCACGTGCTGGACGTGCAGTCACGAGTAGTCCTGGCAAGCAAAGCAGTCCGGAGCCTGTCGATGCACCTGGCTAAAGCCGCGCTCGACGAAGGCGTCGCCGTGCTGCGCTCAATCGGCGTCTCCGGTACTGTCCTGATTCAAAGTGATGGTGGTTCGGACTTTACCAGTGAGGTGTTTCAAAACGCTTGCTCGTGCTATGGCGCGTGGGTCAGGTGCAAAGTCAGCCAGAGAGGGGGTACGGGAATCCTCGAAAGACTCAACCGAACCTACAAATACACCTTCCCCTTCAGGCACGACTGGAAATCGCTCGCTGAAGTACAAGCTGCCTTACCTGACTTTCACCGCTGGTATAACCGCCACCGGCGACACTCGGCGCTGAACTACACTACCCCTTGGGCTGCACTGACTGGAGCAGCAAACCCTCGCTTAGCTGCTTGAAGGGATTGTTGGAGCAGTACCACATGCCCTAATTTTACTGTTTTTTTGGAGTCTATCCCCTAGCACTCGAGGTTCTTAATTTCTCGTTCTCTGCCTCACTTAACTCGATATAGCTTCCTCCTCGCTTTGTCGTCCCTTGGTATTCGCCTTCAACCTACTTCCTTAGGTTGCGTGTACTTAGTCTCGACACCTTGCGTGCTGCCATTTCAGCTCGTTCCAGTTCCGCTAAAATTGGCCTCGATATTTGTCTGTAACTTTTGTTCTCGTAGTGAGCCCTCAGGTATTTAGAACCCGACTTTACAATTGCCCTCAGGGTCCGCTCTTGACGCCGACAAAAGAATCCGGGTATTCTATCTTTTGTCGTATCGGGGGGCTTTAGCTCAGCTGGGAGAGCACCTGCTTTGCAAGCAGGGGGTCATCAGTTCAAATCACTCCCCCCGCCGCTGCATCACCAGAGAAACCCCGACGAGCAAGATAGACACCGCAATCATCAACGCCGACACCGCGTTGATTTCCGGTGGCACGCGCTGTTTTAGCAGCCCGTAAACAAAGAGCGGCAAGGTTGTTGTCCCAACGCCCGCCGTAAAAAACGTCACCACGAAGTCGTCTAAAGAGATTGTAAAGGCCAAGAGTGCGCCGCCCAAAATGCCCGGTACGAGCGCTGGAAAGGTGATGTGCCAGAACGTTTGCAGGTGATTTGCGCCGAGGTCTCGAGCGGCTTCCTCGAGCGTCGTGTCCATCGTCGCGAGCCGCGCCCGCACCACCACGGTGACGTAGGCGATATTAAACGCGATATGCGCGATGATGATGGTCGCGAAGCCGCTCACGAGCCTTACCCCGAAGATGTTCTGCATGAGCGCGAAAAACGAGTTGAAAAAGACTGCCAGCGCGACGCCCTGCGTGATGTCGGGGATAATCACCGGCAGGTAAAAAAGGGCGTCGAACACCCGTTTTCCGGGAAAGTCGCCTCTGTCCACGGCGAGTGCGAAAAGCGTCCCGATAACTGTAGACGCAACCGTAGAAATCAACCCGACGACGAGCGAATTACGTACCGCGCTTAAGAGCAGTTCAGACTGAAAGCTGAGCCCGTTTGCGCCGCCCAGCAGGTTTTGATACCAGCGTAGGGTAAACCCGCGCCACACCGAAATCGACTCGGCGTTGTTAAATGAATAGATGATCAGCACCAGAATCGGTATCCAGAGAAACACATAGGTCAGAATCGGCACCAGCCAGAGACCGGCCCGCCCCAACCGGCGAACGGTGAGGTCGCGGCTCAGTTTGCCCTGATTAAGCCTGTGTGCTTTGGCTGTTTTGGTCATACTACTCGCGCCGCTCGCCGTAACGCGTGTAGACGACAAGCCCGACCATGACGATCAGCATCAGCACCACTGAAATCGCCGAACCGAGCGGGATGTTGCCGCGTCCGCGAAACTGGCCTTGAATCAGGTTGCCGATCATCAGGCCGCGCGTCCCGCCCAACAGGTCAGGCGTAATAAACGAGCCGATTGCGGGGATAAACACAAGTACCGAACCCGCGACGATACCGGGCAAGGTGAGCGGCACGATGATGCGCCAAAACGCCTGGAAATCGTTTGCGCCCAGGTCACCGGCAGCCTCGACAAAGCGGAAGTCGAGCCGTTCGGTGGCGGCGTAGATCGGCAAGACCATAAAGGGGACAAAGCCGTAAACAAGACCCAGCATCACCGCAAACTGCGTATTGAGCATCGTTAGAGGCTCCTGAATGACGCCGAAATTGAGCAAAAGGGCATTGAGTGGGCCTTCGCGTCCCATAATGGTTTGCAGCGCGTAGGTGCGGACTAAGAAGTTTGTCCAGAAAGGTAGCAAAATCAAAAAAAGCAAAAACTGCCGGGTGCGCGGGTTGGGGCGGGTGCTGATAAAAAAGGCGACGGGGAAACCGAGCAAGAGGCAAATCAGGGTTGTTAGGAGGGAAAAATAGAGCGTTCGCCAGATGACCGGCCAGAACACATCGAAGGTGCGAGTGTAGTTCTCTAAAGTTGCGGGGGCGGTAGGAGTACCGTCTAAGCCGCGAGTAAAAAAGCTCGAGACCAGCACAAAAATGAGCGGCACCAGGAAAAAAACAATCAGCCAGAAAAGTCCGGGAAAGGCGAGCAGGAGGCTGGGGCCGCGTCCGGTCTTGTTCGTTCTAGAAGCCAAGCGTCTCTCCCCTCAACGCCGGAGCGTTGCGTCAGCATACCTCAAATGCATTTGACAAAGGCTGAGCGGTGTGCGCGGAGGGTCGTGTCAATTTACTCCGCTTTCACACAATGATTGACCCCCGCTCAACTACAAGCGGGGGCTTTATGAATTGCGGGCTAATTCGCACCTAATTTTACCAAACGAAGTCTTTAACGATGGGAGCGTCGGCGTAGCAAATCATGCCAAACTCGTTTTCGCCCGCACAACCTAGAGACGCAGGGATTCCATTTACTTCACCGTTTCTAACATCTACACCGTCAGGGTCGTTCCTGACTTTTGTGATGATAATGTCGGTGCCAGCTGCGCTTTTGAAAGTTTCTGATGTACCAACGGGGCCACTGCGTAACGCCACGATGTCAACTTTTGCGTAGGTAAGCTGAGATTTGTAGAACTCTGCCAGCTTGGGGCTCTTGAGAAAAGCGTCTTCGGTAAGCCCCTGTTCCTTGACATAAGTTTTCAAGTTATCTTCGCCGGTCAGGAAAAGCGCGAGAGGGTAACTATCACGGCCCAAGTCGCTAACGATACCGGAGGCTTTGACCGCCCGAACTTCAAAATCTCCCTCCAGCCCTGGTTGGTTGATAGCTTCCTCTACAGAGTAGGGGATAGGGTCTGTAGTAGGTTCCGTGTTACAGGCAATCAGGATTACACTAAGAGCTAATAAGCTCAGTACTATCTTCTTCACAAGGGTTCTCCGTCCTCTCAATAGCCTAATATCGTGTGTTAATGGCTTGAATATCTCTAGCAGTCAGGGCGTTACCGCCTATAATCCCTCCGTAGCTACCTATCACGGTAAACATAGGCTCTTGCGTGCTTCTTACAAAATCCAGGTTGCTAGTCCTACTAGCGTAGTGCATGACTGAGGCGTAGTCGTAGGTTGTGCGAGATTCGTGCTCGAATTTCTTCTCAAACTGGGTTTTCCCTTTACTGGTCAGATTGCTCCAGTTCACAACGATGAAAGCATCCCTATCGGTTCGTTGATGCTTATGCATAAGACCCAGAGCATGTCCGAACTCGTGCAAGATAGTTCCTGGAGTTACGCAACCAGCACCTAGATTGAGGTTTTGCGGCTGCTTGCTACTACGACCGGGAACGGCGTAGCAACCGTCATTTCTGTTGGTAAGCATCACGCGGTCGCCGGTCGTGCGGTATCCAACTTGGATATCAGTCAACCTGTCGAGGGTTGCCAGATTGTTCCTGATTAAAGTCTGTTGTGCAGGAGTGAAAATCCGAAGCGAAATCTGATCGACATAGAGAACACTACCGGGCCAGCCGCCACCCCGACGCTCACCACAGATAAAGAGAAAACTGCTCGCACAGTAAGGCTTATACATCGCACCCTGAGCTGAAAGAGCGTCAGAGCCCTGTGCTAGCTGAGCTTCGTAGGCGGCAAAATCTTTTTGAAGCTCCGTAGTAGTACCTTGAATCACATCAGCTTCAAAAACGATGCCGTTATAAACGGTGTAAGTGTACTCTTCACCGTTGCTGAAAGTGTGGGTGCGAATTTGAATCTTGTCCGGGCTCGTTACAGCTTGCGCTTGAACGCCCTTATCTAGAGCTTTGAGCGCTTCCGCAAGCGTGTCATACCGAGGGTCTTTGGAGAAATCTTCCTGTACCTCTACGGCCTCGACGCCAGGCATGAACTGTTCGTTGACTCTAGTGTTTTCTGTTGTAGCGGCGGGAACATCAGCTGCGATATTACTGCAGCTTGCTAGAGAAAGACCCAACAGTGCCACTAGCCACCTTACACCTGACTCTCATTTACCCGCCAGCTCTGAATTTGTCAATACACCTAGATCAGCTAGCGAGCAGAACCACAGAAAAACCGGTAGCGTCAAAGTGAACAACCGTAAAGAGAGAATAGCGTTCGGCCTTGTATTCGTAAGAGTCAGGTTTTCTACCGCTGCTTAACTGTGTTGAAGAGATGTTAAAGCTTGCGCCGCGCTTTGTCAATAACCTCATGAGCAGATGGTGAAGATGTTGTGAGCTGTTTAGCTGTACTTTGCCTCTGGGTGCGGAGTGCACCGATTAAAGGCCGCAGCGCGTCACTTTTGAGTTTGAGCGCGGCGCGGTTGACGACAAACCGGGCGGACGAAGTGAGGATGACCTCGAGTTCCTCCAACCCATTGGCCCGAAGCGTCCCGCCGGTCTCGACGATATCGACGACCGCATCGGCTAAGCCCGCCAGACACGCCAGCTCGACGTTTCCGGCCAGCTTGACGACCTCGGCGCTAAGCCCGCGTTCTTGCAAGTAGCGCCGGGTCGTGTGGGGATATTTCGAGGCAATCCGCCGCACCGGGCCACGCGCGCCTATGGGCCGAATCAGCGACAAACGGCAGTGGGCGAACCCCAGATCGACGGGTTCGTAAACGCTCCTGCCGGACTCTAAGAGCACATCTTTCCCGACGACGCCTGCGTCCGCCACGCCCAAATCGACGTAGGTCGGCACATCGGTATTTCGCATCTCGATGATGCGCGCGCCGCCCGCGTCGTACTGCAAAGCGCGGGTTCCGGGCGGGTCTGAAAGCTCGAGTCCGGCAGCCCGCAAAAGCGTCAAGCTTTTTTGCATCACCCGACCTTTGGGCAGTGCCAGGGTGAGCTGAGCGCTCGGTTTAAGCATGGTCATGAGGTGTTGCGTGAGCAGGTCAAACAAGTCGCACTTCTGCATCCCACTTATGGTTACAGATTCCTCTATCAAGAATTGCGTGCCCAGGGTGAGCAGGTAGGCTTACACCGCGTCAGAGAACTGCTGGGAGAACTCGAGCTGAACCCGCCGCAGCCACGCAAGACGAGAAAGCCCACGGCGGCGGTTGCGACACCCGCTGATTGGCCCACTGGTCGTCGGCTACAAATTGACGCGACCCGCTTATCGCTGGCTGATGGCGTGTGTTGGGTCTATCACGTGCTGGACGTGCAGTCACGAGTAGTCCTGGCGAGCAAAGCAGTCCGGAGCCTGTCGATGCACCTGGCTAAAGCCGCGCTCGACGAAGGCGTCGCCGTGCTGCGCTCAATCGGCGTCTCCGGTACTGTCCTGATTCAAAGTGATGGTGGTTCGGACTTTACCAGTGAGGTGTTTCAAAACGCTTGCTCGCGCTATGGCGCGTGGGTCAGGTGCAAAGTCAGCCAGAGAGGGGGTACGGGAATCCTCGAAAGACTCAACCGAACCTACAAATACACCTTCGCCTTCAGGCACGACTGGAAATCGCTCGCTGAAGTACAAGCTGCCTTA
This sequence comes from uncultured Trueperaceae bacterium, assembly GCA_963799485.1. GTDB lineage: Bacteria > Deinococcota > Deinococci > Deinococcales > Trueperaceae > Truepera. Next base: position 233,930 of record CAWCXJ010000005.1, read on the forward strand.
CCTGACTTTCACCGCTGGTATAACCGCGAGCGGCGACACTCGGCGCTGAACTACACTACCCCTTGGGCTGCACTGACTGGAGCAGCAAACCCTCGCTTAGCTGCTTGAAGGGATTGTTGGAGCAGTACCACATGCCCTAATTTTACTGTTTTTTTGGAGTCTATCCCCTAGCACTCGAGGTTCTTAATTTCTCGTTCTCTGCCTCACTTAACTCGATATAGCTTCCTCCTCGCTTTGTCGTCCCTTGGTATTCGCCTTCAACCTACTTCCTTAGGTTGCGTGTACTTAGTCTCGACACCTTGCGTGCTGCCATTTCAGCTCGTTCCAGTTCCGCTAAAATTGGCCTCGATATTTGTCTGTAACTTTTGTTCTCGTAGTGAGCCCTCAGGTATTTAGAACCCGACTTTACAATTGCCCTCAAGGTCCGCTCTTGACGCCGACAAAAGAACCCGGGTATTCTATCTTTTGTCGTATCGGGGGGCTTTAGCTCAGCTGGGAGAGCACCTGCTTTGCAAGCAGGGGGTCATCAGTTCAAATCTGATAAGCTCCA
>CAWCXJ010000006.1:0-565000 GCA_963799485.1 uncultured Trueperaceae bacterium
CGGTCACTGGAACAGCGTCTACAAGCGCTTTGACAGGTGGAGCGAACGAGGGATATGGCAGGAGATGTTTGAGCACTTTGCTGACGATCCTGATATAGAAAATGTGATGCTGGACAGTAGCGTGATTCGGGCTCATGCGTGTTCGGCGGGTGCGACACGTAAAAAGGGGGGCAAAAGGCGCAAGCACTCGGCTATAGCCGGGGCGGGTTTGGTACCAAAGTCCACGTCACCGTCGATGCGCTAGGCAATCCGCTACGGCTGCTTTTAACTGCGGGTCAAGTCCATGAAGCACCTTATGCTAAAGCGTTACTCGAAGGTTATGAAGCCGAGTTTGTGCTGGGCGACAAAGCCTATGACGCCCAGCATAGCCGCGACACCATCACCGCGCTGAGTGCAGAAGCGGTTATCCCACCCAAGCAAAACCGCAAAGAGCAACCTGAGTACGACCAAGAGCTGTACAAAGAGCGGCACCTCACCGAGTGCTTTATCGGCAAGCTCAAATACTATAGGCGTTGCTTCTCTCGCTTCGATAAGCTTGCTCGCAACTACCTTGGCTTCTTACACTTCGCTTCGGCACTCATCTGGCTGCGGTGAAATGTCAACAGAACCTAGGCCCACTAGGGCCGGGCTCGTTCCCGTACTAGGACAGAGCCGCGAGTACGGCTGGGCAGCAAGCTGTGAGCGTGTTTGCAATACAAAAGCTAAAGGCCAGAAAGAACGGGTTAGTTTGATTGCTGCAACCAGCTTGGACGGTATGATGGCAGAGCAAACGCTGGTCGTCTCGGACACGGTCAACAAAAATGCTTTCCTGGCTTTCCTCGAGTCCGTCCTGCTACCAACCCTTGCTAAAGGCAGCATTTTAGTTTTAGATAACTGGACTGTTCACCATGGTGAAGAGGTTAGAGAACTGGTCGAACGCTTCGGTTGTGAACTCTTATATCTGCCGACCTACTCACCCGACCTAAACCCCATCGAACACCTTTTTGCTAAGCTCAAAGCCTTCATCAAAAGCCTGCGGCCTGACACGCAAGGCAACCTCATTCAAGCCTTTTGTGAAGCAGTCAAAACCGTGACTCCTATGCAAGTCCTCAATACCTTCGAGCATTGTGGTTATGAGGTGGAGCAGTAATTAGTGGAAATGCTAAGCGTATAAATCTCCATTGCGACCCGTTCATTTGTGTGATCCAGACGTTTCGCGGTGATCTTCGGGCTGTAACGCCCTTCACGCAAAAGTTACGCCGTAAAATGGGTGTTGCTCACTTTACGCATCTCGTGCAGCGTGCTGGGCGTGAAGCCTAGCGCTTCTATCAGTGAGTCCCGCGCCCGGTAGACGTTTCGGGGTGTAAGCGAGTGCCCGTTCCAACTTGGAAACATGAGGTTGTTCGGTTCGTACCCTTCACGCTCGGCAGCGCGGTTCATTCGGGCCATCTGGGTGCGGAACACCGCTGCAAGCTCGTCGGTGATCGGAATGACCCGGACGCTCGCCGGGGTTTTGGGTGTGTCGTGGTGTTCGCTCCCCTTGCCGTAATGCACGATCTGCTCGGTGATGTTCAGGACGAACTGAGCCCGACCCTTGACAGCGACACTTGAGAGCGCTTCGCGGCGCAGACCCAACAGCTCTCTACGGCGCAGCCCGGCCTCGAGCGCCGTAAAAAACAGCGGATACATGATGTTTTTAGGATGGGTGGGCCTCATAGCGGACTCTCGCGAGGTTCAAAAATGCTTGCACCTGCTCGATACTCCATAGCGGATTGACCTTGCGCTTCGTTCCGGGCGGTCGTTTGATGTTATCCACGTCGTCACGTGAGACCAGGTGCAGGCGTCCGGCAGCCACCTCGGGCCGCTCTGTACCCGCTGCACGTCCTCGAGGGTCAGGGCCGAGAGCGCGAGTGAGCCGAGCGCAGGCTCGACGTTGCGGTTCCACATCTCGAGGTCGAAGATCGTCTTGGCCTTGTTGCCCTTGACCGAACGCTTATGCTGCACGAACTCGGCGAAGAGTTCTGTCACCGTATCGGCTTGTACGGGTACATTTTCGAGCCGCGCGACTTTCGCGTCGAGGTCTGCCGACGCTGCCGCTTTGGTCGGCCCGTAACCCGATACCGGTTTAGAAGTCCCGTCCGGCAGGTGAGCCGTGCCCCGGTCGCGGTAGCGAGTGCCGGGGGTTCTGGCCTGAGCCCAGAGCTTAGCTGTTGATTTGCGGGCTCTGGGCATGGGTGTTTAGGGGTTGGTCTCGGCGCTGTAGGGCTCGAGCCACGGTTGCGAATCGGCTTTTGCCGAGACCGGATTATCGCCTGGGTCGCCGACGTGGATATTTAGACCCGAACGAATCTGCACAAAGCCATTACCGCCAAAAACGTAATTCGGCGTAATCTCTAAAAACACACTGACGGCGCTTGCGGCGTCGAAGTCCAAACCGACAAAGCCGTCGATATAGACTCCCCCCGCGCTGCCCTCTGCGGCGTAACCGAGACCCGCACCGGTATAAAACACGATGCTGTCACCAAAAGCGTAAAGCCCGTCAAGTCCTCCCTGCACAAACGAGTCCGCGCCATCTGAACCGAACTGCGCGAGCGCCCGGATTCCGAAGTCGTCATAAAGGTTGTAGGTGCCGAACTGAAGACCCGCAAGCCCGGTGGCGACTTCGCCGTTGTAGGCCACGCCGCCGGGAAAACCAAAGAAAAACCGCGCCTGCGCCGACGCAAAAAGAGCGAGCAGAACGGCGGCAAAAATGAGTTTACGCATAGGGACAACCCTCCTTAGGTTGTGCCTTAGGCGTAGGAATAAAGTGCAGGGCGGGTAGTAAAGAAGTTGGCATTTTTAAGAGTGGTTGCCGTTGATGACCTCGAGCCAGGTCAAGTGGTTCGAATAACTTTCGAGTAGCGCTTCCTCGCTTGTAATCCCACTCGAGCCCTGGTCCCGAGGGGTTGCCCGTAAAATCCCTACAGCGCGAGCAGCGGGTTGCGCTTTCCAAACGGCTACCAAAATCCACCTCAGCCCGTGCTAGCCTAAAGTCATGCCAAGAGGCAGCAGGCTGACGTTCGACCGGGGAACGCTTGTGTTGCACCCGCCACCCAAAGGCAAAAGCTGGGTGGACTTTGTGACGTGGGACGACCGCACCGAAAAGTTTCGGCTGCCTGCGTTTCACTACCGGGGTTTGCTCGAGGCCATGCGCGCCGAAGGTGTCGCGGTCACGGACAAAGCAAAGGGTTTTACGGCGCTTGAGCTTAAAGTGGGGCTCGAGCAAACCCCCTATCCGCACCAGCAAGAAGCACTAGCCGCGTGGCAGCAGGCCGGACGGCGCGGCGTCGTCGTCTTGCCGACGGGTGCGGGTAAAACCTATCTGGCACAGCTCGCCATGCAAACGACGCCCCGCAGCACGCTCGTTTTGGTACCTACCCTAGACCTGATGCATCAGTGGTACGCGCACCTCACCGCAGCTTTTCCCGACGCCGAGGTCGGACTGTTGGGCGGCGGCTCGAAAGACCGCACCGCAATTCTCGTCTCGACGTATGACAGCGCCGCGATTCACGCCGAAACGCTGGGCAACCGCTACGGTTTGCTGATTTTCGACGAATGCCACCACCTGCCGAGCGAATTTTACCGGGTCGTCGCCGAGTACTCGCTCGCGCCCTACCGGTTGGGTCTAAGCGCCACACCCGAACGCAGTGACGGCAAGCACGAGACGTTAGGCGTGCTTATCGGGCCTATCGTTTACCGCAAAGAACCCGAAGATTTAGCGGGTGGTGCGTTGGCCGAACACCGCGTGGTGCAGCTCAAGGTCAAGCTCTCTGCGGAAGAACGCAGCCGTTACGACGCGTGTATCGCTACGCGCAACGCTTTTTTGGGCAAACGTGGAATTCGGCTGGGGACGCTCGCGGGCTGGAGCTACTTCGTCCGCGAGAGCGCCCGCTCGTCAGAAGGCCGCGCCGCCATGCTCGCCCACCGTGAAGCGCGGACTTTGGCTTTCGGCACCGAAGGCAAACTGCGCGTATTGGCCGACCTCTTGGCGCAGCACCACGGTGACAGGACGCTCGTTTTTACCGATGACAATGCGACCGTTTACCGTGTGTCGCAGGACTTTCTGCTCCCGGCGATCACCCACCAGACCAAGGTCAAAGAGCGTCATGAAACGCTGAGCAAGTTTCGTTCGGGTGAGTATCCGGTACTTGTCACCTCGAAGGTCTTAAACGAAGGCGTCGATGTGCCGGAGGCGAAAGTGGCGATTGTCCTTTCCGGGACGGGCTCGAGCCGCGAATACGTCCAGCGTTTGGGCCGTATTTTACGGCGGGGTGAGGGCAAGCTGGCGCTCTTGTACGAAGTTGTTGCCGAAGACACGAGCGAAGAGGGCGTGTCGAAACGGCGACGTGAACGGCCCGGTTCGGTTGCGGCTGCGTCCAAGGCCGCAGCCGGTAAATCGCCTGCCCAGCGCACGTTGTTCGCCCCCATTTCTGAAAGCGACGCGCTCGAGCTCGATGAGATTTGAAGATTCGGATACGGAGACTTGGAACAGAAAAAGTCGTAACGGGGACAACATGACAGATTTAGACGTGATTTCAAAAGCAGCGCTGCCGACAAGTTCAGGACAAGCCTATGCTCCCGACTGAACTGCTGATGTTTCGCTACAGCGGCGAAGAGCTGTTGCCCAAACGCCTGAAGCACGACAAAACGACCCTGTTGATAGCGCAAGACATCATCGGTCTGTTCGAGCGGCATAAGGGGCAGCGGCGCGGCGAGCTGGATGAACAGTTGGAAGTGCTCGAGGGTGAAGCCACCGACTACCGCATGAAACGGGGTTTGGCACATCTGCTCCGGAGTGGTTTTAGCACCTTTGAAACGGTGAGTCCTGTGGAGCCGCCCCTCCTGCGTGAACGCGTTTTCTCTCTTGCTGCCGCCGGGTTGCCGAGTCCGCAAAGAGCTAAAGCAACGCTTGAACGCGCCGCCGCCGCCCTCAGCGCCGAGCTTGGGCGCGAAGTTCACCCCGAAGAGGTCACGCGCGGGCTTTACGCCGACTTAGCCGAAAATCAGCGCCTGACCGACTTCGAGCCGCCCGACCCGAAAGCGCTCGTAGACCGTTACAACCTCTCGCAAGTGCAGGGCGTCTTGTACCGCGCCAAGCACGTGACGATCAACGCGCACCGCAACGACCCCGGTGAATATAAACTGCTCTTTCGTTACCTCAAACTGTTCGGCCTGATGAGCTATATCGAAGGAGACGCCGACCACGGCTTTACGATTACTGTAGACGGCCCGGCGAGTCTTTTCGGCGGCAGCACCCGCTACGGGCTGGCGCTTGCCAAACTGCTTCCGGCGCTTTTACACGTCACCCGCTGGAGCCTCGAGGCCGACCTTATGCCGCGTACCCTTTACGACGGCACGACCACGCCCGCGAGGTTTACGCTCGAGTCGGGTTGTGGTCTCGTCTCCCACTACCCGCCCGGCAAGACGTACGACAGCATGGTCGAGGCGTCGTTCGCTGAGCGCTGGAGCAAAGCCAAAACCGAGTGGCAGCTCGAGCGTGAAGTCGACCTCGTGAGCATTCCCGGCAGTGTGATGGTTCCGGACTTTCGGCTCGTTCACCCCGACGGGCGTTCGTATCTGCTCGAGATCGTCGGGTACTGGCGACCTGAATACCTCAAAAAAAAGTTTGCCCAGGTCAAAAAAGCGCTGCGCGACGACCTCATCTTGGCGGTGTCTGAGAAGCTCAACTTGGGCGGAACAGGAATTAAACTCGACGACATCCCGGCAAAAATCGTCTGGTTTAAGGACAAACTGATTCCGAAGTCGGTGTTGTCGCTGTTGCCGCAAGACCCAGGCTAACCGACCGGTACAGTCTCTCCCCGAAACTGCTTTCGGTACAGCTCGGCGTACACGCCGCCCTGCGCCATAAGCTGCTCGTGCGTTCCCTGCTGCACGGTGCGCCCATCGTCTAGAACGATAATCTGGTCGGCGCTGCGAATCGTAGACAAGCGGTGAGCGATGACAAACACCGTGCGGCCTGCCATCAGCGTATCTAGAGCTTCTTGTACCAAAGACTCGGATTCGGAATCGAGTGAACTCGTCGCTTCGTCCAGAATCAAGATGCGCGGGTCTTTAAGGAGTGCTCGTGCAATCGCCACGCGCTGACGCTGCCCGCCCGAGAGTTTGATGCCGCGCTCGCCCACAACCGTTTCGTAGCCGTCTGGAAACGCCGAGATAAAGCCGTGGGCGTTGGCAGCCTGTGCCGCAGATTCGACCTCCGCGTCCGTGGCGCCGGGCCTGCCGTAACGGATGTTGTCGCGCACCGTCCCCGAAAAAAGCTGCGTCTCTTGCGGGACGATACCGATGTGGGCGCGAAGCGCAAGCTCATCCAACTCGTGCAAATCCACGCCGTCCAAGGTGATGCGTCCGGCGGTCGGGTCGTAAAACCGGGGGATGAGCGACACCAGCGTGCTTTTGCCTGCGCCCGAAGGCCCGACGAGCGCCGTAATCTCACCGGGTTGGGCGGTGAGCGCGATGTGGTGAAGGACAGCCCGTTTGCCGCGCGTGTCGGCAGCGTCCGTTTCCGCGCCGTAACGAAACGACACGTTTTCAAAACGCACGAGGCCGCGCACTTTGTTCAGGGGCCGAGGTAAGGCGGGTGCGGACAGGTCACTCTTTTCTTCCAGAAGTTCAAAAATGCGTTTGGACGCGCCGAGCGCCTCTTGGAACTGGCTGTAAAGTCCGGTCAGTGAACCCACTGCGCCGGCGACGAAAAGCGTATAGAGGAGAAACTGCACCAGCTGTCCGGGCGTCAGTCCGCCACTTGTAACGAGCCGCCCGCCGACGTAGAGCACGACGCTAACCGCGCTGAACATGGCAAAGATGATACCGGAAAAAAACGCGGCCCGAAACGCGGCCCGTTTTAGGGCGATACGGTACGAGGCGTTGATTAAGGTGCCGTAACGCTCGGACTCGAGCCCTTCTGCCGTAAACGATTTGACGACCCGTACTGAGGTGATGGCCTCTTCCGCGCTTGCGTTCGCCTCGGCTATGCGGTCTTGAAACTCGGTGCTAAGAGCCCGCAGTTTGCGCCCGAAGATGCGCGCGCCGAACATCACCACCGGGACGACCAAAAGCATCAATAAGGTCAACTGCCAGTTGGTCACGAACAAAAGCACAATACTGCCGACTAAAAGCGCCGTTTGATTGACAAGCTGCGCCAGCGCCTGCGACACCGCGCCCTGCACCACCGACGCGTCCGAGGTGAGCCGTGAGGTAATCTCCCCGGTGCGGCGCGTTTCAAAAAAACGAATCGGCAGGCTCATCAGGTGTTGGTAAAGACGCCGGCGCAAATCGGCAACGACGCCCTCGCCGACCTGGGCAATCATATAGGTACGCAAAAAGTTAAACGCCGCTTGTACCAGAAATATCCCCAGCAAAATCACGACGATACGGTTTAAGTTGGGCAGTGAAGCAGTATCCGACGCGACGAAGGTATCGAAAAAGCGCCGGACGACTTGCGGGACGGCGAGCGACAAGAGGCTTGCGACCCCCACGGCAAGCATCCCAATAATGAGTTGCAGCCGGTAGGGGCGGGTATAGGCGAAAAGCTTGCGGAGCTGACCGAAATCCGAAAATGAGCCTTTGGTTTCAGGGGAGGAGATACGGGGACGCGAACGCATTAATGGCAGTTTACGCCTGCTTATCTAAGAGTTTCGTTGCGGTGCTGCATAACGGGCGCGGGCGACGCTACCCGTGCGGGCGGGTTCACCCTGGACGGCTCTGCTTGTTAGGCTTAGACGCGTGGAAAGCTCTCCAGGAGGCGCGCAAACATGAAACAAACGTGGTGGAAAGAAGGCGTCGTCTATCAGATCTACCCGCGCAGTTTTAAGGATTCAAACGCCGACGGTATCGGCGATTTGCGCGGGATTACCCAAAAACTCGAGTATTTGCAAAACTTGGGCGTAAGCATCATCTGGTTGTGCCCGGTGTATAAAAGCCCCAACGACGACAACGGTTACGACATCAGCGACTATCAGGGCGATCGCCGACGAATTCGGGACGCTCAAAGATTGGGAAGAGCTGCTCGCCGGGTTGCACGAACGCGGCATCAAACTGCTGATGGATTTGGTAGTCAACCACACCTCCGACGAACACGCCTGGTTCACCGAATCGCGCAAATCCAGAGACAACCCCAAACGCGACTGGTACATCTGGCGTCCTGGCAAAAACGGCGGCCCGCCGAACAACTGGGAATCGCTGTTCGGCGGTTCGGCGTGGGAGTACGACGAAACCACGGACGAGTACTACCTGCACCTGTTTTCACCCAAGCAACCCGACCTCAACTGGGAAAACTCAGTCGTGCGGGGAGCGGTCTTCGAGATGATGACGTGGTGGCTAGACAAAGGCATCGACGGGTTTCGTTTAGACGCTATCAACCTCATCTCTAAAACGCCGGGGCTCCCCGACGCGCCGGTGACGACCGAAAACCGCTATCAGTTCGTCGGCGACCGCGCTTTTAACGGGCCGCGCCTGTTAGAGTTTTTAGGCGAGATGAAAGACAAAGTGCTCACGAACTACGATGTGGTCACAGTCGGCGAGGCCGCGTTAGCCACGACCGAGCACGGTATCGATATCACCAATGAGGAGACCGGCTCGCTCAATATGCTGTTTCAGTTCGAGCATATGAAGCTCGACGACGACAAAGAGAGCCTCTCGCCGCGGTGGAGCGTCAAGCCCTGGAGCCTGCTCGAGCTCAAACAGGTGATGACACGCTGGCAAAAAGAGTTGGAGGGTAAAGGCTGGAACAGCCAGTATCTGACCAATCACGACCTGCCGAGGGCGGTGTCACGCTTCGGCAACGACGGCCCGTACCGCACCGAGTCTGCCAAGCTGCTCGCCACCTTTTTGCACCTGCTTCAGGGTACGCCGTACATCTATCAGGGTGAAGAAATCGGGATGACCAACGTCGCTTTTGAAACGATTGATGATTACCGCGACATCGAAACGCGCAACATGTACGAGGAGTTTGTCGAAGAAAAAGGGATGGAACCGCAGACCGTGATGGCGATGATTCACGCCAAAAGCCGCGACAACGCCCGGACGCCGATGCAGTGGGACGCGGGCGAGAACGCCGGCTTTACGACCGGAACACCGTGGCTTAAGCTCAACCCCAACTACACGGACATCAACGTTGCAAAAGAGCTAAACAATCCGAGTTCGATTTTTCACTACTACAAGCGGCTGCTCGAGCTGCGAAAAGCCCACCCGGTTGTCGTTTACGGCACTTACGACCTGCTGCTCCCCGAGCACGAAGAGATTTACGCGTTTACTCGAGCCTTACAAAACGAGCGCCTGCTCGTTATCCTGAACTTTACGGAAAACACACCCGTGTTTGAACTCCCGCTCCAGGTATCGCTCGGAGATAAAGAGCTGCTTATCAGCAATTACGACGTAGACGCTGAAGACCTTCGCCGGGTAAGTTTACGGCCTTTTGAAGCGCGGGTTTATCGGCTGAAGTGAGGCCAAACGAAAAGGGGGGAGACCGGCTCCCCCCTTTTACTAAAAACGGAGGTTTACCCAACTTTCACTTCTTAGCCTTTAACCGCTCCAGCCGTAAGCCCGTCAACGATACGCGCTTGGAAGATGAGCACGAGAATCACCAGCGGAATCGACACGAGTACCGACGCCGCCATGATCTCACCGAACGGTTCTTGCCGCGCTATTCGCCCGGAAAGTTGCGCGATAGCAACCGGTACGGTTTGTGAAGCCTTATCGAACGCCGTAAAAGTCAGCGCGAACAGATATTCGTTCCACGCCCCGATAAAGGCCAGCAACCCGGTCGTGACCAGGGCAGGAGCGGTAAGTGGCAACAGAACTTGCCAGAATGTCTGCATCATGTTGGCACCGTCGACCTGCGCGGCTTGAAGCAGCGAGTCGGGTAGGGTGCGGAAAAAAGCCGTTAAGACCCATACGGTAAATGGCAAGGAGAAGAGCAGATAGGTCAGGATCAGGCTAAAAAGCGTCGGCATATTGAGAAAGCGAATAACCGCGTAAAGACCTGAAAGAATCGCGATTTGCGGAAACATGGTCATCGACAAGATGACGTAGAGCGAAACCTCTTTACCGCGAAAGCGCAGTTTGCCGAGTGCGTAACCGGCAAACGAACCGACGAGCAGTGCGAGCAGGGTCGTGATACCTGCGACGATGACGCTATTTAGCAGTCCACGTAGAAAAGCAGGGTTGCCGAGTACAGCCCGAAAGTTGATCAGACTGGGGTTGGTAGGCCACAAGGTAGCCGGGGTTTGAAAAAGCTCCCGCTCCGACTTGAGCGCCGAAACGACCGCCCAGTAAAACGGAAACATCAGGTAGACAAAGATAAAAAAGATGAGAACCCAGAAGAGGATTCGCATCACCGGTGAGTTGTTGGCTTTGGTCATTCTGTATCCACCTTCAGAAGACGAATGTATAAAAAGGCGAAGGCAAAGAGCACAATAAAGATAATCACGCTCGTTGCCGACGAAAAGCCCATCTGTCTGGCGCTGATAAGCTGGAAGTAGGCAAAACTTGCCATCGATTGCCGGGATTCACCGTAAATAATCTGAAAGGCGTCGAAGATACGCAGCGAGTCGAGCGTGCGGAAGACGAGCGCCACAGCGAGCGTCGGAGTCAAAAGCGGCAACGTCATCGAGAAAAACTGCTGCACCTTGGTTGCGCCGTCGATTTCAGCGGCTTCGTAAAGGTCGCTCGGGATGGTCGAGAGACCGGCCAACAAGAGGAGCGCCATAAAGGGCGTGGTTTTCCAGACCTCCATGGCGATAATCGCGGGAACCTGATACCTTGGATTACCCGTCCAGTCGACAAAACCGTCGCTGAGCCCGAGCCGGTTGAAGAGGGCGTTAAAAAAGCCTTTGCGGTCGGATGCCAGCATCCATTCCCAGATGCGCGTCGAAACGACTGTGATAATCGCCCACGGTACCAGCATGGCGGCGCGCATGACGCCGCGTCCAAGGAACTTGGTGGCGAGTACGAGCGCAATCGCCATACCCAAGATGGCCTCGAGCGCCACTGCAATCACAGCGACTAAGACCGTATCCCAGACCGCCTTGATAAACTCGGCGCTCGCCGCGCCCAGCACGTAGCGGTTGCCGCCAAAATTGAACTCCCAAAGAGAACTGTAACGGCGCGGTTCGCGGGGAAGAATACGAAAGGCGTTCTCGTACTGGGGTACACCGTCTTCGACGACCGGTTGACCACTGTCGTCGAGTTCACGGGGCAGTTCGCGGATAGTAAAACTCAGCAGGTCGCGGTAGTTCGACCAGCCGACAAACTCGGTTGTTGCGTTGGGATCGGCAAAACGGGCGTTGGTAAAGCTGAGATAAAAGACCTGCCCGAGTGGATAGATGGCCAGCAGAAATAACATAGCGAAGGTAGGGAGGAGCAGCCAGAGGGCGGTGCGCTCTTCTGAGCGGGCCAGCTCCGAAGTTCCTTGAGTTTTAGTAACTGTTACCGGGTTTGCTTGAGCCACAGTGTGACCTCTCTTTATAGAAGACGTGCCGGACTCTCAAGCTATGAGTCCGGCAACGACACAGTAGCTTTACTTGGCGGCGACCTTCACGCCGGAACGTGCGGCTACGGGAAGACCCGTCAGGTCTTCGAGGTTGATTTCAAGTTCGCCCATCGCGGTTTCAGCGTCGTTCGTACCGGTCAAAACGTCATGCACGGCGTTAAAGAAGAGGTTCGAAACTTCGTTGTAGCGCGGCGCACTGACGGTCGAGGGACGGGCAACGGCGTTGCGGAAGACCGGCAGGAGGTCGGCGAACCAAGCTACCGGCGAATCGAGGAGCTGCTGATCTTGGTAGATCGCCTCGATGGTTGGGAGGTTGGACGCTTCGATGGCGCGTGCAAGCTGTTCGTCATATGAGGCCAAATAGCGGGCAACGTCAACGGCCACGTCGGGGTTGTTGCTGTACTTGTTGACGGCCATCTGCCAGCCGCCCAAGGTTGCAGCGGGCGCAGCGCCTTCGCCTTCACCGGCGGGCAAGGGCGCGATGCCGACAGAATCGGCGATGACGCTGTCTTCGGCGACAGCTAAGCTGTAAGCGTAGGGCCAGTTGCGCATAAAAGCAGCGTTGCCGTTTTGGAAGATCTGACGGGCGTCTTCTTCTTGGAAGCCCGTTACCGCCTGCGGCGAAATGGTGCCGACCCAGCCTGTAGCGGCCTCGAGCGCAGCGATAGCCTGGTCGTTGAAGACTTCGATTTCACCGTCGGGGCTGATAATCGTACCGCCACCGAACGAGGCGATCCACTCGAGCGCGTTAGTAGTCAGACCCTCATACGCGTCGCCCTGCCAAACGAAACCGGTAAAGTCGGGATTGTTCGCGCCTTCGCCCTCCATGATAGTCGTCGCCATATCCTGAAGTTCCGTCCAGGTTTGCGGAGGGCCGTCGAAGCCGTATTTTTCGAGCAGGTCGGTACGGTAGTAGAGGAGCCCGGCGTCGGTGAAAAAAGGAATACCGACAAGTTTGCCGTCAACCGTGTTGTTTTCGACAATCGCCGGGAAGTAGGCCTGCATGTCTTCTTGAACGCCGTCGTACTGGTAAAAATCGATAAGGTGCTGAGCTAAATCGCCGGGCCAGATGACGTCGATCTCTAGGATGTCGGCGTCGGCGGACTGCGCCTCGAACAGCTGCAGATACAGGGCGTAGCGGTCGGTCGCCGACTGCGGCCCCTGCTGCACGTTGACTGTAACGTTGTATTCTTGTCCGTTGATCGTGCGCGGGTTGGTGTCCATGTAACGCTGGACGGCGGCGTTTGCGACCTGGATCGCTTGGGCGGTGTTACCTGTCAACCAGGTGACCGATACGTTCTGCTGGGCAAACGCCATCCCTGCAGATAGAAGGGCTGCTGCTGCTAGATATTTTTTCACTACTCACCTCTTTCTCAAGTTTTCTCACGTCAAGACGACTGCTGGTTTAGGTGCCTCATCAGTCCAACAAATGTGCCCTGCTCGAGTCCTAAAACGTTACAGCCGTTTTGATAAAGCGACTATAGCAAGGTTTGCGCTACCTCTGCAAGACGCTTGGCTTACGGGTTTCTCACGCCAAAGTGTTCTTGTGATCTTATGTCACAATTTGTTGTTACTGCGACAAACATGTTAAAAACCTGTCGCAACGACAGGTTTTACAGGCTTTGATGTCGGGAGTAGAAAAATGCTCAGGCTGCGTGCTGATCTGCCGGGTCTTCGTCTTCAGTCACTTCGTCTGCGCTTTTTACGTCACCTTCCGGGCCGAACAACCCGGATTGTGCGGGCGGGGTGTAGGTGTAGCCGAGGTGCGTGTACGCCCGCTCGGTAGCGACGCGGCCCCTTTGCGTCCGGTTTAGGAGACCGTTTTGAATGAGAAACGGCTCGTAGACCTCCTCGAGCGTGTTGCCGTCTTCACCGACGGCGGTCGCCAAGGTATTCACCCCGGTCGGCCCCCCCGCAAACTTGGTGATGAGCGTTTCTAAAATGACGCGGTCACGGGCCTCGAGGCCGAGTTCGTCGATGTCGAGTTCGTTTAGGGCGCTTCGGGCGCGCGCCGGACTTACGGTGTCTTCACCGGCGACCTCGGCAAAATCGCGGACGCGGCGGAGCAGGCGTTTGGCGATTCGCATGGTGCCCCGCGCCCGCCGACCGATCTCTAAAGCGGCGTCGGGGTCGATCTTGAAACCGAGCAGGTCGGCGTCGCGGGAAACACCGGCGGCGAGCTCTGCGGTGGTGTAGTACTCCAAATGTTCGATGATCCCGAAACGGCTGCGCATCGGCCCGGTGATGAGCCCCGAACGCGTCGTTGCACCGATGAGCGTAAAACGCGGCAAATCGAGCCGAATGGTGCGCGCCGCCGGGCCTTGACCCAAGATGATGTCTACCTTGAAGTCTTCCATCGCCGGGTAGAGGTGTTCTTCAGCGACGCGGCCTAAACGGTGAATTTCATCGATAAAAAGCACGTCGCCGTCGTCCAAGGCGTTGGTCAAGATAGCTGCCAAGTCGCCGGGTTTTTCGATGGCGGGGCCGCTCGTGACGCGGATATTGACGCCGAGCTCAAAGGCGACGATATGCGCGAGGGTCGTTTTGCCGAGTCCGGGCGGGCCGTAGAGCAGCACGTGGTCGAGGGCTTCGCCCCGGTTTTTAGCTGCGCTCAGATAAACGCCCAGCTTTTCTTTGAGCTTTTTTTGACCCACGTAGTCGGCTAGCGAGCGTGGGCGCAGCGCACCGTCGAGTTCCATTAGCTATAGCGTAGCATGTACCAAGGGGGCTTCGGCTCATCCAACCGACCAAACCATAATGCGTGCAGGACGAGTTTTTTAGCGGTTTCTGCGTACTCTTACGTTACTCGCCGTAAATGTGCGGAAGTAGGGGTCTCGAGTTTTGCCAGAAGGGGCTCGAGCCCACTCGTATCGGTCAGTGCTAACAGGGGTGCCCTGGGATAACCGGCGTCAAGGCCCTGAAGCTTCATCGCCGCCTTGAGCCCCGGAATGCCGAACTTTGTCGTAACGGCCTGGGCGAGCGGGTTGAGGCTGAGCTGAAGCGCCCTCGCTGTCTCTAAATCCCCTTGCCTGAACGCATCGTAGAGCGCTCTATATTCTCGCGCCGCGACGTTGGCAACCGCCAAAATACCGCCCTGCGCGCCGAGGGCGAGCGCCGCCAAAAAGGTCGGGGCGCTCCCGGTCAGCACCTGGAAGTCTGCCGGTACCCGCTGCATGGTGTCGGTCAGCGCGGCGACGTTGCCCGACGAGTCTTTCATGCCGACGATGTTTTCGTGTTGCGCGAGTTCGGCAATAAGCGCCGGACTCAGTGCGAGCGTCGTAACGCCCGGAAAATTGTAGAGCATGAGCGGGAGTGGACTCGCTTCGGCAAGTTTACGGTAATGCGTCCTGAGTACGGCTTCGGTCATCGCGGCGGTGTAGTAGTGCGGCGGTAATACGAGTGCTGCGTCTGCCCCAAGCGCGAGGGCTTCTCGGTTGCGCGCCGCCACCAGATGCGTCGCCTCGCCGCCCGTACCGACGAGCAGCGGTTTGTCGGTGGGGATAACTGCGCGCGCCGTCCCTATAACTTCGCGGCGTTCGGCGTCGCTTAAAAAGGCTGCTTCGCCGGTGCTGCCCAAAATGAGAAAACCGTCTACCGTGGGCTCGAGCCGCCGTAAAAGTCGCTCGAGTGCCCCTGTATCGACGTCGCCGGTGTGGGTAAACGGGGTGGGAACCGGTGGGATAATGCCTTGAAGCGTGACCATGACCAAGCTTACACGCTCCGCTTGTCCGAGTGCCTTTGTGTTCGCGTGTGTTTACGCTTTTACGCCGCCGTTACGGTAACTCGTCGTGTCGGGTGTCGTCACGCGCACCGCTAAAAGCGCAAATGGACAAACGTTCGGCAAACGTTCTGCCGCTGCACGTTCCCCGTAAACGCATTTTTGTAAAATAGCGCAGAGAGCAGGTAAACCGTGGCCGACCACACCGCGTCACCGTGTAACGAAGATGTCATCCGCTCGGGTAAACATGACGCAGGTCACGCCGAAGCTCCGCGCCCGTGGGTGCTGGCAGCGACGATTTTGGGGTCTTCGCTGGCGTCGATTACCACCTCGGCGGTCAACGTCGCCCTGCCCAACTTGCAAAACGCCTTAAACACGACTCTCGTCAACGCGCAGTGGGTCGTAAACGCCTACACGCTGTTTCTGGCGGCGCTGATTTTGCTGGGCGGTTCGCTCGGCGACCACTACGGGCGCAAACGGGTGTTCATTGTCGGCACCCTCATCTTCGGCGCAGCGTCGGTCTGGTGCGGCCTTGCGCCGAACGTCACGCAGCTTATCGTCGCACGCGGTGTTCAGGGGATTGGCGGGGCGCTCCTCACACCCGGTTCACTCGCGATTATCAGCGCGGCGTTTCCTGAAAGTGAGCGCGGCAAGGCCATCGGTCTCTGGTCGGGATTTTTAGCGATTACGACGGCGGCGGGGCCGGTCTTGGGCGGGTTCGTCACCGACGCACTTTCATGGCGCTGGGTGTTTTTGATGGTCGTACCGCTCGCGCTGCTTGTTGTCCTGATTACGCTCTGGCGTGTGCCTGAGAGCCGCGACGAGGAGGCTACCGGCGGCCTCGATTACGGTGGGGCGCTCTTCGTCACACTCGGCTTGGGCGGACTGACGTTCGGATTATTGCGTTCCTCTACAACCTCGTGGGGCGATCCGGTGGTACTTGGTTCACTTGTACTGGGCGTTCTGCTCTTGGGCGCGTTTTTGTGGCTCGAGGCGCGCGTCAAAGGCCCGATGATGCCGCCTGGGCTCTTTCGCTCTGCGACCTTCGCCGGGGCCAACCTCCTTACGCTGCTCTTATATGCGGCGCTCGGGGCGGCGCTGTTCTTTTTGCCGTACCACTTTCAGAGCGTGCAGGGTTACAGCGCGACGCGTACCGGTCTGGCGCTGTTGCCGATGATTCTCTTGATGACGCTGCTCGCACGTTGGGCCGGGGGTCTGGTTGACCGCGCAGGGGCGCGGTTGCCGCTCGTGGTCGGGCCGAGCATCGTCGCCGTGGGTTTTGCGCTCTTGGCGGTTCCCGGTCAGAACGCAAACTACTGGACAACCTTTTTTCCGGCGCTCTTGGTGCTGGGGCTTGGTCTGGCGGTGTCGGTCGCGCCGCTTACGACGACGGTGATGAACGCTGTGCCGACGCATCAGGCAGGGACGGCCTCGGGGGTGAATAACGCCGCGGCGCGGCTTGCCAATCTGCTGGCGGTCGCGGTGTTCGGGGTCGTGATTCTGCTTGTGTTTAATCCGGCGCTTACGGCGCGGCTGGCTCCGCTGTCGTTGCCGCAAAACGTTTCTAAACAGCTTGACGCCCAGCGCAATGATTTGGTCAGCATCCGCATCCCGGAGGCTTTGCCTGAGGCAGAGCGCGCCCGAGTCGAAACGGCGGTCAAGGGCGCGTTTGTCAGCGGCTTTCGGTTTGTTACCCTGACGTGCGCAGGGCTGGCGTTACTCAGCGCGTTCGTCGCCTGGCGGACTATCGGGGGCAAAGAAAACGCGCCAAGCTAGGGCTATCACAGCGATAGCACGAGCGTTAAAACGATAAAAAATGCGTGCAGCGGCGGCGCTATTCCGTAAGAAATCCGAGTCAGCCGGCTGCGACTGCGCCTAAAACCGTGCGCGGATAGTGTGCGCAACCAAGGTTGCACCGCGCGGCAGTCTAACCGGGTATCCTCTAAGTCCGGCAGCGTCAACCGGACCAGCACGAACCAGCAGATAATCGACACCAGGTAGACCGAGGTGGTCAGGATAGGCCCTGAAAATCCAGCTGTTGCGGGCTGCCGGTGGTCTACGACAGGCTCACGAAAGTGCTGCACACGCGCCGAGTATAGTATGGCTGAGTCGTGTGGTTCCAAAACTGTACAGTACCGTAAACTGCCTTTGACTGTGACCCGTAAAACCATGTTGCGGGTGACCATGCCTGCTTGGGCCGGCTTAAGGCGCAGTCTTTAGAAGCTTGAAGTACCGTTGGTCTTGGATTAGCATAATGCCTGCTAGACCGCCCCAAAGCGGCCTGCGCCCGAGATTTACGGGCCGCTACTACTTCAGGCTTTCCTGGGCTACCCGGCATACAGGACATATCCCCCGGTATTCTATCTGATTGCCTGTGACTTGCCATTGGCTCAGGTCTGAAACCGCTGCTGACAACTCGCGGGGGTAGAGCGACGCTTTAGGGCCGTCGGTAGCAACGTCGACCATACGGTTACACACGCTGCAAACGATATGGTCGTGGCTCGAGATATTCGCGTCGTAGCGCAGCACGCCGTTAGGCCCGACAAGCTTGACCAGAATGCCGCGGTCGGCGAGCTGCCGCAAATTCTGGTAGAGCGTCGCAGCGCTCATGGCGTGGCCCCGTTCTTTTAAGACAGCCAGCATCTCGTCCGGCGTATAGTGCCGGTTCTCCTGGTAGAGAAGTTCAAAGATGCGTAGCCGCGCACGGGTAACGCGCAGGCCGTGGCTTTCTATAAGCTTATGAACGTCAGGCGCACGTTTCACAAATTTACGTGGGTTCGGTTTGTGTGTCCGACGCAAGAAGTCGACTAAAGTCGTTGTGTCCGTTGTCTGCTGCGATATCCGCGGCAGTTCTGCCGTTAGGGTCGGTGAGCGTCGGGTCGGCCCCGTGCCCCAGCAGCATTTGGGCGAGCGTCACGCTGTTAAACAGGGCGCTCAGCATAAGCGGGGTAGACCCGGCGGCGTTACGCGCGTCCGGCGCTGCGCCGTGCTCGAGGAGCAGCAGACCGATTTCAGGATAGCCCTTAAAACAAACACCCATCAGGGGCGTACTGCCCTGGGCGTCCGGCAGGTCGGGGTCGGCGCCGTGCTCGAGCAGCAAAGACGTCAGCTCGTACTGCCCGTTATACGCGGCGATCATCAGCAGGCTGTGGCCCCGTTCGTCTCTCAGGTCGGGCTCGAGTCCGGCTTCTAAAAAAACGCGCATCACCTCTATGTCACCGCGCCGGACGATCTCGTGATAATCCACATTCTCTAAATTGATCGCTTCTTGGGTCACGTTGCCTCTTCGGTAAGTTACCCCGGACGTCCGGGAAAGATAAAAACCGAACCCGCCGTAAGCGAATCCGGTTTTCGGTATTTAAGACCTTACGGCTTCTTTGACGGGTACGTCGTCGTTAACGGCCAACTCAGCGTCTGCTGCCGCCTTTTCAAGCGCGGCGCGCACCCTGGCGCCGTAATCCGGGTCGGCTTTATCGAAGTGCGGCACCTGACGGTCGATGATCTCCTGGCGGCAACCGCCCAGGGCCGAAGCGATAGACTCTGCGAGTCGGTTTTTAGCGGCCTCGTCCATCATCCGGTAGAGGTTGCCGGCCTGCGTATAGTCGTCGTGCCCCTCACGCGAGTTGTAACGCTCTACACTTACGTCGCCTAAATGCCACGCGGGTTCGGCGTAGCTCGGGTCGGGCTGCGGCGCACCCGCGACGCTGTTGGGAAAGTAGTTGGGGTGACCCGTACCGTCGCTGACGAACATGTGTCCGTCTCGCTGATAGTGAGAGGCGCTGCTTCCCTTGGGCTGGTTGACGGGCAACTGCCGGTAATTCACCCCGATACGGTAGAGATGGGTGTCTTGGTAGCTCATCAGGCGGCCCTGCAACATCTTGTCCGGACTCGGGCCGATACCGGGAACCATCGTGCTCGGGTTAAAGGCGGCCTGCTCGATGTCGGTAAAGTAGTTTTCAGGGTTGCGGTTGAGTTCCATTTTACCGACTTCGATAAGCGGATAGTCGTCGTGCGGCCAGACTTTAGTCAGGTCAAAGGGATTCCACTGAAAGCTTTCGGCTTGAGCCTGGGTCATCACCTGAAAGTACAGCGTCCAGCTGGGAAACTCGCCTTTTTCCACCGCGTAGTACAGGTCGCGTTGATGGCTCTCACGGTCGGCGGCGATAATCTCGGCTGCCTCGTCGTTGGTAAGGCACGCGATACCCTGGTCGGTCTTGAAGTGGAATTTGCACCAGACGCGCTCCCCCTCGCTATTAATCAGCGAGTAGGTGTGGCTGCCGTAACCGTTCATGTGGCGGTAGGTTTTAGGCAGACCGCGGTCGCCGAAAAGCCAGGTCACCTGGTGAAGGCTTTCGGGGCAGAGGCTCCAGAAGTCCCACTGCATGTTGGCGTCGCGTAAGTTGGTCTGTGGGTGACGTTTTTGCGAATGGATAAAGCTCTGAAACTTGTACGGGTCTCTGACAAAAAAGACAGGTGTGTTGTTGCCCACCATGTCCCAGTTGCCCTCTTCGGTGTAGAACTTGACGGCGAAACCTCTGGGATCGCGTTCGGCGTCGGCTGCGCCGCGTTCACCGGCGACGGTTGAAAACCGGGCGACGAGTTCGGTCTTTTTGCCGACCTCTGAAAAAAGCGCAGCGCGGGTGTACTTGGTCACGTCGTGGGTCACCGTAAAAGTGCCGAACGCCCCCGAACCTTTGGCGTGAACGACGCGTTCAGGGATGCGCTCGCGGTTAAAATGTTGCATCTGCTCTTGCAACTGGACGTCTTGCAGCAAGAGTGGGCCACGTGGTCCCGCCGTTAGTGAATTTTCGTTGTCTGCAATGGGTGCGCCGTCGGCGCTGGTCAAAAGCTTTTTGTCGGTCATGTTTCCCCCTTACGGCTCGAGAGCCGCCCAAGCGTAGCGCGCAGCCGGGTGCACGAGACTCTCGACTTCGCACTATACATAATCATAACCGTTATGACAAGGTGATGGTGCTCTGAAAACGGTTCTTTGAGGCAAGTGCAGTTTGGTGTCTAGCAGGGAAAACGCCGAGAATAATCAATCGCCGCAACCCCTACGCTCCGGTTGACCGGGCATGATTGACCGGGTACAAGTAGCTGGGTACAAGTAACTGGGCACAAGCAGGCAACGCCACTGCTGCAAGGCGCGGTAGACGGCAAACTATTTTTAGTCCGCCTTCTCTGAACAAACCGAACTCGAGCAAAAGCGCGGTCCCCTGTTCCTGACTTGCAGGGGTATGCTGAGACCCGCATGTCAGACGCTTCTACCGCCCGTTTACTTGTCTCTTGTCCCGACCGCCCCGGTATCGTCGCGGCAGTGTCGCAGTTTCTCTATAGTCACGGCGCAAATATCCTGGACGCGCAGCAGCACTCGACCGACCCGACCGGCGGTACGTTTCTGATGCGGATGGTGTTTCACCTAGAAGACCTGGACGTGTCCCGGACGCAGTTCGAGCGGGCCTTTGCCGAGGTCGTCGCGCGGCCTTTTACGATGAACTGGCGCGTCGCCTACGCCGACCGCCGTAAACGCATGGCAATTCTGGTCTCGAACACCGACCACTGTTTGCTCGAGCTGTTGTG
Organism: uncultured Trueperaceae bacterium; assembly: GCA_963799485.1. GTDB lineage: Bacteria > Deinococcota > Deinococci > Deinococcales > Trueperaceae > Truepera. Next base: position 20,826 of record CAWCXJ010000006.1, read on the forward strand.
GCGCAGACAGAGCGGTGAGTTTGAAGTCGAGATTCCTTTCGTTATTTCCAACCACGAGAACCTGCGCGGCGTCACCGAGTCATATGATTTGCCGTTTCACCATTTACCGGTTTCTAAAGACACCAAAACCGAGCAAGAGGCGCAGCTTTTAGAGCTGCTCGAGCAGCAGGTAGACTTTATCGTCCTGGCGCGCTACATGCAGATTTTATCGCCCGAGTTCGTGGCGCATTTCCCTGCAAAAATCATCAACATCCACCACTCGTTTTTACCGGCGTTCGTGGGCGCAAATCCGTACCGTCAGGCGTACCGGCGCGGCGTCAAACTGATCGGCGCAACGGCGCACTTTGTCACCGACGACCTCGACGAAGGCCCGATTATCGACCAGGACGTGGCACGGGTGTCGCACCGCGAGTCGGTTAAGGATTTGGTACAGGTGGGGCGGGGGCTCGAGCGCACCGTTTTAGCCAGGGCCGTCGCCGCGCAACTCGAGGACCGGGTGTTGCTAGTTGGGAACAAAACGGTGGTCTTTTAGCTGTAGTCTTCAGGTGTGGTCTCTTGGCCAAGGGTGTTTTGGAGTATGGTAGAGCGAAAAGCTTTTGGGATGCACCCTTACCCTTGCTCGAGGAGACCCGTTCATGACACAAACGCATCATCCGGCGCTCAGAACCCACGCTGTCACCATCGGTACCGAAACCCGCGACTTACCCATCGTTAGCGTCGGCCCGGTATCGGTCGCTCTGCTCAACCTTTTAGGCGACGCCCCGCTGACCGAGGCCGCCGCCGCCGAACTCGCCAAACGTCTACCCGAAGTCGATGTGCTCGTTACGCCCGAAGCCAAAGCCGTCCCGCTCGCGCATGCGCTTTCGGTGCGTACCGGCTTGCCCTATGTGGTCGCCCGTAAAACGCAAAAACCCTATATGGTCGGCGCAGTCCGTAAGACTGCCCTGTCGATTACCACCGGCAAACCGCAAGACCTCTTTTTGGACGGTACCGATTTGCCGAAACTTACCGGGCACCGGGTCGCTATCATCGACGATGTGGTGAGTACCGGCGGCACGCTCCGCGCCCTGTCCGAACTGCTCACCGAAGTTGGGGCCGAGGTTGTGGCGACGCTTGCGGTGCTGACCGAAGGGGAAGAACGGGGCGATGTGATTTCGCTCGGGCATCTGCCGCTTTACGATAATCCGGCCTGAGGGTAAGAGAAGTAAGAAGCAGGAAGCTTGTACACGCGCCTGTTTACGGCGGTCGTGAGGTTAAACTTAGCCGTCAAAGACTGAAGTCAACAGAATTCAGTGTTGGTTCAGCATGATGTATTGACGCATTGAAGTTTGCGTGAGAGACGCTTTTCAAGCTTGCTATTCTCATAATCTACCGCGTTTCTGACGAGGTTTCTAATGGTGGCTCGAGCCCTTTTCAAAAGGGCCGATGTGCTACGATAGTCCACTACCCTGCGCCGCTACCCTTGCTGCGCTCCATCTGTCTGCTGCCCCCTTTAGCCTGGAGTCCGTGTGCCGAGCGACGCCAAAGAACGTATCCGCGAACGCCTAGACATCGCCGAGGTCGTCGGTGAGGTCGTGGCGCTCAAAAGTGCGGGCAAAGGGCGGCTCAAGGGTTTGTGCCCGTTTCACGGCGAGAAAACCCCGTCGTTTCACGTGCTGCAAGACCGGGGCTTTTTTTACTGCTTCGGCTGTCAGGCCAAGGGTGACGTGTTCGATTTCGTGATGCGGACGCAGGGCGTCGAGTTCGGCGAAGCGCTGCAAGTCTTGGGGCAGCGGGCCGGGATCGAAGTTACGCCGAGTACGCCCAAAGACCTGCACAAGCGCGATCTGTACGAGGTCAACAAGCTGGCTTTGGAGTTTTTCAAGTCGCACCTGCCGGGGACGGCTGAAAACTATCTGTTGGGGCGCCACCTCACCGAAGAGAGCATCGCAGCGTTCGACCTGGGTTTTGCGCCTGAGAGCTGGGATGAACTCCTCAAATACGCGCTCACCAAAGGTATCAAAGACACCGAACTGTTGCGGGCCGGACTGTTGGCCGAAGCCGAGTCAGGGCGGCGTTACGACCGCTTCCGCAACCGGGTGATGTTTCCCATTAAGGATTTTCTGGGCCGCGTGGTCGGGTTTTCCGGGCGCGTTTTGGACGACAGCCTGCCCAAGTACATGAACACGCCCGAAACCGACGTGTTCCGCAAAGGCGAACTGCTCTACGGTCTAGATACAGCGAAGCACACCATCCGTGCAACCGGAGAATGTCTCGTCGTTGAAGGCTACATGGACGTGATTGCGCTCCATCAGACCGGGTTTAGCAACGCGGTCGCGGCGCTCGGGGCAACCCTCACAGCGGAGCAAGCGGTACAGCTTTCACGCCTCGAGGTGCAAAAGCTCTACCTCGCCTTCGACGCCGACGAGGCGGGGCAGCGGGCGGTGCTGTCTGGCCTCGAGCAGTCCGTAGGCCGTCAGTTCCTGGTCAAAGCGGTGCGCGTCCCGCACGGCAAAGACCCGGCGGACGCGGTGTTGGGCGGCTACATCGAGGCGTTTCAGCAGGCGCTAGGTGCTGGGCTCTCCGAAGTCACCTTTCGCTTTCGCAGCGTTTTAGCCAAGCACGACGCGGGGAGCCTCGAGGGCAAAAAGAACATCTTGCAAGAACTCTTGCCCGCACTCCGCCCGCGTGACGTGTTCGATCCGGTAGCGAGCGAGATGCGCCGCCTGGTCATCGACGAACTTAAAATCGAAGGGCCACGCCTCGACGAGTGGGTGAGTTCTAAAACCAAACGGGCGCTCAACACCACGCAGCTTCGGGGGATGCAGCGGCCCCAAACAGGCGGCTCGCAGGTGGCGGTCATCGAACTCGAGCTTATCGCCCTCTTGTTACTCGAGCCGCACAAACTGGAAGAGCGCCTGTTGAGCGTTTCAGCGGCGCTCCCGAGCGAAGGGTCTGATTCACTCTTGCTCGAGTTCACAGACATCTGCCACGCCTGCGCCTTCGACGACCGCGCGATTCTCCGCAGATACCGGGAACGTGACGAAGGCCGCGTCTTGTTCGAGCGGCTTTTGACCCAGCAGCAGACCGAAGAGCATCACATCGACGTCGACGCGAATCTGAACAAGTCTCTCTCACGCCTCCGCGAACTCTACCTGAGCGGTGAAAAAGAAGGCCAGCGCAAACGGCTTTTGGAGCGGATGCACGAGGTCTCGTCGTACCTGACCGACCCGAACTTGCCGACCGACAAGTTGCAGCACTACTACGCCGAACTCAAAGAGATTAACGCCATGCTCGCCGCCCGCGACGCCGAACGCCGGACGCGCGTTCCGGCGGGCTACGCCAACCGTAAACGCCGCTAACATCCAGCCGGCAAAACGTCTACACTGACCTCTATGACTGCGCTGAAACTTTTGGAAACCATCCCGGTTGAGGAATACCTCGAGGGTGAAAAAGCTTCGCCCGTAAAACACGAGTATGTTCACGGGCGGGTCTTCGCGCTCGCCGGAACCAGCGACGTTCACAACCGCATCAGCATCAATCTGGTCGTCGGTCTAGACGCAGCCAGTACGGAGAAAGGCTGTCAGCTCTTTACGACCGACCTGAAGCTGAGCATCTTCGGTGAACGCTACTACTACCCCGACCTGATGGTGACGTGTGAGCCTGACGGCGACCCGTACATCAAAGAAAAACCGTGTCTAATTGTCGAAATATTGTCTCGTTCAACGGCAAACACCGACCGCCGTGAAAAGGTAGACGCCTACTTGAGCCTGCCGACTTTACAGTCTTACATCCTGGTGGATTCGCAGATGAAACGGGTTGAAGCTTTCACCCGGACACCTGAAGGCTGGCGTGAAGAGAGTTGGCAGGGAAGCGGCGACGTACCCTTCGCTTGCCTGGACACCTCGCTCAACTTCGACGCCATCTACCGGGGTTTGGACGTGCCGGAATATCTCGAGCCTTTAGGGTAGACTTCAGAAAAGCAGCTGGTAACACGTGGCGAGTGATTTTCGACTTGCCGTGACTTGCGCTTATGGAGGTAACACATGAAAATTACTGTGCTGACCAACGAATATCCGCCGCACATTTACGGCGGCGCGGGCGTCCACGTCGAGTACCTGACCAAAGAGCTGGTCAAGCTGAGCCCCGGCGAAATTGACGTTTTCGCGTTTGGCGACCAGGACGTTCACGAGGGTTCACTGCACGTCGAGGGTGTCGAACCCGAAACCAAGTTGGAGGCCCAAGACCCGCGTCACGCCAAAGTTTTGGACACGCTGCAACGCGACCTCATCATGGCGGGCAAAGCCGGGGCGAGCGACATCGTGCATTGCCACACGTGGTACACGCATTTTGCGGGCTGCCTGGTGCAGCAGTTGCAAGGGGCCAAACTCGTCTTGACGACGCACTCGTTGGAGCCGCACCGCCCCTGGAAAGTCGAACAACTCGGCAGCGCATATCACGTGAGCAGTTGGGTAGAGAAAACCGCCTTCCAAAACGCCGACGGCGTAATTGCGGTGTCGCAGTCGATGAAGCGCGATGTGCATGAGCTTTACGGCGTACCCGAAGAAAAAATCGCGGTGATTCCCAACGGTATCGACCTAGACGAATACCAGCCGACCTTCGACGAGGCGGTGCTGAAACACTACGGTATCGACCCGTCCCGGCCTTTTGTGCTGTTTGTCGGACGTATCACCCGGCAAAAAGGCATTTTGCACCTCGCCAACGCGCTCAAGTACCTGCCGAACGATACGCAGGTGGTGCTCTGCGCGGGCGCACCCGACACGCCTGAAATCGGTGAGGAGATGAAAGGCCGGGTCAAAGCGGCGCACGAAGCCGGGGCCGAACGGGTTATCTGGTTGCAGGAGATGGTGCCGCGTCGAAGACATCATCAAGCTCTACAGCCATGCGGCGCTGTTTGTGTGCCCGTCGGTGTATGAACCCTTTGGGATTATCAACTTGGAGGCGATGGCGTGCGAGACGCCGGTGGTGGCCTCGGCGGTCGGCGGCATCCCGGAAATCGTCGTACCCGGTGAGACGGGAACGCTCGTCTCGTTTGACGTGGGCGACGACTTCGAACCCGAAGACCCGGACAAGTTCGCGCATGATTTGGCCGACGCCATTCAAGAGTTGCTAGCCGACCCGGCGCAGCTTGAAAAGATGGGCAAAGCGTCTAGGGCGCGGGTCGAAGAGAAGTTCAGCTGGAAGGCGGTGGCGGAGGAGACGCTGACGTTTTATCGGTCGCTGCTCTAGCTTTGCCCCGGTAGTAGCGCCTGTCGCGGAGCGAGTGGGCTGCCCGCCGTAAAACCGTACAGTCGGACTGGCTTAAACCAAGCTGTCCCCGTAAAAACACCCGGTCGGCTAAGTTTTGAGCCTCGTCAATCTTGCCCTGCCGTAAAAGTGCGTCTAGTTCAGCCTCGAGCCCCCCAAACTCGCCTTCCGGCGCGGCTATCAGCACCCGCCGCGCTTCGCCGGGCTCGAGCTTGAGCATCCCGCCGCCCAGAGCGTGACCTTCTAGTTCAACGCTTAAACTCGTCAGCGAAGTCTGCCAAAATGCCGCCAGGGCTCTCGCCGGAACCGTCACGTCGGGCCGAAAACGAACGACGTGCAGCGTATTCGGTGCAGCGGCTCCGGCGTCGTTCGCCACGAGTTGCGGTCTGAGCCCGCTCATATAGGTGAGAAACGCGTCCGGCGTGTAGACGTGCGGGACGCGGTACCAGGGGGTTCGGACACGGCACTTGTACGCTTGCGGGACGCCCCCGGCTTCGCCTTGCTTCAGGTAAGTCTCGAGTCCCTTGGTCAGTACGTCGCCTGTGACGTTGAGGAGATACCCTGCATTTTTTGCTTCTGAAACCTTCCAGTCGGTTTCGGTAAACGCCAATCCGGTAAGTGCTGCACCACGAAACACGGCGCGTTTGAGGTGTTCGTCGGAAAGTCCTAGTTCGGCCCCGCAAGCCGGACTCAGGTGAAAAAAGCTGTTCGCACCCGTAACGTAGCCGATACCCACGTCGGCTAACGTGCCGAGTTTTGAAACTTGTGGATGCTCTAATAGCTTTTTGTACAACGCCCTCGCTTCGGGCGGTAAAAGCTGCATGATGAGCTTCTCCTGTCCACCGGCGAGCGCCGTAAAAGCTAGTTCGGTCGCATTTTGCAAAATCTTGTCTACGGGCTGAGCGAGCGTTTCACCTTTGTCCAGGTCGCGCCAGAAAAGGCTGTTTGAAACGCCACCTTTAGCTTCTGCCAGCAGCAGCAGCGTGTCCTGGCTGATGTCCGGGAAAAGCCGCTCCTTAAAGCTCAGCAGGGTAACGCACCCAAACGTTTGCGTGAGGTGCTCCAAAACAGGCCGCGCGTAAGCTGCGTGCGCCAGCTCCGCCGGAACGACCATTCCGAGTCGCCCGCCGGGTTTGAGAAACGCTGCGCTACAAACGACAAACGCAGCCCACGAACTTGCACGTTTAGTCAGCGTGACGCCCTGCGCTTTGGCCCGTGACGAGGCCAAGGTGCTGTTAAAACTTTGATAGCGGATAAAGGGGGGATTGCCGACAACGGCGTCCAAAGGGGGTAAACTACCGAGTGCTACCGTAAAAAAGTCAGACTTGATGAGATTATCCGGTGAGATGCTTGTCAGCTCTTCGGAGACTCAAGCATGAACCTCGCCGTCCAATTCAACGCCGTAAACCTGCCGCTCGTCCCCGCCGAGGTCGCGTAAACGCGCCGCCGCCGCCGCTAGAAAAACACCACCGCCGAAACTCGGGTCTAAAACGGTTTCTCCCGGTTCACGCACCGCCCACCGCACTAAAAAGTCGGCAACCACCGCGTCCGTGTAGAACGCGCCGAACGCCTTGGCCCGCCCTGAGTCCACCTACGAATCCACGCCGGCCTCAGACGCCTAAGATAACCTGCATCAATAGGGCCGTCACCCAGTTGATGAGGCCAAACACCTGCGCCCGAAACAGCACCAGCACCCCGATGACGAGTAGAAAACCGTAACGCTCGAGGTTCCACATTACCCGCTGCATACTGTCCGGCAAAAACGCCTGCAAGATTTTCGACCCGTCCAAAGGCGGAACCGGCAGCAGGTTGAAAACAGCCAGCAGGATGTTGATTTGCGCCGCGACGAAGAGCCCGTAACGCAGCGAATCGCCGCCGCCGTTTGCACCCGGAAAGATGTCCCGCAAATTGCTCAGCGTCGTGCCGAGCGCCGCCAACGTCACGAGCGCAAGCACGGCTATCGTGAGGTTGACCAAAATTCCGGCGATGGATACCCAGAACATCCCGACCCGGTAGTTGCGAAAGTTGCCGGGTTGAATCGGGACGGGTTTGGCCCACCCAAAACCCACCGTCAGCAGCAAGAGCGTACCGATAAGGTCCAGGTGCTTGATAGGATTGAGCGTCACGCGGCCCAGGTTACGGGCGGTTTTGTCGCCCATTTTGTCCGCGACCCACGCGTGCCCGAGTTCGTGGAGCGCCAGACTGTAGAGCAGCACCACCGCGACAATCGCAAAAGTCAGGGGCGCAGTTTGTAAAAGCTGTAAGAGCATCTAAAGGCCGGGAATCAGGCCGATGAGCGCGCGGATAATCCCTAAAAACAGGCTCTGCAGTGCGCCGGTTACGCCCAAATAACTCAGCGCAAAAAAGAACACGATAAAGCCCAATACGCCGAAAGAGGCGATCTGCTGGACAAAGCGGCGCACACTGGGGTTACCTGCGGCGAGCGCACCTTTGGCTCCGTCTAGCGGAAAGACCGGGAAGAGGTTGATAACCGCGTGTAAAACAGCGGTACTCGCAGCCAAAAAAAATGAACGCGCCAAGATCGGGCTGCCGGCAGACGCAAAAATAGCGCCGACGAGCGTAGACACAAAGGCCACGATCAGATACGCGAGCGGCCCGCTGTACCATACCAGAGCCTCTTGTTGCCCACGCCCGCGGTAGTTACGGCTGTTGGTAGGGATAGACTGTGGCCAGCCGAAACCGAGCAAAAAGAGAAATATCACCCCGGTAGGGTCGAGCTGCCGCTGCAAGTCAAAGCTCATATAACCGGCAAAACGCGGGTTGGCGTCGCCGTAACGCGAAGCGACGTAAGCCTGAAAAACATTGTGAAATACCAGTGCCACGATCATCACTAGCGCTACGATGATGAGGTCGGTGGTGTTGTAAAAACCTTGAATATAGTTGACAATCATGCCCGCTCCTGCTTGCTAGGTATCGTTGACGAGCCGTTTAGCCAGCGCCAGCTCGTCAGCAAAAGACGCGACCTGTGCGTCTTGCCGAGCCCGCTCCAAAAGCGCTAAGACCCTGCCGACCTCTGGCCCCGCCGATAGTCCCAAGCTTAGCACGTCGCTCCCGCTCACCCGGTGGTAGTCGGGACTACGTGGTTTTAGAATCCGGCTTACGGCCTTTTCGGCCTCGGTTTCGCCGCTTGCCGAGTTGCCCAGTAGCCGCGCCCTCGAGCCCAAAAGCCTCTTAGGTAAACTGAAGTTTTTAACGAACAGCTCCGCTTCAGTGGGGGAAAGCCCCAGCAGCAGCGCCAGCAGATAACTCTCGGAGGGGACGTTCAGCTCGGTTTTGAGCGCGTCGAGTCGTTTGACCAGCGGTGTATCTGTGAGGCCGTAAAGTGCCGTAAGCGCACCTGATTTCGCTAACTCCGCCACGGCAGGGGCAACTTCGGGTTCGGCAAGGGTCAAAAGCAGCTCGTTTTTAAGGCGGCTGGGACTGACCTGCCGGTAGACCTCGGCGTCTAGAGCCTGAGTCAGCGCAGTTCGGGTCGGGTCGTCGTAATGAAACTCGAGCCTGCCCGCGAGCCGCGCGCCCCGAACGATACGGGTCGGGTCGTCGAAAAAAGAACGCGCGTGCAGGACGCGCAAGGTGTGGTGCTCCAAATCGCTCGCTGCATCCTTGACACTCAGCAGCGTGTGCGGTTCGGTGAGCTTTAGCGCAAAGGTGTTGACCGAAAAGTCGCGGCGGTAGAGGTCGTCGCCAAGCGTACTCGCCGTCACTCGAGGAAGTGCGCCGGGGCGCGTATAAACCTCGCTGCGGGCGGTTGCAAGGTCGAGCGTGAGGTCGGGCAGCGTTAGCGTACAGGTCAAAAATACGTCGTGGCAAGTGAGGTTTCCGCCGAGCCGCCGTTGCAGCGCTGCCCCCAACGTTTTGGCGGGCGTCTCGCTCACAAAGTCGAGGTCGCGGCTGGGTCGTCGCAGCAGTAAATCCCTCACCGACCCGCCGACGAGGTAGACGTGCGGGTCGGTTGCTTTTACGGCGTTCAGGACTTTCCCAAGCTCAGGGTCTAGACCCGTCAGCAGTTCAGGTACACGCTGAGTGGCAACCGCGTTCACAACCTCAACTATAAATTTTTTAGAAAGGCGGGTGGGGTGCTTTAACGTGCGCCGGTTGGGTATGCTGGAGAGCGTGACGACTTTAGTCTTGGTAGGACGCGATGATTGAATACTACCGGAGTGTGCGCGGTACTTTGGTACGTCTCGAGGCGTACCAACCGGGGTGCTGGGTCAACGTCGTCGCGCCGACGCCGGACGAACTGACCTATTTGTCGCAGCAGCCGGGCGTCCCGCTCGACTACCTGCTCTATTCGCTCGACCTAGACGAGCGCCCGCGTTTTGAACGCAACGGCGAATATGTGCTTATCGTCATGCAGACCTCGTTTCCTTTCGGTGAAGAGGCCGACGTGCCTTTCGACACGCTGCCGCTGGGCATCGTCCACACGCCGAGCGCGCTGGTAACCGTGAGCACAACGGTCAATCCGGTGCTAGAAGAGTTTAAGGCCAACCGCATCCGGGGCGTCAGTACCGTCAAACGCAACCGCTTTACCATGCAAATTTTTTTGCGGGTCGCGCAGCGTTACCTGCTCGACCTCAGACAGATAAATAGACAAGTTGACGCGATTGAGACGAAGCTCGAGACCTCGACTCGCAACCGTGAACTGCTGGGACTTTTACGTTATGAAAAAAGCCTGGTCTACTTCAAGACCGCACTTAAAGCCAACGAGCTGATGATGGAGCGAATTCGCCGCGACCGCGTGTTCGAGATGTACCCCGACGATCACGACCTCTTTGAAGACGTGCTGATTGAAAACCTGCAGGCAATTGAAATGACCGACATCGCTACGAACATCCTGGTTTCGATGATGGGCGCGTTCGCTTCGGTGATCTCAAATAATGTCAACGCGGTTGTTAAAGTCTTAACGGTGGCGACGATTATGGTGGCGATTCCGACCCTGATTACGGGTGTTTTCGGGATGAATGTGCCGCTCCCGCTGCGGGACAAACCGTGGGCTTTTTTGCTGATAATCAGCCTCAGCGGGCTTTTGGCGCTGGGGCTGCTCGTCTGGTTCCGCGTCAAACGGTGGCTCTAGATTAATGGGGCTCTAGCGCGGTGGGCGCGTTCTGGCAGGGTCTCGGGCTGGGCGCCGGGTTGATTATCGCTATCGGCGCACAAAATGCCTTTGTCCTCCGGCAAGGACTTAAAAAACAGCATGTCTTTTTTACGGCGCTCGTCTGTACGCTCTGCGACGCGGCGCTGATTACTTTGGGTGTCGCAGGGTTCGGGAGCGTAGTTGCAAGCTACCCTGTGCTAACGAACCTTGCGGCGTGGGGCGGGGCTGCCTTTTTATTCGTCTACGGCTGGCGGGCATTTTTAGCAGTGTTCAAGGCGGCGGGGCTCGAGGCTGAGGGTAGCGCGACACTTTCGAGACGCGACGCCGTTTTGACGGCCCTCGCCGTAAGTTTGCTCAACCCGCACGTCTACCTCGACACGGTGGTGCTGCTCGGCGGTATCGGTGGGCAGTTCGGCGGGCAAAACCGCGTGCTTTACGGCGCAGGTGCGGTGACGGCCTCGAGCGTCTGGTTTTTTAGCCTCGCTTACGGCGCGACCCGGTTGGGGCCGCTTTTTCGCCGCCCGTTATCCTGGCGGATTCTCGACGCGGTTATCGGACTCATCATGTGGAGCATCGCCTTTTCGCTCGTCCGTGAGGTTTTATAAGTGCTCTACGTGGCGCTCTTAGAGCCTGAAATCGCCGGCAACGTCGGCAATATCGCCCGCACCTGTGTGGCAACCGGCGCGGAGCTGCACCTCATCCGGCCTTACGGTTTTCGCCTGACCGACGAGGCGGTGCGCCGCGCCGGGATGGACTACTGGGAGGACACCAAAGTGGTGCAGCACGTTTCTTTTACGGCGTTTCAAAGTGTATTTAGTAAAAAGTTTACGGCAGGCAGAGTATTCGCTTTTACGACGAAAGCTTCGGGCTATCATAGCAGCGCCGGTTATCAAGCCGGGGACGTGCTGCTTTTCGGGCCGGAGTCGAGGGGATTGCCCGAAAGCGTGCGTCAAAGCTGCACTCAGGTAAGAATCCCGATGCTGCCGGAGGCGCGTTCGCTCAATCTGGCGGTGAGCGTCGGGATTGGGGTGTACGAGGCGTGGCGGCAGCTGGGACACGCAGCGTAATTTCAGGAACCTGTTGCTTTTTCTTGGTCTTATTGTCGTCTTTCGGCAACTATGGACAGGTTTCTACTTTAACTCGAATAACTCGAGGTTAAAGTGTAAACCGATATACCCTGTTCCGCTGATTGTCCGCTAGCTCTTCGGTAAAGCCGCGCTTGGTTAGCTGCGCGCGGTGCGTTCGCTGTAATCTCAGGTACGGCTGAGGTGCGCTGCTGCCTTCTCGACGCTAAAGCTTGGCTGTTTGAACAAGAAAGTAGGCTTGGAGCCTTGATATCTTTATAACTGCTTGCGGCACGACCCTTTTGGCGAAAGGATTTCACGAGCCGTCGTTACTGTTTCTCGATTTATCGGTGCGGACACCCGTCAGAAAAAACCTGAGCCAGCCCTCCCGGTCATCGTTACTGCGGGTCGCCGTAAGTCTGTTGCGCCAGCCCTTGCGCTCCAGCCTGCAGCTGTTTATAACAGGCTATGACCCGGACTAAGACTCGCGGAACTTGTGCGCTCTGCGGTTATGAAAGCACCAAGGCTGGTATTACCCGGCATCTGAAAACGTGCCCCGGTACGCATGACGGCAAGGCGGGGAAGGCTACCAAACTCTGGCAACTCCGCATTCAAGACGCCTACAGCCCCCTGTACTGGCTCGACCTCGAGGTCAAAACGGGCGCGACGTTAGCCGCTGTGGACGCGTACTTGCGTGAGGTGTGGCTCGAGTGTTGCGGACACCTGAGCGCGTTTGATATCAACGGTGAGCGCTACGGGGGTTCACACGGTGGCGTTCCCGGTGGTTTCGACCTCGGCGAAAAGAGCCTGAACGTAAAGCTAAGTGGCGTGCTTTCTCCCGACCTCGAGTTCACACACGAATACGATTTCGGTAGCACCACCGAGCTGACCCTCAAAGTCACCGGGGAGCGCGAAGGGCGCGTCGGGCCGGCCCCGCTCCGACGCTTGGCGCGTAACGACGCCCCGACCTGGCCCTGCCGCGTTTGCGGCGAACCGGCGACGCAGCTGCACACCGAGATGTACGACGAGGAGAACCCGTTTTACTGCGACCTTCACCGCGACCTTCACGCCGCGCAGCAGGGCGACGAATGGGCGTTTTTGCCGGTGGTCAACTCGCCGCGCATGGGGGTGTGCGGCTATACCGGACCGGCGGCGTAAAGCGCACAAAAAAGTGGACAAAAGTTAATCGGTTGTCTCGGGCGGCGCTTCAACTCTATTTTCCAACGCCTCCGGTTCCGGCGACACGAGCAGTTTATCGACGCGCGAGCCGTCCATATCGACGACTTCAAAACGCCACCCTTCCGCCTCGAAGCTTTCCGAGGCCGACGGAATACGGTCCATATACGAGGTCACGAACCCGCCGAGCGTGCGAAAATCGCCTTCGTCCTCACGGGGTAACGCCTTGAGGTGCAAGAGGTCTTTGAGGTCTTCGACTTCCAAAAGCCCGTCTAGCAAGTAAGAGCCGTCCTCACGCTGTGAGACGTACTCGGAGTCTAGTTCGTCGGGCTCGGGCAGGTCGCCGACCAAACCCTCGAGCACGTCATTTAGCGTTACTAGTCCTTCGGTGTGTCCGTATTCGTTGACGACGACCGCAACGTGCGTCCCGCTCTCGCGGTACTGCTCTAAAAGCTTCAAAACAGGTAGCGTCTCTGGTACGAAGAGCGGCTTTTTACTCATGGCGGCAAGGTCGAGCCGTTCGTCGTCCATACAACCTTTAAGCAGGCTGCGGGTATGCACCATGCCGACAATTTCGTCTAAGTTGTCGCGGCAGACCAGAATGCGCGAATAGCTGTAGGCGTCCAAATGTGCTTTCAAGGTAGCAGGGTCGCTGTCGACCTCCAACCAGCCGATGTCGCGCCGGGGCGTCATGATCGACGACACATACTGGTCGCCGAGCCAGAATAAATTTTCGACGATGGCCTGTTCGCTCGCCTCGAAGACGCCCGCGTCGGCCCCTTGTTGCAAGAGCGAGTTGATCTCTTCTTCGCTCACCGGCGGGTCGCTGCTCTGCCGCGCCCCGATAAGCCGCAGTAATCCTTCAGTCGAAACCGACAGCAGCTTGACGAGGGGTGTGGCAATCCGTGATACCCGGCTCATCAGACCGGCGATCGACATCGCAATCCCTTCGGGATTGTTCAGCGCGACGCGTTTGGGAACGAGTTCACCAACCACGAGCGAGATGTAGGTGATGGCGACAATCAGCACGCCGAAACTGACCGGATAGCTGACTGCGCTGCTCAGACCGAGGCGGTTAAGCGACTGACTGAGCGGCTCCGCCAACGACGCGGCCCCGAACGCCCCCGAACCGACGCCGACAAGCGTGATGCCGACCTGTACGGTCGATAAAAAACGGTTAGGGTCTTGGGCCAACGTCAGGGCGTTGGCGGCGCGGCGGTTGCCCTCTTCCGCCAGTTTTTGCAGTTTGGGTTTGCGCGATGAGACGACCGCCATCTCGCTCATGGCAAAAAGTCCGTTGATTAAAATCAGCAAGAGTATAACCAGAACGTTAAGCACGCACGTCCTCGAGCGGGGTTGGGTCTAAGTAGGGATTCAAAAAGTAGGGGAAACTGGGGGGTTCTGCTTCAAGGGTATCGTTCATCTCTGCGTAGTGTAGCACCCCCCGGGGTCGCTGAACTGTACGCAGACGTCTTAAGGTAGTGGGCCCACAAACCCTGCTCGGAACCGTAACGCTCGGCGAGTTCACGGGCGCGGCCCGAACTGACCTCGAATCCGCCCGTATAGACCTTTGAAATTGCATTTAGCATCCCGGTATCTGTCCACGGTACGTGTTCGGTGCGGCCCAAGCCCCGGAGCATGATAAAGTCCACCGACCACGCGCCCAGGCCCTTGATACTTCCCAGCCACTTGGCAACGTCGCCGTAAGGGGCGCTCCGCAAAAACGGTTCATCTGCGGTGGCAAAGGCGCGAATCACGTGCAAGAGGCGCTCGGTTTTACGGGTATTGTTGGTCGCCGCTAAAACCCGCGCCTGCGGGTTTTCCACCATCGCCTGCGCCTCGGGAAACGCGGTGTAGGTCTTACCTTTATGCTCGAGAATGCCCCCAAAAAACCCAGCCAGCTTCGCCATCGTCTTGTGCGCAAACCCGTTGGGCGTGCGCTGCTGAACGAGCGCCCAACACGCCGCCTCGAACGGCGTCAGGACTTTGAGCATGTGGTAGCCGTGCCAGGTTTTTATAACCCCTTCAAATATCGGGTCGGCGCGAGCGTAGAGCGGGTTTACGTCATCATCCAGCCCCAGATAAAAACGCACGCGCTCAGCAGTCGCTTTAACCAGTTCATCGCTCAGCCCTTCGGCGCAGAGGGTTAGCTCGAGCCCTCCCACCTCCGCCGCCCGAACCTCGAACAGCACCGGAGCGCCGTAAATACTGACGATACGCCGGAGCGTCTCCCCCCGAATTTGCCTGTGTGCCGGAACTCGCTCGTAGTCGCGGGCGTAAAACGCGCGGATAAAGGCGAGCGTCCGTTCAAACGAAAAAGGCGGAGTCGCGGTTAGGGTCAAGCGGTGCTGCTCCATCTTTACAGTCAAGCCTGTAGCGCGCGCCGTAAAAAGCTCCTGTCTTACGCTCGAGGTCGAACCGGGAACGCTTCAGAGTACACCGATTTTCGTCTCGGCCCCTACCCAAACCCCCTACGCGTGTGCTACACTCACCCAAGACGGTTAAAAGGGAGCGTGAAAGTTTCAAGACAACCCTAAAGTGTGAGTAGACCAAATGGAGCCGTTTGGGTTTCGGGAGGCGAAAACTCTCGCGTAAAGGTTGTGGAGAAGCAAAAGCCACAAAAGGACTGAGCATCAAGCACTTGCTTTTGGTCTTTTCGTCCGCCCTTGTTTTCCACAATACAGTACGAACTCATGCCAGCGAACACGTTGATTAGGGCATTGTCCAGAAACGTATCGTTATGAAAGGCGCAGAAAGTTCTATAGAAGTTGCAACAGGTTTAGAGGTACAGGGCTCAGCCCGTACTGAAGCCGAATACCGGGTCAAGCAAGTCGGACCCGAACACGGTCGAAGTATTCACGAAGTCGTATGTTACGCCAACAAGTTTCCGGTCGGCACCAAAGGCTGCATCAACCAGGACAATATCACCGAGATGGTGCGGCGTTTTCCCGCAGGGCAATTCGTGGTCGTGACCGACACGCCGGAAGGTGAAAAGGTCATCGGGTTGGCGCTCGCCATGCGAACGGACTACGCCCCGTCGGCGAGACCTCTGGGGTGGCTCGAGATGATCGGCGACTTGAACCTCGCCAAACACGACCCCGAAGGCGAGTGGCTTTACGGCGTCGAAAAAGCGGTACACCCCGAGTATCAGGGGCGCGGCGTCGCGTCGGCACTCTACAAGGCGCAGTTTGCCCTTGCGGAGCGTTTGGGGCTGAAGGGGATGTACGCGGGCGGGATGCTCAAGGGTTATGAAAGCTACCGCGAACGCCTGTCGGTACGCGAATATGCGGGCAAGGTCATGCGCGGCGAGGTCTTCGACCCGACTGTCAGCGTGCAGATGCGGCGCGGCTTCGAGCCGCGCACCGTGATTGAAAACTACGCTTGGGACAGTCAAGCCGACCATACCGGGATGCTGATCGTCTGGGAGCGACCTGAAACGGTGCGCCCGGGACCGGCCCACGGCCTAGAACTCACCCGCTTGCAGCGGTAACCCGGGAGCGCAATGAAGGTTTTAATTCTCGGCGCAGGGATGGCAGGGCTGGCGGCGGCGCGGGCGCTTCAGGACGCCGGTCAACAGGTCGGCGTTCTAGAAGCGAAACACCGTCTGGGCGGACGTGTCCACACGAATTATGACTTTGCCGGTGTTCCGGTCGAGTTCGGCGCGGAGTTCGTCCACGGCGAGTGCGCCGCGACGTGGGAACTGGTACGCGAGCTGGGACTAGAGACGGTTCACTGGAACAAGCTGGACGACTCGCTGGTGAGGTTGGAGGACGGCGCGTGGCTGAGCATGAGAGAGGCGTGCGCCACCTATCCCGACTTTGCCCAGACCCGTTCGTGGAACCTGCCCGAGGTTGACGCGCTGCCCAATGAGGACTGGGGCAGCTACCTGCGGCGTATCGGTTTCGACCATCGGCAGCTCCGCTACGTCGAGCGCTCGTTTGCCAACGCGTGCGGCGAAGCGATGCGGTTTTTAAGTGCCAAGGCAGTTTTGGAGGGGCTCCGCGCCGAAGACGAGGGTGGGGGAGATTACCGTGTTCTGGGCGGCTACGACGCGCTCGTCAAGGCGTTGGCAGCGGGGCTGACGATTTACGGCGACGACCCTGTAACCGAACTCGTGTGGAAAGACGGCGTGCGCGTCTTGACCCTCGGCGGTGAAGTTTATGAAGCAGACGCCGCCGTCATCACCGTGCCGCTCGGCGTGTTGCAAGCCGACGCCATCCGTTTTACGCCTGAGCTACCCGAAACGAAACGCTCGGCATTTTTAGGTCTGCGGATGGGGCCGGTCATCAAGCTCGTCTACAGCTTTGACGAAGCGCCTGTTTCGCCCGATATCATGGCAGTTTACAGCCGCCTCAACCCGCCGATGTGGTGGTCGCCGTCTTACGGGTATGACACGAACCCACACGTCTGGACGGCGTTTGCGACCGGAGATTGGGCGGCTGAACTGCTGGCGCTCGGTGAAGAGGGGGCGCTTGAAGCGGGGCTCGAGTCCTTCAAAGAAGAGTTGGGCAAACCCGGTTTAGTAGCAAAAGCGGCGCGGCTCATCAACTGGCCCGACGATCCCTACACGCGCGGCGGCTACTCGTATGTGCTGCCGGGGCAGGACGGCGCACGGGAAAAACTGGCTGCGCCGACCCCGCCCCTTTACTGGGCCGGTGAAGCGGCGGCACCTGAACCCCGCGCTGCAACGGTTCACGGGGCGCTCCTGAGCGGAAGGCGGGCGGCGCTCAAGGTTCTCGCTCACACTGCTACGCCCCAAGCTAGTGCGCGTAACGAATTACTCGAGGTTCCCAACTATGACTAACACAGCACGTTTGCAACACCTTTCCCCCGTCTGGTCGCATCTAACGACCTTCGAGCCGGTTCGGGGCGAAGGTATCTATCTTTACGACGCGGCAGGCCACCGGCTGACCGATTTTACGTCGGGTATCGGCGTGACGAACGCAGGGCACGCGCATCCTAAAGTTGTCAAAGCCATTCAAACCCAGGCCGAGGCGCTGATCTTTGCCCAGATGAACTGCGTCGTGCCGCCCGCCGCCGTAAAACTTTCTGAACTGCTAGGCCGCATCACGCCGGAAAAGATTGACGCGTTTTTCTTCTCAAATAGCGGTGCGGAAGCCGTCGAGGGCGCGGTCAAGCTGGCGCGGCACGCCACCGGGCGAGATAACCTCATCGTCTTTCAAGGTGGTTTTCATGGGCGCACCGCGCAGGCGATGGCGATGACGACGGCGAAAACGGGCTATCGGCATGGGTATCAGCCGCTCCCGGCAGGGGTTTTCGTCGCACCGTTTCCGTACGCGTATCAGTACGGTTGGGACGAGGTAGAGACGGTGGATTTTTGTCTGAAGCAGTTGGAACTTCTCTTCAAGACCCAAACCGCTCCGGACGAAACGGCTGCGTTGTGTCTCGAGCCCGTCCTCGGTGAGGGCGGCTACGTTCCGGCTCCGGCAGCGTTTTTACGGGCCTTGAGAGAGATTTGCGACCAACACGGTATCTTGCTCGTTTTAGACGAAGTGCAGACCGGCTTTGGGCGTACCGGCAAGCTGTTCGCGTTTGAACACGCGGGCGTGACGCCGGATATTCTGGTGATGGCGAAGGGTTTAGGCGGTGGGTTGCCGATTAGCGCGGTGGGCGCGAGTCGCGCGCTGATGGAACGCTGGGAGACCGGCACGCACGGCGGCACCTACGGCGGCGGCAGCGCGGTGGTGCTGGCGGGCGCAAAAGCAAATGTCGAGGTCATCTTGGACGAACGTCTTTCTGAGAATGCAGCGCAAAGGGGCGAGCAATTAAGTGCCGGATTACGAGAATTGCAGGGGCGGTATCCGGTTATCGGTGAGGTGCGCGGGCCGGGGCTCATGGTCGCTACCGAGTTTACGGACGCCGACGGAAAGCCCGACAAGAAGACGTGTGAACGGGTACAGAAGGCATGTTTGGACGTGGGGCTGATGCTCCTGACCTGCGGCCCGTTTGAAAACGTCATCCGCTGGATTCCGCCGTTGGTCGTGACCAAAGCGCAGCTTGACGAAGCGTTGGGGGTTTTTACGGGGGCGTTGGCGCAAACTGCGACAGTTTCAGCTTAGGAGCGTGTATGGTCATCGAAAAGGTCAATTTAGCAGACAAGTTTGCGTCGTTTTCCGAACACTGGAGTCCGAAAGTTATCGGTGAGGTCAACGATGCGGCGGTCAAGCTGGCGAAGCTTTCCGGTGCGTTCGAGTGGCACTATCATGAGCGTGAAGACGAGCTGTTCTTGGTCGTTAAAGGTCAACTGGTTATCAAATTGCGTGACCAGGATGACATTACGCTAAACGAAGGCGAGTGTGTGGTTATTCCCAGAGGCGTCGAGCATCTTCCCGTTGCCGAAAAAGAAGCGCACGTCCTCTTTTTTGAACCCAAAACGACGCTCAACACGGGCAATGTTCAGAGTGAACGTACTGTGCGTGAACTGGAAAGGCTCTGATGACCGTTATCCATCTCAAAACAGAAATCCCCGGCCCGAAATCTTTAGCACTCGTTGCCCGCCGCGAAACCTCGACGCCGAGGGGTGCAGCCAAGCTGACGCCGCTCGCGTTTACCCACGCGCAAGGTGCTGCTATTACCGACGCCGACGGCAACACGCTGCTCGATTTTGCCGGTGGCATCGGAATGCTCGCCGTTGGGCACAATCACCCCAAAGTTGTCGAAGCCATTAAAGCCCAAGCCGACGCACTTATTCACCCCTGCGCCATCGTCGGCAGTTATGAGCCTTACGTTGCGCTCGCTGAAAAACTGACTCAAATTGTGCCCATTTCCGGGCCGAAAAAGGCGATTTTGCTCAACAGCGGGGCGGAAGCTGTGGAAACTGCCGTAAAAATCGCTCGAGCCCACACCGGACGCGCGGGCATCGTCGTCTTCGAGGGCGCGTATCACGGACGTACCAACCTGACGCTCGCCATGACGAGCAAATACGGGCTGTTCAAACTCGGCTTTGGGCCGTTTGCGCCGGAAGTGTACCGGTTGCCGTTTCCGAACGTTTACCGCCGCCCACAAGGGCTGAGTGAAGATGATTTTCTGACCTACGCCGTCGGTGAGTTGGAGCACGCCATGACCGCGCAGATTGACCCCTCGGCGATTGCGGCGTTCGTGCTCGAGCCCGTGCAGGGTGAAGGCGGCTTCGTCCCGATTTCCGGGCGGTTTTACCGGCGTATCCGCGAGTTATGCGACGCCCACGGTATCGTCTTGGTCGCCGACGAGATTCAGTGCGGGATGGGGCGCACCGGCAAGCTGTTCGCCTCGGAGCACTACGGCGTCGAGCCCGACCTCATGACGGCCGCAAAATCGCTGGCGGCAGGGATGCCGATTTCAGCGGTTGTCGGCAGAGCTGAGATGATGGACGCGCCGCATCCGGGCGGACTAGGCGGCACCTACAGCGGCAACCCGCTCGCGTGTGCAGCGGCCCTGGCAGCCGTAGACATTATTTCCGACCCGGATTTTTTGGCCCACGCAACTGAACTTGGAAAAAAGCTCGAGGCTCACCTGAGAGCCTTTCAGCGTGAGTTTCCGGCGATTGCCGACGTGCGCGGTCTGGGGCCGATGCTGGCGCTCGAGTTCGCCCAAAACGGTGTTCCCGACCCGGACACGACCGCTAAAGTTATCGGCGAGGCGCTCAAACGTGGCCTGATTGTTTTACGGGCCGGGTTATACAGCAACTGTTTGCGCTTTTTGCCGCCGCTCAACCTGACGGACGACGAGCTAAGCGAAGGCGTGAACGTGCTGCACGAGGCGCTTTCGGCGGTGTTTACAAATGTCTTGACAAAAGAGGCGGTCGCTAGTGACTGAGTTTGCACGCACTGACTTTAAGCAGCTTATAGGCGGCTCATGGACGGACGCCCTCGGCGGCGGCACCTGGGATTTGCTCGACCCGGCAACCGAAACGTGTATTCAACCCATACCCTTCGGCGGTAAGGCCGACGCTGAGGCTGCCGTAAACGCTGCCTCCGACGCGTTTACGGCGTGGTCGCAAAAAACGCCCTACGAGCGCGGCGCAGTCTTAACGCAGGCGGCGGCGTGGCTTCGCCCCCATACCGACGACCTGGCCCGCATCACTACCGAAGAATCGGGTAAACCACTGGCTGAGTCCAAAGCGGAGTGGACGAGCGCGTGCGGGTATCTCGAGTGGTTCGCCGCCGAGGGCGTCCGGGCGTATGGGCGCGTGATTCCGGCACGGGTGGCGTCGCGCCGCACCCAAGTCATTCACCAACCGCT
Source organism: uncultured Trueperaceae bacterium (assembly GCA_963799485.1). Classification (GTDB taxonomy): domain Bacteria; phylum Deinococcota; class Deinococci; order Deinococcales; family Trueperaceae; genus Truepera. Next base: position 41,670 of record CAWCXJ010000006.1, read on the forward strand.
CGGCGTCGTCGGAACGATTACCGCGTGGAACTTTCCGGTCTACAACCTCGTGCGGAGCTGGGCGGCGGCGCTCGCGGCGGGCTGTACGGTGGTCGGGCGACCTTCGGAATATACGCCGCGTTCGGGGATGCTGCTAGCTCGTGCACTTCAAGAGGGCGGTGCACCAGCAGGCGTTATCAACGTCGTTAGCGGCGACCCGGCGGAGGTCGCGGGCGTGCTGATGCGAGACGCCAGAGTCCGTAAAGTCGCGTTTACGGGTAGCCCCCGCGTCGGGAAACTGTTGATGGATCAGGCGAGCGAGACGGTGACGCGGTTGTCCTTGGAGCTGGGCGGTAACGCCCCGGTTTTGGTCTTTGACGACGTGGACGTTGAGCAGGCCGCCAAGTTAGCCGTGACCTGGAAAACGCGCAACTGCGGGCAGGTCTGCGTCTCGCCGCAGCGGTTTTACGTTCACGAAGCCGTTTACGGCGAGTTTACGGCGCGGGCGGCAGAGCACATGGCGGCGCTCAAAGTGGGCCGTGGGCTGGATGAAAAAACGCAGGTCGGGCCGCTGATCAATCAAACACAACGGGAGCGCGTTGAAGCTTTGGTCGCCCGGAGTGTAGACGCGGGGGCAAGGCTCGAGACCGGTGGCAGCCGCAAAAAGGGTAAAGGTTACTTCTACACGCCGACAGTGTTGAGTCACGTTTCGCCCGGTATGCCCGCCCACGACGAAGAGATTTTCGGCCCAGTGATGCCCCTGGTTCCGTTTAGCAGCACCGACGAAGCGCTAAAACTGGCGAACAGCACCGAGTACGGTTTAGCTGCGTTCGTCCTCACGAACGACCTCAACACCAGCATTTTGGTAAGTGAAGGGCTCCAAGCTGGCATGGTCTGCATCAACGACTGGCTACCTGCCACGCCCGAAGCGCCTTTCGGCGGGGTCAAAGGCAGCGGGTTTGGGCGTGAGACCGGGAGCGAAGGGCTTTTGGAATATATGGAGACCAAAACCATCTTTACCGGCGGGGTGGTGTAACCCTACAAAAACGTTAGACGTTCATCCGGTAGACTCGGCGTATGAGCGTTTTACTTTTAGGATTTGCTGAAGACAAGTTCGACGACGACCAGAAAGAGGCGATTCGAGCGGCGGCGGGGGGGCTCGAGCTTCTCTACAGCAGAGATAAAGCCCAAATCGAAGCGCGGCTTGACAACATCGAGGTAGCAGTCGGGAGCTTTCCGAGGGATTTGATGCTAAAAGCGCCCAACTTCAAATGGCTCCAGCAGTGGGGCGCAGGGGCGGACTGGCTTCTAAAACACCCTGAGCTTGCCCAAAAAGATTTTACGCTGACCAACGTTTCGGGGATTCACGAGATTCCTATCGGAGAGCAGATTATGGCGTACTTGCTGGCATTTGCGCGCGGTTTTCCGCAATCTGTGCGGGCGCAGGTGGCAAGTACCTGGTCTCAACAGAGCAAAACCTTTGAACTCGCCGGAAAAACCATGTTGCTTTTGGGTACGGGTGCGATAGGTGCGTACACTGCTAAACTCGCCGAAGCATTTGGCGTCGAAGTTGTCGGTGTGCGGCGGAGTCCAGAAAAAAGCGTTGAGCATATCGGCGAGATGGTTGCGTTAGCTGACCTGCACACAGCATTACCTGACGCGGATTTTGTCGCCCTGACGTTGCCGCTAACAAACGACACGCGCCACATTATCGGCGAGGCTGAACTGAAGCTGATGAAAGCCTCGGCGATTCTGGTCAATATCGGGCGCGGCGGACTCATTGACGAACCCGCGCTGGTACGGGCGCTGCAAAACGGGACGATTGCCGGGGCCGGGTTAGACGTGTTTGAAACCGAACCGCTGCCCCAAGATTCGCCGTTGTGGAAGCTGGAAAACGTCATCATCACGCCGCATATGGCGGGGGACACGCCGCATTACGACGGGCGGGCCTTGGAGATTTTCTTAAACAATCTGCGCCGTTACGTCAAGGGTGAGCCGCTGACGCATGTGGTTGATAAACAAGCTGGCTATTAGTCGTCAGGGATGGATGAAGGTGCCCTCGCGTCCACCCTCGCAAACCCTCGCCGCCGCCCCGACCTTCCCGATGTCGAACACATGCAGCGGCAATTGGTAGTCTCTCGCCAGAATAAACGCCGCCGGGTCCATCACCCGCAGGTCGCGCCGGATGGCCTCGTCGAAACTGAGCGTAGGGAAAAACTCGGCGTCCGGGTCGCGGTTCGGGTCACGGTCGTAGACGCCGCTTACGCCACTTTTAGCGACGAGCAGCGCGTCACACTCCGTCTCGAGCGCCCGCTGCACCGACGGATAATCGGTCGTGACATACGGCTGACCATTGCCACCCGCAAAAATGACCAAGTACCCTTTCTCGAGATGTTGCAACGCTTTAAGCCGGATGTACGGCTCGGCAACGCTCGAGATGGGCATCGCCGTCATCACTCGCACCTCTCTGTCAGTGCGGTTTTGCAGTACACTTTTCAGCGCGCCGCGCAGCATCAGGCCGTTAATAACTGTCCCCAACATCCCGATGTTGTCGGCTTCGGTGCGCTCGACGCCCCACCGTTCGGCGGTATTGCCGCGTAAAATATTGCCGCCTCCAATGACCACGCCGACAGAAAGCCCCAGCTCTGCCAACGACAAAACTTCGTTGACGAGATGGCCTAACTTTTCCTCACTAAAGCCGAATCCGCTCGCGTCTGCGAGTGCGCCGCCGCTGAGTTTGAGCATGACCCGCTTGTATTTCATCCCAACCTCCATAAAAAAAGACGCCGTAAAAGCGTCCTCGAGTCCCGTAAATTGCCCAACCTGTTCATCTATTCGTCCCCGAATCGTAACGCGCCGCGCGTACCCGCTGCACGACGGCTTCGGGGTCGCGCACGTCTACGACAACACGGTCGTAAGGCAAATCTTCAAGCTCAAAAATAATGCTTCGGCCCGTGTAGTGAACGCACCAAAACTCTCGTCCGCCCTGAAGATAAAACGTCCCCGCTTGAGTGACGCCGGGAATGCTCGTTCCGGGTGCGCGGACGACCTTCCACCAAGCTTGACCGAAGGTTGGTTGAGGGTCGGCAAAGACGCGAACGATGTTGCCATGCAAAAGGGTGAGTTGGCTCTTAAACGCCCAAACTCTGTCCCAGCCGGTAAGCTCGAGCCTCACCTGACTTGGGCTGACCATCACCTCGACCACGCCTAAAGTATAGCTGCTGACTGACCCAAAAAAAGAGGCGCAGCCAGCCGTGCACCTCCCCTTATCTACCAGAACAAATGCTTAGACAAACGCGCTGTACCCCGTCACGGCCCGTCCTACGACCAACGTATTGATCTCGTTGGTACCTTCATACGAATAGATGGCTTCGGTATCGGAAAAGTAGCGGGCAACGTGATGCTCCAACAAAATCCCTTTACCGCCGTGAAGTTCTCTTGCCAGAGCGACCGTTTCGCGGCAGCGTTTCGCCGTAAAAACTTTGGCGAGTGACGCCTGCTCGTCGCGCATCGTCCCGGCGTCCTGAAGTTGCGAAAGCCGTAGACACAGCGTCTGCATCGCCGTCACGTTGCCGAGCATCTGCACCAAGAGGTTTTGCACGAGCTGAAAGCCCGCAATAGGTCGTCCGAACTGTTGGCGTTTTTGCGCGTAGGCTAGAGACTTTTCGTATGCGCCCATCGCGCAGCCGACGCCTTGCCACGCAACCCCGGCCCGCGTCGCCCGGAGCACGTCGGCAGTTGTCCGAAATGAGTTGGCATTTTGCAAACGGTCGCTCTCGTCCACCCGGCAATCCGTCAGGGTGATGTGTCCGTTTTCCACGGCGCGCAGCGCGATTTTGCCCTGAATCTTTTCGACGCTAAAACCGGGCGTCTCTTTGCGGACGATAAAGCCCTTGACCTGATTGTCGGCCTCGTCTTTCGCCCAGATCACCGTAAAATCGCTGAAGGTCGAGTTGCCGATCCAGTATTTTTGCCCGTTTAGGATCCAACTGTCCCCGTCGCGGCGGCAGGTCGTGGTCATGCCCTGCGACACCGCCGAGCCCACGTCGGGCTCGGTCAGGCCGAACGCACCGATGACTTCAAAGTTACGCATTTTCGGGAGCCACTCGCGTTTTTGTTCTTCGGAGCCGCCCAGATAGATCGACCACATCGCCAGACCCGAATGGACGCCGAAGAATGTCGTCGTCGAAACGTCGATGCGGGCCATCTCCATGCCGATAATGCCCTCTAAAACGCTCGCATCGGGCCGCCGCTCGCCCTGCTCGTCGAACAGGGCGCTGATGATGTCCAGGTCTCTGAGTTTACCGATAAGCTGCTGCGGAAACTCGTCGCGTTGCCAGTATTCGTTGGCAATCGGTTCGACTTCACGCTCCATAAAGTGCCGCACTTTGAGCTGTACCTCGCGCTGTTCGGGCGTCAGGAGCGCCGCAATATCGAAAAAGTCGCCGTCGACTTCGGGCAATGCTTTGGGTTTTTTCGGGGCGGCGAGTTTCATCATCTGCTGCAAGCTGCGCTCGTCCATCGACGACACCATGCCCAGAAGCTGATTGAGGTCAACTTTCTCGGACAATCTAGCAACCTTCGCCATATCGACTTTGCTGGCTAGCGCCATGATCTTCGTCATATCTTTGATGGCCATAACTACCTCTCGAGTTCAAGAATATGTGCTGAACCTTCTTCGGCTTTACTGTGTCCGTAAAGTGCAGCAATCTGCGTGTTGTAACGTTCTAAGACCGGTTTACGTTTGACTTTTAGGGTCGGAGTCAGGAGATTGTTGTCGATACTTAGGGTATCAGTCAGTAGCAACGCGCGTTTGGCTTGCGACCATTCGGGCAGAGCGCGGTTGGCCTCTTTTACGGTGCGTTTCAAGCCATCCGCAGCTTCATCCGGGTTGGTACCGGGCGCTAAAAAGAGGAGCGCGGCGCAGTATTTTTCACCTTCACCGATAACGATGGCGTATTCGATGTGGGGGGCGGCCTCGAGCGCTTCTTCCAGCGGTTGCGGCATCACAAACTTGCCGGTTGAAAGCTTAAAGACATTTTTAGAACGCCCGGTAATCCTTAAAAAGCCGTCTTCCGAGACCTCGCCCAGATCGCCGGTGTGAAACCAGCCTTCCGGGTCGAGCGCTTCGGCGGTCGCCTCAGCGTTGCCGAAGTAGCCGCGCATCACCTGTGGGCCGCGGACGAGCAGTTCGCCACCCTTAGCAAACCGGACCTCGGTACCGGGGAGCAGTTCGCCGACGGTGCCGGGCCGGTTATGACCGGGCCGGTTGTAGGCGATGATCGGGCTCGTTTCGGTGAGGCCGTAGCCTTGCAGCGCGGCAACTCCGGCTGCGCCGAAAACCCGCACGAGCTCGGGGCGCAGGGCCGCGCCGCCGACGATAACGAGTTTGAGCCGTCCGCCCATCGCTTCACGCCAGCGCTCAAACACGAGTTTGGCGGCGGCGCGGTGTTGGGTGCTGTAAAACGTGTTGCTCAAGATATTTCCTGAAGGGGTGCTTTCCTCGGGTTCATAGCGCCGTGCAAGCGACATCGCCCAGTCGAAAATGGGTTTTTGGACGCCGCTCAGCTCGGCCCCGGCTTTTAAGATGCCCTCGTAAACGCGCTCCAGAACCCTCGGCACGGTTGCAAAGGTCGTCGGTTGCACCTCTTTTAAGTGGTCGCGAAGTTTGTCCGGGGTGGTAAAATACACCGCCGTACCCCACGCCAGATAGCCGTAGTGCAGCGTCCGGGCAAAGATATGCGTCAGCGGCAAAAACGATAGGGCGGTCTCTTGTCCGCGTTTAAGCTCAAGAATTCCCGCAAAGGCCGCCATCACGTTTGAGGAGATGTTTTCGTGCGTGAGCATCACGCCTTTGGGCGCCCCGGTCGTACCGGAAGTGTAGATGATGGTGGCGAGGTCGCCTGCCCGAACGCTCTGCCGGAGCGCTTTGCCCGCGTCCGCTGAGGCCTCTAGGAGCGTTTTGCCTCTTGTTATCAAAGTACCAAACGAGACAAAGCCCAGACCTTCGGGGGGTTGAGCCGCGCCCAGACTACGGATGACAACGGTGCGAACGGCGGTGCCGTCCAGCATCGGCAACACAGTTTCCAGCAGGCCGGTGTCCGAAACGACGAGGACGCGCGCTTGTGTCTCTTGCAAGATAAACCGAACCGCGTCCGCACTCTGCGTCAGGTAAATCGGGACGCTGACGAGCCCTGCCATCAAGCAGGCCATATCGGGCAGGCAAAACGAGAGGTCGCTGTGAGTAAAAAACGCGACGCGTTCACCTGCCTCAAGACCCATGTCACGCAGGGCGAGCGCCAATGCTTCGGCCTGGGTACGGAAGTCTTCGCTCGAGACACTTCTCCAGCCCGTTTCGCTCAGCTCGTTAAAGGCTTTTGGGTTCGGGTTGTTCGTACAAGCCTCGTCGAGCAGCGAGGGAAGCGTCCGGCCCAAAACGACCCGCCCGGTCGTAGCGGTATAGACGGGCTGAAAAGCTGGCGGCGTCGCCGCGTTAAGCGGGGCTACGGTCATGCAGTCTCCTTAACAGACAATCTCCTCGAACCAGATGAGTTCATTGTAGCGCACTTTCCTTTGTAAGCAGGTACACCGTGAAGAAAAGCTAAAGGCCCTACCGGTTACCGCTCCCACCGGCCTAACGGCTCCAGAAGGGCATCTCGCCGTCGGCGAGGACGGCGGGTTCTCCGGTCAGCGGAACCACGACGATTTTTGAACCGCCTTCACTTGACATCGGCAAAACGAGGGCCGTAGAGTCGGGCGACCAGACGCTATGGCTGAGCGCGTACTGGTCGAAAAAAGGCAAGAACTGGTCGATAAACAGGGGTGTGGGCGTAAAGGCGCTGAGCAAACGGTCTTCGCCGGTTTCAACGTCGACGACGCGCAGCTCGAGTAGAGGTATATCCTGCGCTACACGCACACCAACTTTTACGGCGCTCGGTGTGCCTATATCCGTAACGTCCCCGTCGTTCCGGCGTAGCGGCGCGATGTAAGCGATGTATTTGCCGTCCGGCGACCAGAAAAAAGCGATGACAGTCGTTTCGACGAGCGGGGTGAGGTCGCCGGTTTTGGCGTCTAACAGGCGAATCGGGCCGTAAGGGAGCCCTGTAGCGACAGGCGGGTTCATAACGGCGAGCTGGTCGGCGGCGGGGCTCCACGACAAGACGCTGAAACCTTCGTAGGGGAGTTCGCGGCGAACCTCGGCGTTCTCCGGGGTGCTGCCTGCCAACACGGTGCGGGTAGCGCCCCCGCTGAGTTCGGCGTAGGCGAGATAGTCGCCGCTGGCGGAAAGCCCCGGTGCGTTGAATAGCCCCGGCGTAGCGAGCGGGTCGCCGGTCGGCCCGGTCAGCGAGTAGAGCGCGAGTTCGCCGCTGTCCAAAACGCCGGTGTGAACGAGCAGACCGTCTGAATCTCTGCTCCACTGCCAGTAGAGCGGGGTGCCGGACGCGACTTTTTGAGTGTCCTGTGCGTCATTCCTCCCGGTAGATGCGACCTGAAGCTCGAGTCCACCCTCACCCTGCGCCAAAAAGCCGACTTTTTCTCCGTCCGGCGACCAGTAGAGGTAAATCGCCGGGTTCTCGTAGAGTGTTTGAACCTCGGCGTCGGCGCGGTCTTCCACCGTAAAAACGCCGCTCCCCTCGGCGCTCGCCCCAATCACGGCGACGTCGTTGCCGGCAGGCGACCACGCCGGAAACTGATACCGGCGGCCTTCCGGCGTCAGGGTACGCGAGTCGGTGCCGTCCGGCGCAACGGTGACGAGCTGTCCGTCGGGGTTGATAAACGCAATGCGCTGCGCGGCTGCGCCCGTAACGAGGAGCAGGAACGCCAGCGGGGCCGCCCGTAAAAGAGATAAAACAGGGTTCATATTCTAGAGTAGCAGCGCTGAGCCGGAGAAACTAGGGGCTGGGGCGTAGGTCTTTTGCTAATGTCGGGCTTAGGCCACCCTACAGATGGGCAACTCTTTGCACCCTGTAACGTGCAGGCAAAGCTGGCCCGGAAAGCTCGCGCGCCACCCCGAATTTCTGTGAAAAGCTTTTGGCTTTTACGGCGCGTCTGCCAGCGGGTCGGGGTAGCGAAACCCAAAGCCCAGGTGTGTCCCCAAGGCTTCGCTGCTGACGCGCTTGTACCCCTGAAGATGCGGCTCGACAAAGTGCGGCGGCGCTAACCCCAAACGCTCGGCCTGACGGGTATAGACCTCTCGCCGGGTCGGGTGCTGCGGCGCGCAGACGTTCAAGGTGACGCCCCTGACGCCGCGTTCGATTACCGCTAGAAGCACGTTCAGCACATCGTCTTGGTGAACCAAGTTGACCGGCGCACTGCCCCCTGAAACGTCACGTCCGGCTAAGCGGCGGCCCGGTTGCCGGTCGTAACCGTAAAGTCCGGCGAGGCGCAAGACAGTGGCGTTTCTGCGCCGTAAAAGTGTTTCAGCCGCTAGGATGGCCCGCCCCGACGCGCTGATGTTACCGCCCGCATCGGCTTCGGTGACGGTGCGGCCCAGGTCGGGATAAACCGAGGTCGAACCGGTGAAGATGACTTGTGTGGTTTCAGGTGTGGCAGCCAAAATAGCGGCGATCTGGGCCGGGTAACGCGTTTCTACATCCGGTTTACGGCGTCCGGGGGGCAGGGTGATGACGAGGGCGTCGGCGTCGAAAAACCCCTCAGCGTTTCCGGTCAGGGTGGGGGAAAGCTCGAGCCTGTATCCCTCAATTCCTGCTTCGGCTAAAACCCCTAGCTTCTCAGCGTGCGTGACCGAACCCCGGACGTTGTAACCGCGCGAAGCGAGTTCCGCGCCGAGCGGCAAGCCCAACCAGCCGCACCCCAAAATGCTGATGTTCACCCTAGTTCACACGCTTAACTACGCCGTAACTCGGTTTTGGCGGCTTTTTCGGCAAACTCGCGGGCGAAGTGTTTGATGTCCGACATGATTTCATCGTTGTTGGTAGCGTTTTTGTAGGTGTCGGCGAGGGTTAAAAGCGTCTGAAAAAAGAAATCGTTCATGTCTTCGACGCTCATCTCTTTCGTCCACAAGTCGATACGCAGCGAGTTGCGTTCTCCGGCGTCCCAGAGCGCTAAAATCATCGCGCGGGCGTCTTGTTCACCGGGGCTCGGCGCGTCGGTCGCGCTCCAGCGAATAGAATCGATGTCGTTTCTGGCGTCGCGCACAACGCGGACATGAATATCTGCAGAATTCTGGCTCATAAGGGCATCATACCGAGCGCCTTCGGTTAAACTCGAGCCGTGATAAACCATAAGGCCGAAGTGCTGCTCCGTGAGGCGTTTCAGGTTGCGCTGCTAGCGGCAGACCCGGCGCGCGCCCTGAGCGCTTATCTGCCCCCGCCACCCGAAGGTCGGTTGGTCATCGTCGGCGCGGGCAAAGCGGCGGCGGCGATGGCCCAAGCCACAGAAACGTTTTACGGCGCGCGTTATCCAAAAGTGAGGCTCGAGGGTCTCGTCATCACCCGCTACGGACACAGCGTCCCAACTGAACGCATCCGCGTGGTAGAAGCGGCGCATCCCGTTCCCGACGCGGCAGGCGTGGCGGCAACCGAGGAGATTTTGGCGCTTGCTGAGGGTTTGGGCGAAGACGACCTGCTGGTCTGCCTTATCTCCGGCGGCGGTTCGGCGCTGCTGTGTGCGCCGGACGGTGTGACGCTCTCAGAAAAAGCGGCGCTGACCCAGAAGCTTGTTGCGTTCCGGGGCGGACATCACCGAGATGAACGCGGTGCGGAAGCACCTCTCTAAAGTCAAAGGCGGCGGGCTCGCTAAAGCGGCCTTTCCCGCAGGAGTCGTCTCACTCATCGTTTCAGATGTTGCCGGGGACGACCTGAGTGTTATCGCGTCGGGGCCGACGGTGCCTGACGCCAGCACGCTCGCTGAGGCCAAGACGGTTTTCGGCGGTACGGCTTGGAAATCGCCCACACTTTAGCAGCGCCTCCGAAACCCCCAAACCCGGCGACCCCATCTTTGAGCGCGTAGCAAACCAGCTCGTCGTCTCGGCCCAAGGGATGCTTGCGGCAACCGCAGCATTTTTTCGCGACCGGGGTATTGCGCCGCTGATTTTAAGCGAATCGGTCACAGGTGAGGCGCGTGAAATTGCCAAAATGCACGCGGCAGTGGCGCGGCAAATCCGGACGCACGGGCAACCTTTAGCGCCGCCGTGTGTGCTTCTTTCCGGTGGTGAGACGACGGTTACGGTGCGCGGCAACGGGCGGGGTGGGCGTAACTGCGAGTTTGCGCTGTCGCTGTCGCTTGAGTTGAACGGACTCGAGGAGGTTTACGCGCTCGCCGCCGACACCGACGGCATCGATGGGGACACGGGCGCAGCCGGGGCACTCGTCACACCGCAAACGCTCGCTGCTATAGGCCGCGCCGAAGCGCGCCGTCACCTGGACAGCAACGACGCCTACAGCTTTTTTGAACGTGCAGGCGGCCTCATCCGTACCGGGCCGACGCTGACGAATGTCAACGATGTGCGGCTGGTCTTGGTTCTCTAGCGGCTCGAGCGTGCAGCAGCTTGCCTTCTCAAAAATCTTCTGCCGAAAGACCGAAGAGCAGTAAGTCGAGATAGGCCCCCTGTTGAAAAATCATCCGCTTTTGGGTTCCCTCGAGCTCAAACCTGAGTTTTTGGTGTAACGCAATCGACGCCTCGTTGTTGCTTTGAACGCTCACATGAACCTTTTGATACCTGAGTTCGCCGAAATAATAGCGCAGCACGAGCGAAACGGCTTCCGCCGCGTAGCCTTTGCGCCGCGCCGCCGCTGCAATATCGAGGGCGTAGCTAAAGGTGCCGTTTCTAGGATTACAAGTATGCGTGACGATAGACCCGACCCGTTCGCCTGCTTTGTTTTCGATAAGCCACTGGAAAGCGTCGTCTTCGAGCCCTTTTTGCGATTGTTCCCTGACCCAGACCTCGAGAGCCGCCAGAGACAAAGGCGGCGGCAGAAAATCGAGCAGTCGGTTGCGTTCGGTGTCCCTTTGCAGCCTAAAGAAGGCCGCGTCATCCGGTTCTATAGCTCTCAGCCTGACCCTTTCACCTTCCCAAAAGTTCACATTCAGCCCACACCTTCTTGCAACAGCCGCACCGCCGCTGTTGCTCCCGGCGACACTAGGGCGGTAATTTCATCCCCGGCCTCGAGCACCGTGTCCGCCGTGACGACCCGTTCGGTCAGCGCCCGTTTGAGCGTCACCAAAATGCAGCCGTTCGGAAGTCCTAGCGTCCTCACCGCTTCGCCGTCAAAAGGTGAACCGGGTTGTACCGTCAGCGTCAAGAGAAGCGCACCTTCGTCAGCGACGGGTACCGCGTCTGCTGGCACGTCGCGCTTGAGTTCGCGGGCTAGAGAGCGCTTCGTAAACGGGCGGTACGCCGAACCCTTCGGCGACCGCATACGCCGTAAAACACGCGAGCATTAAAGGCAGCATCTGCCCGTAGTTGCCGGTCATCTCGACGATAAGCACCAGACCCGTCAGGGGTGCCCGGACGACCCCCGTAAAAAGCGCCGCCATGCCGACGACCGCGAGCGCTTCGGGATTGATACCGAGCTGCGGAAAACCCATTTGCGACACCACGCCCAAACCCGTACCGAGCAGCGCCCCGAGCACGAGAATCGGCGCGAAGATACCCCCGGGCGTGCCGATGGCGTAGCTGCCGAGCGTCAAGACGTAGCGCAGCAGCAAAAGCGGCACGATGGCGATGAGCAGGGTGCGACCGGCGAGCGTCTGTTCGATCAAACCGTCACCGGCGCTGATAACGCCCGGAAAAAAGATACCGATAGCTGCGACGATGCCGCCGACGCCTGCCGCCGTCACGAGCGGGTTGAAAGGAATCTTGGCGACACCGTCTAGGGTCAAGAGGAGTCCTTGAGTAAAGGCGATGCTGACAAGACCCGCGAGCGCCCCGAGAACCGGATAGAGAAACAGGGTGCTGAGGGCGGGCGCGGCGTAAAAAGGGATGTCGTAAACGGGCTGCTGACCGTTGGCCAGGCGCGTCACCACGTCGGCAATCACCGAGGCGATGAGCGCCGCGCCGAAAACGTTCGGGGTAAAGCCGCGCTGGATTTCCTCGAGCACAAACACCACACCCGCCAAGGGCGCGTTAAACGCGGCGGCGAGGCCCGCACCGCTGCCCGCAGCAATCAGCGCCAGCCGTTCACCGGGATTGCTCCGAAAAAACCTTGCCAGCGCCGACCCGAGCGCGCCGCCCATCTGCACCGTCGGCCCCTCGCGCCCGAGCGCCAGCCCGCCGCCGATAGCGAGCACCCCACCGACGAACTTGACGGGTAAAAGCCGCCCCGGATTGAGACTCCGCAACCGGTAAAAAACCGCCTTGAGGTGCGGAATGCCGCTCCCGACCGCTTCAGGTGCAAAACGACGGACTAGAAAAACTGCCAGTGCCGCGCTTCCGGCTCCCCACAAAACGCTTGGCAGCCAGCCCCAGAAGTATTCGTGCGCGTAACTCCCCAAAACCCCGCGCAAAGCTGTACTCGCTTCCAAAAACCAGCGAAACGCCACGGCTAAAAGTCCGGTTCCGAGCCCCAACAGCGCCGCACGTGGGTAAACCCGCCGCCGCTGCGTCCGCATCGCCAGGTAGGTGCGGATTTCGCGGTCGGCGCGGCGGGCGTTCGGGTCTAGCGGAGGCTTCGTTGCCATCAGTGCATCATAAGCCGTTCTACAGCGCCTTAACAGGGTGTTTTACCCGCCGGGCCTACGCCGAACCAGTGAACAGGCTAAAATGCGGATGGTTTTTTGCTACTCAACATTTAGCTGATGGAGGCTGAAATGACGTTAGCAGGCAAAGTGGCGGTCGTTGCCGGGGCGACGCGCGGCGCAGGGCGCGGTATCGCCGTAGAACTCGGCGCAGCGGGCGCAACCGTCTACTGCACGGGCCGCAGCGTGCGCGGGCGTCCGTCGGACATGAACCGCTCTGAAACCATCGACGAGACCGCCGAGCTGGTGACAAAAGCCGGGGGTCGAGGTATCGCAGTGCAGACCGACCACACGCACGAAACGGAGGTCAAAGCCCTTTTTGAGCGCGTCAAAACCGAGCAAAACGGGCAGCTCGACCTGTTGGTCAACGATGTCTGGGGCGGCGAGTCGCTTATCAGCTGGGGCAAGCCGTTTTGGGAACAGGACTTGGCAGCGGCGGCGAAGCTCATTGAACGTGCCGTTTTCAGCCACATCATCACCAGCCGTTACGGGGTACCGCCGATGGTTGCGCGAGGCCGGGGACTCATCATCGAGATTACCGACGGGGACACCTTGGAGTACCGGGGCAACTTTTTGTACGACTTTGTAAAAACGTCGGTGATTCGCTTGGCGGTCGGGATGGCGGCTGACCTAAGTGGCAACACGACAACCGCCTCAGGTAGAGATGTTGCACAGCCCAAAACGAACGTCACAGCGTTGGCGCTGACGCCGGGATATTTGCGTTCGGAGGAGATGTTAGACCACTTCGGCGTCACAGAAGAAAACTGGCAAGACGGCGCGAAAAAAGACCCATATTTTATTACATCAGAAACGCCTCTTTATACGGGGCGGGCAGTTGCAGCATTAGCAGCTGATTCAAAGGTACACGAGAAAACAGGCAAGGCTTTTTACACGGGTAACTTGGCTACCGAGTACGGTTTTACGGATACAAACGGAACTCAACCCAACTTTCAAACTTTTTTCAAAGAGATGAAGCTTAAAGAGCCGGCGCTAGGGCAGGCTGAGTGAGACCGCTCGAGCCGCTCGGAAATCCCGTAGGTTACTCGAGTTCTCCCCGCGTAAACCACGCCGCTTCCGGTTCGACCGTTTCGGCAACGGCGGGGCCGGTGTCGCTCCACGCCTGATTGTCCAGCGTCATCAGCGCCGTAACTTCCATATCGTGGTCGCACAAAAGCTGACACGACAAGCGGTATTCCGGCGCGTTGCTACCGGCGAGACCCAGCTTGGCAAACTCGGCTTTGGTGTATGTGTCCGGTTCACCCGAGGCGAACGTGACGCGGCAGGTGGTGCAGCGCGCCTTGCCGCCGCAGCGGTGCCCGATAGGAACGCCCGCAGCTTCTATAGCCCGGACGAGGCGCATATCTTCTGAAACCTCGAGGCTTTGACCCGCAACTTTAAGTGTCGGCATAGTTCTCCTATTCGGACTGCGAGGCCCACAAAGTAGCCCCGACGATACCCGCTTCGTTGAGCAGCTCCGCCGGAACGACGGGCGTCTCGAGTTTCAAAAACTCCGCAAATTTCTCGCTCTTTTTGCTGACGCCGCCGCCCAGAATAAACAGGTCGGGCGAGAAGATGAACTCGAGGTGTTCCAGAAACTTGTTTACCCGTTTGCCCCATTTTTTCCACGAGAGGTCGTCGTCTTTACGTACCCGGTCGGCAGCCCACGCTTCGGCCTCCTGGCCTCCCTCTAAAAACAGGTGTCCGAACTCGGTGTTCGGGACGAGCTTGCCGTCCTGAAGCATTGCGCTGCCGATGCCGGTACCGAACGTCAGGAGGATAACGACGCCCTCTTTGCCTTTGCCCGCACCGAAAGTCGCCTCGGCGATGCCGGCGGCGTCGGCGTCGTTTAAGAGATGAACTTCGCAACCGGTCGTTTCGGTAAAGAGTGCGTCGGCGTCGAAACCGATCCAGCTTTTATCGACGTTCGCCGCCGAGAGCGTGACGCCGCGTTTGACGATAGCCGGGAAGGTGCAGCCGACGACCCCCTTGTAATCAAAGAACTTGACGACTTCGGCGACCGTTTCGGCGACGGCTCCAGGGGTCGAGGGTTGCGGGGTCTCGATGCGGTGGCGCTCGGTTACGAGGTCGCCGGTGCCCGGGTCGACGAGCGCCCCCTTGATGCCCGAGCCGCCGATGTCGATACCGAGGAGCGGTTGCGTGTCTTTGGAGGATGCCTTTTTACGAGCCACAGGAACATTATGCCTTATTCGCGGCGTGCCCGGTACAGGCCAGGACGTTTTTACGTGACGGACGCGCCCCAGGTCGTTCTTTGGGCAAGCTGTGGTGGCGAGTGCAAGGTAAGGCAACGTCCGGGGCGGCGCGTCCCCGTAAAGTAAGCCCTGGAGGGCAAGATGAAATACGTCAACGTTCAAGGGGTGTCGGTGCCGGCGCTCGGTTTGGGTACCTGGGATTTGCGCGGCGAAAACTGTACCGAAGCGGTTTTGCACGCGCTTTCGCTCGGTTACCGGCACATCGATACGGCGCAAGGCTACGACAACGAAGAGTTTGTCGGCGAAGGGTTGCAAAAAGCCGGTATTTCCCGCGAAGAGATTTTTTTGGTAACGAAGATCAAACCGGACAACTTCAGCCGTGAACAGGTACTTGTCAGCACCGCCGAAAGCCTCGGCAAGCTGCAGACCGACTATGTAGACCTGCTGCTGCTGCACTGGCCCAACCCGGACGTACCACTGGGTGAAACGCTGGGGGCAGTTTTAGAGTTGCGCGAACAGGGTGCAGTGCGGCATATCGGCGTCAGCAACTTTCCCTCGAGGCTGGTGGGCGAAGCTCAGGAAATCGCGCCCATCTTTGCCAATCAGGTCGAGTATCACCCGTATTTGGGGCAAGAAGTGTTGCGCGAGCAGGCGAAAACGCAAGACTATCTGCTGACCGCTTACAGCCCCATCGCGCAAGGTAAGGTCACGGGCGACCCGGTACTTGAAGAAATCGGTGAGGCGCACGGCAAAAGTCCGGTTCAGGTGACGCTGCGCTGGCTGCTGCAGCAAGACCAGGTGGCGGCCATTCCCAAGTCCGCGTCGGAGAAAAATCGCGTCAGCAATTTTGAGATTTTCGACTTTGAACTTTCCGAAGGCGAGATGGCGCGTATCTTCGCTTTGGCGCGTGCTGAGCGGATGGTTGCGCCGGAGGACGGGCCGGACTGGGATTAGCCGGGGTTAAACGTCGAAAGCCGGGGCTCGAGTCCTGCTTTAGTGCGGGTTCTCGAGCTTTAGCGGTGCTTCGACCTTTAGGTCGGGAGCGCGTGAATCTTGAATCACCTGATGAACCTCCAGCACGTTGCGCCCGGAAAACGCCTCTTTCGGCAGGGTACTGCTCTTGGCGTGCCCTTCACGAAACGCCTCAGAACTCGTCCACGTTTCAAAACTCGCGTAAGACTCCCAATAAGTGAGGACGATGTACGGTTGACCCGCGCTACTTGGACGCAGCACCTGATTAAACAAAAACCCCGGCATACTGTCGACGAGTCCGGCACGGTTGGCAAAACGTTCTTCAAAGGCTTCGGCGTAGTCGGGATTGACGAAAATGCGGTTGGCGACGCTGATCACAAGAACCTCCAGAACTTTAGCGTAGCACTGATTTTCTGTGCCTGAGCACTTTTACGACGAACCGTTGCCGCTCAGGGTCGGCTTCAGGGTGTGCCGGTTCTCACGGGGCTGTAAGTTAAGGGAAACTCGACGTTTCGGTAAGCACTCAAGACCGGAATCAGCTCAACAGAAAGACAACCCCCAAACTTCTACCGACAAGTTCAGGGTGACGTGTATAAGGTTTGGGCTCGAGCTGGCTTCAGGCTGTAGACTAAAATCGTGCCGGACGAACCTACTCAGCCGCAGGTAGCAAAATCCTGCTGCGCGGTTTCTCGAGCCGCCGGCGACGTTCAGGTTCCTGCTAACGCCGCGCCGACACCTATTAAAGCGCGGAGCCGACTGGCAGAAGGCACTACCGACATGGTGCAGCTTCCGGGCGGACGTTTTCTGATGGGTAGCGAAGACGACAGCTTTCCAGGAGACGGCGAAGGTCCGGTTCGTGAGGTTACGCTCAGACCCTTCTGGATCGACCGCTACGCCGTCACCAACGCTGCCTTTGCCGAGTTCGTCGAAGCGACAGGTTATCAGACCGAGGCGGAACACTTCGGCTGGTCGTTCGTTTTTTACGGCCTTTTGCCCGAGGACTTTCCGCCGACGCGCGGCGTCGCGCAAACCCCGTGGTGGCGACAGGTTTACGGCGCAAGCTGGGCGCGTCCGGAAGGGCCACAATCTTCTGTAAATAAGCGCCTCGACCATCCGGTCGTCCACGTTTCGTGGAACGACGCGGCGGCGTATGCAAGGTGGCTGGGTAAACGGCTGCCGACCGAGGCCGAATGGGAGTTTGCCGCGCGGGGCGGTTTGGAAGGCAAACGCTATCCGTGGGGCGACCGGCTCACGCCGGACAAAAAACACCGCTGTAACATCTGGCAGGGGACGTTTCCGACAAAAAATACCGGCAAAGACGGATTTTACGGGACTGCGCCGGTTGACGCGTTCGAGCCGAACGGCTACGGACTCTATAACGCGGTCGGCAACACCTGGGAGTGGTGCCGGGACTTCTGGAGCCCGGACTATCGCCTCGGCGGTGCCTGTGAAAACCCGTCAGGGCCGCCCGCAGGAGCAACGAGAGTCGTCAAGGGTGGGTCGCACCTTTGTCACGCGTCGTATTGCAACCGTTACCGCGTTGCGGCCCGGACGCACAACACGCCGGACAGCACACTCGGGCACACGGGGTTTCGGCTGGTACGCAGTTAACTCCGAGCTTCGGCGAGCGCTCTCTCGGCTTCTGCCAACGTTGGTTGATAGGTCGTGCCGCCCGCGCCGCGCGCCGAAAGCGAACCGCACGCACAGGCAAGTCTTAGAGAACGCTCGAGCGCCCATCCCCCAAGGTACCCGTACAAAAAGCCGGCGTTAAACGAATCACCCGCCCCGGTGGTATCGACGATTTCGACTTTCAGGGGCGGAGCCGTCACGCTCTGCTCACCCTGCCGCGCCACTGCGCCCTGCGCGCCTGCTTTGACGGCAATCGTCGGTACTTGTACGCCCAGAGTAGCCAACGCAGCCTCGAGTTCTGCTTGCCCGGTAATTTTGAGCAATTCTTGTTCGTTCGGCAAAAATACGTCGCAAACCGGCCAGAGCTTTGTCAAACCAGTGTCCCAGCGCCCGCTCGGGTCCCAGTTGGTATCTAACGAAGTGCTAAGGCCCTGCGCTTTGGCCCGCCCGAACAGCTCGGGCAGGTCGCGGCGGAGCGACTCGAGGAGAAAATAGCCACCGACATGAAGGTGGCGGGCGCGGGCCAGCACCTTCATGTCAATGTCGCCGAGGCCGAGCCTGGCGATACTTCCGGGAAAGGTCAGGATGGCGCGGTCGGCGGGTTGCGAGAGGATGACGCTAAACCCCGTTTGTACCGAAGTGTCTACTTGGCAGCTCGCGGTGTCGATACCTCGAGCGCGCATCGCGTCCAGCATAAAGCGACCGAATATGTCGTCCCCGACAACCCCGGTAAATGCGGTTCGAAGCCCCAAACGCGCCGCGCCGCAGGCGACCATCACCGACGATGAGCCGATAGTGAGTAGGGCGTCGTCAACGAGCTTTTCAGCCTGCCCGAAGGCGGGCGTCAGGTCACCGCCGCGCAAGATGAGGTCGGGGTTGATTTCACCAACGACGAGGAGGTCGTACTCAAGCATTACCAAGTCTCCTTTTGAAATCGTCACCTAAAAAGTCCCGGCACCCGCTCGAGAAGTTGTACTGCCAGCGCCGCTGCTTGGCTGCCGCGCCGTCTACAACTGTCCGCCGCAAGGTGTAGCTACCTGTAAAATGCCGCGCTCCGCCGGTCGTGGGCTGAGATAGTGACCGGGACGGTGACGTATCTCGAGCCCGCCGCCCCCTCCACCCGCCCCGGTTTGCCGACCTTTACGGCGACGCGCGCCGTTTCTGCAAAGCCCGCCGTAAACTCTCTAAACGTCTGCCCACTCGCCGCGCCGTTTCCGCTCCACAAGTTGTAAGCCTGCCGAAACTTATGAGCGTTGATGGCGGTGTAGTAGCTTTGGATGACGGCGACGGGTGAGGTTAGAGGCGTGGGGCTCGAGGTCACAGATACTTGGGACACTGGGGTACACATCCAAAACTGAGTACGGAAAAAAGCAGACCGAAAAGCGTGTTCATCCCGGTATGTTAGCGCCTCGACCCTAAGCGTTCACTCTTTCCGGCTCCGGGTTCATAAACGCCGGTAAGTACGCCTTTTGCGCCGCCGCCATCTCGTCAAACATGCTGCGGATTTCCTCTAACGAACAAACCGCCGCCGTCAGCGGGTCAATCATCAGGGCGTGAACGGCGGCTTCGCGGTCTCCCTCCAAAACTGCGGTCGCCACCAGGTCGTGAAACGCCATGTGCGGCTGGTCTAAGGCCGCCAGATGCGTCGGCAGTGAGCCGAAATGCGTCGGTTGCACACCTTTCTTATCCACCAGACACGCCACCTCGACCACGCCTTGCGGCAAATTATCGATCAGGCCGGTGTTCGGCACGTTGCCGTAAATCACCTGCGGTTTGCCCGTTTCCATACTTTCGATGATGTACGACGCATATTCGGGGCCACGCGCCATGTCGAAGTCTTCTCTGCCTGCCATCGCGCTTTCCAACTCGTGAAGGTATTCTTCTCTCCACCTCGGCCAGTTGTTCGCGTAGTAGCCGCTCTCGCCCTCGTAGCCGCTCCGCATGTACTTTTCGATGAGGTCGGGGCGTTTACGAAAGTAGGCGGTGTATTCGGACGTATGCCCGCTCGATTCGGTGACGAACGCGCCCAGGTGTTTCATCATCTCGAAGCGCACCGGGTCGCGTTCGTAGATTTCGGGGTGTTGTTTGATGCGTTCCCGTAAAACAGGGTAGAGGTCTTGTCCGGCGCGCCCCAACCTCACAATCCACGCCAGATGATTGATCCCCGCCCCCTGCCAGTCGATCTCTTCGTAAGGGATATCCAAGTATTCGGCGAGCTGATGCGTCGTGTGCTGAATGCTGTGGCAGAGTCCGACAATCGGCAATTTTGATGCTCTCACGCCGGTTAAAACGGTTAGTGACATCGGGTTGGTGTAGTTCAGCACCAGCGCGTTCGGTGCGAGCCTTTCGGTGTCCCGTAAAATCTCTATCCAGGCGGGCAACGTCCGCAAAGCCTTGAATAAACCCCCCGGCCCGATGGTGTCGCCGATGCACTGGTCAACGCCGTACTTTAACGGAATGTCGTAGTCGTGCCGGACGTTTTCCAGCCCCGAAACCTCAACCGAGTTAATCAGATAATCCGTACCGGGCAAGAGTTTCGTTCTATCGGTTGAGGCTTCGACGTTCCAGTTGCGACCCGTTTTGCTGACGAGCCACTCGGTCATCT
Source organism: uncultured Trueperaceae bacterium (assembly GCA_963799485.1). GTDB lineage: Bacteria > Deinococcota > Deinococci > Deinococcales > Trueperaceae > Truepera. The sequence continues at coordinate 61,764 of CAWCXJ010000006.1, forward strand.
TGTGAGCGACCTCGAGCCTACTTTCGTCTATATCAACTAAGGCAAACGTTCCGGTCTCGAGTCCCGGCGTCGCCAGAATGTCTTTGATAATTTCGGCAGCAAATACAGCGCTGCCTGCGCCTATGAGCGTTACTTTGGGCATGAGGTTCCTTTCAGAAGTTAGGAGGAAGAAGGGAGAATACAGAATGCAGAATTGAGACTTTTACGTTCTCCCTCCTGTGTTCTACATTCTGCTTTTACTTCACCCCCGAGAGCGCAATCCCTTCGATAAACTGCTTTTGTGCGAAGAAAAAGACAATCACAATCGGCGCGATGCTGACCGTCACGCCCGCCATCATCACCGCCCAGCGCCCGCTGTACTGCGCCTGAAAGAGTGCCAGCCCGACGGGTAGGGTGGTCTTCTCCAAATCGCTCGGCAGGTAGATTAGGGGGCCGAAGAGGTCGTTCCACGAGAACAAGAAGGTAAAAATCGCCAGCGCCGCCAGCGCCGGACGTGCCAGCGGCAGGTAGATACGCCAGTAGATTGTCCACAGCGACGCGCCGTCAATCCGGGCCGCTTCTGCGAGTTCGCCGGGAATCGTCAGAAAGTATTGCCGTAAAAGAAACGTCCCGAACGCGCCGCCTAAAAATGCGGGTAGGTACAAGGGAATCTGCGTACCGTAAAGCCCCAAAAAGCGGTAGATGATGAAGTTGGGAATCAAGGTCACCTGAAAGGGGATCATCAGCGTCACCAGCAGCAAGACGAAGAGCGCGTTACGGCCCCGAAACTTTACGGCGGCAAAGGCGAAGCCCGCCATCGAACAGGTTAAAAGTTGGCCCAGCGCCGAGAGCGAGGCGATTTTGAAGCTGTTCCAGATAAGCCGGGTAAACGGGAGTGCGTCCCAGAGGCCGGTGTAGTTATCAAGCGTCACCGGGTCGGGGATGAGCGTGCGCGAGAACTGGTCGGCGGGTTCTTTGAGCGACGTTGAAATCATCCACACGAACGGCCCAGCCATGATGAGTGCGCCAAAAATGAGAAGCGTGTAGGTTAGGGCGTCGAATAAGCGGTCTCGAGTTTTTATGCTCACATCACACCACCCAGCGCCGCTGAATGCGGAAATACACAAGCGTCAGGACGAAGATGATCAGCGCCAGCACGATAGCTTGGGCGCTCGCTTGGCCCATGCGGAAGTAGTTGAAGCCGTTGCGGTAGATGGTAAAAACCAGGGTCGGGGTGGTGGAGCCACCGCTCGAGGTGCGCGTCAGGATATAGATGTATTCAAAAACCTGAAACGCGTTGATGGTCGAAATCACCGCCTGAAAAAAGATGCTCGGGACGATTAAAGGCAAGGTAACGTTGGTGAGCCGTTGCCACCCGCTTGCCCCGTCGAGTTTGGCGGCTTCGTAGTAATCACGTGGGACTGCTTGCAGTCCGGCTAAGAAGATAATCATCCCTTCACCGATTGCACCCCAGATATTGACGACCGTGACCGAATAGAGCGCCATATCGCGGCCCAGCCAGCGCACCGGACTACCGCCCAGAGACGTGATGAGGGTGTTTAACAGCCCGTTGTCTTGCGCGTAAATCCACGTCCACAAAAGCCCGATGGCCACCGACGACGAGATGACCGGCAAAAAGAACAACACCCGAAAAAAGCTGACGCCGCGAATTTTACGGTTTAGGAGCAGCGCCACGATAAGCGACAAGACGATGACGCCGGGCACGTACATGGCGGCGAACTGCGTGGTGATGCGTAAGGACTGCAAAAAGAGCCGGTCGGTCGGCAGCGCCAGATAGTTTTGCAACCCGGCCCACGTCGGCGGCGTTAAGAGGTCCCACTCGAGCAAGCTGATAGCAGCGCTCGCTACAACCGAGCCGACCGCGCCGAACAGAAGCCCCAAGAGCGTCGGTGCGAGCAAGAGGAGCAGCCAGAGCCGCTCACGTCCCAGAGGTTTAATCCCGCTCTGCATCGTGCCCTCTCGTACCTAAAGTGCTGTAATAGCCTGTCAACGTCAGCAGCTACTGATTGGCGGCTAACACGTCGTCGGCAAGTGGAACGAGTTCTTCTAACGCTTCGTCAATGCTCATATCGCCCGACCAGACGAGCGCTAACGTGTCACCGACCGCCGCCGACCACTCGCCGTAACCCCGAAACGAGGGTTTGGGGACGGCGTAGTCCAAAGCGTCCAGGTACACCTGCTGATTGACGGTGCTGCCCTCTTGATTCAAGAACACCGGACTCCGGGCAACGGACTCCAAAACCGGAATCGCAAAGCCGAGTTCAGCCAGACGTTTCTGACCTTCCGGCCCGACCGCGTACTTGACGAACTTCCAGGCGGCGTCGGCGTTCGGTGAGGCGTCGGCAACGACGAACCCGGCACTGTTGACACTCGTCGCACGTCCCTTACCACTTGCCGGAAACGCCGCCACATCGAAGTTGATACCCTGCGCGGTGTATTCCGGCACGCTCCAGTGCCCGATGGTGGTCATCGCGGCGCGACCGGCTAAAAACATGTCGTAACCGTACTGCTCGGCCTGACCCGTGGTCGGCACTGAGCCGTCTTCAAACATCATGTCGCTCATCATCTGCCACACACCCACTGCCGGGCCTTTAGCCAAAAGCGTCTCGGTGTAGTCGTCACTGATGACTTGCCCGCCCGCGCCCCAGATGGCTGGCCCCCAGAACAGCTCCATGTCGTAAAAGTCGGCCCAAAAACCCCACTGGTCGGTGGTGCCGTCGCCGTTGGTATCGGCAGTAAGCTTTTGGGCGGCTTCACGCATGTCTGTGAGCGTCCAGTCGTCGGTGGGGTAGTCTACACCCGCTGCGCCGAACATATCTTTGTTGTAGTAGAGCACGATGGTCTGAAAATCCCGGGGCAAACCGAAGTAGCCCTCAGGGGTTTCGTAGGCTTTAAGCGTCACCGGGTACACGCCCTCCAGCACGCCGGGATCGGCGTCCAGATAAGGTTGCAGGTTTTTGAGGACGCCCCTCGACTGCCAATCCGGGTAAAGCGGCGCGTCCATGGCGAACACGTCGGGCGGTGTGCCTCCGGCAAAAAGCGTTTGAAGCTTGTTAAAGTACGCGTCCCAGTCGCTCACGTCTACCTTGACTTTGATATCCGGGTTCGCCTGATTGAACTCGTCGGCAATCGTCTGCCAGACGCCCAGCTCTTCGGGTGAACCCCAGGCCATAAAGGTGAGGTTGGTCTGTGCCAAGGCACTACCGGCGAACAGTGAGAAAACGAGTGTAAGAAGTCCTTTTTTCATCTTTGCCTCCTAGAAATGTGGCGCTGGCTGATGAAGCATGAGCTGCGGTCGGTTAGGTCATATGCGGCCCCCTTACAGCTTCATCCCGCTCATGGTGATGCCTTCAATCAAAAACCGCTGAGCGAACACGAACACGATGACCATCGGCAAGGTGGAGAGCGTCGCCGCCGCCATCATCACCGCGAAATTGCTGACAAACTGCCCCTGAAAGTAGGCGATACCGACCGAAAGCATCTGCATGTCGGTCGAGTTGGTGATGATAAGAGGCCACAAAAAGTCGTTCCACGACCAGAGCGTAACCAGCACGCCGAAGGCCACCATAATCGGGCGCGAGAGCGGCAGGGCGACGTGCCAGAAGACTTGCAGCGGGTTGCAACCCTCCAAAACTGCTGCGTCGATGAGGTTTTGCGGCAACGACAGGTAAAATTGCCGCAATAAAAAGGTGCCGAAAGCGCTGAACAAACTCGGGACGATGAGCCCCTGGTACGAGTCGAGCCAGCCCAGATACTTGAGGAGGATGTAGTTGGGCGCCAGCGTGACCTGCCCCGGCACCATCATCACCGCGAGGACACCGAAAAAGAGCAGGTTGCGCCCTGGAAACTTCAGACGGGCGAAGGCGAAGGCGGCGAGCGCAGCAAAGAAGACCTGACCTATCACCCGCGCCACCGTCACGATAATGGTGTTGAGATAAAAGCGCCCGAAGGGAACCTGCTCGAAGACCTCACGATAGTTTTGCCAGTGCCACGCTTCGGGCCAGAAGGTCGGCGTGGCGCTCAAGACCTCCATCTGTCCCTTGAGCGAGGTCGCCATCATCCAGATAAAGGGGACGAGCGCGGTGATGCCCGCTACGATCAAAGCGAGGTGCAGCAAGCCGAAACGGGCGTGGTTGCCGAGCCGACGGCGGCGGAACTCGAGTCCCCCCTGGGTTTGACGTTTGTTGTCCGAACCGATTGCACACGCCCCCCTTATTCGTAATGAACCCAGCGCCTTTGCAACCGCAGCTGTACGGCGGTCACGACCAAGATAACGGCGAACAAAATCCAGGCGATCGCGGTCGCCTGACCCATCCGAAAAAACCGAAAGCCCTTCTTCGTAAATCAGGTAAACAACGGTGCGGAGCGTGTCCGACGCGCGTCCGGCGGTCATCGCGTACACCACATCGAAAACCTGAAACGCGCTGATTAGCGACGTAACGGTTACAAAAAACATTGTTGGACTCAGGAGCGGCAGCGTCACATAAAGGAAAGCGGTGCCAACCGGTCGCCCCATCGATTTGCGCCGCCTCGTAATACTCTTTGGGGATGTTTTGTAGCCCCGCCAGAAAGATAATCATGCCGTAGCCCGAGCCCTGCCAGACCGAGAGAGGCACGAGTGACGGGCATGGCGAAGTCCGGGTCGGTCAGCCATTTGATGCGGGGGCCACCGAAGAGCCCCAAGCAGCTGATTGAAAAGCCCGAAATCCGGGTTGTAAATCCAGTTCCAGACCACCCCGATGGCGACGGGCATGGTCAGGACGGGCAGAAAGAAAACGAGGCGGTAGAGGTTGCGAAAACGCAAGTCGGTGTTGAGCGCAACTGCCAGCACCAGCGACACGAGGACGCCGATAGGGACGCTCAGCAGAGTGTAGTAGGTGGTGTTCAGGAGCGCGCGCCGAAAGGTGGCGTCGGCGAAGAGGGTGCGGTAGTTTTCCAAACCCACCCAGACTTGGGTGAGTTCAGTACGTCCCACCGGTCAGGCTGACGAAAAACGACGCGCCCAGGGCCAGGTAAAAGAACACGCCGAGACCCAGTGACCAGCGGTGCAATCATCAAATAGCCCCACATGGCCTCGAGACGGGCCTTTTTCTCCTTCTCGCGTTGAGCGCCATACGACTCCCTTGCACCCTGAGCAATCTTGAAAAACTGAGGAACAAGGTGAAAAAAGCTTTATGCCCCTTTTACCTTATTGCTACTGCTTTACTGATTCAATACGGCGTCCGCGGCAGCGGCGGCGCGCTGGCAGGCTCCGCCGATCGGCACGTTACCGTTCCAGACTTCGCCTAGAACCTCGACCACTTTGGTCTTCCACTCGCTCCCTTGCGCCGTCGTCGGATAGGGTACGGCGTAGTCGGTCGCGTCCATGAAGACCTGTAAGTTCATCTCCGGAATCGACTCGACCCAGGCGTCTTGAAAGCCGTTATAGGCCGGGATGACCGTACCGGACTTCGCCAGAAAGCTCGCGGCCTGGTCACTGCCCAAAAACTTGACAAATTCCCACGCTGCGTCGGGGTTTTGGGTCTTCGACCATACGACGTTGCCGAGGCCGTGAATGATGCTGGCACGTTTCACTTGTTTGGGTAATGGGGCTACGTCGATATTCGGTTCAGCGTCGGCGTAGGTTTTCGCCATCCACGAGCCGTCGGCAAGCATCCCGACGCGACCACCGGGAAAAAGCTGCGTTTGCGGGCTGATCGACGACATCGTTGCGCCGTCCGGCGACAGGCCGTCTGCACAAAGCTGTAGAGGTAGTCGATAGCGTCGCAAGCGGCACGCTCGCCTACCTAAAACTTTGGTGCCGTCTTCGTTTATGACCTGCCCGCCGTTTTCATAGATGAAGTTCCAGTAGCCTTCGCTGATCGGACGTCGTCGAGGCAAAGCCCCAGTTGCCGTCTTTGGTCAGGGTTTGCGCGGCGCTTTCAGGTCGTCCCAGGTCCAGTCGGCGGTCGGGTAGTCGAGCCCGGCTGCGTCGAACAGGTCTTTGTTGTAGTAAAGCGCGATGGTGTCGAAATCTTTGGGCAGACCGTAAAGGTCGCCGTCCAGACTGTAGAGGTTGACGAGCGCCTCGGGATAGACGGAAGTGTCGAGCGCGTCGGACATTACCCGGTCTTGCAGGTTCATGATTACACCGTTAGAAGCGTATACGGGGAAGTTCGGGCCGTTCATCCAGAACACGTCGTAGGCTTCGCCGCCCGCGACGGCGGTTTGCAGTTTGTCCCAGTAGTTGCCCCACGGCACCACCTGAATATCGACCTTGATGTCCGGGTTCTCCGCCTCGAACGCCGCCGCAATCTGTTCATGAACGGGGAGCTGATTGTTGTCCCAGATGGCGTAAGTGATGGTCGTTTGCGCGGACGCTGCCGTAAAACTTGCCGTAAAAACCAAAAACCCGAAAAGTGCGAAAAGCCGTTTCATCTTTGACCTCCTGTAGAGATGGTGTGAAGCGCGGGGCGGTTAAAGGGGGTTACTCGAGCATCACGACCGCCTCCAGATTGTTGGGCCTGTCCGGGTTCAGACCCTTGGCGAGCGAACGGTGAAATGCCAGCAGTTGCACGACCGGAAGATAAAGGGGGTTTCGCATGGTCTCAGGTATATCCGAACCGAAGGTAATGTCGGCGTCGGTCTCAGCCAGGGTCAAAATCTGTGCGCCACGCGTTTGCATCTCTTCTAGCACAGCACGCTCTTGACTACTGTTGGTGTCGGAAACGAGTCCGACTATCAGCGCTGCGTCCGTCACCATCGACTGCGGGCCGTGGCGAAACTCCAAGAAGTGAAACGGTTCGCTGTGGCTTAAGGTCATCTCTTTCATTTTGAGACTCAGCTCACACGCGAGCCCGTAACGGGGGCCGGAGCCGAGAAAGTAAAAACGCTCGAGGCCCAAATCTCGACCCAAACGCTCAGCCAGCGGCGCGTAGTCGCTCAGCAACCGGGTACATACGTCGGGCAAGTCACGCAGGGCCGCAGCAGTTCGTGCCCAGTGGTGCGCTAAAAAGACAGCCGCCAGATAGAGCGTGCTGAAAGCCCTGGTTTGCGCGACACTTTTTTCCTGACCGGCCGAAAGTACCAGATTGAGATCACCGAGCGAGGCCAGTGCCGCTTCCGGGTAACAGCTGAGCGTAAGTGTTTCGCCTGTACCCTTTGCTTTGAAACTCTCCACGGCGCGCACGGTTTCGGTCGTCGTTCCCGAACGGCTGACGGCGATCAGCAGGGTTTTTGCGTCCGCCCGGTACGCCGACGCCGGATAGAGCCACACTTCGGAAGCGGGTAAGGCGCGCGCCCGTACCCCGGTCAGTTCCTGCACGAGCGCCGCTGCTGCCAGTGCCAGATAGTACGTCGAACCGCAACCGGTGAAGATGACCTCAGCAAAGGACTGTGGCTCAAAACCCGTGAGCGTCTCGGTACGTGCGCCCAAATACGTGAGCGTCTCCCGCCACGCCCCCGGTTGCGACATGATTTCTGTAAAGGTATACGCGCCCGGTTTGTTCTCACCCGTCATGACTTGCCCCGTCATCTTTGCTCCTCTATTGTTGCTGCCTGACTCGCCTGATTTGATATTGGCTCTGATGTCTGCGAACGCAAAACAAGGCGCTCGGCGTTGCTGAAATAGACCTTTTGCAAAACCTCATCGGGCAAGTAGAGCCCGTAGGCGTACCAGCGGCCTTGCTGCGGCACCTCGCTCAGATTGTAGTTGACGTATTCGTCGTCGGTCTCGAGCAGCCGGTAGTAGAGCCGGTACGTCTCAGGCTCGGCGTCGGCGTCGGTGCCGAACAAGATGCGGTCTTGGTAGCGGATAAAAAAACGCCGTGCGCTATAGGGTTGACGCCCCAACTCGCCCAGGCGGGCGCTGATATCGACGTAAAAGTTCGAGCATTCGTCCAAAAGCGCCCCGACCCAAGCCAGGTTTTCGGCGTAGCAGCCGACGTGCGCGCCGATAAAAGTCGTGTCCTTGTGCCGCCGCACGAGGTTGGCGAAGTCTTCTATAATCGCCGTAAAACTCGGAAACGGCGGGCTCGGAAACCTCCAGTCGGGCTCAGCGTGCAGCTCTTCCCAGCGTTCGTTATGTGCGTCTAACGGGTCGAAAAAAGCTACCGGGTCGGCGACGTGGATGATGACCGGCACCTTCAACTCGCCGACGGTTTCCCAAAGCGGGACGAGTCGCTCATCGTCTACGGCGACGAGTTCACCGTGCTGGTCTTTAACTTGGAGGCCGAACGGTTTCCAGATTTTGAGCCCGCCTGCGCCCCGCGCGACCTGTTGCCGAAAGCGCTCTGCGGCCCACGTACCGAAGGCGTCGCCGTGTTCGGGCCAGCGCGACCAGTCCACGCCGCCGAAATGGACGAAGCGCTCGGGCGCACGCTCCTTAAAATGCGCTAAATGCCGGTCTAAAATCCCTTCGCCCCAACCGCCGTCCAAATCCACGACCGTTTTGACGTGAGCTGCCTCGAGTGCACCCAAAAGTTCTGCTATGGGTTTGTCCAACCACTCACCGCCAAACTTTGAACCCAGATGGATATGTGCGTCGATAACGGGAAAACGCGGCGTGTCAACTTGCGTCGTCTTCACCACAAGCTTGGGCCTCGGTTTGAACTCGCTCAGGTAGATATCTCGCTCAGCCACAGCTGACAGTCCTTTCGCCGTAAAAATTGCCGTAAAATCGCTACGAATGTCCGAATTCAACGTTGATGAAGCGTATGACTGCGGTTTAGCAGCGCGCCAGCAAGGTGATATAGAGAGCGGTTTGCTTCGCTGTTGTCAGCGTAGAGCGAGCCGTAAGGTGCGGGCAAGGGGAGCGTTGAGCACTTTTCGCCGGTTCGCTCAGCGTAGGAGATTTAACCCAACTTTTATGTTTGCCTGAGCGTTCTCTAAACAGTGGCCCGAATCGGCCGTAAAGTACCGTAAAGTTTTGAGAGGTGAAGTCAACCGGATATGTCGGTGTTTTGCAGGCTTGGGGCGCACTCGAGCGTCAGCCCCGCCGCCCCGAGCTGCGCCGACCACTTGGCGCTCAAACCTTCGTCGGTCAAGAGGCGTTCGGCAGCTGCGAGCGGCGCAAACTTGGCGAGCGTTTTTTGCCCGACTTTGCTGTGATCGGCGACGACAATCGCCCGCGCCGAAACGCCCAAAAAAGCCCGGGCAATCGCGCTCTCGTGATGGTCGCGCATCGAAAAACCGAAGTCCGGTGTGACGCCGCTGCAGCCCACAAAACAGAGGTCGAGCCGGTACTCTTGCAGGGTGTAGCCGACCATCTCACCGACGAGTTCATACGAGTAGGAGTTGAGCGTCCCGCCGGTGACGATAACCTTGGTCAGGCTGTGGTTGTAGAGTTCGGTGGCGACGTTGATAGCGTTCGTGACGACCGTAATCGGTTTGCCGCGCAGCCAGCGTGCGAGTTCGGTGCAGGTCGTCCCACCCGATAAGCCGACCACCATCCCCTCACATACATGTCTGCTCGCCGCCGCTGCAATCGCGCGTTTTGCCGCCGCTTCTTTGGCTGCGGCAACCTTGAAATCTTCCAAGTAGCGCACCGGCGACCGCACCCGCGCCCGACCCCAAACCCGCTCAATCAAGCCGCGCCTTTCTAACGCGGCGAGGTCACGGCGCACGGTAGCAGGTGAAATACCGAGCAACAGGGCGATGTCGCCCGCTTTCAACTCGCCCCGGTGCAACACGAGGTCGTGAATCCGCCTCTGGCGTTCGCGGCTGCGGGAGTCCATGAAATGAGGCCAGTGTAGCGCAAAAGCCTGCGTCCGTGGTGCGGCACCAGCGAATTCGGCTGCTACGCTCAATATGAAGCTCCAAAAATCCAAAAACGAGCGTTTTGTACCTGCTACGAACGCCTCGAGTAAATCCGGTCGGCAAAAGAATTTGGGGCTGGCGGGCTAAAAAATACCCGAAAACACCCTGGCGTATCCGGGCTCTGGTTGACAAGCTCAGACAGTTGCGCTACAATTTTGCAAACGGTTGCAAGAACACTTTTGTAAGACTGACCAAAGAGGGCCGAAGTCCCGGTTTTGGCCTCATCAGCGGTAGCTGCACAAGCCTCGATACTTTTTTTGCAAACGGTTGCAAGGGAGACAGATGTCGAACGGCGTGACAATCAGGGATATCGCAAGGCTGTCCGGCGTCTCTTACTCGACGGTCTCACGCGCGCTCAGCGGCGTAGACAAGGTCAAAGAGAGCACGTATGTGAGGGTACTCGAGGCCGCTAACGAACTCGGTTACATCGTCAACCGTCAGGCGCGGAGTTTAGCGGGCGGGAACCATCAGGTCATCGGGGTGTTGCTGCACGGTCTGGAAAGCGACTACTTCGGTCAGATTCTAAAAGGCGTCGATGAAGCGCTGGCCCAAGCCGACTTTGAAATGATGCTCTTTACGACGCACCGGCGTAAGAACAGAGAAGTGGGCTACGCAACAAAGATGATGAGCGGCCTGACCGACGGACTGCTGATCGTCTCACCGGTAGGGCAACAAGACTACATCCGCAACCTCCAGGAAAAAGCGGTGCCCTTTGTACTCGTCGATGTCGGCGCTGCAGACGAAGGCGTCACGGTCAGTGCGACCAACGCCAAAGGTGCCTACGACGCCACTTGCTACCTATTGGAGTTGGGGCATCGGCGGATCGGCTTCGTTACGGGCAACCTCGACTTGCCCGTCGCTGTTCACCGCCTCGAGGGGTATCAAAGGGCGTTAGGGGCGTTTGCCGTACCCTTTGACGACCGCCTGGTTCAAGAAGGCGATTTTGTACAAGAGCGCGGGCGTGAAGCGGCCCTCGAGCTGCTCGGGCGTAAACCCAGACCGACCGCGATTTTCGCCTCGAACGACGAATCTGCGTTCGGGGTGCTCGAAGCGGCGGCGTCCATGGGGGTCGCTGTACCGGACGAACTCTCGGTGGTCGGCTTCGACGACCTGCCTATCTCCAAACACGTGACCCCCAAGCTCACCACGGTGCGGCAACCACTCCGCGAGATGGGCAACGTCGCCGCAAAGCTGCTGCTGGGGCAACTCCGCCTTGGTCAACCCCCTGTTTCCGTACAGCTCCCTACCGAGCTGGTGCTCCGCGCCTCATGTGCCCCGGTAGCTCAGGCACACCGAGACATAACTGCACCGGTGACTTCAGCAGGGAGGCTCTAAGTGTAAGAGATACCTGCAAGGCATAAAAGTTTGGGCGCGCCCAACGTTTCCCCTAGGGCAAGACGAGTGGCCTGCGCCGTTACAAAAAGCTCTAAAACTGTTTTTAGGCTGTGCGGCACGACGCCGACAAAGGCGCGTGACCAGGAAAGGACATACCGTGAGAAAACTTTTCATCAAGCTGTCTGTGCTGAGCTTCGCGCTCTTCACCGGACTCTCGTTCGCCCAGCAGAAGACCATTACGGTTTCGGCGTTTGCCGGTCTCGGCGACGCAATCCAGGTCATTATCGACAAGTACGAAAAAGAAAACCCCGACATCAAAGTCGAGCTCGAGATACGTGAGTTTGCCGACCACCACAACAACCTCGTCACGACCCTAGCAGCCGGTAGCGGCGCGACCGACGTGGTTGCTATCGAAGTCGGGTACATCGCCAAGTTCGTCGCCGACGGCGGTCTGGTCGACCTCAACGCCGCGCCTTTTAACGCCGGTGAGTTCACTCCCGGGATCGCCGACTACGCTGTGGCCCAGGGCACCAGCACCGACGGTCGCCTGATCGCCATGCCGACCGACTTGGGGCCGGGCGTGATGTTCTACCGCCGCGACCGCTTAAATGAAGTCGATACCGACGTTCAGGCGCTCGAGGGTAGCTGGGACGACTACATCGCGTTTGGTAAAACCGTCACCCGCGACACCAACGGCGACGGCGTCAACGACGTGTTTTTGATCGCCGACGCCGCCGACGTCTACGCCGCGATGATTCGCAGCGGACTCGAGGACGGTCAGGGCATCTACTTCGACGCCGACGGCAACAACTTGGTCAACACCGAGCGTTTCCGCGAAGCGTTCCGCGTTGCTAAAGAAATCCGCGACAACGGCTTGGACGCTAAAATTGCCGCCTGGACGAACGAATGGTACGAAGCGTTCAAGCAAGGCACCGTCGCCACGCAGTTTTCCGGCGCTTGGCTTCAGGGCCAGCTGGCAAGCTTTATGGCTCCTGATACCGGCGGTCTCTGGGGCGCAGCTAACCTTCCGGGTGGCGCTTACGCCAGCTGGGGCGGTTCGTTCTACGCCATCCCCGAGCAGAGCCAGAACAAAGAAGCAGCGTGGGACTTTATCAAGTACATGACGACGCAACCAGCTTCGCAGCTTCTGGCGTTCGACACCACCGAAGCGTTCCCGGCACTTAAAGAGACGTGGAAAAACGAGGTTTTCGAGCAGCCCATCGCCTTTTTGGACGGTCAAAAAGCGCGTGAGCTCTACATCGAGGTCGTCAACAACATTGCCGGTACGGTCACGAACCCCGGCGACGCTATCGCTACCGAAATCGTAGCCACCGCCCTCAACAGCGTGCTTAACGACGGCGTAGACATCGACACGGCGCTCGCCGAAGCCGATCAGATCATTCAGCGCCGCGTGCGCTAAGCATTTTAGAGGAGACTGCGCCGCAGTCTCCTCTACCTTTTGTTTAGAAGCGTCATGTTCCGAAACGTCTAAGGAGGTGTTATGGCAAGTGCAAGGAGGCTCGGCTCGAGCCCTGAACCTGCGATGAGCAGATCGTCGCGCTTTTTTAAGTGGCAACGCACGTACGCGCCGTATATCTTTATCAGCCCGTTTTTTATTCTCTTCGCCGTCTTTGGGCTCTTCCCGCTCGCTTTTTCTGCGTACCTGTCGTTTCAAGAGTGGAACCCGGTGCAGGGGCTCGGCGCGATGAAGTTCGTCGGCTTGGAGAACTACAAGTTTATTTTAGAGTTTTCTAAATACAACGACTTCTGGCCCACGGTCTACAACACCTTTTGGATCGGCATCGTTTCAGGTTTGGCCCAACACCTCGTTGCGATTCCGCTGGCGTTTATCTTGATCATGGTCTTAAAGCGCTGGCGGCACGCCTTTACCGTCGCCTACTTTTTGCCGTTTGTGACCTCGATTGTGGCGATTGCGCTGGTGTTCAGTACGATTTTCGGCAATCAGTTCGGCCTGATCAACCAGGCTTTGATTGCGCTGGCCAACGGACAATATACTTCGTGGCTCTTCGGGGGGCTACTCGAGAACGGCACCCTGCCGATCAACTGGTTGGGCATCAAAGAGAACATCAAACCGGTGATCGCCATCTTGGTGTTTTGGCGGTATTTCGGCTGGAATATGGTGCTCTACAGTGCGGGTCTGGCAACCATTCCCGGCGAATACTACGAAGCGGCCAAGGTTGACGGCGCGAATATTTTCCAGCAGTTCTGGCATATCAGCCTGCCGCTGGTTCGTCCGATCATGTTTTTTGCGGTCAGCTTGACCATTATCGGGGGGATGCAGCTTTTTGAAGAGCCGCTTATTCTTACCGGTAATATCAACGGCGGCACCGACAACGCTGGACTAACCATGGCGATGTATCTGTACCGCGAGGGCTTTTCTTATAACTCGATGGGTACGGGCGCTGCCGTGTCGTTTATCCTCTTCGCCATTATCGGCGTCTTGACGGCGATTCAGTTTATCCTTACGGGCCGTGGTGGTCTGGAGACCCGCGAATGACGCAGGAGAGTGCAACACAGCGGAACGTAGCACAGCGGCCCGGGATGCAAAAACCTGGGATGCAAAAGCCTGGGATGCAAAAGCCTGGGATGCAAAAGCCTGGGATGCAAAAGCCTAAGGTGCGCGTCTCGAGGATCATCTTAATCATCGTAATGATCTTGCTGGCACTAGCGACGGTGTTTCCGTTTTACTGGATGTACATCCTGATGACGCATAGCCGCGACACCATCTTTGCTGCGCCGCCGCCCCTTACTTTCGGTGATGATCTCCGGCGCAACTACGACGCGCTCTTAGCCGCCGTCCCGTTTTGGAAAAGTATGTGGAACAGTCTCTACCTCGGGGTGATGACGACCGTTACCACGCTGTTTTTTTGTAGCTTGGGCGGGTTTGCGCTCGCCATGTACGACTTCCGGTTCAAAAAACTGATTTTCGGCTTTATCGTAGCGACCTTTTTGATTCCCCCCATCCTCAACCTAATTCCTTTCTTTTTGATCATTCAGGCGCTCGGTTGGATTAATGAGCCCAAGTCGTTATGGGTTCCCGGTATGGCGTCGGCGTTCGGCATCTTTATGATGCGGCAGTTCTTCGCCAGCGGGATGCCCAAAGAACTCATGGACGCGGCGCGAATCGACGGGGCAGCCGAGCTGCGCATCTTTTGGAACATCGCCCTGCCGCTCGTCCAGCCAGGTTTGGCGACGCTGGGGCTCATCACCTTTATCACCTCTTGGAACGGCTTTTTGGGGCCTTTGGTGGTACTCAGGGCTAAAGAGGTGATGACCGCCCCGCTCGCGCTCCGGAGCTTGCAAGGGCTTGCCGGAACCACCGACTGGGGCGCGGTGATTTTGGGGGCCGCGCTCACCGTAACGCCGCTCGTTTTAATCTTTTTTATTGCCTCGAGACAGATTGTCGAGGGTTTGACACAGGGTGCCATCAAAGGCTAGGTTCTGCTGAAGTTGTAGTTGAACGTAGCAGTCAAAGACAGTGAGGCGGTGCTGCTGTCCGCCGCCTTGCTCATTAAACAAGGAGTTTTACGATGTCTAAACCTGCTTTCCCCGCCGATTTCGTGTGGGGCGTAGCGACCTCTGCGTTTCAGATCGAGGGCGCGGTCAACGAAGACGGGCGCAGTGCTTCGATTTGGGATACTTTCTGCCGTACTCCCGGGAAAGTTCATAAAGGTGATACCGGCGACGTCGCCTGCGACCACTATCATTTGTGGGAGCGTGACTTGGGGCTGGTCAAAGACCTCGGGGTAGACGCGTACCGCTTTAGTGTCGCGTGGCCCCGGATTGTTCCCGGCGGCGTCGGCGCGGTCAACGAAAAAGGTCTGGACTTTTACGACCGCCTGGTTGACGGGTTGCTGACGCACGGACTCAAACCCTACTGCACGCTCTACCACTGGGACTTACCGCAAGTTTTAGAAGACAAGGGCGGCTGGGTCGTCCGCGACACCGCTTACGCCTTTGCCGACTACGCCGAAGTGGTCACGAAACGCCTGGGCGACCGCGTAGCGTCTTACGCGACGTTAAACGAGCCGTGGTGCAGCGCCTATTTGGGTTACGGCAACGGACACCACGCACCCGGCTACAGCGACCAAAAGATGTCACTAGCCGCGACGCATCACCTGCTACTGGCGCACGGGTTGGCGCTGCCCCGGATGCGACAACACGCGCCGAGCGCCGAACACGGCATTGTCTTGAACTTAGCGCAAAGCTATCCAGAGACGGATAGCACCGAAGACCGGGCGGCGGCTGCACGTTTCGACACGCTGAACAACCTGCTCTACCTGGACCCGCTGTTTAGGGCAAAATACCCCCAAGCCGTGATAGACAATCTGGGCGCGCTGATGCCGGAGATTCATGAAGGCGACCTCCAAACTATCACCGCCCCGCTCGACTTTCTCGGTGAAAACTACTACACCCCGTCTTTTGTCGCAGACGACCCCGAAGGCGAGTGGCCCCACATTCGCTGGGTAGATCATCCCGACGCTGAAAAAACCGCGATGGGCTGGGAGGTTCTTCCCCAAGGACTGAGCGACATGCTTACGCGGCTTTACGACGACTACAAGCTGCCCTTGTACGTGACTGAAAACGGTGCGGCCTACGACGACCCCGACCACCTGAGCGGCAATGAGGTACAAGACAGTGAGCGCACTGCCTACTATCAAGGTCATCTAGACGCCGTTCAAACTGCGCTCGCCCGGGGCGCAGATGTACGCGGCTACTTTGCCTGGAGCCTGCTGGACAATTTCGAGTGGGCGTTTGGTTACGACAAACGCTTCGGCATCGTTCACGTGGATTTCAAGACGCAGACGCGCACCTTAAAAGACAGCGCCAAGTGGTACCGAAGTTTTGTCGAGCAGCAACGTAAAGAACAGGTGATGACATGAAACATTAGAGAAAGAGACCGAAACGGTGTACCCGCTAAGCATCCTTCGAAAAAGAGTAACTTTAGCCTGGTTTGTGGCTCTGCTGCTCGGCTTGACCTCCGCCTTGGCTCAAACCAACGAGAAGTTTCTAGGCAACATCTATACGGGTCAGCCCGACCCGCTCTTCTCAAAATACTGGAATCAGGTTACGCCCGAAAACGTAGGCAAGTGGGGGTCAGTAGAGTTTACCCGCGACAAGATGATCTGGAGTGGTTTAGACCAGCTGATGGCGGCGGCGAAAGAGGGCGGCTACCCGGTCAAGCAGCATACCTTCATCTGGGGGCAGCAAGAACCCCGTTGGGTCGCCGATTTGCCGCCCGAAGAGCAGCGGGCTGAAGTCAGGGAGTGGATGAGGCTTTTTGCCGAACGCTACCCCGACGTTGAGTTTATCGATGTGGTCAACGAGGCGCAGCACTTTCCGCCGAGCTACAAGGGCGCGCTCGGCGGCGACGGTGAGACGGGCTGGGACTGGCTTATCTGGTCGTTCGAGCAGGCCAGGGAGTTTTTTCCCAACAGCAAACTGCTGATCAACGACTACAATATCCTCTGCTGTTCGGGTGAGTTAGAAGTCTACAAAACGCAGATTCAGCTCCTCAAAGAGCGCGGCCTCGTAGACGGGATTGGGGTGCAGGCGCACGGCCTCGAGACCGTCCTCCCTTCGACCGTAAAACGCAGTCTGGACAGCTTAGCGGAACTCGAGCTACCTATCTACGTCTCTGAGCTTGATCTGCGCGAGTCGGACGACCAGGCGCAGCTGCAAATCTATCAGGACATCTTTCCGGTGTTGTGGGATCATCCGGCGGTTGCGGGCGTGACGTTATGGGGCTATAAAGCCGGTGAAATGTGGCGCGACAACGCCGAACTCATCGACTGGTTCGACGAAGAGAGACCCGCGCTCACCTGGCTGATGAAGTACACCAAGCAGTCCCGGGCCACCACAAAAAAGTAAACCTCGCTGCTTTTATGCTCAAACTCCGTTCCATTTCTGCCCGACTGAGGTAATTTTGAAAAACACCATTCAGAACCCCGTTTTACGGGGCTTTAACCCTGACCCCGCCATCACCCGCGCCGGTGACGACTACTTTATTGCCACGTCCACCTTCGAGTGGTTTCCCGGGGTGCAGATACACCACTCCAAAGACCTCATCAACTGGCGTTTGGCGGCGCGTCCGCTCACCCGCCAAAGCCAGCTCGACATGCGCGGCAATCCCGATTCGGGCGGCGTCTGGGCACCCGACCTCAGCTACTCGGAAGGGCTGTTTTATCTTATCTACACCGACGTAAAAACCTGGGCGACCGGACACCGTTTCAAGGATACGCACAACTATCTGGTGACGGCTCCGGATATTACGGGGCCGTGGTCGGAGCCGGTTTACCTGAACAGCAGCGGCTTCGACCCCGGTTTGTTTCACGACGACGGGCGCAAATGGCTGGTCAACATGCTTCACGAGCACCGTAAAGGACGCAATCAGTTTGCCGGAATCGTCTTGCAAGAGTACTCACCGGATGAACAAAAGCTGGTCGGGCCCGTAAAAAACATCTTTGGGGGCACCGACGTCGGGCTGGTCGAAGGGCCGCACCTCTACAAGAAGGGCGGCTGGTACTATCTGCTTACCGCTGAGGGCGGCACGGTATTTGAGCACGCGAGTACGGTGGCGCGTTCACGAACGCTCGAGGGCCCCTATGAGGTTCATCCGCACAATCCGCTCTTGACCTCACACGGCAACCCCGAGCTTTACTTGCAAAAAGCCGGACACGCCAGCTGGGTGGAAACGCAAGGTGGTTGGTACATGGCGCACCTTTGCGGCAGGCCGCTTACACCCTTGGGTGCGTGTAATCTGGGTCGTGAGACCTCGTTGCAAAAGCTGACGTGGCGTGACGGCTGGCCGTGGTTGGACGGCGAAGGCGAGGGTTCAAACAACCCTAAACGTTACGTTCCCGCTCCCGACCTGCCGGAACACCGCTTCCCTGCCGAACCCGAAACCGACGACTTTGACGGCGACGCGCTCGGTATCCACTGGCAGAGCGTCCGCGTCCCGGTTGACGATTGGCTGACGCTCACCGAACGCCCCGGATTTTTGCGGCTTTACGGGCGCGAATCGCTCGCGTCTCGTTTCAGTCAGAGCTTGATCGGGCGGCGGTTGCAGGCGAAACACGCCCAGGCGGAAACGTGCGTGGAGTTTGAGCCCGAGTCGTTTCAGCAAATGGCAGGTCTGGCGGCTTTTTATCAGACCGACAACTGGGTCTACCTGCGCGTGAGCCGCGACGAAAAACTCGGCAAAACCTTGAACATCCTCACCTACGAAAACCGCGAGTACGACGAACCGCTCGCTGAAGAGGTCGCTGTCGGTGACGCTGAGCGGGTCTATTTGCGGGTGACGTTTACGGGGGAGACGTTCTATTTCGAGTACGCTTTGGAGCCCCAAGCGTGGCGGCGTATCGGCCCGGATTTTGCCTCGAGCCGCCTTGCCGACGAGACCTGTTCAGGGCTGAGCTTTACGGGGACGTTCATCGCCCTGTGCGCCCAAGACTTGAGCGGCGGGCGTAAACACGCTGATTTTGACTTCTTTAGCTACCGTGAGCAAGACGAAGAAAACTAGGCGCAAAAAACCGACTTGACAACTCTGATACGTTTGGCAGGCACACTTTTTACGGTGTGCCTGTTCGGTTTGCGCAGGTGCGGGAGCTTTACGGCGTTATTTGCTCAGCTCGCGTGCGCGGCTGAGCATCTCTTCGATGCGGGTCAGCTTGACGCGCGGACGGCCCTGCGCTTGACCGGCCTCGAGTTCTAGAGCGTCTAACTCGCGCCAGTAGTCAAACGGGAAAAAGTTGACACCTTTCTCGGTTAGATACTGTTCGATTTGCGCCGGATTACGGTCGGCGTCGGCGACGCGCGCGATATTTGGGGCATCTTCTAAAAGTGACCGTACCGACTCGGCGGCGTCGGCCTTGTTGGTGCCGATCACGCCCGTCGGCCCGCGTTTAATCCAGCCGGCAACGTATTCGCCGGGAACGACCGGCCCGCCGACCGACGCAGTGACGCGGCCCTCTGCGTTGGGAATCACGCCGCGTTTGGGGTCGAACGGGACTTCGGGGAGCGCAACGCCCTTGTACCCGACCGACCGTAACACCAGACCGACCGGTAGCACCTCGGTTTCGCCTGTAGGGGCGGCCTCGAGCCACCCGTCACGCTCACGCAGTTCGTTTTTCTGAACGCGGAGCCCCTCGACCTTACTTTCGCCCAAGACCTCAACCGGCGAACTGAGAAACTTGATATGCACCCGGCGCGGTTTGCCGGTCAGCGCCCGTCCGGAAAAATCCCGCAACACCTCGACGTTTTTGGCGACCATCTTGTCGTCTGCCAAAGACGCCTCGCTCAGCGCGTCGAGTTCCATGTCTGCAGGGTCTACCACAATGTCGGCGTTCGCCAGCTCACCGAGTTCGCGGAGTTCCTTGGTCGTAAACTTGCCCTGCGCGGGACCGCGCCGCCCGAGCATGTAGATATCCGTGACCTGACTCGCTTGCAGCGCAGTGACGGCGTGGTCGGCGATATCGGTAGTGCGGAGTTCGTCGGCGGTTTTCGCCAAAATCCGCGTGACGTCAACCGCGACGTTGCCCATCCCGATGACCGCGACACTTTTTACGGCGAGGTCGGGCTCGAGGTCGGCAAAATCCGGGTGTCCGTTGTACCAGGCGACGAACTCGGTTGCCGACAGACTACCGGGCAGGCTTTCACCGGGGATGCCTAAGGGCCGGTCGGAGGGTGCGCCGACGGTGTAAAAAATCGCGTCGTAAAAGCGCCGTAATTCGTCCAGCGTCAGGTCTTTGCCGTAAGCGACGTGTCCGAAAAAGCGCACACGCGGGTCGTCCAGCGTCTTTTGATAGAGCTTGGTGACGCTTTTGATCTTCTGGTGGTCGGGCGCGACGCCGTAACGAACCAACCCAAAGGGGGTCGGCAAGCGGTCGAAAAGGTCGACGGTGACCGGAATATCTTGTTTGATGAGCGCGTCTGCGGCGAAAAATCCGGAGGGGCCAGCGCCGACGATGCCGACGCGTAAGGGGCGTTCTGGCGAGTAGGTCATGGTGGGTTCCTTTAGCGTGGGTTACTGCAAGGGAGGTGGTGGCTCGAGCAGCCGGGTCTTGCGAGTGCATCTCGCAACCTTGCTGTTACCCCTACCATAACGCAGCCCGGCCCGGATGACCAGCAGCTTGTAAACGCGCCCGATATTTTTTTGGGTCAAGGTACTGAAACAGCTAAAACCTGAGACAGCTAAAACCTAAAGCTGACGCCGCTGCCGAAATAGACCGACACACCTGTTCCGGTGAGGCTACGACTTGCCAACCCCAAGTCGAAGTTGGCCCAGATAGGCAGTGACGCCGCTGTCCCGAACAGCGCCGCGTAGGAAAACTCAAGGCCCACCCCGCCTCCAAAGGTAAAAACCGTAAAGGGGTCGCCGAAATAGGCGGCGTAATATACGGGGTCCGGGCCGAACAAACCCGTACCGAAGCCGTACACGCGGTAGGCAGGTTCAAAGACGAAGCTGTAGGAGGCTTTGAGGCCGTAGGCACTCAGCTCTCCCAAGGGGCTGACGATACCCTCGAGCGCCAGCGCGTCGGTCAGGTCGGCTTTGAGCGAAATGGCTAGCAGCGGACGCGGAAACGCACTATAAAATCCGACTCCCAACCGGCCCCGCTCCTGCGCCGAACCGAACGGCAAAACCGCGAACAGTAGCGCAGCGAGAACGCAGCCGTACCGTCTTTTGAACATGGCGTTAGTTTAGCAAAGTCTTGCGCACCACAAACGTCGCCGGGTGACGTAAAACTCCGGCAACGCTCTGCGTCTTCGCTGCTACTTTGGCAAACACGAAAAAACGCGCCGGTAAAGCTGGCGCGGGCATAAAGGTAGCGGTAAACGGTTACTGCGGCTCGACGTTCAGGTACGCCCAGCTAAACGCCAGGCTGTTGTTGCCGGCGGTATCGCTAATGAACGGGCGGAAGGCGTAGGCGGTTTCCCCGGGTTGCTGAATGTTTTGCGCGTCCGGGGCGACTGTAACCGCAACCGTACAGGTGAGTTCGGTCGGGGTTAATTCGACGGCGGTTTCACAATCGTTTGAGGCGATGGTAAAGGGGCCGGTCGGCAGCGGGCCGGCGTCCGCCGAATTACGCAGGTAGACCTGCGCGTCACTGATGCCGTCGGGGTCGGCAAAGGTAAGCTCGAGGTAAAAGGTGCTGCCTGCCGGAACGCTCACTGCGTTAAGGGCGTCGCCGGTACTCGTGACGAAGGTTTCATTGTCGGCGCTGATGCCGATCGTGCCCTGCGGGTCGGACGTTTGCGCCGGAACGTCACCGGGAGCGGCGGGATTGGCGTCTGCCGGGTCGGCGGGAACAAGGGTCACTGCGGGCTCTTCGGGTGCAGCCACCGGGGGAACGGGCTCGAGTTCGGTCGGCTGCGTCCCCGGCGAACAAGCAGCAAGGAGCAGGGCTAAAGCAGCGGCGTAAATGATAGAACGGTTCATAAGACCTCCCTTAGTACGGCACTTTAACATCACGGTTCAGGCGGGTTCTGCACATCTGAACCTTCTTGTACGGGGTGCGTCCGCTGTACCCGCGCGCGTCCGTAGTTACAGATGGCGAGCGCCGGACAACTACGGCAGCGCGGCGCGTTAAAGGTGCAGACGCGCTGCCCGTGCAACAGGAGCGCGATATGAAAGTTGTAGAGCAGATGCGGGTCGGGCGGCAAGAGTGCAAAAAGCGGCGCGTGCGCCGCCGTCGAGGTCTTCACCTTGGCGCTCAGGAGTCCGACGCGCTGCGACACCCGGTAGACGTGGGTATCGACCGGCAACACGGGTTTGGCAAAGCAGAAGAGCAGCACCAGTGAAGCCGTTTTGATGCCGACGCCCGGCAGCGCCGTAAGCCACGCCACGCCCTCGTCGGCGCTCAGGTCGGCTAAAAAGCTCAGATCGGTGCTGCCGCGAAGCTCGAGAATCCTCGCAATCGTCTTTTGAATCTGCGGCGCTTTGGCCGCGGCGAAGTTCGACGGTGCGATGGCGCGGGCCAGCTCCGCTGTCGGCGCGTCCTTGACGGCCTCCCATGAACCAAACTGCGCCCACATCCGGTTGTACGCGAGCTCTTCGTTTTTCCAGGTGGTGCGCTGCGACAAAATCGTCGAGATAAGTTCGTGCATCGGGTCGCGCCGGGGTTTAAGCTCGCGTTCGCCGTAGGCCCGGAGCAAGATGCGGTGCAGCTCGAGCGCTTTTTCTCTAAGCGCTGTTTGAGACTCCATAAACGCCAGTCTGCCGGTCGGTAGCCCCGCAAAACAATAAGGCAGCACGCCTTTACGTTTTCGGCTCGAGCTGTTTGAGGCACATTCTTTATATGCCGTGCCTCTCAGCCATACGATTTAATCCCATCAGCAACTTTCTTAAACGTTTGGTAGCACTTGAGAAGCATAAGAAAGCGGCTGTGGTGGCGTGCACGGCTAAACTGTCGAAGCTCAGCTTTGGGGTGCTCACACACCTAAAACCATTCAAGTCTGCCCGGGTTCAAGCTTGACAAATCAACACAGCATCTCAGGTTCTTTAGGAAGGAGAGAAAGCCACCGCTCGAGCCAAAGGGCATCGTTGTGAGTCATTGCAGGATTTGGGTTTCTATATATCCTGCTGCTGCGGCACCAACACTAGGTCACGAATCGTCACGTGCGGCGGACGGCTGAGCATAAACACCACTGCCTCCGCCACATCTTCCGAGGTCAGGCTGGCATGCTCCCTAACTTTTGCGTCAATTTCAGAGGGGTCTTCAAACCCCCACAGTTCGTTGGCAACCATCCCCGGTGCCACCGCGCCCACCCGGATATTATGCGGCGCAACCTGACGACGCAGTGTATGCACAAAGCTCTGTACCGCATGTTTCGAGGCGCTGTAAACGGGTTCCCAGTGAATATCCACAAAACCCGAAATGCTGCTGGTCACGAGAATGTCGCCGGAGTTTTGCGCGATCATCTGAGGCAATACAGCGCGGATGCTCCGCAGTACGCCGTTGATGTTGACGTCTATGAGCTGCGCCCAGGCGTCCGGGTCACCCTCGGCAGCTTTGCCGGGGATGTAGAGCCCCGCGTTGGCAAAGAGCACGTCAATACGCCCGAAACGCGCTACTGTCCGCTCGACTATCCTCGTTGCATCTTCAGCTCGAGTCACATCAGCCTTGAGGCTTAAGGTCTCCGTAGTAAGGTCGGCGGCGAGCGCCTCGAGCCTATCCTCCCGTCGCGCTGCCAGAGCCAGTTTGCACCCTAGTGCGGTCAGCGCCCTAGCCGTCGCCGCCCCAATTCCCGAACTTGCGCCCGTAATCAGAACGACTTTGCCCTCTAGTGGTTGCGCCATCATGACCTCCCCTGTCCTCAAAACTCAATCTCACTACAGCGGCATATTCCCGTGCTTCTTAAACGGCCGCGCCTCCACCTTCTCCCGTAACATCCGCAGGTGCCGAATCAAATGCTGCCGTGTGTGTTTCGGGTCGATTACATCGTCGATGTAACCGCGCCCCGCTGCCCAGTACGGGTTGTCGAAGCGCTCTTTGTACTCGGCAATTTTGGCGGCCCGGGTACTCTCCGGATTTTGCGAGCCCTGAATTTCACGGCGGTAGATGATGTTAGCCGCGCCCTCCGCGCCCATCACCGCAACCGCCGAGGTGGGCCACGCCAGCACTACATCCGCGCCCATATCGCGTGAGTTCATAGCGAGGTACGCGCCGCCGTAGCTTTTACGGACGATGAGCGTGATTTTCGGAACCGTGGCCTCGGCGTAGGCGTAAAGCATCTTTGCGCCGTGCCGGATGATACCTGCGTGTTCCTG
This sequence comes from uncultured Trueperaceae bacterium, assembly GCA_963799485.1. Classification (GTDB taxonomy): domain Bacteria; phylum Deinococcota; class Deinococci; order Deinococcales; family Trueperaceae; genus Truepera. The sequence goes on from CAWCXJ010000006.1 coordinate 85,684, forward strand.
CGCGACACCCGGCAAAAAGCCGGTGACATCGACGAACGTCACGACCGGGACGTTATAGCAGTCGCAGGTACGGATAAATCTTGCAGCCTTGTCCGACGCGTCGATGTTGAGGGTGCCTGCCATATGGCGTGGGTTGTTGGCGACGATGCCGACGGATTGACCGCCCAGACGGGCAAAGCCGCACAAGATGTTTTTGGCGAAACCGGGTTGAACCTCGAGCCACCCCCCATCATCGACGACCGCCCGAACCACTTCCACCATCGGATACGGGCGGCGCTGGTCGGGATGCACGATGCTTAAGAGTTCCGGGGTCTGACGTATTTCGGGGTCTTGGGTCGGTTTGACGGGCGGCTGCTCTTTGGCTGATTGCGGCAGATACGAGAGCAGCTCGCGCACGGTTTCTAAAACAGCCTCGTCGCCGTCCGCTTCAAAGTGCGCTACGCCTGATTTGCGCGCGTGAACGTCCGCGCCGCCGAGCCCCTCAAAGGTGACGTTTTCTTTGGTGACCGATTTGATGACTTCGGGGCCGGTGATAAACATGTACGAGCTGCCCCGGCTCATCAGCACAAAGTCGGTGAGCGCCGGGCTGTAGACCGCGCCCCCGGCACACGGGCCTAAAATCGCGCTGATTTGCGGCACCACGCCCGAATAGACGGCGTTACGGTAGAAAACCTCACCGTAGCCCGAAAGTGAATCGACGCCCTCCTGAATCCGCGCGCCCGCCGAATCGTTCAGACCGACAATCGGCGCACCCGTTTTGACCGCCAAGTCCATCGCCTTGGCAATTTTTTGCGCGTGCATCTTGCCTAAAGACCCGCCCAGCACCGTAAAATCCTGGCTAAAGACGAAAACCGTGCGACCGGAAACGGTGCCGTAACCGGTGACGACGCCTTCACCGGGCGCGTCCACGCCGCGCATCATTTCAAACCCGGCGTGCTCGGTAAACACCCCGAGTTCGACAAAACTGCCTTCGTCCAAAAGAGTAGTAATGCGCTCCCGCGCCGTCAACTTGCCCGCGTCGCGCTGTTTTTTTTGTCGCGCTTCGCCGCCCCCCCGGTAGACGGCTTTGCGGCGCTCCTCCATCTCGGCGGTGAGTTCGTTCATCCACGCAAGCGTATCGTCGGGCCTGGGTTTTACGGGCTTGTTCGCAGGTTTGCTCACGGGTGAGCCTCAGATGAAGCCGTATCAGACTGTTTCATAGCGTCCAGCATACAGAGTTAAGGCAAGAGTAGCGCGAACGTAAAGCTTAGGACTCCGCTTAGGGCGTCCGGGTTAGAACCCTGGTCTCATCCGGGCCGATAAAGCCCTGTTCGCGAGCGAGCTGTTCCCGAAAAACCGGGTCGTTGCGGTGCCGCAGCACAGCTTGCAAGGTGCGCGTCTCTTCTTGCAGGGCACCGATGTCCGCCGTAAGCCGGGTGATTTCGCGCTGCGTGTAGAGGTAGCGTCCACCCTCGAGCCCGATCATCAGCAGGGCGTGGAGACCTCCGACTACCGCGATAACCGTAAAAAAAATGCTCCCCCAACGCCGTGGTTTGGGCGGCCCTGTAGGTGCAGCGGCGCGTTCGGAACGCCCGAACGAAACGCTCACAGGTCGGGCAGAAAAGAGAGGGCGAAAAAAGAAGCAAGCATAAGTTCTAGCGTGATTGTAACAGCTTACACCGCCCTGCGCGCAAGCTCGAGTGAGACGTTAAGTACGGTACAAATCGTAAGACCAGCCCGTAAAACTTCGGCTTACGCGCAAATTAAAGTGCTATGGGCCTTGGTACCGCACCACTTCAGCGCGGTAGCCGAGTGCGTAAGCGAGTGCGAGCGCTAAAAGCACCAGCAAAAACACGCCTCTCGCTAAGAAAAAAACGAGCAGCGCCCCGATAACGACGTAACTTAGTGATATCCGGAACAAAGTTTTGCCCGACTTGTCACGCCCGACCACCCGGCGGCGGTTGCCGGATTCAAAGGCGCTGCGCAGCAGGCGACTCGCCAGCTTAAAGCTTCGTTTCGCTTCGGTTTCAACACGTTCCGACCAGTTTGCCACAGCGGGCCTCCAAAAAGAGTATAGCAAGGCGGCCCGCAGCGTTCGTTAGAACTGGTCGTAATTACAAAGTGGCGGTACCGAGGTCACCGGCACAGTGAGAGCTAAAAGCGCGAGGTAACGTGCTTCTTCACCGTCGGCAGCGCGTTCGCTTTTGTGTCCGTCATGACGCAAGTAAAGTTCCAACATCTCGGCGATTTCGCGGTCGTCTTCTACGACCAAAAGGGCCATACGACCTCCGGCGCGGATTCACGCTACGCACCGCACGGCGTCGGCGCTAGTCACGATGCTGCTGTGCCGCAGTCGACACTTAGACAAGCCCTTCACCGTAGTCAGGCATCCAGAGCATGCTCAAAGGCTCCGCAGCGTGCCAGAGAAGCCGACTGCATCTGAGGGCGTCAACTTCACAAGACCGCTATTCCGGTGATGTAGCCGATACGGATATAACGGTGTGCGCTCTTGCCGAGCGTTTTTCCTGTCAGGTATGGCGTCGCCCCGGCGTACACGACCGACTCGGGGGCGATTTTCTCGGTTACGAGTTTACCTTTCGACTTTTTGGTATAACCGTAACGGTCGTAGCTCTCCTTTTCCTGATGGTAGCGCAGCTCGAGCGACCTACCTTCGCTGATGGTCGCCTGGATCAGCACCCGCATCTTGCGGGTATCCAGACCGTTTTGCATGATGCTGCCCTGGACTGCTTGCGGTTTGATGTGGGGCGCGAAGCCCTCTGAAAGCTTCACGCCGAGGTCGGACAGGCGTTGCTCGAGACCTTCCTGGTGACCTTCTGCGACGAGATAGCTGGTGTCGTTGAGCTGCTGTCCAAGATGCTGTGCAATCCCTGGGTGTTTGGCGAGTGCGGTGGCGCTCGGGTGCTGAAAGACACTGATTTTCGCTAATGCAGGCGCGGTACTCCTGCCCTCCCAGATGTTCATGAGCGCCTCGAGCTGTGGCGGAAGACCACCTTTTGCTCTGGCAGTTAACGTTTCTCGCGCGGCGGTGTTGAGTGTCCCGGCACGGATTGCAGCGACGTCCAAATGATAGGTTCCGTCAAGGTCTTGCGTGGCGAGTTGCGCTAACACCGCTCGGCCCGCCAAGTCGGTCGCTCCCTCGAGCTGAAAATGTCCTTCGGGATGAAACCTAAGCGTGCGGGCCGGTGCGAGGTTGTACTGATGACGCACGCTGACCTTGAGCTGTTTAGGTACGGTTTCCAGCAACAAGAAGCGTTCAGCTACGGCGCTAGCATCCTTGAAGGTATTCAAGGCAGCGTCGCGCTCGCCCTGGCTGGTGTACTCGAGCAACTTGACCCTTTCCCGAACGTGTAACCGCTCACGGCGGGACGCCCAATCTCTCAGGCTGCGGGCCACATTATCAGGCACGCCCCTGCTGTGATCTTGCAGTAGTTTGAGCAGCGCCTCGAGCTCGAGCCCGGCTTCGAGTGCCCGGTAGAGGCTTGAACGCGTGATGGTATAGCTGGCGGTCTGCGCGTCGACGCGGGTACAATCTGCACAACCAAGCGCAGTGATGGCGAGCGGACTGAGCTCACCTAAATACACGAGGATGTCGAAGTTCGGCTGAATCAGCAGGCTGGGTTTATTTGGCTTGCCCGTGTCGGGGTCCAAACCCAAGAACCGGCGAAACTGCTCGACGTCTGGAGGCTGCTTGGCGCCTTGCAGATGTTGGCCTTGTGCCAGCCAGGTGAGCCCCAGCCCGGGCATCACCGCATACCGGTAGGCCGGATCGCCCTCGGAAGGTGCCATGAGCCTCTCCACCTTGTCGCCTCTCATAGTGTGGAGGCCGCCACGGGCAGGTTTAGCGGGTTTGGCTGCCACCTCCGGCAATTCAGCTACCGCGACCAAGCCCAGATCATGAAACGCGCCCAGCAGCACGTCGGTGAACCAGGCGGGACGTTCCGGTTGGGTATCAGGTGCCTTCCAGTGCCGGACCCGGGGGCTGAGCACACACTTGAGTGCCCGCTGCCAGAGACCCTCGAGCGCCCGCTCCAGCGGTACGGGATAGTCTGGTAACACCGCCAGACTCGCTAGCAGCGCCCGTCCCGCGACCGTCTCGGAGATCAATGAGTGGCGCCCACCCCACGGGCCGTCGTCGGAGAGCTCTACGGCGTTTGGGAGCGCCTCGACCATAAAGCTATAAGAAACGACCAGCGGCGCATCCTGAAGCTTGCGTAGGCGTGGTAAGTTGACCCGCCAAGGGTCCTTCGTAGAACCGCTCTCAGGCGCGTCCAGCAGCCCCAGTGCGAAAGCGAGCCGTAACAAACGCTCCAGACGCGGCTCCAACCACGTTCTGCGTTTGATTAGGCGTGACAGTACCCGTTTGCTAGGCGTGCCGTTTTGGGTGATCTGCAAACCGCCCTCTTCTAGCACGAGCTGCGTCACATCGAAAAGCTCGAGCAAGGTCTGCAGCGGATGAGGTGAGCTCGGAGTTACGGCGCTAAGCGGTTCGAGCGCGAGCGTAGGCGGCAAAGGCGAAGGCTCATCAGGTAATCTGGCCAGGATTCGGGAATCGGTAAAGACGAGGTCGTCGGCTGCACCTTGCTCACTGGCGTAATAGTATGAGGTCGCAAACCACGGTGCGTGGTTGCCGGCGGGTATGAGAAGCCCGTCGCGCAGCAGCACGCCCAAATACCCTATACCGGGCGCGTGACCGAAATAATCCTTGTAAACGCTGGTGCCGGGGCGTTCCACCGGCTCGCGGCCGTGCAGCGCTGCCTGAACAATGAGCGCCCAGCCGTCCATCACGCCGCCGCGCCTTTTGACTTCACCTAGTAGCGCCCGCTCGAGTGGGCTCAGGTCGGCGATCAGCTTGTCTAGTAGTGATGCTTTACTCAGCGCCTGAACGACGGCTTTTTTGCTCTCCGCCACGCGACCGGCGTTCGCGCTTGGGTTGAAGCGTTTGGCTACCAGCTTGAGCTGATCGGCGTTCATATGCTCGAGCATGGCGTCGAGTCTGACTTCAGCCCTACGCGGCGGCGCGTTTTGACTAGACGCTACTACGTCGGTGCCGAGCACTTCTTTATTGCCGACACCCGCGCCTAGCGCGCGGAGACTCTCGGCCAGGTCAGCGGGTAAACTCTCCAGATCACCTGCTTCTATCAGCTTGGCTAACAGCGCATCAAGGTCTCTCACCTCAGCTCACTTTCGGCGTATGCCCGGCTTTAAGCAGCGCCTTAAGCAACGCTTGGCTGTGCTGCGGCAGCACCACGGCTTCGGTTGGAGACAACCGCGTCAGGATGAAGTCTTTAAGGCGCGCGTCAGCCTGTATAGCAGTGAGGTCGGCTGCATCCGCCACTGTGACCAGTGTCAGGCCTTCGTGTAGGACCACCTCGCCCGCCACCGGAACCGGCTCGAGCTGTGCTGCTTGTGAGGATACAGCCGCATCGGCCGGCGTGCGCTTGGCTTTTCTAGCTGGCATACGAACTCCTCGACACCAAGTCGTGAATGACGCTAGTTTAAGGTGCTGCGGTCCCGAAGGCGCGGTTGCAACCAGTCCGCCTCATCCATGATCTTGTACTGATAGCCCTGTTCGGTCAGAAAAAGCTGCCGGTGATGTGCAAAATCTTCCTCTTTGGTCTCCCGCGACACCAGGCTGTAAAAGCTGGCACTAACGCCCTGGCGTTTGGGACGAAGCACCCGCCCGAGGCGCTGAGCTTCTTCCTGCCGCGAGCCGAACGCTCCCGAGACCTGAATCATCACCTGTGCGTCCGGCAGGTCCAGGGCAAAGTTACCCACCTTCGAGAGCACCAGCGTTTTAAGACGCCCCTCTCGGAAGGCGTCGAACAAGCGCTCCCGCTCGGCTTGCGGCGTCTCGCCGGTGATCAGCGGCGCGTCCAGGTCGCCCGCGATCAGCTCGAGCTGATGGAGGTACTGCCCAATCACCAAGCTCGGTTCGTCCTGGTGAAACGCGAGGATTTTCTCGAGCAGTTCACGCTTGCGCGGGTTCTCTGCGGCGATGCGGAATTTCTGTTGTTCCTCGGCCACCGCGTAGCTAAGCCGCTCCTCTTCCGAGAGGCGGAGTCGGACCTCACGACAGTGCGCGTTTGCAATCCAGCCGCTCTGCTCGAGCTCCTTCCAGGGCACGTCGAACCGCTTCGGGCCGATCAATGAAAATACGTCCCCCTCCCGTCCGTCTTCCCGGATCAGGGTGGCAGTCAAGCCGAGGCGACGGCGCGCTTGCACCTCGGCGGTCAGGCGGAAGATCGGGGCAGGCAGTAAGTGCACCTCGTCGTAGATGATCAGCCCCCAGTCCTGCTGCCGAAAAAGCTGCATATGCGGGTAGACCGCGAGCTCTGCGGCCGGTGCGTCTCCCTGCTCCTTCTTCTGCCGTTTGCGCGTCGTCAGCATCTGGTAGGTGCAGAGAGTTACTGCTGCCATCTTTTTAGCGCGGGGACTATACTCGGCGACGTCGTCGTGAGCGAGGGTCGTCTTACCGAGCAGTTCCCGCTGCCACTGTGTCACACTGGTACGGTTGGTGGTTAGGATGAGCGTGCGTTGGGCGACCATCGTCATCGCCACCAACCCGACTACTGTCTTACCGGCACCCGGCGGCAGCACCACGACTCCCGAGCCGCCCTGCCGACTGCCTGCCAAGAAGAACGCCTCGGCGGCTCTTTGCTGATAAGCTCTCACGTTCAGCGAGCCGGCCAACGCTACAGGCAGGTCAAGCCCGTCGCTGTAGCCCGCTAAATCCTCGACCGGCCAGCCGACCTCGAGTAGTGCCTGCTTGATCGGCCCACGGTGCAAGAGGGGTACGGTGAACGACCGTTTGGTCAACCGTTCCCCTAGCAAGGGTGCCACCCGCTTGTGTTTGGAAAGCTCTAACTGCAGCGCCTCGTCCCCTGGCTGAACCTCGAGCACCAGCGCGCCACTTGCTTCCAGCAGCCGAATGCGCCCCCAGCGACCTACCAGTTCCCTGATGTCCGTTACGACGTTTTCGGGAACCGGAAATTTGCTGAAGCGCTCCAAAGCCTCGACCATCGTGTCACTCTCTTGACCACTGCTCGCCGCATTCCACAGCGATAAGGGTGTAAGCCGGTAAGTATGCAGATGCTCCGGACTTTTCTCCAGCTCGGCAAAGGGTGAGATAGCTGCGCGCGCTTCCTCCGCGCGCGGGTTGAACGTCTCCAGGTAGATCGAGCGGTCGGCCTGCACGATGAGCGGGTTTCCTGCGTCCAGCATCTCTACAGCTTAACAAGTCCGGCGTCAACTACCCAGGCTAAAGCACGTGGACTTGACTCCAAGAGCTAGCATGTACCGACTCGGCTTGACCTTGCACGAAGTTGGCTGAGATGGGCTAGGCCGACCATCTTTTGGAGGTCAGCCACGCTGCCGTTACCCAACGCGCTCCGAAAGGTGCTGGTGCCCTTTGCGTGCTTGTTCACGAAATCGACCTGAGAGAGCAGGTGCTCGTGGTTGGGGCTGTGCTCACCCCGAGCAAACGAACGGTGACGGCTGCTCTGTGGGTTACGAGGTTAGCTCAGCAGGAGGGTTTTGCCAGGTACCGGTACCACCAAGTACTGAACCGAGCATCAGGGTCGGCCTTGAAGGCGAGCCGGATACGCCTTGGGTTGTTGCTCAGCGCCTTCGATGTAGGTGAACTGCTGGTATTTGGTATCGACGAAACGCTGGAGCGGCGTTGGGGCAGATTAAAGCCAAAGGCAGCTAGCGCAACGCCGTACGCTCGCGTCACCGCCATTTCGTGAAGTGCAGCGGCCTGCGCTGGGTCAACCTGACGTGGCTTGCACCGGTTCCCTGGGCTCCGCGCGTCTGGGCGCTACCTGCGCTTAGCGCTTTAGCTCTCCCGAGCGGTATACTATCAGGAGCGAGGTATCCACCACCAGAAACTCACTGTCTGGGCTGGACAAATCGCGGTACTACTGCGCCGTTGGCTGCCCAAACGTCAAATTGTGATTGCTGCTGACAGCGGTCACAGCGCGCTCGACTTTTTGCACCACTGCCAACAGTTGGTTCGTCCCGTTACGCTCGTGACGCGTCTTCGCCTGGACGCAGCACTCTACAAGCCGGCACCTACCGCTCAGGACAACTGGGACGTCCGCGCCTCAAAGGGAAACAGCTGCTCACCTTAGCGAAGCGACCGGGTGATTCCGAAATTGCCTGGCAAGTGTCGAGTCAGTTATTACAACGGGTAAGAGAGAGCATAGGGGTCGCTTCAGCAACGGCAATCTGGTATCCCACCGGCAAACCACCCGTTTCCCTCCGCCGGCTTCTTAGCAGAGACCCCGACGGCAAGTTCGATCCCCAAGCACTGCTAAGTACCGATGCCGACACCGAGCCGCTGCAGCTCGCCGAGTGGTTCATTCGCCGCCGGCACTTGGAAGTTACCTTTCAGGAAGTGCGCTTACACCTGGATGTGGAGATGCAAAGGCAACGCGCAGACCTCGCTATTACGCGCGCGACCCTCATTCTTTTCGGGCTCTTCTCGGTCGTAATTCTCGCAGCTCACGCGCTTTATTGGCAAGCGGGTTTCTCGCCACGTGCTGCGGCTTGGTATGGCAAACCGCCGCCTACTTTTTCGGAGCCTCTACTCGACCGCTTGGTAGACATGCTCTGCTATGCCGCCTGACCGTGCAAAGTCGAGCTTGGACGGCTCTTAATCGTCAAGCAGCTCCTCATGCAGCTGAGCATCCGGTTAGGGTAAAATGAAAGAGATGAGTAAGCTTCTCTCCGCCTTCGCCGCCGACCCTGAAGAGCAGCGCTTCAGCAAAGCAGTTATAAATCTGCGTTCACTCGTTTTCGGTCCCTTAAGCGACGATCACGTGCTTGCGTTGGCACTGCTACACGAGCTCGGCGAGCTGTATCAACAAGCTTTTAGCACAGATCAGGTGCTGCGGTGCTCGGCGCAGCGCTGTACCCAGGAAGAGGCGCTCTCGGCGCACCTGCGTGTGCTCGGTTTACCGTGCAGCATGACCGACTTGGAGCCGGAGCAGTTGGGGGCGCTTGTCAGCACGTGGGAACCGCAGTGCAGCAGTCTGCCGCAGCCTTTCGACCGGACGATGCAGACGTTTGTTTCACACACCAAAATGTACCTCAGCGGAGGCAAATACACGCTCCTGTCTACGGCTGAAGGTACATGAGAGCGCTAGAGTGCGCTGAGCTGAGCAAAACGTCCGGCTCCAAGACATTTGACGTACAACACACCAGCCGCTCCCCTAGGCTGCCTTGCTACTGCGGGTTTGTCCTGCCCCTCCGCAACATCTACTTTGACAATTCGTTTTCGTAAGTCCAGCTATGTTTATCAGGGCAACCCCCCGGATTACAGTCAGCCTCGAGACGCGTACAGCGTCCGCGTGTAGTTAGGCGACGAACTCGAGCTTTAACGACGTATCATCGACCTCGCGCTCTTCGGAGGCGCAGATGAGCCGCGCGTCCGCACCGTAACGGGTTCGCATCATCATCACGACGCTTTCAATCGGAGCCTGGGTGCGGGTCAAAAAGTCGCCGTTCAAGTAAACCTCTTTGTCCATCAGGAGTTCGGGAGTGACAAGGCCGAACGAGCCGTTGAGCTGTTCTAACGCACCCTGCGCCTTGGCGACGACTTCGCTCAGGTCGCGGTGCAGCGAAAAAAACGAGATGATGCGTTCGCGCTCTCCTTCGGTCATGTATTTGGCAGAGTATGAGCCGGTCAGCTGATGCAGAAGTTTCTGGTACTGCACCGGCGTAAGCTCCAACTCATCGCGCAAGGCGTGAATGGCCTGAAGCTGGTTTAAGTAGTGCGGATAGTCTTGTTTAAGGCCACGGGGCGGGTGGTCTTGGAGTATCTGTTCCATGCCAAAGTATACACCAAAATACCTTAATTGCTAAGGTACAAAGCGACATTTCCGCCACTTCTACACTTCAGAAAAAACCCGTGTCACGAGAATTTTCTATGTTACAGAGGCAAGCTACGGCGCTGTCACAGAACGTTTCAAAGTAATGCCAAAACACTCAGCTGGAGGACATGAAGCAATCTCATCAGGGTCGTCTATATTGAGAGGCTTAACACCACCTTCATAGATAATTCTCAGCGGTTCCTCGTTATTTCGCGGCCTGTAAGCAGCAGCGTACAGGTAACGTGGCGGCTCGCTAGCCGTAGTAGCGTAAAAGAGGTCGTCTGAAGTAATAAGGGCTGCCTGAGGTGAGAGGTATTTGACCCTGTGCCCGTAAACCTCGCCATCAATAGCTACAGCCTCCTCTCCTACAAAGGTAACGTTTCCTGAAACTTTATAGTTTTCGCCAGCTATGTAGGTTGCCCGAAGGTCGAAGTTGGCAACAAGCGCGCCCGTAGCGTCTTTGGCTATCCACGCGCCGCGTAGAATAAGGGGATCGTTGGCAAAATCGACTCTGACATCTGGCTCGGTACATGCGCCGAGCAGCAAGGCGCAGGCAGCCAAAGCCACCCGCGAGCCCGCTGTAGTCAGCTTATTTTTTAGCACCGACAGGCTCCGTCCATGTTTCGCTCAAAGTGAATGACGCTTTAGCCCGAATATCATCCGACGACGCGCCGACTAAAACCTCAAACTCACCCTTTTCGGCAACCCAGGCGTTTTGCTGGTCGTCGAAATAGGCCAGCGCCCGCATGTTGAGGCTGAAGGTGGCGACTTTGGTTTCTTTGGGTTCCAAAGCTACCTTCACAAAGCCCTTGAGTTCTTTTTTGGGCCGCTCCAAGCTCGCTTCAACATCCTTCACGTAAAGCTGCAGAGCTTCCTGCCCCGCGCGGTCGCCGCTGTTGGTTACTGGAACGCTGACCTGAAGTGTTTCGCCCGCGCCTAGCTCATCGGCTGAAAGCGTTACGTCGCCATACTCAAAGGTCGTATACGACAGGCCAAAGCCAAACGGAAAGAGCGGTTTGATACCCTCGTGTTCAAAATGCCGGTAGCCGATAAAGATACCCTCGCGGTAGAAGACCTGACCGTTTTCGCCCGGATAGGTCGAGGCTTGGCCGTCCATCACCGGCGAATCCGAGAGTTTTGCGGGGAACGTTTGCGGCAGCTTGCCCGACGGGTTGACGTTGCCTAACAGCACGTCCGCCGCCGCGTTGCCGCACTCTTGACCGGGATACCAGAGCTGCACGACGGCGGCGACCTCATCCAGCCACGGCATCGTCACCGGAGAGCCGGTTTGCAGCAGCACGACGGTATTGGGGTTGGCAGCCGCAACGCGGGAGACGAGTTCGTTTTGTTCCCCGACCAGCGCCATATCAGCGCGGTCGTTGCCTTCGGTTTCCCACTCGCCGTTGAGTCCGACACAGACAATCGCCACGTCCGAAGCGGCAGCCAGCTTAGCGGCGCGGTCTAACGCGTCGTCCGGCAGCGGTTTGAATATCCCGGTACGAACGGCTGAAAGACCGAACTCACCGGCAGCTTTGGGGGCGAACTCGAGCCGCAGCTCATGCTCGCCCGCCTCCAACTGCACCTGTTCCAGTTTTTCCTCGCTCCCCGACCCGAAAAAGGCGTCGCCCTGCGTCCAGCCGTCCCAGTTGTCTACAACCAGTTCACCGTCTACAAACAACCGGCTCAAGCCTGCACTCACAAGGTCGAACTGATACGCGCCCGCGTCGTCCAGGTGAAGCGTTCCGCTAAAGCGCGCTGAAAATTCCTGCTCGACACCGTGACCGACCGAATCGAGCCACATCATCTGCGCGTCCGGCACTTGGGTCGTGTAGACCGGTTTACCGGAAAGCTCGGGGGAATTGAAGTATTCGACCTTCAGCTCACCGGCTAGCTGCTCGCTCAGAAGTGGCAACAGCTTGTGGTTGGTACACCCAAGTTCGTAACCCAGCTTGGCTTCACCTAGCTGTTCTTTGAGACCGTCAAACGGTGAGACGCGGTAGTGCGCGTTGACCTGCGCGCTGCCGCCGCCCATAATCTGCGCGGTCTTGGCGTTCGGCCCGATGATAGCGACCTTTTTTACGGTGTCTTTGTCGAGCGGCAACACACCGTTATTTTTAAGCAGCACTGCCCCTTCCGCTCCGGCCCGCCGGATGAGCGCGCGGTGTTCGGGTCTGTCGTCGGCACGCTCTTCGGGGATGTCGGGGTTTTCAAACGCCCCGACACGCTCAAAAAGTTTGAGGAGACGTTCACTGCTCCGTTTTACGGCGTCTTCATCGGCAGAACCGTTTTCGACGGCCTCCAAGAGCTTTTCCCCACGATATTTGGCCGGGCCGGGCATCTCGAGGTCTAACCCTGCGTTGATGGACGGCGCAGTCGAGTGCGTCGCAAACCAGTCGGACATCACCAGCCCGTCGAAGCCCCACTCGTCACGTAAAATCTCGGTCAAAAAGCGCTTGTTTTCACTTGCGTAGGTGCCGCCGAGCTTGTTGTACGAACACATCACCGCCCATACGCCCGCCCTGACCGCCGCTTCAAACGGCAGCAGATAGAGCTCGCGGAGCGCCCGTTCGGGGATTTCCGACGAGATCGTCATCCGCTCGAACTCGGACTCGTTCCCGACGAAGTGCTTGAGGGTCGCGCTGACGCCCCGGCTCTGCAGACCCTCGATATACGCGACGCCCAAGCACGCCGTTAAAAACGGGTCTTCGGAGTAGCACTCGAAGTTGCGTCCGTTAAGCGCGCCCCGGTGCAGGTTGACCGTCGGCGCGAGTAGCACCCTAGCCCCTTTGGAGAGCGTTTCCTCCGCCAACGCCTGCCCAACCTCTTCGACGAGCGCCGTGTTCCACGTTGCGGCGAGCGCAATTCCGGCGGGAAAACACGCCGCGCTTACGCCCCCGACGAGCGCCCCGCCACCCCTTGCCCCATTCGGCCCGTCCGAAACCTTGACTGCCGGAACGCCCGCGCGTTCTACCGGAACCGTAATCCAAAATGAATCTCCCGCTAAAAGTGCAACCTGCTCTTCCAAGCTGAGCGCCTCTGCTGCTGCTCTGTCCATGTAATACCCCTTTCTGAGCTGTGCTGAGATTATACGGGGTAGAGCGGCGAGAAGGGCAGCAGGCGATAGCTTTGGGCGGGGCTCGAGCAAAAGCGCAACTACACTACGAGGTTGAACAGCAAATATTTTACTCACCTTACGCGGCGGCCTTGAACTGCAACCATCTAAGTTCACTAAAGGAGGCCTGTAAAGCTTTGAGATAAACAGCACTTCCAAAAGCAGCTGAACCAAAGTAAGCCACCATGATGAAGGGCTATTCACTAGATTTACGAAGGTGGATTGTTACAGCTGTAGCAGCTGGGCAGAGCAAGACAGCTGTAAGTGAACGCTTTGGGGTAAGTCACTCTACGGTTAAACGTTATGTTAAACGGCAAGAGCAACGACGACCTGCGCCGAGCTAACGCCCTGGGCGGCGACGCCTGCTTGATAAAGCTTGTGAAGGGTTGCGGCAACGAGTCAAGACACATCAGAACTGGACGCCCGAGCAACATGCTGAAGCGTTGACTGAAGAGACAGGTATCCCAATCAAGAAATCGTCGATAGGTAACTACCCAAAACGGCTGGGATCACGCGTAAGTTAAGTCCAAAGGCCCCCGGACTTATCCTCAAAAGAGCTTCATTGCCACAGAACGAGACGAAGGAACACGCGAAAGCTACCTCACCGAGGTAGTCGAAAAAGCTACCAGGACGCTGGTGTTTATAGACGAAACGAGCGCCTATGTTGTACTAGGCCCACTAGGGCCGGGCTCGTTCCCGTACTAGGACAGAGCCGCGAGTACGGCTGGGCAGCAAGCTGTGAGCGTGTTTGCAATACAAAAGCTAAAGGCCAGAAAGAACGGGTCAGCCTTATTGCTGCGACCAGCTTAGATGGTTCGGTGGCGGAGCAAGCTTTAGTTGTCTTAGACACGGTGAACAAAAACGCTTTCCTGAGCTTTCTCGAGTCCTTCCTACTCCCGACCCTTGCCGAGGGTAGCATTTTAGACTTGGACAACTGGAGCGTGCATCATGGTGAGGAAGTCAGAGAGCTGGTCGAAACGTATGGCTGTGAGCTACGCTACCTCCCTACTTACTCGCCCGACCTAAATCTTACCGAACACCTATTTGCCAAGCTCAAAGCCTTCATCAAAAGCCTGCGGCCTGAAACTGCTGAAAAACTCGCTGAAGCCTTTTGCAACGCCGTCAAAACGGTTACACCTGAAAACGTCCTCAACTCATTCCAGCACTGCGGCTATGAAGCGGATCAGTAAATCGTGGAGGTGCCAAAGCTAAAGAATTGGGGTGAGTATCGATACAACCGTGCGGTTGTAACGAAACTACCAACCGAAACCCCGAAAGCAAGCTGGGCCGCAGCCAAACCGGGCAAAATCTGCAAAAATAAGACATGAGCGATCTTAAGCACACATCCGAAGATGTCCGTCAGATGATACGAGAAATTGAAAATACGCACGCCGACGTGATTCAGATGAGCACCGCCGAAATTGCCTGAAACAAAGATGTCGTCTACCAGCACGTCCGCTGTACCCGCTTTATCGAGATGGTCGATAGCTTGAGCTGGGTGTTGAGCGAAACGACCGACAAATCGAAGTATCCGTGTATGGAGGGTTAGTCCGAGGCGTTGGCGAAAGCCGGAATCCCGCCGTGGGCCGAGAATGAACCCGCCTAAACAGCTTGTTGTAAGACGCTGAGACAAAAGTCAGGGCAAGCTCGAGCAAGAAGCTTGTATTTAGTCCATTCCTAACCCGCACCGACACCAAAAATTCTCCTAAAGAAGGGGCCAACGATGTCGCAACATGAAGACTACACCGCCGACCAGATGGACGCGATCTGGGTCGCGTATCAAACTCAGGGGCGCGCGCTCTGCCCCTACTGTGACAACATTTTAGCGCTCAAGCTCGAGAGTGACCCGGCAGAAAACGGGGGGCACGACCCGCTTATCTCAGTTGACTGTACCGGTTGTGGGCGGCACGGGACCAACGATCCTGCCAAGCGCAACCACTCCGAGCAAGACCCGGTTTGATTTTTTGTCGACCTACCAAGCGAAAGGCGTAGGATAAGCGGGCTCCAGCTTGTCATTGCGTATGTGAGTAGGTCGGCCTTTGGATATTAAAGTATTTCCGCCCCTAGTACGTGGACATCCAGCTTTGGCCTAGCTGCCATCTTGGTAGTTTGCGCGGCAGCCTGTTGTGACTGGCGTAGACTGCCTTTGTAGGCACGTAGGCACAACCCGTGTAACTTGGCGCGTTATTTTGGCGTGCTTTTCGCTGTAATAGGCGCCGTTATCTTGAAAGCGAGCTAAAACCACATTTTACCTATGTTGCAGCAGTTTCCAGCTTGGCTTGTACCGTTTTGAATGCATCCATGAGGTCACACCTTACGCACCTTACGGTTTGATACTATGATGTGTGCGTGCTGTATTATGTTGTCTTTTGTTTCTACTTGTCTCCGGCGTTTCAGCCGAGCGCTGGACGATTCAGGTGTTCGCCTACGGGCAGGGTTCGCGCGCCGAACAAATTGCCGAGCAGCTGCGCGGGGTCGGTTACGACGCTTACACGGACGCCGCGCCGGGGGGGACGCTCGAGCAGGTCAGGATCGGCTGTTTCGGTGCGCAGGCCGACGCCGGCGCTTTGCTGCAAGATGTGCGGCAGCGGGTGGCACTCGACGCGCTCGTCGTGCCCCTCTCAGAAGACGCCGAGCCGACGGTTTGCATAGAGCGCGAGCTGGGGTTTATTCCGCCTGAAAACTGGGGGCTCGAGTCGAGCAGCCGGCGTCAAGTAACCTTCTGGTTGGAGGTCGGTTCAGACAGTGGGCGGCGCAGCATTACCTTCGACGGTGAACGCTGGATGCTAGGGCAGGCCGAAGGTGACCGTTCAGACGTGACGCCCAATGACCTCGACTGGTTGGACGTGCCGGTCGAGTTATCTGTAGCCCCGCCGTCCGGCCTCGCGGCAACGTTTCGTGCGACCCGGAGCCGGGGCTTGCCCCTTATCCGCGCCGACCTCGGCGGCGGGTCGCTGCTCGTCACCGCCGGAGAGCTGCTCTGGCGTTCGGCGCGGGCCGCTGTCGTGCAGCAAGGCGCAGATGTCTTTGCGCTCAGGCTCTACAGGCCGTAAGGTATAAGGGTGAGATTCGTCGTCTTATCGGGGCTTTCGGGGGCGGGCCGCACAACTGCGCTGGCCGCCCTTGAAGACCTCGGCTACTTTACCGCCGACAACGTGCCGCCCGCCCTGTGGGACGAGCTGGTCTCTCAGGCCGGCCCGGTACAACCACGGGTCGCTGTCGGCGTCGGGGTCCGCACGGCGGCTTTTTTACCCAAGCTCAGCGAGGCGCTGGGCTCGTTACGTTCACGCGATATTCATCCTGAAGTCGTCTTTTTAGACGCGTCCGACGAAGTGCTCGTCAAGCGTTACAACTTCACCCGCCGTACCCACCCGCTCGGTTACGCGCCGCTGCAACAAGATATCGCCCGTGAGCGCGTGGTGTTGGGTGACCTCAGGGCCGTTGCCGACACCGTACTCGATACCTCTAGCCTCTCGGCTCGAGAGCTAACTGAAGAACTTCGCCTGCGCTTCGGCGATGAGCGCAAGTTTCGCCTCAGGCTCTCATCGTTCGGGTTTAAGCGGGGCGTTCCAATCGACGCCGACAACGTGTTCGACCTGCGCTCATTGCCGAACCCCTACTACGACCCGGCCCTGCGTCACAAAAGCGGCAAAGACCCGGAGGTCGCCGCTTACGTTTTTACCGCCGAGGGATTGGCTTTTTACACCGAACTGCGCGAGTTCGTCAGGCTGCTGGCGACCCGCGCGCTGGTGACGGGGCGCTCGAGCTACACCGTCGCCGTCGGGTGTACAGGCGGTCAGCACCGCTCGGTCGCCTTTGCCGAACGCCTCAAGCATGACCTCGCCGACGTTTTTGCCACCTACGCCGAACACCGCGACCTGGCGCTGGCCCTAGCCGAACACGGGGTCGCGCGTGGCTAGGCCGCTCAGTCCCGGAGAGCTTTCCCGCACACCGGAGAGGCGGTGGGGGCGTCTTGGCAACCTCCGCTACTGGCTGATGCCGGGGATGGGCGTCAAACGGCACATCGCCGTCATCGGCGCGGGCGTCGGCGTGCTGCTTGTCGGGGTGCTGCTGGGCGCGTTCTGGCTTTGGGGCAACGGCTACCTGCTGAGCCCGCTCGGGCGCGCTAGCGACAGTTTGGGGTGGCGACGTTGGGGCGGCCTGTTGGCACTTTTTCTGCTCATCGGCGGCAGCACACTGGCGATAGTGGCGGTAGGCCGCCTTAACCGCTCGCTCTTGTCTAACTGGATGCCCAAACCGCGTGACGCCGCCGTACTCTTGCACCGCCGCGTGTCGCTCGCCAAAGGGCCGCGCGTGGTGGCGTTCGGTGGCGGCACCGGACTTTCCAACCTTTTACGGGGGCTACGGCACTACACCTCGAACATTACGGCGGTGGTGTCGGTCAGCGACGACGGCGGCTCTTCGGGGCGGCTCCGGGAAGCCTACGGGATTCCGGCACCGGGCGACCTGACCGACTGTCTGGCGGCGCTCTCGGACAACGAACTTCACGTGTCGCAACTGCTCGAGTACCGCTACGCGCGCGGCGGTGAGCTTAAAGGCCACACCTTCGGCAACCTTTTGATCACTACCCTGACCGAGGTCGAAGGCGACTTTGCGCGGGCGGTGCGCGTCTTGAATTCGCTCCTGAATATCTGCGGCGCGGTCTACCCGGTTACGACCGAACCGACGACGCTCAAGGTGCTTAAACGCTCCGGCGAGACCGTATTGGGTGAGAGCAATGTTCGCAGCACGCCCGGAGCTGTAGCGCGGGTGGCGCTCGAGCCCCCAGGCCCCACGCTTGTTCCCGACGTCGGCTTGGCCCTCGCCGCCGCCGACGTGATCGTCTTGGGGCCGGGCAGTTTGTTTACCAGTACGCTCCCGCCGCTTTTGGTACCGGGCAGCCGCGAGGCTATCTTGGCGTCGCGGGCGTCGCTCGTTTATGTTTGCAACGTAATGACCGAGGCCGGCGAGACAGACGGTTTTAGCGCCTGGGAACACGTCGAGGCGCTCTACGCACATCTGGGGCGTTATCCCGACTGGGTGGTCATCAATACCGGTGAGGTCAACGCCGAACGTCTGCAGCGCTACCACGCCGAGGGTGCCGAGGTCGTCGTGTACGACCCGGCGCCTTTTAGGGCGGCGGATATCGAGGTAGCGACGCTCAACCTCTTAAGTGGCGGCCTCCAGGCCGGGCACGATTCGCAGCGGCTCGCCCGCTGGCTTTACGCGTTTTGCAAACAGGTGAGGACGAACGCGGGTGCTTGAACTTCTCGTCGCCGCCCTCTTGAGCGTCACCGACCCTGCCGGGGATGTAGGAACCAACCTTACCGCGCCGACAGCCACGATCTTCCGGCAAGGGGACGCGTTCGATATCCGCAGCGTAACGGTGTACGACGCGCCGACGCTGGGTTTTAGCATCGGTCTGGAGAGCCCGGCGCGTTTCCCGGGAGCGCTGCTCGAGCTTTATCTGGGCGGCCCGGCCTCCTCAACCGCCGGCACAGAATTACTCGCGGGCTCGGCGCTCCGGCTTCCTGAGGGCGCGTCGTGGCGCTACGCATTTCGCATCGCCGGGAATGACGTCAAGGTGTTTGAACAGCAGGGCGGTCGCCCCGTCGACATTACCGAGGCGAGTGGCGCGCAGCTCGGCGTCTCCGGCAACATGCTAAACGTCCGGACGATTCTGCCTGTGCCGGAACCCTTGAGCGTTTACGGCATGTCCGGTTCGTTCGATCCTTTTAGCCCCAGCGGTTGGCGAGAGGTTCGCGCGAAGCCGTCGCCGTGGGGTTTTTCAGGCCGTGCGGCGTCGCCTGTGCTCGATGTTTTAGCCGACACTCCCGAAGTGCAAGCGCGCGCCCTCGAGCAAGGCGTCTTGCCCGAAGTCCGCGCGTCGGTAAGTAAACCCGGGTGGTTGGCACTTGCCGGGGCCGGCGTCGTCGTCGCCTGTGCCGGGTTGTTTTTCCGCCTGAGCTCGGGGCGCCGAGTAGAGGTTCCGCCTGCGCTTCACCTAGCGCCCTTTACCGACAAAGACAGGCGGCGGCGCGCGCGTGTACTCCGCGACCTAAGCCGCGTGCAGGGCAAGCTTGTTTTGGCGAAAGAACCACCCAAAACCGACGCTGAACCTAAACCACCCCCTGAGCCCGTTCTCAACTAAGCGCGTACTTCTCTTTGCGGGGCTGCTCCTTGCGGGGCTGCTCCTTGCGGGGCTGCTACCGTGTCTTTACGGCAGGTGCTCCGGTTGAGCCGGTACCAGCGGTAACCGGGCCCCGCAGGGTTTGCTAGACCTCGTTTACTAGACCTCATCGCGCCACGAGTGTTCCGGTTCGTACCCCAGCACGCGGCGCGCTTTGTCGATAGACAAAAGCGTTTCGTTCGGCTCGACCTCGCGTTTTAGCGGTACCTCCGGAAAAATCTCGGCAAGCAGCTCCGCGTTGGGCCGGGTCATCACGGTGTCGGCGTTGGCGATGATAAAGACGTCGGCTCCTGTGCCTGCGTACTCGAGCGCGCGCCGCACTGCCTGCGCGCCGTCTCTGGCGTCGATGTAGCCCCACAAATTCCATTTACGGGTGGTCGCGTCGGCGTCGAAGCTCGGAAACTCGGCGTAATCTTCGGGGTTCATCACGTTGGAAAAGCGCAAACCGATAATTTTCAGCGCGGGTTCCCAGCGGCAGAACTGCTCTGCCATCGCCTCGCCGAGCGCTTTGGAAAGCGAATACGACGATTCGGGGCGTGCCGGGTAGTCTTCGTCGAGCGGAATATAGGGTGGCGGTTCGTCAAAGGGGAGACCGAGGAGGGTTTCCGAAGAGGCCCAGACGACATTGTTGATACCCAAAATGCGCGCGGCGGCAAAAACGTTGTAGGTACCGATCAGGTTGTTCTTAAACAGTGCGGCGTTGGTGACCAGACCCGGAGCCGGAAACGCTGCGAGGTGAACTACGGCGTCTACTTTCGGATAGCGGTCGTCCGAGCCGGCAAAGGCGTCTAGCGTTGCGCCGAAATCGGCGAAATCGGTTTGGGTAAAGGGGCAGAGTTGCGGTTCGGGCGCGTTTACGTCTAGGTTAACGACGGTATAACCGTGCGCCAGCAAGTCCTTGATACAGGCGCGGCCCAGTTTGCCGCTGCCACCGGTTACGGCAACTGTAGTCATGAGCTAGTTTACCCTGCGCCGCACACGAGATAGCCAAATACAAAGTATCCGCCTGGCTCCAGGTCGCGCGCCGGGCTATTCCGGTGAATCTAGTGTCTGCGCGTCCGGCAAGGGTGCAGGGCCCAGCGGCGTTAAAGAAACCGGCATTAGCGAAGCTATCGCGACCATCAGCTCGAGCCCCTCCAGCAGCCCCTGTACGCGGGTGCTCGAACCGCCACACTCAACCGAGAGAAGCGCGCCCTCGAGCAAGAAAAGCCTGTCCGTCAGACGCTCTCGCACAACGTCTACCGCGTCGGCCTCTGCCGTCCCGGTCTTGCTGGCAGCGATTTTGAGGTAGTTGCACGCCATCTGCAGATGCCAGGTAGTGCGCTCCAAGTTGCTGCCGACACTCCCCGCCGCCGCTTCCGAAAGGGCGCACAACACGCCCGAAAGTGCTGCCTGCAGGTGTCGGGACACCACCTCGTGACCCTTTGCCGGGGCGTGACCCACGACGCTTATGCCCACGCCCATACCCGCCGATATTTGAACGGAAGCCGATACAATCTGTACTGGGTTGAGCCTTCGAAGATAGAACACCTCACCGGGCGGGTACCTTACCCGAGCCTATGGTATTTTTCACACTATAGCACCGCTATAAAAAATAAAACACTGTACTGCTCGTTAAAAGAACTAGACCTACAAGAACTAACATAAGACCTACGCAGCGCCGACGACCCCAAACGCCCCAAGACGTCCGTACAGCTAGCAGATACGCAGTTCGTGCTCGCCTTCGACCGGGAGCGTCAGAAGTGCGTCCATCACAGCTTTTGTGCCAAATTTGAGAAAAAAACCAAAGGGGCTCAAGAGACGTTCTTGCGGGACGCCGGTGGGGAGCAGGTGCGCGCGCAGTCGCCCGAACTGCCGGGTATAGACATCATCGCGCTCAGCGAGGGCGGCGGCACTTTTGGTCTCGAGCCTGCTGAAAATCACCTTCAACTCGGCCTCGGCGCGGCCTACCGTCCGGGAAAGGGTCGGATCGATAGCGGACACGTCGGCGCGGAGTGAAGCTGAAAGATTTTCAAGGGCGCGCAGGCGGTTGTCGAACGCGAGTTTGTGACCGTGCAAGGCCAAAAGCGTTTGCGTTTTTACGCCCTCCCAGTCCGTTTGCAACGCTCCGGCACTGAGGCCGAACTTGTCCAGAATCCGGGCGACGGGTGGTTCCAAAACCGTAACGGTTGTTCGCGGCCAGATTAGCGGCATCGCTACGCCGTGCTGTTCATAAACGCCCCGAAGCTGAGCGATATAGCGCAGTTCCCCCGGCCCGACGACGGTTGCAGCTGTTGGCAGAACCGCATCTTGCGTGACGGGCCGAAGACCGGCAGCCGGGGTCAGACAGGTCGGGTCGGCGTCCAAGCGGGCGAGCAGGTCGTCGCGGCTGTAGTGACCTGCGTCTGTATAAAACGTCTGACCGTCAAACCGCAAGAGTTGCCTTTGCCCGTTCGCCGTAAGAAACACATTCGTCGCGTCGGCGGCCCGTCCGAGTTGCGGCGTGTAGCCCAGCTCGCGGAGGGTGTTAGCAGCAGCGTTGACGGCTCGGCCTGAGCGCAGTGGGTCACTGAGTTCGGCGCGCAGAACAGGGGAGAAGAGTTCGGCGGCGGCGGGCTCGAGCGGGTTCAGTACAATCAATCCTTGCTCACCTAAAAGCTCGTAAAGAAGCGCCCCGAACCAGTCGGCGAAGCTTTCGGCGCGTGCGGCGGTGCGGTGCAAGAGGTCGGTTGCCCCAAACTTGTGCGCGTCCGGCCCACGAAACGCGTTCAGGTCACGGATCACCTTCTCGGGCCACGCTTCATCAAGCTTAATACGCCCTGCCGGGACGCCTTCGGGGAGCGGCAGCGAAAGGCGGTGGAGCGTTTCGTCCAAGTCGAGCAAGTAGGTGTGGTCGATTTCGGCGCTGTCGGCGTCTTGACTTGCCAGCCAAAAGATCGGGACGACCGGGCGGGCGTCGGTACCGAGTTCGGCGGCGAGTTTAAGCGCGCTGACGGCTTTGCTAAGCGTATAGAGTGGCCCCAGCAAAAGCCCTGTTTGCTGCCCGGTAACGACCGCGCGGCTTTCAGGGTGCGCCAGCTTCGCCAAAGACTCGAAGACCGCTTCGGGCGCGCCGAGCCTTTCCGCCTGCCGCCGCAACACTTGGCTGAGCCTGATTCGGTCAACTGGGCGGGGCTGCGCTAGTGCCGCCCCGGTGTTGCCGGGCTCGAGTGCAAATAGCGAGGTCAAGGCGCGGTTTTTGTAGGCGGTTGCAAAAGGGGTCGGCGGCACACGCCAGCGTACCGTGCGGCGTTTGCGGGCGGCGTAGGATACGCTGCCAACGCGTATCGTTTTGCCGAGCGCGGAGCCGGTCCAAACGGATGTGTAGCCCTGCGGTTCGTTTGGTGCGGTAGTGTTTTACGGCGGGGTGAGGGGTAGCGCCCAGCGGTTTTTATAGCAGACTGACCGGAGCCGGTCGCGGGAAAGCAAAAATACGCTGGAGCAAAGCTCACGGGGCGACGTTCTAAAAGCTTTACGGTACTCTCGCGCCCTTTGTCCTCAGTTTGGCGAAACGCAAGTGTTAGGATAGCAACTGTGTGTAATACCGCGTGCTGCCCCGCTGAAATCCGCAAGCTGACTGCCCCGGAAAGCTTCTATGCACCTGCGCGTTGACCTGCGGCCTAGTGGCGATTTTCCCGGAGATTACTCCAGAGACTACCCCGACGTCGTGATCGTAATCGACGTGCTCAGATCGTGCACGCTCGCACCGATTCTATTTAGCCGGGGACTCGAGACCCTTTATGTGGGTCCGAGCATTCGCGCCGCCCGCCACCTGGCCGAAGCACGGGGGCTATTACTCTTTGGTGAGCGAGGCGGCCTGCCCCCCGAAGGCTTCAACTACGGCATCTCTCCGACCGAGGTCGCCCACGCCGACGTAGCAGGACGCTCCGCTGTTCTCGTTTCGGACAACGGCGCGCGCGTTTTGGGGTGCACCAAGAACGCAAAACACGTGCTGCTCGGTTCGCTTTACAATGCGGGCGCGGCGGCGGCGTTGGCGGCGTCTCTGGCAGAA
This sequence comes from uncultured Trueperaceae bacterium, assembly GCA_963799485.1. Lineage (GTDB taxonomy): Bacteria > Deinococcota > Deinococci > Deinococcales > Trueperaceae > Truepera. Next base: position 108,888 of record CAWCXJ010000006.1, read on the forward strand.
CAGGAGATCGCCCTGCTCTGCGCGGGCTTTAACGGCGACGAAGACCTGGACGACACACTCTGCGCCGGATTTTTGGCGGCGCAGCTTAAAAGGCGGTTGCCGGCGGCGAGTCTGGGCGGTGCGGCGCTCTACGCGATGGGCTTTTTGGGCGCGTTTCCGGCACCTGTGGGCGCGCTCTGGGGCTCGCGGGCCGGTCACGCCCTGCGCCGCTTTAACCTGACCGGCGACATCGCCCTGAGCAGTCTCGTGTCGCAAACAGATAAAGTGCCGCGCCTGGTCGCGCCCGACGACGACGCGCACTACCGCTTTACGGCGGCGACGCCCTAACGAAGTGGCAGTAGCGGGCCTTGAAACAGTTCAAACAACCGCTGTACTCGGATTTGAGGTGGTCGGGGTGACGCTCGAGGAGGCGGCGACTTGGGCGCTACACGCAGCTAAAGGCAGCACACCTCACCTCCTCGTCACGCTGAACCCTGAAATCATCGTCCGGGCCACGTCACAAGCTGCGCTTGAAGAAGCCTTGAAACATGCCGACCTGAGCGTCGCCGACGGCGTAGGTATCTTGTGGGCGGCGCGGCGGCGCGGCGTGCGGTTGCCGGAGCGGGTTCCCGGTGTCGAGCTGATGACCCGGCTTTTGGAACGCGGCGGCCCGGACCTTCGCGTCTACTTTTTAGGGGCCAAACCCGGCGTCGCCGCGCGCGCCGCCGAGGTTGCCGGGGCGCGTTTCGGGACGACGGTCGCAGGCGTGCAGCACGGCTATTTCAAGCGGCCCGGAGATGTTCCGGAGGTGGTTCGGAAGGTTTCCGAAAGCGGCGCACAGCTCCTTTTGTGCGGCCTCGGTGAAGGCCAAGAGCTTTTCTTGCACACACACCGCGCTGAGTTGGGCGTGCCGCTCCTCATCGGTGTGGGCGGCGCGCTCGATGTGCTGGCAGGTGAAGTGAAGAGGACGCCGGAGTGGACGCACCGGCTGGGGCTCGAGTGGGCCTACCGCGTCGGCAGCGACCCCAAACGCTGGCACCGTTTTCCCAGACTGCTGCAGTTTGTCAAGCTGGTTTTGGCTGACCGCACGTAAACGCCCGAGGCCGTCAAGTCGGCTTGACTTTTAACCCTAGCTACGCCGTTTGCGGCGAGTTTTACGTGTAGGGCTGCTTCGTCCGCTTGAAAATCTCGGTCATTCTGCGACAATCACCGCCCAGTGCCGCCCCGTCCGGCCCCGGTCGCGCCGGTGCGAAAAAAAGCGCTCCGGGTCGGCGTAGGTGCACACCCCGCTCTCCCACAGGTTTACCGGGTCGATACCGAGCTTTAGCAGTGCCCAGCGGTTTGCGGCGGCGACATCGAGCAGAAAACGTCCGTTGCCGTCGGGTTCATAGACAACTTCCGGAAACCCGGCCTCCTGAAACGTGCCGATAACCTCCGTGCCGACCTGATAGTTCGGCCGCGAGATACCCGGCCCAAATGCCACCCGTAAATCGGCAGGGTCGCTGCCGTAAAGTTCAGTGAGTTTCTGTACCGTCGCCGCAGCGATACCCTGCACGGTGCCGCGCCAGCCGCAGTGTGCCGCCCCGACCGCGCCCGTTGCGGGGTCGTAAAAAAGTACGGGCAAACAGTCGGCGGTACTGATGATGAGCGCCAAACCGGGCGTATTCGAGACTACCGCGTCGGCTTCTTCTGCAAACCAGCTCGGTCTGCCCCTGAGCACCCGCACCCCGTGAACCTGACTAAACGCGCACGCGTGGTGTTCGTTTACGCCGAACAGCGCTAAAACGCGGCGGCGGTTTTCAGCGACGGACGCTTCGGCGTCCCCGCTCGAGAGCCCCAGGTTGAGGCACGAGTACCACCCTTCGCTGACGCCGCCCGCACGGGTCGTAAAACCGTGCGAGACCGGGATATTGGGGGATTGGAGGAGCTCGAGCGCTCCAACTGCTGCTATCACGCCTCCGCCAGCCAGACAAACAGCGCAATCAGTACAAACTGCAGCGCCAGCCGCCAGAAGAGCAGGTACGCCGAAAGCCCCTGCACGCCGACGCTCGCCGGGTCGAAGAGCATATTCAAGTGAACGGGAAAGAAGGCGATCATCAGGAGCGCCAGCCCGTAGGCCGCCCACCGGCGAAAGCGCCGGAGAAAGAGCCCGACGCCGCCTAAAATCTCTAAAAGACCGCTCAGCAAAACCCAAAAGAGCGGCGCGGCAAACCCCGGCGGCATAATCTGCACGTACATACCCGGACGGACGAAGTGCAGCGCACCCGCCACGATAAAGACAACGCCTAGAAAAATACGCAAAACGGGTTTAAGCATCCCTGACCTTAGCAAGTTTGCCTCGGCAGGACGTTGCTTTCGGCCCCCAACAAGCTCAGTTTGCGCGCCCGTGAAAACTTTTTAATCGCCGCTTCACGCCGGAGGGCGTCGCCGTGCGTTGCAGCAGGCTCAAGATAGACGAGCTCACCGGGGCCGTTTCGCCGCATATACGCCGCGCCGCGTCCGCTGTTGTGCGCTTTGAGGCGGCGCGTCACGTCGGTCGTAATCCCCGTATAGAGCGTGCCCCTCTTGCAGCGCACGATATAAACCTGCCAGCTAGAGCTTTTCACCGGCGTAGACGGGAACAAGCAAGGTATTTTCAGCGGGCGGCAAGGGGCAGCGGTAGCGTTCCGAGTAGGCGCAAAAAGGGTGATAGGCATAGTTAAAATCGAGCAGGATTTGCCCGTTTGAAAGAAGCGCCGCTTCCAGGTAACGCCCTGCGCCGTAGGTCTCCGAACCACTCGTCGCGTCTTTGAAAGGGACGAAAAAGCGGGCGCTGTCGGTTTCAAACGTCGGTTGGTAGAGCGTTAAGGTGCACGCCCGGCCCTCTAGTTCAAAGGTTGCACGGCCCATACGAAAATAAGGTTGTTCGTCGCCGCTGCTGGTGCCGAGCAGCACGACTTCACGCCCTTCGGCACGCCTAAACTCCGCTGTTACGGTGTAGAGTTCCGCTTCGGCGTAGTAGGCGAGCCCGGAAAAGGGGGCACCGTAAAGGGGCGAGTCCGGGTCGGTCTCGAGGTAACGGTCTTTGTCGCGGCGGGTGCGCTCGAGTGGCGTCATGCCCCTTTACTATACCCGCGCCGTAAAACCAGCACCGCAAAACCAGCACCGCAAAACCCGCTGCGCGAGTTCAAACTTGGTGGCTAAAACTCACCTGAACGTGCCTCTCGCCGTGCAAAACTAGGGAGAGTATGCCAGTCTGTTTCCACATTCGCCCCGGTATTTACCTTGGTATTTACCTTGGTATTTACCTTGGTATTTGCCTTGGTACCGTTCTCGTCGGTGTCTTTTTTCCGGCCTCTGCAGTCCAAGCCTCCGCTGTTCAGGGGTTTACTGTTCAAGGTTCGGCGCCCGGAGTCGCCGTAACACCGCAGGGCGTCCAAACGCATATGGCGGCGCTGCAAAGGCTTGCCGAGGCGAACGGCGGCAACCGCGCTGCCGGGACACCCGGTTACGCCGCGTCGGTGCGGTACGTTGAAAAGACGTTGCGGGCCGCGGGTTATAAGGTGACGCGCCAGCCTTTTACTGTAACTACCGACACGCTCGCCGAAACCGGACGCGTACTCGGCGTGGGAGATGCGCTCGAGCCCAAGGTGATGAGCGGCTCACCCAACACGCCGGCAGGTGGCCTCACGGCACCCCTGGTACGTCCCGCAGACCCGCTCGGCTGCGCGGCTGAAACTTCGGGTAAGCTGCGCGGCGCGGTCGTTTTGCTCGAACGCGGCGGCTGCACCTTTGCGGAAAAGTCACGTAACGCCGCCGCTGCGGGCGCGGTTGCCGCACTTGTTTATAACAACGAAGACAACAGTGACGAAAACAGCGACGAACCCGGCGGTTTTCCCCTGCTGGGCTCACTCGGTGACGCGCCCGCCGTAAACACCGCCGTAAACACCGTGCCTACTGCGGGTTTGACGCGCGCTGCGGGCGAACGGCTGCTTGAAAAACTGGCACGCGGCGGGGTGAAGGTAGAACTCGAGCTGCGCGTCTCGCGTACTACTCGCAAAACCGCCAATGTCATCGCCGAACTCGGTGCTGAACTAGGTGCCGCCGAAAACATCGTGATGCTCGGCGCACACCTCGACTCGGTATCCGCAGGCCCCGGCATCAACGACAACGGCAGCGGCGTGGCGCTGGTTCTAGAACTCGCCCGTCAGCTCGCCCGAACGGGTGACGCCCGGGGTGTCCGTTTCGCCTTCTGGGGTGCTGAAGAACTCGGTCTGCTGGGCTCGGAGTATTACGTCGCCAACCTTTCTCCGGCTGAACGCGCTGGTATTCGCGCGTACCTGAACTTCGATATGCTCAGCTCCCCCAACGCCGCCCCCTTCGCCTACGGCGACCCGGAACTGACGGAGCTTTTTGCCGGGGCTTTTACGGCGCAAGGGCTTGCGCTCCTTCCCGACGCGGTGGGGGGCTGGAGCGACCACACCCCGTTCGCGGCGGCGGGTATCCCGGTGGCAGGGCTTTTTAGCGGCGCTGAGGGGGTCAAGCCGAGCGGCGAGGTCGAGACTTACGGCGGTGACGCGGCACCTTACGACGCGTGCTATCACCGGGCGTGCGACACCTTTGCCCACTCGAGTACGCCCGTCTCGGCGCGCTACCTGGATATCCTGGCGGACGCGGCGGCGAACGCGTTGCAACGTCTGCTCAGCGAGCCGACCAGATAGTGTGTGAGGTAGTATATGGCCCTGGCTTCGGGGGCAATTCAAAAAACTTACGCTAATAGCGTGCGCCGGGCGCACCGGTGACCGCGATGCCGACGACTGTGGTTCTGATGTAAGGAGCTTGTCGGTGCTGACTATCGTTATTCTGGTCGTCTCCGGGGCTTTGCTGCTGGGCGCGGCCTGGAGTAACTAGAAACTTCCCCAAGGGCTCGAGGGCTTTCTCGAGCTTACTCCTGGCGCTCTACCTAAACGGCTTGAAGTAACGCTTAGCAGGGCAACACCCCGGTTTGAATTGCCTTTGGGACGCGGAGCCCGCACCGGCACGTATATCTTGAGATGAAATTCGCCCACGCCCTGGGCAAGCCGATCGTCTACACCCGTATGGGCACGAGTGTGAACACGCCGCTTGGTTTTACGGCGCGGTGCAGGCCGCTATTCGGGTTCGTTACGCCCTGAATCGCCGACTAGCAGGAGATCGAAGTCGGAACGCGTATACGTATAGTCTATGCTGAAGTACTAGGGCGTAAAACGGGTTTGTAGCGCCTGCTCGAGCCGTTCTAGAAACGCTCTGGTAAAGGGCGTCCCCCGCGCGGTGACGCGGGTACGCGGGGGCCTGCTGCTCTCAGGCGTAAGCTGCACATTGACCCGGTGAACGTCCGGCGGCGCGCCTGAACCCACAAAGCCTGCCGCCCGTGACTTTGCCTCGGCCACGATGAGACCCGCCTCGCGGTCGCTTACGGTGACGAGCCAGGGTGTCGACGCGCCCCGGCGGTAGCCGTTGACCCCGCCCGGACTGTAGGGGCCGACGCCGGGGTCGGCGGCGATGGTTTGCAAAACAGCGGTAAACACCGTGTCATACGGTGCGGCGTAGGTCGCCGGCGTAATTTGGGCGTTTTTGAGGGTGGGCGCACACGACCCCAAAAAGAGCACAAGTAGCCCCGCGTAAAGGTAGTTCATCGGTGCGGCGCGCTCAACGCAAAATTCCTATAACGAGTACCAGCACGAAGCTCCCCACGGAGACCAAAAACCCGTGTAGCATCACCTGCGGGTAGCGCGCGCGTACTCCCGCAAACGCCGAAGCCGTTATCATCAGGACGCCGAGCAAAAAGACGAGCGAGCAGGCGAACAGCAGCGGATCGTCCACAAGGATTATTCTCCGCTATCCTCAACGGCGTTGTCGACCGGGTTCTGATTGGCTCCGGGGACGGGGGTTGCCTGTCTTGCCGGGAGCAGCAGCGCCGCTCCTAAAAAAGCGATGACGAGCCCGACCATCAGCGTACCGAAACGCCCGATAAAGCCCTTTTCCTTGCGCCCGTCGTCGCGCCGACCCTGGATCAGCTTTTGCGCGATGAGGCTAACGCCTACAACTAAAATGATGATGCCTGAGACCGTCTGTACCATTCCTTTATTATGAAGGCGTGAACACCCGAAAGAGTGAAAGCTATCCTGCGGAGCCGGGCCGATTTCGACAAAGGGTTTTGGCGCTGGTCGCTGAAATTCCCGAGGGTTACGTAGCGACGTATGGGCAAATCGCGCTTTGGGCAGGCCGACCACGCGCGGCGCGTCAGGTGGGCGGCGTCTTGCACGGTCTTTCGGTAGCGGAAGCCGAGCGTGTGCCGTGGCACCGAGTTATCAACGCACAGGGCGGGATTTCGACCTACAAGGTCGGTGCCGGCGAGCTGCAGCGCGCGCTCCTAGAGTCCGAGGGCGTGGTGTTTGGCGCGCAGGGGCGCTGCGATTTAGAGCATTACCGTTTTGCCTTCGATGAGGGTTCCGGCTCTTCCGGTGCGACCTGAACGCTGGCGTCGGGCGGCGTGGTGGGGTCGTAAGCTTCGGGAACGAGTACCCGGACACCGCCGGGGACGACCTCGACCTCGAGCGGTGTGTTGCCCAGTTCATCACCGTCGAGTTCGGTCGGCAGTTCTGGACGCGCAGCTATTTTGACTTTCTTGGCTTTGAAGTAACGCAAATCCCGGTCGGCGCTGTAATCGCGGCGGAGTACCTTGAACGCGAGCCGGAGGTTGTCGCGGAGCCCTACCGAGCCGATGGTTACGACGTTCAAAATGCCGTCGTGGTGCCAGATATCGGGGCCGATAGAGATGTTGGCGTTGTCGATACGCCCGATGTTGACGACCATTGCGGTGTGCGCCCGGACTCGCTGGCGTTTACCGTCTAGCGTAAGGGTTAAAGAGCTGCGTTTAAGTCGGACGCTTTCTCTTAGCCCGACGAGAACATAGGCGAGAAATCCCAGACGGCGTTTGAGGTCGCGCGGGGACTGCTCGATGACCTTGGCGTCGAAACCGGCCCCGGTAATGAGCGCGAAGTAGCGGTCGGCGTTGGGTAAATAGCCTACGTCAAGTTCGACAATTTTCGCGGGCGCGTCGAAGAGAAGCTCGAGGGCCTCCCCCAAATCCTTGGAAATCTCGAGGGCCAGCGCGATCTGGCTCGCCGTCCCCGAGGGTAGCTGCGCCAGCGGGACGGGGTTCCCTGCGCGAATAAGCCCCGACATCGCCTCGACGACCGTGCCGTCACCGCCTGAGGTGAGGACGATATCGAAGCCTTCCTCAGCGGCACCTTGGGCCCACCCTTCGGCGTCGCCTGCGCCCGCCGTGCGGCGCACCTCTACCTCGACTCCGGCTTTTGCGGCGCGGTCTTCGATGAGTTTGGTGACTTCGTCCGGGTCTTGCTGCCCGGAAACCGGATTCATAATGACCAGAATTCGTTTGTAGGTGTTCACAGCGTCTGTGCCCACGTCGTAGCTCGTGTGTAACTGCCCATGCAAGCGTCCTCTTTCTCGGTTAAACGGGCCGTATAATAGCCCGATGACGAGCCCATCGTATAACGAGCCGGACACAAACCAAGTTCGGGCTAAAGCCGTAGCCCGAGCCGAGGTCGCGCTGACAAGGCGTTTGATCGCCGCTTTCAGCCCCTCGAGTCGTGAACGCCCTGCCGCTGAGGTGCTGCTTTCCGCCTTTCGCGAGGCGGGCTTCGACGAGGCGTATCTGGACCCAGCCGGCAACGCCGTCGGCGTCTTGTACGGCGGACTAGGTAAAACCGGGCGCACGGTGATGTTAAACGGACACATCGATACGGTGCCTTTAGGCGACGAACACGAGTGGCCTTATCCGCCGCTGTCGGGTGAACTTGCCGACGGGCGAATCTGGGGGCGCGGCGCGTGCGATATGAAAGCGGCCTTGGCCTGTATGGTTTACGCGGCGAAAGACGCACAGGCTGAGCTGGACGGTACGGTCATCGTGACCGGGGTCGTGCAAGAAGAGGTCGGTGGCCTCGGCGCACGCTACCTCAGCGAAACGCTGAAGGCCGATGTGGTGATTCTTGGCGAACCGAGCAAACTCAAGCTGATGCTCGGGCACCGGGGCCGGGTCGAGGTAGCGGTGAGTTTACCCGGCAAGATCGCCCACGCCGCTAGAAACGAGTTGGGCGACAACGCGCTTTACCGGGCGGGGCGGTTTTTGGCGGGCTTAGAGCACCTTGCCTTACCGACCGGCGGGCCGCTCGGGGGTTCGTCTTTAACGCCGACAAGTTTGACCTCGTACCCGGCAGACGGCAAAAACGTCGTCCCGGGACGCGCCGAGCTGACCATCGACTACCGCAACATCGCCGGCGATGAACCCGAAACGGTGCTGGCGCGGTTGGGGGCGCTCGAGCCCGCCGCCACCCTCACCATTCCCGACGAACACGCCGTCAGTGAAAGCGGTGAAGTGTCCTGCAGCTTCCCGCGTATCGTCCCGGTTTACGCCGCGCCGGGAGACCACCCGGATGTGGTGACGGCGCGGGGGGCGCTTGCCGGGGTCATGCAAGATGCGGGTCAAGCCTTTGGCGAAGATCACTGGTGGTTCGGCACCGACGCGCCGCATCTGGTCAAAACAACCACCGGCGGCGTCGTAATCGGTTTCGGCCCCGGTGAAGAAGAACTGGCGCACACGACGCGTGAGAGCGTCCCCGTAAAACATTTGCATTTGGCTAGGCAAGGGTACGCCGCGTTACTGCGCGCCTACCTTGGACAAAACGCATGAAAGGGGACACCGTAAGGCTCAACGGCGACCGCTGGACGGTAGTGGACGTAGCCCCGGCAGAGCCCCTTGCCGAGATGGTGGCGACGATTTTAGAAGCAGAAGGTTTTGTCGCCCTGGTGCGGGTCGCAGCAGGGATGGCGGACGTGCTGACACACCTGGGCGGGGTGAGCAGCGAAACGACGTTCGTGCTCGTCCCCGAAGCCGAGGCCGAAGCTGCGCTGGCGCTGATTGCCGAAACCGTAACCGACTATGAAGGCGAAGAACTCGAGGCCCTTCTCGCCGCTTCAGAACTCGGCGAGGACAGCGAAAACCCCTGAATATGTTTTACGGCGTGTTCTCTAAAGGCTCGCTCACGTCAGCGCAGGGGGCGTGGCTGAGCCTAATTCTCGCGGTTGTCGTCCTGACCCTTAAAATGGGCGCGTATCTGCTGAGCGGTTCCGTCGCGCTCTTGTCCGACGCAGCGGAATCTTTGGTCAACGTCGCGGCGGCGCTCGGGGTGATGGTCTCGCTGAAAGTCGCGCGCACCCCGCCGGACTACGAGCACCCTTACGGACACGCCAAAGCCGAATACCTCTCGAGCGCCGTCGAAGGGTCGCTGATTCTGGTCGCCGCTGCCGTGATCATCGCAACGTCCGGGTTCAGGCTGCTCACGCCGCAACCGCTCGAGAAGCCCTTCATCAGTGTGTCGGTCGCGTTCGCGGCAACGCTGCTAAATGGCAGCGGCGCGTTCTTGCTGGCGCGTTTAGCGCGCCATACCGGGTCGGCTGCGCTACGGGCGAACGCGCGGCATCTCTGGACAGATGTTTGGACGTCGGTCGGGGTCGTCGTGGCGGTTTTGCTGGTAACCCTGACCGGCTGGCTCGCGCTCGACCCACTGATCGGTCTACTCGTCGGTTTGAATATTGCGCGGGAGGGTTTGCACGTGCTCTCCGAGTCGTTTTCGGATTTGCTCGACGCGCGGCTGCCCGAAGCCGAGGAGCGCGAGATTATGAACGTGCTGGAAAGCCGCCCTGAAGTGCTGGGTTACCACCGGTTGCGCTCGCGGCGTTCCGGTTCGGGCCGTTTTGCCGAGGTCGATGTTTTCGTCGATCCGGCGATGAGCGTGGGCGCGGCGCACAAGCTGGTGAGTAGTCTCGAGGGGGCCTTGCAGCTTTCTCTCCCCGGCATCGTCACGACCGTTCACATCGAACCCGCCGAGGTCGGGGTACGCGAAGGCCCACGAACACCACACGACGAATACCGCTGAGTGCGCTCAGGTCGGAGTTTTTGAGTGTTGCTCGGTTGTGAGAGACGTGCGTGATTTGACACCGGCGTTCGGCAAGGATTCGGGGAAGGCGCCAGGGCAACCGGGACGGTGTTTTACGGCACTTTCAAGCCATCAAGCCAGCAGCGCCGCTCTAACGCCGACAGTGCGGCGTCAGCTACGCACAACCTCACCACTGTAGTACTCGACGCGGGTCAGCCCGGCCCGTTTGACGCAGGTCAGCTCACCGTTATAGGGCGCGTCGAACGCGCCTGCCGTCGGCGGTACGTCGCTGTAGTCGCGCCCCAAGGCCACAATGATGTAGTCCAGACCGGGGCGACGGCGGTTTGTCGGGTCGAAGCCGTAAGCGGTAAACGCGTCGCCCTCGGGAACCAGCACTTCGGCCCAGGCGTGTGAGCCCCCTTCACCGAGCATGTGACCCGACACGTAACGCGCCGGAACGCCCGCCGCGCGGCACATCGCGACCATGATGTGGGCGTAATCCTGGCAGAGCCCGACGCCGCCGGCAAGCGCCACAGAAGCCGGGGTGCGGGTATCGGTCGCGCCGAACCCGTAACGCACCGCGTGGTGTACCCATTCGTTCAGGCGCGCCGCAAACGCCAGCGTACCCGCGTAGGTGCCGCGCAGCTCCCGGGCAATCCCGCGCATCTTGGCGTCGGCTGCGGTAAGCGGGGTAACCTCCCGGAAGGGGGCGACCTCCGCCGCGCTAAAATGGGCCGGGGGCACGCCCGCACAGTTTTTTACGGTGCTGAAAAGCCTGAACTCGAGCCCTGTGTCTACCGTTTCGGCTTCGACCGCCAAGATGGTATTACCGAAAATGTCCGTATGCGTAGCAACCTCGAACGGCGGCGTGACGCTCACGGCGGCGCTGCACAACTTTTGACCGCCGTAAACGTCTCTGGGCGTTACCGTCAGCTCGTGCCGGAGTTTATGAATCGGCCCCGGATAGCGGTACGCAAAACTTTGATAAAGCGTGTGCTGGGCGCTTTTAACCTGCGACCACACGACACTTTTGCGGTCGATAAAGCCGGGCACCGTGTAGGGCGCGGTAGAGGTCACTGAAACCCGGCAACTGCCGGTCGGCAGTTGTAAGCATTTTGGGCCGTTCCGCCCAGCACGATAAAAGCCGCTGTCACCGTGACGTCACCGTAGCAGGTATCATCACAAAACGTGCACGCCGTTCGGGTTTGTTTCCATATACAGCATCTTAAACCGAACGCCTCCCACCATCTCAAAAGCTGTACCGACCTGAACAATTCTACCGTAATTCCCGCGTCAGCCTGAACTGCAGGTCCGGTCACTCCTGCGGCAACACAAAGTCATCGGCTACTTCGTCGGCCCAAACATTCATCTGCAAGAGCCGGGCGTTGCCGTAAACCGTCGAAAAGGCGGTATCGACGGCGTCGCGTCCGTAGGCAATCAGCACGCGCCCGATACGCGGGCGGTTATGCCGCGCGTCGAAGGTGCGCCACTCACCGCCGATAAACGCCTCGAACCAGGCGTGAAAGTCCATCGGCCTGCCGTCCGGGGGTACATCGATGTCGGGCAGGTAGCCGCACACGTAACGCGCCGGGATATTGAGCGCGCGGCAAAAAACAATGCCCAAGTGCGCGAAATCGCGGCAGACGCCGCAGCGTCCCAGATAAGCTTCGTGACTGCTCGTCACCGTGGTGCTGCCCGCGCCGTAGCTGATATTTTCATGCAACCAGTCGCAGATCGCCTGCACCTGATCCCAACCGGGTCGGAGGTTGCCGAACAGCTGCCAGGCGTCGTCGCTAAAGGGCTCGAGCTGACAGTAGCGGCTCGGCAGGGTGTAGATCATCACCTCGTCGGGCAGCGCCGCAACCGGCGTCGCGGCGAGTCCCGGCAGTACGGCGTCGGGCGTCGGCGGCACCTCGGCGAGCACGTCGTGCCGGACACTAAAGGTTCCCGGCCCGACGACGGTGCGCCAGACCTCGTTGCCGTAAAGGTCGCGGTACTCGCTCAGCGTCCTCTGCGGCGTGGCTACGCGCGCTTCTGCGAGTGTTTGGTGGTAGCGGCTGCCAGGCCGCGTGCGGACGCTCAACAGTATCGGCGTCTCATACTCCGACCTATAGGTAAGTTCACAACCTGCACGGACTTTCATGGTGTCCCCCTTGGGATGCCAGCTCGGTTAAAGCCAGCTTCGTTACTTCCGGCCTTGACGCTGACTCTGGCTCCCATACCCCCGACTCTGGCTTTGACGCTGACTCTGACCGGTGCTGGGGCCGAAACCCTGTTGCAGCTGGCTCTGCACGAGCCGCTGCGCCTCGGGTGCATTTTCAAAGTAGGCGCGCCGGGTGGCGTCGGATATTTTGGCGAGCGCGACGAGGAGCGCTTCTAAACTCGGGTCTTCGCGTTCGATAATCTGCTCGGCCCCGCGCATATAGGTCAGCTGCGCGTTCAGCCACCCCGACTGCCTGAGCGGTTCGGACGACACCTCGGGATTTTGCGCGTTGATACTTTCCAGACTCTGAAAAAGCCGTTTGACACTGTAACGCAAACTGCGCGGAAAAAGCGGGTCGAGCAGCAAAAAGGCGGCGATGCGGTTCGGCTCGAGAGCGTTGTGATGGCTTTTACGAAACGCTTCAAAGGCGCTACACGACTTGAGCAGGGCGGTTGCCCGGTGCAGTTCGATACCGCGCGCGACCGGCTCATTGCCACGGTACTGACGGTAGCGCACCTGAAGAATCCGCAAAACATTGTCTGAACGTTCCAAATGCCGTCCGGCGCGCAGAAAAAGCCAACCCTGGTCGTGCGGCATGGTCGCTCCGGCCAGCCCGAAAAAGAGTGCGCTCACCTCGCGCACGGCCTCGCAGTAGTCGTGCAGCGTCATATTGTCGTCGTAACCGACGCAGAGCGCTAGGTACGCGCGGTTGAGCGATCCCCACATCTCCGACGAGATACGGTCGCGGAGCGTCCGGGCGTTTTCGCGGGCGTGGGTCAGGCTCGAGCGGATGCTGCTCGGGTTGCTGTCATGGTTGGTCAACCACGCCGGCACGGTGTTGCGGTCGGCTTTGCTGAAGTGCGCCTTAAAACCCTCCGCGTCGCCGGTAATCTGCAATAGGGGTGCCCACTGTTCGGTCAGGATGCCCTTTGAGAGGTACGGCGCTTCGACCATCGCGTGGTAGTTCACATCCAAGAGCCTGGCGGTATTTTCGGCCCGCTCTATATAGCGGCCCATCCAGTAGAGGTTTTCGGCAATCCGGCTAAGCACCGGGCGCACCGTCCTGAGCGCTGTCCGACAGTTCTCGGCCCGTGCCGTCGTCTTCTAAAACCCAGGTGTCTTTCGACCCGCCCCCCTGCGACGAATTGACCACCAGCGAACCGCGTTTAAGTGCGACGCGGGTGAGGCCGCCGGGGATGACCGTCGGCGTTTCGCCCCACAAGATGTAGGGCCGCAGATCGACGTGGCACGGCTCGAACACCTCGGAATCGGCGTAGTAGGTCGGGTGGCTCGAGAGCTGCACAATCGGCTGGGCGATATAGTTATGCGGATTTTTGCGCACCTGCGCCACAAACGCCTTACAGAGCTCGGGCGACGCCTCGCTGCCGACGAGCATCCCGTAGCCCCCGGCTCCGCCGACCTCTTTAATGACCAAGCTCGGAGCCTGCTCGCAGATATGCTCGAGCATCTCGGGGTCGGCCCCCAAGTACGTTTCGACGTTTGGAAGGATTGGTGTTTCACCCAGATAGTATTCGATCATCTTCGGCACATACGCGTACATCGCCTTGTCGTCGGCGACGCCCGTACCGACTGCGTTGGCGAGCGCGACCCGACCCTCTTTGTAGACGTCCATCAATCCCGGTACACCCAACGTCGACTCACGGCGGAAGGCGTGCGGGTCTAGAAAATCGTCGTCGATACGGCGGTAGATCACGTCAACTTGCTGTTTCCCCTGCGTGGTGCGCATCCATACGCGCCCGTCGGCCACGAACAAGTCGCGCCCCTCGACGAGTTCGACGCCCATCTGCTGCGCCAAATAGCTGTGTTCGTAGTAGGCGCTGTTGTACTGCCCCGGCGTCAGAACGACCACGGTCGGTTCACCGTCACGGGGCGACAGGCTCTGGAGCGTCTCGAAGAGCGCCGTGGTGTAGTGCGTAATCGGGCGCACCCGCTGGCGCATCATCAGCTTCGGAAACGAGCGCGCCATCACGGCGCGGTTGGCGAGCATGTACGACACGCCGCTGGGATTACGGAGGTTGTCTTCCAGCACGCGGTACTGACCTTCGCTGTCGCGGATAAGGTCGCAGCCGACGACGTGCGTATATGCGCCGTGCGGCAACGCCACACCCGACATCTGCGGGCGAAAATGGGCGTTTTTACGGACTAAAGCTTCGGGCACTACGCCGTCTTTTAGGATTTCCTCGCCGTGATAGAGGTCGTGCAAAAACAGGTTGAGGGCGCGAACCCGCTGGATCAGGCCGCGCTCGAGCGTATCCCACTCAGCTGCCGGAATCACCCGCGGAAACGGGTCGAAGGGGAAGGGGCGTTCGGTACCCTCGGCGTCGCCGTAAACGGTAAAGGTGATGCCCTGATTGCGCAAGGTCAGTTCGATAAGGCCCCGCCGCCGCCGAAATTCGTCCTTGCCGAGCGCCCGGAAGCCGTCGGCGAGCGCTGCGTAGTGGGGCCGCACGGTGCTACCCGTAGAGCCGCCGGAGGCGAACGCTTCGTCGAACCCCCGCACCGGATAGTCGCCGAACACATCAGAAGCAGGATTTTCGGGAGCGGGTTGCATAAAAAAGTCTATCACGCAAGCCGCAAGCTACCGCAAGTTTGCCGTAGCGCCGTAAAGATACCGTAAAATGTCGCCAAAATGTTTGACATTTTGCAGGAGTTAACGATGTTTCGCGCTCGACTCGCAACGATCACCACACTGCCGTCCAAACGGCGCCAACCGCCCGCAGCCTGGTCTCGGATTGACAAACGTCCGGCCCAGACCGCATACTTAAGACCGCTTTGGAGGTGACGTATGGCCTACAATTTGGTAATTGCCTACACGCGCCTCGAGCCCCGTTGTTACTAAAGCCACCCCGCTCGAGTCGCCTGCACCCGCTGCGCACCTGTACTACCTACCTGTACCAGGTATTTGCAAATAGTGCATGTTTGTAGACAGGTCAGCTCGAACCGCGACCCGTTGGAGGGGATTTGAAGAATTTTGACGAATTAGCCGACCCAAAAGAAAGTTTTTCCAAACGCAAAGACCGCCGTAAACCCAGGGGGCGGCGCTCGGTCAATCAGCTTCGTACGAGTGTCGGCTTCGACGACGCCGGACTGCAAGGGTTACTCGAGCGCGGCCTCATCACCGAACTCGTTGGCGAGCTTAAAAGCGGCAAGGAAGCCACCGTTTATCTTGCCCGTGGCCCGGGGGGACTCATGGCCGCCAAACTCTACCGCGACGCCGCCGTGCGCTCGTTCAAGAACGACGGGCACTACCGCGAAGGGCGCTTTATCAGCGACGCCCGCGTGAAAAAAGCCATCGAACAGCGGAGCAAAACGGGCGTAAGTGCGCAGCAGGCGCTCTGGGTGATGCACGAATATACCCAGCTCTGGGCGCTCTATGAGGCCGGCATACCCGTCCCGAAGCCGCTCGTCGGCCCCGGCGCAGACGACTGTGCCCGCGCGGGCCGCGTTGTGCTGATGGACTTTATCGGTAACGACGAGGGGGCCGCGCCGCGCCTCGCCGACCTGCGCTTAAGCCCGGAGGAAGCTGAAGCCGCCTTTTCCCAGAGCGTCGAACTGCTCGGCGCGCTACTCAAACTCGGCAAAGTCCACGGCGATTTTTCAGCCTACAACCTGCTCTGGTGGGAGGGCCGGGTCATCGTTATCGACGTGCCGCAGATGGTCGAGGTGCGCGAAAATCCGCACGCTGCCGGGCTGTTAGCGCGCGACGTTACGTCGCTTTGCCGTTCACTTAAAGGTATCCGCGCCGACCCCGGTAAGGTTTTGATAAACGTAAAACGGCTTGCCGCACACCCTATGTGACGCAACTTTGTATAATCCAGTGCGTAGCGCAAACAGTGCCTAAAAACACAATACTTTGTCACCGAGGCGCAAATCCTTTTGGTGACTTTTCAGTATGGTATTGCTACGGCACATGGAGGGGCACGGCCTCTAGGTTTCGGCGGCTACTGCGTGTTACTGCACTGTATTACTACACCGTGTCCGCTCACGCTGTCTTCGGGCGTTTTAAGACCCAAGCTACAAGGAGGATTTTATGGCAGATACGAACGATACGATCAAAGCGCTGAACTACCTGATCGGTACCTGCATCGACGGTGAGAACGGCTACCGCGAAGCTGCTGAAGAGGCAGGCAGCAGCGAGCTGAAAACGCAGTTGGCCCGGTTCGGTCAGCAGCGCACGCAGTTCCGCGGCGAGCTGGAGCAAGAGGTTATTCGTTTGGGCGGCGACCCCAAAGAGAGTGGCAGCGCCGGGGCCAGCTTGCACCGCACCTGGCTGAACGTCCGTGACGCTGTCACGGGCAAGGGCGACGCCGCCATTATTAAAGAGAGTCAGCGCGGCGAAAAAGTGGCGCTCGACAACTACGACGATGTTTTGGGTCGTGACTTGCCCGCCGACCTGACCGAAACCGTAAAACGCCAGCGCGACGCCATTGCGCACGTTTACGGCGAACTCGAGGAGTTGGAAAAAGTCTCCAGCTAAGTCTCTAGCTAAAAAAGTTCATACCGGAGGTAACGCCATGGCTACCGTAGCTGCAATTTTCGACGATTCTGACGCGCTCGAGAAGGCCGTAAACGCGCTGCAAAGCGCCGGTCTGGGCGACGACATCACCGAGGTTGCTGAAAATACGCATTCGGACACTGCCCCTGAAGCGAGCAGAAGTGCCGACGACGCGGAAACAGCCGAAGCCGGCGCGATTCCCATCGCGGGTGCAGGTCTCGCCGGGGGTGGTGCGGTCGGCGGGCGCGGCGCGGCGCCGCTCGGCGGCTTGAGCATTTTCGGCGGCGACAACGATCCGACCGACGGTCAGCTAGACAAGCTCGGGGGCGACGCCGAACCGTTCCGGCAAGCCCTCGAGCACGGCGGCAAGGTCTTGATGTTAGAGACCAGCGACGTAAACACTGCCGTCTCGACGCTGCAGAGCGCGGGCGCACAAAGGGTTTACGACCCACGTTAAAAAGTACGCTTCAAACACAGCAAAAAAGGGCTCGAGTCTCGAGCCCTTTTCTTAATTACTGCTGCGCGCTACTCTTTGGCCCCTTCGCTTAAAAACGCTGCCGAATCGTAGTAGGTACGAAAACTCTTGACCTTTTCGTCCTCGAAGCCGAGCGAGCTGACCCCTTTGTAGTGAATCGCCTTGCCGCTTGCGAGCTCGCCCTGCGATTCCCACTCGAGCACCGCCCCGTCGTCGTCTTCGGTGACGTTGTAAAACTCGGTAGAGATTTCGTTAAAGGGCTCCAAATATTCGCCCCAAAACTTCTCGGCGTCGGCCTTGCCTTCGTAAGTCTTGTGTGTGAGCCGCTCCAAGGTGGCGTCATCAGAGAAAAGCGCGACGATGCCAGCCGGGTTTTGGCTCGACTCAAGGTCTTGAAGCGCGTCCATAAAAGCTTGCGTGCGTTCGGTCGCCGTTGTTTTCATGAGACTCATTCTAAAGCTGTCACGAGCGGCCTTTTAGTTCTAGCCCTACAGTTTTGGGCTTCTCGGTACCTTTTAGCCCTGAAGCAGCGACTGCGCGCCGTCGATCCAGACTTCGGTGCCGGTGATGTGGCTCGCGGCGTCCGACGCCAGAAACAGCACGAGCTGCGCGACCTGCTCGGACTTGCCGGGTTGACCGCCGGTCAAGGGCACTTTCCCTCCCGGAAACTCGACCTTGACGCCGACGCCACTGCCCTTTTGCTCGGTGTTGTCGTCGATTTCGGTGTCGATAGCACCCGGACAGATGACGTTGACACGGATTTTTTGGGGGGCCAGCTCGAGCGCCAGCATCTTGGTCAGTGCCACCTGCGCCGCCTTGGTACTCGCATACGCCGACGCACCCGAATTGGAAAACATCCGCGTACCGTTGACCGACGCCGTAACGACCACCGAACCACCCTGCTTTTTAAGGTGCGGCACCGTGTGTTTGATGGTCAGAAACGTCCCGACGAGATTGATATCGACCGTTTTGCGAAAATCTTCCTCGCTTAAGTCTTCGATTCCGGCCCAGGTGCCGTTGACCCCGGCGTTGGCAAACACCACGTCGAGCCGACCATATTTTGAAACCGTCTCGTCGATTGCCTTTTTTAAGGTTTCACTGTCGCTGATGTCGGCTTCAAGCGCCGTCGCCTCCCCGCCCGCATCCTCAATTTCCTGAACGACCTGCTCGAGTTCTTCTTTTGTCCGGCTGATGAGCACGACCTTCGCACCCTCGCGCGCCAAAAGCCGACCCGCCGCTTCACCGATGCCCGACCCGCCACCTGTTATAAACGCAACTTTGTCTTTTAACATAAAAACCTCCTGCCTCTATGCTAAAAAGCCGTAGGGTTACAAACTGAAAGATGCCCCACAGGTATGCGTTTAGTTGGGATGAATTTGGGCGGCGCGGGCTTCTTGCTCGAGGCTGATTTCGTAATAAGCACGGAAAAAATTGCGGGTGCGGGCAAGTCCCAAAAGCCATTCTCCAAGATAACGAAGCCAAAAACCGAGACTTGTATACCGCCGGTACTGCGTCACATGGCACGCTTCGTGCGCCACCGTCACCGTAAACTGCGGGTGCCGTAAAAGCTCCGGGGTGACCAGCACCGTTTCGCCCCACGTTTGCGCCGAGGCCCGGAAGCCGAAAGCGGGCAGTACCGGGACTTCGTAAAGCTGAACGTCTAAACGCCGTCCGCCCAGAAAAAGACCGAAGAGTACCCCGAAACGCGTTGCTAAAAAGGGACGCTGAGTTAGCAGCTCGAGGCCGACAGTCAAAATCAGCAGCAGGAACATCCAAATCATCACTGTCACACACCCTATAATGCCCGTATGCCACGCCCCTGCATTATCTTAGACTGCGACCCCGGTCACGACGACGCGCTCGCGCTCCTGTTTGCCGTAAAACACTGCGACCTGCTAGGCGTCACGACCGTCAGCGGCAACGCGCCGCTTACCGACACCACGCGCAACGCCCTGTTGACCTTGCAGATTGCCGGGGCCGACGTTCCGGTCTACGCCGGAGCTGCACGCCCGCTCGTTGCCGAAGCGCAGCACGCGCCCGACATTCACGGCGAATCGGGTCTTGGCGGCCCGGTGTTACCCAAGCTAAACCGTAAACCGGCAGGTCACGACGCCGTGCGTTTTATCGTCGATACCGTAAGACAAACACCAGACGTGTGGCTCGTCGCGGTCGGGCCGCTGACCAACGTCGCGCTGGCGTTACGAGAAGCCCCGGACATCGCCCTCAAACTTGCAGGAATTTCAATTATGGGCGGCAGCACCGGCCCCGGCAACCGCACCCCGACCGCCGAGTTCAATATCTGGGCCGACCCCGAAGCGGCGCAAGTCGTCTTCGGCAGCGGCGTCCCGCTCGTCATGTGCGGCCTCAACGTCACGCATCAATTCATGATTTTAGAGGCCGACGTCGCCCGGATTCGGGCGCTGAATAATCCTGCCGCGTCGTTTGCCGCCGAGCTGTTGGGCTTTTACGGTCAAGCCTACGCCGACGCCTTTTTCGGTCGCGCCGAAGGGCCGCTGCACGACCCCTGCGCCGTGTTAGCGCTGACACATCCGGAGTTGTTTAGGCTCGAGCCCCGTCACGTCACCGTCGAACTACGCGGCGAGCATACGCGCGGGATGACGGTCGTAGACGAACGCGGTAACCGGGCAAGGGACGCCGCCCCGCCGAATGTTCAGGTCGCCTACACCCTTGACCGGGACGCGGCGTTAGAGATGCTTGTCCAAACCCTCGAGCTATACGCCTCAGTCTAAAAAGGTAGACTAAAAGCCTCGTGATTGAGTTTCGCCACGTTACCAAAACCTATCCGCGCACCCACACCCACGCGCTTAAAAACGTCGACTTCAGCATTCAAAAAGGCGAGTTTTTGTATATCATCGGGCATTCCGGGGCCGGAAAATCGACGCTTTTGTCGCTTATCTTGCGCCGCATCACCCCCAGCGAAGGCAGCGTATACATTTTGGGTCAGGATTTGGCCCGGTTGCGCGAGCGCAGACTGCCACTCTTGCGCCGCCGCATCGGGATGGTGTTTCAAAATCACCGTTTGCTGCCCAACATGAGCGCGTCGGAAAACCTCGTCTTTGCGCTCCGGGCCACCGGCGAGAAGGGAAACCTCGAGCACCGCGCCCTCGTTGCCCTGCGTCAGGTCGCCCTGGCCCACAAACGCAAAGCCTATCCGGTCGAGCTTTCTTTAGGTGAGCAGCAGCGCGTGGCGATTGCCCGCGCGATGGTCACGAACCCGCCGCTGCTCTTATGCGACGAACCGACCGGCAACCTCGACCCGGACACCGCGCAAGAGATTTTAGAACTTTTGAACGACATCAATATCAAGGGGACGACGGTTGTCGTAGCGACGCACGCCAAGGAACTCGTCGACCGCTTGCGGCTCCGGACGATTGTGCTGCGCGGCGGACAGGTGGTGCGCGATGACGAAGCCGGGGGTTATTCGCTCTAGCAACTATGCGTGACGCGGAGCTAAACCGGCGGCAAGAGCTGAGCCGCAAGGTAGCCGACGCCCTCGAGCCCGGTGTTTAGCAATTTTGGTTCATCAGCTGCCGGATAGCTGGGCGCAGCTTTCGACATCGACTTTGCCGTATTTACGCAGGCGTAGAAGGCTTGCCCGGGCATTTGCGACCAGCCTCGAGCCCAACCGCGTCTGTCAAGCTCAGCTCGTTGTGTGTGCTTAACGCGGCGTCTAACACTGTGCCCAATACTGTGCCTAACGTGTGCGTTATGGTCAAAGATTCTACACCATTTCTTAATCCATCACAGTTAAACTCATAAAGGACGTTATACTATCTTAAAATACCGGATATATCCTAGCTACGTCTCTGGGGGGACGACCTATGACCATGCCTACGTCTTCTACACCTAACTTGCACACCCGGCCTGCTACAGTGGTCGATGCCGGACACGTCTTCAACCTCTACTGCGGGGCACCCCGCTACTTTGAGTTTTTATCTGTCCCGCTGCCAACCCTGCCTGAAGTCGCGCGCGAGCTAGAAGCCGCCGCCCAAGACCCCAAGCGCTACGTCGAACTGCTCCTCGAGGACGGTCACATGGTGGGGTATCTCGACTACAAGCTCGATTACCCGGAACCCGGCGACGCGACCGTAAACCTGCTGCTCATCCCCGAAGCGCTGCAAAGCCGTGGTTACGGGCGGCGTTCGATAGTGCTTTTAGAGGCGGGGTTGCAAGGCCGGGCCAAACGCATTCTGGCAAGTATTTACGGCAGCAACCTGCGCGCCAAACGTTTCTGGCGTTCGCTCGGCTACCGCTTTGCTATCGACGCGCGACCGATTTTGGAGTGGTACGCGAAGGAGCTGTAAAGCAGCGAGTAAAAAATAACGAGTAACGAGGAGCGCGCTTTTTCACTGCTCGGTACTCATTGCTGCTTCACTTGCAGCAAGAACGCCTACTGTGGTCTACTGACTTTTACCCACGCCCCGCCGTGGAACTATCAAGAGCAGCCGAGGGACCTGGCCCCGAGACGTTGCAGCAACCAGCCTTCATCTAGGCGGGTGCTCCCTCCAGCCGAGGTCGGCTTACGATGACGCGCCCCGGAGAGATAGAGGCGCAACCGCCTCACTGAAATGGAGGCGACGGTGCAGAACCCAAAACGCCCAAATAAAAAACGCCCAAGTGCAAAACGCCCAAATTCAGGACGAACGCCCTAGCGCAAGCGGGCTAGGGCCGGGTCGTCGATTTTTCTCAGCCCGGTGGCGACTGCTCGAGGCTTTACATTGGCCTAACCGGATTCACCGTAAAGATTTCACGAAAGGAGCACAGCACCGTGCCCAAACTCCCTGTAGAGACGCCCGCGCCGACTACGGAAGAACCGCAGACGCCCGACACGTCTCGCCAACCCCTCGCCTTCGATACCTTGAGCGTTCATGCCGGACAAACGCCCGACCCGCTAACGGGCTCGCGCGCCGTACCCATCTATGCGACCGCTTCGTTTACCTTTGAGAGCGCCGAGCACGCCGCCAACCTCTTTGCCGGTGAAGCGCCCGGCAATCAGTACGGTCGGATGCACAACCCGACGGTCGATGTATTTGTTGCGCGGTTGGTGGCGCTCGAGGCCGGGGTTGCCGGGTTGGGCCTCGCTTCGGGGCAAGCAGCGACGACCGCGACGCTCTTGGCGCTGGCGCGTCCGGGGGCACACCTGGTGGTCTCGAGCGAGTGCTTCGGCGGGACGTTCAGCGTGCTGCGGAAGGTACTCGAGCCGTGGGGCTGCGAGGTTTCCACCGTTTCGCCAAACCCGGACGCCATTCAAGCGGCGATTCGTGACGAAACAGTGGGTGTTTGGGCCGAGACGATTGCCAATCCGAGCTGCAGCGTTCCGGACATTTCTGCGATTGCCGAGCTGTGCCAAAGTGCCAAAGTGCCGTTTATCGTCGACAACACCTGGGGTTGCGGCGGTTACTTGTGCCGTCCACTGACGCTCGGCGCGGACATCGTGGTGCATTCGGCGACGAAGTGGATCGGCGGACACGGCACCTTTATCGGCGGCGCGGTGGTCGAGGCGGGACGGTTCGACTGGGCGGCGCAACCGGGGAGGTTTCCGGCATTCGTCAAACCCGATACGAGAGGCCGCACCTACGTTTCGCGTGCGCCTGAAACGGCTTTTACGCTGCGCGCCTACGATTTGGGACTTTTTACGATGGGGATGACGCTTTCGCCTTACGCGGCGTCTTTAGCGCTACAAGGTCTGGAAACGTTGCCTCTGAGAGTACAGCGTTCGTGCGACACCACCGTAAAACTGGCGCAGTGGCTCGCGCGTCAACCTGAAGTCAAACGGGTACTTTACCCCGGCTTGCCGTCGCACCCGTCATTTGAAACGGCGCAAAAAACGCTTTCACACGGTTTCGGCGCGGTGCTTTCGTTTGAGGCGCAGTCAGCCGAACTCGCACAGGGGTTTTTGAACCGCGTGCAGCTCGCTTCGCATCTCGCCAATATCGGCGACGCCAAAACGGTCGTCATCAGCCCCTGGACGACGACGCACGCCGGACTGAGCGAGGCCGCTCGCCGGGAAGCCGGGGTGACGCCGGAGCTGGTGCGGGTCTCGGTGGGCCTCGAGGCTCCCGCTGACCTCGCGGCCGACTTTAGCCAAGCTTTACGGGGTTAGTACGGCTTTATTGTGACCACGCTTGTACACGAAACCTGGGGCGACCACGCCGCGCTGCTCGCCCGCTCACAAGACAGTAGCGCAGGCGTCGGCGTCGTCAAACCCCGGACGCTGCGCGTAGCGACGCCGGAAAATCCGCTGAAGCTCGAGTACGGCGGCACTCTTTCTGAGGTGTGCGTTACTTTTGAGACCTACGGCGAGCTGAACGCTGCCAAAGACAACACGGTTTTGCTCTGCCACGCGCTGACCGGCTCAGCGCACGCGGCTGGCGTTCAAGGTTCTGCACCGGGCGAAGTTCCGGGGTGGTGGGATCCGCTCATCGGCCCCGGCAAAGCTATCGATACGCGCAAGCATTTTGTCGTGTGCCCGAACGTACTGGGCGGTTGTTACGGGACGACCGGCCCGGGCAGCCCGAACCCCGAAACGGGCGAGCCTTACCGGTTGCATTTTCCGCGCTACACGGTGCGCGATATGGTGGCGGTGCAAGCGCGACTTTTAGATGTTCTTGGGATTGACTCGGTGCGGGCGGTAATCGGCGGCAGTATGGGCGGGATGCAGGCGCTCGAGTGGGCCGCCTTATACCCTGAACGAGTTCGGAGCTTGGTCAGTATCGCTGTCGGCGCACGGCATTCGGCGTGGGCGATTGGCCTAAACGAGGTGGCGCGGCGCGCAATTACCAGCGACCCGGTTTGGAATGGGGGAGACTACGCGCCTGGTGCGCAACCAGAGACGGGGCTCGGTTTAGCTCGAGCGGTGGCGATGCTCTCATACCGTTCGGTCGATTCTTTGGAGGCCAAGTTCGGGCGTGAGCGCGTTTCAGCCTCTCGTGACTTGCTCGCGCATTCGTTTGAAATCGAGTCGTATCTGGCCTATCAGGGCGTTAAACTCGTGAAACGCTTCGACGCCAACACCTACCTTTACCTGACCAAGGCGATGGACGACTTTGATTTGTCCGAAGGGCGGGGCCGACTTAAAAACGTCCTCAAAAAGATGACGATGCCGTCCTTGATTATGGGGATTACCAGCGACGTGCTCTATCCGGAACCCGAACAGTTGGCGCTCGTCGAAGGTCTGCCAAATGCTGAATACGCCCGCATCAGTTCACCGCACGGTCACGACGCGTTTTTAATCGAGTTTCCGCAACTAGCGGCGCGGCTGAGGCGGTTTTTGGGGGGGCCAGGGTCAGCTTAAAGTAATACCTGCTTCTGCGACTTGACCCGTTTTGCGTCCTGAAACGCCCTGTGTTGCTTTGTGACTTCATAAAGGACGTGCTCGTTGAGGTGCCTAAGTTGAGGCTTTCGACAATGCCGTACATCGGGCCGTACATCGGGATACTGACGCACAGTTCGCTTTGTCCGACCGCAAAACCGCTGACGCCGGACACTTCATTGCCGAACCACACCGCCAGCTTTTTGTACCTGGTAAAATCCCCCGTCGTAAGCGAAACATAATGCTTGCCTTTGACGTGCGGAGACGTGACCACGGACTTAAACCCGTTTTCCTGGAGGTGACTTGCACAAGTTTCCGAGTTTTCAAAGCGTTTTACAAAGCTCCATTTAACCGCGGACGCAGATTTTTTAAGAGTGTTTTGTTCTCCCGCATGTCGTGCCAGTCTTCAGGTAGTTTTCCCAACCTGTCTACAACGTAGACCTTTTCTGCACCGAGGGCGTTGACGTTTCTGATAACAGTGCCGATATCTTTCCGGTCGTGAGGGTTCTCGAGCACCACAATCAGGTTTTTACACGTAAAATCCTTGATTTCGTCGGCCCTAAGTCTCAGGGTGGTTTTGCCCGTCTTTGCGTCCATTTGACTTATTTCTGCCGTAAAGGTTTAGCTAAAGCTGTACTCATTAGGGCGGGACCGTCTACGTTTGACTGAACCGTTTGTTTCAGTGCGCGCTTGCGCTCGATAGTCTCGCGCAAGTAGCCGACTTGAATCCCTAAAAACGTAATCCGTCCGATGTTGTCGATGGTTTTGCCGCCGGGTTTTAGCGTCAGGGTTTGGTGCATGGTGAGGCCGCCCGGCAGCGCATATATAAGACGAAACTGCGGGCCTACGGTACGCCCTTTTACGGAACCTTCGGCGTCGCTCAGCGTACCCGCATAGTTTCCCGGTGAGACCTCCCGTAAAAGCCAGTGCCTAGTCTGAGGCGGTTTTCCGGCGAACGTTACGGTCTGCTCGAGGCGAAAACTGCCGTCGGCCTGGGCAAAGCCGCGACTTTCAACGTGAAAGGGTTGCGGTTTCTGAAAGATTACGCTGAGCATGCCGTCACCGTGGCTACGGCCCGCAAATACCTGAACGGGATCGAACGTAAGCCGCGCGGCGGCAGGCGTAGCGGTTGGGGCGCACGCGCCGAGACCCAAAACGAGTAGTCCAAGCGCCGTAAACACCAACATTTTGTCCTGCGCACTTTGGACCAACCGCCGAACGCCAAAGGCAGCAGCTTGTAGCAAGTCGGCATACACACTCACATCAGACCGTTTTCGGTTCAAATTCACTCCCCGCCGCATACGCCTGCATCGGCACCTCGTCCGCTTTCCACGCCGCTAAAATCGGGGTCATGATGCGCCACGCTTCTTCGGCTTCGTCGGCGCGAATCGACAAGGTGTTATCGCCCTCCAGAATGTCCAGGAGCAAGCGGGCATACGCGCCCATCTCTTGCGGGGCCAGCTTCAGGTCGAGTTCGGCAGGTTCCAGGTGAAACGGGTCGCCCGCGCCGTTTAGGTTGAGGTCCAAACTCAGCTCGTCGGGCCGAAAATGGACGCGCAGAACGTTGGGCCGGGGGTGCGAGTCGTGCCACAAGGTCAGCGCGGGTACCTTGCGGAAGGTGATCGCGGCCTCCTGACAGGTATCGCCGAGCGCTTTGCCCGAACGCAGCACAAAGGGTACGCTGCCCCAGCGCCAGGTATCGACGTAAAGCGTAATCTGCGCGAACGTCTCGGTGTTGCGTTCCGGTTTGACGCCCACTTCATCGATGTATGAAGGTACTTTACGGTCGCCGATGGTTCCAGCGGTGTAACGCGCCCGGACAGTCTGTTTTTTTACGTCGTTGGGTGAGAGGTCGCGGACGTTGCGCAAGACCTCGACCTTTTTGTCGCGCAAATCGCGGGCGCTGAGCGAGGCGGGCGGCTCCAAGGCAATCATGCACAGGATTTGCAACAGGTGGTTTTGCAGCATGTCGCGGAGCGCCCCGGCGCGGTCGTAGTAGCTCGCGCGGCCCTCGAGCGTCAGGGTCTCGTCCCAGATAATATCGACACGTTCGATGTGTTCACCCGTCCAGAGCGGTTCGAACAGCCGGTTGGCGAAGCGCAACCCCAATACGTTTTGCACGGTTTGTTTGCCTAAAAAGTGGTCGATTCTAAACACACAGTCCTCGGTGTAGGTTTCGCTTAAGAGGGCGTTGAGCCGTTTTGTGCCCTCGAGGTCGGTGCCGTGCGGCTTTTCGATGACGATGCGGCTGTCTTGCCCGACTCCGGCCTCGGCGATAGCTTTTACGGCAGGCTCAAAGATCGGTGCGGGCAGCGCCAGATACACCACCAGCGGCCCCGCTTCGGGTTTGAGCGCCGTTTTAAGCGCCTCGGCGTCGGTTACGTCGGCCTGAACGTAGCTAAGCGTTTCGACCAGCTTATTCCGCACCGCTTCAGGAATGGGGGCGGCAAATTCAGCGAGTGCGTCTTTGATGTGCTTGCGAAAGCTTTGGGTGGTGAGGGGCTCGAGCCCCACGCCCAAAACCGTAAACCCTTCCGGCAAACGACCGTCTTGCAGCAGGTTGGCGAGCGCGGGCAAGAGGAGTCTCGAGGTCAGGTCGCCCGCCGCGCCCAGAATGGCAAACTTGTCAAGCATCGGCCCGCTCACTATATTCTCTTTTCCTCTTGACCAGATTCGTCGCGCTCGTAATGATGCCGATATGCGAAAACGCTTGCGGGAAATTGCCTAAAAACCGCCCGGTTTCAGGGTCGATCTCTTCAGACAAAAGTCCGAGATGGTTGACCCGGTTGCAAAGCGAGTCAAATAGCGCTTCAGCTTCTTCAAAACGTCCCTGTTCGGTCAGATTGTCGACGAGCCAGAACGACGGCAAGATAAACGCACCCTCGTCACCGTTAAGACCGTCCGGTGATTCGGCGGGCAGATAGCGGTATAAAAGCCCGTCACCGTGGGCACCTTTTGCGCCTAGATGCTTGGCGACGGCTTCGGTCGTCGCTTTCATCTTCGGATGGTTCGCGTCTATGACGCGGCGCAAGGGGAGCGCCAGCAAACTCGCGTCGATGCCCCCGCCCGGGCCGATATGTTCGGTGAGCGAGTTTCGCTCTTCGTCCCAAGCCTCATCTAAAATGGTCTGCCGAATCTTTGCGGCGTCGGCGCGCCAACCCTCAACGTCGCCGGGGAGGTGGTAGCGTTCGGCGAGTTTCGCCCCCCGGTCGAGCGCCACGTGAGACATCGCCACCGAATAGGTAAACTGCCGCCCTTTTGACCTCACCTCCCAGATGCCCTGGTCGGGCTCGCGCCACGCCACCCGGGCCCGCTCGATAAGTTTACGGAGTTCGTCCCACAAGGGCGCGTCGATGGTGCCGCCGCCGAGTGCCCACAAGTAGGCGCAGTCGATAATCTCGCCGTAAACGTCGTGCTGCACCTGCTCGGCTGCGCCGTTGTACCAGCGTACCGGGCTCGAGTTGCGGTAGCCGCTCAGCTTTAGGTCGAGCTGTTCGGTCGGTGGCAGTTCGCCGTCAACCGTGTAGAGGATCTTCGGGCCGCCGTGACGCTCCAAATTGTCCAGCACCCAACCTAAAAACGCCCACGCTTCTTCGGTAATCCCGACCTGCCGCAGGGCGTAAACCGAAAACGCGGCGTCGCGCACCCAGGCGTAGCGGTAGTCCCAGTTGCGTCCGCCGCCGATTTTTTCCGGCAACGACGAAGTGGGCGCGGCGACGATAGCCCCCGTGCGGTTGTAATCCAAGAGTTGCAGGGTAATCGCTGAACGGCGTACCAGTTCGGCGTGTGGCCCGTCGTAGCTGAAACAAGTCAGCCAGCGCCGCCACGAATCGACGGTACTTTTTAAGATTTTGTCCGGATGAATGGGTTGGT
Source organism: uncultured Trueperaceae bacterium (assembly GCA_963799485.1). Classification (GTDB taxonomy): domain Bacteria; phylum Deinococcota; class Deinococci; order Deinococcales; family Trueperaceae; genus Truepera. The sequence continues at coordinate 137,247 of CAWCXJ010000006.1, forward strand.
GGCGGTGCGGCGGGTGGCCCCAGGTGAGTTGCAGGTACATCTCTTCGCCTTCAGCGAGGGTGTACGCTGTGCTGAGACCAAAAAAGGGTCTCGAGGCCAGTAAGCTCAAGTCCAACTCGGGCCGCTGCGTAAGCTTGATAAGCAGTCCACCGCTCCGCCGCTCGGTTTCCGCGCCGCCCCGTGGCGTACAGCTCACCGTAAACGTGACCGTCCCTGAAACCACCTTGATGCAGCGGAGCAGTTCGCTCCGCTCGACCGGTGTGCCCTCACTGAGGTCAGCCCCGGCACGGAGCGTGAGCGCGTCGGTGACGCGAATCACGCCACTCTCGCAGCGCATTTCGGTGACCAAAACACCGCTGTCCTCGAGGTAGAACTGCCGCGACGCTGCGAGACCCTCCGGCGTTACCGAAAAAGCGCCGCCTTGGTCTTTATCCAGAACGCCGCAAAATACCGGTGGCGAATCGAAATGCGGGAGGCAGAGCCAGGGAATGCTGCCGTCACGCCCGACGAGGGCCGCCGTCGCCAGGTCGCCGATAAGACCAAAGTCTTCGATGGGGAGGTAGCCGTCCAGATAGGTCAGTGGGGCAAAAGTACTCACACCTTCATTTATACCTATTTCAGCGCTGACGTATGCACCCTTTTCTACAGTTCTCGCTGCGGCTAAAGGGGACAAGCGGCTCGTCCGGTCGGCTACTGCGGCATGTTGGGCGGGGTCCGAGGTTCTGCGCCAAACACCCTCACTGCGCCTGCGTCTGTACGGTCTGCGCTCGAGCCCGCCATCATCAGCCCCAGCTTTTCGGCGGTCGCCTCGGCTTGAGAGAGTTCACCCATCACCCGACCTTCAAACAACACGATAATGCGGTCGGACAAACTCATCACCTCGTTGAGGTCGGCGGAAACCAGCAAGACTGCCAGCCCATCGTCGCGCGCCGCGACGATGCGTCCGTGAATAAACTCGATTGCGCCGATATCGACCCCGCGCGTCGGTTGCGAGGCGACGAGCAGTTTCGGGTTCGACGACAGCTCGCGGGCGACGATGAGTTTTTGTGCGTTACCGCCCGAATAGCTCAGCGCGCTCACTTCCGTCGAAGTCGGGCGCACATCAAAGTCGCGGATACAGCGCTCGGCGTGCGCTTCGATGGCGTTATCTTGCAAAAATCCGTAGCGGCTGAACGGCGCTTTGTACACGTCGCCTAAAACGCTGTTTAGGGCCGCGCTGTACTCCCCGACAAGGCCGCGTTCAAGGCGGTCTTCAGGGATGTGCGACATGCCCGCCTCGCGCACCTCGCGCGCACTCCGTCCCGCCAGGTCTTGCCCGTCCAAGCGGATGCTGCCCTCGTCTACCGGGCGCAGCCCGGTCAAGGTTTCGACGAGTTCGGACTGACCGTTGCCGTCGATTCCGGCAATCCCCAGGATTTCACCCGCGCGGAGTTCAAAAGAAATGTCGTTTAAGAGCGGTTTTTGCCTGCCCGCTTGCCGGAGGGTGACGTGCTGAACCGCGAGCCTCACCTCTCGCGGCTCCGCATGGGTTTTCTCCACGCTCAAAAGCACCTCGCGCCCGACCATCATGTTCGCTAACTCGCGCTGACTCGTCTCTTCGCGCGTCACCGTCCCAATCATCTTGCCGTCGCGCATCACGCTCATCCGGTCGCAGATTTCGATGACTTCACCGAGTTTATGCGAGATAAAAATCACCGCGTTGCCCCTAGCGGCAAATTCGCGGACGAAAGCGAACAGGCCGCGCGTCTCTTGCGGCGTCAGCACAGCGGTCGGTTCATCCATGATGAGGATACGCGCCCCCCGGTACAGCGTTTTTAAGATTTCGACCTGTTGCTGCAACCCGACCGGCAGGTCTTCGATTTTGCTGTTCGGGTCGATGTCGAAACCGAACTGTTTGATGAGTTCTTGCGCTTTACGGCGCGCCTCACGGATGTTCAGGCTCGGGCCGGTGTGCGGTTCCGCACCTAAAATCAGGTTTTCGGTGACGCTTAGGGGCTCGATGAGCATAAAGTGCTGGTGCACCATCCCGATACCGAGGCCGAAGGCATCTTTGGCGCTGGCAATCGCTACGGGTTTACCGTCGATTAAGATTGCGCCTTCGTCGGGTTGTTGCACGCCGCCCAGAATTTTCATCAGGGTGGACTTGCCCGCGCCGTTCTCGCCGATCAGCGCGTGAACCTCGCCCCAGTTGACCTCGAGGTTGACATGGTCGTTGGCGAGTACCAGCGGAAACCGTTTGACGATAGCTTGCATGTGTACGGCGGGTGTGACGCTATTTTGGGTTGAGGCCGTCATGAGGTTTAGTGTAGCAGTCGGCGGCCTAGAGTGTGTTTGCTTTGGGGCTCGAGCCGGCTCTCACATCATCAAACCTGCCACTACGCAACTTCAAGCTTGACCGTACTGTCGCAAACCCTCCATAATACCGTACTGTCCCAAACCCTCCATAATGAGGTGTTTTCCGTTAGGTGTAACCCGAAGGGGAGAGGCGTATGCACCAGGTCTTTACTCATTATTATGCTGGTGCCGGGTGCTGGTCAGCCGGCACCAGCGGCACAAAATGCGCCCGCCGGAGGTCTCGGTTTACGGGGCTGCGGACTCGGCGCGAGTTTGGCGGCAGCTTTTCGGGCTTGACAAAGTGGGGTTGCGCCGTAGCATGAGAAAAACTTAAGGGCGGCCTCAAGTGCTGTTTCATGCTGTCTCTGCTACGCTTAAGGTGAAGTGGGAGGTCGTTAGTGAAAACCAGGATTATTTTCCATCATGTGCTGCAAGACGGGCTCGAGCTTGGTGGTGACGAAACGCACGCGGTGTCGCGGGTGCATTTCGACCTCGAGCAGGGCGAAGAGCACTATCCGGGGCTTTTTGTCGACCTTACGGAGCCGGTCAATACCCTTCACGAAGCGAGCGACGTTCAAGTCGGCGCGTTCGCGAGCCCGGTAAAGCTGAGCCGTAAAGCGTTTGAAGAGGCCGTTTGTACCTATTACCAGAGCCTGGTTCGCTCGGCAGGGTACGGCAAGCACCTCGCCAAAGACAAGGGTTTTCGTAGCCACGGCGACGTACTCGGGCGCGAGCAAGTCGTTGAACTCTAGCTTGTTTGCGCTCTAGCTTGCTTGCGCTACGCACCGCGAAGAAGGTTCCAGCCTTTTAACGTAGCTTTAAGGTATAGCTGTATCAACTACCCGACTGGGATAGGCGCTTTTTCGTATTCAACGCTGATGCGTAGCGGCTTTTGGTCTTCTGGAAAAATGCGCCCGCTCGTATTCACCGTGCCCCCGTTGCCCTCAAACCTGCAAGCAAGCAGCGCCGGCGTGAGAATTGGCAACGCTGGAAGACTTTCTCGGCGTTGCCCTGGTCGGGTTCGTAAAACTGCCGGGCATGGGCGCGTCTCCTGCGCCGCTCAACCGTTCTTTTCGCCTGCTAACACACAGCGCAACACGCCGTAGTCGTAGCGCTCCCCCAAACGCTCGAAAAGCGGTTTGAGTTTGCCCTGTGCGTCCGCCGGCAGATTCCTGTAGGCAGCTTCGATCTCATAGACTTCCTTGGCCGACAAACCCGTCGCAACTGAAACGCCGATAGTACCCGCCGCGACCAGCGCAGCGCAGTGTTGCAACACGGTTCCGTGGGTCAACGACCGTTTTTCGGCAACTTCCGCAGGTGTCAAGCCTTGTTGAATGAGTTTGTGGGTCTCGCGGTACGTTTCACTCAGCTGCGAGGTTGGCTGTTCGGTTAGGACTTCTAAAAACTGCTTGCCGTAACGCTCGAGCTTCACCTCACCCACACCCGGTACACGCCGTAATTCGGCGAGTGAACGCGGTTTTAGTTCAGCCATTTTGACGAGCGTTTTGTTGTCGAAGACGACGTAAGCCGGGACTTCTTGCTCTTTGGCTATCGTGGCGCGAAGTGACCTCAGCGCCTCGAAGAGTGACGCTTCACCGTCGCCCAAGGTCGCACCCGGACTCGCCACCCGGCCTTTCGGGACAGTAACGGCTTTTTGCGGCGTCGGGTCTTGACGAAGCTGAACTTTTTCCTGCCCCTTCAAGACAGGCGTGCTGCGCGGTGAAAGTTTGAGCGTGCCGTACCCGTCCGGGTCGGTGGTGAGGTAACCGCCTGCGACGAGTTGCCGCATGACGCCGCGCCACGCGCGTTCGCTGCGTTCTTTGCCGATACCGTAAGTGCTCAAGGTTTGATGGTTTAGCGAATGAACCTTGGGCGTTTCTTTGCCTAGCAGCACGTCGATGACGTGACCTGCGCCGAAGCGCTGCCCGGTACGCACGACCGTCGAAAGCGCCTTTTGCGCGGCGACGGTGCCGTCCCAGGTCTCGACGGGCGAGAGGCAGGTGTCGCAATTACCGCACGGTTCCGGCAAGGTTTCACCAAAATACGCGAGCAAAACCTGACGGCGGCAGCGGGCCGATTCGCAGTAGCCCAAGAGCGCCTCGAGCTTCCCCGCTTCGATCCGTTTGACCGCCTCGGGCGCAGCCCCACCCGCCAGCATCCGCCGGAGCGACACGACATCTTCCAAACCATACGTCATAAAGGCGTCGGCGGCTTCCCCGTCACGGCCCGCCCGCCCGGTTTCCTGGTAGTAACTCTCCAAACTTTTGGGCAAATCCAGATGGGCCACAAAACGCACGTCGGGTTTGTCGATACCCATGCCGAAGGCAATCGTCGCAACCATGACCAGGCCGTCTTCACGCAGAAACCGCGCCTGATGCCGTTGCCGCACCGCCGCCGCGAGTCCTGCGTGATAGGGCAGCGCGTTGACGCCCTGCTTTCGTCAGCCAGCTTGCCGTTTCGTCTACACTGCGGCGCGACAAGCAGTAGACGATGCCTGCGTTACCCGCGTGTCCGGCACGGTAAAACGTCAGAAGTTGCTGTTTCGCGCCCCCTTTGGGCACGACCGTATAACGGATATTGGGCCGGTCGAACGACGAGACGAACTGTTGTGCGCGCCCCAAACTCAGCTTTTCTACCATCTCGCGCCGGGTGGCGTCGTCGGCGGTGGCGGTCAGGGCGATACGCGGGACCTTGGGAAAACGCTCAGCCAAGAGCGACAAGCCGATATATTCGGGCCGGAAGTCGTGACCCCACTGTGAGACGCAGTGCGCTTCGTCGATGGCAAAAAGGGCGATACGGCTGCGGGTCAAGAGGTCTAAAAAACGCGGCGTCAGCAGGCGTTCGGGGGCGACGTAAAGGAGGTCGATGTCACCTGAGAGCAAGTCGCGTTCAACTTGGGAGGCTTCTTGAAGGGTGAGGCTCGAGTTCAAAAAAGCCGCTTTGACCCCGAGCTGCAAGAGTGCGTCTACCTGGTCTTGCATCAAGGCAATCAGCGGCGACACGACGATCCCGACACCGGGACGAAGGAGCGCCGGAATCTGGTAGCAGAGCGATTTGCCGCCGCCCGTCGGCATCAACACGAGCGCGTCGCCGCCACCGACAACCTGCTCGATAATGGCCCCCTGCGCCCCGCGAAAGTCGCCGTAGCCGAAGGTCTTTTGTAAAACAGCCCGTGCGCGGCTGTAACTGTCTGCGTGTGTATCTATCTGCATCTAAAAGGTCTCACCTTGGATACGGCTCGGTTTGCCGGTGCGGGCCATACTATAGTGATGACAAGCGGCGATGATGACAAGCGGCGCAAAGAGAGCAAGCAGCAAAAACCTCGGCATCAGACGAACAGTCTACCGCTTACCCTGCGGCCTTCACCGCCTGCCGCCCGACCCACGCGACCGAAGACGGCAAGACAATCCGCTCGGCGGGAGTTTCGGAGCCTTCCATCCGGCTTAGCAACAACTCCGCCGCCTTTTTGCCGATGTCGTACGCCGGTTGGATGACGCTCAGCATTTCGGGGGCGCTGGGAAACCACTCGAGCGCGTCGAACGAGGCCAGTGCGACATCTTCCGGAATCCGCAGGTCATGCTCGAAAAGGTAGCGCAGCACGCTCAGGGTCAGCAGTTTCGAGCCGGTAAAAAGCGCGGTCGGCGGTTTTACGCTTTGCATCACGGTCTCGGCGAGCCGGTAGCCTTCAGCCTCGACGGGTTTACCGAACACCGCCAGCTCAGGATGAAACGGCAATCCTGCGTCTGCCAGCGCCTGTTTGTACCCCGTAAACCGTTGCCGTCCGGTAGGAATCGACAAATCCGACAAGACGGCCCCGATACGCGTGTGTCCCCCTGCAATAAGCTGCGCTACGGCCCGCCGCGAGGCTTCCTGGTTGTCCGACACGACCGTATCGACCGCCAGTCCGGTCACTTCACGGTCGATAATCGTCAGCGGGATTCCGGCGTCCAGAAACGTGCGGTACGCCTCGGCATCGGTTTGCGCCGGGGTCAAGATGACGCCCGCGACCTGTTCGTCTAAAAACAGCTCGAGGTAACGCATTTCGCGCTCACTGTTTTCGTCGGTGTTGCACAAAAAAACCACGAAACCGTGCGGCAACACCGCGTCTTCGACGGCGCGCACAATCTGGTTAAAAAAAGGGTTTTGAATGTCGGAGACGACCAGCCCGATAAACCGCGAACGCTGCGTCCGCAGGGAACGGGCGATACGGTTGGGGCGGTAGTGAAGGCTCTGGGCCGCCGCGAGTACCCGCGCCCTGACCGCCGCGCTGACGTGCGGTTTCCCGGCCAAGACCCGCGACACCGTAGCCGACGAAACGCCCGCCCGCTTTGCCACATCGCCGATCCGACTGACTCCCTCTGTTTTTGCCATCTGCCCTGACTGTAATCGATTTTAGCCGCTACCGCCAGGGTTGACAAACCTATCCCTTTAGGCTAGGCTCTGATAGGAACTGAAATCGATTACATAACCGCAGGAGGTTGAACGCGGCGCAGGTGTGTGCTGCACCCGAGTAGACACAGGCTGACGTCGGCCTCGAAAAGACGTGTATCTACGCGTGTCTCTAGATACGCAGCGCAACCAAGGAGATTACTGGATGAACGCCAAACTCGCCGCCGCCACGCTGTTGCTGGGTGCTTCGCTCGTTACGGGCAGTGCAGTAGCCCAAGATGAACCCATCGTCGGGCTGATTACCAAAACCGAAACCAACCCGTTTTTCGTCAAGATGCGCGAGGGCGCGCAGGCCAAAGCCGACGAGCTGGGCTTGCAGCTGCTGACTGCAGCAGGTAGTTTCGACGGTGACAACGAAGCGCAGGTCACGGCGATTGAAAACATGGTCAACGCCGGAGCCGCCGGGATTTTGCTGGTACCGAGCGACTCGAGCGCCATCGTCCCGTCGGTGCAGCGTGCCCGCGACCAGGGCGTGATTGTGATCGCCTTAGACACCCCGCTCAACCCGCAAGACGCCAGCGACGCGCTTTTCGCCACCGACAACTTCGAGGCCGGAAGACTCATCGGCGAGTACGCAGCGGCAGTGATGGGCGACACCGAACCGGTGATTGCTACGCTCGACCTGAACCCCGGGATTACCGTCGGAACCCTGCGGCATAACGGCTTTTTGGCAGGTTACGGCCTCACCGACGTGACCGCCGACTCGTCCGATCAGGTCAATACCGCCGAAGTCGTCTGCAGCCAGGATACGCAGGGCGACCAGACCAAAGGCCAGACCGCGATGGAAAACTGCCTGACGTCCAACCCGGACATCAACCTGGTCTACACCATCAACGAACCCGCTGCGTTCGGCGCAGCGACCGCAATTCGTAACGCCGGACTTGCCGACCAGATTACGGTCGTTTCGGTTGACGGCGGCTGCGCCGGGGTTCGTGGTGTCGAGGTCGGACAGATTGCCGCAACGTCGCAGCAGTACCCGCTTGAGATGGCCTCTTTGGGTGTTGAAGCTGTGGCTGAATATATCCAGACCGGTACCGCACCTTCAGGCTACACCGACACCGGTGTTACGCTGATTACCGACAACCCTGTTGACGGTGTTGACAGCGAAGATACCGCGTTCGGCCTCGAGAACTGCTGGGGCGAATAGATTATAGGTTCGACCGCGCAGACTCAAGGTGCTGTGAGGTTTGGGCACATGCTTTAGATACAGCAGTTTAGAGCCGGTGCAGCGGAAGTCACTTCCGCTGCACCGCTTGTCAGCTTTTACCCGTCTCGAGGAGGAATATGATCACGACAAGTTCAGGGCGGAGCGCTTCAAGCCGTATTGTCGGCTTTTTAGCCGCGCCCGCCGTAAGTCCACTTATCGCGCTGATTATCGCGGTCGTCATTTTTTCAACGCAGTCCGACCGCTTTTTGACGGGCCGGAACTTTTCCTTGATCGTTCAACAAGTGATGGTCGTCGGCACCCTCGCTATCGGTCAAACGCTGATTATTTTAACCGCCGGAATCGACCTTTCCAACGGCCTTATCAGCGCGCTCGGCGGCGTCGTGATGACCAAAATCGCCGTTGTCAACGGTATCAATCCGGTGCTGGCGATTCTCGTCGGGATTTTGGTGTGTACCATCTTCGGCGCGCTGAACGGCCTGCTGATTACTCGCCTCAGGTTGCCGCCGTTTATCGTTACGCTGGGCACACTCAACATCGCCTTCGCGCTCGTGCGTATCTATTCGACCCAGACGATTACCGGCCTCTCACCGGTACAAACGGCGCTCGGCAAAACCTTTTTGGTCGGCGGCACCGCCATCTCTTACGGCTCGGTTCTGGTCTTTCTCCTCTACCTGGTGGTCTGGTATATGCTGCAAAGCACCGCTTTCGGAAGGCATATCTACGCCGTCGGCGACGACCCCGAAGCGGCGCGGCTGACGGGCATTCCGGTCAACCGGGTGTTGATGGCGGTCTATACACTGGCAGGCGCGACCTACGGGATTGCGGCGCTGATGCTGATCGCCCGTACCGGCGTCGGCGACCCGCAGGCGGGGCAAGACGCGAACTTGGAGAGTATTACCGCCGTCGTTTTGGGTGGGACGAGTCTTTTCGGCGGACGCGGCAACATCATGGGAACACTGCTCGGAGTCTTGATTGTCGGCGTGTTTCGCAACGGTTTGCAGCTGACCGGCGTCCCGTCAATCTATCAGGTACTGATCACCGGGATTTTGGTTATTCTGGCGGTTGCCGTCGATCAACTCTCGAGGAGGAGTTCATGAGCCAACAAGTCAGCGTTACCTCAGCAAAACCCCCGTTGGGGGTCACCGACAGGGTGAGTCAAACGCCGATTTTAGAGGCCAAGGGACTCGTCAAACACTACGGTCACGTCGTCGCCATCGACGGAGCCGACTTCGACCTCTTTCCCGGCGAGATTTTAGCCGTCATCGGCGATAACGGCGCGGGCAAATCGACGCTCATCAAGGCGCTTTCCGGCGCAGTCATCCCCGACAAGGGCAAGATTTTTTTGAACGGTGAAGAGGTTCACCTCCGCAGCCCTTTAGACGCGCGGCATTACGGTATCGAAACGGTGCACCAGTCGCTCGCCGTCGCGCCCGCACTCAATATCGTCGACAACATGTTCATGGGGCGCGAAATCCGCAAACCCGGCGTTTTGGGTTCGGTCTTCCGGATGCTCGACAAGAAAAAGATGCTCGCCGACGCGACCCTTTACATGCAAGACCTCAAGTTCCGTATCCAGTCGATGCAGCAGCCGGTCGAAACGCTCTCGGGTGGGCAGCGCCAGGGGGTCGCCGTCGCCCGCGCCGCCGCCTTCGCCCGCAACGTGATTATCTTAGACGAGCCCACCGCCGCGTTGGGCGTTAAAGAATCGGGAATGGTGCTAGAACTTATCCGCAAGGTGCGCGACCGTGGGTTGCCGGTTATCTTAATCAGCCACAACATGCCGCACGTTTTTGAAATCGCCGACCGGATTCACGTCCACCGGATGGGCAAACGCGCCGCCATCGTGCGGCCCCAAGATTACAGTATGTCGGACGTCGTAGCGATCATGACGGGCGCGCTCGAGGTCGAAAAGCAGGACAACTAGCGGCGTAAAAGGCAGCAACTACAACCCACCGGCGTAGTCAAGGCGGCGGGCTGTAGTTGTTCGGGCTCGAGCTGCAAAGCTTTGATTGTCTTTGCTAGAACCCCGCTTTAGTACATCTTTTACGTTCTCTACAGATGAAGGTTGATACCCGCCCGCAAGAACAAAAGCCCGGTTTCGGTCGTCAGGTTGTAACGCGGCTGCACCTCGGCGAATACGCTGATGAGGCTGCCCGCGTCGAGGTCCAAGCCGGCAGTTCCAGAGGCGTAGAGCGATTCGGCTCCGGCGGCGCTGGCGTAGCCGCCCCCGGCACCGACGTAAAAGACGGTATTCTCGCCGGTCGTGTAGAGCAGGTCGCCGCCGACCTGATAGTCAAGGGGCGAGGCCGGTTTGAACTCGAGCCCACCCCGAACACCGAACTTGCCCCACAGGTCATACGTTCCCAGCGTAAACCCCAAGTAAGAGCTGACCGAGGTCTCGTCAACTTGCGACGCAACGGGAAAACCGATAAAAACCCGGGCCTGGGCTGTATTCCAGAAAGCTGTGCTCCAGAACAGTCCGGCTAGTAGCCATAAAGTGTAACCACGCTTCATAATCGTCTCCTGGTAGGGTGCTAGAGTTACCCGACTAAACACACCTCGCAACGTAGCACACGACAACTCGCACCTTGACGTTTTTACGCTTGACAGGGCATTTTTGTGCACTTTTGTCGCAAGCATGAAGCTAACTCGCCCCCTCGAGGTTTAGGCTTGAAAGCAAGATGGATACCCTACTTACCGCCTTACTATTTTCCCTCTACCTGAGTGTGCCGGCAGCTATCTTTGCGCTCTTTGTGCGAGGACGCAAGCGGCGTCTGGCGTTCGGCGGCGCGGTGGCGCTCGCGCTTATCGGTGCGCTGGGAGCGATTCTGGTACGCACCTTACCGGGATAAACATGAACGATCACAATCTCGCCCGCTCCGCCTGCCGCATCTTCGGGCACCGGTGGGAAAACGTCAAGTACCGAGCCTTCCGCGCCGCCGACCCGCTGCGCGGCGCACGCACCCTCACCATTCAGCGGCAACGGGTATGCTCGCGGTGCGGCGAAGTCGAGGTCGTCAAACGCTGACCTGCTACCACGGTGGCAATTTCAAAACACCGGCTCGACTACCGACTCGGTTTTCAAAGCCGAGCCGACACGCAAAACTAGGAGCTTTAGAGGTATTTGTGTTCGACTGGATTCAACAAACGATGACGACGCTCGGGTATCCGGGCGTCGCCCTGCTGATGTTTTTAGAAAACGTCTTTCCGCCGATTCCCAGCGAGCTGATCATGCCGCTCGCCGGGTTTAGCGCTGCCAGCGGCGACCTCTCGTTTATCGGCGTGGTGATTGCGGGAGCAGTCGGGTCGCTTTTAGGGCAATTACCGCTCTACTACCTGGGCCGCTGGGCTCACGAAGACAGGCTCGTCGCGTGGGCCGACCGTTACGGCAAATGGCTTACGCTTTCAGGTAAAGACATCAAAAAAGCCGACGACTGGTTCGACCGGCACGGACACAAAGCGGTATTTTTGGCCCGCCTGGTACCGGGACTGCGTTCGCTCATCTCCATTCCTGCCGGGATGAGCGAGATGCCGCTTACGACCTTTTGGCTCTACTCGGCGCTCGGCACCACCTTGTGGGTGCTGCTGTTGACGGCCTTGGGCGGGCTTTTAGGGCAAAACTACCAGCTCGTCGATACCTACCTCGGGCCGGTCTCGCTCGTCGTGCTCGGGGGGCTGTCGGTCTTTGCGGTTGTCTGGATTTTACGGCGCAGGGCGCAGCGGTAAGTCAGGGGCACACTCCCAGTGTTACCGCGCCGCATCACCGTAGAAGGTAGACGCGCGCCTCGTAAGGCTCGAGCATAAACGACCCGCTAGCCGCCGCCTCGTCTACGGCGTAGTTGCCGATGACAACTTCGGCATTTTCGTAAGCTACCGTCGGCGGCAGCGCGAACTTGGGAGTATGACCGCTGAAGTTGGTCACGACCAGCAGCCGCTCGTCCCCCAGTGTCCGGAGGTAAGCGTAAATCTCGGGGTGTTCGGCCAAAATCAGCGTGTAGCTGCCGTGTACGATGACCGGCAGCTCGTGGCGGAGTTGAATCAGCCGCTGATAATAGTAAAAGACCGAATCCGGGTCGGCTAACGCCGCTGCGACGTTGATCTCTTTGTAGTTGGGGTTGAGCTTAAGCCACGGCGTTCCGGTCGTAAATCCGGCGTTTTCGCTGCTGTCCCACTGCACCGGCGTCCGGGCGTTGTCGCGGCTTTTGGCGTAGATCATGTTCATAACCGTTTCGGGTTCCAGCCCCCGGCGCTCGACAAACTCACGGTACATGTTGCGCGTTTCGATGTCGCGGTAGTCGTCAATAGACCCGAAGGTGACGTTGGTCATGCCGATCTCTTCACCCTGATAGATGTACGGCGTGCCTTTGAGCAGATGCAAAAATGTCGCCAGCATCTTTGCTGCTTGTATGCGGTAGGGGCCGTCGTCGGCAAAACGCGAGAGCGCACGGGGCTGATCGTGATTGCTCAGGTAGAGGCTGTTCCACCCGCCCGCCTCGAGTTCTGTTTGCCAGCGGCTCATCGACCGCTTCAGCGCGCGCAAATCCAGCGCCGTAAAATCCCACTTGCCCAGACCTGTACCGGGTTTGGTATCCAAATCGACGTGTTCGAACTGAAAGAGCATGTTGAGCTGCCCGGTCTCCTCGTGGGTGATGTCTAACGCATGTTCGACGGTCGCGCCGGGCATCTCGCCAACCGTGAGGATGTCGTAATGAGAGAGCACCTGTTCTTTCATCTCGGTCAAGAATTCCGGCAACCGTGGCCCGTGCATCACCAGCGCGCCGGGGGGTTGGAACAAGCTGTTGCTGATGATCGGCGCGTCGGGGAGGCCGGACGCTTTGGAGATGAGGTTGATGACGTCCATCCGGAAACCGTCGATGCCTTTGTCTAGCCACCACCGCATCATCTCGTAGATTTCGTTACGGACAGCCGGATTCTCCCAGTTGAGGTCGGGTTGCTTGGGTGAAAACAGGTGCAGGTAGTACTCGTCCGTGGTTTCGTCGTATTCCCACGCCGAACCGCCGAAAAACGATTCCCAGTTGTTCGGCGGGCCGCCGTTTTTGCCAGGACGCCAGATGTACCAGTCGCGTTTGGGGTTGTCTCTGGATTTGCGCGATTCGGTGAACCACGGGTGTTCGTCGGAGGTGTGGTTGACTACCAAATCCATCAGCAGTTTGATGCCGCGTTCGTGCAACCCGGCGAGCAGCTCTTCCCAATCTTTGAGCGTCCCGAATTCGTCGGCAATCGCCCTATAGTCGCTGATGTCGTAGCCGTTGTCGTCGTTGGGGCTTTTGTACACCGGGGAAAGCCAAAGGGCGGTAATACCGAGCTTTTGCAAGTAGTCGAGTTTCTGGGTAATCCCGCGCAAATCGCCGATGCCGTCGCCGTTTGAATCCTTAAAGCTGCGCGGGTAAATCTGATAGACGACGCCTTCTTTCCACCACAGCTTTCGGGCCGTCGGGGGCTGTATCCCTTTTTCGGTTTGCGTCATAACTAAGCCTACCCCATAAGAATTTTTTAGCGTCGATTTTTTGATGTTAGCCGTTCGGAGCATGGCAGGGCAAAGGGTTTGCAAACCGCAGCCGTGTCGTCACGCACCGCCTACTTCGTTGGGAGTTGGAAAGTCAACCGGGCTGCCGCAGCGAGAAGCTTTGAAGCTGCCCGGAATAGGGCGTAACCCGCGCGCCTTGCTGCAACAAAAGCAGCCCGGAAGCGTCGACCCCGGCCCCGACGCCTTGCTCGAGCCCTCCTGCCGAGAGTAGCTCGAGGCGTTCCCCCAAGAGCAGGTCGAAAGGTGCGTAGGCTTCGCCCAAGTTAAACGTTTTATCTTCCAGATGAGCCAATCCGCGCCCCAGGCCTTCTAACACAACCATCTGCGCGCCTTGCACGTCCCACCCGCGTAACCCCACCGCGCCGTCCGGTACCTCGTTATTGACGTTTAAGCCGACGCCGATTAAAAGGTGTCCCTGCACCTGTTCGACCAGCAGCCCTGCCAGTTTTTTGCCTCGGTAAAAGAGGTCGTTAGGCCACTTGAGCCCAGCCTTTACGCCGTAAGTCGGCAGCACCTCGGCAAGACCGAGCGCGAATACCAGCGCCGCGTAGGGGGGTGCAGCCTCGAAACGCACGGCGAGGGTTTGGTAGCTGCCGCCCCGCCCCGCCGACCAGTCGCGTGTCCGTCGTCCCCGCCCCGCCGTCTGACACGCCGCCTGCACCACCAGCCCGTGAACGTCTTCACCCACTGTTAAACGCCGCCGCATCTCGTCTTGCGTCGAGGGCAGAGTATCGAACGAGACAAGCTTGTAGGGAATCATGTGACGAATGCGCCTTCAGCTTCACGGCGAATGCTAAAGACCCGGCTGACGCCCCCTTGCGTCGTGACGCCCCACAACGACGAGGCGACCTCCATCGTCGCTTTTTGGTGGGTAATCAGCACAAACTGTGTGCCCCGCTGCGAAAGTTCGCCTAAAAAAGCGCAGAAGCGGCGGATATTGGCCTCGTCCAAGGGCGCGTCTACCTCATCCAAGATAGCGAGCGGCAAGCCCGAGGTCGGGTTTTCCGGTGTCTCCCCCGAAGTCATCAGCGCAAACAAAAAGGCGAGCGCGCCCATCGTTCTTTCGCCGACCGACAAGAGCGAAAGCGCCCGCGTCTGCTTCGTCGGGGGTTGCAAACCGAGTTTGAGCCCTGCCGGACGGCCCTCTTCCCAGACAAGTTCGGCGCTCGCCTGTGCGCCTGCGCCGAAAAGCCTCTCGGCGTACCCGGCAAAACCTTTTGCCAGCGCTTCCGTCCCGCTCACCAGCCGAACCCGCACGGCGTCGTCCAGGTCGCTCAAGACTTTGGAGAGTTCGGCGGCGGCGTTTTGCGCGTCGCTCATCTGCTTTAGGAGGTCGTCCAGCCGCGCCTGCTGCGCAGCGTACTCCTGAGCGGCGCGGTGATTGACGGGGCCGAGGGTCGCTAGTTCGGCGTCTACTTCGCCGAGGCGGTCGCGTAAAGCCTTGAGGCCGCTTGGTAGCGCCGCCACGCCAGCCGGAAAGCCCCGGTGTTCGCTCTCGGCAAGTTCAAACGCGGCCTCGCGGCGTGCCAGCGTGAGATTCAAGGTTTCCAGTTCACCTGCGAGCGCGGCCTGCTGACGGGTGAGCGTCTCCAGCAGCGCGTCCGCGTCCGCTTCGGCCCGCTGCGCGGTTTCATATTGCACTTGTTCGGGCGCGTTTTCGGTGGGCAAGGCGGCTTCGGCAGTTTGGAGCGTGGCCGCAGCCACGTCTCGAGCGGTCACTGCTTCGGCTATCCCTGCCTCCAGTGTACCCAACTGTGTGCGGAGCGCCGTAAAACGCGTCTGCGCTTCGGCGAAACGCCGCTCGGCGGCGCCAAAGGCGCGCCTTCGTTCGCGCCACAGGGCCAGCGCGCCGTGCGCCGCCGCGACCTGCGCCCGCGCGTCGCCAAGTAAACCCTGCAACCTTTCCTCCTCGGTTCGTACCGTCTCGAGGGCTGTTTGCAGGGGGGGCAGGTGGGGGCCGTCCGGTTCGGGGGGAGCCTCGAGCGTCTCCAACGCACCCCGAAGCCCCGCCGCGCGCCGGGTCAACTCAGCCTCAAGTGAAGCGCTCGCCGCCGCCCTTTCACGGGCCGTCGCCAGCGCTTTGGCGGCAGCTTGCTGCCGAGACTGCGCCGTAGCGAACACCTCACGCTGCGCCTTGACCTCGGTTTGCCGGGCTGTCAGCGTTTGCGTCAGCGTGTCGGCGAGCATCTGGGCGGTTTCCGCGTCCTGCTCGGCGCGCCTTAGGTCGGCGGCGGCCCCCAGCAGCAACCCGGCAGCTCCCGCGCGGCCCCCGGAGATTGCGCCGTAAGCCTCGAGCACATCCCCCGTCAGCGTCACAAACCGGGGCCGGGTACGGTGCTTTTTAGCAAGTGATACGGCGTCGGGTAGCGTCGTCACGAGCGCCGTCCCGCTTAAAAGCCCCTGCACGAGCCCCCGAAAGCGCGCGTCGCTCCCCGTTACATCACTTGCCAGCGCGATTATGCTCTCCTCGGCGGCGAGCGCGGGCGGCAACGCCTGAATACGGTTTTGCATGAGGTCGAGCGGCAAGAGCGTTACCCAGCCTCCGGCTTGCCGGACATGCGCCAAAACCTGCTGGGCCGCTGCTGACGACTCGACGACGACGTGTTCGGCGCGCCGACCCAGCGCGCCACCGACCGCCTGCGCGTACTCGGGCGGCACCGTAATCAGGTCGGCGACCGAACCGATAACCCCGGCGATCCCTGAAGTCAAGGCGCTTTTCGGTCCCTGCGCGTAACCGCGCCGCGCCTCGAACGCCGCGCGCTGCCGTAAAAGCGCCTGCGTTCGCGCCTGCGCGTCGGCAAAGGCGGCGGCGTGCTCACGCTGGACGGCTACGAGCATTTCTTGAAGGGTCTCGAGGCCCTCCCGCAACGCTGCCAACGCACCGTCCGCCTCGGCAAAAGTCGTTTCCGCGCCGTAAGTATCGGCCTGGGTCAGGGTTCGCTTTTGTGTTTCGACCTCGGCAAGCTGTGCGAGGAGTCCCTCCCGGTTTGCCGTATAGCGGGCTCGAGCCTGGGCCGCTTCAGCGTCGGCGCGCCTTGCGGCCTCGAGCCTCTGACCTGCCGCGACGACTTCAGCGCGCACTTTGCTCAGGCGACGCTGAAGCTCGGTCTCTCGTTCCTGCGCCACAGACAAGGTTTCTGCGTGAACGGCTTCAGTTCCCTCTAAAGGTTCGGGCGGGGTCAGCGCCGCCAGCACGTGGAGCTCTTCAGCGACCCTCGCCCGGTCACGTTGCACCCCTGCCAGTTGACCCTCTGCTCCCCGGAGCTTTTCAGCCGCGACGCGCACATCACCCCGGCGCGCCTCCGCGTCGGTCATAAACTGCCGGTAGCGGCCCTCGGCCCGGGTGAGGTTGTCTTTGATAACGCGGCGAGCCTCTTGCGCGTCGGCGAGCGCTTCGCGGCCCTCGAGGAGGTGCGCCCCCAACCCTGCCCCCTTCTCACGTAGCCCCGCCAGCTCCGCGCTGAGCCCTTCGACCCGCCGCAGTGAGAGCGTAAACCGGAGCCGGAGTTGCTCACGGGTCAGCGCCCCGGCACGTTCGGCTTCGGCGGCCTCGAGCGCAAGCGCTTCGGCCCGTTCACGCAGTGTCCCGCAGAGGTCGTCCAAGCGGGTGAGGTGGGTTTGGGCTTGCTCGAGGCTCCCGAGCGTCGCCTCGCGCCGCGACGCGAGCTTCGCCACGCCGACGCTCTCCGCCACATACGCGAGCAATTTCGGCGGGTCGGCCATCAAGACACTGCTGACCTCGCCCTGTCCGATGACCGCCAGGCCGCCGCGCCCGAGGCCGGTACCGGAGAGTTCATCCTCCAGATCCAAAAACCGCGCCGGGCGCCCGCCGACTTTGAGTTTGCTCTCGCCGTCGCTTGTCAGGGTGCGCGCCACGTTGATATGGCGGCCTTCGTGCTCGAGACCCAAAGTCACCTCGGCAAACCCCAGACTGCGTTTGCCCGCCGAACCGTGAAAGATGAGTTCGCGTTTGTCCGAGGCCCGGAATTCACCGGCTCGGCCTCCGCTCGAGGCCCACCGGAGCGCGTCGATCAGGTTCGACTTGCCCGAACCGTTCGGCCCGACAATCGCCGTTACCGGGTCGGTAAACTCGACGGTCGTTTTGTCGGCAAAGCTCTTAAAACCCTGGAGCGTGAGGGAAACGAGGCGCACAGGGGTGAGTCTACCAAGCTTGAAGCGAGAAGGCGCTCAGGCCAGGGCGAGCAGGACAACGCAACCTTTAGAGGCTATCGTCACCGAGCATTCTGATAACGTGGCGAGCAAACCGGTCTTTGACTTCACGGTGTCTGGGGATAGGCTGCGACATCTTTGTACGCGGATTTATGTGAGGGGTGTGCACATAAAGGAATAAGGGGTGAGCCTCCGTTAGTCTGGAACTGCTATGAACGAGAAAACGAAGGCTCAAGACACGGTAACACTCTCCTTAAACGCAGTGCTGAATATAGTGGATGAGCTGGCGCTCCCGGCTGACTCGGGCAACACCGAGTATTCGACCCGGAGTAAGCTGAAGCTTTACCTGTACATGCTTGTCAAGCACGTTATGGGCTTCAAAACACTCGCTAAGCAGTTGCGACTTAAAGACGGGCTGCTAAGCCAGTTCGGTTTGACGGCCCCTCCTCACAGAACGACCCTGAGTCGGCGCTTCAAACAGTTGCCCTTGGTGTTGCGCGCACAGGTGCGTACCATCCATGCCGACTTTGTGGCCGAGGGCGTCACCCCGGTAGACGCGATGAGTGTCGATTCGAGTCTGATGCACGCACAGGTTAAGGCTGAAAGCCTCAGCATTTTCAATGCTCACCTGTTGGCAACGTCTGGCACAAGAAGCAGCGAGCCAAAGGGGAGCTGCCGAGCTGTGGCAACATCGACCAGGAGGCGCATTGGGGCAAGAGCGGCTGTGGGGAGTGGGTCTACGGCTACCGGCTTCACTGTTTGGTGAGCGGCTGTTCTGCTGCTTTACCCTGTGATGTAGAAGTCGCTGCGGCTAACGTCAAAGATGCGCGCGTGTCTAAGGACCTTCTCGCCCCCTCTATACCTGAAGCAACCCAAGTCCTCTTGGATGACGGCGGTTTTGATGAAGGAGAATGCTACACGCTTTGTGACGAAAAGGATGTCAGCCTCGTTGCGCCCATCAAAGTTAAAGCCAGCACCCCGCCGGAACGACTCGAACGTGCTCGTCTCTACCACGACCCCGAAGTGCGCGCAACCTTCGCCTTGAGAAAAACCACCGTCGAACCTTTTCAGGGTCGGCTTAAAGCTCTGTTCGAGCTCGAACATCTTTGCATGAAAGGTATCAAATGTTAGAACCCTCGTTATTCTTGCCACCCTCGCTTACCTACTGCTCGCTAAGCTCAATCACCGGCTGGGCCTCGACCTCCTCAAGCTCCAAGACACCCTTATCGCCGTCAGGTGAACCTTGCACACCCCTCAGGTAGGTACAAAAAATTCCTGATACCCTCAGTTGTCGAGCTCAACGAGGATGGGAAAAGCGTCCCCTATGGGAATGCTGTTGTCTAGTGAGGTAATGGTGAGGGCCGGTTCGTCTTCACCATGCTGCAGCTCAACGGATTGTTGAACTCTTGGAGAGTCTGGAATTGCCCTACATGCGGATAGAACTGCCAACCCTACGCAAAGCTATAAGTACGCACTAGACTTCACGCTGTCACCCTTCGTCCTGCCTAGAGATATCAAACCCGCGGAACTCGTTTGTCTACCGTATTTGAGACCCGTAGCATAAACTATAAACTCGTACAAATGCAACAAATCTTTTCTTAACCGAGTTTTAATTTCGCAGCTATTTTTTGCTGATAGTTTATGCTGTTAAATCAACGCGGCGAACCGTCATCAACGCCAACGTAAGTTTGTATCAGCTCCCCTAGCACCCTTCTCATGTCCGCCCTTCCGGGCTCACCTTTGCCTTGAACTGGCGGGGTAGTCATGTCGGTATCGTGCCTGCTACCTGGCTGTAATCCGTGTCGCCCCGTTTGCCGCGCTGGTCGGGCTTCGGCTCGGCGTATCGGTTTGCGACTGGCTAACCTTCGGCTCAAAGGCTACGCAGCACCTCCGCTGCAATCGTCCCGAACTCTTCCCATGCTCTCGCACTACCGCGTGCCCGGCGGCCTCGACGTTCTTCCCCGCGAGCCGCGCGAACTCATTTATACGCTTTATAAGCGTGCAAGCCGGTGACGTAGGTTGTAAGGCCATTATTCTCGAGAGCAGCGCGGGTGTCCTCACGGTTCGCTAGGTGGGACGGGGTGCCCGGTTGACCAACGCCAAGACCTTCGTCTTGCCGCTCGAGAGCGCTGAACCGTCATTAGCGCAGCATTAATGGCGATTTTTCCACGCAGCCTTCCGGCCCGTCACGCGCACAAGAAGCCTGACTGGTTGAAATGCGCTTCACCCTGATACTCCCGTTCTGATTCCGAGTCGGCTTAGAGCAGGTAAGCCAGCTAAAGTATGTCACTGCCTAAGCCTCGCCTATCCGACTGCGCGTTGCCGCTTTAGAAGTCCGCTAATTCCTTCGCTGCCGGCAGCGCCGTCGCCCCCTCGAACGCGTTGACCTCTTCGATAAACCGTTTGAACGAATACGACGCGTCGTGCGGGCCGGGGCTGGCTTCGGGGTGGTACTGCACGCTAAAAACCGGGTAACGGGTGTGCGCCATGCCCTCTAACGTCCCGTCGTTTAAGTTCACATGCGTCGCACGAAACTGCCCGCTCGGAATCGAAGCGATGTCTACGGCGTAGTTGTGGTTTTGGCTGGTGATTTCAACCTCACCGGTAACGAGGTTTTTCACCGGCGTGTTGGCCCCGTGATGCCCGTGTTTGAGCTTGTAGGTGCTGCCGCCGACCGCCAAACCCAAAAGCTGATGACCCAGACAGATGCCGTAAGTCGGCAAGAGCCCCAACATCTGCCAGACCGTATCGTGGGCGTATTTGGGGCCCGCCGGGTCGCCGGGGCCGTTGGCGATCACCAGGCCGTAGGGGTTCAAGGCCATAATCTGCGCGGGCGTCGTTTGGGCCGGAACGACGATGACTTCAGCGTTGGCCTGCTCGAGCTTGTACACAATCGAGTGCTTGATGCCGAAATCCATGACGACGACCCTGGGGTTGTCCTTAAAGGTAGGCCGCGCGTAAGGGAGCGGCGTTGTAACCTCGGGCGTCAGGTCGCGCCCGTCGATGTCTTCGTGCGCTCTTGCCTGCTCGACGAGCGCCTCACCGCCCGCTTTGTCCAGCTCGCCGTGCCGGATGACGCCCTTGACCACGCCGCCCTGTCGCAGCCGCCGGGTCAGCGCGCGGGTGTCGATGCCTTCGATGCCGACGATTTTATGCTCTTCCATAAAGCTCTGCAGGTCTTGGTTGGCGCGGTGGTTTGAGGCCGTGCGCGAAAACTCCCGGACGATAAACCCTTTGGCAAACGGCCTGTTCGACTCCATATCGTAGACCGACACGCCGTAGTTGCCGATGTGCGGGTACGTCATGGTGACGATCTGCCCGTGATAGCTGGGGTCGGTCAAAATCTCCTGATAGCCGGTCATCGAGGTGTTGAAGACGATTTCGCCGACCGTTTCGCCGTGATAGCCGAACGCGTAGCCGTAATAGACGGTGCCGTCTTCTAGCGCGAGCGCGGCGGGGGGTTTGTTTAGGAGCGGCATAGAAACCTCATAGGGATAACCTAGCATTTATACCAAGCACCGTCCGGTTTAGAGCAGTCTAAAGCGGTAGGACGCTCGGCAGTACGCGTATGACGATGACCTGCGTCCGCCGAAAGTACACCGTCGGAGCAAGCCGCGAGATTCGCCCCCGGTTTTTGTGAAGGTCGCCGTAAAAGCGCCGAGGAGCGGGGCCTGTACGTCACCCTACTCTGCCGCCGCCGTAAACGGGTAGCCGGTTTGAGAAAGCTGCTGCTCGAGCCGCCCCTGCATCATCTGAGTTACCTCGGCGTATTCCGGCACATTGATGAGGTTACGCAGTTCACCGGGGTCGGCCTGAAGGTCGTAAAGTTCGCTGATGTCGTCGAGCAAATCCGGATAGGTCACGTATTTCCAGCGCTCCGTGCGTAGTTTGATTTGTCCATATCGGAGACATTATGTAAGCTCCTTTCTAAGTGTTAATCTAGCCTGGTGTTTAGAGCTACTTCGTCAACTAAAGTTCGTCACTTTTTGCAGCGGTTTATCGCTGCTCTCCTCCTCAGCGTTTTTACCGTCTCATGTTTTCGGAATGTCCCGACCGTTGATTCTGCTCGACCTAACATCGTTTTAGTTGTTACCGACGACCAAAATGCCGACACCCTTATGTTTATGCCTACCGTGCAAAGGCTTCTGGTCGGCCAGGGTACGAGTTTCACGAGTGCCTACGCGACGACGCCCCTTTGCTCTCCTAGCCGGGCGAGCATCTTGACAGGTCAGTACGCGCACAACCACGGCGTCCGTTCAAACGACGGGACGAGCGGCGGTTTCCCCGAGTTTTTTGCCTCCGGCGCTGAAACCTCGACGCTGGCAGCCTCTTTGCAAAGTAGCGGCTACCGCACCGCGCTGATGGGCAAATATTTCAACGCCTACCCCGAGGGCAAGGTGCCGCCCGAGGGATTTTCCTCTCCCGGTAAACGTTACGTTCCCCCCGGCTGGGACGAGTGGTTTGGATTTCTCGACTTTTTTGAAGATGGACGTGGCAGCGGCCCTTACGCAATGTATGACTATTCGGTCAACCATAACGGTCGGGTCAGGCGTTACGGCAACCTCCCGCGCGACTACCAGACCGACGTGCTGAGTGACGCCGCAACGGACTTTGTAACGCGCAACTCGAAAAAGTCCGAACCGTTCTTTCTATACCTCGCCCCGACTGCCCCGCACCTGCCCGCCGTTCCTGCCCCCCGGCACCAAGCTATGTTTGCGGGCCTTCAGGCCCCACGTCCACCTTCATTTAACGAAGCGGATATGTCCGACAAACCTATGTGGCTTACCGGAGCGCCCCTGCTGTCCTCCGAGCATATCGCTAACCTCGATGAGACCTACCGTAAGCAGGCGCAGATGCTCCTAGCGGTAGACGAAATGATTGCCTCGCTTGTTGATGCGCTCGAGGCAACCGGTGAACTCGAGTCCACCTACTTGGTCTTTACCTCCGACCAAGGCCTGCATAACGGCGAACACCGGCTTGTAAGCAAAAAGCTCACACCTTACGACGCGTCAGCACGCGTTCCCTTAGTGGTGCGAGGCCCCGGCGTTCCTGCCGGAAGAGAGGTTGACGCCTTGTCGCTGCTTTCAGACATCGCGCCGACGTTAACCGACCTAGCAGACGCGCCGACGCCTGAGTTTGTAGACGGTCGTTCGCTCGCACCTTGGCTCAGCAAGGGTGCGAGCGTACCCGAAGGGCGGCAACAGGTCTTGCACGAGTTTTGGCCGAAGGAAGGGTTTCCGCCCGGTTCGCCACGGCCTCTACCTATTCCCGCTTATCAGGCCCTTAGGTCGTCGGAGTACCTTTACGTCAACTACAGCTACCCAGACGGTCGCCAAGAAGAGGAACTTTACGATTTGAAGCGCGACCCGTTTGAGCTGAACAACATCGCTTCGACGGCCGACGGTGCGCTCCTATCGGCACTTTCAGCAAAGCTGAACGCCCTACAAACTTGTAAAGAAGCAACTTGTCGTGCAGTTGAGGACAGCCCTTTATAAAAGCTAGGCTTAAAGCAAATAATCTGCCTCCAAAAAACGAGTCCAGGCTAAGTAAGAGAAAATGACCGAATTTTGCTTCGCGGGTCTTCAAGCCATTAGACAAAAAGCGAGAGGAGGGCTCTTACCCTCCTCTCTGTTAAGTTAAGCGTGACTCCCCTAAGGGCAATTGATATTCTTCACTACAGGATTGGGAGTTGATATTATATTGGGGTTAGGAGCGCCTCTTGGCCACTCAATATATGCTGTTGCCTGGTATATCCCGCCGTCACGGTTAGTTGAGCAGCTGACTGAAGGATACAGTGGCCCAAAACCTACTCTTTTTGGAGCTGAACTATCCGGCAACTCCTTCCAATTGCCTACTAGCTGCTTAACAATGACGAAGTTACCAGTGTTAGGATCTTTCTTCCAAAGTCTTGCGGTTAAGCGAGCGCTGTCTCGCCCGTTGAAATGGTCTATGAAGCAATCAGCAGAGCTACCCCCAACGACGCTACCTTGTTGCGTCCATACATTATGGGCGAAGTTACACTCAGAAACTTCTTGCACATCTAGACTTGATCGCAAAGTGCTACTGCACCCTACAAGCACGAGTAAACCTGCTATGCCAGCAAAGAACTTGCTCCTCATATCGCCCTTCGCCTAAACTTTGAATTGCTACAGGCTGTAACTCTATTAATATAAATTATCAACCTCATTTTGTCAATCGCCATGTGAACTGCTCGAGCTACCCAAACCCGCGTGGCTTCAGGGTACCTCGTTGATGCCGCTCGTCCGGGGTGAGGTCGCTGAAATCAACGAGGCGGTTTTTGCCGAACACGAAGCGCACGCCGTTCCCGAGCCGCAAGCCTCGGTCAGAACGAAAAAGTACAAATACATCCGGCGGCTCGACGGCTACGACCGGCCTCGGCCTGCCAACACCGACGAGACGTATACCAAAGCGTTATGGCTTAGGGAAGGGTGGGACGGGCATCTCGTCGTTCCTGAACAGCTCTATGATTTAGAAACCGACCCACAAGAGCTGCGTAACCTTGCAACCGACCCCGACTATCAGAGCGTACTAACCGAGCTGCGTGGCCTGATGATTGCGCGGATGAACCGGTACAAAAACCCGCTGCTGCGTCAATACAACGTCGCCGACGCCCCACCTGCAAGGCGAACGCAGGCGGTCTCGCCGCAACTAGACCCGCAAAATCTAGACCTGCGCGACGACCCGGAAATCGGTGTCGTCTATACCGACTAGTTCGCCCTAGACGACTCCGTGGGCCCGCGCCACAACCGCGTAAAGTGGGTCACCTTGTCCAAACCACTCGAGACCGGCGAAACTACGTTTGGGGCTCCGGTCGAGCAGTTCGGGCGCGTCCCAGTTTCCGGCGAGATTCAAGTAGTGCGCGACCAGCTCGAGCCTGCCCCTGTCGTCCAAGCGGTGCCAGACAGCCACAGCCTTGCCGGGAAAACAGCGGTTTGAAAAACTGATGACGACCGGCGCACCCGGCTTGAGCACCCGCCCGAGGTCGCGCAAGACGGCGACCGGACGGGTCAGATAGTCAACCGACACGGCAATGCCCGCGCCGCCGAATTCAGCGTCGGTAAAGGGCAGTTTGGGGTTCGTATTGAGGTTTTGCACGACGAACGAGTTGAGGCGGTCGTTTCTTTTCAGCTCCGCAGCGTTTAGACCCAGTCCTACGACGCGGCGGTACGGCACTTCCGGCGGTAGATGGCTCACCCACGAACTCATCAGGTCTAAAATCACACCACCTGGCGGCAGGTACTCCCGGTAAAGCTGAGTCACAGCGGCAATAGCGCCCGCGTCGATATGGGTGACGAACCGGGGTTGCCGGTAAAAGAGTTCGTCGGGCGTTTCGTCGGCGCGGCGAAAGGCGTCTTCGGGAAGGTCGGTCACCGCGTCACCACACGTTCGGTTGCGCGTTCAGGCTTACCCCGGCTTCTCTCGCAGCGCTGCTTGGTCGCCAGTTCAAGGTGTGCCGTTTTGTCCTAATTTGGGCCGCTGACTGCGGACTTCGCGGCGAATTTTGGGCTCGAGCCCGATCATTAAAAAAAAGTTCTCCAAGGCGTTCTCTTGTCCTTTGATGTCGATGTGTTCGCCTTCGTCCGTGCCGGTGACAAATGGCAGCTCTTTGTAGCACGCGAGTGCTTCGGTGACGACCGCGTTCGGGCTCTGGGTTTCGGCGATTTCGGTAAGGCGTGCGTAGATGCTGCGGCGCGCTTCGGCGTGGGCGCAAAAGGCTTCAGGATTGTCGGTCTCGGGCGCTCTTAAAACGTCCTGCTTGGCGATGCGGCGGTAGTGCTTCAACCCTCTAAGAATCTCGTCCGAGCTTAAGACAACCCTTACATCCATCGGTCACTCCCTTTCACGCGTGTTTTGTCCTGTGCTGTGAAGTTTTTACGGTACTTGGGCGTCATCGTTGCTGATGATTATAGATAAACGGCTGAGAAGCTGTCAAAACCAGCTCATACCTGAGGGCTCAAGCCTCGAGCTTTTTGATCGGTATCGGCGGTGCGTCCGGGGTTTCTTTCGTGTGGCCCTCTTTGAGGTCGCCGCGAAAACGGGCGAGGTCGGCGATTTCCGGCGCTTCGGAAGTGTAGGCGCAGCGGCGACACTCGAGTTCGGAGAAGCCCTCGTTGTACAGGTACGTGACGGTATCGCTGCCCCCGCACTGCGGGCACGTTTCGCCTAGCTCTACGCCTTCAGCGTCAAAATCCACAGATGACCTCCCTGTAAGTCTACGCTAGACAACCTACGCTAAGCCTAGTGTAGAACTATGCACGTACCGAAAAAGTGATTTATGCCTGTTCGGGCAAGGCTTGATCTGCTGCGCGTTCGTTACACTGAAGCGATGAGCTTTACACACGCGCCGCCGGGGTACCGGAGTCCATTTCTCGACGTAGTGGAAAGAAAACCTTCTACCACGCTAACCAAACAGAGCGACGTTTTCTACCGTGATGCTCAGCTGACGGCGTTTATCGCCGCAGCGCGTTATCAAACCGCCGGGGGCAACGCGCTTATCGTCCCCAATACTCCCTACGAAAATCTCTATACCGTGCCCGATGAAGTGCTAGGCGCTATTCACGCGTTTTCCAAACGCCTCGCGCTGGCGTTCAAAGCGGTTTACGGTTGTGACGGCGTACTTTTACGGCAACACAACGAACCTGCCGGCAGTCAAGACGTCTGGCACTACCACCTGCACGTCATCCCGCGCTTTACGGGGGACGGTTTTTATAAGGCGTTGCCGCAAAAAGTCTGGACGACGCCGGAGGAACGGGCACCCTACGCGGAGGTTTTACGGCGCTACCTCGTGGAGACGGCCTGAGCTTCCTCTAAAAGTTCGCGGGCGTGGGCGAGGGCGGTTTTGGTCTTGGCGCCGGAGAGCATCCGGGCGAGTTCGGCCTCGCGCGCTGTCCCCTCGAGCCTCGTGACCCGCGTGACGGTGCGGCCTGCCTGCTCGCGTTTTTCGACCTTGAAGTGCGCGTCGGCAAAGGCGGCGACTTGCGGCAGGTGCGTTACGACCAAGACCTGATGGTGTTCGGCTAAACGTCTGAGAAGTCCGCCGACCGTGCGTGCGGTCTCCCCACCTAGTCCGGCGTCTACTTCGTCGAACACGAGCGTCGGTTGCTGCGACCCGGTAACGACGTTGAGAGCGAGCATCACCCGCGACAACTCACCGCCTGAGGCGACGGCTGAAAGCGGTGCGGGCGGCTCGCCCAGGTTGGTACTTAAAAAAAACGTCACTTTGTCGCGGCCCGTGGCGGCAGGTTCGGGTAACGCCCCGAGTCGCACCTCGAACTGGGCGTGGGTCAGCCCGAGCGGGCGGAGTTCTTGCGTGACGGCTTCGGCAAGTTTAAGCGCGACTGTTTGCCGCGCCTGGGTCAGCAAGCCGGTCAGCTCAGTGAGTTCTGCGTTCAAACCGGCTTGTTCACCCTGCAAACGCTCCAAATCGACCTCGGCGTTTTGCAGCCGGTTCAGCTCGGCTTCGGCGTCGGTGTAAAACTTCAGGATTTCGGCGACCGAGCCGCCGTACTTGAGTTTGAGGGTCTCGAGCTGTACGAGGCGCTGCTCGAGTCGCCCCTGCTGTTGTGGGTCGCCGCCGAAGTCGGCTAAGAAACTCTCGACCTCGGCGCTCGTCGCCTGGACGCTTTCAAGCGCGCCGCGCAGTTCCGCCGCGAGCGCGGCGGGGGTTTCGTGATAGCGTCCGGCACCCTCGAGGCTCGTCACCGCCTCGGCTAAAAGCGCCAGCACGTTGGGTTCGCCCTCGCTAAGGCGCTCGAGCGCCCCGGCACTCCCCTGCAAGATACGTTCGGCGTGGCGGTGAGCTGCCAGCTCTGCGCGGAGCGTCTCCTCTTCGCCGGGTACGGGGTTCGCCGCCGCAATTTCAGCGACCTGAAACTGTAGCACGTCGAGCTGCCGCGCCCGTTCGCGCAGCGCACCCTGAAGCTCGTTCAGCTCTTTAGTCACCTGGGTCAAGCGGCGGTAACGCTCACCCACTTCGTGCAGCGTTTTCTGCGCTTGTTCGTCCAGCAAAGTGTCCAAAAGTCGCCGCTGTTCGCTGTTTGACAGCAGCGTTTGCGAGGCGTGCTGACCGTGAATCGCCAGCTGCGCCGCACCCGTTTCGGCGAGTTCGGCAATCGTCACGAGTTCGCCGCCCAAACGGGCGCTGCTCCGGCCCGACGCCTGCACCCGCCGCGTTAGGATGTCAGCGGCGTCTTCGTCCAACCCGATTTCAACCCCGAAAAAGCCCTGTACGAGGGCGCTCTGCGCGCCGGAACGAACCACGCGCGCCTCGGCGCGGCCTCCGAGCAGGAGCGTAAGCGCGTCGACCACGATAGACTTGCCCGCGCCGGTCTCGCCGGTCAGGACGTTGAGGCCGGGGGCGAAGGTGACCTGGAGGGCGTCGATAATGGCAAAGTCAAGCAGCTCGAGCGCAACTAGCACGGGTTTAGTTTAGCAAGCTTGCAGGTGCAGACAAGTCATGGCTGGACGCCACTGATTGCGTCCTGCTTCGATGTGTTAGGTACCCTTTGTAAAATCCTGTAGGCGCAGCCTTACGCTACCCAACGGCGAACGTCTGCACGAACAGATAGCCGCTGAGTACGATGATTACGGTAACACCCCACGCCTTCGGCACGGAAACTCGGCAACTTCAAGCTTGACGTGGGGCAGGCAAGTTTTAGGCTTACCTAAAACAAACATCGGGCTTACAAAAAATTTGTCAACCGCTCTGCCGACGTATCACGCCGAAGCGCGGGACGCGACCTGAAGACCGGTTCGGGGAGTTGACAGAACCGCAGCAGGGCTCGAGTCAACCGTTTCACCCGCTTCTGATCCTAAAACGCCCACTCGCCGGCGTGCATCACCGGTTCTTCGGTACCGTCTTCACGAACACCTACAATCTCCGTCTCGGCGGACCCGATCATAAAGTCGACGTGCGCGAGCGAATCGTTGAGGCCGACCGCCTGCGCCGCGTCGTCGCTCATGGTGGTGCCACCTTCGGCGCAAAAACGGTAGGCGCGGCCCAGCGCCAGGTGCGAGGCGGCGTTTTCGTCGAAGAGGGTGTTGTAAAAGAGCAGCCCGCTCTGCGAGATGGGGCTCGAGTGCGGCACCAGCGCCACTTCACCCAGACGGGTCGCACCTTCGTCGGTGGCGAGCAGGCGCTCCAAGGCGTCTTGACCCTGCGCCGCCCTGACTTCGGTGACGCGCCCGTCTTTGAAGGTCAGCGTAAAGTCTTCGATGAGTTGCCCGCTGTACGAAAGCGGTTTGCTGCTCGTGACGGTTCCCTCGACGCGCGCGCGGTGCGGCGCAGTAAAAACTTCTTCAGTCGGCAAGTTGGCGACAAAGGTCGTGCCGGCGTCGTTTTCCGACGCGCCGCCGCGCCAGATATGCCCGTCGGCGAGACCCAAGCGCAGGTCGGTACCGGGGGCGCGGTAGTGCAGCGCGTGGTAGCGGCGCGAATTCAGGTGCGTGCGGCGCGCCTCGAGTTCTGCTAGATGCGCCCCCCAGTTCGCCACCGCGTCGTCGCTGTCGGCCCGAACCGCCGTAAAAATCGCGTCCCAGAGAAGCCCGACGCGCTTTTCTGCCGGTGCGTCCGGAAAGACCTTCTCGGCCCAGGCAGGGGTGGCGACCGCGACCACGCACCAGTTTACGGCGTCGTTCATGACCTTGTTCATAAACGGTTTGAGGGCCGTTTGCGCGGCCTTTTGCGACGCGGCGATAGCGTCGCCGTCTTGCCCTTTAAGCAGGTCGGGGTCGCTGCCCGTAACCGACAAGCGGGCACCGTTTGCGCCAAGCATCTCGAGCATCCCCTGTGCCAGCCACTCGGGGTAAAAGTCGAACGAATCCTTCGGCGCGTAGCGGTAACGCGCCAGGGTTACGGCGTCGTCGTTATAAAACGGGTGAATATAACGCACGCCGCGTTTGTAGGCAATTTCGGCAATCCGGGCGATAAGCGGCGACGCCGCTAGCGGCGCGGCGACCAGCAGCTGCTGTCCGGCCTGCACGTTGAGCCCGACTTCGGTGATAAGCGACGCGTAACTGTTGAGCTTGTCGTCAAAATTCATAGCTTCAGCTTAACGCGGGCAGTTCCATCCTTTCCGTGTTCTGGAGAGACAGGCGCAAGAAGTAGAACGAGGCCGGGAGACCAAAGGTAGAGCTGCTTAAATCCTCCCTCCCGAGTTTGTATTCTCGCGGCGTCTCACCGATAAACAGCCAAGCGGGCGAGTACAAACAGGCAAACGTGAGATACTTGATTACCTGATGAGGTTGCGCCGCGTTATAACAAGGGGTCTTGGCCTGCCTAACCTTACGCGCCCTGCTCGCGGCAAGACCTGCAAATAACGGTGGACGCCACGCGCAGCGTAAAACCGGTAGAACCCGGCGACCTGCCCGACGTCGGCCCAAACGTCACCGCTGCCCGGAGAGGACACGGATGGTTTATTTAGGTCAAGCGGTTTTTATCCGGATGGGTGCTCGCCACCCCCTGACCGGGCACGGCACCCGGCAAGGTGCAGTTACGGCGAAGCTTGCGGTTTTACCGAAAAGGCCCGCTTAGCCCTTGCACCTGCCTGCTTTTA
Source organism: uncultured Trueperaceae bacterium (assembly GCA_963799485.1). Taxonomy (GTDB): domain Bacteria; phylum Deinococcota; class Deinococci; order Deinococcales; family Trueperaceae; genus Truepera. The sequence goes on from CAWCXJ010000006.1 coordinate 167,491, forward strand.
TCCCCGACGGGTATACCCCCCTGCGCCTGCTCGGTTCGGGCAATACCGCGCACGTTTACGCGGCGCGTCACCCCGAGTTCGGCACAGTCGCGCTTAAACTTCCCAAAAGCGAGCTGCACGACGACCCGGTGCTCCGGCGGATGTTCGAAAACGAGGTGCAGCTGACCACGCCGCTCAAGCACCCCCGGGTGATCAACGCTTACGGCGGCTACCCGACCGGCGCAGGGGCATTTTTGGCGCTCGAGTTTTGCGAGGGTACGCTCGACGAAAAGTTGGCGACGCGTCTACCCCTGCAACTCGCGTATCGGCTGATTCTAGACGTCGCGCAGGGGTTGTCGCACAGCCACCAGCGGCAGATTTTGCACCGCGACGTCAAACCCGCCAACGTTTTCTTGCAAGCAGGTCGCGCCAAACTCGGCGACTTCGGGACGGGCGCATATATCAGCGACGCCTTCGGCGCACCTGAAAGTGCAGAAAAGGTCGGCACCGCCTTCTATATGGCTCCGGAAGTGTTTCAGGGCAAGAGCGCCACGGTTCGGAGCGACGTGTACAGTCTCGGCATTTTGGCTTACGAGGTTATCGCCGGGGTGCGCCCCTTTACCGGCGAAGACGAGGACGAGCTGATGCTCGCGCACTCGTCGGGCGTGCCGGTCGCCCTGCGGCAAATCCGGGGTGAGGTGAGCCTCGAGCTCAACCGGGTCGTCGCGACCGCCATGTCGCGCACGCCGCAAAAACGTTTTGAAAGCGCCGAAGCCTTTGTCGCCGCGTTTGCCGAGGCTACCGGGCTACCGGCGAGCGACGCCGTAACCGAGCTGCAGCTCGGGCGTGCGGGGCGTGTGGGCTTTAAGCATAAACGTGAAGCCGAAGCGCCGAGCGGCGAAAAACCTGGACGGCTCGGCTGGTTCGGACGTAGAAGAAGCTGAGCAAATGCTAGGCACGGTACACCGTAAAAGCTTTTTCATTCATAACACGTTTTTTTGCGCTGTCCAGGCGAACCGGGGTAGACAAACAGGTGCAGACAAACAGGTGTAGACAAACATGTGTAGACAAACAGGCGCCGAGAACCGGGACGCGTAGCTAAAACCGGTCCGAATAGCAGCTATAACCCGTATGCCGGACCGCAGCTGTCACGGTTCAGTAGTGACGCGCAGATGAGCTGATATAAGCTGCAACGTAAAAAAGTTTACTTGAAACCGAACTTAAGCTGAACTTAAGCCCACGGGTACTTAATCAGTCAGGGCATTTCTCCCTACCAAACCGGGTCGGAATGTGCTCTATAATAACAGTGTGTAATGTGTGTCAAACACGTTGTGCACCCCGACTACGTCCCGCGGCCCTTATAGTGTCCTTACAAACGACATTTAAGCTGTACCAGAGAGGAGGGTGCGGTGAGTCAATTTCAAAATCGTGCTAGACGAGATGCTGAAAAAGCTCGTAGCAAAGCCTTTTGGCACAAAGTCACGCACAACCTCCGGGGGATACCGAACGAACTTCTACCTTTTAGTGTGGTTAAAGACCTGCATCCGGAAAGCGAGAACTACGGCGGCGTCAAACCGATTCCCATTGGGCAGATCGTCGGCTCGGTCGACCGCTACCGCGACTTCGACCACTACTTCTTGCCGCGCGTCGGTCACACCATCGAACGCTGGGCCGGAATTCGGCAAGCGGGACTCGAGGGCAAAGAGCTGCCGCCGATCAGCGTCTACAAGGTCGGCGACGTTTACTTCGTCAAAGACGGACATCACCGGGTTTCGGTCGCCCGTAACGCCGGGCAATACTTTATCGACGCCGAAATCATTGAGCTGAGCGTGACCGTTCCGCCCAACTCGACCGATACCTTAAAAGAGATCATCATCAAGGGTGAGTACGCCGACTTTCTGGAAAAAACGCAGCTCAACAAGGTGCGCCCCGGTCACTACGCGGTTCTCTTTACCGTTACGGGCCGTTATGACGTGCTGCTCGACCATATCAGAACTCGGCAGTACTATCTGGGGCTCAAGTATCAGCGTGAGGTCTCGTGGGAGGAGGCCGTAGGTTCGTGGTACGACCGCTTCTACAAACGCGTCGTCGACGAAATCCGTGAACACGGCGTGTTGCGCCGTTTTCCCGGACGCAACGAAGCCGACCTCTACTTGTGGATCATGGATCACCGCTACTACCTCAAACAGCAGTACGGTCGCGACGTCGGTTCGGAAGAAGCCGCGACGGACTTTTCACAGCGCTACGCCGGGTCTTCGCCGCAGCGGGCGTGGCAGCGGGCGCTCTTTCGCTGGCGCGGCGGCAGATTGTCGAATTCAAAATAGCTGTTTTTGAGCCCGGCTGGTTTTTTAGGTTTATCGCAGTGAAACGGACGTGTAACCAAAACACCCCTTAACCCTCAGTCGAACAGTCAAAGAGACAAGTCGTGTTTCGCGCGACGCCTGCTCCCCTTGGCGCTGTGCTATGACAGCGTATGACTCAGAGCACGCGTAAGCAGATAGATTGGGCGGCAGCGGGCGCACAGCTCGTAGCGGGCCGCGTCAGGCATTTCGGCGACCCGGCTGCCGAGGTAGCCGTTTTGGAAACTGCAGGCATTGTGCCGCTGTTAGGGACGGGCGCGCTCAGGCTTACAGGGGCGGACAGGCTCGAGTTTCTCCACGGTCAGGTCAGTAACGAGGTCAAACGCCTGGCGCCGGGTGAAGGCCGCGCCGCGCTGATGCTCAATATTCGCGGACACGCACTCGCCCTGATGCGCCTCTACCGCCGCGAGGACGACCTCTTCGTAGCCGCTGAAGGGGGCGCTACGGCGCGGCTCGAGGCCGGGTTACGCGCTCACATCATCTTCGATCAGGTCGAGATTCACAACCTGAGTGACAGTTTGACCGCCCTCACACTTCAAGGTAGGGACGCCGGAAAAGTCCTGCTCGAGGTTTTCCGGGCGGACTTACCCGCTCCCGACACGTTTATACAGCTTCCGTTCGCCTCAGCCAAAGTGCTGGTCGGCCCGGTTTTTCGCAGTCGCGCGGGGGGCTTCGACCTGCACGTTTTAACCAGGGACGCCGGCGCGCTGGTGGCTGCGTTACAAGACGCCGGGGCGGGGCTTGCCGGGGAGGACGCGCTTACCGCGCTGCGTAGCGAAGCGGGTATCGCCGAAGCCGAGTTCGAAGGGGGCGAGGGCGTGCTGCCGCAAGAAGCGGGGCTTACTTACGCCCTCTCATACCGTAAAGGCTGTTATCTGGGGCAGGAGATCATGGCGCGTATCGAGGCGCGCGGCAAGGTGCGGCGGCGTTTGGTCGGACTAAAGCTCTCAGCGTTACCTGAACCCGGCGAGCGAGACCTCAAACAAGACGGTAAAACCGTTGGACGGTTGGGAGGCGTCGCGGCGCATCCACATCTAGGTATGATTGCGCTCGGGAGTGTTCGGACGGAAATCGCAGCAGGCGAAACGTCAGAAGTCGGTCGGGTTCAGGCAGTCGTGACGGATTTGCCCATAACGCGTTAGCGTGTACACAGCCGGTCTAGGTTATGTGCGCGCTATAATGACGCTATGAAACCGAAAAAAGCGTGGCTCGAGGCGAGTTACCGCGCCGCCACCGTGCGCGTGCCGGAACGCCCCTACCCGTTTCGGACGCTCTCCAACCTCCCGGTCGAACCCGTCTATACTCATGAAGACTTAGCGGGCTTCGACCCGGACGAAAAGCTCGGCTACCCCGGCGAGTATCCGTACACGCGCGGCGTACAGGCGAGCATGTACCGCAGCAAACTCTGGACGATGCGGCAGTTTGCCGGGTTCGGCTCTGCCGCACAGACCAACGCCCGTTTTAAGAAACTCCTGGCAGCCGGTCAGACCGGGCTGTCAACGGCGTTCGATTTACCTACCCTGATGGGTTACGACGCCGACCATGAGATGGCGCGGGGCGAAGTCGGCAAGATGGGCGTCGCGGTCTCGTCACTGGCCGATATGGAAATCCTGTTTGCCGGCATCGACGTCGAAGCCGTGACCACCTCGATGACCATCAACAGCCCTGCCAACGCGGTTTGGGCGATGTACTTAGTCAACGCCGAAAAACGCGGGGCCGACCTCGGCAAGGTCGGCGGCACGCTGCAAAACGACATCTTAAAAGAGTTTATCGCGCAAAAAGAGTACATCTTTCCGCCTGCGCCCTCCGTTGAACTCGTCATCGACACCTTCGAGTGGGGGCCGAAAGTTGTGCCGAAATGGAACTTTATCTCGGTCTCGGGCTATCACATCCGCGAAGCTGGCAGTACGGCGGTGCAAGAGCTGGCGTTTACGCTCGCCGACGGGCTTCACTATGTGCGGAAGGCGTTGGGGCGCGGCTTGGACATCGACGAGTTCGCGCCCCGTATCAGCTTTTTCTTCAACGTCCACAACGATTTTTTTGAAGAGATCGCCAAGTTTCGGGCGGCAAGGCGGATTTGGGCGCGGCAGATGCGCGATGTTTACGGCGCAAAAAACCCCAAATCGTGGATGCTCCGGACGCACGCGCAGACTGCCGGGGTCTCCTTGACCGCGCAGCAACCGCAGGTCAATATCGCCCGCGTTGCCATCCAAGCCCTCGCCGGAGTTTTGGGCGGCACCAACAGCCTCCACACCGACGCCTTCGACGAGGCGCTCGCCCTCCCAACCGAGGCCGCCGCCACCTTAGCGCTCAGGACGCAGCAGGTGATTGCGTATGAAACGGGCGTAACGAACACCGCCGACCCGCTCGGCGGCTCGTATTACCTCGAGGCCCTGACCGATGAGATGGAGCGCGCCTGCCTCGCCTATTTTGAACAGATTGACGCGCTCGGCGGCGTAGAAGCCGCGATAGACGCCGGCTTTTTTGCCGCTGAAATCGGGGACGCCTCGTATCAGCAGCAGCGCGAGTTCGACACCGCCGAACGCCTGACGGTCGGGGTCAACGCGTTCGTCTCGGAAGCTTCGGAAACGCCGCTCTTGCCTTTTAACCCGGAAGTGGAGCGAGAGCAGCAAAGGCGGCTCGCTACTGTGCGCCGCGAACGCGACCCGGGGGCCGCGCAAGCCGCCCTCGAGCGTCTCCAAAAAGCAGCTAAAGAGGGCCAAAACACCATGCCCGCATTTATGGCGTGCGCGCACGCCTACTGCACCTTGGGTGAGCAGATGGACGTACTGCGCGAGGTTTACGGCAGCTATCAGGAACCGGCGGTGGTCTGATGACGGAGCACTCCGAAACCGCACTCGAGTCCGAACCCCGCCCCATCCGCGTGCTTATCGCCAAACCCGGTTTGGACGGTCACGACCGGGGCGCAAAAGTCATTGCCCGCGCCCTCCGCGACGCCGGCATGGAGGTTATCTATACCGGCCTGCGGCAGACGAGCGACATGATCGTTTCAGCCGCTATCCAAGAAGACGTGGACGTGGTGGGCTTGTCGGTTTTGTCCGGCGCACACCTGCACTATTTTCAGGAACTTACCGACAAGTTGCGCGCACGCGGAGCCGACGACATCTTGATCTTCGGCGGCGGCATCGTGCCGGATGAAGACCTGCCGAAACTCAAAAAGATGGGCGTAGCGGCGATTTTTACGCCGGGGACGAGTACGCAGGAGGTGGTGACATTTTTACGGGAGCAGCTACCCGAGGCTAAGACGCAGGAGCTTTGAGCGTCTTTTCAAAAAGAATGCCGCGCCAGCCGCCGAGTTTGAGCTGTGTAACTTCAGAGAACCCGGCACGGCGGTAATACGCACGTAAAGAGGCGTTTTCAGCCCAGCAGTCGAGCCGGAGGATGTCCAAACCCCTGTTCCTTGCCGCCTGTTCAGCCCAACCTAGCAGCACTTTGCCGACGCCCTGACCGGCGTAGTCGCGGTGAACAGCTAACGCCTCGAGATACCCGCCCGCCGCACGTTCATCACAAATACCTCGGGCGTAGTTCGGCGCTTCCGGACTAAAAACGAGCGTTCCGATCATCCGTTCGCCGTCTCTCACAACGAAAAAGTGTCCGGCACTCAGCCAAGCTGTAAATCTTTGCCGCTGCACCTCACTTGCCGAAAACGGTTCATTGCCCCACTGCTCTTTTAGACCTCGAGCCATGAGCCACGCCTGCACCGAGTCAAACAGCTCGAGTACCCCTTCCAAATCTCTTAGAGAAGCCGTTTGCACTTTAAGGGCGCTCATCGGTAGGACACAAAAACTTTTACGGGGGTAGTTGCAGACAGCTGTTCAAACGTTTCAGGCAGCTCCCCGGCCCCAACCCGCAACGTGAAAAGCTTGTCCAGCGGCACTTTCGTTTCCTGCCAATGTTCAAAAAAAGCCCGCGCGTGTCCCGGATAATCTTCCCCATCCGACGACGCGACAACTGAAAGTTCACGGGCGTGAAACTCGGGAGTTAGAGCGAGCGGCTCGAGGTTCCCATCTGCCAGAATACAGATTTGACCTCCGACTTTCAGGTGACGTTGCAAGGTTGCAAAGCCGGCTTGGCGGCTCGAGCATTCCACCCCGGCGGCGTAGAGTTCACCGTTTGGTTTATCCGGCGAGAAAACAGCGCGCGCACCCAACGTAAGCGCCAACTCTCGCCGCCTCGGTTCGGGTTCGACCACATCTGCTTGAAACCCCAGCCACCGTAAACGGTAGAGCGTCAGGAGTCCTACCGTTCCGGCTCCAGTGATGAGTACAGCGCCTTTACGGCCCAGCCGCAACTTTCCGACGCCCTTACTCGAGTCGTTCGACAAAACGGCTAAAAGCGCAATCTCATCGGGAACAGCGTCCGGAACACGCATGAGGTTTACGGCAGAAACGCACGCAGCGGTGCGGTGTCCGCAAGTTGAGACGACACGTTCGCCGACGCGGACGTTTTTTACGGCGTGGCCCGTCCGAACGACCCGTGCCAGACTCTCGTAACCGGTCATCAGCGGGTAGTTGGGGCTATCTACCGCACGCGCATCACCCCGGTAAAGGGGCAGTTCTGTCCCAACACTGACAGCTCCGGCAAGGGTCTCGAGCCACACTTCACCCGCTGCGGGTGGTTCTAGCTCGCCTTCTGTCCAACGCAAATCGCGCGGGCCGTAGAGGAGCAGTTCGGCGTAACGCACCCGCTACTTCGTTACGATTCTTTCGCCCACAACAGCCGCCCACAGCTCGGGCAACGCGTCACACCTTTGCCACTCCGGGACTTTTGAATCACGTGAATCGGCAGCCGCACATTGCAGCCGCCGCACCGCTGATTGTCGATGATTTCGACCAGACCGACGCCGCGCCGCGCCTTCCGCACCTGCTCATACTGCTTTAAGAGCGGCGCGTCCACCTCTGCCGCGACCTTCTCGCGCTCGTCAGTGAGCGTTTCGATGCGGGCGTCTACATCCTTGACGCGGGCCGCTTCAGCTTCAGCGGCGCTCTCGAGTTCGGGTTCCAGGTCTTCGATGTCGCCGCGCAACCGGTTGACGTCTTCTTCAAAACCCTCGAGCCGTTCCAGCAGCGGCAGGGTATCTTCTTCCAGTTCTTGATAGCGCGTGGCAAACTGCATCTCCTGGTTTTGATACTGCGCCGCTTCTTTGGCGGTAGCGGCCCCCAACGCCCCCTGCGCGGCGCTTTTACGGCGCTCGTCGAGGGTCTTAAGCTCCAGCTCGCTCTGCGACACTTCTTTACGAAGCTCGCTATAGCGCACTTCAGCCGCCTCTAGTTCGGTTTGTAGCTGCGCGATACGCTCACGCAAACTAAGCAGTTCGGTGGGCGTCTGCCCCCGCTCTTCCAGGAGCGTGTCAAGGTCGAGGTCGCGGCGCTGCACCTGACTTAAGGTCTCGAGCATGGTTTCCTCCTGCGCCCTGCAGCACCGTAAAAATGCCCCATAAAAAACCGCCCGGTCAAACGACGGGACGGTTCAGGCTGGGCCACAGGGCGACTTCACTAGCTCACTCTAGCACACGCGTTCTAACGGTTTTGTCGCAGCTACGCCGCACTTGGTAGACTCGGCGCATGTTCGAGGAGTCGGTCGAGAGTTTTATCACCCAGTGGCGGCCCTACGCCGCCGACGTTACGCTTTTCTCACACACCGAAGGAACCCCGCTTTTAGAGTGCCGCGCCGCCGGCGTTATCTTCAGCGTCTTGGAGCGTACCGGCCCCTACAGCGCAGACATCGGCTCCGCCAAACTCATCTTGCACCTTATGACCGAGCATATCGAGCAGTCCGGAGAAGCTGCGCGCAAGCTCACCGTGCTCGGGCCGAGTCAGCTCAAGGCGTGGGGTTTAGTCGTGTTGCGGCAGGGCCGGATGGTCGTCGTCGATGCGGGCGCGCCGCTTGTTATCGGGAGTTTTGCGCCGCTACCCGAGACGCTCGCTGCCGGTGACTGGGTAACGGTTACGGGACTGCCGCCGGTTCACGGATTTTTGCTGCCTAAAACGACGCGTACGGCGCTCGCCCCGGCACACAGTGAGATTTAACGGTGAGGTTTAACAGTAAGGTTTTACGGTGAGATTCAACCGTGAGATTTTACCGTAAAATCCGACAGTGAAAATACCGAAATCAAGCAACAGTTAGACGAACTTTGATATGCCAGGGGTCAACCGCTACGGCTTCCTCGGCTGTGGTGTCTACCGCGTAACCGGCGGCGCTGAGTCTGGCTGTAACCCGGCCCAGCTCGGCTTTTGAGGGTAGCTCAAGCCGCCATTCCAGCAGCCGCGCGTCGTCCGCTGCTGCGACGGGTGCGCCCGCCGCCCAGGTATTAAAGCCGACGTGGTGGTGATAGCCGCCTGCCGAAACGAACCGAGCGCCCGGATACGAGGTGATAGTCGGTGCAAAACCCAGTCCCCGCTCGTAAAACGAAGCGGCCCTAGCGAGGTCGCCGACGTAAAAGTGAACGTGTCCCAGGGTCGTTCCGGCAGGCATCCCCCGGTAAGGTTTATCGCCTGCAGCGCTCAGCAGTCCCGGTACGTCGAGCGGCAAGCTGTCGCTGACGAGTTCGCCCTTTACGTGCTGCCATGCGTCGCGGGGCCGGTCGGCGTAAAGCTCGAGACCCAGGCCGTCCGGGTCGCTCAGGTAGAGCGCTTCGCTGAAAAGATGGTCGGCCATGCCGAGGTGAACCCCCGACGCGCTTATGTGCCGAAGTACCCTGCCGAGGTCGGCGCGGCCCGGGAGAAGTAGCGCCACATGATAGAGCCCCAAACGCCCGCGTCTGGGTACAGGCCGCACACCCGGATGTTCACGCAGGGTGATGAGCGGGACGCCGCCCGCTGCGCCGAGCGACGCCGTACCCGCCGCTTGTGAACGCACCTCGAGGCCGAGCAAGCCCGCATAAAACGCCAGCGAACGCTCCAAAGCAGCCACTTGTAACGTCACCGGCCCAAGGCGAATGGTAGCAGGCAAGTGTGTCTGGGACGTTGTGGTCATGTTAATCCGCGCGACCCCGACCGAAAAGCGCGTCTAGGGCATAGGCACCGGGGCCGGTCAGAGCCAGCGCCAGCGACGCACCGAAAAGTGTCAGGACGAACTCGTAACCGCCGCTTTGCGCGAAAAACCCGGCAGGTAGATGTACGAGAAATAGCGCGCCCAGCATATCGGCGGCGAGGAGAATAGCGACGAGCGGAGTTAGCAGACCTAAAATCAGGGCGATACCGCCGCCGAACTCGAGCAGCGACACCAGCGGCGCGGTAATACCCGGCAGCGGCGCGCCGATTTGCGTAAAAAAGCCGGTCACGCCCGGAATACCGGAGTTAAAAAACTTGTCGTAACCGTGAACCACGAAAACGACGCCGACGACAACGCGCAAAATCGCAAGGCCGACGGCGAGACGGGTCACAGTAGCAGGGGCGGCGGTTTCGGTAACGGTAGCTGAATCGGTCATAGAAAATCTCCTGGTCAGGTGGTGCTGTGGGTGCGAGCGGCCTCGAGCAAGCTCAAAAACGCTCTCAGCTGCGCTTCACCAAGTTGCCCGAACTGACGGGCGTGAAGGTCTTTAAGAGGTGCGTCAAGCTCGGCGAGCAGCTCACGCCCCCTGTCGGTCAGGCGCGTCGTGACAACACGCCGGTCGGCGGTGCTGCGGCAGCGGGTGACGAGACCCTGCACGCTCATCCGGTCCAAGAGCCGCGTCAGGTCGGGCGCGTGAACGAGGAGCCGTTCGCCGATTTCGCTAGCGGCGAGACCGGGATGTTCAAGGTTTTCTTCCGCTGCACCGCGTAGAATCCGCAAGATGTTAAACTGCGGTGCGCTCAGGCCGTGTTCTCTAAACAGTTCGGCGGCCTCGTAGCCAAGCGCAAGCGAAAGACGCTGCAGGCTCAAGTAGACTTCGTGCTCGAGGCTCATATTGGACGTCTGGGTCTGGTTAGCGGACAGGGCCGTAGACCTCCTTCCATAAACTTGTTCCAACAATAGTTGTTTCAACAACTTTTTGTCAAGACGGCCTGACTTACGGCGCGTTCACTTGTGCTGCACCCTCGAGCCGAAAGGATACTGTCTAGTCCGGCCCGATTCTCAGTTTGTTTGAAGTGTCGCCTCTGGCAGCCGGTTACAAAGCGTCACCGGTTGCCGAAATCCCGGCAGCAGCCTCGAGCGCCCCCGCGACCCGCAGCACCCGCGCGTCTGCCAGGGCCGGGGCCAAAAGCTGTACCCCACACGGCAACCCGTTCTCCGCCGTACCCGCCGGAACACTAATAGCCGGAACGCCCGCGAGGTTTGCCAGCACCGTATCGACGTCACCTAGATACATCGCCAGCGGATCGTTTACGTTTGCACCGAGAGGGAACGCAACTGTCGGAGCCGTCGGCGTCAGCAGCAGGTCGTAGTCTGCAAATGCCCGGGCCATATCGTCGGCGATCAGACGGCGCACCTTGAGGGCCTTGCCGTAGTAAGCGTCGTAGTATCCGGCTGACAGCGCGTAGGTTCCCATCAGGATACGGCGGCGCACCTCCGGGCCGAAACTCTCGCCGCGCGAACGCATCATCACCTCGGCTTGTCCAAGCCGGTTCGCGCCGCTGCGGTGACTGTAGAGCATCCCGTCAAAGCGCGCCAGGTTCGACGACGCTTCGGCCGGGGCGACCAGATAGTAGGCCGCTACGCCGTGCGGCGCGTGCGGCAACGAGACCTCACCGACTTCAGCCCCCAGGTCTCGCAGGGTTTTTTCGGTGCGCCCCAAAGCCGCCAAAACCCCGGCGCTGTTCCCTTCCCCGCAGAGTTCGGTGACCTTGCCGATACGGAAGCCGCTCAGGTCGCCCGGAGTGCGCGCGTCCGTCAAGTCGGGAGAGTCCGGGAGGCTGGTGGCATCATATGGGTCGTGAGCGAACATCACCGACAGGGCAAGCTCCAAATCACGGGTGCTGCGCGCCAAGACGCCGACCTGCTCCAGAGAGCTTGCGAACGCGATGACCCCGTAACGCGACAATGCGCCGTAGGTCGGCTTAAAGCCCAAGACCCCCGTAAAACTCGCGGGTTGCCGCACCGAGCCGCCCGTATCGGTACCGAGTGCGAGCGGGACGACGCCCGCAGCAACCGCCGCCGCCGAACCCCCCGACGAGCCGCCGGAAACGTACGCCGGGTTTCGTGGGTTACGCACCGGGCCGTACGCCGAGTTTTCGCTCGAGCTGCCCATCCCGAACTCGTCCAGGTTGGTTTTGCCGATGACAATCGCCCCGGCAGCCTCGAGCCGCGCCACCACCGTCGCGTTATAGGGCGGGACGAAGGTGTCCAGGCTTTTCGACCCCGCCGTCGTCCGAACGCCCAGGGTGCAGATATTGTCCTTGACCGCGACCGGTACCCCGGCAAGCGGCCCCAAGGTCTCCCCGGCAGCGCGGCGGGCGTCTACGGCGCGGGCCCGCTCGACAGCCTCCGGCAAGAGGGTGATAAAAGCGTTTAGCGCCGAGGCTGCCTCAGCCCGGGAGAGCGCACCACGCACCGCGTCTTCTGCGCTCAGCTTACCCTTTTGCACCGCCGCTGCCGTTTCAAAAGCCGTCGTCATGAGGTGCAGCATAACAAGCCTGCCGGGTGCAGTGCAGCGCGCTATACTCACCTGAATGTCTAACCCGCCTCCGCGTCTTATGCTCTCCGGCGACAGCAGCCCCGGTCAGGTACGCGCGGCCAATCAGGACAGCTTCTTTTTAGGCGCGACTCCATACGGGGCGCTTGCACTCGTCGCCGACGGGATGGGGGGGCACGTCAGCGGTGAACGCGCCAGCCGCAAAGCCCGCGACGCGCTCGTGCAGGCGCTTAAAAACGGTTCCAAGTACCCGCCCCTGGCGATTGCCCGGGCGGTGCAGCGCGCCAACTTGGAGATATTCGACCACGCGGCGGCCCACCCGGAAGATCATGGGATGGGGACGACGCTGACGCTCGTGCTTATCGACGACCATCTGGCGCTCGTCGGGCATGTGGGGGACTCACGGGCGTACCTCATTCGGGACGGGACGATTACCCAACTTACCCGCGACCACTCGTGGGTCGCCGACCGGGTGCGGCAGGGCCTTTTAAGTGGGGACGAGGCGCGGCGACATCAGTGGCGCAACATCATCACCAACTCGGTCGGTACGCAGCCGACGCTCAGGCTCGAGCTGTCTGCCCTGACGTTGCAAGCGGGCGACCGACTGCTGCTCTGCAGCGACGGCCTCAGCCTGCTTTTAGCAGACGAACTGCTCCTCCAGATTGTTCAGCAGACCCCGCTCGAGGACGCTGCCCGCGAACTCGTCCGCCGCGCCGACGAACGCGGCAGCCCGGACAATGTAACGGCGCTCGTTTTGGAGGTCGCGGAGGTCGCCCCTCGGCCCAAAGCGTACACGCTACCCGCCGAGATGCCCGTGTCGGTCACGCTCGGTGAAGGTCCGGAAGGTCTTGCCGCCGTCGAAGCGGCGTTTAGCTACCGGGGCCGTTCGGCTCGCCTCAGGCGGCATCCGCTCTGGCCCTACCGCTGGTGGCTGCTGGGCTGCCTTTCGCTGCTGGCGCTGTTTGCTTTTTTCAGCTTTCGCTAGGCTCGTCCAACTCTCGAAAACTTGTATGCTAAACCCATGCGAAACCCTGTCCAGACCGACCACGCCCCCGCTGCTATCGGCCCTTACGCGCAGGCTGTCCGGGTCGACAACCTGCTCTTTACCTCGGGTCAGATTCCGCTCAGGCCCGACGGCACACTTTTAGAGGGCGACGTCCGGGCGCAAACCGAGCAAGTGCTTAAAAACCTTCGGGCGGTGCTCGAAGCGGGGGGCTCGAGCCTCGCCAACGTCGTGAAATGCACCTGTTTTTTAGCCGATATGGGCGACTTTGCGGCGATGAACGAGGTTTACGGGACGTTTTTCGGCGACAGTCCACCTGCCCGGAGCGCCGTCGAGGTCGCGCGGTCTACCTCGGGACGTAAAGATCGAAATCGAAGCAGTGGCGAGTACAGGGTAAACTCAAGCTGCCCACTGCCGAACCCGGCTGCCCGGCGACCCGTTCCGACCTCGCGTACCCAACAAACGCAGCGCCTACAGCTTGGCGTAGCAAGAACAGGCCGGGACGTAAAGGCGCGGCGACAGAGAACGCCGGAGAAAACGTCGGCGGGTTTTTACGGCGCGAGTAGGGCCTTACTCTGCCAAGCATAACGTTGCTAAAGGTAAAGCCCCCGCCCCCCGTGCGATGAGACGTGCGGAGGCTAGATTACTGTAGGCTCTTTTTGGCTCGGAAAACGTAAAAAACTGCACAGGCCGCGCAGGCAAACGGCTCTTCAAGCAGCGATGGGGTTTGTTTCTTTTTCGGCGGTCTCACGGCTTTTAAGGACGCTGTTCTTTTGAACCTCGAGCAGCGCCAGCGGCGACTGTCTAAAAACCTCGCCGAACAAAAACGCGACGTCTGCCGTCAGGATTTGCGCGCCGCTGAGGAGCTGAACGATGAAGTCCGGCTCGAGCCGAGTTGCCTCAGCTAGTCCGGCAATGCTGAGTTCGTGTGCTTGGAGTAACGTATTCAAGTAGGTGCCGAAGTGTTTAGGTGTCGCCGCCGACTGCCCCATATTTCCCCTTTTTAATGCTGCTTGGGTCCCCCGCCAGCATCATTCAAGGGTATATACACTGTGTCGGCTGAACTGTGTAATAGTTCGCGCTTCACCTTCACATTTTCTTCATAAACGCCCCGACACAAGGACGCCGGAACAATGAGCTGGTATCAGCTGCAGCTACGCCACAAGCTGCAGGGTTGAAGGCTTTACAGTTTGCAGGGGCCTACGCCTGTTCAGGCCGGAACACCGTCTCACCGAAGCTGTCGTTTTAGAATCGCAACAACCATAGGACAGTAAAGTGGTACGGTCGTAGGTAGGTACCCAATACCAGGGGTGGATTACTGAGCAAACACAAGACAGCAGGCACAAGACAGCAGGCACAAGACAGCAGACGCAAGACAGCTGAGGCGGCCCGCAGGGTCGAAACGAAGCTGTGTTCTTTCTGCACACCCAAGCGACGCACACCCAAGCGACCTCGAGCCGCGCGCAAACCGGAGCAGCCTGAATATGTGTCATTTTTTTGTAATACTTGCGCCTTTATAATCGTCCGTGTGACGACGCCCGACTATCCCAAAGATAAAGCTCGCTTGCACGAGTTGAGGCGTTACCGGATTCTGGACACCGAACCTGAAGCTGCGTTCGAGCGTATCATCGGGCTCGCGCAGCGACTTTTTGGCGTGCCTACCGTCTTGGTCAACTTTATCGCCGAAGACCGGGGCTGGTCCAAAGCCGGCTGCGGAACCGAAGCCTTTGGGGCCGACCTCGAGCCCGCGTTTTGCCGCTACGTGGTCGAGCAGGGCAACGTGCTGGTCGTCCCGGACGCCCGCAAAGACCCGCGTTTTAGCGGGGTAGACTGCGTAACCTCCGCGCCGTTTATCCGTTTTTACGCGGGCGTGCCTCTGACGACGCCGCGCGGCTACCACCTCGGGACGCTCTGTCTTATCGACCGTGTGCCCCGCACCGACTTCGGCGACAAGGCACAAAAGACACTTGTAGACCTCGCCGCGTTGGTCGCCGACGAGCTCGAGCTGCGCCTCCTCGCCCATGAGAGCCGCACGCACTCGGAACGTATCACCACGGTTTTTGAAAGCATCACCGACGCGTTTTACACGCTCGACCACGCGTGGCGCTTTACCTACCTGAACACCCAGACCGAACGGCTTCTCAGACGCAGCGCCGCTGAACTACTCGGGCAGGAGCTGTGGACGGCGTTTCCCGAAGTGAAGGATTCGCTGCTCGAGCACACCTACCGCGAGGCGGTTCAAACGGGTACGGCTGCCGCTTTCGAGTTCTTTTTCCCGCCGCTAGCAGGTTGGTATGAGGTTCGCGCTCACCCTTCTAGTGGCGGCTTGTCCGTCTATTTTCAGGACATCAGCGGTCGTAAAGTGGCGGAGCGGCGCGCCGAGCTGCACGCGGAATTTCGCCGCAGCTTGCTCAGCTTTACCCAGACGTCGCTGCAACGCGGGCTTGGTGAGGAATTTTATCAGACGCTTTTAGAGAACGCGGTTAAAACGATTCCCGGCGCGCAGGCCGGCAGTCTGCTGCTCAAAAAAGGCGAGGGGCATCATTTTGTCGCCGCCGTCGGGTTCGACCTTGCGGCGCTGCAACGCTGCACCTTTTCTGCAGAAGATTTTATCTTCGATCTCAACTTGCCCGAACCGCAGCTCGTTTACGCGTGGCAGGTCGAGGCACTCGACGACGAGCAGCGTCAGGTTATGGAAAAGCACGGGTTGTCCAACGATATCGCCGTATCGCTCTGTTTACCGATCCTCGTCGAAGGGCAGACCGTGTTGTCGCTCTACCTAGACAACTTCGACACCAAAGATGCTTTTGACGAAGACGCGGTCGAGATGGCCCGCGTTTTGGCGCAGCAAGCGGCGGCCTTGATGCAGCGTATGGAGTTAGAGACGACCTTGAAAAAGCAGGGGGAAGCGCTCGAGCAACTTGCTCACTACGACCCTACGACAGGTCTGCCC
The DNA here is from genome assembly GCA_963799485.1 of uncultured Trueperaceae bacterium. GTDB lineage: Bacteria > Deinococcota > Deinococci > Deinococcales > Trueperaceae > Truepera. The sequence goes on from CAWCXJ010000006.1 coordinate 183,360, forward strand.
AACCGCCGGCTACTCAACGACCGGCTCGAGCAGGCCGCGGCGCAGGCGCGGCGGCACGCCCGGCCGCTGACGGTGATGTTTCTCGACCTCGACAACTTCAAGCAGATTAACGATACCTACGGGCACGCTTTCGGGGACAGCTTGATCGAGGCGGTCGCGACCCGTCTGGCCTGCAGCGTTCGTGAGGGCGACACGCTGGCGCGCTGGGGTGGCGACGAGTTTACAATCGTTTTACCCGACTTAGGTGATGTGCGTGAGGTCACCGCACTTGCCGAACGGCTGCTCGAAGGGCTGCGCCGACCTTTTTTGCTGGAGGGTCGCTGGATTCGTACAAACGCCAGCATCGGCATCGACGTTTGCCCCAACGGGCTGGCGACCGCCGCCGACCTCATCAAAAATGCCGACATCGCGCTCTACCGTGCCAAGGCCAACCGGGGCAGCTTTGAGTTTTTTACCGACCGGATGAAGGAGAAGTTGCGCGCCCGGGTCGAGCTTGGCGAGGACTTGAGAACAGCGCTCGAGCGGGGTGCGCTTACGCTGCACTACCAACCTCGTATCGATCTGGTAACGGGCGAGGTCGCAAGCCTCGAGGCGCTCGCCCGCTGGGTTCACCCGGGCAGGGGTGCGGTTCCGCCGGGGCGTTTTATCCCGCTCGCCGAGGAGCTGGGACTGATCCGGCAGTTAGGAGCCCAGGTTTTGGACAAGGCGTGCGCCCAGGCCAAGGTCTGGCAGGACGCCGGGCTTGGGCGGCGGGTTGCCGTCAACTTGTCCGTCGAGCAGCTTAGCCACCCTGGGGTCGTGGCGGAGGTGCAAGCGGCGCTGCGTCGGCACGCACTCCCCCCCGAACTGCTCGAGCTGGAGATCACCGAGAGCACCGCTATGACCAACGTCGAGGAGAGTATCGAAAAGCTCCGGCAACTCCGTGACACCGGCATACACCTGGCTATCGACGATTTCGGTACGGCGTATTCGTCGCTCGCGTATCTCAACCGTTTACCGGTTCACAGCCTTAAAATCGACCGCTCGTTCATCCAGAATATGGGCGTCGCCACGCAGACCGAACAAGGCAGCTTCAAGATCGTCCAGGCGATCCTTGCGCTCGGTAAGAGCCTGGGGCTCTGCGTCGTGGCTGAAGGTGTGGAAACGGAGGCGCAGCGCCTGGCCTTGTCAGCGTTCGGGTGTGACGAGGCGCAGGGGTACCTGTTCGCCAAACCGCTGCCTGCCGACGAAGCCTATAAACTCTTGACCGGAAAATCCCTGCTCGCCTGTAGTTAAGGCTGGCAATTTCTCGCAGTAAGATAACGCTAACTTGACGGCAGTAGGTAGACACCGGTACAGGGGTTGTCCGGAACGCACTTCAAAGTCGGCTACTGCAAGCACGCGCACCCCGGACGCCAAGGTCGTTGCCGGCAACGCGCGGAAGTAGCCGCGTCCGCCAAGGCGTTCGTAACGTCTACCGGCAAGTCCGGCGCGCGCCCGAAACAGCCCCGCCCGCGACAAGATCAGCTCGCTACTCACAATCTGACATGAAGGCTCGAGCGGTGTTGGTCTATCCCTGTACCGAATACCGCGTGTGCGCGTTTTACCGGCTGGAGCTACTTGGGGAACGCGCAGCCGTTACAAAGCCCCTGCGTTTACGCCCGTAAACTGAGCTTATGGCAGGTCAACCGTGACGCTTTCAACCTCGGTCCGTGCCAAAGCGCACGCGCACCTTGCGCTGGCCCGCATTTCAAATGCGCCTACGGTCGTCAGCAACGTTTTGGCGGGCGTCGCGCTAGCAGGCGCGACTTCTCCCGTGACCCTCGGCGCAACGCTGCTGCTGGCCCTGGCGATGGTGCTTTACTACACTGCCGGAATGTACCTAAACGACCTGTTCGACTTGGGGGTTGACCGGCTCGAGCGCCCCGAGCGTCCGCTACCCTCAGGCCGTTTGACGCAAACCGAAGCCCTGGGGACGACGGTTCTGCTCTTTAGTATCGGCACGTTTTGTTTGTCGCTTTTAGGCGCCGCGCCCCTAATCAGTGGTCTCGTGCTGGTCGCTCTGATCGTGTTTTACGATGCGTGGCACAAGACGAACCCGCTCAGCCCGGTGCTGATGGCGAGTACGCGGGTGATGGTCTATTTTACGGCGTTCGTCGCCTTTGCCCCGGCGCTCACCTTCGCCCTGCTCTTCTGGGCGCTGCTGCTCGGGCTCTATATCGTCGGTCTGACCTATATCGCCAAAACCGAAACCGACACCCTGACCGGCTACTGGCCCGCGGCGCTGCTCTACCTGCCTGCGCTTATCGGCGCGCTCGCCCTGCCCTGGGCGGGGTTCTGGCTGCCGCTCGCGCTGGCGCTGTGGGTTACCTACAGCGCGTCGTTCGTCTATCTGTCGCGGCGAGTCGGGCAGGCCATCGGTCAGCTGATCGCCGGGGTTTCGCTCCTAGACGCGCTCGTGATTATGCTTTTTGGTACGGCGGGCGGCGTGGTCTGGGCGCTCTCGGCGTTTGCCTTGACGCTTTTGCTGCAGCGCTACATCCGGGGAACGTAAGGAGTTGGAAATGCAAAAAACAGTTGTGCTCAACGTCGTCGGCCTCACCCCTGAACTGATCGGCGACCATACACCGAAGATAAAAACGTTTGCTGAACGGGGCAAGCTCGCCACCATCGAAGAGGTCGTCCCGGCCGTGACGTGCAGCGCGCACGCCACCTATTTGACCGGCACATTGCCTGATGAGCACGGCATCGTCGGGAACGGCTGGTACTTCCGCGACGAGTGCGACGTACGGTTTTGGCACCGCTCGGACAAACTCATCCAAAGACCCCGGCTTTGGGACGTCGCGCGGGCTTTCGAGCCGGACTTTACGGTGGCGAACCTGCACTGGCGTTACGCGACCTATTCGTCGGCGGATTACGCCGTCATCGAACGCCCGATGTACCCCGCCGACGGGCGCAAGCTCCCGGACATCTACGCGTGGCCGCACGACCTGCGCGGTGAACTTGTCAAAGAACTCGGCGATTTTCCGCTGTTCAACTTCTGGGGGCCGAACAGCAGCATCAAGGGGAGCCGCTGGATTGCCGGCGCTGCCAAGTTCGTCGATACAAAGCACGACCCGACCCTGACGCTCGTGTACCTGCCGCACCTCGACTACGCTCTGCAGCGGTTCGGGCCGGATATACCCAAGGTGGCGCAGGATTTGCGCGACATCGACGCGGTAACAGGTGACCTTATCGACTTTTACGAGGCGAAAGGCGCGCAGATCACGCTTGTTTCGGAATACGGCATCGACTTTGTGGACAAGCCGGTTCACCTCAACCGGATGCTCCGCGAACAGGGGCTCTTGAGTCTCCGTGAAGAGCTGGGTTTGGAGCAGATCAACTTCGGGATGAGCGAGGCGTTTGCAGTCGCCGACCATCAAATTGCCCACGTGTACGTAAACAATCCTGAAAAATCAGGTCGGGTGCGCGGGCTACTCGAGTCCACCCCCGGCGTCGCCGAAGTGCTGGACCGCGAGGGGCAGAAAAAGTACGGGCTTAGTCACCCCCGCGCCGGCGACCTCGTCGCGCTCGCCGAACCCGGCGCCTGGTTTACCTACTACTACTGGCAAGACGACCGAAAAGCGCCCGACTTCGCCCGCACGGTGGACATTCACCGCAAACCCGGTTACGACCCCGCCGAGCTGTTTATGAACCCCGCGCTCAAAAATCCCAAACTTAAAGCCGCCGGGGTTGTAGCTAAAAAGAAACTCGGCTTTCGCTACCTGATGGACGTGATCGGTCTCGACGCGACGCTCGTGCGGGGTTCGCACGGTCTTCGGAGCCGCACCGCAGCAAAAGCGCCGGTTTTTGTAACGCAGCAAACGCAGCAGCTGCCGCAAGACCGCATCGGCGCGACCGACGTGTTCGAGCTTATCCTAAGTCACCTGGGCGTCGCCGAACCGCTTTTGGAGCGTAAAGCTTCGGCGGTGCCGCGCTGAGCACCGCCTGCTTACGAAGGGGCGCTCGAGCCCTCGGCCTCGGACTGGCGCCCTTGTGCGCGAATAAACCACCACTCGCCGCCGAAGATCAGCACCAACCCCGCCACCGCGATACCGAGTACCGTAGGGTCGGACTGCGCCTTGACCGCTAAAAATGCGCCCAGCACGACCACATCGAGAACCATCGCCGTAATCAGCACCCACGCCTTGGCTTTTACGTCCTCGCGTGTATAGCGCAGCACCCCCCACTGCACCGCGATGTCCATGATGATGTAAAAGATCGCCCCGAGCGAGGCGATCCGGCTGAGGTCGAAAAATACGGTCAAGAGCATGGCGATTAGAGTGGTGTAGAGAAGCGTGTGCGCCTGCGTATCACCGGGTAAGCCGAAACCCCGGTACGGCGCGAGTCTCATATCGGTGAGCATGGCGAGCATCCGCGACACCGCAAACACACTTGCAATCACGCCCGATACGGTAGCGACGATCGCGAAGCCGACGGTGAGCCATAAACCGGCCTGACCGAAAGCGGGTCTCGAGGCTTGCGCGAGCGAATAATCTTTCGCCTGCACGATTTCCTGAATCCCTAGATTGCTCCCGACCGCGAGCGTCACGAGCAGATACACCACCACGCAGATACTTATAGAAACGATGATAGCTCGTCCCACGTTCTTGTGCGGTTTTTTAATCTCGCCGCCGCTGTTGGTAATCGTCGTAAACCCTTTGTAACCCAGAAGTGCTAAAGCGACCGCACCTAAAAAGCCGCCGGCACTCGTTCCGGTCGGGCTTAAAGAGACACTCTCGAACGAGAACCCGGCGGCCCACAAACCGCCGCCTGCGAGCAGCAGCAAACCGCCGATTTTGATAAACGCCATGACGAACGAAAAGCTCTGGATAAACTTGTTGCTCAAAATATTGATAAAAAAAGCGAAGACGAGCAGCCCGACGCCGAGTGCCGGAACCAGCCAGCTGTTCTCGCCGACGTCAAACAGCTGGAGCGTATACGTTCCGAACGTTCTGGCGACGAGGCTTTCGTTAATCACCATCGAAAAATACATCAGGAGGGCGCTCGCCCCCGTAACAGCCGTTTTGCCGTAAGCTTTTTGCAAGATCATCGCAATACCGCCCGCCGACGGATACGCGTTCGACATTTTTACATACGAGTAGGCGCTAAAGCCCGCGACCAAGGCCGCCGCGAGAAAGGCAAAGGGAAACCATTTGCCCGCGAGTTCGGCGACTTGTCCGGTCAAGGCGAAGATACCCGCGCCGATCATCACGCCCGTGCCCATCGACACCGCGCCGGTCAGCGACAGGCTGTTCTGCTGATAGCCCGAAGATTGTTCGTTGTTTTCTTTTGTCATAACTCGCCCCTTTAGCAACCGGTTTGGTGCTTTCGAGTTTTGCTCGAGCAGGTCAACACGGTCGGGTCAACGGTAGATTGCCGGGTTGGTGTGACGCGGCGCCGGGTAGTTTCAGCTACTCAGCTTTTTATATTACCTCGTCAGCGAGATATTGACCGAGTAAGGGCTGTCTAAGCCAAGCCGACGCGATGAGCGCGCGCCGTGAAGTCACACGCTGGTGAAGGGCAGAAGCGAGATCTCTCTGGTCTTGCACCTGACTTCCCGAAGCCGGTACAGCGGTGGGACAAACCAGCGGTGGGACAAAACGAAACCGAAAGGACGATAAATTCGGAGGTTGACTGTGCTGTAATGGCTGTCATGGCTACTTTGCTTATCGGGCTCGGTCTGGGCCTCCTGATCCTCACCCTTTTCGATCTCATCAAGACGACCCTGGTCTCGAGCCCTTACGGTGGGCCGCTGACGGCTCGGGTCGCGCAGGGTGTCTGGTCGGCGTTCGTGCGCCTTTCGGGTAACCGGCGCAACCCCTTTACCGGGCCTAGCGTTCTGCTCGCGATGCTGCTGACCTGGCTGCTCTTCTCGTGGACGGGCTGGACGCTGCTTTTTTCGGCTCTGCCGGACGCTGTTGTCGAGGCGCAAAGCGGGCGACTTGCAAACTTTCCCGAGCGCGTCTACTTCACCGGGTACAGCCTGTTTACCCTAGGTGTAGGCGATTACCGCCCGGTGGGAGCCGTATGGCAAGTGGCAACCGTGCTGTGCGCCGCACAGGGTTTCGTAGTCATCACCTTGTCGATCACCTACATCGTGCCTATCGTTTCAGCGGTAACGCAAAAACGTCAGCTGGCGGTACTGATTTCGCAGCTCGGCACAAGTCCGGAGCTTATCGTGACAACCGCCTGGAACGGTCGGACTTTCGGTTGGCTCGAGTCGCAACTTGTCAACCTGTTGCCCCTACTCGCTGAGCTGCACCTCCAACACGACGCCTATCCGGTGCTGCACTACTTTAACGACGCCAAGCGTAAACAGGCCGTCGTAGCGGCCCTCGCTGCTTTAGACGACGCCCTGATGCTCCTTCAGCTCGCCGTTTATGAAGAGGCCCGACCCGACGCGAACGTACTCAGATCGGTGCGTCAGGCGGTCGGGGATTATCTGGCGACGCTTGCGGCCGTTCACGTCCGGGCGGCGCAGGCACCCCCGCCACTTCCCTCACTTGTACCGCTCCGCAGCGCCGGTATCCCGGTCGTTTCGGAAGCCGATTTCCTTCGCGCGGGTCTTGAAGAGCACCGGCGGCGACTCCTGCTGGCACTGCTGGAACGTGATGGTTGGTCGTGGTACGGCGGGGAATAGGCCGGGGAACATGTTTACTGTCCCGGCACGCTAGTCCAAGCTATGCACTTTAGTGCAAGACTTTAGTTGCTACTCACTTTTTGCCTTTGAAGCTAGACTTTCATCACCGACTCCGGGTCAATTCAGTAACGGCCGCATGAGCCGGGGCTTTAGTCCACCTTCAAACCTATGTACTCTAGTGGGTGTTTAGTTTTGGTTCGGGTAAGGATGTTCAAAGTATTCAGCAGTGTCAGCTTGTAAGATTGCTGTCAGAACCTTTAGCGTATTCTCCCTTAACCGACGGGTTACCCCACCCTCGGACGCGATGAAAGCTGTTCCTTATCTGGGCGCTTGGAACAGCCCGAGCAAGTAGCGCAACCGGCCGAGGAGAGTGCAGCGCACTCCACCTCACCCTGCACGGCATACCGTGCAACCGGGCCCAAATAGGAGGCCCAATATCCCCTGGGGTGGAGGAACGATGAAACTGTCCGCCAGAAGTTATTTATTTGGTTCACTTGCACTGCTCGCCGCGTGTAGCAGTGGTTTGGAGCGCGAGCTGCCGACGTTAGAGACGTTGGCGACCCCCACGACGCTGCGCGTCTCCGTCAAGCAGGCTTCGGACGACGCTGAAGAGTTGAGCGGACGACCGGTGCAGCTGACCGGCCCACTCCTCGATTTACGGGCCAAAAACGGCGTTTTACAGCTGACGGGTATGCGGTTTCAAAACCTCGAGGTACCTGCGGGCGCTAAAATTGAAAGTGCCTACCTCGTCTTCAAGGCGGGTCTGACAGACACCGAAGCGGTAGGACTACAAATCTACGGTCAAGCGAATGATAACGCCCCTACCTTTACCACGGCACTAAACAACCTGAGTAACCGGGCCAAGACCTCGGCTAGGTTGCTGTGGAGCCCCGGTAGCTGGACGGTAGGCAAGGTCTACCAAACGCTCAACCTGGCCCCGGTCGTGCAGGAGATCGTCGGTCGGAGCGGCTGGCAAAGCGGCAACGCACTGGCTCTTTTCGTAGCAGGAGCGAGCAGCGCAGGCGAACGTGCAGTGATGGGTTTCGGCAACCCTTACGGCCCTGCGCCGGAACTGGTCGTAACCTATAGCGAGGGTAGTGGGTCTACCTCGACCACTACGTCCCCGGCTGCCCCTACAGCTGCAGCGACGAGCGGTACCCTGACGCTTAAGGTTGCCGGAACCAAAGACGACGCCGAAGACGCGGCGAGCATGTCTACGAACGGCAAATCCCTCGACTTCTCGCAGAACCAGCAGACGGTCGGTTTACGCTTTACCGATGTCGGGCTCCCCCAAGGTGCCAAGATTACAGGTGCCACCATCAGCTTTACTGCCATCGCTGCCGACTCAGCGCCGATAAACTTGCAAGTTCAGGCTGAAGCGTCCGACGACGCCGCCCCTTTTAGCGGCAGTTTCAAGGCTCGCGCCAAAACTTCGGCGTCGGCACTCTGGCAACCCAAGCCGTGGCGTAAAGGTCTCGCTACGCGCACTTCGAACCTGAGCAGCGTCGTCCAGGAGGTCGTGTCGCGCAGCGGTTGGGAGAGCGGCAACACCCTGGCGTTTTATGTGACCGGCGACCGCAACGTCAAGCGCTCCGCCTATTCAGTCGATGCCGGCGCTAAATACGCCGCCGTTTTACGCATCACCTACGAATCGCAGCAATCCACCCCGACCCCGACGCCAAGCCCTGAGCCCATACCCGCACCTACACCTACACCGACGCCTGAGCCGGAACCCACACCTACACCGACGCCTGAGCCGGAACCCACCCCCACGCCGGAACCCGAAACCGTTTCTTCGTCGGCACCAGCTAACTCTTGCCTCGAGCGCAGCGACGCCCCCCTGCTTACCCTGTCTGGAGATTACACCACGCCCCTCACCGTTCGGAACAAGAGCGCCGGAATAAGGATCGACGCCCGCAACGCCCGGCTGCTTACCGGCGCGCCGGTAAACACGAACTCTAACGGCGGCCAGTTTTGTTTTTACGGCGGCTATTTCGACAACGGCCTGAGCGACACCACCGACTGGGACGTCTTTCACAGCGCGATCAGCTTGCAGTTTTACAACACCCCGAACGCGGTCGTCGAAAACCTCACCATCTATCAGGCCGGCGACGGTATCACCTTTAAGAACAACAACCCCAACTGGGTCTTCCGCGACTCGTATGTCCGTCATGCAGGCGACGACGGGGTAGAAAACGACCGCTTCAGCGAAGGGTTGGTCGACGACGTGCTGATCGACTGGGCGTACACCGGGTTGTCGTGCCGTAAAGAACAAGCCACTGCCGCCGACGTCGATTACGACTTTACCGTCCGCGACAGCCTGATTGCCCTTAAACCGCAACGCGGGACCTACCTGAACCGCAATTCGCCGAGCCACGGTCAACTCTTAAAGGTCACGCAAGGGGTCACGCAAGGTTGCAAGCTCGTCCTTCAAAACAATGTTTTTTTAATTACCGGGTACGCCGGCTACATCGACCCCTCCGACGATCCGAAAGTCAACTACGACGTACTCGACCGCGCCGCGTGTCAAGGGAACAAAAACACCGTCGTCTACCTCGGCGGTAACGCGAGCTACCTCAAACAGCTGCGTGAAGCTGCGCCCGAGTGCTTCGACGTCACCACCGACGTCGGCGTCTGGAAAACGGCGCGGGCCAAATGGTTTGACCGGCATCCGGGCTTTTCCGAATACCGTAACGCCGAACCTGCGGGGGCGGTCAACTAACGCCCACCAAAATCAGCGAGGACGCCGGAATGCTCCGGCGTCCCTTTTTGTGTTTATCGTCTTTACTCGTCCTTTGCATTCGCTCTCAGTATTTATCTACAGAACTCGAGAAACCGTTTTTTGATCCTGGCTGACGATAATCGGGCAGTCCCGTCGTTTATTACCGTAAAAGGGTACCCGGTTCCGGAAACCACTGTTCAGCGCACTAAGAGCTTAGGCCGTCTTTAAGCCCTTTGCCCGCTTTGAACGCAGGATACTTGCTGGCGGCGATCTCGATCTTTTCGCTCGTGCCCGGTTTGACGCCTGTGCGGGCGCTGCGTTCACGCACCTCGAAGGTGCCGAACCCGGTCAGTTGCACCTTGTCGCCGGACCTAAGGTGGGTGGCGACGCTCGCAAGCATCCCGTCGACAAGCGTCTTCACATCTTTTTGACCCATACCGGTCGTTTCGGAGAGTTCTTTGATCAGGTCGGCTTTGGAAACATTTGCCATAGTTTGGCCTCCTTAAGTTTGAGCTACCATAACAGACTTTGAACACGCACGTGTAGGACGGGACTATGTTTGCAGCTGTGGTACCTCGGTAATCTAGTTGCGCAGCTGAACAGCACTTCACGCGGCTGTTTGCACGCGCGTCGCTACCGTTCAGCCGCTTGCTGCGCTTGAATGGCGGTGAGGGCGACCGTATACACGATATCTTCGACCAGTGCACCCCGCGAGAGGTCGTTTACCGGCTTCTTGAGCCCCTGCAGCATCGGGCCGATGCTGATGACCTCGGCGCTGCGCTGCACCGCCTTGTAGGTCGTGTTGCCGGTGTTGAGGTCGGGAAAGATGAAGACCGTTGCGCGTCCGGCAACCTGAGAGTCCGGCGCTTTGCTTTTGGCGACTTCGGCAATCGCGGCGGCGTCGTACTGGAGCGGCCCGTCGATGAGCAGATCGGGGCGGCGCGCTTGCGCGAGCTTTGTCGCCTCACGCACCTTGTCGACGTCGCTACCGCTGCCCGAAACGCCCGTGCTGTAAGAGAGCATTGCCACGCGCGCCGGGATGCCGAACGCTACGGCGGATTCGGCGCTCTGCACGGCGATATCGGCGAGTTCTTCGGGGGTCGGGTCGGGGTTGATGGCGCAGTCGCCGTAAACGAGCACCTGTTCGGGTAAACACATAAAAAAGACCGACGAGACGACCCGGACGCCCGGCACCGTTTTGATGATCTGCAGCGCCGGACGAATCGTGTTGGCGGTGGTGTGAACGGCTCCCGACACGAGCCCGTCGACCTCGCCTTGTTGCAGCATCATCGTCCCTAACATCACGTTGTCTTGCAGCGCCTCTTCCGCCATCGGCACGTTGAGTCCCTTGTGTTTGCGGAGTTCGACCAGCGGTTGGGTAAAACGCTCGACTTGCCCGGCAGGGGAGAGCAGCTCGAGCCCCGCCGGTAGCGTCAACCCGGCCCGCGCCGCCGCACGCTCAATCTCGCCCGGGTCGCCAAGCAAGACGCAGCGGGCGATACCGCGCTCTACGCAGATACACGCGGCCTGAATCGTGCGCGGTTCAACGCCTTCGGGCAGGACGATGCGTTTGTCGGCGGCGCGGGCACGTTCGACGAGCAGATGACGAAAGGCGGGCGGGCTCAGGCGGCGGTTTTCGGTCGAGGCGCGGCTCAGCGCTTCGAGCGCTTCGACGGCGACGCTTTCAGCGACCCGCGCAATCAGCAGTTCGATGCGTTCGGTATCGTCTAAAGGAACCTCGAGGTTCATCTCGCGGACTCTAAGAGCGGCCTGAAACGAATCGTCGGGAACGAGCAGCAGCGTCAGGCCGGTGGCGAGTCCGGGTTCGCAGAGTTCAAGCATCGGCGCGCCCGGTCTGCGCCCGTTCGTCAGCAAGAGCGCGGCGATAGGTCGCCCGCTAAGGGCCGCCATCGACGCGGCGAGGACTAAATCCTCGCGGTCGCCCGAGGTGATAAAAAGGGTGCCGGGCAACAGGCGCTGCGCGGCGTTCGAGACCGTACTCGCGCCGAGTGCGACGTCGGTGACGCGGCGCTCGGTGTCGCCTGGGCGCAGGATTTCGGCCCCCAAAAACTTGGCGATATCCCCGACGCGCGGCGCGAGCAGGTCGCGTTCCCAGGGGATGGTGCCGAGCAGCCGAATATCGCCCCGCCGTAAAACGGGTGTAGCCGCACGGTAGTCGAGGGCTGCTTCACCTATTTGCGCTTCGTCCAGGCGCATAAAACTCCGCGCGCCTGCGGGCGCACCCACCTGATTGAGAATGCAGCCCAACACGCGGCCCCCGGACGCGCCGCCGAAGTTTTGCGCGGCCAGCTCGAGCGCGTCCGAAAGCCCTTCCGGAAGACCGTTCGGAGCCGAGACCAAGATGACCTCGGCGTCTAAACTGCTTGCTAACCCGGCGTTGAGCGCCGACGTATAGGATTGCTCAGACGACGGCACCAGCCCTTCGACGATAACGACGTCGGCGCGGCTCCCCGCCGCTTCAACCCGCGCGACGACCTCTTCAAAAAGCCGCCCGCGCTGCGCGTGTGCGTACAGGTCGGCGGCTTTGTCCGCCGGCAGGGGCGGCGGCGGCGAAAACCCGGCGATAAGTTCGACAAGGCGGCTCGAGCGTTCCGGCCCGGTATCCCCCTCGTGCGGTTGCGCGATGGGTTTGCAAAACCCGACCCTGACCCCCCGCCGGTCGAGCGCGTGAACGAGGCCGACCGCGACCGTCGTCAGACCGACGCGCGGCCCGGTCGGGACGACTAAAATAGCTTGAGCCACAGGAAACCTTTCAAACCGGTACCTTTCACGTTATCCGTCAAGAGGACGCCCCCAAAAAGCTCCAGCAGCTCTGCGCGATGGCCCAGTTCTCCTGTGCGTGAACGACCAACACCCGAACAGAAGCGTCTGTTGCAGCGACGTCCGTATCAACCGGCGAGGCTTCATTTTTGCCCTCATCGAGCCGAATACCTAAAAACCCGAACGCCGCACAGACCTCCCGGCGAATAAAGGCGCTGTGCTCACCTACGCCGCCCGTAAAAACCAGCGCGTCGAAACCGCCGAGGCTCGCTAACATCGCGCCGAGATAAAACCTTATCCGGTGAACGTAAACGGTAAGCGCCAGCACTGCCCGTGAATCTCCCGCTGCTGCCGCCGTGCTCACATCCCTTAAATCGCCCGACACGCCGGAAAGTCCTTTAAGTCCCGATTCGCTGTTTAAGACCCGGTTCAGTTCGTCGGCAGTGTAACCCTTTTCACGCAGCAGATAGAGCAGCAAACCGGGGTCGAGCGTCCCCGAGCGTGTGCCCATCATCAGGCCCTCCAAGGGCGTAAAGCCCATCGTCGTATCGACACTTTTGCCCTCACGCACGGCTGCCAGCGAGCAGCCGTTGCCAAGGTGACAGGTGATGAGTTTAAGGGACGTAAGCGGTCTTCCCAACAGCTGAGCGGCGCGTCCGGCAGCGTAGGCGTGACTGATACCGTGAAAGCCGTAACGCCGAATACCCTCATCAATCCAGCGGTGGGGGCCGGGATAAACCGCCGCCGCATCCGGCAAGGTGGCGTGAAAGGCGGTATCGAAAACGGCGATTTGCGGGGTCTCACCGAACAAGTCTTTGGCAACCCCGATACCGACTAAGGCGGCGGGATTGTGCGCCGGAGCCAAAGGAGAAAGTTCGTCAATGGCCCTTTCAACTTCGGGCGTAAGCAGCGTACTTTCCTGATACGTCCGGCCCCCGTGAACGACGCGGTGCCCGATAATAGCTACCTCGTCCGGGCTCGAGATTACCTGCGTCGGGCCTCCCCAGAGCGCTTCTAAAAGCTGCGGCAACGCCTCGGCGGGCGACGCCGACGGGAGAAGCGTCTCAAAAATTGCCCCCGCCGCCGTCCAGACCTTGAGCCTGGGGCCGTCGGCGTGCGCTTCCCAGACGGGTGCGGGCGGCGTGTCCGGGATACCGTCAAGGGCGTAAAGACAGCACTTTTGGCTGCTCGAGCCTGAATTCAAAACCAAGATTTTATTCAGCGTGACGCCTCTTTCTTGCTCGCGTGAGGTTTACGGTGATGAGCGCTACGCCTCGCCGTTGCCGAGTTGCCCCAACCAGTCCGTCGCCTCCGCCACGTTTTCAAAATACGCGACTTCGGCGCTCGTAAACGGGTTGCCGAGCCGGGTAAACGCCTCTTGCCAGCCCGCGTTCCCGACGATAGCAACACGCTTAAAATCGCTCAGGTGCTGCGCGTCGAACTTGAGGTCTCTCCACGCGGCAGCTGGTTCGATGTTCTTGACCTTTGCCATGTCAAAAAGCAGGTTGAGCTTGCCGTACTCGTTAATAAACTCTACTAATTCCGGTGTGATTTTCCCGTAATCCTCGGCGGTGAGGTCGCCCTCGGCGGTCATCGTCACGAGATTGCGTGACGGGTCAACGGCTGTTTGAATCATCGCGTCTCCTCTTAGACCCAAGCTACCGCAAGTCAGGCAGCGAGTTTTGGGGTGCGCCTACGGCTTGCAAAAAGCAGGAAGCAAAAACTGAAGACCGTTGCCTGAGTGCGCCTCGAGCCGAGTTCTTTTCCAGACATCGGGTAGAGTAGTCGGCGTGGACGTTGCCACCCTACTAGAACGCGCCGCCGCCATCCCCAGCGTTTCGGGTGCAGAGGGCGAGCTTGCCGACTTTTTGACCTCACAGCTGGCGACTTTTTGCGGTGAAGCGTTTGTCGACGCTGCCGGAAACGCCGTCGGACGTGTTGGTTCAGGGCCGCTCGAGGTGACTTTTCTGGGTCACATCGACACCGTGCCCGGCGTGGTTCCGGTACGCGTCCAAGACGGCAAACTCTACGGGCGCGGCACCGTCGACGCCAAAGGCCCGTTTTGTACGGCAGTCGCGGCTGCCGCGAGGTTGCCGCAAAACGTAAAAGACGCCCTGACGCTGACGCTTATCGGCGCAGTCGAAGAAGAGGTGCCCTCGAGTAAAGGTGCCCGCTTTGCCGTAAACGCCTACGCCAAACCCGACCTGCTCATCATCGGGGAGCCCTCGAGCTGGGACGCGCTGACGCTCGGTTACAAGGGGCGGCTGGTGGGGCGGCTCGAGCTTGTCAAACCTGCGTTTCACAGCGCCGGCGAGGGGACGACCGCTGCCGAAGACCTCGTAACTTGCTGGCAAAAGGTTCAAACGTGGGCCGAGGGGACGCCGACCGCCTCCGCCGGCCCGTTCGACCGGGTTCAGGTCGCGTTGCAAGGTTTTAACACCCACGCCGACGGCCTCAGTCAAAAGGCTGAAGCCGTTATCGGTCTGCGGTTGCCGCCGAGTTGTCCTCCGGCTGAAGCTGAACGGGGGTTACGGCGGGCACTCCGAGCTAGTGAGGGACTCGAGCTCACCTTCAGCGGACACGAAACCGCCTACCGTGGCCCGAAAGATACCCCGCTTACCCGCGCCTTCCGGGTTGCCATTCGCGCCGAGGGGGGCACGCCGCGGTTCAAGGTCAAAACCGGCACGTCGGATATGAACGTTGTCGCGCCCTTGTGGGACGTGCCGATGCTCGCTTACGGCCCCGGCGATTCGGCGCTCGACCATACGCCGAACGAACACACCGAACTCGCGGAGCTGGCGCGCGCCGTAAAAGTTCTTGGTGGCGCTTTGGAGCATCTTGCCAAGGGGAGCCGAAACGCAAAAACGCCTTGACGCCGAAATGCACCCCGAAACTCCGTCCGCCGGTGCACCTGCACGGTGGTAGCTTGGTAAGGTGATAGCACTTCCAGCACTTAATGCTCCACCCTGTAGCCACAATGCTTGAAGGTATTGAGGACGTTTTCAGGCGTAACGGTTTTGACCGCATCACAAAAAGCATAAATGAGGGCGTAAGGTTTCGGGACGAAGCGCTTTGATAAAGGCTTTGAGCTTGGCAAAGTGATGTTCACAGGCATTTAGGTCGGGTGAGTAGGTGGGCAGGTATAAGCGTTCACAACCGAAACGTTCGACTGCCAGGTACGCGGTTCGCGCTTGTTCATCTCGCTCTCGAGCGCTGAAGCTCTTTTTTTGTGGGTGATGCCCAGCTAACGTCCCTGCCGCAGCGCACATAGCGCGCGACGCGCCAGCGACTGACCCCGAAGCGTCTGGCTACGGCACTTTTACTCTGCCCTTCCTCAACGTGTGCTTTAACGATGCGTTCTCGTAAGTCCAGTGAATAGCTGCCCACAGCTTGGTTTAGGCTGCTGCGGTAAAGGTTGGCAGTGCTAACGCTATCACTGCCGGCGCACGCGTTCCTGGGCGTCGTTTGTAGTCGTGAGGCTAAAAAGGAGCATTCCAAACGACGACTTGATCGCGCTGAGTGTGCCGGAGGTGCGGCATTTGCCGTGTTTGCTGTTCTGGCATAGCAGGCTGGACTCGCAGTTTGTTCTGGCTCGGTCGTGGCGGCGGCATCGGGCCCGGGCGAGACACGCTCGTTTCGGGCGGCAAAAGCGCCATCTGCAACTGCAAGACTAGTCTAGGCCTCACCGTTTTCGCTGTCAGAGAGCGGCTCATCGACTTCGACCTTCATGACTTCACGCAGTACACTTGTCGCAAACGAACCTTTTTGCAAGGTAAAGGCGAGCGTGTAACCGTCACTTTCAGGCGTCAGCATTACGTCTTCTAAAAAGATACGGCTCGGGCGGCGCGAGCCTTTACGGGCGGTAAAGTCGCTCCAGCGGAGGCCGAAGTGCTCGAGCGTCCCCCCTTCCAGCACGCCCGCGTCAGCCCCGCTTACCTTGACCTTTTTGCCGTACAGCGGCAGCGTCGCGGAAATTTCACCGTGCGCGGCCCTTGCCCCTTCAACGTCAGCATCTTCCACGACGAACACGCCGCCCGTGTCGCGTTTTTTCGCCCAGTCGCCCTGCACGACCGCGCCGTATAACCCGCGCCCCAGCCGCACGCTCAACATATGGTTAAACAGCAAAGACTGCAGCGCCGACAGAAAAAAGCGCTTGAGCCGGTGGCCCCCCGGTACGTGTTCACCCCGGATGAGTTTCAGCCCATCGACCGCGTTGGTACCGAAACGTCCAAAACGCTGCGGGCCAAAGTAATTTGGGACACCTTGCGTTTCGAGAACCTCCAGCACCGCTGCCGCTGCCACCGCGTTACCCCCCCGAACCCGGATGCTAAAACGGTTGCCGCGTAGGTGCCCGGTACCGAGTTTATTGCGGTGCCTCGAGGTTTCCAACACCTCTGCGCCGTCAAGCTTCTCGAGCGCCGTAAAAGCCGCCGCGTGACGGTTGGGAACACTCAGCCACTGCCTCGTCACGGCGTACTTGTCTTTAAGTCCGGCAACGCCGATTTCTTTTTCCTTGAGACCCTGCCGCAAAAGCGCTAAAACCAGGTCACGGGTGGTCAACCCGCGTTTTTCGACGAACGCGTAGGCGTGCGAACCCGAGCCCTCCGGCAAGTAAAGCGGAATTTCTTCGACGGTAAAGTCCTCCGGGTGGCTGCGGATGTGCCCGCCACTACCGGGGAGCTGCGCGGTCAGGGGCGGCAGATCGCGCCAGCGAAAACGAAAGTCCGGCAAGGTCGTAGGGTTCTCAGGGTTCGGGGTCACGACTCGGTGTGTAAGCTGGCGGTCGTACTGCTCCGGAGCTGGTCTCGCATCCGGCGCTGCGCTGCCCCGAAACGCTCAACCAAGGAGGGGGCCTCGAGCAGCGCCTGCCGCTCACTTGCCGGAAGTCTCAGGTTGGCGCAGATAAATGACGCCTGAAAGAGCAGGTCGTCGGGTAGCGCCTCTTCAAGTTGCGCCTGCGCGCTCTCGGCGAAAAAGGTCTGGGCGTACTCGCGAAAAATCTCTACCGCGTCCCACGCTGCGAGCCGTTCGCTGTTCGGGTCGCTGCGTGATAGCGGGTAGGGCAAGTCCTCGGTGTAGTGAAGCTGACTGGTGCTGCCGTCCGGAGCGGTGACGTCTTCACTGTGCCCCGGCCTGATATAGCAGCGTTCTTGCCCGTGCGTCAAGACGTTAAAGGTACCGTCGGCATTTTCCATCACCGACAAGATATCGACGAACGACCCTACCTTGGCAATCCCCCGCAACTCGGGTACGTCGCTGATCTGCGCCTCCGGCCCCGCCAACACGAGCGCGACGCGGCGCTGGTTTTCCGCTACGCAGTCCCGGATCATTTTACGGTAGCGCTCTTCGAAAATAAATAGCGGCAGCGTCATCCCCGGGAACACGACGAGTTCGGGAAGCGGAAAGAGCGGGATAACCATACGCTACGGTAACAGGAGAAGCGCCGGGAGAGTAGGAGTTATGACCGCTTTTGAAAGGAGAAATATCCGAGACCTTAAAAAACCGGGCGTAAACCCGGTTCTTGGCGGAGCCGACGGGATTTGAACCCGCGACCTTCTGCGTGACAGGCAGATATGCTAACCCCTACACTACGGCTCCACGCCCGGGTTTGAGGATACCTATTTGCTTATGGGGTGTCAAGGGAAAAGCAACCGGGCAAAAGCCGAATACAAAAGCTGCCAAGAAGAATTCGGACGTTTTTATCCTCGCTGTCTACTCTTCTACCTCAATCAGCGCCAGGAAGCTTTAGTCCGACGCCTCGAGCAGCGCCTCTTGCACCAATCCCAACCGCGCCAGCGTTTTCCGGATACCTTGTGGCCCGAACCCATACGCTTCGTGCTGCGCTACCGGGTCGCCGTGTGGCACGTGTTCGTCGGGGATACCGAGACGCACGAGGGACACACTCAGGCTTTTGTCCTGCAGCACTTCGGCGACAGCGGAGCCCAGGCCGCCCGTTATCACATGGTCTTCTACGGTGATAAGCACCTCGGCTGCGCGTGCGAGACGCGTCAGCAGCTTTTCATCGAGCGGTTTGATAAAGCGGGCGTTGACGACGCCCACGTCGTCCAGACCTTGCGCGGCCTCGAGCGCGTATATGAGCGTCGGCCCCAAACCCAGGATGTAGGCGCGTTTGCCGGGTTTAATCATTTCCCAGCTGCCCCACTCGAGTTCAGGCCAGGTTTCTGCGCCGCCAGGAGGAGCCTCGAGGGTTTTGCCCCGGGGCCAGCGGAGCGCTTTGGGGCCACCTAAACGGAGCGCCGTTTTAAGCATTGCCTGCATTTCGGCGGCGTCTTTGGGCATCGCCACCGACATGTTCGGCAAGGCCCGCAAGTAGGCGAGGTCGTACACGCCCTGGTGCGTTGCCCCGTCGCCACCCACGAGACCGGCCCGGTCGACGGCAAAAATCACGTCCAAGTTTTCGATAC
Organism: uncultured Trueperaceae bacterium; assembly: GCA_963799485.1. Classification (GTDB taxonomy): domain Bacteria; phylum Deinococcota; class Deinococci; order Deinococcales; family Trueperaceae; genus Truepera. The sequence continues at coordinate 201,949 of CAWCXJ010000006.1, forward strand.
ACACGTCGTGAATCACCTGGTCGTAGCCACGCTGCAAAAAGGTGCTGTAGATCGCCACCACAGGTTTTTCGCCGCGCAGGGCGAGGCCCGCCGCCGTCGTTACGGCGACGTCTTCGGCGATGCCTACGTCGAGATAGCGCGCCGGATGGACTTTGGAGTACTCGACCAAGCCGCTTCCTTCACGCATTGCCGGGGTGATAACCCAAACGCGGTCGTCAAAATCGGTCAGCTTGGTCGCGGCGTTGCCGAACGCGCTCGCCCAGGTATAGCCTTTGCCCGCGACGATGGGGTTGTCCGGGTCGAACTTCGACGCACCGTGCCAGTTGATCGGGTCGGATTCGGCAATTTTATAGCCTTTGCCCTTTTTGGTCACGATATGGAGCATCGTGGGGCCGTCGAGCTGTTGGACGTGCTCGAGGTAATAGAGCAGTTGGTCGATATCGTGACCGTCTATCGGGCCGACGTAACGCACCCCCATCGCATGAAAAGGGTTGCTCGAGGCCGGGTCGAAAAACCGCCGGAGCGCCTTTTTGCTGCGGCTACCGAATTCGACGAGCGGCTCCCAGATACGGGCGAGTGTCTCCTTACTCGTCGCTTCGGCCTTGTGCAGCCACGGCTTGACTTGCAGCGTCCGCATAAAGGCGTTGAGCCCACCGACGTTTTCGCTGATCGACATCTCGTTGTCGTTTAGGATGATCGTCATCCTCGGTTTGACGTGACCGATTTGGTTGAGCGCGGCGAGCGCCATCCCGCCCGTCAGGGAGCCGTCGCCGATCACTGCCACGACGCTGTAAGGGTCGCTGCGAGCGTCACGGGCCAAGGCCATGCCGAACGCTGCGGCCAAGCTCGTACTGGCGTGACCTACCGTGAGGGCGTCGTGGGGCGACTCCGAGGTCGTGGCGAACCCTGCCAGCCCGCCCGGTTGCCGAATCGTATCGATGCGGCCCTTGCGCCCGGTGATGATCTTGTGCCCGTAGGTCTGGTGGCCTACGTCCCAGACGATGCGGTCAGAAGCGGTGTTGTAAAGATAGTGCAGCGCCACGGTGAGTTCAACTGCGCCGAGGCTCGAGGCCAAATGCCCGCCGCCGAGCGAACACACCCGGATGATTTCGCTCCGAAGCTCGTCGGCCAGCTCGTGAAGTTCGGGTTTTGAAAGCGCCGAAACGTCGTCGGTCGAGTTGACGCGTTCAAGTAGCGCCATCTCGAGCACCTCCTCGCTGCACAAGGACAAAGCAGACAAAAGCGCAGGCCGAACAGACGTGAGACGGGCTTGACATGAGCTAGTCTACCAAGCTACCCGGAACTGCTTTGTATGACGGCTGTCGGTTAAGTGCGCGCCACCACCCGTAAAAACCACTCCCGGTGGTACCCAAAACACGGTTGATCGGGCGGCCCTTTTCGTCGACGTAATACGGCCTCCGGTAAATCCAGGTGTTTACGGAGTGTGACGGGGTAAGTTATTTGGACTCACCCCCGAAGGCGACACTACGGGACAGCTACTTTGAGGTAGCGCCCGCACGACAGCGGCAGTTCGTAGGACGCTCCAGTGTAGTCAAGAAAGCCTGCGCGAACTGTCGGAACGCCGCGGGCCAAATCCAAAGACGGTGGCGACCCGGGATGTATTACTGCCGTGGTGATGTGGTCGGCTCAGTGACCACCGAAACGCCGCACCGCCAGTTCCGCGACAAACACGCCCAACCCGGCAAGCGCAAACCACATCCATACGGCGCTCCGCTCTCTGGGTAACTCGGGCGCATACGTCCCCGCATCTTCGATAACCCGACCGCCGGTGCGCGCGGCAATCTCACGCAAGAGCGTCTGCCCCCCGGCGGTATCGAACTCGTTGTCGGGGGCGCTTACCTGCGTTCGGGCGACTACCGTGTCGCCCCTGGAAACGCTCAAGCTCCCGCCGGCCTGGACGCTCGGCAATTCCCCTTCGTAACGTCCGGGCGCGACCTGCTCGAGCCCTACCGCTTCACCCCCGTAACGAGCGGTAAGGGTTTCGCCGTTGATAAATTCACCGCCTGCAACCGCGTCGAGGACGACGCGAAGATTGTCGCCGCCCGGCGTCGCGGTGACCTCGTAGGTTTCGGGCCGAACCTGCAACCAGCGCGTTATCGTCCCGAGAATGCCGGGGAGCGCGGCCCAACCGCCGAAATCGCCGGCAAAGGCGTTGAGGTCGGTGGTCAGGGCGGCGCTGCGGCCCAAACCCTGACGGCTGACCGCCAACACGGGTTCGTTGTCTTCGCCCTCGAAGATAAGGTCGCTGCCGTTTTTTAGGGTCGTGGCGATGTAGGCTCCGACCCGAGGCGGGGTAAGACCCGCCGGGGTCAACGGGTTGGCCTGCACGCGCACGGGCAGGGGGCCGTTCCGTAAAAGCGAACGGGTCGCGGTCAGCGCCTCGCTGGTAAAGATGCGCGGCAAGGTGCTGACGTCCAGCGCTTCGTAGTAGCGCCCGCCCCCGGCCCTGGCAATGTCTGCCAGTCTTGCGGTGTCGGCCTCTGCGCCGATAGCGATGCTCGAGGTGGTAATCTTGTCGCGCTGACCCGCGCGTGCGAGCGCCCTGAAATCGAAGTCGTTGCCGCTAAAGGGGCCGCCCCCGTCCGAGAGGCGTCCGTCGGTCAAGAGGATAATATGTTTAATCGACGCGCGGCTCTGCCGCAAACTCTCTAGTCCGGCGCGGTAGGCGGGCTCGAGTAGCGTACCGCCGCCCGCCTGCACGTCCAGGATGGCCTGCAACATCTCACGTTTGCCTTGGGCAGTTGCAGTGCGGAGCTTAAAGACCCATTCGTCGGAGTCGCTAAAGGTTAAAAAACCAAGCTGGTCGCGTTCATACGCGAGGTCGACGACCTCGATGGCCCCTTCTTTGGCGAGCTCGAGCTTCGTCGGGTTGCCCGTAGACATCGACTGCGAACGGTCCATGATGATGACGAGCGCGACGAGCGGCAGTTCGACGTTACTCCGCACATCGGTCGCGACCGGCAGGACCGTTTCGACGGGTGTGCGGTACCAGCCGCCGAGCCCGAAACTCGCCGGGCCGCCCGCCATCATCAGGCCGCCGCCCTCTTCGACGTAGCTCCGCAGCAGCTCGAGCTGCCCGGTCGAAAACGCCGCGGCCCCTTCGCGCAACACGATAGCGCTGTAGGCGAGCGGCGCGCGGATACGTTCCGGCCCACCCCGGACGACGCGGAACCCTTGGGTCTCCAAAAGGTTGGCCAAGGCCGGGTCGCCCAACACGAGCACGGGTTCGTCTTGCGTCACGTCGATTTCGGCGCGGGCCGAGTCGTCTTGGAGGGGTTGGCTAAAGGGCAGCTCGAGCGACGCCTCGACGTCGAGCACGCCGCCGTCCGTCCCGGCTGCCGACACGGTAAAACGCAGCGGCGTTTGGCCCGCCGAGACCTGCCGGGTGATGGGCTCGAGCTCGGCGCCGCCGACCCGGGGGCGCAGCGTCAGGGTGGTGTCACGGTCGCTTTCGACGACGGCGACGACCTCGGCGCGGGCACCCGGCGCGAGCCGCGCGGGGGCTAGGAGTTCACGCAGCCGCACGTTGCCGAGGCTGGGGGCGTAGAGGACGTCAACGGGAACCTCGGGAAGTGAGGCGAGCGCGTCACCCTGCGACTCGGCTCCGTCACTGACAAGGAGCAAGCGCCCTGCGCCCGAAGCGGCGGCGACCTGAAGCGCCCGCCCGATGTCGGTGCGTTCTGGTTCTAGCTGGGGCGTGTTTTCAGGTCGTCCCCCTACTGCAGCTGTGTCCCCAGCAAACTCAAGGGTCGTTTCGCCGGCGAGAGGTGCAGCCGCGTCCTTGGCGGCGTCGCCGACGCTCTCCGACACATCGACCAGCACGCCCAGCGTCGCAGTTTTAGCCGGCAGCGAGGGTTGAGCGAGCGCAATAAGTAGCAGCGCAAGTGCAACGAGCCGCAGCAGCCACGGGCCGAACCGGGTACGACCGGGTAAAAAGGGCAGCAGCAGCAGGCCCAAAAGCACCCACGGCGCAGCGAAGATGTTCATTCCCTATCATACTGCGGGTTTGCACAGGCGGTTTGTCGTCAGCCGTCTCGAAGCGCCCTCGAGGTTACGCTCGGGTATTTTGCAACCAGTGCCTCGCGGCGCGACGTTTGCAGGTTCGTTGCTGAAAGCGAAACCTGAACGTGCGCGCTAATGGCGTTCCTCACTCCGGTCGGTGGCGACTGCGACTGCCGGAGAGAGCGCCGTAATCTCCGCGCGCATTTCCGGCGTCACCACAAAAGTTGCCGCTGCCAGTGAAGGCTTAAGCTGCTCGACGTTTCTTGCGCCGATGATGGGCGCAGTTACCGCCGGATGCGACCCGGCCCACGCGACCGCCAGCGTCGCCGGGTGAATATCATGCTCACGGGCGTACTGCACAAACCGCGCCGCCGTCTCCTGGTGCTGGGGTTCGCCGTAACGCGCGGTGTACATCTTGTTGTCGATCAGGCGGCCCTGCGTCGGCTGGCTTTCCGTGTACTTGCCCGTCAGCAACCCGCCCCCGAGCGGGCTGTAGGGGATGACGCCGAGTTTTTCGGACATGGCCAGCGGCAAGATTTCAACTTCGGCCTGGCGTTTGGTGAGGTTGTACATCGGCTGAATCAGCTCGAAACGCGCGAGGTGTTCGGCGGCAGCGGTGCCGAGCGCTTTCATAATCTGCCACGCCGCCCAGTTGCTCACCGCCGGGTAGAGGATAAGGCCGCGCTGGACGAGGCTGTCCAGGGTGCGGAGTGTCTCCTCGATGGGCGTGTCGGGGTCGAACTGGTGAACGAAGTAGAACTCGAGCCTGTCCGTCCCCAGCCGTTTCAAAGAGGCTTCGACGGCGCGGGTCAGGTGACGGCGTGAGAGCCCCCCGTCGTTGACGCCGTCACCCGTCTTGCCGAAACCCTTGCTCGTGATGATGAGGTCATCGCGCTCGTCCCGGATGAGCCGCCCTAAAATCTCTTCGGAGCGGCCCCCTGCATAGACGTTGGCGCAGTCGAAAAAGTTGATGCCGGCTTCTCTGGTTGTTTTGTACAACTTTGCCGATTCGTTTTCGTCGGCAGTGTCGCCAAACGACATCGTGCCGAAGCAGAGTGGGGCGACCTTGACGCCGGTTTTCCCTACGGTGCGGTAGTTCATCTCAACTCCTTAGTGTTCGATAAGTGAGGTCCGGGTCATCTCCGGCGGCGCTTTGACGCCGAGCAGTTCCAAAACGGTCGGCGCAACATCGCCTAAAATGCCGCCCGAACGCAGTTTCACGTCTCCCGCTCCGATCACGAGGCACGGTACCGGATTGGTCGTGTGCGCGGTGTGCGGCCCGCCGTCAGGAGCGATCATCACCTCGGCGTTGCCGTGGTCGGCAATGACGATCAGTGCGCCGCCCTTTTCTTGTACCGCTGCCGAAAGCTTACCGAGTGCTTCGTCGGCAACCTCACACGCTTTGACGGCCGCCTCTAAAACACCCGTATGCCCGACCATATCGGGATTGGCAAAATTGATCAGGATAAAGTCGTCGTTGTGCTCACGCAACCGTTCGAGCGTCGCTGCAGTCAACTCCGGCGCGCTCATTTCGGGCTGGAGGTCGTAGGTGGCAACTTTGGGTGACGGGACGATTTCTCGGTCTTCGCCCGCAAACGGCGTTTCTATCTTGGCGTCGAAAAAGTACGTCACGTGCGGATACTTTTCGGTTTCGGCGGTGTGGTACTGCGTTTTACCGGCGTTGCTAAGCACTTCGGCAAGCGGGTGTTTAATTTCAGGCAGGGCCATGGCAAAAGGCACGTGCAACTTGGCGTCGTACTCCATCAGTGAGGCGTAGTGAATTTTGGGAACGTTGCAACGTTCAAACTGCGACCACGACGCGTCACCTAAAAGCGCGTAAGTGAGCTGCCGGGCACGGTCGGCGCGAAAGTTAAAGAACACTACCGCGTCGCCGTTACGCACCGGAGCGCCGCCGCCGATAACCGTAGGCGCGATAAACTCGTCGGTTTCGCCTCGGTCATAGGCAGCTTTTACGGCGGCAGTCGCTGTGTCCGCGTGTTGCTCGGACTTCGCGCAGACGATAGCGTCATACGCGCGTTGCACCCGTTCCCAGCGGTTGTCGCGGTCCATCGCAAAGTAGCGGCCCGACACCGTAGCAATACGAACGTCATGGTCTAACGCACCGATTTTTGCCTGAAGCTGCTCGAGAAAGCCCAGCCCGCTGTCCGGCGCGGTGTCGCGTCCATCGGTAAAGACGTGAACGTAAACAGGTGCGGTGCCTTTACGTTTGGCGAGGTCTAAGAGCCCGAACAGATGCCGGATATCGCTGTGAACGCCGCCGTCGCTTACCAGACCCATGAGATGCAGTGCGCCGCCGGAGGCTGCGTCATACGTTTCGTTCAAGACCGGGTTGTTAAAAAATGTGCCGTCGTCGATGGCGTCTTGAATAAAACTCAGGCTCTGTTTGACGATACGCCCCGCGCCCAGATTGAGGTGCCCGACTTCGGAGTTCCCCATCTGCCCGTCCGGAAGCCCGACGGCGCGGCCCGAAGCCTGTAACTCGGTATGGGGCGCGGTCTGCCAGAGGTAGTCGAAGTTTGGCGTGTTAGCAAGGGCGACGGCGTTGCCGGGGCCGTCAGGGGCGAGGCCGAAACCGTCTAGAATCATAAGCATCACGGGGGTAGGCATGGGGACTCCTCGAGTCGTTAGCGGGTACGAAAATTTTGCAGGGTAGCGAGTACGACAACTTCACCTTCGTGAAGGTAAAACTCGTCCAGCCTGAACCCTGAGACCTGTTCCTCGACAAGTTTTTGTATGTCCACGACGAGGCGCGGGGTGCTTTCGCCCTTTTCGATGCGGACACCCTCAGGGAGCGAAATGGCGTCGGTTAAAAAGTTGAGCAAGCGGTGGACGGGTAAGGACAAGACGTTGGTCACGAGATTGAAAGTGGCGACGCCCGCCGTAAACGTGAGAAAGTGAAGCTCGAGCCTCACCTTGGGCGCAGCGGCGCGTAAAAACCGGGGCAACACCGACTCGGACGTGATCTGCACGAAAACCGTGCTGCCCACGCAACTTACCTGCTCGATAGGCGCGGGTAAGGGTTTCTCGGCGGTAGCTAGCTCTAAGGCTTCGGGAAAAGGCAAAATCAGCTGCACAGTCTGCAGTTTACAACCTATAGTCGATAACCTATATCTAGTGCCAGCGGCCCAGTGCGCGGGCAATGCGGGCGTCTAGGTAGCTGAAATCGTCTTCGTTTACTTCGTTTAAGCGCTTGTCTAGAACGTGCGCCAGATAACAGCGGGCAGCGAACTCGAGGTGTGGTCTATACGCGGGGTCGGCTAAAACTTGTGGCAACAGCTCTTGCACTTTTTCGCTCAAGTACGCTTTGGCTTGAAATACGGCGACCGCCCGCTCTTCTTCGCTTAGAAGCGGCGTCGCTTGACCGGGGGCAACTGCCAGGATGCGGCGCGCCGTCCTGACTTTAGGAGATTCGGCGTAACGCGCGCAGGTCACGCAGAGCCCGCGTGTCGGGGTCAGCCCGGCGCAAACGTCGCACGCCCACCAGCCTTCGGCCTCACGCGCGGCCCGCCATGAGAGCATCGCCTTGGCTGCGCCCATCGCACGCCGGGTCAGTTCGTCGGACAGTTCGGCCTGAGAGACGGCCCTAGACAGCTCGGCGAGCGCTTTGGGGTCGGGAGGTGCAGCCTTTTTCGGGGGGGGTGTTTCTTCCAGCAGCGGTCTCCGGCCCAACCGAAACCGCACGTCTTTTACGTCTCTCACGCCAAACTTAGCCGTGTAGACGTTGACGAATTTCTGCCGCTGAAACCCTAGATGCATCGCCGTTTCGGAGTCCTGCACCTCGACGACGAGCACACCGTCTTGCAGGGTTTTGGCCTCGGTAAACCCGGCGACCTTGGCCCCGACGACCTGCGGCCACAAGAGCACCGCTTCGGCGCGCTTCACGCCGCGTTTAAGGCCGCCCTTTTTGAACACTTCGGCGAGCAGGTCGGAGACGTTCTGTGAGTGGTTACGGTTCCGCACGAGCTTGTCCTGCAGCTTGGCTTTGTGTGATAGCTTGGCTTTGTGTGACCTGACCTCCGGAGATAAGAAACTGCGCGGCGGCGTGCGGCGGCGCTTCGGTTCCGCTCACAACAGCCTGCGGCGCTCTCGAGGCCAGCCGCAACAAAAACTCACGCCGTCCGGCGTCGAGTTCGGCGGTAAAGTCGTCGAGCAGTAATACAGGTGCTTCGCGGTGCTTTTCGCTTAAAAGCCGATACTCGGCGACGCGTAAAGACAAGGCGGCGGTGCGGGCTTCCCCCCTCGAGCCGTAGGCCTGAACACTGTGCCCGCCCAAAGTCAGGAGCATATCACCCCGGTGCGGCCCCACGACGGTCACGCCACGGGCGCGTTCCTCGAGTTCGGCTTCAGCGAGCGCGTCTCCCAGATTTTCGTGTGCGCCGGTCAATGCGACCCCCAGGGGTTTATCGTCGCCGGAAATCTCCGCGTAGGTCTCGGCGGCAATCGTCGCGATTTTGACCAAAGCCCTTGCCCGTAACGCACCTACTGCATTGCCGAGTTCGACAAACCGCTCCGTCCAGACGCTCAGGGTGGGGTCGCCGCGCTTTAGGGCGGCGTTACGTTGCTCCACGACTCGAGTATACTCGCGGTGCAAAAGTGCGTAGCGAACTGAAAGCTTGCTCAAAAGGCTGTCCAGGTAACCGCGCCGGAGCGCCGGAGCGCCGTGGATGAGGTCGGCGTCTTCAGGTGTAATCAAGACTGCTGCCGACACTTTGGCGAGTTCAAAGGCGCGCACGGTCTGCCCGTCCAGCCGGACGACTTTTTTGCCCGGAGCCAGCCCAATCTGCGTGCTCACCACACCGTCGTCTCGTTCGACACTTACGCTCACATACCCTTCGGTCTCGCCCAAACGGACGGTTTCGGAGATTTTGCCGTAAGGGAGTTCGCCGCTGCAGCCCAGATAAACAGCTTCTAAAAGGTTCGATTTACCCGCCGCGTTACGCCCGACGACCGCCGTAACGCCGGGGCCGAAACTCAACCGGGGCGTGTTTAGGTTGCGGAAGTTGAGCTGTGATAACGCCCGTAAAAGCACGTTTTCAAGCTTAACCCGTCTTCTAGCCGAGGTTTTAGGAGCAGCGGGTAGTTTTTTAGGCGTTGTTGCGTGAACAGGCAAAAGAGGCCTTGGCCGAAACGACTATGATTGAAACGACTGTGTTTTGTCTCAAAGCAACCTTCTAAGCCCAAGCCTTTGCCGGGCGCTTTGACAACCAAGCGACTGAACTCGAGCGCAAGTATAAAGCCCTCACTATTCGCGCCCATTGCCGTAAAATTGCGGCTCACAACTTCGCCGGCCCCGTTATTCCCTAGCAGTCGAGGTGAAATGTCGTTTATTTGCGAGTAGTTACCACGCTTCGCCGGCAAGAGAGTTGGTTTGGCTGCGCAACTAGAGCTAAGGCTGCAACCGGCTCCCGTCTCTCGGAAACGCCCGCGCAAACCGCACATTGGGAATATTGAGGAGCAGCGCCGTAAGCCGCTCCGCCCCGAGCGCGAACCCGCCGTGCGGCGGCATCCCGTACTTGAAGACCTCCAAGTAGCCCTTAAACGCCGCCGGGTCCATTTTGCGTTTTTGCAGTTCTTCGACGAGCACCGCGTAAGTGTGGATACGCTGCCCGCCGGAGCTGATTTCCAGTCCCCGGAAAATCAGGTCGAAACCCAGCGTCAGCCCGTCACCGGTCGGGTAAGTGTAAAAAGGCCGCGCGGCTTGCGGGTAGTTCGTGACAAAGACAAAATCCGAACCGTGTTCCTCTTTGGCCCAGCGCCCGATCAAGCGTTCGGCTTCGGGGTCTAGGTCTTTGCCGCCGGTTTGGTGCCCGTAACGCTCTGCCACCAGCTCTCTCGCCTCTAAAAGCGTAATCCGTGGGAACGCGGTCTTTACGTCCGGGGCAGCGGCCTCGAGCAGCGCCAACTCAGGCGAGCACGTCTCGGCGGCGTGCATCATCATCGTTTTGAGCAGGGTTTCCTCGAGCCCCATCACCTCGTCCACCGACTCGATAAAACCCATTTCAACATCAAGTGACAAGTATTCGGACAGGTGACGGCTGGTGTGCGACAACTCGGCGCGGTAGACCGGCGCGGTTTCAAACACCCGCTCGTACACGCCGACCATGATCTGTTTGTAAAGCTGCGGCGACTGCGCCAGATACGCGCGTTTGCCGTAATAATCGACTTCAAACAGGGCCGCGCCGCCCTCGGCACCCGCCGCCACGAGTTTAGGCGTAAAGATTTCGGTAAAGTCTTGGGCAATCAGGGTATCCCGGAATGAACGCACCAGTTCGGCCTGCACTTTGAGTGCGGCCCTGGCTTTAGGACTCCGCAGCGAGACGTGACGGTATTCCAGCAAGGTATCCGGGTTGACGTTCCACTCCTCTTTCGGGATTTCAATCGGCGCCGGTTCGGTCGCTTCGGCAATCACTTCCAGCTTTTCGGCCTGAAGCTCCAACCCACCCGGTGCTTTTTTACTCTCGACGACCCGGCCCGACACGCGCACCGACGATTCGGCTAGCGGCAGGTCAACTTTGCCGAAAACGCACTGCACTACCCCCGTGCGGTCGCGCAGGAGCAGAAAACGGATGCCGCCTAAGTCGCGGCGCGAATGTACCCAGCCTTGCAAGCCGACGTGTTCGCCCAAGTGCTTAGGCAAGTTGGCAACGAGGGTGCGCGGTTCAGCGGTAATGCTCACAAAAACTCCCTTAAGCAAAAAACCTCGAGGCTTGCTCGAGGTCACAGGCTCACTTTTATGCGCCTACGCCCCGTACCACCAATTATCGTCGTCAAAGCGTCGGGGATTCATAGGCTGAACTGTAGCATTCACGCCCACGCTAGGCAACTGCACCTTGATGTTTGCTGAACATACAGGTCGTTGCGGGCAGCCCGGACAAGCGGTACTCGAGCTTTATTTTACGGCGAATTTGGCATAGACGAGTTGGTTTTTTTGCGCCGTTGCGGCGCACCCTCCGGTACGGATGGACGCTTTTCAACCGCTCGCACATTTTTGACTACACCCAGCGAAACTCGTCCCGGTTGTTGTCGTGGCTACGACGTAAACTACGGTGCAAAAGTCGGCGTGCGCTCCGCACTTTCCGCAGCAGCTTCTTGAAGCCGTTCCACGTCGCGCCGTGGCGGTAGGCCGAAGTGCCTTTTGTACTCTCGACTAAAGTGCGAGGCGTCCTCGTAACCTACGCGGAAGGCGGCGCTCGCTGCGTCCAACTGCTCACCGAGCATCAGCCGCCGGGCTTCTTGCAGCCGCAGCCGCTTCTGGAACTGCAAGGGACTCATCGCGGTCACGGCCTTGAAGGTGTGGTGAAACCCCGACACGCTCATATTGAGGTCTTGCGCGATGCTCTCTACCCGTAGCGGCTGGTCGAAGTCTTTACGGAGCCGCTCGATGGCCTTGGTAACGCGGTGTGTTTGGCCTCCCAAGCCAGCAATGTGACCGAGCCTACCGCCCTGCGCGCCCAGCAGCAGCCGGTAGACGATTTCGCGCATAACGAGTGGGGCGAGAAAAGCGGCGTCTTTGGGAGCGTCTACAAGCCTGACGAGCCGCAGCAAGGCGTCCAGCAGACCGGCGTCCAGCGCGCTGACGCCGATGGCCCGCAGGTCGGCCCGGGTTTTCGGTGCCAGGTAGTCGGCCTCGAGCATCACTGAACCGACGAGGGTGGGCTCGAGCTTCAGGCGCAAGCTGAGGTAGGGCTTTTCTTTCGACGCAGCCAGAACGTGCGTTACCGTAGGCAGCTCACCTGTGACCAGCAGGTAATGGGCGGGGTCGTACTGATAGCGCTCGCCCCCGAGAAGAACTTCTTTGCTGCCCTGGGCAATCACGCAAAAAGCAGGCTCGGACACGCTGTGAAGCGGCTCTTTAGGCGAGGAGAGGCGGTGGAGGTAGAGACCTCTCAGCGGTTCAGCGCTCCCGTCTTCACGAACGACCCCGGCGACGCGCTCGACCAGCTCACCGATGCTGTCCTGCACCCTGGGCAATTCGCGGTTTGGCTGCCGAAAACTTACCGAGTTTATAGGAGCTCCATCAGACATTTCCCGCCGCCTTTTTGAAATTGCAGAATCGTTCAATTATCCTCGAGAATCATTCTACCAGTCTGCGCCACGGTGAGGCTAAAGTAACCATCAGGCGAAGGAACGACGCTCGAGCCCCAACCAACGCGTTGGAGTTTCGTTAAAGAGAACAGGAGCTTTACAGTGGATTCAATCACCCAGTTGATGTTAAGAGCTGAACGCGACGCGGAGGCGGAGCGCCGCGCATACGTGGTGTACAAAGCCGACTTTATAGACGAAAACCCGGTGCGCTCACCCGAAGAGGATACCTTTCGCGGACGCTTCAAGCTGTTTCGCCGTCAACGCCACCAGCGACCGTGTAAATGTGCCTGATTGAAGGAAAAACCCATGCAGACGCACAAACTCGGCGACCGTAATGGAGACGAGCAGATAATCTCACCGTTTCGACACAGCAGAGTACAAGCCATTCGCAAACCGGTGTTAGCTACAGGTAGTAACGCGGTACTTAAGCCAGTAAAAAGGAGCAAACATGTCGGCTAGCCCGTCAGTTACGTTAAATAACGGTGTGAAGATGCCCCTTTTGGGTTTCGGCGTTTTTCAGATATCCGACGCCGAAGAATGCGAAAGAAGCGTCTATGAAGCGCTCCAAACCGGCTACCGGCTGATTGATACCGCCGCCGCTTACGGCAACGAAGAGGCCGTCGGTCAAGCTCTTAAAAGAAGCGGCGTGGCGAGAGACGAGCTTTTCGTCACCACCAAACTCTGGATTCAGGACGCCGGTTACGAAAGCGCAAAACAGGCGTTTGCAAGGTCGCTAAAGCGTTTGGATTTAGAATACCTCGACCTGTACCTGATCCATCAGCCCTTTGGCGACGTTTACGGTGCGTGGCGGGCGGTGGAAGAGCTGTACGGGGAAGGCCGAATACGCGCCATCGGCGTCAGCAACTTTCAACCCGACCGGCTCATGGACTTGGTGGTTCATAACGACGTGGTGCCGGCGGTAAATCAGCTCGAGACCCATCCGTTTAATCAGCAACTCGAGACCCAAACCTTCCTGGCGGAAAATAAGGTGCAGCTCGAGTCGTGGGAGCCGTTTGCCGAAGGCAAGCACGACATTTTTCGCAACGCGGTGTTGGCGACGATTGCGGACAAGCATCGAAAAACCGTGGCCCAGGTGATTTTGCGCTGGCTCACGCAGCGGGGCGTCGTGGCGATTCCCAAGTCGGTGCGTAAGGAGCGGATCGCCGAAAACTTCAGCGTGTTCGACTTTGAACTCAGCCCGGAGGACATGGCGGCGGTTGCGACCCTCGACCGAAAGGAGAGCAGCTTTTTCGACCACCGCGACCCGAACGTAGTAAAGATGCTCGGCGAGGCGAAGCGCCCCACTTAAGCCCATTTCAGCGTTACGGGAGAGCACCCCGAGGTTCCGAGACTGGCTCGAGCCGGTCGGCGACGAACAGTACCAAGGTTAAAATACCAAGGTAAGTAAAAGGGGTAAAAGATGGACTACACGAAACTTGGCAACACCGGCGTTGACGTTTCCCGGATTTGTCTCGGCTGCATGAGTTTCGGCTCTGCCGAGAGCTGGGTTCACAACGAGTGGGCGCTTAGCGAAGAGGAAAGCCGCACCATCATCAAACGGGCGCTTGATTTGGGGGTCAATTTTTTTGATACCGCCAACGTTTACGCCTTCGGAAGCAGCGAAGAAATTCTCGGTCGGGCGTTAAAGGATTATGCCAACCGCGATGAAATCGTGCTTGCCACCAAGCTGCACGGCAAAATGCGCGACGGCCCGAACGGTTCCGGTTTGTCCCGTAAAGCCGTCATGAGCGAAATCGACAAGAGCTTGGAGCGTTTAGGGACGGATTACGTCGACCTCTACATCATCCACCGCTGGGACTACCACACCCCTATCGAAGAAACGATGGAAGCGCTGCACGACGTGGTAAAAGCCGGTAAAGCCCGCTATATCGGCGCGTCGGCGATGTTCGCGTGGCAATTCCAGAGGGCGTTACATGTAGCTGAAAAGCACAACTGGACGCGCTTTGTGTCGATGCAAAACCACCTGAATCTCTTGTACCGTGAAGAAGAGCGCGAGATGCTGCCGCTCTGCCGTGCTGAAGGTATCGGGGTGACGCCGTACAGCCCACTCGCCTCGGGAAGATTGACGCGTGATTGGTCAGCAGAAAGCTCGGTTCGTGCGGAAACGGACAAAATCGCCAAGAGCAAATACGACGCTACTGCTGATACCGACAAGCAGGTTGTCGAGCGGGTTGCAGAGCTTGCAGAAAAGCAAGGGGTTCCGCGCGTCCACATCGCGCTTGCCTGGTTGTTACAAAAAGAGCCGGTCACAGCGCCCATCATCGGAGCTACCAAAATCTCACACCTCGAGGATGCCGTCGGGGCGCTGTCCGTTACGCTGACCCCGGACGAGGTCGGCTATTTAGAAGCGCCGTATGTGCCGCACGCCATCGTCGGGCATCAGTAGCTGAACGGCTGGGACCTGTCAACCAAGGGCAAGCTCGAGCCTAATGAACGGCTGAGGTAGCTCGCAAAGAGCAAAAGGAGCTGACTGCCGGGGCGCTTAACGACCTCGGTAACAATTTATGACAACCACCGACAACCTACGCGGGGTCAGCTTTCTGGGGCTGGGGATGCTGATCTTCTCGCTTCAGGATGTCGCCGTCAAGTGGATTGGCGGCGACTATCCCATTCTGGAAATCGTCGTTTTTCGCAGCTTGACCGCCTTGCCCCTCACGCTGCTGCTGTTTCGCCTCGAGGGGGGACGGGGGTTGCCCAAGACCCGGCAGCTCAGGCTCGAGGCTGTTCGCGGTCTCTTTTACTTTCTCTCGTACACCACATATTTCATGGGTTTAGCGTCGTTGCCGCTCGCCGAAATTGCCGCGATCAAGTTCTCCGGCCCCTTGATGATTACCTTTTTATCGGTCGTGATGCTGGGCGAAACGGTCGGGCCACGCCGCTGGCTGGCACTGCTCGTCGGCTTTGTGGGCGTTCTGCTGATTGTCAGACCCGGTATGGCAACCTTTAATATCGGCTCTATTTTTGTCTTGCTGTCTGTACTCTTCTACGCGCTGGCGGCGATACTTACGCGCAGACTGCAAACCACCGACAGCAGCGCAACGATGGCCTACTTTAGCTCGCTCGTCTATCTGCTGGTCACACTCGTCTTGGTTCCCCCCATTCTTTTCGTCGGCGACTTTCCCAATGCTCACCCGAGCATCGCTTTTCTTTTTCGTACCTGGGCTACTCCGACTTTGCTGGATGGGGTCATCATGACCGGATTGGGGCTGATTTGGGCCGGGGGGATGTACTTTTTGGCTCGAGCCTACAGCGTCGCGCTGGCCTCGGTCGTAGCTCCGTTTGAGTATGTCGCGCTGCCGATTAACGTGCTGTGGGGCTTTATCCTCTGGCGAGAGCTGCCGGGGTGGACGACCTGGGCGGGGGCGTCATTGGCACTGCTTAGCGGATGGTACGTCTTGTACCGGGAACAGAGAGAACGGCGCGCTCAGACAGAGACAGCGTAGCGGGCTCGCCTCTAAGGGCATTACGCCCTATATCACCGATTTTTAGGCTGTAAGGTGCAGAAGCTTCATAGGCTGAACTGTAGCACCCGTCTACTTCGGGGGCAGCTGCTAGGTTCCAAACTTCAAGTGATAGCGCCCCGCTCTGTTCCACGTTGGCTTATTTCGTAGCTTCGTTACATGCCGTTTTTAAGCAAGCTTGTAGCAACTGTTCATGTTTTTTATGTCAGTCTTACTCAAGGCGGATTCGGTACCTTCCCCAGCGTGTATCGTAGTCCATCAGTACCAAACCTGAATCGTCCAGTTTCGTTTGGATTTTGTCGGAGTGCTCGAGTCTTTTCCTGAACTTGCGCCGCAAGTGCTTGTTGAGTTTGCCCAAAGCCCTGCTCCTCAATATTCCGAAGGTGTGCGGTTTGCAAGGGCGTTTCCGAGAGATGGGAGTCGGTTACAGCCGTAAAGATTTATCAACTCCGTAGCTGACAGATTTGCGCCGCGCCTCTAGCTAAGTAGTGGTCGAATCTATATCTATAAAAATCGCTATAGGTATGACCTTCATATGCTCATCGTCAAATGTTTCAAGTTTGCCTACGTTATCCTGATCTGTCTGCTGAAAAAATAGTGCTAATGCTGGAAGGTTTCCGCTATTATCTTCTGATACACGGATTGAGATGGGTGATCCTGTCATATCAAGAGCTAGCAGTGTGGTGGACGCTCGGATCGGTATACCGTATGCAACTTCGATCACTTCTGAATCTATCAATAGAAAATCGCGTTGTAATGCCCCAGCAATCTTCTCATCATAGAAGTAAACATCCACCCGCGGGCCCAACTTTTCCATTGCGGAATATACAACCTTTGTTTGGAATTTTTCTTCATCAGTTTGCTGTATAACGGGACTCTCCGTTATGAATTTCGTACTTTTTACGATTTTGCTGTAGTCAATAATAAAAGGATTCCCGATAATTTTCAGAAAAGGTTTTCCGCTTCCGGGTTCGCCTAATATGCTGCGTTGCGCTAAAACGTCTTCAAAGGCTCCAAGAGCCGCATGGTGCAGAATTTGTCTTTGAACAGTCGTAAAAGTGTCAATGTTTTCAGTGCTGCCGCGAGAAAACTTGACACCGATTGGGAGGGCACCGCCACCTATTTGCGCTTCAGCTGTTGGATTCTTTTTGTTTACGTTACTCGCGTCGACACGTTCAAAATACTCGGTCAAGCCGTTATGGAGCTGCGATAAATATGAAGTTATACGGTTAAAATCCAAATAGAGGATTTCCCGGAGCGGCCTCTCGTGACTACTTTCGATGTTTCGTCTTTCTGAACTGTTCATCATAATATTTTCTAGTCTTCCCATTCTAGTTCTAGTTGTTTGTCAACGTTACCGCGAGTGAACTCAAGTCTCTCCATTAAACAGCGGTGTCGCCCGCTCTTTACGCACCACCACATGACATTCGCGGCAGCGCGGCTCGTAACTCTCGGCGGCCCCGACCAAAATCACCGGGTCGTCGAAATGGGCCGGATGCCCGCCGATGAGCCTTTGGGTTCTTGTGGCAGCGGCCCCGCAGCGCACGCAGACAGCGGTGAGTTTCGTGACCGACTCGGCGCGGGCCAAAAGTTCAGGAATCGGGCCGAACGGTTCGCCGCGAAAGTCGAGGTCGAGACCGGCGACAATCACGCGCACGCCCGACTCGGCGAGGTCGGCGGCGCAGGTTACGAGGTCATGGGTCAAGAACTGGCCTTCGTCGATGGCAACGACTTGGACGCCCGGCTCGAGCCCTTGTTGCAACGCCTTCACCCCCGAAACTGAGCGCGCGTCAAGCGTCCGCCCGTTGTGCGAGGCGACCGCAACGCCTTCATGCAGGTCGTCGTAACGGTTGTCTAGCGCAGGCTTAAAAACTTGTACGTGTTGTTTGGCGATAAAGGCCCTGGTCGTGCGGCGAATCAACTCTTCGGATTTGCCCGAAAACATCGGGCCGACGATGACCTCTAAAAAGCCTCCGCGAAAAGGGTAAAACGGCATAAGCGCCACTCTAACCCGAATGTCGGCCCCGAACGCCGGAAGCAGAGCCTAGCGCCAGTAGACACGCGGTATGCTCAACCGATGACCCTTATATTCCGGCGCAACGTGTTCTTGGTAGTTTTTCTGCTGATCGCCTCGGTTGACGCGCAAACGGCGCAACTAGCAGCGAGTTTGACAGTCGAGATCACGGCGTATAACTCTACCGTTGCCCAAACCGACGGTGACCCCACCATCACGGCGAGTGGCGCGGTTGCCGGCCCCGGTACGGTCGCGGTCAGCCGTGACCTGCTAGAACGTTTCCCTTATGGTTCAAAACTCGAGATTCTCTCGGTTTCCGGCAGTGGTTGCGGCGGCTGGGTGCCGGAAACGCCCCTGACGGTTGCCGACACCATGAACGCCCGTATCCAAAACCACCTCGACGTGTGGTTGGAAACCCTCGAGCAGGCCCGCAACTGGGGCCGCTGTCAGGCGGAGATAAGGCCTGTAGAAGCTGCTACGGAATAGCCTAAAAAACACTCGAAGTCCTCCGGCAAGTTTTAGCGGCGTGACCTGCAGGCGCGTTCATGCTTTTCTGCGCTGTGCTCCCGGCTTCTGTCCCCTAAATCCCTCACCTCAAACCGCTTCAGGCCGTCACCAGGCTGTCACAACCTGAACCCGAGATGTGAAAATCCTTAAGTGTACCGCTCAACGGCAACTTCAAACCCACGTGCTAGACTGGAACGTTAATTTAGGTTCTCTTGCTCTGAAGGAGACGGCATGTTTGGTTTTATCCAGAAAATGTTCGACAACAACGAAAGAGATGTTCGCCGCATCGAAAAAGATATCGTCGCAGCGGTCAATGCGCTCGAGCCCAAACTTAAAGACGTACACGACTTGGCTGCCGAGTACACCAAACTCAGAGAGCGTTACAAGGGTGGTGAAGGTGAAACCCTTACCGAGCTGATGCCCGAAGCGTTCGCCCTAGTCCGCGAGTCGGCGGTGCGTAACCTGGGCATCCGCCACTACGACGTACAGCTTATCGGCGGCGTGTCCTTGCACCAAGGCAAAATGGCCGAGATGAAAACGGGGGAGGGCAAAACGCTCGTCGCCACGCTCGCCTTGGCCTTAAACGCCATTCCCGGTCACGGCGCGCACTTAGTCACTGCCAACGACTACCTGGCGAGTACCGGGGCCGAGTGGATGGGGCCGGTCTACCGGGGTTTGGGTCTCACCGTCGGCGTGATTTCACACGACCTCAAACCCGACCAGCGCCGCGCCGCGTATGGCTGCGACGTGACCTACATGACGAACTCGGAGCTCGGTTTCGACTACCTGCGCGACAATATGGCGTTTCGCCCCGAACAGCTTGTACTGCGCGAGGACGTCCCGCTGCACTACGCCATCATCGACGAGGTGGATTCGATTCTCATCGACGAGGCGCGCACCCCGCTGATTATCTCCGGCCCTGCCGAACTCGCCACCGATAAATACTACGTGATGGCGAAGATTGCCGGGACGATGGAACGCGGCGAACCCGCCGAAGGCGATAAACCTGCCACCGGCGACTTTAGCGCCGACGAAAAGACCAAAGACATCCACCTGACTGAAAACGGCATCACCAAGGCCGAGAAAGCCTTGGGTGTCGACGACCTTTTCAGCGCCAAGAATATGGAACTCGGGCACATGGTGCGGCAAGCGCTCCGCGCCCGGATGCACTACCACTTAGACAAACAGTATGTAAAGGACGAGGCTGGTCAGATCGTAATTGTAGACGAGTTTACCGGGCGCTTGATGCCCGGTCGCCGCTTCGGTGAAGGGCTTCACCAGGCGATCGAGGCCAAAGAAGGCGTCAAGATCGAACGTGAGAACCAGACGCTCGCGACGATCACCTACCAGAACTTTTTCAAGCTTTACGGCAAAATTGCGGGGATGACCGGGACGGCGAAAACCGAAGAGAAAGAGTTTCAGGAAATTTACGCCACCGACGTCTTGACCATCCCTACGAACAAACCCGTTATCCGTAAAGACGCCGAAGATATCGTCTACCGCACCGAAGCGGGCAAATACGGTGCGGTCGTCGCGGAGATCGAAGAGCTGCACAAGACCGGGCAGCCGATCCTGGTCGGCACTGTCACTATCGAAGCGTCCGAGCGGCTCTCGACGATGCTCAAGCGCAAAGGCATCAAGCACCAGGTCTTGAACGCCAAATATCACGAGCGTGAAGCGGAAATCGTCTCGCAGGCGGGGCGAAGCAGCGCCGTTACGATTTCGACGAACATGGCCGGTCGCGGGACCGACATCGTCCTCGGGGGGAACCCCGAAGCGTTGGCCGGACAGCTTTTGGAGCGCCAGGGCACGAGCCGTTACGACGAAAACGTCGAGTTGTTTATCAAGCTAGTCATGCGCGGCAAAACCGACGAAGCTCGAGAGATTGCCCGCGAAGTCGAAAGCTTACCCGAAGACATCATCCCGACGTTGGAAAAACTGCGCGATGAGGCCAAAACCGACCATGAAAAGGTCGTCGGTTTAGGTGGGCTCCACATCATCGGCACGGAGCGTCACGAATCGCGGCGTATCGATAATCAGCTGCGCGGGCGTTCGGGGCGGCAGGGTGACCCCGGCAGCAGCCGCTTTTACGTCTCGTTCGAAGACGACCTGATGCGGCTTTTTGCCAACGAGCGCGTGTTGGGCATGATGGACAGGCTCGGAATGGACGACGCGCAGCCCATCGAGGCGAAGATGGTCACAGGGGCCATCGAGCGGGCACAAAAACGCGTCGAAGACCGCAACTTCGGCATTCGTAAACAGCTCTTGGAATTCGACAATGTGATGAGCAAGCAGCGTGAGGTGATCTACAAGCAGCGCCGCGACATTTTGCTCGGTACAGACATTTCCGACGACGTGCAAGACATGATCGCCGAATATGTGGACGCGCAGGTGCAGAACTACCTGAATAAAGAGCTCGAGGCCGAAGAGCAGGACATCGCCGCGCTGAGAACCGCCGTTATCGACGCCGTACCCGCGCTCGAGAACTTCGACTTTGAAACCCTTCGCGGCGTCGAACCCGACGAAGCGACCGATACGCTGGTACCTGAACTCGAGCACGCCTACAAAGCCCGTGAAGCCGAACTCGGCGCGCCGCTGATGCGCGAGTTGGAGCGCTACATCGTCTTGCAAGTGGTCGATAACGACTGGAAAGAACAGCTGCACGCGATGGACGTGCTCCGTCAAGGTATCGGTCTGCGCGGCTACGGTCAGCGCAACCCGCTGCAAGAGTACGCGTTTGAAGCGTTTAACCTGTTTGAAGAGATGAAGGGCAACATCCGCCTGCAGGTTGCCAAACTGCTCTTCCGTGTGCAGGTGCAGCAGCAGGCTCCGGTGCCGCAGCAGCGTGCGCCGCAACCTGTCCGCTACGAAGCGCCCGCCGCCGCGGACGGCGACAGCAGCGTCAGCACGACCTACGCGGGGGCGTCCGGTGGGGCGGTGTCCGCGAGCCTCAGTGGCGGTACAACAGGCGGTACAAATGCTCGGCCCCGAGCCCAGGCTCGCCCTACCTCCCTGCCCGCAAGTCCCGGCAATCCCTTCGGGCCGCAGCGCGGGTCTCAACCGCAAGGCACCGCGCAAAAGACGTTGCCGCTTCAGGCCGACGTAAAAGTCGGTCGTAACGACCCTTGTCCGTGCGGCAGCGGCAAAAAGTTCAAGCATTGTCACGGGCGCGAGGTCGGCGTCGGTGCGGCTGACTAGCCGCGTAAGCCAAACGAATCCTGCCCGGGCCGAGTTTACTCGGTCCTTTTTGCTACCTGTAGCAATCCCATGTTTTACTGCTCCGGCCCATAGCTACAATGCCGGCTCATAGCCACAGTGATTGAGAACTTGTTCGCAGGTAACGGCTTGGACCGCTTCACAGAAGGCTTGGGTAAGAGCATCCAGCGTTTCAGGGCGAAGCGCTTTGATAAAGCTTTGATTAAGGCGTGCTCGAGCGCCTTGTCCGCGTCGTCTTCCCACGCCAGTGCTTTGGCTTTACGCGCCAGCAATAATCTAAAACCGAAACGCGTAAGAGCCTCTTGCCAACAGGGGCGGTACGCCGAAGTCGTTGGCGGGTGCCGCGCCCAGCTCGAGCCCCACCGCACCCGGCCCGAGCGCCGTTCCGAGGGCGAGGTTGGCGCGGTAGGGCGGTGCAGTTTTACGGTAGGGCTCGGCGGCGACTTCGGCGCGGTAAGAAAATCTCCCGGTTTCACCCGAGACGCTGCCCCGAAAACCGGGCCGGACACCTTCACCACTCGAGCCCAGCAGCAGCGCGCCGGTCAGGGGCGGCAAACCCCGGCGGTTGAGCTGATATTCGGCTCCCAGCGCAGTAAAGGCACGCCCGTCACCCGGCCCGGTATGGGCCTCCAAGAGCACTACCGCGTTGTCACGTTCTATCAGGCGGCGCAGCTGTAGCCGCGTGTCGAGGCCGATTCCGAGCCCCGACCCCGACTGATAACTGAGCGCAGGGGTCGCCGTAAGCAGTAGCGTTCGGCCGAGGCGCTGAGTTGCGCCAACTGCAAGGTACGCGCCGACACCGGTAGCGCCAGCTGTAGCAGAAAAGAAGGGGCGGCTGCCGAGCGCGTAGGCGGTCGTCGGCGCAAACGCACCGGGGTTGCGGTTGAAGACAGCCAGTGAAGCGTCCAAGCCGGTTGCGGCGAGCGCCCCCGAAGCATCGACGCCCAGCTCGAACGCGCCGACTGTACTGGCGTCGGCGCGGCCCAAAGCGCTTACCGTTCCGAGAGGGCCAAACGAGTTGCGAAAGCGCAGCGCCGCACCCAGCTCGAGCGGGCCCGTAAGGGCGTCGGCAACGCGTAAGTCGAGCGTTGCCCGGCCCAGGTCGAGTTCGCGGAGCTGGACTTCGGGCTCGAGCGTACCGCCGTAAGAAAGGGCCACGCCGAACGTCTGCGCCGAGCTGCTGCCGAGTACGAGCAACCCGAACGCCGTAAGCGAGACCGACAGCTGTTTGACGAAGGTTCTGCGTCTAAAATAGGTCATACGCAACTATAGCGGCTCGAGGTCTTTGCTTAGCCGATCAACCTCTGTAACGGGTGAGAAACGGTACAAAAGCGGTGAACAGCAGCGCGGAAGATGGTACATTTTAGGCGGGTGTGCCTGTGTCAATACCCGGTCGTTTTGCCTGTTGGTACAGACTTTCGCCGGTAACTTTCCGCCTACAGTCAGGTTCGACCCGTCGCGGCTGCACAAAACAGCAAAAAGCGGTGTAGCAGCAGGGCCGTAAAAAGCACTGAGCCGTAAAGCACGAGCCGCGCAAAACAGAGAAGAGGAACATGAACATTCTTGGACACATGACCGTCCTGCCCGACGTACCCAAACGCATCGCGCGTCTGGGCGACCTCTCGAACAACCTTTACTGGACGTGGCGTCCCGACGCGCGCCGGCTTTTTCGCCGCCTCGACCCGGAGCTGTGGGAGCAGGTCGGTCACAGCCCCATCGAGATGTTGCGCGACATCGCCCAGGACAGGCTCGAGGCTGCCGCCCAAAATCCCGAATACCTGGCACTCTACGATGAGGTCGTCGGGGCCTTCGACGCGTATGTACACCGGGCCAAAAGCTGGTTCAGCGAGTACTCGAGCGGTAAACCGGGCGACGTGTACGCGTACTTTTGCATGGAATACGGCTGGCACGAGGCCGTCGCGCTCTACTCGGGTGGTCTGGGCGTTTTAGCAGGCGACCACACGAAAGCTGCCTCGGATTTGGGCGTCCCGCTCGTCGCGGTCGGGCCGTGGTTTCCCGAAGGCTACTTCCACCAGCGCGTCGCACTCTCCGGCGAGCAAGAGGCGTTTTACGAACGCCTGAGTCCAAGTGAGATGCCTTTTACGCCGGTTCTCAAGGACGGCGAGGAAGTGCGCGTCGGCGTAACCATGCAGGGCCGCGAGGTGCAGCTCAGGGCGTGGCATTTAGCGGTCGGCACGGTTTCCGTGTATTTGCTCGACACCGACGTACCGGAAAACTCACCTGAAGACAGAGGGCTCCTCTCACGACTTTACGGCGGCGACCAGCGTACCCGGATTGCCCAGGAGATTCTCCTGGGTATCGGCGGCGTCCGGTTGCTGCGGGCGCTCGGTATCGCCCCGACCTCGTGGCACATGAACGAAGGCCACAGCGCCTTTATGCCTTTGGAGCGCTGCCGCGAACTCGTCGAGGCGGGGCTGCCGTTTTCCGTAGCGCGAGAGGTTATCGCGGCCGGTACGGTTTTTACGGTTCACACGCCGGTCGCCGCCGGCAACGACACCTTCCCGTTCGACCTCATCAATCAGTTTTTCAGTGGCTTTTGGGGCAGCCTGGGTCTGAGTCAGAGCGAGTTTCACGACCTGGGCCGTCACGACCACGGGTGGGGGCCGGTCTTCAGTATGCCCGCGCTGGCGCTGCGTTTTTCTACCGGGCGTAACGGCGTCGCCAAGCTGCACGGCGAAACCTCACGCGAAATCTGGCGCGACCTCTGGCCCGAAGTGCCGACCGACGAGGTGCCGATTACGCACATCACCAACGGCGTTCACGACAAAACCTGGGTGGCCCCTGAAGTTCATGAACTGGTCGATACCGTGTTACCCCCCGACTGGCGCGAGCGTTTCGACGACGCGGCGATGTGGGCCGGGGTCAAGAAACTCGACAACGCCAAACTCTGGGCGGCGCGGCAAGAGCTGAACCAGCAGAGCATCGAGTTTTTCCGACAGCGGCTGGCGCGGCAGCGCACCCGCTACGGTGCGAGCCCGACGGCGGTACGCGAGAGCGAAACGTTATTCAACAAAAATACCTTGACGATTGGGTTCGCGCGCCGGTTTGCGACCTATAAACGTGCGACGCTTATCTTCCGCGACTTAGACCGGTTGGCGCGCATCCTGGGCGACCCCGACAAACCTGTGCAGCTCGTCTTTGCAGGCAAAGCGCACCCCGCCGACAAACCGGGGCAGGCGCTGATTTCGACGATTCAGGCGTTGTCGCAAGAACCGCGTTTTGCGGGCAAGATTCTGTTTATCGAAGACTACGACATGGCCATCGGCCGGGCGATGACACGCGGCGTCGATGTCTGGCTCAACAACCCGCGCAGGCCGCTCGAGGCGTCCGGAACCAGCGGGCAAAAAGCCGCGATGAACGGCATTTTGAACTTGTCCATCTTGGACGGCTGGTGGCCTGAAGGTTTCGACGGAGACAACGGCTGGGCGATCGGCTCGGGCGTCAATATGTCCGTTTCGGACGCTGCCGACGCTGCCGACGCCGACGCGCTTTACGACCTTTTGGAGCACGAAGTCGTGCCGCTCTACTACGAACGCGACGCCGACGGCGTGCCGCAACGCTGGATGGAGCGCTCGAAAGATTCGATTGCTACCATCAGCCCGGCGTTTAACGCCCGCCGCATGGTCAAAGATTACGTCGAGCGGTTTTACGCCCCCGCCGCCGAACGTGCGCGGCAGCTCTCGGCTGACAAGTATGCACACGCAGAGGCGTTGGCCGAGTGGCGGCAAAAGGTTCAAAGTAGCTGGCACGGCGTTTATATCAGCGCTAAACCCTTGCAAACGGCGTCGGCGCGCATCGGCGAGACGCTGCAGATCGAAGCGGTTGTCAACCCGCGCGACTTCGAGCAGGAGGAGCTGTGTGTGGAACTCGTCTACAGCCCCGAAACGGACGCGCTAGAGCACAACCTGCACACGGTGACGCTGAGGTGCGCCGAACAGTATGAGGACGGCGGCTGCTTGTACCGCGCGACGTTTACGCCAGCTGTCAGTGGACAACTCGCCTACGGCGTCCGGGTTTATCCGCTGAACAAAGCGCTCGTAAGTCCTTTCGACGCGCACGCCATCCGCTGGGCCTGAGCAGTTCGTTTTCGGTTTTTAGAAGAGATTTGGAAGAGCAGGTTCGCCTGCTCTTTTTCTCCGCTATTTTTGCGGTTTACGGGGAGGACTTTTCCAAGTGTTTCTCTACAAATTGCTTACCGGCGGTGTTTGTCCCAACAGCTTTCTTACGGGTCTGCTGACTTAGCAAAAGGTTAAAAGCTTAAAGGCAAGCGCTCTGCCGCTTGAACGACAAGATGTAATCAAGGGCTCTTCCCAGCGGATACGTTAAAACAGGTTCACCGCCCGGCGCGGCGTCGAGCCAAAGTTTTACGGCCCCTTGAGCCAGAGCCGCTCTAAACAGCTCCTCTTTGGCGCGGTGGTCAGCTGCATACTGCACGGTCGCAACTTCGGTTTCAGGGAATCTTGCGAGGTGGGCCCTCGCCTCCGCTGCCCCCGTAAAAACGAGCGCGACACGCTCCCCCTCGGCTCGCAGCAGCGCAGGGTCCAAAACGCCGGGACGCGAACGCCCCAGAAAATAAAGCGGGCGGTCTAAAAATTCGCTCATCGCCTCGGCTACGGTTGTCGAACGCCGTTTTTAGCGGTTACTCGCCGGATTCCAGTTCGTCCCGATATCGAACAGGCTCAGTGGCGGCTTCTCTTTGAACTGGTGCGGAACCCTCGCTTTCGCCGCCGCTACTGCCACGGTGTTAGCCCCGCCGCTCGCCGCGTTCTGGTCGATAATCACGCCGGAAATCTGGATATTCTGCTCACCGTCTAAAACGGTGCTTTCGCCCTCTTGCGTGTTGGGGCTGAGATTACAAGCCGCCAGAACCGCAGCAAGACTTATACCTAAAAGCGTTGATAAAACGGCCCTATTCACCATGTCATGCCTCCGGAACACTTCAGTCCGTCTAGTTTAACAGGACACAGCGCAGGTGTAGGGCGAAATGTCCCGTTACCCTTCCCGGTGGTCGGCGGTAGGTGCTACCGGCGCAGGTAACGCGCTAGAATAGCCTTTAAT
The DNA here is from genome assembly GCA_963799485.1 of uncultured Trueperaceae bacterium. Taxonomy (GTDB): domain Bacteria; phylum Deinococcota; class Deinococci; order Deinococcales; family Trueperaceae; genus Truepera. The sequence continues at coordinate 228,376 of CAWCXJ010000006.1, forward strand.
GGATATCGACCGCGAAGTGCTCTACACATTCTTTCAGCAGCATCCTGAAAAACCCTGGCACCTTCAGGACGTGCAAAGACAACTCAAACTCAGCGACCGCGAAGACCTGCGCCGCGAACTCGCCAACCTCGTCGAGGAGGGACGGCTGATCCGCACGCGCCGCCGCACCTACGGCTTGCCGCAAGAGATGAACCTCCGGCCCGGACGGTTGCAGGTCACGTCGGGCGGGTACGGTTTTGTGATTTTAGACGGCGACGCCGGCGAAAAAGACCTGTTTATTCCGGCGGAAAGTCTTAACGGTGCGTGGGACGGCGACCGGGTGTTGGCAAGGCCCGACCGGGGCGGCGGCGAAAAACCTTCGGGTGAGATCGTCCGCGTCTTGGAGCGTAAACACGACCGCGTGGTCGGAACTTTGGAGTATTCCCGTGGTTACGCCATCTTGCGTCCCGATTCGCCGCGTCTGCGCGAACGCATCTTGCTCTTGCCCGATTCGGTCGGCAAGCTTACGGCTGGCTCCCGTATCGTCGTCAAAATCATCTGGCCGGAAGACTCGGGTGAAAAAGACCCGTTCGGGGAACTCGAGGAGTCTCTGGGGGGCGGCGACTCCCCTGAAATCGAAACCAGGGCGGTCATCGTCAAGTTCGACCTCAAAGACGCCTTCGACGCCAAAACGCTCGCCGAAGCCGAAGCGGTGCCCGCTACGGTCTCGCCGGAAATGATGAGCGGTCGCACCGATATGCGCGGCGTCAACACCTTTACTATCGACGGGGCCGACGCCAAAGATTTCGACGACGCGATCTCGCTAGAGCGTTTAGGTAAGGGCAAAACGGCCCTGCTGCGCGTTGGGGTTCACATCGCCGACGTGTCGTACTACGTCGCTGAAGGTACCAGCTTAGACCGTGAGGCCAAGGAGCGCGCGACCAGCGTGTATTTGCCCGGTCAGGTGTTGCCGATGCTGCCCGAAGCGCTCTCGAACGGCATCTGTTCACTCGTCGAAGGGGAGCCGCGCCTGACGCTTTCGGTCTTTGCCGACCTGACCAAAGACGGCGAGGTCAAGCATATGGAGGTCAAGGAGACGGTCATCACCTCCGACGCCCGCCTGACTTACGAAGAGGTGCAGGCGTTTGCCGAGGGGGAAAAACTGCCGAAGGGCAAAGGCAAACTGGGCCGCGACATCACGCAGCTCTTGAAACTCACGCAAACGCTGCGCGAAGCGAGGCTCGAGAAGGGCGCACTCAACTTCGAGTTTACCGAAGCCAAAGTTGACGTGACCGACGAGGGCGAACTCAGCGTGACGCCGATCCGCCCGAATCAGGCGCGTCAACTTATCGAAGAGCTGATGCTCCTAGCCAACCGGCTCGTCGCGCAAGACTTGTCCGCCAAAGACATCCCGGCGCTCTACCGCGTTCACGAAGACCCGAGTGAGGCTAAAGTGCAGGCGCTCGTCGGCAGTCTGGGGCGGCTCGGCTACAAGCTCGATATGACGCAAGCGGGCGCGGAAGACCTGCAGCGCATCATTCAAGAGGCCGCCGGAAAACCCGAAGCGCAGCTTGTGAATACGCTGCTGCTGCGCTCGCTTAAACAAGCTCGCTACAGCGCCGAAAACATGGGTCACTTTGGTTTGGCGTTCGAGCACTACCTGCACTTCACCTCACCGATTCGCCGTTACCCCGACCTCGTGGTTCACCGGGTTTTACGGGCGTCGCTGCAAAACCGCCTTTCGCCAACCTTAAAAGAACGGCTCAAAAGCGACTTTCCGGGCTTGGCTGAACACGTCAGTGAACGCGAACGTCTAGCCGAGGACGCCGAACGCGATCTGACGCGTTACTACCATGCGCGCTGGGCCAAAGAGCACCGCGGCGAGGTCTTTAACGGCCTGATTACCGGCGTGACGAACTTCGGTATCTTCGTGGCGCTGCCCAACGGCGTCGAGGGTTTGGTGCATGTGTCGCAGCTCGAGGACGACTACTACATGTACATCGAAGAGCAGATGATGATGCTCGGCAAATCGAGTAAAAAGAAGTTCCGGCTCGGCGGGCGGATGGAGGTGCGTATTCTGAACGCGAACCCGACCATCCGGCAGATCGACCTCGGCCCGAGCAGCGCCGAAGTGCCCGACGAACCTGAAGAAGAACGTCCGCAGCAGCACGCGCCGCGTCACCTCAAAACGCCGCTGAGCGCGGCGGCTGGTGCACCTAACGGCGTGGCTAAAGACCGTAGCCCGGAGCGTCATGCGGGCGCGCTCAATACCGACTCTGACGACGCTGAGGCCGGAGTGTCACGCGACGACGAGGTGCGTGAACTCGAGCGCCGTGAAGTCAGGCCCACGCGCGGTTCCGGTCGCGGTCGCGGCAAGCAGCGGAGCACTCAAACCGAAGCCAAAACTCAGGTCGCAGCCACACCGGAGACGCCGACCAAACCTGCGCGTAAACGCCGCGTGCTGGTCTTCGGCGAGCATCACAAAAAGTAAAGGCGTGACAAAGAATGACTGAGCGTTCTCCTCTCATCGAACTTCTGGGTCTGGCACCCCCGGCGCAAAACCACGGCACCGAACCGACGTTGGTTTCGTGTGTCGTCTCCCCGGCTTTTCACCCGGATGAATTTCGACTGGCATTTTAGCCCCTGTCTTTATCTCAAACAGCCGGTAAAGTAAAGAAAAAGTCAAGTGGAACGCGTCTAAATTTGCGAAGACGAAGAAAGAAGATGAAGAAACAGGTGGGGTCGGCTGCTTTAGCGTGAGTTCAAAGTTGCTCGAGTCGTCACTTTATAAGCGTCGTACCCATAACTTTGGAACTGAATCCGGTAGCCCTGACCAATAGGGCGTCGTCACTACGGACCGGCAGGTCTGATAAACTCGGGGCATAACCCTGTATGACCCGGCGCTTTAGAGCAGGCGCTTAAGACCTGAGCAAACCCAATTTAGCGACGCTGAAAAGGTGGAGACGATGCCCGACACCCATACCTACCACATCACCCGTAACTGCCTGAAAAGCGGTTGTATGTTCCTTTCACCCTCGGCAACAGCCCTGTTTCCACGTGCGGGAGACGTTCAGGCTAAAGATACGGCGAGTGGTGAAGTGCTTGTGTTGACCCTTCTAAATGCCCGCACCGTAACCGGATTGGGGCCCCTTTACCAAAGGCATGGACTCGAGCCCAACGACCTGATAATCATCGCCAGAGACGGCGAAAGCTATACTTTGACGCCGAGCGCGCGACCTCGCCTGACCGACTATACCCATCCCGAGGTGCAGCGCCGGATGGTCGACCGGGTCGTCGAGCAAGCACCGTTGTCCGAACGGGAAATTCGGGAACTCTTTCCCGACCTGCCGAGTGGGTTCGAACTGGCTCCGGTTTTAGCGCACGACGGTCGTTTGCACAAGTACGAAGGGCGCTGGCAGTTCGTCCCGGCAGACACCGCAGCTGAAACGGAGCCCAATCAGGCGACGGTCAAACCCTACCGCACCTTGTCGAAAGACGATCCCCTCTTTTCCTCAGCTACCGGCGACGTGTCGCTCCACACGCGCGCTCGGGAGGCGCTGACGAGTTTCGGGTTTCGCCTCGAGCCGCGCAGTTCGGTTCAGCTTTTGGCTCACGCCGACCTGGGCCGCCGTCCGTACAGCGTGCTGGTACAACTGCTCGCCGAGGGTTCACGGCTCGACTGGACGAAGCTCTTGGCCCGCCGCCGCGACCTCAAGGTTACGTACCTGGCTGTTTTTGGCCCCCACGAAGCGCTGTTGCGGCTTCAGTCGCCTGCGCTCGAGGCGCGCGCCACACTCTGGTCATGGCAGGCACTGGCGCGCGCCGTCGACCTCGTGGCGGCGCTGCCGGTCAGCCCCTTCGACCTCGAGCCCTACTTTGCCCAGAGTGGCCTTTTCGAGGAGGGTTTACGGCGTTTTGAACGGATGATCGAACGGCGCGTCGACAGTCGCGGGAACTTTTCTGCGGTGTTGCAGCGCCTCGCCGCGCTGCGTGCCCCCGCCGTGTTTTTGCTCGAGGACATCATGGTCGATACCAACCTTACCCGCGACCAGGTGATGAGCACGCTCAACCTCCTCAGCGAGGCACCGTTTCAGCTCGTCAGCCGGGTCGATAACGGTGAGTTTTGCTTGCGTCAAGGCGTTTATGAAAACCTGACCCAGCTTTCGCACTACGCGCTCTCGCTGACTGAGCGCCTGCCCGCGCGCCGCACCGAATACGTGCGTGGCAACGCCGCTGTCGTCGGGCTAGAAGCCGCAGTAGAGACGGCTAAAGACAGCGCCAAGTCTTAGGTGGTAGCGTCTTGGGTCGGTAACCAGAAAAAGCCCCTCGAGCAAGGGGCTTTTCGATCACGTAAGTGAACTTAGGGGCGGAAGTTGAAACCGGCCGCCACTGTTGGATAGATGTCTTGGGCGTAACCGGTTACGTTGACCCCGTTGAAGTAGTAGTCTGCTGTACCTTCGACAAAGAAAGTAAGCGGGCCGTTGCCGAATTCAGCGCCGAGCAGCGCACCTGCGAAGGGGCCTTCAGTTGCGCCGGAATCGAAAATCAGGTCGGCAAACTGGTAGCCGCCACCGACGCCGAGATAAGCGCTAACGGCGGAGGAGCCGAGCGTATAGGTGAGGTGACCCGCTAAAGCCATCGAGCCGGAGTCGATCAGCGACTGGCGACCGTGGTCGGCGGCGGCGCGAATCCCGAAACCTGAAACGATGTCGTCGACCCCGATCTTGATGCGGGGGCGGAAGCGGAGGTCGTCAACGGCGTTGATTTCGTAAAGCGCGCCGAGGCCAAGATAAAACTTGCCGCGTTCACCGCCGAGCGTAACCGTTTCGGGCGCTGCGACAGGTGCTAAATCAACAGCAGGTTCTTCCGGGGCAGGCTGCTCTGCGGTAGGCGTGCTTGCCGTGCCGAGTTGATCCCGGAGGTTATTGACCTGCCGGTTGAGGGCCGTAACCTGCTCTTGGAGCGCCGTAATGTCGGGGCCGGGGGCGGGGGGCGTCGGAGCCTGCTCGAGCGCAGCGACGCGGCCTTCAAGCGCCGTAAACGAATCGGCAAGGTTGCCTGAAGGTGCGGCGGCCTCGAGTGAAGCAACCCGGTCTTGCAGGGCGCTCAGCGCTTCGCCGTTGCCTGAAGGGGCACTCTCGAGCGCGGCAATCCGGTCGGTCAGCGACCCGAGCTGGTTTTGTAGTTCGGCAACGGCGTTATTGACTGTCGCCAAATCTTCTTCGCTGAGCGCGCCCGCTGCGGCGTTGTTCTCGTCGATGACGCTCAGCAGGCGGCTGACGACGAGCGCAGCCTGGTAACGAGTAAAGGCTTCGTTACCGCGAAAGGTACCGTCGGGGAACCCGTTGACGATGCCTAGTTCGACGAGTTGCGACACCGCGTCGGCGGCGTAGGAGTCGGCAGGTACGTCGGGAAAGCTGCTTTGCGCCAGCGCTCCCCCCATAACCCCGCCGAACGTTAGAGCTGTTACCGATGTGAGTAAAGCTTTTTTCATTTCAACCTCTTTTCCAGTGCCGAGTTTGACAGCTTCGGCTGCGCTGATGGGCGCTTCGTAGCAGCGAACTCTAAGGAGTACGCTAGCAACAGGTGTACCCGCGTCACATTAACCTGTCTTACAAAGGTGTTGATGAGGAGGCCATGACGAATCCTAGTCGGAAACCTCAACCCGCTCGAGCCTCGCTTTCTTGAACCGAGATGTAAACACGGTCGCCGCGAAGTTCGACGCCGTAAAGCCGAAGCTTTTTGATCGCCGGAATCGTCCCCTTACCCGTTTTTAGGTCGAACTTCGCGCCGTGCCACTCGCACTTGACTGCGCCGTCTAGCAGCTCGCCGGTATGAAGCGGGTACTCGCGGTGCGTGCAGCGGTCGGCGAGAGCGTAAAACTGCCCGTTTTGGTGAATCAACAAGACGGCTTCACCGGCGACCTCGAGTGCGTGCATCGTATCTTCGGGGAAATTAGAAACAGCGCCGACATCGACAAAGGTTTCAGTCATGATAGCAATGAGTGCTGGGCAATGAGCCGCGAGTAGCAGTCTTCCCCTCGTTGCCCACTGCTCGTTGCTCGTTCCTCCTTAAAGCTTTTCATCGACACCCGGAACGCCGAGTTTGGCCTGAACGATGCGTTCGACGTATTCGGCCACCTTGGGCAGCGTCACGCGGCTCGTAACCTCGTGCAAAAACCCGGTCACGAGGACGTGTTCGGCGACTTCCGGGGCGAGACCCCTCGAGGTCAGGTAAAAGCGCTGATCTTCGGGAACCGGTGAGGTCGTCGAACCGTGCGAGCATCTTACGTCGTTCGCGCCGATTTCCAGCTGTGGAATACTTACGGCGTCCGAATCCGAATCGAGAAGCAAGTTACGGTTTGTCTGGTAGGCGTCGGTCTTTTGTGCGCCCTCATCGACCCGGATGAGGCCCGAATAGACTGCCCTCGAGCCGTCACGCAGCGCGCCCTTAAAGAGCAGGTCACTGTGGGCGTGGTCGGCGGCGTGGTGCTGCAAGGTGTACTGGTTATAGTGCTGCTTTTTGTCGGCGAAGTAAAGACCCAGCATTTCGGACTCCGCGCCGGGGCCGGCCAGCTCGCACTCGACCTCGGCGCGGGCAGCGTCGGCACCTAAAGAGACGGTGAGGGACTCGAGCCGGCTGCTACGCTCGAGTCTCGCTTTAATCCGGTTGATCTGCGCGACCGTCCGGCTCCAGTTTTGCAGCGACACGTAGCGCAAGTTGGCCCCGTCGCCCAGGATGATTTCAACCGAACCTGTGCTGAAAAGACGCTCTCCGAACTCTTCCGAGGAATACTCGTCGATAAAGGTCGCTTTGGCGTTGGCCTCGAGCACAATCAGCGTGCGCGGCGCACTGAGGCCGCCCGCATCCGCCGAATAAAACGCGCCCAAGGGCAGCTCGACCTCGGTGTTCTTAGGAACGTACAAAAATGTCCCGTTTTGCCACAAGGCCGCGTTGAGCGCCGTGTATTTGGACTGCGTAGCGTTGACGACGCTGTAGAGATGCTTTCTGACAAGCGCTTCGTGCTCTGCCAGCGCGGTGCGGAGGTCGGTGAAAACGACGCCCGTCTCGCTGATTTTCGAGTCGCGGTAGACGACCTCGCCACCCTTGTAGACCAAGACGCCCTCGGCGTCGGAGTCTGCGATGCGGGTTTCGATGCGTGTGGAAACGCTCTTGTCGGTCGGCGCAGAAACGAGTTCCAAACCGTTCAGTGCAAACCGTTTTAGGTCGGTATAACGCCAGTTTTCGTCGCGGTTAGTCGGAAAAGGCGTCGCTTCAAAGCTTCTCAGAGCGGCGCGGCGTTCGTCGGCGAGCCATACGGGTTCGTTGTAGCGTTCGCTGATTCCCTCGACGATTTGGGGGGAGATGGTTTCGGTCAGGCTCATAAAATCCTTTCTTACCGGGTTTCTTATAGTAGAGCTTGGAGGCGGGTGGCGAGGTTGTTGCGGGTTTCTAAAGGAACAATCTTAGTTTCGGGAACGCCTAGATAGTCGAAAATTCGTCTACCCCTTTTTGTCTTTCGGCAGGTCAACCATTCTCGGGACGACGTGAAAATGTAGGTGAGGGTGTTCGGGATGTTCGGCAAACAAAACTATGTATGTTTTAACTGCTCCCGTAATCTCTTGCAGCGCCTTGGAAGTCCGGTGTAACAGCGGCCCGATGCTTGCAGCTTCGGTCTCCATCAGTTCGGCAAAACTTGCGACATGCCTCATTGAAGCAATGACCAACCAGCCTGGTAGTGAGGTATTAAACGCGTGAGCTACGCGCCAGTATTCGTCTTCGTAAATACGTTCACAAAGCGGCCCTTGCTGTCGGATGGCGGTGAGGTGGCAGGTCATGCAAGCTTCCATAAAGATGTTTACCTGTAGGCTTCCCGGCGGTGCGCGACCCGAAAAATCGTGATGACGTTCTCTGTCTTATCAACCTCGAAGACGATGCGGTAGTTGCCCACTCGTACGCGTCTAGCCGTTTCTCCTTTAAGCTGAACCGAACCATGCCTAAAAGGGTCGGTTTGCAAAGCTTCGACAGCCGTGAGAATACGAGGCTGAACGGTTGTGTCGAGGGCAGAAAGCTCTTTCGCCGCTTTCGGATGAAAGCGCAGCTTGTAATTCACAGGCCAAGGCGCGCTTTCATCTCCTCGAGCGACACATACTCTTCCGGCTCTTTGCGCCGTTGCCGAACCAGTTCAGCGTCTTGGAGGTCGAGAAGCTGGTCAACAAGTTCTTCGTACTCTTCAACGGTTAAAAGCACATGGGTGCGCTTCCCATCAGCATCGATAAGGTACTGATGGGTGTCGGGAGTCTCAAGCGTATCTGCCACAAGCGTAAGCCGGTTAGCCGACCGAGCCTTCCATCTCGAGTTCAATCAGACGGTTGAGTTCGACGGCGTACTCCAAGGGCAGCTCCTTCGCCACCGGCTCCAAAAAGCCGCGAACGATTAAGGCAGCGGCTTCGGCTGCTTCCAGTCCACGCGACTGCAGATAAAAAATCTGCTCGTCGTTGAGTTTCGACACCGACGCCTCGTGACCGACGTGTGCGGTTTTTTCGTTGATCTGGATGTACGGGTAGGTGTCGGTCTTGGCGGTGTCGTCTAGCAGCAGCGCGTCACACTCGACGTTGCTGCGGGCACCCGTCGCCCCCTCGTAGATTTCAACCAGACCCCGGTACGAACTGCGTCCGCCGTCTTTGGAAATCGACTTCGACACGACGCTGCTGCTCGTGCGCGGCGCGGCGTGAACCATCTTCGCGCCCGCATCTTGGTGCTGCCCTTTGCCGGCAAAGGCGATGGATAAGACCTCACCACGTGCGCCCTCTTCCATCAGGTAGCAAGAAGGGTACTTCATCGTGACTTTCGAGCCGAGGTTGCCGTCCAACCAGCCCATCGAGGCGTTTTTGTAGACCAGTGCCCGCTGCGTGACGAGGTTGTAGACGTTGTGCGACCAGTTCTGAATCGTCGAGTAGCGCACCTGCGAACGCTCCTTGCAGATAATTTCAATCACGCCCGAATGAAACGAGTCCGAGTTGTAGGTCGGGGCGGTGCAGCCCTCGATGTAGTGAAACTTCGAGCCCTCTTCACCGATAATCAGGGTGCGCTCGAACTGCCCCATGCTCTGCGCGTTGATTAAAAAGTACGCTTGCAGCGGCACCTCGACCTCGACGCCCGCTGGCACGTAAACGAATGACCCGCCCGACCACGCGGCAGAGTTTACGGCGGCGAAGTAGTTGTCTTCGGGCGGCACGACGGTGGCAAAGTGTTCCTTAAAGAGTTCCGGGTACTTTTGCACCGCCGAGTCCGTATCGGCGAAGATGACGCCTTTTTTCTCCCACTCTTCTTTAAGCGAGTGGTAGACCATCTCGGATTCGTACTGTGCGCCGACGCCCGCCAAGGCTTTTTGCTCCGCTTCGGGGATGCCGAGCCGACGGTAGGTTTCGCGCACCTCTTCGGGTACGTCGTCCCACGAGTTGGTGCCGGCTTTATCCTGCGGGCGGATATAGAAATAGATGTCGTCGAAGTTCAGGTGGCTCAAGTCCGGCCCCCACTTGGGGCGGCCTTTTTTCTCGGCAATCTCGAGCGCTTTTAATCTAAACTCGAGCATCCATTCGGGTTCGTTCTTGTGATAAGAAATCTGCTCGATGACGCGGCGGTTCAAGCCTTTTTCAGAGCGGAAAAAGTACTCTTCGGGCAGGCTGAACTCGTACTGCCGTTCGTGCTGCATTCCTTGCAAGTTGGTTCCGGGAATAATCTCAGACATGGTGTCTCCCTCTGTGCTCTTAGTGCTTCGCTTCGGGTACTGCTTTCAGGTACTGCCAACTAGGTAAACAGGCGGTTTATGCGCCGACGGTTTCCTGCTCTTGCCGGAGCCAGTCGTAACCGCGCTGATCGAGTTCCATCGCCAGCTCTTTCGGGCCTTCCTTGATGATTTGACCCTTGTACATCACGTGAACCTTGTCGGGAACGATGTAGTTCAGAAGCCTTTGATAGTGCGTGATGACGAGTGCGCCGAACTCGGGGCCACGCGCGGCGTTGACGCCTTTGGAGACGACCTTGAGCGCGTCTACGTCCAAACCCGAATCGGTTTCGTCCAACATGGCGTATTTGGGCTCGAGTACCAGCAGCTGCAACACTTCGCTGCGCTTTTTCTCGCCGCCCGAAAAGCCTTCGTTTAAGTAGCGCTCCAAGATGTTTTCGTCCCAGTTGAGTTCTTTTACGGCTTTTTGTACCTTGTTGTAAAAGTCCATCACGCCGATTTCGTCGTCTTCGCCCCGGCGGGCGTTAAGGGCCAGACGCAAAAAGTTCGCCATCGACACGCCCGGTACCTCGACCGGATACTGAAATGCCAGGTAGAGCCCCGCGCGGGCACGTTCGTCGGGTTCCAGCGCGAGGACGCTCTCGCCGTCGACCAAGACGTCGCCTGCGGTGACTTCGTAGACCGGGTCGCCGGCAATGACTTTCGAGAGGGTGGATTTGCCTGAGCCGTTCGGCCCCATGAGCGCGTGAACCTCGCCTTTGGGGACGACTAAATCGACGCCGCGCAAGATAGGGTCGCCGTTGATGGTGGCGTGAAGATTACGAATTTCCAGTTGGTTCATCTTGACCTCGCTTCGTTTGACGGGATAAGGGACGGATTAGGATGCTCGAGCCCATTTTTAGGACTCATTCCGAATTAAGTATACACCGCCCGCCCATACGTGCCTAGTGTGCGGTTCGACAATCTATAGTAGCGCAGTAGGGATTAGGAAGAGCAGCCGTGAGCCGCGAGTACCGAGCAATGAGCAAAAGCTCAACCACCCATGGCTCATCACTTTTTACTTGTGGCAGCTCTAGTTCAGCTCTGCGAGCCTTTGCGCCAAGCGCATCCGCCGGCGCGCCAGCTCGTTGGGGAGGATTGTAAGCGCCTCTGCGTAGGCCAGCAGGTCGTGGTGCAGGCGGTAAAACGCCAGCCGCTGTTTCTCCCAGGAAGAGAGTGCGCCGTAACCCGCCATAAACTCACTTTGGCAACCGTAAGCCTCGAGGCTCCCCGTCAGGGCGGCGAGGTCGGTCATCGGGTCGCTGCGGCGGGCGTCGCCGAAGTCGAGCGCCGCCACGACGCCTGCACGCGCCGGGTCGTAAAGAAATGCATTTAAGCCGGGACGACCGTGCGTGAGGGCAATGGGCGCGTCTTGGAGGAGCGTTCGGCCGCGCCGAAGCGCTGCAATGAGTTTGGGCATATCGAGCATGTGGTCTTTGGCGGCGAGTCGCAGCGGTGTCCGCCAGAGCGCCGCAAAATCTTCCTCCAGACGCACGCCTGCGGCCTCCGGATAGGCGAGGTCGCCGGCTAACTCGAACCGGGTACGGTGCAAAAAGCGCACGGCAGCGCCCCAGGCTACGGCTGTGTGCTCTTTGGCAAACCCGTCTTGAAGCCAGACATCGCCCAGCGTCGGGACGCTTAGGTATTCGGTCACGAGGTAAGGGTACTCGAGCCTCGTCAAGCTCACATCGGCGCGTACCAGCGGCGTGCTAAAGCCGCCTAGGAGCTCTATCGCCGCGGCGCAGCGGGCGACTCTGGGTTCGTCCGGCGCACGCTGGTTGATCCATAAAACCTGTTCTGCGTCACCCCCGAGCTGCACGTAGTAGGCGGCGTCGAGCGGTTCGGCGGCGAGGCGGCGCCACGAACGTACCGGCGCGCCAAAAACACGCCTAAGCCGTTCCGGTACGCCGGCTGAGGATGTCACATTTCGGCTGTTATGCGTTGCCAGCTGTGTCATTCGTCACGCCGCCCTTTCTTTACGCAGAGATAGCATACCTTATAAGCTTAATCTTCCGTTAATCTTGACGTCCGTCCGGAATGCAATGTGTAGTCGCTTACAAACCGGTCAATTGGCTAGGTCGATCAGCCGGTTGGCTTTACTCGGGTGCTGTCCGGCTCCTTTTGCCCTGTTCTGCTAACGACAGCCTTCTCCCAAAAGCTTACTTTGGTCACACGCTCAGCGGGTGTAATTTCAGTGAGTGACTGCTTTTTGCTCCCATTTTCGCTTCAACGCCCACGACATAATCCTGGATGCGTCGGGCCGGATACGTTAGGCTCGAGGGTATGAACATCTTTCAAGGCACTGCGCTTTTGCTGAGTTTGACGGCGCTTTTTTCGTACCTCAACGCGCGTTTTCTCAAACTCAATCCGGCGGTCGGTAGCTTGCTGGTCGCGCTCGTGTTGTCGCTCGGGTTGATCGTATTCGGAAATGCAGGGTTTATCGGTAACGCCGAAGGGTTTTTAGACAGTCTCAACTTCGACGACCTGGTGCTTCAGGGGCTCCTGAGTTTTTTGCTCTTCGCAGGTGCGCTTGGCGTCGATTTAGACCGGCTGAACCGCCTCAAGTGGCCTGTGCTGACACTTGCTACCGTCGGGGTGGCGGTTTCGACGCTGGTGGTCGGTAGTGCGATGTTCTTTGCGCTCGAGCTGCTGGGTTTTTCCGTGTCGTACCCCTACGCGCTCCTTTTCGGCGCACTTATCTCACCGACCGACCCGATTGCGGTGATCTCGATCTTAAAGCGGGCGGGCGTGCCGGAAACGACGGAAACGCTGATCACCGGCGAATCGCTCTTTAACGACGGTGTAGGCGTGGTCGTTTTTAGCGTGCTGCTGGGCAGCGTCGCTGCGGGTGAACATGGCGGCGGCGGGCTGAGCGGCGGACTTATCCTTTTCGTTCAGGAAGCGGTCGGGGGCGTAGTCTTTGGAGGCGTGCTGGGGATTATCGCCTTTCGTCTCCTCAAAAGCATCGACGACTACGCCGCTGAGGTTTTGATTACCCTGGCCGTCGTAACGGGCGGCTACGCGCTGGCGCAAGCGCTGCGCACCTCCGGCCCGCTGGCGGTCGTGGTTGCAGGTCTCTTGATCGGCAACCGGGGCCGGTTACTTGCGATGTCGGACACGACGCGCACACACCTCGATACCTTTTGGGCCGTGATCGACGAGATTTTGAACGCGGTGTTGTTTGTGCTGATCGGGCTCGAGCTACTCGTGCTGGACTTTACCCCGCGCTACCTCTGGGCGATTCTGGTTGCCATCCCGGTCGTACTCGGCGCACGCTTGTTAAGCGTCAGCGTCCCTATCAACCTGTTTCGGCTGCGCCGGACATTTCAGCCCTATACGGTGCGGCTGATGGTCTGGGGCGGTCTCCGGGGCGGAATCTCGGTGGCGCTGGCGCTCTCGCTCCCGGCGAGTTCTGAGCGCGACCTGCTGATCGCGCTGACCTACGGGGTCGTGGTCTTTGCGGTGTTGGTGCAGGGGCTTACGGTAGGCCGGATTGCAGGGCGGGCCACCAGCGTCGTCGAGTCTAAGTGAGGCTGACTTATAGTTATACGTAAGCTTTGGCTGCTAACTTATAACATTACGAATCAGCTTTTTCCAGGCGCGCCGCTAAAAACCTGATGGCTGCGCCGTAGCCGGCGAAGCCGAGCCCGGTAATGGTTCCGACGCAGACCGCTGAGAGGTAAGAATGATGCCGAAAGCTTTCGCGAGCGTAAACGTTTGAAATATGCACTTCGACTGCCGGGAGCGCCACGCCTGCAACCGCGTCGCGTAAAGCGACCGAGGTATGGGTAAACGCGCCGAGGTTCAGCACCAGCCCGGCCACACCTTCAGTAGCGGCTCCGTGCAACCAGTCGAGCAGGACGCCTTCGTGGTTGCTCTGACGACAAATAACCTGTACTTCGGCCTCTTCGCCCCAACTTTTGCACCGAGCCTCGAGGTCGGCGAGCGTGGCGCGCCCGTAAACATCGGGTTCCCGCTTTCCCAGCAAGTTCAGGTTGGGGCCGTTCAAAACTAAAATCATACGGAGTCTTTTACAGCGGCTTGCAGATACGCCCAGGCGTCTTGCAGTTCGCTTTCCTGTACGTCGTCGGCAATGAACGGGCTCACCGATGCGTTTTAGCAGCACCCAGCGCTGTTTTACGCCGTGTTTTTTGTCCCTGGCGATAAAGGGTAGCAAGGGCTCGAGTGTAATTTCAGGCAGGGGAGACGGCTTAACCCAGTCTACAAACGCCCGTACCCGTTCGGTCTCGTCGGCGTAGCCCCTGGCTGCCGCGAGTTTTACGGCGAACATCAGGCCGTACGTTACGGCGTCACCGTGAGAGAGCCGGTGGTGGGTGTGAGCCTCGAGCGCGTGCGCCAACGTATGCCCCAGATTGAGATACGCCCTTGGGCCGCCTTCACGTTCATCTTGGGCTACAATGTCAGCCTTGACTTTTACGGAACGCGCAACCGTCGCCGCTAAAAAGTCAGGTGGCCCGTCCCGGCGAAAGCGGGCGTCGGCTACGTCGTCCAAAAGCTGCGGGTCAGCCAGCAACCCGTGCTTGAACAGCTCGACCGCGCCGCCGCGAAACTCGCGTTCGGGCAGCGTTGCGAGGGTTGAAACGTCCATCAAAACGGTTTTGGGTTGCCAAAATGCCCCGACCAGATTTTTACCTTCGGGTAAGTTGACGCCGGTTTTACCGCCGACAGCGGCGTCAACCATCCCTAGTAGCGTCGTAGACAGGGTGTAAAAAGCGATTCCGCGCATGTACGACGCGGCGACGAATCCGGCTAGGTCGCTCACGACCCCGCCGCCTAAAGCAACCACTGCGCCCTGCCGGGTAAAGCCGTCCGCTGCAAGTCGCCGTAAAAGTGTCTCTAAAGCCGTGAGTGATTTGCTGTCCTCGCTGGCGGGAACCGTGTAGCGAAAAACTTGACTGCCCGTAGCCGCGAGACTCCCCTGCACCGTGTCTGCGTAAAGTGGCGCAACCTCTTCGTCGCTGATAAGGGCAACTTTCGGGGCGCGGACGAACTCGCCGGTGCGGGCCAAAAGGCCGGCTTCGGCCCATACGTCGTACGGCGGCGTCAGGGCGACCGTAAGCTTCATGCTCTCACCTCTTCGTTGTCTTCACGCCACGCCCACAGGCGTTCGACAATCTCTTCGACCACCTGGGCCGACTGCCGCCCGTCGGTCGAAACCTTGAGGCTCGCCGCCGCGTCGTAGGCCGGGGCGCGCGCTTCGGTAAGTTCGCGGATACGTTCGACCGGGTTGCCGATCTCAAGGAGGGGCCGCTTGTGTCGCCGCGTGCGTTTGTAGATTGTTTCGGGGCTGGCGACGAGGACGATAACCGGCCCCCGGCTGAGGAGCAGTTTACGGTTTTCAGAACGCATGACGGTGCCGCCGCCGGTGGAGATGACCACGTCCTCGAGCCGCAAAGACCGCCTTACGACTTCGCTCTCGTACTCCCGAAACACCGCCTCGCCGTAAAGTTCAAACAGGTCGGGAATCCGCAGGCACGACACGCGTTCGATCACCCGGTCGGTGTCGATAAAGTTGAGCCCGAGCCGCCGCGAAAGTTCCCAGCCGATGCGGCTTTTGCCGGTACCCATAAACCCGGCTAACGCAACCCAGGTGACGGGACGCTCGAGCCGGTAACGTCGGTTCACCGCCCACGCCCCTAAAATGCGGCGGCGTAACGGCGGTGTGCTTCGGCGCGTTCTTTGATCTCGCGCACGGTATCGGCTCCGAACTTTTCCATCACCGCGTCGGCTAACACCAGGGCGCTCATCGCCAGTACGACAATCGACGCGGCGGGCACGGCGGTGGTGTCGCTCCGTTCGCGGGCAGCGTCGGCGGCTTCATGTGTGGTTACGTCAACCGTCGGCAGCGGCGTCATCAGCGTGGCAATCGGCTTCATCGCAGCTCGCACCACGAGGTCTTCGCCGGTGGTCATGCCCGCTTCCAAGCCACCCGCCCGGTTCGTCTCGCGGTAGTAGCCCCGTTCACCGTGATAAATCGCGTCGTGAACCTGACTGCCGGGGCTCATCGCGGCGCTCCAGCCGTCGCCGATTTCAACACCTTTGATGGCCTGAATGCTCATCGCCGCCTGCGCCAAACGCCCGTCGAGCTTACGGTCCCACTGCGTATGGCTGCCGAGGCCCATCGGAAGTCCCCGAAACCGCGCCTCGACAACCCCACCGAGCGTATCGCCATCTCGTTTGGCTTCGTCGATGCGGGCAATGATGCGCGCTTCGGCGTCTTTATCGAAGGTGCGCAGCGGGCTTTCGTCGAGCGCGTCCAGATTGTTCCAGTCCAGCTCGCCGTCACACGGAATGCCGCCCAGCGAGACCATCCGGGCGCACACTTTGACGCCGATACTTTCCAAAATCTGCACCGCGACTGCGCCCGCCGCGACGCGGCTCGCGGTTTCACGGGCCGAGGCGCGCTCTAAAACGTCCCGCAGGTCTTTATGGTCGTATTTGACGCCGCCGGTCAGGTCGGCGTGACCGGGGCGGGCGGCGGTCAAGGCTTTTTTACGGGGTTCACCGCCGGGTAAGGGCGACATGATCTCTGTCCAGTTACGCCAGTCGCGGTTTTCAATCTGGAGGCTGAGGGGTGCGCCCGTGGTGCGTCCGGCGCGGACGCCCGAGAGAATGGTGGCGGCGTCGGTTTCGATGACCATCCGGCGGCCTCGTCCGTAACCCCCTTGACGGCGGCGGAGCCAGGGGTCGATGTGGTCGCCGGCAACGAGCGCCAGCCCTGCCGGAACGCCGTCTAACATAACGGTCAAAGCGGGGCCGTGCGACTCACCGGCGGAGAGAAATCTAAGCATACTACGAGCTTAGCACGCCCCCTCGAGGCGGATTTTTTGGGGGTTACTCGAGGACGTTCGCGGTGACGATAACGAGCAGTTCGGTTTTGGTTTCTTGCTTGTTACTGGACGAAAACAGGTTTCCGACGATAGGTACGTCGCCGAGTCCGGGAACTTTACGGCTGGCGTCGGTAAGTTCGTTTTGTAATAAGCCGCCGAGTACCACGGTTTGTCCGGGTTTTAAGGAGACTCGAGAGGTGAGGTTTCTGGTTGATAACTCCAAAAAGTTTGGATTGTCCGTTTCGGAGATAACTGCGTCAACCCTGCCAGTTACATCCAAAATAATCTCATCATTATTGGTGATTTGCGGAGTGAGATCAATCTGAACACCGTAGGGTATAGTGCGCTCAATATTTGCATCTGCACCGGGAATACTGATATAGATTGTTCCACCAGCTTGTAGAGTCGCCTCGCCGTTGTTTAGTACAGTGATGTTGCTGTCGTCTACTCGGCGCGATAGCCCCTGCCGTTCAAAAGCATCCAAGACAGCGCCCAAGTTGAACCCCGAGACTGCCTTTTGTGCGTCGAAGATGAAGCTTAAGCCGCTCGTATCATCCCCTGAAAAAAGGCTGGTCGTGAAATTGCCGATTGCTGAGATCAAATCGATGCCGAGCCTCTCAGTTACGTCGCTTGTAACCTCTTGGATGCGAACTTGTACGTTGACCTGCCTCTCTGGTTGGTCGAGTTCCCCGATAAGCCTTGCGATTTCTGCTTGAACCCTTTCCGAACCGAAGACAAGGATGCGGTTTGTTCTAGGGTCTGGCGTTACTACTAACTCACCTTCTGCAAAGCTCGCAGCTACTGCGGCTTGTCCAGATGTGCTAGGTGTGGAAACGTTGGTTGTTGCACCGTTGCCTGTTGCACCGTTGCCTGTTGTCGTTGCTGCATTTTCTGGGTTGGTTGCTACGTTACCACCTGAAAGAGTCGTCGTTGTAGCTGGCGCCGCAGGTACAGCAGGTTGAGACGCTTGGAAAATAGTTGCAATATCCTCAGCCCTAGCATAAGAAAGTGCATAAACGCGACGTACTTTTGTCTCATTTACAGCGTTGAAAGGTCTGAGCAGCTTTGCTATGCGGGCTTGTTGACTGATAGAGGCGCGGACTGATAACGCACCTAGCTGCTCGAAAGGAATTACGGTTATGTTGCTACCTCTTGGGAACTGACTCGTTAGATAAGATGCTAATTGACTAAGGGCGCTGTCATCTCCAGAAGCGCCAGCACTGCCGCCTGCACTAGGGACTTTGTAAGTTCTCAAGACCGTTGGTTGCTGTATATCGTTCCGCTGGGGTTGCAAGCTGGCTAAAACGTCAGGTGGCCCGACGACCACGATGTCGTCGCCCCGTAAAACGTACTCGAGGCCGTTTAACGTCAAGACGATATCCCACACTTCACGAAACGGCTTGGGTTCGCTCAGGTTATAGCGGCCCACCGCGTCAGCCGGGATGCCCTGGGTAATCGCACTCAGGCCCACCGAGCGGGCGAGCGCCTGAACCAGCGCGTCTAAAGATTCTCCGGCAGGGCGAGTACGCAGGTCGACATTCTGGTTGAACTGCGCGGTGTCGGGCAAAGGCGCGAGCTGGACTTGTGCGGGCGCTGCTAAAGCGGACGCGGCAGCCGCGGGCGTCGCGTTTTGTGCAGCGGCGCTCACGGCGCACGCAAGCACAACGAGGGCAAGCAAGGTCGGGCGGGGGGAGATAGGGGGGTGTCTTCTCATCGCCCCCTAAGGGTAAGTCAGGGGGTCAAAAACAGCGTGTGACGAACGTTGTCTTCGGTGAACTGAGCGCCCCGACTCGTGAGGTTGGTGAGAACGAGCTCAGTTCCCGGTAGCGCTTCACCGGGTGCCAGCAACAAGGGCGTCGCGTCGTCTCCTACACGGAAAATCGCGGTGCCCGTAGTCATCGCCGTAAAGTGAACCTGCAGCGCACTGAGGGCGCGGCTGACCCGGTTGCCACCTAAAGATGTGAAATTTCCGTCACCTGCGCTGCCACCAAGACCTAGCGTGCTGAGGCCGGAACCGAGGGCGACTTGCTGCGCGCCACTCGGGATACGAGCCGCTGCCGCGTTCGGGGCGGGCGCAGTGCCTAAAGGCGTGAGGCTAGGGGGAGTACGTACGGCGGCGAGTTCGCTGGCGGGGCCGAGGGCGTTCGCGGAGCCGTTTGGCATATCCAACGCGCGGTCTAGCGGGTTGGCGCTCAGGTCGGCTGTGAGGGGTACGGTCGTCCGCAGGTTCGCTGCAAGACTCCGCGGCAGGGCCGGTCTACCCACGCGCGCTTGCGGCAAGGGAACCTCTACTGTGGGGGCTGGTGCGGCTACTGTGGGGGCTGGTGCGGCGGCGGCAGGCGCGGGCGCTGTCTCCTGAACGGGCGGCGCGGCAACGGCGGGTGGTGCTGCAGGTTGCGCTGCTGCCGGCGGCGCGGGTGCGGCTTGCCGGGGCGGTTGGGGGAGCAGCAGCGGTGAAAACGGGTTGAGCAGGCTATCGTTTCCACCTGTTACGGGTACGGGTATCTCTACGTCACTTTCTGCTGCCGGAGGCTCGGTCACGAGCAGCGGCAGTTCTTCGACCGCGACGCCACGGGCGACTGCCGGGGTTGCGGGTTCCGGGAGCAGCGGCAAGACGCCGCCACTGACCTCGGTATCGGGATTTTGAGCCGGCAGGAGGGGCAGCACGCCGCCACTGACCTCCGGGCTTTCAGCTGGGTTTGAAGCTGTACCGGAAGCTTCAGGCGGTGCGGCAGAGCTGTCATCAGGTATTTCTACGGGTATCGTCCCTGCCGGAGTCTGGACAGGTGAGGTCGCAAGAGCTGCGCTGCCTAGCGGCGCGGCCCCTACCACGGTCAAAAGAGCGCTCAGGAGTACGGTGCGAGTGAAAAGCATTATTGCACCTCCTCCAAAGTGGCTGCCGGGGCTGCGTTGGGATCGAGAGGCACGCCGTCTGTGCCGCTGCCCGTATAAACGTAGACCGTAAAGTCGTAGGTGGCCCCCAAGGTCGGGTCGGCGCTTTCGTCGGTGGCGACGTTTAGCCCGACGCGCTGCACCCTGGTAAAGCGGGGAAGCGCCTCGAGCGAACGTAAAAACGCAATCGTGCGGGCGTAGTTGCCTTCGGTGGCGAGCGTAAAGTTGAGCAACCGGACGCCGGGGACGATTTCATTGCCCGGCCCGCCGTTTTGTAGTCCGACAAAGCCGACATTCGCGTCACGGGCGGCGCTGCGGAGTTGATCGAGCAGCTCGGCGACCTCGTTTGCTTCAGGGAGCTGGGCCAAAAACACGTCACGTTCTTCTTTGAGCCGGGTAACTTCGGCGCGCAGCGCGGGTAAGTTGGCGCGCGCCGCGCGGCCCAAGGCGATGTCGGCCTCGAGCGCCCCGTTTTCGCTGCTGAGCTGTTCGATCTGAGCCTGGGTCGGGGTATAGAGGTAAAAGTACCAGAGCAGCCCGAGGAGCACGGAAACGCTAAGCGCAACGAGCGCCAGTTCGCGCCCGCGGAGTTTGAAACCACCCGCACTGCCGCCCGCACTGGCGCCGAATCTGAGTTTGGCGAGCATCTTATTCCTCTCCTGCACTATCGTTTTGCGGGCTACCGGTCTGGGCCGTTTGCTCGGTCTTGGGCCCGTCTAGCTGCGCCGCGCCAATCGTCAGGTTGAAGTTATAAAACTTCGTCTCCGGGTCTTGGGACAAGTCGCCCAAAGAGACGGCGAAGTTAGGCGCGCTCTGCAGTTCGCGGATATAGTCGGCGACGACCTCTGAACTGCCGGCAATGCCGGAGACGTTCATTTCAGCTACCGCCTCGAGCCCTTCATAAGTGTCCGTACTGACAAGCTGGGCGCTCGTCGCCTCATCGAGGGCGCGCATCTCGAGCGCCGTAAACGCCATTCGTGACCCGACGTTGGGGCCGGGTGAGGGGCGCGTCTCGAGCATCGCGTAAAGCTGCCGCGACCAGAAGATACGGCCCGTCCTGACCGATTCGGCGACGCTTTCGATGCCGGCGAGGCTGCTGCGTTCGGCCTCGAGCGCGGCCTGTTCATCGACGAAGGGTTGCAAGACGGCTTTTTCATTTCTGAGTTGCACGCCTTGCTCGGTAAGGCGGCCTTTTTCGCTTACGACCTGCAGCTGTAAAAAGCCGCACGTGACCAAAACGACGACCGGCACGGCGACGGCGACGCCTTTCCACGGATCGACGTGCTTGCGGCGGCGCAGGGTTTTGGGGAGGAGGTTGACGTTAATCAAGGCCGATGGCTCCTCTCAGGGCGAGTCCCAACGGCACACCGAACTCGGGGGCGATACTCTCCAGATACGACGCTTCGTAACGGTCACCTTGAACGATGCTCAGCCAGGGGTCGCCGAATTCGACCTTAAAGCCGAGCGAGCGACCGATGGCCTCGTCCAACCTGCGCAGTTTGGAGCCGCCGCCTGAGAGGTACATCTGGGTGATGCTCGCGTCGCCGGACTGAACCCGAAAAAACTCCAAGCTCCGGCGAATTTCGGTGGTGAGGTCGCTCAAAGTCGGGCGGAGCGCTTCATAAACGCGCACGGGTGAAAAGCGCTCGTTTCGCACTTCGGTCGAGAGCGACGCTTCGGCTTCGTTAGGCATCACCGCGCTGCCGTATATCACCTTGACCTCTTCGGCGGTATCGAAATCCAAACCGAACGCCCGCTGCAGGGCGCTGGTAAAATCGTCGCCCGCAACACCTAAATTGCGGTTCATCACGACCCGTTCGCCGCGCACGAGCGTGACGGTGCTGCTCGAGGCCCCAATCTCTAAAATCGCGCCGATCTCACCCTCTGCGGTGTATTTATCGTCAAAAATCGTGGTGCGGTTAAAGCGTTCCCCTTGCAGCGAGCCTTTAAGTGAGCGCAAGAGCGCAAAGGGTTTGATGTCGATGACGGTGGGCTCGAGTCCCGCTTTTTTGAGCCCTTCGGTCAGCTGCGCCACCATATCGAGGCGCGCGGCGGCGATCACGACTTCGACGTCGCTGCCGTCCGGCACGTCGCTCGGGTTGTCCAGAATATAGTGATCCATCGCTACTTCGTCGAGCGGGAAGGGAATGTAGCGCTCGGCTTCCCAGGGAACGGCCTTCTCGAGGTCTTTCAAGGGCATCTTCGGCACGTGAATGTTGCGGGTTATTGCCAGGCGGTTACTCACCGCTGTTACCACAAAGCGGCGGCTGATGCCGGCGTCCTTAAAGAGCGCGCCGAGTTCGGCGGCGAGGGCTTCGGCGTCGATGATCTGGTCGTCTTGTACCAAACCGGGGGGTAGGGGCCGCATGGCGAGCGCCGCGAGCTGCGGCGGGGTGCCGCCCCGAAGCTCGATCACCTTGAGGCTACTCGTACCGATCTCGAGCCCGACCGCGACGGTTCGTGGGTTAAAAAGATTTGTCAGCCTAGACCAGTTCACCAAGTCCCCTCCAGAACACCGTTACGCTAGCAGTTGCCTAGGGCCGGAGAGATAAAGTTTTTCGCGTTTTGAGATTTAACTTCGGAGTGTAGCACGCTTCACAAGCCGGCTCGGGTCAAAGCGCACGAAAAACAGCAACGAGTACCGAGCAGTGAGGGTTAAAGCTTTCAACTCGTTACTCATGGCTGTTTGTTCGTTGCTGCGTTACTGCCGACACGCGCTTTAGGCCCCAAAGAGGCGTATGATGGGCCCACAAGCGCCGCTTGGCGCGGCTGTAGAGAGTTGTGGAGGCCATATGGAAAGCCAAATCGGAACATTACGGGTAAAAACAGGCTTCGCCGAGATGTTTAAGGGCGGCGTCATCATGGACGTCGTAAATGCGGAGCAGGCGCGCATCGCTGAAGATGCGGGCGCAACTGCGGTGATGGCTTTGGAGCGCGTCCCCGCCGATATTCGCGCCCAGGGCGGCGTCGCCCGCATGAGCGATCCGAGCATGATCGAAGAAATTATCGCGGCGGTGTCGATTCCGGTGATGGCGAAGGTGCGGATCGGTCACTTCGTCGAGGCGCAGATTTTGCAGGCTTTAGGCGTCGACTTTATCGACGAGTCCGAAGTCTTGACCCCCGCCGACGAAAACTTTCACGTCGATAAGCACGCCTTTACCGTACCTTTCGTCTGCGGGGCCAAAGATTTGGGCGAGGCGCTCCGGCGTATCGGCGAAGGCGCCACGATGATCCGCACGAAGGGCGAAGCCGGAACCGGCAACGTCGTCGAGGCGGTGCGGCACGCGCGCACCATCATGGGCGAAATCCGCCGTATCAAGACCCTGCCCCGCGACGAGCTGATGAGCACCGCGCGCGACCTGCGCGCGCCTTATGAGCTGGTCCTATACATCCATGAACACGGCAAACTGCCGGTCGTGAACTTCGCGGCGGGCGGCGTCGCCACCCCCGCCGACGCTGCGCTGATGATGCAGCTCGGGATGGACGGCGTATTCGTCGGCTCGGGTATCTTCAAGGCCGGCGCGACCTTGACGAGCGCCGAGGAGCGCAACCACGCCCACGCGAGCCGCGCCCGCGCGATTGTCGAGGCCGTCACGCACTTTCAAGACCCCGATATCCTGGCAAAAGTTTCGCGCAACCTGGGTGAACCGATGGTCGGGATCAACATCGACACCCTCGAGGAAAAAGAGCTGATGGCGGCAAGAGGCTGGTAGGCCACTCAGGTCAGCGCCGTAAAAGGCCGGGTTACGACTCGGCCTTCTTTGATTGGTCGGTTTTCGAATCGTAGCGGCGAAGGGGTTGCAACCCCTTGTTTTAGACCAACACATTACTTTAGGTACGGCCCGCCGCAGTACAAACGCCGTAATCTACCCTGTACGTCTCTGCTAAGCTTGATTTAACCGTCTGCTCACGCTTTATGCTCGAGTAGATTTATACAGTAACCAGGGAGGCGTTTAATGACGCAACATTTTTTGCAAAGGCAGTTCAGGTGGGTACGACTCGGTATCTTGGTCGGTGTCCTGGTCGGTTCCTGGAGCACCGGGTTCGCGCAGGACAACCCGGTGTCGGTACGTATCGAAGCGTACATCGTGTCGCAGGTGACAGCTGACGACGGCAGCGTAACCGAGCGTTTTAGCGAGTCGACGACGGCGCGGCCCGGTCAGGTAGTCGAATACCGCGTATTTGCCACGAACAACGATGTAACGACCCTACCTGCAGAGTCAGTTAGTGTTCTCGGGCCGGTTCCGGAGAGCTCGACTTACGTGCCTGATTCGGCAACCTCGACCTCGGAACGCGTCCGCACCGAGTTTTCACTCGACGGTGAAACTTTTAGTGCAGCGCCGGAAACGACCGAAGGCCCGACCGCGTACAGAGCCATCAAGTGGACGCTGCTAGTACCGCTCGAGCCCGGACAAGAAGAGCGTTTCGTCTACCGCGTCACCATCAACTAGCCGACCGAAAATTACCGTAAAGCGTTTGAGGTAAACCCTTACCGTAAAACCTTGTGCAGCGCAGGCCGGGGAAACCCGGCTTTTTCGTGCTACCTTAGCAGGGTGAAGCCAACCGCGTTGTCCTCGGCCCAACAGCTCTACGCCGCGCTGATGAGCGCGCTCGCCGCCGCGCTTTTGGTGCTCTTTTTAATCTGCGAAATCGAGGGCGTCATTACGCTTTTTCTCTACGAAGACCTCGCCGGACTCGGACGGATGGTTATCGGTTTGCTACTCTACTTCGGCGGCCAGCTGGCGCTCACCGAGCGTGAAGCGGTGCTTACGCGCTAGGCGATGTTTTGGGCGTGCGGGCGTGTTGCACGAGCCTGACGGTTAGGTAAACAGCGGCGGCAACAGCTCCTAAAACGAGGAGCGCCTCATTGCCCCACTGCCGCACCGCAATCCCGAAAAAAGCCCAGACGAGAACGAGGACGAAGGCCACGTCGCCGCGTCTGCGCAGCACCAGCAGGCCGATAGCGGTTGCAGCGAGAACAGCGACAAACGCCCAGAAGGGCGCGCCCCAGCCGCTCCGGACGCCGAACCCGAGCAGCGTCACCGTGACGTTGGCCACGGTCGCTACCGTAATCCAGCCGAGGTAAACGCTAAAGGGGAGCCGCACTGCAAGGGTTTCGCCGCGCGTCACCTCGTTTTTACCGATCTCCAAGCGTTCGTAAAGCAAAATCAAAGTCCCCAAAAGCCCGAGCATTAAGAGCAGCGACAGTGGAATCAGGAGAAAGTGCCACGCAAAAAGCCACGCGATGTTAAAGGCGCAGCTCAGCACGAAGAGATAACCGAGCTGCTCGAGCCTAGGGTTGTCCCGCTGTCCCGGCAGCGCCTGATACACGACAAAAACGCCGAGCAGCAGGTAGATCAGTATCCAGATGGCAAAAACGTAACCGGCGGGGGTAAAAAGACTTGGAAACGAATCCGAAATCGCGCCGGTCGTCAGGCCGTTTAAGGGCAAGGTGTTGGCCAACGCGTTGACCAAAACGACCAACACGAACGCTGCAATGTTAAGAACAGGGCGCAAACCCAGACTGCGTTTAGCGGCGGGTGTGACGGTTACGGTAGACATAAGCCCTCCAGTGGCGTGCGTAGTGTTGGCACAGCATACCGCTCGAGCCGCCGGTGTTCAGAGTCCGTGTCTACACAGTACGCCTCAAACCGTAGGCGCTATATCGTTTGTCCAGTCGCCGCCAGCAAAAGCTCTCCGAAGGGAGCCCAAAGTAAACGTAGCAAACGCCTAGGCTTGACCTTTGCCCAGTGCCGGCGAACGGGTCGAGGGGCGCGGGGCGCGTTCGCCGGCACTGGCCCCGTCTTCCAGCCTGTCTTCTTCGGCTTGCGCGGCTTCACGTTCGTAGCGTTTATGTTCAAACTGAAAAAATGCCGCCGGCACGACGTAAAAGGTCAACAGCGCCGAGGTCAACACGCCGCCCAAAATGACCAGTCCAAGTGGATAGCGAAACTCGCTGCCTTCGCCGAGGCCCAAGAGCAGCGGCAAGCTGATGACGACCACGGTCGAGGTCGTCATCAGGATAGGGCGAAAACGCACCTTGGCCGCAGTAAGCAGCGCGTCCCGGAGCGCGGCCCCGTTTTTCGTTTCGGCGAGCGTCACGTCGAGCAGCAAAATCGCGTTTTTCGTCACCAGGCCGATGAGCATCACCACGCCCAAAATACTGATGATGTCGAGCGACGTGCCCGTAAAGTAGAAGAGCCAGACGGCCCCGACGAGTGCGAGCGGTACCGTCAGCAGGAGGTATAAGGGATATTTGAACGAGTTGAACTGACTACCGATAGCGAGGTAGTTGAGCAGTAGCGCAAGGGCGAACGCGATGGGCCCGTAAAAGAGCAGGTCGCCCAAGAGGTCGAAGTTGACCCCTTGAATCTTCGTCACGCGGTTGTCCAGCACGCCGGCGCTTTGCAAACGGGCGTCGACCGCTTCTGTCACCTGCGAGAGACTACTCCCCGGCGTCAACTCGGCGCTCAAGGTAGCACTATAGGTCTGGTCGGCGCGGCTGATACTCGCGGGTGTAGCGTTCGTTTGAAAACTGCCCAAGACCGCGAGCGGCAAGCTGCTGCCGAGTGCCGGGGCCTGGATAGGCAGACCCAGAAGACTCTGTTCATCGCGGATAAGGCGCGGGTTGGCGCGTACCCGAATCGGCGTTTCGTCACCGCCTTGCCGCAAGCGGCCCGCCTCGCTGCCGACGTTGTAGGCCGACAGCGTATTAAAGACGTCGCTGTTTGTTAAGCCGGTGCCGTCGAGCTGTGCGGGGTCGACGACGAAAACGCGTTCGTCGGTGGTGTTCGATAAGTCTGATGTTACGTTACGCAGACCCGGCGTATTTTCCAGCACCGTCTGCGCCGTCTCGCTCCGCTGCCGCAACAAATCCAGGTCGGTCGATCCGAGCGACAAGGTGTAGCCGCTGCTGCCGGGCGGCCCGGAGCCCTCGTTGCTGAGGTTGAGTTCGGCTTCGGGGTAGGGCTCGAGGACAGTATTAAGTTCTTTTTCGAGCGCCACAATCGAGGCGGTAGTATCGAGTTCGCGTTCGTCCTTGGGGACGAGCTGTACGCTGAGGCTCGCCTGTTCGGACGATGAACCGCCCAGCTCATTGCCGGAGCCTACCGTGACCTGCACCGTTTCGACTTCAGGGTCGTTTAAGAGGCGGGTCTCGAGCGTTCCGGCAACCCGGTTCGTCTGCTCGAGGCTGGTGCCGGGGGGCAACGTCAAGGTTCCGCCGATTAGCCCCGAGTCGTCCGGTGGCTGAAAGTTAAAACCGATCTTGGGGAAGACCCAGAAGAGGCTGCCGAAGAGCAGCACCGAAAGACCCAGCACCACCCACGCGTGCGCCAACACGAAACGGAGCGAACGCACATAACCGCTTCTGGCGCCGTTGACCAGAAAGTCGCCGGCACGGTAAAACCCGAGTGCCAGCACGCCGAGGACGTAAAGGACAAGCCGCCCGAGGTAGCGCAGCAAGAAGAGCGCCGGGGGTATCACCAAAAGCCACAAAAGCATGAGCGGTTGTTGTGGCGCAATCCGGAAGTAAAGCGCCGCACCTGCGCCGAGCACAAGCAGCCAAAACCACACCCGGCGAAAACTGCGGACACCCCAGCGCGCGTCGGTTCCGAGTTTGCGGGCCGCGCCGCCGAGTTCGCGGGGGCCGGGCGGGAGCGGGTCGGGGGAGAGGGCCAAGCGGACGGTTAAAAAGAACATCGCCTCGAGGTACGAAAATGTTATGGCCGCTGCCATGGTGACGCCGAACTGCTGGAAAAACTGTCCGATCACACCCGGCAGAAGCGAAATCGGGATAAACACCGCAAGCAGCGAAAGCGTCGCGGCGAGCACCGCCGTACTGACCTCACCCGCGCCTTTAATTACCGAGTCGCGCCGCGACATCCCCTGTTCGCGGTAACGGTCGATATTTTCGGCGACGACGATCGCGTCGTCGACGACCAGCCCGATAGCGACGGTGATCGCCAGCAGGGTGATGATATTAAAGGTAAAGCCGAAGAAGTTGATGATAATGAGCGCACCGGCAATCGACACCGGAATCGCCAGCACGACCGCCAAAACCGAACCCAACCGCCCGGTAAAGAGCAGCACGATAAACGACACGGCAAAGGCCGCCAAAACGGTTTCGGTGAGGGTGTCGTTGACGCTCGAGGCGACAAATACCGAAGCGTCGCCGACGACTTCGGTGCGGTAGCCTTCGGGTAAATTGAAGCCTGCCAGTGTAGAACGGACGTTGGCGGCTGCGGCGACGGCGTTTTCGCCGGAGAGTTTACGGACCTCGAGTAAAACGACCGGTTCACCGTTCAGCCGCGCATAGGTCGCCGGCTCTTCAGATGTGTCGCGCACAGTGGCGACGTCGCCGACCCGGATACCCTGCGCCGAATCGACGCGAATCTCTTCGACGTTTCTAAGGCTTTCCGGGGTCGCCCGCCCCGCTAACAAGAGCCGGTTGTCGGCAACCGTCAGGCTCCCGGCAGATACGTCTACGGCGGACGCGCCGATAGCTGCCGTAACCGCTTGCGGCGTCAAGCCGTAAGCGTCTAGGCGGGCCGGGTCGAGCAGCACCTGAATTTCACGCGCCGACGGGCCGATGACAGAGACGTCGGCAACCCCGTCGACGCGGCGCAAAACGGGTTGCAGTTCATCCTCGGCAAAGCGCTGAATGGTGCTTAAGCTGACCCCCGGCGCGGCGACGGCGACGCTCAAGATAGGCTGGTCGGCGGGGTCGAACTTCTGTACGTTGGGGGTATCTGCCCCCTCGGGCAAAAACGACGCGACGGCGTTGACCCGCCCGCTTACGTCAATGGCGGCCTCGTTGATATCGACGCCCGCGTCGAACTGGGCGATAACGAAGCTGAACCCCTCGTTCGACACCGAAGTCACCGAGCTGATGCCCGGCAACGTGGCGAGTTGACCCTCTAAGGGTTCGGAAACCCCGCGCGCGACCTCCTCCGGCCCTGCACCCTGGTAGCTGGTGGTCACGGCGACGACCGGAATTTCAAATTCGGGCAGCAGATCGATCCCGACGCCGAGTGCGCTGATGACCCCGAACAAAACGAGCGCGCCGAAGACGCTAAAGGTCAAAACGTAGTTATCGACGAAAAACCGGATCAATCTGTTCATGCGTCTCCTGCAGTCGTGTTTACGCCCCTACCCACGCCCAGAAATTTGGGGGGCGTAGCGGGGGTGAGATCGGCGGGTGCGGCCCTTGCGTTCTCGAAATTACCGGACACGGCCTGTATGTTCAGGCAAGCCGCACCGGTGGTTTGCGACTCTTCGGGTCTCATCGTCCCCGGTAGTTGGTTGAATACGGGTTGCAAAAATGCACCGCCCGAACGCCGCCAGGGTCGCGGACGCTCATGGGCATTTTGCAGCTTACGCACAGCTAAAGACAAGGTCGGGCAGGTATAGGTATCATGATCGTCCAGAACATAGCCCGATTGTAGACGGGAAACATACGCGGTGTCTGCGTAGCGCGCTTCCATTTGAAGCACTCCAGATGACAGTTTGACAACCCCTGGTTAATGTCCGGCGTAGGTTGGGTTAAGTGGCGGTTAAGACAGAAGAAGCTACCAGGTACCTGTTCGACGGGAAAACCAATATCGGTGCAGAGTGCCGCGGTGAGGGGGGCTCACGCTACGGGGAAGCTTGATTGTTTGGCGCGTGCAGCGGCTGGACCCTAGACGAACCCAAAGCGCAATTCGAAGCTTGCCGCGAGCCAATCCTGTTACAGTAAGCTGTTACGTGTTGCTACGGCCTACTTAAGGGGATATATATGAACTCTGTCCGTTCCGGTCTACTCGTCTTTACGTTTTACGCGGTGCTCTGCGCGGGCGTCGGCTCAGCCCAGGCTGCCCCGAATCCGGCTAACCTGAATGAAGCCGACCTGACTGCGGTTATCCGCACGCTCATGAGCCGCCTGAGTAACGCCGACTTGACCCCCGCCCAGTTGCAGCAGCTCGGCAACCTG
This sequence comes from uncultured Trueperaceae bacterium, assembly GCA_963799485.1. Taxonomy (GTDB): domain Bacteria; phylum Deinococcota; class Deinococci; order Deinococcales; family Trueperaceae; genus Truepera. The sequence goes on from CAWCXJ010000006.1 coordinate 257,855, forward strand.
CAAACGCGCCTCACCGAGCTGACCGGGACTGCCGCGGACAGTGCGGCTACGGCGGCTACGCCGCAAGCTCTAGCGCAAGCCCGGCGTGCACGTGACGCGGCGCAAACCCGCAGTCAAACCCTGCAAAGAGACCTGGCGGCGGCGCAAGAACAGCTGCAAGAACTAAATGCGTCGCTTAGGGCGGCGCAAACCCAGGCGGCGCAAAGGGCAGCACAAAACGAGCGCTTTACGGCGCAATTGCAAGAAGCCCAAACCCAGGCGGAGAGCCGCCAACAAGATCTTGGGGCCGCGCAGCAACAGCTGCAGCAACTCACTACCGAACTAAGAACGGCTAAAGACAACGCCGCCGCGCAGGCAACCCGAATAGACACGTTGACCCGGCAGCTTACGGCGGCGCAAAACCAGGCCGACGAAAGGAGCGCACAAAACGATGCGTTGACCAAACAGCTGAGCGCCGCCCAAACGCAGCAAAACACGCTTCAGAACCGGCTGCAGGGTGTCCGGACGCAGGTACAGACGTTGACCACCGACCTCGAGGCGGCGCGGGCGCAAGCCGCCGAACGCACTACGCAAAACGAGCAGCTCACAAGCCGCTTGAGTGCCGCACAGGAACGGGTTCAGGCACTTTCCGAGGAGCTAAACACCGCTCGCGGTCGCCGAGAAGCGCTGCAAACCCAACTGAGTGACGCACAGGCGCAAATCCAGGAACTGACCGCGAACTTAGGGGCGGCGCGGACGCAGGCGAACGAAAGTCGAACGCAAAACGAAGCCTTGACCGAACAGCTCACTGCTGCCCAAGCGCAGCGAGAAACGTTGCAAAAGCAACTAGCGCAGGCCCAAACCCGGATTGAAACGCTGACCGGAGACCTCGAGACCGCGCAAACTCAGGCCCGTGAGCGTGGCGCGCAAGTCGACACCCTGACGGGTCAGCTGCAGGCAGCCAAAGCGCAAAGCGCGAACCTGCAAAATACGCTGAGCGACGTTCGGGCGCAGGTCGAAACGCTGAACGGACAGCTCACCCAGCTGCAGAACGCCCGCGACACGGCGCAAACGAACCTGCAGGAGGCCAGGGCCAACCTCGAGACTACCCAGTCCGAGCTCGAGGCCAGGGGCGAACAACTCGACGAGGCGCAAACTCAGCTCGAAGCTACGCGCGGGCAGCTCAGCACCCTCAACACCCAGCTCGCCGACCTCACTGAAGAACGCAACACCCTGGCGCAGCAGTTGAGCGCCACGACCGGTGCGAGCCGCGCGCAGCTCCTGAAACCGGCTGAAACGCAGCTCAGCGACGCCCGCGCGCGCGCAGGCATCTTGTCAAGCCAGCTCCGCGACTTTTTGGTCGTCTCCCCGAGTGTGGCAGACCTGAGCGACGCCCAGCGAAACGAGTACAACACCTTGCGGCAAAACCTCGAGCGGGCGCAAGAGAACGTCGCACGGCTTTCGGGCGCGCAAGACACCTACGTCGTCCGTTCCGGCGATTCGCTTTCAAAAATCGCCCTGGCCTACTACGGCGTCGGCAACCGCTGGCCCGACATCTTGGAGGCGAACCGTCACCTCGCCGACCCCGAGCGGCCTTACGTCGGGATGGTGCTCGTTATTCCGTAAGGGATTCTTGCAAGGGGTGCTCACCACATCATCGGGAGAAAGCACAAAACTATGGCGAGGTTGGACGCGGCTTCGCCATAGTTTTGTGCTTTTCTTGGTATCACCGGGTCAGCTTGTTCGGCTTCTGCAAAGGACGTTTTCTGGACGAGCGGCCAGGTTCCCCTTTACGCGGCGGAACCTGTGCAACCGGCAGCTGGTTCTTAACAATACGTTCTCAAGCGTAAAACGCCTCCAGTTCGGCGCGGGTAGGTGGGTCTGCGCCGGGCCGGGTGCAGTTGAGCGCAGCGGCGGCGGCGGCAAAGGCGAGTGCGCCGCGCCATACGGCGTCCGGCAAGCTGCTGAAGCCGCTCGTGTGGCCTTTTTCGGTAAGCCGCACCATCAGCGCGCCCATAAAGGTGTCGCCTGCACCGACGGTATCAGCGATGCGGACGCGCGGGATGGGAACCTCGAGCCGTCCCTGCGCGCGTACCAGCACGGTGCCGGAGCCGCCTTGCGTAACGACGACCGCTTCCGGGCCGTGCTTTAACCAGCTCTCGGCAGCTGCCAGCGGGTCGGCGTCCGGATAGAGCCAGCGCAAATCCTGCGAGCTGACCTTGACGAGGTGGCTGAGCTCCAGAGCCGCTTCCAGACGCGCCTGATACGCGGCCCTGTCCGGGATAAGCGTGGGTCTGACGTTCGGGTCGAAGATGACCGCGCAGCGCGCCCGGTGCGCGGCGACCGTTTCTAGAATCGCCGTCGCACCAGGTTCGCGCAGCAGGCTGATCGAGCCGAACTCCAAAAATTCAACTCCAGGTAACGCGGGGCGTGGACGCGGGTTGTAACGCGTATCGGCGGCCCCCTCGCCGATAAAAGAAAAGTCCACGTCGCCGCCCGACTCGGCGACGAACGCCAGCGTCGAGGGCGCGTCGTCGCGGATAATCAGCGAGCGGTCTACGCCGTTGTCTTTTAGGTGCGCCATAATCGCTTCGCCGAACAGGTCACGCGAGACCTGCGCGGCGAGCGCGACCGGCGTGCCCAGCCGCGCCGCCGCCAGCGTGACGTTAAGCGGTGAGCCGCCGACAAACCCCTGAAAGGCGAGCGGGCCGGTTTCCTTAAAGTCGATCAGCGCTTCGCCGAAACAGACGATCTTCATAAAGTTCCGGTAGTGCTGTAGGCACGGGTGTAGGCGCGGGGTTGTGCCCGGTGGGTACAACCTTGTGGTGCTGACGCAGTACTTTTTTGTCTCGAGCCGGTTGACCGCGAAGCTGTGATGCTCTTTAACTCATTCATGTTGAGGTCAGCCTACCGCAAATCGGCCTGCTCCGAAAAGCAGGCCGCGCCGGGGGAGGTCCCCTTAGCGTTCAGGAAGTGTATGGCTTCCGCGTGTGGGAGGCACAGAAGGCAGCGCGCGGCGTGGCGGCGGCAAGGTGGTGTGAAGCGCGGTCTGGGCCGAGGTGGGCCGTAAAACCTTTGCCTTGGTGGCTACGCGCCCGCAGACCGCCTCATAAGCCGCGAGGGTTTTTTGGGCAATCGCGTTCCAACCCAGTTCCGCGAGTTGGAGCGCGGCGCGCGGCGCTGCGGCCCACTCGAGCGCACCGGAGAGCGTCTCAGGGGTCAGCTCACCCTGAAACGTTCTAACCCAGGCCTCTCCGGCGTAGCGCTGCAGGTCACCCATCGCGCCGCGCGCCGGTACGAGCGCCGGAACGTCGAACGACAGGGCCAGCATCGCACTCGACGAGTTCAAAATGTCTTGATAGGGCAGCGCCATGAGGTCGCTGGCGCGCAGATAGAGCTGCAAGTCGTCGTCGGGAACGAACTCGAGACAGAGCTTGACGCGCGGGTCGGAACCGGCGGCGCTGTTAATCTCGTCTCTTAGCCAGGCGTCTTTGGTCTTCCCGACGATGAGGAGTGCGAGGTCGCCGCCGGGTAGCTGCCGAAAGGTGCGTACCAGATGCGGTACGTTTTTGTAGGCGCGGATATGTCCGGCAAACGAGACGACGCGCGCCGTTTCGTCTATCCCCAGCCGACGCCGCGCCGCGGCTCTAGAGAACGTATCCCGGTAATGACCCCGGTAGTGACCGAGCGGCACGATAAAAGAGGGCACCTTCTTAAGGTGAGGAAACTTTGCTTCGGCGAGCCGCTGCCCCTCAGGGCTCAGCGCAATCCAGCCGTCGAGCAGCCGGACGAACTGCCGCCAGAAGTGGGGCTCGAGGCGTGGGTGCCTGCCCTCATGCTGCTTTAGGTTGTGCGCTGTCCAGATAATTTTAGTACCGCGCGCTCTCGCTGCGTGCATCTCGGTAAGAAGCCGCGTCGCCTGCGCGCCCGCCCAAAACGAACGGGGATCGATCAGGCGGTTTTCAGGCCAGTGCATATGCCACACATCGAAAGACCTTTTGACCGTCATGAAGGGCGAAAAGTCGGTGACCTCGGCGTCCAGCGCCTCGAGGTGCGTGTAGAGCCGGGTGATATACGGTTGCTGAACGTAATTGAGTCCGGGCCAGGCGAGAACGCGCATAAAGCAATCTTAAGTCAAAAGTTTTACAAAAGCTGTGACGGATGTGAGAAAAGCCACGTCGAAAGCTGCCCATCATGGCGTGTGTCGGAAAATAGTGTAGACCCTACAGGGTCGCGGCCCGGCATTACATTACCTTTATGTAGCTGCCGGGTATGGTCGTTTGAACCGGCGTGCAAGGTGCCGGTAGTTTAGGATAGCGGATGTGTTTAGAAGGAGTTCGCCGTGAGTAACCGGGTAAACCACAACGTAACTTTTGGGCCGCGTCGCCGTGCTGCGCGCTGTTTGGTGAACGTGTGAGACCTGTTTTTATCTTCGGCTGCGACCGTAGCGGTACGACTTTTTTGGGTTCACTGCTCGGTTCGCACAGTCTCTGCGTCACCACCTTAGAGTCGCAGTTCGTCTACGAAAACTATAAAACAGCGCATGTAGACAAGGTGTTCGACTTGGAGCGGGCGCTGTCCAAGCTCAAGGGCAGTTTTCGTTTCAGGCTCTGGAACCTCGACCTGGACATTGACGAGGCGCGGCGTCAGGGCGTCGATTCTTACGCGAAACTCGTGCAGTTTATCGTCCAGACCTACGCCGACGCGGTAGGGCGCGGGGGCGCTACGGTGTGGGTCGACCACACGCCGCACAACCGTGAACATACCGTTTATCTGTCGCAAATGTTTCCGGAGGCCCGGTTCGTGCACATCGTCCGCGACGGTCGGGCGATTTCGGCGTCGTTTAAGACGTTGCCCTGGCGTAACCACGGCGTCGTCAAAAGTTGCCGTTACTGGGTCGAGAAAGTTGGTCAAGGGCTCGCCGCCGAATCTTACCTCGGCCCGGAAAAATGCGTCCGTATCCGCTACGAAGACCTCATCATGAACCCGGAAGCTACCCTTAAAGACCTCGCGCCGTTTTTGGAGCTTACGTTTGAACCGCAGATGGTGCTGGGTGGCGGCTTCGGCCCCCCCGCCCTGACGGTCTCGCAACACGCCTTGGTCGGTAAACCTGCCGACCCCAAACGCATCAACGCCTGGGAGAAGAAACTCTCGAGCCGCGACGTCGAGGTGTTCGAGGCGACTAGCGGCGATATGCTCGCGTGTCTGGGGTACCCGCTTAGGTTCGGTGTTTACGCCCGGGGGCAGACGCGCCGGGAGCGTTACCGCGACCGGCTGCTGGACGTGTTTTATCACCGGCGGCGTGACGGCCTCAAGGAGCGGGCGCAGCGTAAGCGCACCCTGGAGCAGCTCGAGGCCGAAGGCTACCTCAATAAACGTACAGGCTAAGCCTCAAACGTTTTCGGGGGCAGGCCGCTGCTTGTCCTGTCCCTGATACTGCAGTTCGTAAAGCTTGCGGTAGTAACCGCCCTGCTCCAACAGCTCGAAGTGGTTGCCCTGCTCCAACAATTGCCCCTTTTTCATCACCATAATCCGGTCGACGTTTTGAATCGTCGAAAGCCTATGCGCGATGATAATGCTCGTGCGGCCCTGCATGAGCTTTTCTAACGCGTCTTGAATCAGCTCTTCGGTTTCGGTATCGACGTTGGCGGTCGCTTCGTCTAGCACGAGCAAGATATCCGGGTTTTGCACCAGCGCCCGGGCAAAGGCGATGAGCTGTTTTTGCCCGGTGGAGAACCCTGCGCCGCGTTCTCGAACCGGCGTGTCGTAGCCTTGCGGCAATTTTTCTATGAAGCCGTGCGCGTTGACGAACTTCGCGGCTTCGGTCGCGCGCGCTAAGGAGATATCGGGGTCATTCAAGGTGATATTGCTCCGCACCGTCCCGCTAAACAAAAACGGGTCTTGCAAGACGATGCCGACGTGCCGCCGCAGTTCAATCTGGTCGTAATCCTTAACGTCTTTGCCGTCGAGCCTTACGTTGCCGCGCTGCACATCGTAAAAGCGGCTGACGAGACTGATAATGGTCGTTTTGCCCGCCCCGGTATGCCCGACGAACGCCACCGATTCACCCGGCTCGATGGTAAAGTCCAGGTCGCGCAACACCCACTCGTCTTCGTTGTAGGAAAACCAGACCCGGTCGAACTCGACTTTGCCGCGAAACCCGGATTCGAAGGTGTCGGCGTCTTGTTCGGAAGTGACCTCTTCAGGCGTGTCTAAAAGCCCAAAAATCCGCTCCGCCGAGGCTGTCGCCGCCTGCAAGATGTTAAAACGGTCGCTCAGGTTTTGGATGGGCCGGAAAAAGTCTTGTGAATACTGCAAAAACGCGGTCAACAGTCCGATGGTGATTGCGCTCTCTGCCCCGGCAGGGCTACCTGTAAGCAGCACCGCCCCGTAGTAGAGAATCAGCGCCACCGAGACCGCGCTGGTCAGCTGCACGACCGGAAAAAAGAGGCTGAACCAGCGCACCTGTTCGGCGTAGGCGTCGAGCAAGTCCAGATTGATGCGGTCGAACTCGCGTTCGTTACGCCGCTCGCGGTTAAAAAGCTGTACGGTCTTCATCCCCGAGAGGTTTTCGGACAAGTAAGCGTTCGACTTCGAGGTGCGCAGCCGCACCGCCCGAAACGCATCGCGGATACGGCTACGAACGTAATTGAGGACAAGGTACAAGACGGGCATAACTGAAAGCGTAATCAGTGCGAGCTGCCAGTTGATGGCAAACATGTAGATCATTAGTCCGATGAGCAGACCCACATCGGCGATAATTCCGACCACGCCGTCGACCACCGCTTGCTGAATTGCCTCGATGTCGCTGGTGACCCGCGTAATCAGCCGTCCGACCGGGGTGCGGTCAAAAAATCCCATATGCAGCCGCTGCACCTTGCTGAAAATCTCGCTGCGGATATCGAAAATCACGTGCTGACCGAGCCAGTTGACCAGGTAGGTGTAGCCGTAGCGAAGCGCGAAGTTGAGCGCCCGAAGGCCCATATAAATCAAGACCAGCGTCACGACGCCGTTATAGCGGGCGTTAGTAGAGAGTTCCGTGAAAGGTGCCGCCACCGGATTGAGGTAACGGTCGATCGCCAGCGTAATCAGGTAGGGGAAAACCGGGACGACCGCGCTGTAGATCAGTAGCAGCGCGATGGCCCAAAAGACGTGTGCACGGTAAGGGCGCAGGTAGCGCAGGAGTCGCCTCGAGACCCCCCCACTCAACTCTTGATTGACCGCTTCACCTTCTTCGTCGAAACGGCCTTCGCGCCGGAGCGCCGCCACTTTGCGCCGCCGCACGCGCCGCGCCTGCTGTTTGGCTTCTTTGAGGTTGTAGTCGTCTATAGGCTGCACTTTTATAGGCTGAACTTTTGTGGACTGCACGTTTACCTCGTCACGCGGCATCTAGAGATTCCTCGAGCTGCTGCCGTCTGTTGATGTCGGCGTACCAGCCGCCCGCTGCGACGAGCCGTGCGTGCGAACCCTGCTCGACGACGCGGCCCCCCTCTAACACCAAAATAAAATCCGTCCCCTCAAACGCCGTCACGCGGTGCCCCACGATGAGGCTTGTGCGCCCCGTGGTCACGCGCTCTAAGTTTTCTAAAATCAGCGCTTCGGTCTGCGTGTCGACTGCTGAAAGAGCGTCGTCTAAAATCAAAATACTCGGGTCGCGCACAATCGCCCGCGCCATCGCGGTGCGTTGCCGCTGTCCGCCCGAAAGCGTGACGCCGCGCTCACCCAAAGAGGTGTCGTACCCCTGCGGAAAGTCCTCCACGTCACCGGCGAGCTGTACCAACCGCGCAACCTGCTGCGCCTGCGCCCGCGTCTTTTCTGGCGTCTCTTCCGGCACCCCGTAGGCGATATTTTCAGCAATCGTATCGGAAAACAAAAACGGTTCTTGCGGTACCAGGCCGATGTTTTCGCGGAGCACCGCCACCGGATACCGTTTGACGTTGACGCCGTCGACTAAAACTTCACCTTCATCCGGGTCGATCAGCCGGGCGATCAGGTTGACTACAAGCGTTTTGCCCGAACCCGTGTGCCCGGTCAAGCCGACCTTGTGCCCCGCTGGAATCTTGAAGCTTACCCGGTCTAACGCAACTGTGTCACCAAAGCGAACGGTGACGTTCCGAAATTCAACCGCGCCCCGCACCGTTTCCAGGCTGGTATCGGTGTCGGCGTCGTCGCTAACGCTCGGTTGGGCGTCGAAGATTTCACGCAACCGTCCCCATGAGGTAAAGCCGCGCTGCGCCATCGACGCAATCCAGCCGAGCGCCAGAATCGGCCACTGTATCTGCAAAAACAAGAATAAAAAATCGATAAACCCGCCGATGTTAAAGTTGCCGCTCAAAATAGCCCGCCCACCGAAAAGCAGCAAAACCGAGACCGTAAGGCCGAAAAGCATCTCCATCAGCGGGAAGAGCGGCCCGTCGGCTTTGGTCAGCGACAAGTTGCGGCGGATAAACTCGTTGTTGAGCGCCCCGAAACGTTCGGTTTCGCGCGCCTCGATGCCGAAGCCTTTGACGACCCGGATACCGCTAAAGTTTTCTTGTGCCATCGCCGAAACATCCGAAAGCTGCGTCTGCACCGCTTCGTAACGCCTGATGACGACGCGCAGCAAGACAAAAAAGCTGAGCGTAATGAGCGGGACGATAATCAGCGTCAGCAGGGCCAGGTTCGCGTCCAGATTAAACATCCGCCAGAAGGTAAAGCTTAAGAGAAGCGCCGTATTAAGGCCCTGAAAGATGCCGACGCCGATAAACTGCCGCACAGCGTTGAGGTCGGCGGTCAGCCTTGCCATGAGGTCGCCGACGCGGGTATCGTCGTAGTAGTCGCTGCCCAGCCGGGTAAAATGGGTGAACAGGTCGTGGCGCATATCGAACTGAATCTCCCACGAGGCGTTCAGCATCGAGCGGCGCACGATAATCATGGCAATCGACGCAATGACCGCGAGACCGAAAATGGCCAGGACGTAAACCCACACTGAACCGACGGGTGGGTCTTGCAGCCTCGAGACGACCTCCCCGAACGAACCGGCCCCACTAAAAATTCCGTTAAAAAAAGCCCAGGGCGTGCCGAGGGTGAGGGTTCCGGCTTCAAACGCGGCGGCAGCTGCGCCGATGACGCGCGGCGTCTGCACAAACGCGGCGCTGTAAACGACGAGCATGACTGCGCCGAGAGTAAATGCGCCCGGATAACGGCGGACATAACGAAAAAGGTCTTTTAGGGTCTGCACACGGGCCTCCTGCAAGCACCTAACCTATCACGGCCCTCCAAATGAGAGTTGCCCCGCCCTTACATGTGGTCTAGGTCTGGTCTATAGCTGGTTTAAGGGAGAACCCTGAGGATCACGAACTTGAGATAGCGCCCCTCGAGAAACCCTGCCGGCACAGGATGGTCAGCAGCGTGTCCCGCCTCGTGAACGACCTGGACGCGCACGCCCGCACTTGCCGCCGCCTCGGCCAAAACGCGGCGAAAATCCTCGGGTGAAACCTGCGCGGTGCAGCTTGCGGTGGCTAAAAAGCCGCCCGGTGATACGCAGCGGAGCGCCTGCGCGTTGAGTTTGGTGTACGCCCGGAGCGCCGCAAAACGGCTTTTTTTGTTATGTGCCAATGAGGGCGGGTCGAGGACGACAACATCGAACTTTTCTTTACGTTTTACATACTCGGAAAGCAGCGCAAACACGTCTGTACTTAAAAAGGTATGCGCCTCCGGGCCGAAGGCGTTAAGGGCAAAATTGCGTCTGGCGTCTTCGGTTGCAGCCGGGGCAATATCGACGCTCGTCACGTGCGCGGCTCCGCCCCGGAGTGCGTAAAGTGAAAACGCGCCGGTGTAGCTAAACAAGTTGAGGACGCTTCTGCCTGCCGTAAAACCGGCGAGCGTTTGCCGGTTGTCGCGGTGGTCTAAAAACAACCCGGTTTTCTGCCCGTCGTAAAGGTTGGCGAGGAGCTTCAAGCCGTTTTCCTGAACGGTTAGTTCCGGCGGCGGCAGCTGGCCCCACAAGGCTCTGGTTTCGCCGGAGTCTCTCGAGACCACCCCTTTAAGCCTGAGCGACATCCCGAGAAGCCGCGCCACCTCCGGGACGAGCGCCGAAACACTTTCGCTGTAGCTTTTTAAGACCGCAAAACGTTCGTAACGGTCGGCGGTAATTCCCGGCAAAAAGTCGCCTTCGCCGTAAAGCAGGCGGTAGCTGTTGGTATCCGGCCCGATAATTTCTGCCCGTAGTTCAAGGGCGTCCCTCACGCGCCCCTCGAGCCACTTGCCTTCCGGCAGCGCAGCGCCGAAAAGCCGCACCGCAATCTGCCCGTCAGCGTCAAACAACCCGTAAGCTTCGGCGCTCCCGGCCTTGACCCTTACCCAGTCGCCGGTTTGTAGTGAATGTTTGGGCAGGTGATTGCGGTAAACCCACGGATGACCGGATTTTAGCGCGGCTTCGAGGGTGGGCTCGAGGGTGAGGGTCGCTTCAAGAGGTACTGACACCCCTCAGCTTAACGAATTGCCGAAGAAAAGCAGTGAGTGAAAAGCTAATGAGCAATGAGAAAAGTTTTTACTCACTGCTTATTGCTCGGTACTCATTGCTCGGTACTCACTGCTGCCTCGTAGTCGGTACGGTTGACGTAGCCGCTCGAGCCCCCGTACGACACGACCTGTCCGGCTCCGGCGACGATAACGGCGTCGTCCGGCACGTCTCTAACCACCACACAGTTGACGCCGACCGCGACGTTATCGCCGAGCTTTATCCCGCCGATGATTTTGGCTCCCGGTCCGATAAAAACGTTATCCCCGATTTGCGGCGTTCCCTGCCGCGCGCCCCGGTTCGACTGCCCAATCGTCACGCCGTGGCCGAGGTTGCAGTTTTTGCCGATGACCGCGCGACCGTTGACCACGATATTGCCCAAGTGCTCTAAAAAAAGGCCCGGCCCGACCTTGGTCGTAGGCGGAATCCAGACGCCGTGTTTGTGCTGATAATGCCCGTACACGGCCCGCACGAACGGATAGAGCGTGCGGCGCAAGCGGGGCCGCGCCCGGCAAAAACTCGCGGTGCGAAACCAGAAAACGTGCTTGAACCCCATGTCGGTAGCGAGCGTTTTGAGGAAGGTTTTTAGCCCTGAACGCCCGGTTTTACGGTACAGGTCGGCGCGTAAAAGCTGACGGTAGCCGGGGCTCCTCTGAAGAGGCTGCGTTCGGGTTTCGACAAGGGATGTCGGCGCGGGACGCCTCGGCAAACGCTGCCGGTAGCTGCTCGGACGCGCCCGCAGCTGCGGCTGACGCGGTGTGAGACGCGCTTCGCCTGTCTTTTCGCCCATTTTGGGGTGTGGCTTGGTCATGCCGTCACTTTAGCGAGCTGAGAGGTTTTTCACGGGGAAGTGGTCACACCGCCGGGATCTAGCGGTAGTCTAGCGCGCCGCCAGATGTTTGGCGCGCCGTAAAATTGCGTCAAACATCGCCGGGGTCAGCCTGCCGGTATTGGTGTTTTGCAAACTTACGTGATAGCTGTCGAGCAGCGGCAGTGTATTTTGGGGAGCACCTTCAAAGATGTGCTGCGCGCCGTGAGCGAATTTGTAGGCAGCCTTGGTCGGCGCGTAGCCGCGCCGCTGCAACAGCTCCAAGTAACTCTCGTGCGCGATTTTGCCGAGCGCTAAAACAACCCGGAGCTGCGGCAAGCCGGCGAAGTCGCGTTCCAGCCAGCTCTGGCAGTTTGTCAGCTCGTCTTTGGTCGGTTTGTTGCCGGGTGGCGCGCAGCGAGCCGCTGCCGTAATAAAGACGCCGTTAAGTATCAGCCCGTCCGCGCGGCTTTGAGCGACCGGCTGGTTCGCTAAACCCGCGCGGTAGAGTGCCGGGTAGAGAAAACCGCCCGAACCGTCGCCCGTAAACATCCGGCCTGTGCGGTTCGAGCCGTGTGCACCGGGCGCGAGACCCAAGAGCAAAATACGCGCCTCCGGGTCGCCGAAACCGGGAACAGGGCGGCCCCAGTACGGTTCATTTCGGTAGCTGCGGCGCTTTTCGCGGGCGACCTGTTCACGGTGTTCGACCAGCCGCGGGCAGCGCGTACAAGTCAGCAGCGCGTCCGGGGCCGGGTCGTACCCGGTCTCAGGCTCAGCCAAGCTCGAGTCCTGTCTTTAACCGCTCTAGCGCCTCATCGACAATCGCCGCCGAGGTTGCAAAGTTGAGCCGCGCGAAACCTTCTCCGCCGGGGCCGTAGGGCGGGCCTTCGTTTAAGCCGACGCCGCACGCCAAAAGTTTCTCGTACACCGCGTCGCCCAGCTTCAGGCCGCTCAGCTCGAGCCACGCCAGATACGTCCCTTCCGGCGCACTGTAACGACCTTCCGGTAAGTAAGCCTCAGCAAATGTCGTCACCCGGTCACGGTTACGCTGCAGATACTCCAAAGTTCCTGAGAGCCACGCGCTCCCCTCGGTATAGGCCACCCTCGCCGCCGTCTGCGCCATCACATTGGGCGGCGTCACGAGCCCTGCGCCCACCCGTTCCAGCCGCTCCCGCAGCGCCGCATTTTGGGCGATGACAAAGCCGATCTTAAGCCCGGCGATATTAAACGTTTTGGTCGGCCCCAAAAGCGTCACCGTGCGCTCGGCAATCTCGTCACCCAGCGAGGCAAACGGGATGTGCTGCTGACCGGGGTATACCAGGTCGCTATGCAGCTCGTCCGAGACGACCCACAAACGGTGCCGTAAAACAACCTCGGCTAACGCTCCCAACTCCCCCCGCTCAAACACCCGCCCGGTCGGGTTGTGCGGATTGCAGATCATCAGCAGGCGGGTTTCGGGCGTGATGGCGGCTTCCAAACCGTCTAAATCCATCTCCCACCGTGACCCCGACCAGACCAGCGGGCTGTACTGTAGGGCGCGTCCGCTGTCGTTTACGGCGGCGATAAAGGGCGGATAGATGGGCGTCTGCAAGAGCACCCCTTCGCCCGCCGAGGCGCACGCCAGCGCCCCCAGATAGAGGCCCGGCACGATGCCGTGAACCGGCATGATGTCGCCCTCGTCTACCCCCCAGCCGTGCCGCTCGTGCAGCCACGCCGAGAGTGCCTCACGTAAGCCCGGTTCGCCCGTAGTGTAGCCTGTCGGATACCCCAGATTGCCACTCCGGGCGCGCTCGGCTAACGCCTGCGTAATCACGTCAGCGGGTGAAAAGTCCATGTCGGCGACCCACAAGGGCAACACGTCGCCATCAAAATACGTCCACTTCCTACAGTTTTTTGCCCGCATCGCCTCGAGCGTTACATCAAAAGAGGTCATCTGTAGAGTGTAGCAGCCGCCAGACTCGAGCAACTAGACTGGTGGAATGAAACTCCAGCTAAACGTCCCCGAATGGGCGACCGCCACCGTCTCCGACCTGACCGATATGGACCGGAACCCGCACCCGGTAGACGCCCGTAAAGTCGTAAGCTTTGCCTTAGAGCTACCTGATGATGTGTACTTCGAGTACGCCTTTTTAGATGCAGCGGGCAACATGCGCGCCGACCCCGAACAAGGCGCGCGCGCCGACAATCCCTGGTACAAAGAGGTGAGCGCGGTTTACGGCCCCGAGTATGAGCCCAACCCTTACGCCAAACCAGATGAAATGCCGGTAGGGGAGACGAAACGTTTGAGGCTCGAGTCCCGGCACCTGCAACAAACCAAACGCGTAAGTATCTACACGCCTAAAGGTTTTGAGACCGACCCGCTGCCGGTCGTGTACGTCCAAGACGGCGTGGCCTTGTACCGCTACGCCAAACTGCATTTGGTTTTAGAAAACCTTTTACGGGGCGCGCTGGTGCGTCCGGCGCACTTGGTCTTTCTCGAGCCCACCAACCGCACGCAAGAATACGGCTTTAACGAGGCGTACCGAAAATTCGTGTTGGAAGAAGCGCTGCCGCAGGTTGAAGAAACCGTTTCTGTTACCGACGAACGAACTGCTTTAGGTGCGAGCCTGGGCGGTCTCGTCAGCGTTCTTTTGGCGCTGGATAAACCCGAGTTGTTCCGCAGCGTGGTGAGCTTTTCCGGAGCTTTTTTAGGTGCGCCCGATGACCAGGACTTTTACCGGAGCAAACAGTCTTGGGTGCTTGACGAACTCAAACAACGCGACCGGTTGCCGCTGCGGTTTTATACCGAAGTCGGAACGTTAGAGTGGTTGACCGAGATCAACCGTAAAGTGGCGCACGTCTTAGACGACAAGGACTATGCACATGTTTACGCCGAGCGCAGCGCGGGGCACAACTGGACGAACTGGAAAAACGGTTTTCGGGGGGCGCTGACGTTTGCACTCGAGGTAAACTAGAGGCGCTGATGAATGTGCTCACCATTCAAGACGACCTGAAACTCGTTCGGCAGCTTGTCTTGGACGGGTTAGCTGACTGTCCCGCAAACGTGTATTTATTCGGCTCACGTGCCACCGGAACGTCTCGCCCCACTTCCGACATCGACGTGGCGGTGTGGCCACTCGCTGAGCTGCCCCGTGGAACGCTCGCGCTGATTCGTGAAGCGTTAGACGAAAGCCTCGTTCCTTTTACAGTTGATTTGGTAGATTTGCGCGATACCGATGAAGGATTTCGGGCGCGGGTTCTAGCTGAAGGGATAGCGTGGCACGAACCCAAGAACGTTTAGCAGTTGCACAAAAGGCGCTCGGTACGCTTCAGACTCTTTTGGCGACAAAAGAGGTATCGGATATTGTCAGAGACGCAGCGATTCAGCGGTTTGAATACAGTTTTGAAGCAGTCTGGAAAGCAGCACAAGCGTATTTGTCCGAAGAAGGACTTACGGCAGCGTCACCTCGAGCAACGATTCGCGCCTCGCTCGCGGTCGGCGTGTTGGACGAAACCGCCACCAGACTTGCCCTCAAAATGCTTGACGACCGTAACCTAAGCGTCCACACCTATAACGAAATGTTGGCTGAGGCGATCTTTGCTCGACTTGGTGAACACGCGCAGGTCATGGCGGCGTGGTTAGGGGAGATGGAACGTAGCGCGGCAAGGATTTGAGTGCGCTTCTTCCGTTCGGCTTGACCTTGTGCTGCGCTAAACTGAGCAGTATGACGCAAACCCTAAAAGAGAAGCTCGAGGCACTCCCTGAGCCGCTGCAAAAAGAAGAAGACTTCGTTGACTTCTTGCTGTCCAAACGTGCCGCAGAGAAGCCAAAAGGGTTTTCCTTCTCTTGGGCGGGGGGACTGAGCGATTTCAAAGAAGCAACGACTTCTGTTGCTTTGCAACATGGGATTCGGTGAAGCGATGATACCGAAGTATGAAGTTGTTAGCTTTTGGAGCAACGACGACGCCTTTATCGCTGAGGTTCCTGAACTGCCGGGATGCGCGGCGCACGGCGACACGCCCGAAACTGCACTGAGCCAAGCACAAGCAGCCATGCAGCTCTGGCTAAAGACTGCTGAGGAGTTCGGCGACTCTATCCCGGAGCCTAAAGGCCGCCGCTTGCTGTTCGCCTAATGTCTCTACAACTCATAAGTCAGTACCAAGCGAAGCTCGAGCGCCTCATCGCTTACGGCGGTTCTCGTAATAAAAACTTCCGTGCCGAAGACTTTAAGCACGGAAGGAAAAGCGCCTTATACAGACTATATCAATATGTTCCAGATGCAGTAGCGATAACGTAAGCACCTGACGACGAAGTTTCTTTGTAGATACTACCCCGCTTGTAAATGCGAACAGTTACATCACCTCGCGCGCACTGGTTTTGTGCGCTGATATAGAGAAAGGTGCCGCTACGAACGCCACTGTCAACAGTGTAGACGTAGCCGTTACCAAAATCGCGCTGAGCGGTTCCGCCGTCAGCTGTGGCGTAGGTTGTCGAAACGCGCCCGCAATCTGAGTTGACCCAGTAACGCAGAGCAGCTTCTTGAGGCTCAGGTGGTTTGGAGTCTTGTACCGTTATCCTTACACCTGCGTCGTCGCTCCCGTCGTTATTCGTTGCCGTGAGCGTGTAGGTTGTGGTTTTGTCTGGCTTGACTGCGACATTTGAGCCTGTCACTTCGCCTATACCGGGAGAGATGCGTAACGTATCTGCTTCATCGACATCCCAGCTTAAAGTGATTGAGTCGCCGGTTTCGATTGACCTCGAGCTTGCTGTGAAGCTATTAATAACTGGAGGTTTCGAGATAGGCGCAGGGTCAGTAGGTGGAATCGGGGGTGTTGGGTCGGTCGGGGGGGTTGGCGTGGTCGGCGGTTCAACCGGCGCTGGTTGTAAGGTGCGTGCTTCACCTACACGAGTCGCTGAAATATAACCTTCTGCAAATGTATTCGAGCCGTCCAGCATCCCGCCAGACCCCTCGATAACTTGTCTGCCTTGCGAATCTGTGGCTGCTGCGTTGTCTGTATCGTCTCCGGTAAAGAACAACTCATTATCAAGTATGGATACTGATAGTGCTACTCTGCCCGAGCCATATTTGAAGTCTCCAATAGAACCAAAGCCACTTGTGGTAGCGCCACTGACGTAATCGCATACAGTACTGCTTTGGCAAACTATTGCTAAGCCAGCTCCGCGAGTAATTCCATTGGAGGTAGCCTTACGGGTAATATTAAGTGCATAGGTAGAAACCTCACCACTGATGCTTGAGACAAAAGAAACACGCCATTCGCCCGCAAACGGTACGGCATCGGAATCGCTAGGTGTTTCCGGAGGTGAACTGGTCGGTGGCTCTTCTGGTGGTGTAGTCGTACCGGTTTGACTGCCGCACGCAGCAAGTAAGAAAACGAAGGCCAAAGGTAGAATTTGTCGCATCAGTCTCCTCCTGATGCCGCTCCAGACTTTGGAGAGGCATAATTCTTGCGTGACTACATCCCCCGATATCGGTATCCACACAGAAATAATAACCTATCGAGAGTGTGTGGCTTGAGGCAAAAGGCTCTCAAGCTTATGTCTCAACTTTGAAACGGTGGAGCCGTATCCGCTTGTACGAGTAGATAAACCGAATGTGGACGATCCCAAAGCGAAACTCAAAGCAGACAAGGCGGCGGGCGACATCATCTTGGACAGCCAAACGACACTTTCCGGGGTTCCGGCGGCGGCTTGGGGGTACAAACTGGGAAATAGAAGTGCGCTCGAGTGGGTTTTGGAGCGGTACAAAGAGCGCCCGCCGAAAGATAAAACGGTGGCGGAGCGGTTTCATACCTACCGGTTTACGGACCATAAAGAAGACGTGATTGTGCTTTTACGGCGGGTGTGTACGGTGAGCGTAGCGACTTCGGCGGTTGTGGCGGAGATGGCAGGCGCAGGCGAGTAAACTAGGCTGTGTAACGTTGCTGGACAAAGGAGCGCCGTGAAACAAGAATTTGACGTGCTGATAGAGCGGGATACGGAAGGGTTTTACGTGGCCTCGGTACCCGCGCTTAGAGGGTGCCATACGCAGGCAAAATCGCTTGATGAACTGATGGTGCGGGTGCAAGAAGCTATCGAGGTGTGTCTCGAGGTCGAAGAGGCTGAAAGTTCGGCCCGATTTGTCGGTATCCAGCGTGTTGCAGTTGATGTGTGACGAGGTTGCCTGCGCTTACCGGGCGTGAACTCGTTCGTGCGTTAGGCAAAGTCGGGTTTGAAGTTGTACGTGTTAAAGGCAGCCATCATGTCCTAAAACATGAAGACGGGCGGACGACGGTGGTTCCTGTTCACCTCGGTGAAACACTCGGCCCCGGACTTTTGGCGAAAATTTTACGTGACTGCGAACTAGACCGTGAGACGTTTAGAAACCTTCTCTAACATTGCGGCACAGGACAACTTTGGAGCTTGTGGCAGAGATGGTGGGCTCGAGTAAACTGACCTTATGCCGCCGAAGCTGGACAAAAAAGCCGTAACGGATTATCTGCGGGCGCATCAGCGCGAGCTGCGCGGCTTGGGTGTGGCGCGTTTAGGTTTGTTCGGGTCGTTTGTGCGGGATGAAGCGACCCCCGAAAGTGACATAGATGTATTGGTCGAGTTCGAGGTGGGTAAAAAGAGTTTTACGGCGTTTATGGAGTTGGCGTTTTGGCTCGAGGACGCCCTGCAGCGGCCCGTAGAACTCGTGACGCCTGAATCACTGAGCCCTTATCTAGCTCCTCGTATCTTGTCTACGGTTGAGTATATTGTAGGGCGGGAGAGCCGTGCGGCGTGAGACCGAGTATCTAGGCCATATCTACGATGAGCTTATCTTCGTCCGACAAGCTACAAAAGAGCAGACTCTAACGACATTCTTAGAAGACGATGTGCTTGAACGAGCGGTTGTCCGAAGCTTAGAAATCATTGGTGAGGCGACGAAAAAGTTATCTGCTGAGTTCAGAGCTGAGCACCCACAGGTCAACTGGCGGGCGATGGCAGGGATGCGCGACCGACTGATTCACGATTACTTCGGAGTTGATTACATTATCGTCCGGGACGTTGTAGAAAACTACCTGCCCGAACTCAAAGAGACCATCGAGGGGTTTCTCGAGGATAACTAACGCTGATTACCCTCAGCTTTTCTCGACCGGCAACCCCTGCTCTTTCCACGCCGTAAAACCGCCGCCCAGGTGTGCGACGTTGCTGTAGCCCATCTCTTTTAAGGTTTTGGCTGCCAACGCCGAACGCCCGCCGGAAGCGCAGTGCAAAATCACGCGTTTGTCAGGTTCTAGCGCGGCGTTGTGGTACGGACTCGAGGGGTCGGCGCGAAACTCCAACATCCCCCGTGAAACGTGCACCGAACCGGGCACGCTGCCTTCCTTCTGTCGTTCTCCGTCGTCGCGAACATCTATAATGACCGCGCCGTTTTCGGCTTCTTCGGCAACTTGTTGCGGCGTTAGGTTTTCGACCTGGGTTTTGGCTTCTGCTACCATGTCTTTGGCTGTTTTGCTCACAATTGACCTCTCTTTACTCGACAGCTTCAAGGCTGTGAGTATAACGCGAGCCGCGGACGCGAGTAAGTAATGAGACCAAATAGCAGCTACCCTTTGCACTTTACGGTGAGCTACCATAGGGGTATGGACAACACCGAATACCGCACCGAAAAAGACACGATGGGCGACGTCAGGGTTCCGGCGGACAAATACTGGGGCGCGCAGACGCAGCGCAGCCTGGAAAACTTCAAAATCGGCGGGCAGCTCATGCCTTTAGAGGTTATCCGGGCCTTCGCCGTCCTGAAAAAAGCTGCCGCCCTAACCAACGCTGAACTCGGCGTGTTGCCGCAAGACAAAGCCGACATCATCGCCCGCGTGTGCGACGAGATTACAGCAGGTCGGCACGACGAGCAGTTTCCGCTGGTGGTCTGGCAGACGGGTTCGGGTACGCAGTCGAACATGAACGTCAACGAGGTCGTGTCGAACCGCGCCACCGAGCTTTTAGGCGGCGAAATCGGCTCACAAACGCCGGTTCACCCGAACGACGACGTAAACAAGTCGCAGTCCAGCAACGACACCTTTCCCACCGCGATGCACATCGCGGCGTATCTGGCGATTGTCGAGGAAATGCTGCCCGGTGTCCGGGAATTGCAACGAACGTTTGCCGAAAAAGCCGCAGCGTTCCGTAACACTGTCAAAATCGGGCGTACGCACCTGATGGACGCAACGCCTTTAACTCTGGGTCAAGAGCTGTCGGGTTACGAGGCGCAGCTTAAAAAGAGTCTCGAGGCCGTCGAGAACACCCTGCCGCACCTTTCAGAACTCGCACTCGGCGGGACGGCGGTCGGTACCGGCCTAAACGCGCCGGAGGGTTTTGCCGAGCGCGTCGCTGAAATTATTGCGGAGCTGACCGGAAAACCGTTCGTCACCGCAGAAAACAAGTTCGAGGCGCTGAGCGCGCACGACGCCGTGGTGGAGGCGTCAGGGGCGCTCAAACGGCTTGCGGTGAGCCTGATGCATATCGCCAACAACGTGCGGCTGCTGGCGTCGGGGCCGCGCTGCGGTATCGGCGAGATTACCATTCCGGCGAACGAACCGGGCAGCTCGATTATGCCGGGCAAGGTCAATCCGACACAGGCCGAAGCCATGACGATGGTCTGCGCGCAGGTCATCGGGTGCGACGCGGCGGTCACGGTTGCCGGGACGCACGGGCACTTTCAGCTCAACGTCTTCAAGCCGGTGATGATCTATAATTTGCTCTTGTCGGCGCGGCTTTTAGGCGACGCGTGCCGCTCGTTTAACGACAACTGTGCAGTCGGTTTGGAGCCCAACGAAACCCGTATCAAAGAGCACCTGAGCAATTCGCTGATGCTGGTCACAGCCTTAAACACCCACATCGGTTACTACAAGGCCGCGCAGATTGCCAAAACCGCGCACGCCGAAAACCTGACCCTAAAAGAAGCGGCGGTCAACTTGGGACACTTGTCCGAAGCGGAGTTCGACGAGATCGTCGTGCCGGAAAAGATGATTTAACGTGGCCCTACTGCTGCCGATGACCGAAGCAGAGTTTACGGCGTATCTGGACGGAGCCGTAAAAACCTACGCCGACGAGAAGGTCAGGGCGGGGAACTGGCAGCCTGAAGAGGCGCTTGGAAGGTCGGAACGGGACTTTCGGACGTTGTTACCTGAAGGACTCGCTTCAAAAAACCACTACCTGTTTTCTATCAAGGACAGCAACACCGACCAAACCGTCGGGATGATCTGGTTCGGGGTGGTACAGCCTGGGCGTTCCGCCTTTGTTTACGACTTTTCGGTCGATAAGGCGTTTCAGGGAAAGGGTTACGGTAAGGGGGCGATGCTCGAGCTGGAAGAAAAAGTCCGGGCGCTAGGTATTACGTCCCTCTCGCTGCACGTCTTCGGTCACAACCGCGTCGCCCGCTCGCTCTATGAAAAGCTCGGTTACGAGGTCACGAACGTCAACATGACTAAACGGATAGGAGCACCGAATACCGAGCAATGAGAAAAAGCTGCTCGCTGCTCATGACTCATTGCTGTTCTATCTCTGATCGATTCGCTCGGCGTCTTGCGGGATGTCGCGGAGTTCGGCGGGGTCTAGGCCGGTATCGATCTGGTAGTCCTGAAACTGCAACTCGGCCAGGGGGTCGCCGCTACGCTGCACGAAGTTGAGCGTTTGCGGCAACCACTCGTTATCTAGCACGGTCGCTTCGACGTAGGCGATGTTGGCGTTTTCGTCCACGTTGTTAAACCGCATCCGGTAGACGGGGCCGTCCGGTGTGTCTTCGTAACCCTCGACCACCGCGTTCCAGTTGTCCGAGCTGAAAAATCGGCCCAGGTTCGGCGTCAGGTTGACGCTGCCCTGTACTTCGCCTTGGGGCAAGAGGCCGCCCAGAGCTTCGGGGTCGTCGGCGCTCAGGATGGTGACCTGATTGGTCACGAAGAGGTAGTTGTAAACGGTGTCGCCGTCGGCAATGATGAAATTGTCGGCTAAGGCGTCGGGTTGGATAAAGTAGGCTCTGGCGAGTTCTTCAGCGGGGATAAACTGTGCTTCGACCTCAAGAGCGATCTCTTGTCCGTCGGTATCGAAAAGGGTACCGGTCAGGAGAAAGCTGGCGTCTTGAAGCGAGCTGCTTCTGGCCTCGAGGTTCGCTAGAATCTCGTCGGCGCTGAGGTTTTGGGCAAAGGCGAGCGGGGTGAGCAGGGCGAGTAGTAAAGGCCATTTCATAGGGTCTCCTTGTTGGGTGCGGCTCGAGCTTGGGCGAGCCCGCGCGGTATCAGCGTACCGCACACCGGCGGCTTGCTGCGCCGTAAACGTGTCTAAACGCCCGATGAGCTCACGCTAAAGGGGCGCTAAAGGGGCCCGTGAAGGTCTCTTTAAGCCCTGCACACGTGGGCTTTTGACGCTATGCTAGCCTCAGCTTGTAAAGGTTTGCCTAAAAGCTCGAGCAACGTCACCGCGAGCGCATGAGAGGAGAAAAGATGAACCGCACTTCAGCCCTGCAGCTAGGTTTTTTGGTGGTCTTTTTGGCTTTGTTTTCGGGGGTACAGGCGCAGGAGGCCGTGCTGAGCCCCGAGTCCATTGTCGTCAACCCGTCGCCGTCTTTTGAAACCGAGGTATTTTTGGATAAAGACCCGTCGGGTCGCGGCAGGCCGAACTACACCGTCGGTGAAGCGGTGAGGGTCGGGGTACGGGTTTCCGAGGACGCGTACGTGTACCTCTTCAACGTCCGCTCGGACGGCTCTATCGACCAGATTTTGCCGAACAACTACGACGCGAACGGTCAGAACAACTTTCTCCGGGGGGGCGAGACGAAGTATTTTCCACCTGAAGGGGCAGATTACAATTTTACGGTAGACGCACCGCGCGGTCTCGATAAAGTCATCGCGCTCGCCAGCCAGACGACGCTCGATACCGGAACGCTGGCGAGTTTCGAAAACGACCCGAGTTTTGCCTCCTCCAACCTCGGAGAAGAGGCGTTCGCTGAAGGTTTATCGGTTATCGTCAGACCCCTGCCGCAAGACGAATGGGTCACCGACACGGTACTCTTTTACGTCACCGGCGGGGAACCCGCAGCGCCCTCCCCAACGTCCCCGCCAACCTCGCAGTCGCAGTACGGCACCGTATCGGTCACCTCCGACCCGAGCGGGGCTCGAGTTCTCATCGACGGTGTGTTCGTCGGGACGACGCCCCTGCGTTACGGAACCCTTACCGGGACGCACCGCGTCCGGGTCGAGGCCGAGGGCTATACCCCGTTTGAAACCGACATAAGCGTCGTCGGCGGTGAGACCAGGGGCGTGCAGACGACGCTGCAGGCAGCGCAGCCCACGCAAGGTCTCGGTCAGGCGGGCTTTGACAGCACGCCGAGCGGCGCAGACGTTTACGTCGATGGGCAACTCGTCGGGACGACGCCGCTGACCAACGTCCGGCTTTCTGAAGGGTCGCACCAGGCGCGGTTCGTGTTAGAAGGCGTGGGCGAAGACATCATCGACTTTACGGTGCGAGCAGGCGGCTATCAGAATGTGAGCGGGGTGTTGCAGGCCCGGCAAGGGACACAACCGACGCAACCGGGCACAGAACGCGGGACGCTCGAGCTGACCGGCAACGTCGGCGGGGCCAACGTCTTTATCGACGGGACGCGCGCCGGAACCATTCCCAACGGCAGCGGACGGCTGACTTTCGACGACCTCTCACCCGGAACACACGAGATCACCGTAACTGCGCCGAGATACAGCACTTTTGTCGGTGAGTTCGAGATTCTGCCGGGGCAAGCGACCTCTCTAAGCGTGTCGCAGATAAGGCGCTGAGCGTAAGCGTGGGTCACGGGTAGACTAGGCGTTGTGTCCGTCTTTGTGGCTTCCGGGCTTGTATCCGGGTCTGTTACCGCCGTCGTTCTGGCAGGGGGCGGCGGCGATGAACTCTCCCGGGCGGCAGGTGTCCCGGCTAAAGCCCTGCTTCCCTTTGCCGGTCAACCGCTCGCTTCTTATGTGCTGGACGCGTTGCAAGGAAGTAGCGGCGTGGGGCGTGTGCTCTACGTCGGTGAGGCGACGCCCGCCATCTCAGCGCAGGTCGCAGGGGTTTTACCCGACGGAAAGACGTTCGTCGAAAGTTTTTCCGTCGGCGTCGCGGCGGCGCTTGCGCTAGCCCCAACACACCCGGTACTCATCACGACTGCCGACTTGCCCTGGCTGAGGGCGGCGGCGCTGGACGACTTTTTGGCGGCATCTTCAGGTGCGGCGCTCGCTTACCCGATTGTCCGGCGAGAAACGGCTCTGGCGCAGTTTCCGGCTCAGCGGCGCACCTTCGTCCGGCTTAAAGACGGGCGTTTTACGGGCGGCAACATGGTGGTCTTGTCGCCCGTGATGGTGCCCGTTTTGCTGCCCTTTATAGAGCGCGCGTATCAGGGCCGTAAAAATCCGCTGGCCTTGGCGCGGCTTTTCGGCTTCGACTTTATCGTCAAGCTGGCGCTCGGGCAGCTTGGTCTGCGCGCGATTGAGAGGCGGGCGGAGCGCATTTTGGGGTTGCCGGTGCGGGCCCTCGAGACCTCCCACGCCAGCATCGGCGCAGATGTAGATAAGCTTGAGCATTTGGGGGAGTAATGGCCTATTCGGTATCGCTGTGGTTCGACGAAGGTGCAGAAGCGCAAGTCCGGCATATCTGGCAGCGGTTGGCTGACGCGGGTGTCGAAACTTTTGTGGGCGGCCCCATTCGGCCTCACGTCACGTTGGCGCACGGGTTGGAGCTTGACCCTATAGGTCTCGAGCCTTTTGTGACGGCTTTACAGGAACAGCTCGCGGCTCAACCCCCCTTCGACCTCACCTTTACGGGTCTCGGTCTTTTCGACCCCGGTATTTTCTACCTCACCACCCGGATGACCGAAAAACTCTGGACGCTGCACCGAAAAGTTGCCGCGTTAGCAGAAGAGCAGGGGGGAGGCTCGAGCCGCTACTACCGCCCAGACTTCTGGACGCCGCACTGCACCCTCGCCGTAAACCTGACGCCGGCGCAGGTGCCAAACGCGGTAAACGTCTGTCGGAACGTGCCCTTTCCAATTCTGGCCCCCGTAACACGCGCCGGGATTGTTGAAAACCCGAGCGAAACCGAACTTTTGACCTTGCCCTTTTCGGTACGCCCGTAACCCTGATAGAACGTAGAACAAGCTGTACGTAGCAGCTAAACTGAGACGGTGCCCTACCTGAGCGTTTCCCGAACCCATGCGCGTGAAGAGGTGGTCAAGGGCTCACGTTTTATCGCCTACGTCACCCGGGTAAAAAGCGTTGACGACGCACACGCAAAACTGGCTGAGGTAAGGGTGCGTCACGCCGAGGCGACCCACAACACCTGGGCGTACCGGGCCGGGGCCGAGCTGCGTTTTTCGGACGACGGTGAACCGGGCGGCACTGCGGGCAGGCCGCTGCTGGAGGTGCTGCAAAAACGCGAACTCGACTATGTTCTGGCGGTCGTGACGCGTTACTACGGCGGCACCAAACTCGGTGCGGGTGGCCTCGTGCGGGCGTACAGCGGGAGTCTCTCCAAAGCGCTCGACGAAGCGGGCGTTTTGGAGGTTCGCAAAACCGTGACGCGCACCGTGGCCGCGCCCTTTAGTGACTTGGACGCGGTTCACCGGTTGCTGGACGGGTGGGCGGGTCTGCACAAAGGGGAGGCTGAATACACCGCAGAAGGGTTGCAGCTGGCTGTCACCCTTTTTGCCGCCGACGAACGTGCGCTTGCCGAGGCGCTGCGTGAAGTGACGCGGGGTGCGGCGTCGTTGGGCTGACCCGTGCGACGTCAACTTGCAAGGTGACTCGAGCCTCGGCATTTACTCCCTTCAACTTTTAACTGCGCCGGGTTCGGGCGGATACAGGTCGAAAATGCGGGGTCTCTTTCGGCCTTGCTGAACTGCCCCCAAAGCTTGTCAGCTTTGGGATGCGTGAGATGTGAAGGGGTGACCCAAACTTACGCTTCGTCTTATCCTACCGCGCATTTGAACTTTGCTGTACGGACCTCGTACCTACGGCACCTTCGTTTTTACGCTTCGGTCTGGCAGGCTAGATCACATTGTCTTTTTCGGTACGGCTGATCGCCGCTGCAGGAAAAAGTGCGGGAGAGGATGTAAGCCGGGTTCTGTCTTGCCTGATCATCTATCTGGGACACGGCTCGCGCCGCGCCTCGAGCGGTCAACCCGGAGATATTAACGAGCCGGGCAAGCTCTTTCTCCCTATCGGACCTTGCACCGGGTGGGGTTTACCTAGCTGCTCTTGTTGCCAAAAGCACTGGTGCGCTCTTACCGCACCGTTTCACCCTTACCCAGAGGATAGCGTCTTGTTGTCAACGCGCTGAGTTTGCGCTTGCACGCTCGCTCACGGCGTTTACTGAAAGATGATACCTCTCGGCGGTCTGCTCTCTGTTGCACTTGCCGTCGCCTTACGCGCCCAGGCGTTACCTGGCACCCTGCCCTGCGGAGCCCGGACTTTCCTCAGAAACCTTCTGGCACATCAATAAATTGATGATACCAATAAGACCTCCGCGATCAGGTTCCTCTCACCGCAACTAAAGATTCTAGCACGCTGGAGGGGATTGCCGTTCGCTGAAGCTGCGCTGCTTGGGCTCCGACTCACCGAAGCTGTGGAGCAGGCGCGGGAGAACGGCTGCAACTTTGGCTCCGGCGGGCATAAAAAAAGCCCCCTGAGCGGGGCTTTTAGAGACACCGGATAAAGTTATTGTGTGCGGAAATCGGTTACGACAACCTCGCCGTCGACAATCTGCTGACGGGTCGCCTCGAGCTCGTCGATTACACTTTGCGGAATAAGCGCTTCGTTGTACTCGTCGACGGCGTAACCCACGCCGTCTTCGGCTAAACCGAGGTTTTGTACGCCGCCTTCAAAGTTCCCGTCTACCACGTCGTAAACCGCGTTGTAGGCGGCGGTATCGACGCGCTTAAGCATACTCGTCAGGCCGAAGTTCAGAGTCGCCGGGTTACCGTCGGTATCGCCGCGCGGGTTCTGGTTCGAGTCCACGCCGATGAAAAAGAGCGGTTGGCTGTTGTCGCCACACTTCTGGGTGTAAGCAGCCGGTTTTTCGAGGTCGGGCAGTACGTCGGCGAGTGGCGACGTGCGCAGTTCACCCTGCGGCTGATAGCACATCGTCTGATTGACGAAATCGATCACACCGTTGCCCGAAGCTCCGGCTGCGGCGTACATGATATCTGCGCCCTGCGCCCGCTGGGTGGTAGCGAGTTCACGGGCGCGGGCGGGGTCGTTCCAGGCGGCGGGCGTCGAACCGACGTAGTTCGATAAGACGGTGCAGTCGGGGCAAGCCGCCTTGACGCCTTCTTGATAGCCGAGGTCAAAAGCGCGAATCAGCGGGATATCCATTCCGCCGACGAAGCCGACCGTCCCGGTCTGGGTCATCGTTCCGGCGAGGTAGCCGACCAGGTAGCTGCCCTCTTGCTCCTTAAAGAGGACGCTCCGCACGTTCGGGTTTTCGGCAACCGCGTCGATTAGGACAAAGTTGGTATTGGGAAACTCACTCGAGACCGCCGTAATCGCGTCGGCTTGCAAAAAGCCGGGGGCGAGGATAAGCTCCGCGCCCTGCGAGGCGATGTTACGTTGCCCTTCGGCGGCGGTGTCGGGGGTGCCTTCAAACTCCAAAACGTCGATAGCGAGGCCGTCTTCTTCTTCTAGCTCCTGCACGGCCTGCGACAGACCGTTAAACGTCCCTTCGTTAAACGAACCGTCGAACTTGCCTCCGGCGTCGTAGGTAATCCCGAAAACGTAGTCCTGGGCCGCTGCGAGCGGCAAACCTAGCGCCAGAAGTGATAGCAAAACTTTACGCATGTATCCTCCTAAAAGTATGGGTGAAGCCCATACACGAGTATAGCAGCCGACGCCGGGCTATTCGCGGGTAGCTCGTTGCGGCTGTCGTTGCGGCGGTCATCATAGCCGTTAAAGTAGCCGATGCGCTAGCGTTTTAGGTGCGACGAACGCGGCCCTTGTCGAGCGCCGTCTCTATCCTTGGTGTCGGCATTCTTGGTGTCGGCTCCGTAACCAGCGAAGGCAGCCGCAACGTGTACGCCTGCCGCGTCGCCATAAGCGTCAGGAGCGCCCAGACGTACTGCGCGTCCTCGACGTTCGAGGGCAGCATCGACACCACGAGCGCCAGCCAAAAGCATAGATAAAGCATCTTTTCAGGTCCCGGCAACTTTAGCAGCGGTCTAAGAACGACCAGGAAGTTGACGATATAAAGACCGAGCCCGATGACGCCCAGCTCGACCAGAACGGTTAGAAAAGCGTTGTGGGCCGGGGCACCGCGTCCGAGAATGGGTTTGACGGCTTGAGGAAACCCGCCCGTACCGATGCCCAAAATGGGGCTCCCTGTATATACCTGCAGACCGGCCTTCCAGATAGAGCCCCTGCCGGTCAGGTCGCCCTCACTGATTTCGGAAGACGCTTCGGTAAGCCGGGTAAAGTTGGCAAGCGGGATGGTCGAAGCGATAAACCCGGCTGAGAGCAGCGCAAAAACAACGACGATCACGCGGCTTTTGGCGGGCAAATGTCCGAACGTCAGCGGTACGACCAAAAGCCCGGCCAGCGCGACCAGAAAGCCCCCTCTCGAGGCGGTCAAAATAACGGCGAAGATGGCGAGCGGCAGATAGAAGTAGTTGAGCCACCTCAGCAGCCCCCGCGCCCAAAAGTTGCCTAGATACCACGCCAGCGGCAGCGCAAGTGCGATAGCCGCCGCGACCCCGTTGGGATTTCCGCCTAAAGCGGTGTAGCGTTCCATACTCTGCGCCGAGTTCGGGACAAAGGGATTCGTAAGATAATCGAAGGCGATTTTTCCGGCGATAATGTACGCGCCCAGAACATAAGCCTGTAGTAAAATCCGGTGGTCTTGTACGTTGCGGCAGAGCTGCCAGATGAGAATCGCCATAATTGCCAGCTGTGCATATATCGCCGCTGCCAAAACTGCGCTCAAAGGATTGACGGTGTTCCACAAACTGCCCATCCCCGCCCAAAGCGCGAACGCCACCGTGATAAGCAGGGTAACCGCCGGTACGCGCAGCCGCAGTGTGCCGCGCCGAAGCGTTGCGCCCAAACCGGCGACGATAAGCGCTAAGCCCACCAGCCTCGAAATCGAGAGCGCGCCCCCGCCGGGCAAAGTAGATGATATCTTGCCAGGGGAGCGAGAAGAAAAAGATAACGAGCGCGTAAAAACTAAATCGGTTCACAAATTCCCCAGTTCTTTGCCCAGCTGAGCCGCAGTACCGAACCGCAGCACCAAACTACAGCATAGTGGGTGCTGCTATAGAGCAGCATAGCGAAAGTGTGGGCTGTTGGAGGTGATGTCTGAGCCTTTAACAGCGCCTCGGGTTCTACCGCCGGCATCTAGGCTCCAGCATCTAGGGCACTTAATTTTTGTGACCTTCCGACGGTAGCGTTTCCTATCGGCATTTCGGGTATTCTCGAGCCTACCCATGCCAGACACCGTACTCACTCAACTGACCTCACTGCGGGCCAAGCTGCGCGAGGCCAACTACCGCTACTACGTCCTGCAAGACCCAAGTTTAAGCGACGCCGAGTGGGACAGATTGTTTCATGAGCTAAAAGCGCTCGAGGACGCCTACCCCGAACTCGTCACCCCCGACTCGCCCACCCAAAACGTCGGCGCAGCGCCGAGCGCGTCGTTTGCCGCGGTGCGTCATCCGCACCCGATGATGTCACTCGACAACGCCTTCGACCTCGCCGGGTTAGAGGAGTTCGAGGCGCGGCTCAAGCGGGTGCTGGCAACAGAAGCAGAGATAGAGTACGTCGCCGAGCTGAAGATCGACGGCTTGTCGGTCAATTTGCTTTATGAAGGCGGCGTGCTGACGTGGGCGGCGACGCGCGGCAACGGGGTAGAGGGCGAAGACGTGACCTTTAACGTACTCGGCGTGCCGGGGCTGCCGGGGCGGGTCGAAGGGGCACCGCAGCGGCTCGAGGTGCGCGGTGAACTCTACCTCTCGCGTACTGAATTCGCGCGTATCAACGAAGAGCGTGAAGCGGCGGGCGAACCTTTATTTAAGAACCCGCGTAACGCCGCCTCGGGGACGATTCGGCAGCTCGACCCGAAGGTGAGCGCGGGGCGCAAGCTGCAAGCCTTTTTTTACGGCGTCGCCGAACCCGCGGCGCTCGGCGTAAAGACGCAACACGAGCTTTTACGGTGGCTTGAAACTGCCGGGTTTCGGACCAACCCACTCTTGGAGCGGGTGACGGGTGTGGCGGGGTTGGAGGCGCTCGCCGCGTCGTGGACGCAGCTGCGCCCTACGCTCGACTACGACGCCGACGGCATGGTCGTCAAGGTGGACAGTTTGGCCTTGCACGACGAACTCGGCGCGACCGCGCGCGCCCCCCGCTGGGCGATTGCCTACAAGTTTCCGGCGGAAGAGGCCACCACGGCGCTGCTGGACATCAGCTTGCAGGTAGGCCGGACAGGCAAGATTACGCCGGTTGCGGTGCTCGAGCCCCGCCTCATCGAAGGGACCGAAATCTCGCGGGCGACGCTGCACAACCCCGGTTTTATTAGCGACTTGGACCTCAGAATCGGCGATCAGGTCGTGGTGCACAAGTCGGGCGGCATCATCCCCGAAGTGTTGCGGGTACTGACCGAGGAGCGACCCGGCGACAGGCCGCCTTATACCTTCCCCGAGAACTGCCCGGTTTGCGGCGAAACGCTGACCCACGACGGCGCGAATGTGCGCTGCGTCAACCCGGCGTGTCCGGCGCAGGTGCTGGCGCGCCTGTCGCACTACGTCTCGCGTGCGGCGATGGACGTAGGCGGTCTATCGACCAAGCGGTTACAAAAGCTTTTAGACGAGGGGCTGATTCGGGGGATTCCCGACCTCTACGATCTGAGGGCGGAACAGCTC
The DNA here is from genome assembly GCA_963799485.1 of uncultured Trueperaceae bacterium. Lineage (GTDB taxonomy): Bacteria > Deinococcota > Deinococci > Deinococcales > Trueperaceae > Truepera. The sequence continues at coordinate 288,024 of CAWCXJ010000006.1, forward strand.
AAGCCGCTCGAGGGTTTCGGCAAACTTTCAGCTAAAAAGCTGCTCGAGCAGCTTGAGCGTTCAAAAACGCAACCCCTGGCGCGCTTTATCTTCGCGCTCGGCTTGCCGCACGTGGGCGTGCGTACCGCGCAACTTCTGGCGGACGCTTTTGGTTCGGTCACGGCCTTGCAAACTGCCTCGGTTGAAACTTTAACCAACCTGCACGATGTCGGCGCAACGACTGCCGAGGCGATTTACGAAGCCCTCGAGCAGGACACGACGAAAACGCTGCTCGAGGCGTTGGCAGCGCGCGGCGTTGCCCCGGTCGCGACCTCCGCGCCGCGCGGAAACGCGCTCTCCGGCCTGAGTTTTGTACTGACCGGAACCTTGAGTGAACCCCGCGACGTGCTGAAGGTAAGGCTCGAGGCGCTCGGCGCGCGCGTCGGGTCGTCGGTGTCGAAAAAAACCTCGTATGTGGTGGCGGGCGAAGCGGCGGGGTCGAAGCTTGAAAAGGCCCTGGCCCTCAAAGTGCCGGTGTTAGACGAAGCAGGCTTGACCGAGTTGCTCGAGGGTCAAACACGATGAACGCGTTTTTCCTGAATTTGTGGAACGATTTGCGAGACAGCCTCCTCAGTACACTCGGTATTCTGAAGCCGAGCGAAACGAGTACCGCGAAGTTTTTTGCCAGCCTTGCCGGTGAGGTGATCGCCTCGGCGCTGCTGATCCTGATTTTCGTCGGTGTGTACCGCCTTTTACGCGCCGCTCTGTATTTTCTCGTGCGGCGGTTGCGGCTCAGCCGGGAGGTGTCGCGGCCTTTGGCCTCGGCGCTGCGCTACGTCGTTTTACTGTTCGCGCTCTTGGCTATCTTGTCGCAGTGGGGTGTGCCGGCGATCCTGACCGGGCGCATCGCACGGGCCGCAGTCATGGCGTTTCTTTACTATCTGGGCTGGCTTATCGGACTCCGGGCGATTACGCACGCGCTCTCGCGTTATCAGCTCGACCCGTCTATCGTGCAGCTTCTGCGCAACGTCATCTCGGTGGTCTTCGTCGCGCTCGGTTCGGCGAGCATCTTGTCGCAGTTCGGCGTCAACGTCTTGTCGCTCATAACCGGCCTCGGGGTCGTCGGGATTGCGGTAGGTTTTGCCGCGCAAGACACGCTCGGGAACTTCGTCGCCGGGACGACGCTCCTCATCGAACGCCCGTTTCGTATCGGCGACTGGGTGCAGGTCAACGGGCAGCTGGGTAAAGTGCGCGAAATCACCCTGCGGAACACGCGGCTGGTTACGAGAGATAATGTCTACACCTCGATTCCCAACTCGGAGGTCGCGTCTTCGGAGATTCTCAATTACTCTGCCGGTGGCCCCTTACGGCTTACGGTTGCACTGGGTATCGCCTACGGCGAGTCGATTGCGGCGGCGCGCGAGGTGCTCGTCCCGGTGATGCAAAAAAGTGAGCGCATCATGCAGCGCCCGGTGCCGCTTGTCCGGGTGGACGAACTCGCCGACTCGTCGGTCAACCTGCAGCTCATCTTTTGGATCGAACCGAGTGAGATTGCCACCGAACCGGCGATTCGGGCGTCTATTTTAGAGGCGAGCAAAGTCGCGCTCGACGAGGCCGGGATTCAGATACCCTTTCCGCACCTGCAACTTTTTGTCGACGGGGCGAAGGGTTTGGAGCCCTTTTTGACGAAACCCGAAGCCGGAGCGTCCTAGGACGTTGCAACCTGTACGTTGCAATCTGTACGTTGCAATCTGTACGTTGCAACCTGTATGTTGCAGCCCGTACGTTATAACCCGCTAAAACAGCACCTTTTGCCAGTTGAGGTCGTCGAGCGGCGTAAAAATATCGGCGTATTCTAACAGCACCCCCGCCGACTGATTACGAAACATCGCGCACTCGACGTGCTTGCCTTTGCGTTTGATGGCCTCGACCAACTGCACGTAGTCGCCGTCGCCGGAAACGAGCAGCACCGTGTCGTAGGCGTCTTCGTAGGCGAGCTCGAGCGATTCGACCGCGATCGCCACGTCGATGCCTTTTTCTACCAGCGAACCGTCGAAGCGGCGGTGAAGCCGCCCCAACCGTACGGTCGTGTAGGGAATTCGCCGTAAAGACTCGAAAAACCGCTGCTGTCCCTCGCGCAGGTCGTGTTCGTAGTCGTCGGTCAGGGGTGCGTTGTAGTAGTAGGTACGTACCAGCTGGCGTTTGGCGAGCAGCTGCGCGACGAGTTCTTGCAGGTTGAAGCGGGTGTTGGAAAGGTTTTCACGCATACCGTTATAGAGGTTGCTGCCGTCGATAAAGATTGCAACGCGCAAGATAAGCTCCTAGTAAATAAGCAAATTAAATAACCACCGTCAGTCTACCCGACCGGCACGCAAATAGAAAGACTTGCACCAACCGAAAGATGCGCACCAAGGCGAGGCGCGCAGGTTTCCTCGGCCCCGGACGCTGGCCCGTCCGGGCGTAGCGGCTCATGACCTTGACGGCGCGCGCTACATGCACGGCGGCAACCCTTACCGAAACGAACGCACCGCCGTTTCCCTCGCGCCTGGAGACCGCGCCTCGGGGAAAACCGCTGCTAATCAGCTCGGCTACCACGTGCGGCGCGACCTTTCTACCGTAAAACAGGCCGATAACGTGTGCTACGCGACTTTTCTTACTATAGCTGTTTGGCTATCTCGGCCCACCTGAAACCCGGTTTGGTAAAGTAGTGCCGAGTTTACCGGTTTGAAGTATACCCGGCTCGCTGCGCCCCCCTCACAAGGGGGTAGGCTAGGCTTTATGAGTTCCTACAAAACACCCGAAGCCAAAAAAGTCGCCTCGTTCGACCTCGACCACACCCGCGTCCGCGCGCCCTACGTCCGCTTGGCCGGACACTACACCGGGCCGAGTGGCGACGTGGTGAGCAAGTTCGACCTGCGCCTCGTCCAACCGAATCAGGCCGAGATCCCGACTGCGCCCTTACACACCATCGAACACCTTTTGGCCGGTTACCTGCGCGGGTCGCTCGGTGAGCTGATCGACGCGAGCCCGATGGGGTGTCGTACCGGATTCTATCTGACCGTCTTTGGTGAACCTGATGAGGCTGCGGTAGCCGAAGCGCTGAGGCGGTCGCTCGAGGCCGTAAACCACCATGAAGGTGAGATTCCCGGCTGCAGCGAGGAGCGTTGCGGTAACTTCCGCGACCACTCTTTGCCCGGTGCGAAGGCGTGGGCCGAACGCATCTTGCAAGATGAGATCATCGTGCAAGAAACTGTGCTAATCTCGTAGACATTAAAAAGATATGAGATAACTACCCGGCATGTTCTCACCTTGTCGGTGGGACTCTCATACTTGGGCGTCTCATAATTGCGTTATGGACAGAAAACCGCTGGTTCTCATTATCGAAGATGAAAAGGAAATTGCCAAATTTATCGACCTGGAACTTCAGGCCGAATCGTATGAAACGGTCGTAACCTACGACGGCGTAACGGGTTTATCGAAGTTTCGTGAGCTTAACCCCGATCTGGTCGTGTTAGACCTCATGCTGCCGGTTTTAGACGGGCTCGAGGTGGCGCGGCGCGTCCGCAAAACCTCGAACACGCCGATTATCATCTTGACCGCCAAAGATTCGGTCGACGACAAGGTGCAGGGGCTCGACTCGGGCGCGGACGACTACCTCGTCAAACCGTTTTCGATTGAAGAGTTGTTGGCGCGCGTAAGGGCGCATTTGCGGCGCGTCAACCCGGCTGTCACCGGCGAGGTGCGCGTTGCCGACCTGGTGATGAACTTAGACGGGCGCGAGGTCTTTCGCGACGGGCGGCGGATCGAACTCTCGGCGAAAGAGTTTGAACTGCTGGAACTTTTCGCCCGCAATCCCGGCAAGGTCTTTAACCGCTTTGAAATCGAGGAGAAGGTCTGGCCGGAATACACGGGCGGCTCGAACGTCGTCGATGTCTACGTCGGCTATTTACGGCGCAAATTGGAGGGCGAAGGAGAGCGCCGCCTGATTCACACCGTGCGCGGCGTCGGTTATGTGCTCCGCGAGGAGTAAGCGCCTGTAGACACTGCTAGCTTGTAGCGGTGCCGGCCTGAAGACCGGACAGTCACGCCTCTCATCAACGCAGGGGGTAGCTTGAGTTCATCTGGGCGGTAAGTGATTGCCCGGTACGTTAAGCTGAAGTTGGATGGTGGTGTGGCTAGTTTAACGCAGGGCGCTCATAAAACCCAGGTTGCAACCCGGCGGGCCCCGCTGGGGTTGTCGCTGCAGCTACGGTTGACGCTCTTTTTTGCCGGATTTCTGGTTTTGGTGCTGATTTTCGTCGGGGTGCTCGTTTACAGCCTGACGCGGCGCTCACTGATAGACAGCGTCGAGGTGCAGGCGAGCCAAGCTTACACGGACGTTTTAGAAGCTATCGCGCAAAATCCCTCGACCTCATCCTCGAGCCGGAGCAGCTGGGTACAGAGCTTGTCGAGCGACGCCCTGCTTTTCGTCAATATCTACTACTACGATCCCCGCGCGCCCCTGACGCCCAAGCTGTTTGCCGGGTTCGAGCGGGTTCCGAAACTGCCGACGGTCGTAGCTTCGGATGGGACGGAGCTTGCCAAGCTTGTGGGTGAAGGTCAGTTTGCCGAGTTGCAGCGCAGCGGTCGTCTAAGCACCAACGTCAAGGCTGAGGACGGCACCATCTGGGTGGTGCGGGCGGAACGCGAAATCTTCGGCATCAACGCCGACGCGCCCTTTTTCAATCCCTCTGAAAGCAGCATGGACGCGCCGACGCTCGTTGCCGTCGCCCTGCCTGTTCGCAGCGACACCATGACGCAGCTCCGCACCAACCTGATTCAAACGATTATCGTTGCGCTCCTTGTTTTTCCCTTTGGGGTGTGGCTGTTGGCGCAGCGGGCGCTGACGCCCTTGAAACGGATGACCCGGGCGGCCTCGAGGATCTCCTCGCAAGACCTGTCGCAGCGCGTCCCGGTGTCTAAAACGCGTGATGAGGTCGGTGAACTCTCGGTGACGCTCAACCGGATGCTCGACCGCCTGCAAGAAACCCTAGAAACGCAGCGCCGCTTTACCGCCGACGCGTCGCACGAACTCCGCACCCCGGTCACGGCGATCTCCGGGCACGCGAGCTACCTTTTACGGCGCACGAAGCCGACCCCCGAACAGGTCGAACCGCTAGAGATTATTCGCGGTGAGGCGCTGCGGATGAGCAAACTCGTCAACGACCTTTTGGAACTGGCCCGCGCCGACGCCGGGCTGACCGTTAAACGCGAACCGATGAACTTCGTTGAAACCGTCGAGGCGGTCGTCAAGGAGTTGGCGCCGGTCGCGCGGGGCGCGAGTATCAAGGCTTTTTCACCGGGGCCACTCTTGGAGGTTTCCGGCGACGCGGCGCGGCTTAAACAAGTTGTTCTCAACCTCGTCCAAAATGCGCTCAACGCAGGCTCGAGTCAGGTCAACATGTCGCTCCTCAAAGAAAAGGACTGGGCGCGGCTCGAGGTCTTGGACAACGGCCCCGGTATCCCCGAAGCGGCCCTGCCCAACTTGTTCGAGCGGTTCTACCGCGTCGACGGGGCGCGCAGCACCCGCGGCAACGGTTCGGGCTTGGGTCTCGCCATCGTCAAATGGATTGTCGAGCAGCACGGCGGCACGGTCTCGGTCGAGTCCAAGGTGGGTGAAGGAACGGTTTTTACGGTGCTGCTGCCGGTTCTAGGGTCCGAATCCGGTTAGCGGTCTAGAATCAAGCAGGAAACTTCTAGGCAAGCACCTTCAACCTGCCTGAAGTATCTGGACACCTTCGCCTTTAACGATTTCGCCGACCTCGAACGCTTTTGGGACGAGCTTGTAAACCTTTTCCAGATTTTCCGGCGACACCACGAAAACGAAGCCGACGCCCATATTGAAGACGCTGAACAGCTCGTCCCGGTTGACGTTGCCGCGCTGCTCAATCAGCGTAAAGATTTCCGGAATGTTCCAAGCGGGCGTAATCGCTGCGCCCAAACCTTCAGGCAGGCTGCGCGGCAGGTTTCCCGGCAGACCGCCGCCCGTAACATGCGCCATCCCTTTTACTACACCGGCCTCTAAAAGTGGGGTCAGCGCCGCTAAAAAACTTTGGTGCGGAGCTAGCAGCGCGTCCCCTACAGTTAGCTTTCCCAACGGTTCGTCGTAGCTTCCTGCCAAGACATGCCGCGCCAGCGAAAACCCGTTCGTCTGCAACCCACCTGAGCCTAAACCCAGGATGACGTCACCTTCTCTGATTTTTTCACCCGTAATGATTTTGGAGCGCTCGACGACGCCGACAAGCGTTCCTACGAGGTCGAACTCGCCCGCGACGTAGACCCCCGGCAGCTCGGCGGTTTCGCCGCCCAAAAGCGGCATCCCGTGGGCTTTACACCCTTCGGCGACGCCCGTAATCAGTGCGGCGGTGAGGGGGGGCTCAAGCCTTCCCGACGCGACATAATCGAGAAAAAAGAGCGGTCTCGCGCCCTGTACCAAAAGGTCGTTGACGCAGTGATTGACCAAATCCTGCCCGAGCGTACCGTAGCGTCCTAAAGCAGCAGCGACCTTTGTCTTCGTCCCGACACCATCGGTCGAAGCGACGAGGACGGGGGCGTCCATGTCTTTAAGCGCACCTGCGCCAAACAGCCCGCCGAACGCGCCGAGTCCGGCGAGGACGTTCGGCGTATAGGTTGCCTTGACTGCCGTTTTAATCCGCGCCAGCGTCTCGTCGCTGGCACCCAAATCGACGCCTGCCGCGCTGTAAGTAGCGGCTGCACGGGAATTCTCGTCGGGGGGTCGCATACGCGCATCTTACCGTGACCTCGGCCCGGAACGGTACACTGGTTTGTGACCGCCCCGACTGCCTGGCGGGTACTTCTACCCCTGCCTCTACCCGCCTTCACGTTTTTGCCGCCTCACGGTATCGGGTTTTTGCCGCCCGCCGGGATACGGGTGGTGGTGCCGTGGCAGAGCGGCGTGCGAATCGGGATTTTAGTCGGGTTTGAACCGCTCCGGGGTGGGGCCGGCCTCGAGCTTCGTGAAGCCCTTGGCGCTCTGGACACCGAACCTTTTCTGAAAGACGGCGCCTTAAAAGTTCTGGAACGCGTTGCCGTTTATACCTGCGCCCCCGCCGGAACCGTACTCGCCAACCTGTTACCGACGGGGCTCGGCGTACCCCTCGAGCATCACGTCCGCGCGCTGGGCGCGCTCGCTGAACCTGTTTCTGAAAGCTGGCAAGAGGCGGCAACGGTGCCACTTAAACAGCTCGAGCTGTACCGTCAGCAGGGGCTGTTAGAAGAACGGGTGCGGGTGCTGCCCGCAAAGGTTCAGCGGCTCGTACCGGTGCGCGAAGGGGACGCAGCACTCGACGGTGCAGCGCGGGCCAATCAGCGCCGGGCGCTCACCTATCTTTTCGAGTTGGGTCAGGTTGACAGCGCGGCGGCTCTGGCCCGCGCTGTGGCTGTGCCGGAAACCGCCGTGCGCGCGCTCGTCAAAAAAGGGTACGCGGACTACCGGGAGGTCGAAGCGCCACCCGCGCCGCTGACCGCCGTAAAACCTGCCGTAAAGTCTGTTGTCAGCGCAACCGAAAAAGTAAATTGTGCCTTCACCGTTCATGAGCCGACTTTAAGTGTCGCGGGGGGGACGCGGGCGGCCCGGGTCTTGAGCTTGCTGCCTCTGCTAAAGACCGACCTCGCGGCTGGCAAAAGCGTTTTGGTCTTAGCGCCCGAACAAAGCTACGCGCAGCAAGCCGCGTCGCTTTTAGCCGCACACGCCCCCGTTCACGTCCTGTTGGGCGACACCCCCGACAAAGAACGCCTCCGGTTGTGGGAGCGTTGCCGTGAACCGGAACCGTTTGTTTTGGTTGGAAGCTATCTGGCGCTGCTCTCGCCCCTCGAGCTGGGCCGGGTGGTGGTGCTCGAGGAGGGCAGCAGCGCCTACAAACTCAACCTGGGTTGCCGCGTGTTCATCCCGACCGCCGCACATTTTCTTGCAGCCGAGGCCGCTGTACCGCTCGTACTGAGCGACGCGTTTACGACGCCTGAAACGCTCGGTCTGGTTTCGCCACCCGCGCGTTTGGAGGTGCCGACCGCTGCCCCGCGTGTCCACGTGGTCGATTTGCGGGCGGGCGGCTGGCCCCTCAGCAGCGACCTCGTGCGCGTCCTCAAGCAGGTCGAGGCGCGGGGTCGTCAAGCTGTCTTGCTCGCCCCCCGCCGGGGTTTTTCGGCGGCGCTCTGCTGCGCGGCGTGTGAACACACGCTGATGTGCCCGAACTGCGACCTGCCGCTGCGCTACCACCGCGAACGCTACCTGCTGCGCTGTCATCAGTGCGGTCATCAGGGGCGCGCCCCCGACCTCTGTCCGAACTGCGGCAACCCGGCGCTGGGGCCGACGCGCGCCGCCGGGACGCAGTGGATCGCCGCCGAAGTCGCGCGCGTCGTCCCGGAACTGCTCGTCAAACGCTTCGACAGCGATAAACGCGAAGACCTGAGCGACCTGAGGGACGGCGTTCCGGGGGTACTCGTCGCCACGACCGCATGTTTGCGTATTCCGCCGCTGCCGAATGTGTCTTTGGTCGGGGTAACGCTGCTCGACGCCTTTTTGTCGCTCGGCAATTTTCGCGCCGAGGAAGAGGCGTTCCGGCTGCTCCTCAATCTGGGCGAACTCGCTCCCGACAAGAGACCGCTGACGCTCATTCAGACCTTCGTACCGGACAGTCCGCTGCTCGAGGCCTATACCCACGGTTCAGGCGCGGCGTTCGTGCAGGCACTTTTGGAGCGTCGGCAGAGTTTTAACTATCCACCTTTTGCGGCGCTCGCCAAGGTGCAACTCAGCGCCCGCGACGCGCGCACCGCCGAGAGCGCCGCAAACTGGCTGGCGGGCGCGCTCCAGACGGCGGGCGCAACCCCGGAGGAACTGCTCGGGCCGAGCGCTGCGCCGGTGGCCCGCGTCAAGAACCGGTATTCGTATCAGCTTTTTATCCGGACTCACGCCGAAACGCTTCCCGAACGGCTTGCTCCGGCGCTCGCCTACCGGGGCGCTGCGCGGCTGCGGCTCGACATCGACCCGCGCGACGTGTCGGGGTTTCTCGAGTAAAGAGACGCCTGCTATACGCCGACAAACCGCTCGATAATGCCCCGCGCTTCACCGTTTTCGGTCAGGGTTTCGCCGACGAGTTGGCCGTCGCGCAAAAAAACGATGCGGTCGGCGTAAAGTGCGGCCTTAGGGTCGTGCGTGACCATCACGACCGTCCAGCCCTCGTTACGGACGCCCCGCTGAAACAGTTCCAAGACCTCTTCGCCGGTACGCGAATCGAGGTTGCCGGTCGGTTCGTCGGCCAAGATGACGACCGGATCGTTGATCAGCGCCCGTGCCAGCGCGACGCGCTGCTGCTGCCCCCCCGACAGCTGAGCGGGGCGGTGCGCCAGACGGCTTTCGATACCGAGTACCGTAGCGAGGCGCTCGAGAGTCCTCTTAGCCTCTTTACGGCGTCCGGCGACCTCGGCGGGCAGCAAGATGTTTTCGCGCGCGCTCAGGTTGGGAATCAGCTCGAAACCCTGAAAGACGAAGCCCAGCTTGTCGCGCCGGAGTGCGGTAAGGTCGTCGTCGGAAAGCTTGCCGGTCGGCGTTCCGGCAAGCTCGACCGTACCCGCGTCGGGGCTGTCCAAAAGACCTAAAAGGTGCAAGAGCGTCGATTTACCGCTGCCGGAAGGCCCCATGACGGCGACGAACTGGCCTTGCGGGACGCTCAGCTCGAGCCCCGAGAGCGCCTCGACGACCTCGCCGCCGAGTCGGTAGCGCTTGCTTAACCCTTTGGCTACGATTGCTGCGGGCAGCGCCGGGGCGTTCTCCCGCGCCGGTGTCTTCACAGGGTTGTTGGCGGCAATTTCCAGCGTAGTTTCCAAAGGTTTCTCCATTACTCGCCGCCCAGAGCGGTGACAGGCGACATGCGGGCGGCGCGCCGGGCCGGAACGAGCGACGCTAAGAGTCCGACCAGCGGCGACGACAGCAGCGCGACGACGATAAGCCGCCACGGATAGATCGGGGTGATGCGGTAACCCGTCAGGGCGCTTGCACCCGTCGTAATGACTTGCGACAAAAGGAGCCCGGTCAAGACCCCGAGAACCGTGCCGAGTGCGACGACGACGATACCCTCGGCGGTGACCAGACGCCGGACGCCGCGCCTTGTCAAGCCCAGCGTGCGGAGCACCGCGACCTCGTGTTGACGGCTCGAGAGGTTCATCCCCAGCGTGTTGGCAACACCTAGAGCCGCGATAAAGATAGCCAACAGCAAAAGTCCGTTGGTGGTTGTAAAAGTTTGCTGCGTCAAATCCAGAATGCGGGCGCGGTAATCCTGGTTGAGCGTGACGTCGAGGTAGAGCTTGGGAAACGCCGCGATGAGTGCGTCTCTCGCTGCCGCCGGGTCACCGCCGGGCAGCACCGTCATGACAAACAGGTCGGGGGAACCGCCGCCGAACAGCTCGGCGTCTTCTAAGCTGCCGACAAACGTCTCGCCGCCGCCGGTAAAGTCCACCACGACGCCGCCGACCTTGAAGTCTTTATAGCCGTCCGAGGTGCGGAGGGTTGCGGTATCGCCTTTTGAAACACCGTAACGGTCACGGATGGTGTTGGCCGCGAGCACCTCGCCCCCGGCTTTTAAGGTCGTGTAGGCGTCCGCGGCGTCGCCCTGACCGGGGACGAACTGAAAACGCCCGAAGCCGGACGCGGGATTAAAGCGTTCCGGATCGACGAGAACGAGCGCGACGCTGCGGCCCCGTGGCGTACTCTCGGGGGTAAAACGGACGATGCGGAGGCCGACGCCGCTGACCTCGGCGATTGCGGGAACACGCGCTTTAATCTGCGCGGCAAAGTCTGCCGGAAAACTGACCGGCGAGGTCACGAACAAATCACCGACGACGGTGGTATCAACCCAGTCCTGAATCGAACGGTTGATCCCTGCGACCATCGCGCCGACGCCGATGGTAAGCCCCGTCCCGACGACGACCGCGCCGACGGCGACGCCGTTACGGGTGGCGTTACGTAACGAGAAACTCGAGCCCAACCGCCCGGCGAGCCCGAACAGCCGTTCTAGAACCGGGCTCAAAACCTTGAGCGTCGGTTTAAGGAGCGTCGGCGTAGCGAGGCTGAAGCCGGTAAAAAGCAGCCCCATCGAGAGCGCCGCACCGAACAGCGCCGTAAACCCCTGCCACGGCGCGAGCGAGGCGACGACGCCGGCGGCAAGGAGCAAAAAACCCCACAAGGGCGCGGCGCGTACCGCCGGGTCGCTCACGGCCCTAGCCGCCGCCAGGGGGCGCGTGCGCGAGGCGCTCCGGGCAGGCAAGTAGCCCGCGAGCAGCGAAATCACGACTCCGACGAGGCTGGCTAGCAGCACGCTGCGAACCGGGACGACGAGCGTCCGAAACTCGAAGCCGAGGGCGACCGCGTTCAGGTAGGTTATCGCCGCCGACAACCCGACCCCTAACAGCAGCCCGAAGATAATCCCCAGGATGCTGACGAGCAGCGCCTCCAAGAGCGCCAGACGCTGCACCTGCCCCCGCGTCAGGCAAACCGTCCGCAAAAGTGCAAACTCCCGCTGCCGTTCCAGCACGCTCGCCGCAAAGGTGTTGTACGCCATAAAGCCGCCGAGCGCGATCAGCGTCGCTGCTAAAATCTGGAGCCCCGACTCGAGCGTATCGACCACGCCGGTCGCCAGGTTGCCGCTGCCTGCGGGCAAGGTGACGGTGTAGTCGGCCCCCAACTTGTTTTGCAGCGCGGCCTGCACCGCGCCGCTCTGACCCTGCTCGGTCAAAACCTCTAAAAACGAGGCGCGCCCGCCTAGCCTCAGCGCGTTTTGCAAGTCTGCCAGCGCGACGATACCGACCCGCCCGCCGTTGGTCGTTGCGTAACCGAGACTGTCGTCTAATAGCCCGGTGACTTTAAGCGGCAGGTCGCCGAACTGCGCGGCGAAGGTGACTTCATCACCGACGCCAAAGCCGCGGCTGCGGGAGAAGCCTTCGGCGAGGGCGACGCCGTTTGAACCTGCCTGTGGCCACCTGCCTGCTGCCAGCTGACTCGGCAAGTCGGCGGGAACGCTCGTGACGCGGCCTGACAGCTGAAAGCCCGAATCGACGCCGGGAATGACCGAATCGCTCACGTCGCCGATGTCGCGCACGGGTTCGGCGCGGGTACTTAAAACCGGGTAGACGGCCCGGACGCCGGGGGTCGCTTCTACACTCTCTAAAATGTCGCTGGTGGTAAAAACGGCGCGCCCTTCTGCGCCGGGGGTGACGAGCAGATCGGCTTTGCCGGCAGCGGCCTCGAGCGCGCTCTCAACATTCGCCTCGACGTTGTCGCCGATTGAAAGCGTCGCCAAAACTGCTGCGATACCCAGCGCTACACCCAAAACGGTGGCAAAGGTGCGGCTTTTGTAACGAAACAGGTTTCGGCGCGCGAGGCGCAGCAGTACGGGCATATCCGCACAAGTTTAACAGGTCGCCGGGAGTATTCTGGTTATAGGCACCAAACGCTCAGGCGGCGCACCCGATCAAAGCCGCCTTAAACCTGCGTCCCGCGCCGGTTGCCGAAGCCCGCCGCAAAAGGCCGGGTCGAGCTGTTCCAGAAAACCTGAACAACGATGTTCAGGTTTGTTGTTCGGGTTTACGGCGTAAGAGCGCGTCATACGCGTTCCCGGGGGCGTGTTACAACATCCTTATGACTCGCCCGCTCGTCAGCGTCTGCATCTTGTCGCACAACCGCAAAGCCGACCTCGTTCATACCCTGCAGGTGCTGCAAAAAGACCCTTACGCGCGGCTCGAGCTGCTCGTCGCCGACAACGCCTCGCAAGACGGGACGCCGGAACTGCTCGCGTGTAAGTTTCCTGCGGTGCGCCTCTTCAAGCACCCGCAAAATATCGGTATCGACGCGCTCAACACGGCGTTTAGGGCGGCGACGGGCAAGTACGTGCTGGTTTTAGACGACGATTCATGGCCCGAACCGGGCGCTATCGAACGGGCCGTCGCGCGTTTTGAAAAAAGACCCGAGCTGGGACTCGTAACCTGCGACATCCTCGAGCCCAAAACCCGTAAACGCTGGGATTTGGCCTATCTGCCGCTCTACCCCGGTGACGAACCGAGGCCGTGGTTTTGTTTTCTGGGGTGCGGGTTTCTCATCCGCACAGCGCTCTTGCAAGAGATCGGCGGCTATCCGGAAGGATTTTTTCTCTACGCCAACGAAGCCCCCGTCGCTGCCGAGGTTTTTTTGCACGGCTTTGATATCGAGTTCTTACCCCAGGCGCGGGTGTTTCACAAGATGCCGAGTCGCCAGTCGGGGTACAGCCAAGCGCACGTCTTTTACGGGCTCCGCAACGACCTGCAGACCGCGTGGCGTTATTTTCACGGCTGGCGTTACTACGACATCTTTTTGGGCCGCCTGGTCACAGGCTTCGTGCTTCTGGCAACGCTCGGACGCGGGCCGCTGAAGAGCTACTTTCAAGCACTTAAAGAAGCGCACCACTACCGCCGCGTTACCACGCGCCGCCCCCTGCCCGAAGCTGCGATGCGGCGCGCGGTCGGGGCGTTTCACGGTACGACGCTGTCGACACTCATAAGTTATCGGACGCTCCGGCGGGTACTCTGGTATGTGGGGTTTTACAAAGACGGGCGGGTCGTCTCTTAAGTTAGGAATCAAAAAGCCGTGACCCTCCTGATGAGCTGAGCGTGGGCTCGAGCTAATCATGCCCATCCGCTTTTACGGCGGTCTCCGGGGCGGTTTCAGCCGCTGTATTTCCAGCGTCTAGGTTCTCAGCTTTTGCGTTGTCCGACGCTTGGGGTCCCAAACGCCTGGCGAGGGCTGCGCCGCCGAGGGGCGGCCCCAGCAAAAACGACGAGTAAAACGCGATCAGCCGCCAGGCGATAACGGCCGGCACGACCCTGGCGGGATTACCCGGACTGAGCACGAGCGGCAGCGAGAGTTCAAAAAAGCCGCTGCCGCCGGGCGTCGGCACGACGTGCGAGGCGGCAAAGACCAGAAAGAGAACCGCCACGGTCGGGAGCGCGGGCAGGTTTAGCCCCAAGTCGGCGGCAACCACCAAAAAGATGGCAAACACGCTGACGTGGACACCGACGGAAAGAAGCTGCAAGACGGCGTGTTGAAGGCGCGTCGCCCCGGAGAGCCGCGCGACGGTCGCGGTGAGTCCGCCCGTAAACCGCTCCGCACGGGTTTCAAAACGTCTGAGGGGCCGCCGGCTAAAGACCCGGTGTACCAGTGGGGGTAAGGCCGCGAGGTGAAAAACCAGCAGATACCAGAGCCCCAAAAAGAGGGCGCTGGCTAACAGCCCGCCGGCCAACAGCCAGCCACCCCCCGGTAAACGCCGACTCAAATAGAGCGTCAGCAGAGAAGCGGGCGCAAACCACGCGTAAAAAAGGAGGTCGATGACGCTCGTGTAGAGCGCGACCGACCAGGCGTGCGCTTGGGTTAAACCGTCGCGCCGGAGCATCAGCGCAATCGCCGGGGCGTTACCACTGCCGCTCGGGGTAACAGCGGCGCTAAACGCGCCCAAAATGTGACAGCGGATCGCGCTCGGCAGCCGCAGGGTATAGGTGAGCGTTCGGGCCAAAAGCCGGATACGCAGACCGCCGCAGACAAACGACACCCCCAACAACAGGGTGCTCGAGAAGAGCGCAGCCCTCGAGAGGGTAAAAACAGCGCGCAGGTCGGCGGGTTTGCCGAACAAAAGCGCTGCGCCGAGGCCCAGAAGACCGAAGACAAGTGAGAGTAAAAGCGGTCTAGCGAACCGCACGGCGACGCCTCCCGGTTCGGCTAGACATTTACCTGCACAGCTAGCGTCTCAAATACCTTTAGCGCCTGCGCGACAACCTGATCCATGTTGTAGTAGCGGTAGTTTGCCAACCGCCCGACAAAGGTAACGTCCCGGCGCGCCGCGGCCAACTGTTTGTATTCGGCGTAGAGCGCCGCATTTTCGGGGCGGGGGACAGGGTAATAGGGTTCACCCTCAGCCTGCGGCTCCTCGTAGACCAAGACGCTTTTGGGGTGACGCTGCCCGGTCAGGTGTTTGACCTCGGTCACCCGGGTATACGGGGTGTCGTTGGGAAAATTTACCGTGCCGACGCACTGTACCGTCTCTTGCTCAACCGTCTCGAGGTGAAACGCAAGCGAACGGTAGGGCAGTTTGCCCAGCCGATAGTCGAAAAACAGGTCGATAGGGCCGGTAAAAATCAGGTGTTTATAGGGGATCATGTCGGCGACTTCGCGGTAATCGGTCTGGAGCAGCAGCTTGATATTGGGGTGCGCCAGCATCCGGGCGAACATCGCCGTGTAGCCGCGTTTGGGCATCAGCTGGTAGGTGTCGGTAAAGTAGCGGTCGTCGCGGTTCGTCCGGGTCGGAATCCTGGCTGTGACCGACGCGTCGAGGTCTTTCGGGTCCAGTCCCCACTGTTTCCGGGTGTAGCCACGAAAAAACTTCTCGTACAGCTCACGGCCTACCTTGGAAACCACCACGTCTTCAGCGGTGCGGATTTCGGCGACCGGTTCGGCGCGTTCGGCGAAAAAACGGGCCAACTCGAGACTGCTCAGGTTCAAACCGTAAAGCTGATTGACCGTATCTAAATTGATCGGTAGCGGTACGAGCTGCCCATCGACACAGGCCCGGACACGGTGTTCGTAAGGCCGCCACGCCGTAAAACGCGACAGGTACTCGAAGACCCTGCGTGAATTGGTGTGAAAGATGTGTGGCCCGTAACGGTGCACGAGAATCCCGTCGGCGTCGAAATAGTCGAAGGCGTTGCCGCCGATGTGCGCGCGTTTCTCGACGACCAAGACGCGGGCGTTACGCACGCTTGCGAGGCGTTCGGCGAGGACGCTGCCCGCAAAGCCGGCTCCCACGATAAGGTAGTCGAAGCCTTTGGTCACAGCGTCCGAGTATAACGCATGGCGTACAAGCCGACCTGTAAAGGTCGGCAAACTTGTAGCAGCCCGTATTTTTCCCCTGTACTGCCGTTACAACACGAGCTTCGCGCCCGGTTCGATAGCTTCGGGCAATTCGGCACCTGCCAGGTCTTCAGCCGAGAGTGCGGTCAGCGGGCTGATCTCGAGCACCGCGTCCACCTCCCCGTTTTTGTAAGGGATTTTGACGCCGTGAGCTTCCAGCCAGCGCGCCGCCCGCAAGGTTTGGAGCTTTTTGCTGCTTTCGGGCGAATCGTTACCCGAAGCGTTTTTGATCGGCGCAAATTCCTCTACCCGGTCGGTCTCCAAGATGATGCTGCGCTCAGCTAACGGCAAGGCGTCGAAGATAAAGCGCTCGAGCTTGACGGCGTTCGGTTTTTCCGGCGTAATCCGTTCGCCGGTTTCCGGGTCGATATACGTCACCGCTTTTTCAGCACGGTGAAAGGGCAGCTCGAGCCTGTCCCCCTTACCCCTGGTCAGCCGCTGCGCGAACGACACCGAAATCACGTGAATAGCAATCGACCCCGCCCCAAACTCGAGTGCACCGTGTTCGTCTCCTAGTTCAGCGAGTGCGTCGGGCATATCCGAGTACTCGATAACGCAGGGTTTGCCGCCCGCCACACAAAAAACCCCGACTTTTTCCTTCGGATCGACCTTGCGGAGCATCTTCGACGACATCTCTGCACCGACTTGTGCGTGCAACCCGATAAAAAGCGGGTCGATGCAGCGCACGTTCGGGTTATCGACCTGAAAGTACGACACTTGCGTCACGCCGCGCCGCACCATATCGTTTAGTGCGCCGTTTTTGGCGAGCGCACCGAGGCTGCCGCCGTGACCGTCCGGGTTCATCGCCAGGGCGTGCTTTTCTGCCAAGAGTAGCGCTCCGGTAGGGCTAAAGCTCGGCATCATCCCTTGCGGAAACAGCTTGACGTTTTCCCGGTCCAGCCCGAAGTAACCCTGCGCTTCGAAAAAGTCCTGCGTTACGGCGTGGTTCATCTCGCTCGTCATGATGTACCAAGGCACCGCCGCGTCGTAAAGTTCTTCAGTTTTGCGGAGCTGTTCGGCAAAGAGCTGAAACAAGGATTTGCGGGCGACAGGCGTCGCCGGAAAGGTGCCCTTGGGGTCGTCCCAGCCGAGGCGCGTCCCTTGCCCACCGGCCACTGTAAAGGCGGCGACTTGTCCGGTGCGGATGAGCGTTTCACCAAGCGCGTGGGCGCGGCGGTATTCCTCCGGGTCGGCAGCCGCGGCCGGATAGTAAGGCGCAGGCTCGATAGGCTCAGGAGCGCTCATGTCGGGTTTTTGCCGGACGTGCGTCTCGATAAGTTCGGCAAGATACTCCCAGTTCAGCGCCGTAAGCTGTCCGATAAGCGCGGTTTTTTGCGGCGGCGTAAGCTCGGGATAAAAGCTCAGCAAGTGCTCCTGCTTTTGCGTCTGCAGGAGTTGCCGAACCTCTTCAAGCCGACTTATCTCGGTTGTTTCACCCATCCCGTCCCCTCGGTTTAGCGTAGTCGCCTCTTCGAGGCGTATCCAGCTAGTTTAACGTAGCACCCCGATTAGATGTGTGCGTATAGCCAACGGCGCTTCTGCAACGCTCTTTTTGGCACATCAGTGACGTTCTTTTTTCTTTTTTAAGTCGCGCTTATGCCAATTATGCGCGCTAGACGGCGCTACAATACCTTTATGACCGCTTCATCGCCCGCCGCTGTTCGTGTACAAGACGCTGCGCTCTTGCCCCTTGCCCAAAAAGTTCTGGGCGGCGAACGGCTCACTTTTGCCGAAGGGATGACCCTTTTTCATACGCCCGACCTGCCTACGGTCGCCCGCTTAGCCGACACCGTGCGGCGGCGTCTGGTCGGCGACAAAGCTTACTTCGTCCACTCGCTCCGGCTTTCGCAAACCAATATCTGCTACGTCGGCTGCACCTTTTGCGGGTTTCAGCGCAAAATTGGCGAAGAAGGTGTTTGGGATATGGAATTAGCAGATGTCTGGGCGTATCTGGACAAGCACCATCACCCCGACCTGACCGAAGTTCACATCTCGTCGGGGCATCATCCGAGGCGCAAATTTGACTACTACTTAGACTTGGTGCGCGGCCTAACTGAGCGCGGCTATCAGGTCAAGGCGTGGACGGCAGCCGAAATCCACCACTTCAGCAAAATCACCCGGCCCCGGCTGAGCTACCGCGAGGTTTTAAGCGAGCTTAAAGCTGCCGGGCTCGTTGCGCTACCCGGCGGCGGCGCGGAAATATTTGCCGAACACGTCAGGACGCGTATTGCCCGCGCGAAAGTTACGGCGGAAGGCTGGCTGGACGTTCACCGCACCGCCCACGAACTCGGGCTGCCGACGAACGCCACGATGCTTTACGGGCACGTCGAAACGCTCGAGGACCGTATGGATCACATGCTCCGGTTACGCGAATTACAGGACGAAACCGGCGGCTTCAGGTCGTTTATCCCGCTTGCTTTTCAACCCGACAACAACGCGTTGGCCCGTGAGCTTAACAAGAGCGAGTTTACGACCGGCCTCGACGATTTGCGTAACCTGGCGGTCGCCCGCATCATGCTCGACAACGTGCCGCATATAAAGGGCTACTGGATTATGATCACGCCCGAACTGACGCAGGTGACGCTCTCGGCGGGTGTCTCAGACATTGACGGGACCATCAAAGATGAGCGTATCGCGCACGCCTCGGGAGCCTCGACCAACAAGGGGATGACCGAAACGCAGCTCGTGCAGCTCATTCAGGACGCGGGTCGGATTCCGGTACGCCGCGACGCGCTTTACAAAGAACTCAAAGTCTACGAACCGCTCGTTCCTGCCTGATGAACCTCGAGCTGCGCCCCGAAACCTTCGCTGTATGCCGTTTGCCTGCGGACGCTGACCTCCCTGCTTGGCTTGGTGGCGCATTTCAAAACGTCACTCGCACGCCTGAAGAACTCTCCGTCGTCTGCGAAGCACGGCGCGTGCCAGAGACGCTTCAGGCAGAGCGAGACTGGCGCTGCTTGCGAGTATCGGGAACGCTGGCATTTCATCTTACAGGTATCTTAGCCGCGCTTGCCGCGCCACTGGCTGACGCGGAGATAAGTATTTTTGCGCTTTCAACGTTCGATACAGATTATCTGCTTGTTAAAAGTGATTTGCTAGACGATGCCATCCGAGTTCTTGAGACTGAAGGTCATCAGGTCGAGCAAGGTATAGAAAAGTGAACACCTTCAAACCGGTATCAGCAATGCCTGTACAAGCGCAAGAACTCGAGCGCCTCGGCATCGTCTCGTACACCAACGTTGCGCCGCTACACTGGGGGCTTACGCCCTGGCCCGGTACGTCGTTCGTGCGGGGTGTCCCAACCGAGCTAAACCGGCAGCTGCTAGATGGTGAGATTGACTTGACCTTGGTCTCGAGTATCGAGTTTTTACGCCACCGCGACGTGCTGCGGGCCTTGCCGGATTTTTCTATCGCCACGCTCGGCCCGGTCTACAGCGTCATGCTCTTTCACTGGGAACCGTGGGAGAACCTTACAGGCAAAAAAGTTGCGTTGACGACCGATTCGGCGACGAGCGTGCAACTGCTTGAAGTGTTATTGCGTGAAACCGGCATCGACGCCGAGTTCGTCCCTAGGCCCCCTGATTTGGACACGATGCTTGCGGCTTGCGACGCCGCGCTCCTCATCGGGGACGCCGCGCTTCACGAGGCGGTTGCCAAACGCCCCGTAAACGGCCAAAAACCCCTTATTACCGACCTCGGCAAAGCGTGGTACGACCTCACCAAGCTGCCCTTTACCTTTGCAGTGTGGGCGTCACGTAAAGACCGGCCGCCGTCGGAACTTTTGGTTGCCAAACTGCGCGCGGCGCGTGAACACGGCCTTGGCGAACTGGCGGCTGTGTCACGGCCTGAAGCGGCGAAACTGGGGGTTTCGGAGAGCGTAGTGCAGCGTTATCTGGGGAACTTTCGCTATTACCTCGAGCCTCCCGACCGCGACGGGCTGCTGGCCTTTGCCGAACAGAGTATCCCGGACTTCAGGCCGGACGAACTGAGTTTCTGGCATCTCTAGCGCGCCCTGCTAAGCTGAATGTGTGACCGCGTTACCCGACGTTAGACTTGCCCGCAAACTCACCTGGGTGTTATTCACCGCCCAAGCTTTCGGTTCGGCTGGCTTTATCGCCGCGGCTACGATTGCCTCAGTTGCCGGGGCTGCCCTGAGCGGACGCGAAGCGTGGGCCGGAGTCCCGTCGGCGGCGTTTTTGCTCGGGTCGGCTTTGGCAGCGTACCTGTGGGGCGTGGTGATGGACGCGTTCGGGCGACGCACGGGTTTGGTGCTGGGACTCTGGACGGGTGTGTTCGGCGCACTCGTTGCGGCGTGGGCCATCGTGCAGGGGTCGTTCGGCCTGTTGCTCGCGGGGTTGCCGCTCATGGGCAGCGCGCAGGCGGCGCTGCAACTCGGGCGCTTTGCCGCTGCTGAAGTCAGTCCGGTCGCGCTGCGCGGTCGCGCCATCTCGAACGTCGTTTTGGGTGGAACGGTCGGGGCGATCATGGGGCCGCTCTTGGTCGGGCCGATGGGCGGGTGGAGCCTGAAGCTGGGCTTACCTGAACTGACCGGCGCTTACGCGGCGAGCGCCGGGATGTTCGTGTTGGCGCTGCTCGTGGTCTTTGTGCTGTTACGGCCCGACCCGCGCGATGTTGGGCGGCTTGCTTTAGGTGCAACTGAGGCGGTGAATATCAGACCGGCGAGGCCGCTGGGTGTAATTTTACGGCAACCCGCCGTTGTCGCGGCAGTCTCGGCGATGGTCTTCGGGCAGGTCGTGATGGTCATGCTGATGGTGATCACCGCGCTGCACATGTCGCGTTACGGGCACCCACTGACGAGCATTGCGGCAGTCATTTCGTCGCACACGCTCGGAATGTACGCGTTTTCGGTCTTGTCGGGCAGGCTTACCGACCGCTGGGGCCGTGCGCCGGTCATTCTTTCAGGGGCCGGGACGCTGGTTTTGGCCTGTCTGCTCGCGCCGCTTTCGCCGCAGGTGTTGCCGCTGGCGGTGTCACTTTTTTTGCTCGGCTTGGGCTGGAACTTCTGCTTCGTGGGGGGCTCAGCCTCTTGTCGGATAACCTCTCCCCGGCGGAACGTTCGCGCACACAGGGCGTCAACGACCTGCTTTTGGGGCTCGCTTCAGCCACCGGTAGCCTCGGCAGCGGCTTCGTTTTTGCCGGCGTCGGCTACGCGGCGATGGGCTTTGTGGGCGCAGCCGTGGCCCTTCTGCCCCTGGCGCTGACGCTCTGGTGGTGGCACGGCTCCCGTCCCCGGATGGCAGAAGCTTGACAACACTTACGGGCCTCGAGTCCTTCCTCTCGGATTTTCTCCTGGCAGCTCAATTCGGTAACGACCAAAACGGCATCTACCGGGCGTCTGAGCGACCCGTTAAACGCTTAGGTGTGGCGCTCGAGCCCACGCCCGACATCCCCGACTGGATAGTACGAGAAAATCTGGACGCGCTCTTTTTGCACCGCCCCTGGAAGCTGGGCCGGATTCCCGAAGATATCGGTGTACTGGCGTACCACTACGCCTTCGACGAGCGTTTGACGACGGGTTTCAATCCGCTTTTGGCCGCCGCGCTCGGTTTGGCGCAGCTCGAGGTCTTGGGCGACAAAGACGGCAGGCCGCTGGGGATGATCGGCGACGTGCCCGGCGCAGCTTTTACGGCGTTTCAGGCTCGGGTTGAGGCCGAGTTCGGGGGGCTCGAGGCCGTTTACGGCGCAAGTGCAGGTGACGTGACGCGGGCGTGTGTGGTCGGGGCGATGCGTCCTGGGCTCGTGTATGAGGCTGCCGAACGGGGCGCGCAGGTCTATCTGACGGGTCAGTACCGCACAGGTGCGGCAAAAGCTGTTGCTGAAACCGGGGTGAGTGTGCTCGCGCTCGGTCACGAACGCAGTGAAGTTTGGGGGCTTGGAAAACTGGCAGGGGTTTTAAGGGCAGAATTCGGGCTCGAGGTCATCTTGTACACCTGAACGCAGTTTGCTGTGTGTTTGTACCCTCAGCTCAAACCATTTCAAACAGTGGCAGCTGCTTCATTCCCGGTACCGTCACCAACCCCTTGTCGGTAATCCGGATTTCCGGGATGACCGAGAGCGGAATCAGGTTAAAACCCATGTAAGGCAGGGTGCAGCCGAGTTCGGCCCAGGCTTTTTTGAGTTCGGCGGTCGCCTCGGCAACTTCGGGAGCGCGTCCGTCGGCTAAAAGTCCGGCAATCGGCAGCGGCACCGACGCCAACACTTTCCCCGCACGCACGACGGCGACCCCGCCCCGGCTTTTACGGATGGTTTCGACTGCCAGCCGCATGTCCGCTTCACTTTTCCCCGCGACGATGAGGTTGTGCGCGTCGTGTCCGACGCTGCTCGCCACGGCGCCAGCGGTCAAGCCGAAGTCTTTGAGGAGTCCGTGGGCAACCTCGCCCGATTTACCGTGACGCTCCAGAATGCTGACGAAACAGAGGTTTGCGGCTTCAAAGTGAGCTTGCCAGCTTTCGCGCACGGGCAGGTCAACTTGTTCGTGAAACAAGGTGATGCCGGGGAGCGCGGCGCGGATGACGTTGGCGGTGCAAGGCTCTGTCGGCAGGTCGGGAATGAGCGTATACCTTTCGGGCAAGTGAACTGTTTCAAACGCGGCTTTCGGGTAGGTGTAGCGTTTAGACAACGCCTCATCGAGTTTTGGGGTGATTTTTTTGTCCTTGACGACCAGCTCGCCGCCGTACCAGGTGGACTGTGGCTCGAGCCCATCGTTCAGCAAGACAATATCCGCCCGCCGCCCGTGACCGAGTCCGCCCAAGTCGCCGTCCAGCCCGTAACGCGTCGCCGCGTGCAGCGAGCCCATGCTCCACGCCAGCGCCGGTTTGAGCCCTGCTTTTACGGCCTCCCTCGCTACCCAGTCGAGGCCGAACATAAATAAATCATCGGCGTCGCGGTCGTCGGTGCAGAGGCAAACTCTTTTAGCACACGAATCGAGTTCCGTTACGGCTTTAACCGCTTCGGGCAGGCTGTGCCACGGCGTTGTGGGGGGGCCGCCCCGGAGGAAAATCCAGAGTCCGGCCTCGAGCAGTTCAACGGCAATCTCCCGGTCTATCGCCTCGTGCGTATCGGTCACGCCGCTCGCGGCGTACGCCGCCACGAACTCGCGCCCGTACACGTGCCCGGAAACGGGTTTACCGCGTTCCAAAGCTGCCCGGATAATCGCGTGACTGCGCGGGTCGCCCTGCGCGACCTGCACAAAATCCATCTTCTCGCCGAGCGCCGCCGCTTCGGGCCAGGCGTCGAACAGTGCGCCGATTTTCTCCGCCGTAAGGTCGCCGCCCGCCGTTTCAAAGGTCGGTGACGTTGCCGGAACCGTACTCGGTACCGTCAAAAAGACGTTGAGCGCAGCTTGGCGGGCGTCTTCGAGCATCCACTCGATACCTCCGGCGTCGCAGACGTTGCCGATTTCGTGCGAGTCGCAAAAGATGGTCGTGGTGCCGTTGAGTAAGGCGGCTTCGGCGTAAGCACACGCCGTCATCATGCTCGATTCGATGTGGATGTGCGGGTCAACCAAACCGGGCGCAAGGATGCCAGCTTGCACGTCGTAAGTCGGCGCGTTTACGGCGGCTCCAGCGGGTTTTACGGCGGCGATACGGCCCCCGGAGAGCCACACTTCGCGGCCCTCTAAAATACGCTCGGTGTAGGCCGACAAGATGCGGGCGTTCGTCAGAACCAAATCGGGAGCTTGTCGCCCGGACGCAACCGAGGCCAACTGAGCGGTCATCTCCGCGAGCGGTTTGACCGAAAAGCGGTTCAAGGCAACCTCCGGCGTGTCGGGCCGGGCGTCAAGACCGTAAACTGAAGTTGAGTCACGCGTAAACCTCCCGGTGCAGCGCAGCAGTTCGGCGCGCACTACCCAATCTTAAAGGAACTGCCGTAGGGGTCGGCGGGGGTGGGATTTACGGCGTCGCGGACAAGTTCGTCGGTCGGCTCGAGTTGGTAGACTTCCAGCTTTTCGGAACCGAGCAGGGCGTCAACCAGCCGTTGTGAACCTGAAATATAGGTCGTGTTGAGGTCAATTTCGGTGTGGACGCACCAGGCGCGGTCTTGGGGCCACCAGAGGTTGGCGCTTTGCTCAAGAGGCGGAAAGTCGAAAGGCGGCAGGTTTCTAAGCGCCTCTCTAATCTCTTCGGGCGTAGGGTGCTCGGTTCCGGTGAAAATTAAGACGCCTACACCGCTCGACTGGGCAGGCTCGGGCTCTTGCTGAAAAACTCCCCCTGCTTCTTCCTCATCAAGCATCACCATAAAGCCGCCGCCCACATCGGCAGGACTTGCGCCTGTGTAAAAACTCTGTTCAACCGTCTGCAAGGGTGCGCTAAAAAGGTAAAAGCGCCGGTCGGGAATCTCTAACGCGGGCGCTTCGTGGATGAACTTCGGCAAGCCGCCGAAACCCTCCCAGACCGCGAAAAAGCATTCGTTGGGTGTGCCTGTGTGCTGCCCGAGAAGGGGCCATAAGGCTTGGGTCAGCTCGAGCGGCAGACTTCCTCCCAGCGGAGCCCTGATATAAACGTTCCCGGCTTTAAGCGCGGTGTAATCGTAAAGTTCCGGATGCGGCCCTTGAATACTTGCCCACTGCATCAGTTTGTGAGGTGTGCGCCCGGTCAGCTCGGCAACGTCAGCCCAGCGTAAAAGTTCAGAAGTAGACGACTGGTCTGCGTCAGCGGTACAAGTGACTTTCTCTGCCGGATGAAACACCCGTGCATACGCCTCAAATCCGCTCGGAACGAGTGAGGCGACGTTTACGGCGAAATCCGTCAGCCGCTCGAGCAGCCAGTCAGCCGGTTCAGCGTTGGGGGCAGGGGTAAAAGGACGGGCCACGCCTACACCCGGACGCGTTTGCCGCCGTCTTTAGAACGCGACTTCCAAATCAGGCGTATCGGCACCTCGGCAAAGCCCAAATCCTCACGGATACGGTTCAAAATGTACTGCTCATACGGGCGCGTGACGAAGTTTTCGTTGTTCACCGAAATCACAAAGGTCGGCGGCGCAACGTCGGCTTGCGTGCCGTAAAGCATCTTGAGCGGCTTGCCCCGAAAGTTCGGCGGCGACTGCCGGAGCGACCAGACGTCTAACCAGTTGTTCACGTCGCTCGTCGAGATGCGGAAGCGGGCGGTGTCGTATACGCGAATCACGGCGGCTAAAAGGTCGTGCAAACCGTAATCGTTCACGGCGCTCGTATAGACTTTGGGCGCAAACGAGATGTGACCGAGTTCTTGGGCAATATCTTTTTCAAACTCTTGCAGGGTCTCATCCGGCACCAAATCCCACTTGTTGATGGTCAGGACAACCGGTTTTCCGGCGTGCAGCGCGAGGTTGGCGAGCCGCAGTTCGTGGTCGCCGAGTTCAAAGGGGTCAACGACCAACACCGCAACGTCGGCGCGCATCAGGGCTTCTTCGCTGCGAAGTTTTGAATAATACTCTACGTCCCCGTCGGGTTTACGGCGGATTCCGGCGGTGTCTACCAGCACAAAAAGCCGCCCGCCGAAGTCAAATTTGACGTCTACGCTGTCCCTCGTTGTTCCCGGCAGGTCGGCGACAATCACCCGTTCGTCGCCGACGAGCGCGTTTAGGAGGCTCGACTTACCGACGTTGGGCCGTCCGATAATCGCCACGCGCACCTCTTCGGGTTCGGCTTCGTCGGCGTCTGCGGGCAGGCGTTCAAAGATGAGGTCACTCAGTTCATAGGTGCCGCGCGCATGTTCTGCTGAAACGAAGTGCGGTTCACCAAACCCGAGGGCGTAAAGTTCGTACAGTTCAGGGTCTTCCTCGTGGCGTTCGTCGTCCATCTTGGTGGCAACCAAGAGCGTCGGTTTGTCTAACGCTCGCAGCCAGTCGGCGATCTCAAAGTCGGCGGCGCTTAAAGGCGTGCGCCCGTCAACGCAAAAAAGGATCAGGTCAACGTCGCGCAGGGCGAGTTCGATGCGGCCCTTGATGGCAGCTTCCCACTCGTCGTTCGACCACAAGCCGCCGGTATCCAGTAAGGAAAAGCTGCGGCCCAGGTCGTCTTCGACTCTCGCTTCTTTGACGTCTCGAGTGACGCCCGGCATATCGGCGACGATAGCTTCACGTCGCCCGACAAGGCGGTTAAAGAGGCTCGATTTACCCACGTTGGGCCGTCCGACAATCGCCACTCTAGCCATGTGCTTCTCCTAAACGTGCGCCGACACGGACGCCGTACCCGTTCGCCCAGTCGTAAGCGGGCATCTTCGGTTTTCCGGCGGGTTGGACGGTTCTGAGCAGCACCGCGCCCTCGGCGCATTTTACGGTGACACCTTCGGGCGCGAGAGCGGCGACTTCGCCGGGTTCGCCGCTCATACTCGTTTTTACGGCGCTGAGCTGAGAAACCTTGAGCGTTTTGCCGTGATGCGCCGTAAAACTTCCGGGCCACGCGTAGACGCCCCGGTAACGGTTGTAAATCTGCGCGGCGGGTTCGTTCCAGCGGATGCGTCCGTCGTCTTTGGAAAGCATTGAGGCGTGCGTTGCTTCAGCGTCGTCTTGCGGACAGCTCGGCAGCTCGCCGTGTTCTAACTTCTCGAGGGCGTCGGTCAAAGCTTCAGCACCTAATATCGAAAGCTTGTCGAACAACGTCGGTGCGGTGTCGTCCGGGTTTACGGCGAGCCGCCGCAAAAGCCGCACCGGGCCGGTATCGAGCCCGGCTTCGGTCTGCATGATGCTGACGCCCGTTTCCGTTTCACCGTTGATGAGCGCCCACTGAATCGGCGCAGCGCCGCGATATTTAGGGAGCAGGCTGGCGTGAACGTTCAAAAAGCCGTGTTTGGGAATGTCGAGCAAGGTTTGCGGCAAGATTTTGCCGTAGGCGGCGGTGACGGCGACGTCTAACTCGAGGTCTCGCATCAGCTCGAGAAACCCTTCGTTGCGCCTTAGGCGTCCGGGTTGCTCGAGCCTCACCCCCAGCTCTCTTGCCCGCGCCGCAACCGGCGGCGCGGTTAATTTATTGCCGCGCCCGGCGGGTTTGTCGGGTTGAGCGACGACCAAAACGACCTCGTGACGTTCTCGTAAAGCGCCCAGCACCGGCAGCGCAAACGTCGGGGAGCCGAACAGCGCGGCGCGCATCAGCTCGCCTGCTTGGTTTTAAGCTCTTTGAGGTAGCCTTTGGCTTCACGTTGCAACTCTGCAAGCTCTTTACGGTGCAGCTCTAAAAACTCGCGTTTGTCGGCTTCGGGCAAGCGGTCGAAAAAGAGCACGCCGTCTAGGTGGTCGAGTTCGTGCTGGATGACGTGAGCGAAATGGCCTTCGGCGTCGCGTTCATGCTTTTTGCCCGATACGTCTTGGTACCTTACCCGGACGCTCTGGTCGCGTTTCATGTCTTCAACAAAGATTCCGGGTAGGCTCAAACAACCGTCGGTGCCGTACTGCACGCCGTTCCGGGCGATAATTTTGGGGTTGACCATGACGTGTTCGGCCCGGACGCCCCACTTTTCGCGTTTTTCACTACTCGTCATCACTTCGCCCTCTAGCTCTTCTTCCGCTTCTTGTTCGGCCAGCTCGAGCGCCACGAACACCCGTTCTGAGAGGCCGATTTGCGGCGCAGCCAGGCCGACGCCGCTGGCGTCATACATCGTTTCCAGCATGTCTTTAGCAAGAGCCGCCAGTTTGTCGTCAAACGCCGTCACGGGTTTGGCGCGCCGCCGCAACACCGGGTCTCCGTAGTAACGAACCTTGTAAATCACCGTTTCTCCCTAATGAGGCTCTGCTAGCGGGGCGTGCGGACGTTAAGCTCGAGCTGCGGCGCGTCTAGCGCCGTTACCCCGTCCGGCAGCGCCAGAGTCAAGCCTAAAGTATACCGCCCCGGTTCCAGTTCGGGCGTTTCGGGGAGTGTTCCCGTCACCGCTGCCAGCTCCCGTAAAACAGCTTCAGGGCCGACGACGGTCACATTAGCTTGGCTTGGCTTGGCTGAGACGACCTCGAGCCCGGAAACCGTGACAGGCGAGAGCTCGAGCGGCAACACGCGCGTTGAGAGCACAGCCCGAGACTCGGCTGTTACGCTGACCTCTGCGGGTATCACGGAAACGCCCGCGACCGGCTCACCCTGTGCGTCGGCAGCGTAGACACCGGCGCTAGTGTTCGCGCCCTCAGTAGCAAGGTCGTAGGGAGCCAGCACCTGCGTGACACGTTCTAGTTGCGCTTCAGCGCCCGCTACCGCGACGGTTGCAGGGTCGGGGCGCGTTTCCAGCACCGTGTCTGCTGCGGGCGTACCGAGTGTCACAACTTGTACGGGTACTTCCTTTTGCACGCGCGTCTCGACGCTGCCGATAATATCGCTCGGGTTGACCCGCACCACCGTGATGCCTTGCGGCGGAAAAACCCGCACATCCCTTTCAAACTCGCCGTTGACGCCGCGCAGGTTTAATACCACGTCGACGCCGTCGGGGTTAAGCGCGCTGAGACGGCTCGAGGGTCCCGAAAGCCGCACCGTGACGCGTTCCGGCAGCTCGAGTACCGTCTGATTTTCAGCCAGACCTTCGGTGTGCAGGGGTGCGCGCAGTGTCCGCTGGGCCAAGAGCGCGTCGTCGGTACCGACAAAAAACCAGAAGATCGTCGCCAAAAGGAGCGCGCCGAGTTTGAGCGGCAATTTGTGTAACAGCTGCCCCCACAACCTTACCCCTATTTCTTGGAGGGACTCGAGTACCCCTTGTCTTGCAGGTTCACCGCCCTTACCGCTCATACGCCTCCCGCAACGCCCGCAGCACCTCGGCTGGCGCGATGTCGCCTCGCAGCACGCCGTTTTTCGTGTACGAAACCGTGCCCCGTTCCTCACTCACGACGAGAACCAGGGCGTCGGTGACTTCGGCTAGACCGAGCGCCGCCCGGTGCCGTGTGCCGTGTTTGGCAGCGAGCCCCTCGAGGCTCTCCGAGAGCGGAAACACCGCGCCCGCATAGGTGATGGTGTCGTCTTTAATCAGTACCGCACCGTCGTGCAAGGGGCCACGTGAATCGAAAATGGTCTGCAAGAGCGCCGCCGACACCGGCGAATTGAGTCTTGACCCGACCGCGCCGTACTCGGCGAGCGGCACTTTTTGCTCGATGGCAATGAGCGCTCCTTTGCGCTGCGCCGCCAACTCACGTACCGCACTCATAATTTCAGGTACCGGGTCTTGCCCGACCGGACGTACCCCGCGCCCCTGTCCGACCCGTTCCAAGGCGGCCCGCAGCTCCGGCTGAAACACCACCACGACCGCAAAGAGTGCAACCGGCGCGGCGTAGTTAAAAATCCAGCGGGTCGCCTCTAAGTTGAGCCGGGTCGCCAAAAGCCATAGCAGCAGCAAAAAGGCAAACCCGCGCAGCACGTTCCACGCCCGCGAATCGACAAAAAGCTTGTATCCCTGATAGATCACGCCTGTGATAATCAGGATATCGAGTATATCGAGTAAACTCACTCCAACCGGCAAACGTCTACCATCCCTACACCACGCTTATTACCTAACGCACTATCTTTACACACACTTTTGAGCTTTAGCTGAAAAACGCACGTGCAGGCGACTTCACGGTAACATACGTATTAAAGAGTGCGTGACGCAAAAACGCAGTAGCAGTGCAGTAGAAACGCAATAGAAACTTAGCAGAGCCGCCGCAAAACTGCCGCACGCCGAAGGCGAAAGGAACATCATGAACGAACAGACCAGCAACGACCAAAAAGAGCAACTTCACGCCCTCCGGGGGTATCTTTGATGTCGCGGGCAAAGAAGCGCGGCTAGCGGAAATTGCGCCTCAACTCAACGACCCGAACCTCTGGAACGATCCCGACGGCGCGCGCGCGGTCACACAAGAGGCTGCCAGGCTGGGCCGCATCCTTACGACCTACCGGCGTTTGGAAGGTGACATCACCGGGTTGGCCGAGCTGTTAGAAGGCGCTTCGGAAGAAGATATACGTGAGCTCGAGGGCGAACGAGGGAGCATCCAAAAAGACCTCGACGCCTTGTACCGTGAAACGCTCTTTTCGGGTCGTCACGACGAGAGCGCCGCGATTTTGACCATCAAACCAGGCGCAGGCGGCACCGAATCGTCCGACTGGGCCGGGATGCTCTGGCGAATGTACCGCCGCTACGCCGAACGTCAGGGGATGAACGTCGAACTTTTGGACGCCGTCGGCAGCGACTCGGCCCCGAACGGTATCGATTACGCACAGCTGATCGTGCGCGGTGAACGCGCTTACGGACTTTTACAGGTCGAATCGGGCGTTCACCGGCTCGTGCGGGTGTCGCCTTTCGACGCGCAAAACCGCCGCCACACCTCGTTCGCTTCGGTCGAGGTGATGCCGGAAATTGCCGACGACGTAGACGTGCGCATCGATCCGAAAGATGTGCGCGTCGATGTGTACCGCTCTTCCGGCCCCGGCGGGCAGTCGGTCAACACCACCGACTCGGCGGTGCGGGTCGTCTACAAGCAGGGCACTTCTGATGAGATCGTGGTGACGTGTCAGGACGGTAAATCGCAGCTCAAAAACCGCGAAAAGGCGATGACCGTGCTTAAATCGCGGCTCTTCGAACGCGAGGAGCGCCGCCGCCGCGACGAGCAGACCGCCGCGCGCGGTGAGCAAAAAGCCATCGAGTGGGGCTCGCAGATTCGCTCGTATGTGCTCGACAAACAGTACGTTAAAGACCACCGTTCGGGTACGATGCGCTTTGATCCGGACAATATCTTGGACGGCGACATCGAAGGGCTGGTGTGGTCGGGGCTCGAGTGGAACGCGCAGCAACGCGCTGAAATGTAGGGTTTTTGGGCGAATCTCGCGCGTATCTCGAGTTTAACAAGGTCGTGAGCTACATTCTCTCGACTTTTGCGGTAAAGTAGTCTCTTGTGCGTATCCTAGCTATCGCCGACGAAGTTTCGCCGTTTGTCTATTCGGAGAATTTTCCCAAAAACCTCCCGCCGTTCGACCTGGTGCTCTCCGCCGGGGATATGCCGGGGCACGTATTAGAGTTTATCGCCACACGCTTAATCAAAACCCAACCGGTCTATGTCGTGGGCAACCACCACGAAGAGTATCTGCGGCGTGACGACCCGGAAACCGCGCAACTCGTGCAGCTTCCGGGCGGCTGCCTGAACGCGCACGGGCGGGTGCTCGAGGTCGGTGGTGTGCTCATCGCCGGGGTCGAAGGTAGCCCGCGCTATAGCCCCGGCACCCATCAGTACAGCGAGTGGCAGATGTGCGCCATCACCCGCAAAATGACCCCGCGCCTCTTATACAACCGTGCCCGTTACGGGCGCGCCGTCGATGTTCTACTCACGCACGCCGCGCCCAAAGGCCCCCACGAAGGCGCGGACTACCCGCACCGGGGCGTCGGCGCGTTCAACTGTTTTGCCCAGCGCTGGAAACCTAAAGTGCATATCCACGGTCACGTTCATCTCAACGGGGCCAACGCGCCGCGCGAATACGTGACCGATTCGGGCGTCCGGGTGGTCAACGCCTTTGGTTTTACGGTGCTCGAGCTGTAAAATGCGCCGCCAAAGGTCTTGAGCGGTGCAGCTTATTATCAAACGACAACTTTGCGAGTTGGCAAGCGTCCTCCGGGAAGAACCTCGAGTCAACCGAAACTTGTCCGGCTAGCAACGTGCTCTGCCCGGCTCGGTGGCTAGTGAGCGAGGGCAGCGTCCAGCAGCGCCTTGGTGTAACTGTGCTGCGGCTCGCTAAAGATAGTCGCGGCGGCACCCGCCGCGAGCACCACCCCGTCTTTCATTACCAAAATGTCGTTGGCGAGCGCCCGCACGACGCGCAAATCGTGACTGATAAACACGTAGGCGAGGTGGTGTTGGCGCTGCAAGTCGCGGAGCAAATCGACGACCTGCGCCTGCACCGTCCAGTCGAGTGCGCTGGTGGGTTCATCCAGGATAATCAGGCGGGGTTTTAAGACGACGGCCCGGGCAATCGCCAAACGCTGCTTTGCCCGCCCGAAAACTCGTGCGGGTAGCGGTCCATGGTGCGGGGCTCGAGCCCGACTTCCCGCAAAACCTGTGCCACCCGTTCTCGCCGCGCCGCGTAGTCGCCACCGGGTTGATGGACGCGCAGCCCTTCTTCAACGATTTGAAACGCGGTGAGCCTGGGAGCTGTAGGGGTCTTGAAAGACGACCTGCAAATCGCTCCGTAACCGCCGTAAATTGTCCCCGCGTAAATTTTGCAAATCGCGTCCGTCAAAGGTGATGCTGCCGCTTACGACCAGTTCAAGAAACGCCAACCCCAGTGTCGTTTTCCCCGAACCCGATTCCCCGAGCGTGAAGGTAAAGACGACATCTTCGGCGGTAACCGGCTTACCGTCGTGCCACCGCGCTTCCGGGCGCAAATCGAACTCGACCCAGGTGTTGGCTTGCGGAAAGCGAATCGTCTCGGCGAGAAGCCCGTACACCGAGAAGGGCTCGTCGCCGGACTGCACCATCAGCTATGAGGGTTTTCTTGCTTATTGTTCCAGGAGAGTTTATACAGCTCTAACCTCGGGCTCAGCTTATGTAGCGCAATTTAAGTTTACTTCTTTACACCACGTCGGCTGAAGGGGAGAAGGGCGCTGTCTCTGACGGTAGAATAAGAGCTAATGCAAGCGTCCGACCTGCCTGTTTTGCCCACGCAACCCGGTTGCTACTTGTTTCACGCCCCTGACGGTGAAGTGATTTACGTCGGCAAAGCCATCAACCTCAGAAGCCGGGTGCGGAGCTACTTTAGCGCCACCGCGCCGCAAAAAGCGCAGCTGACGAGCCAAAGGGCCGAGCGGCTCGAGTTCATCGTCACCAAATCCGAGGTCGAGGCGCTGATTCTCGAGTCCAACCTCATCAAACGCTACAAACCGCACTACAACGTGCTCTTGAAAGACGACAAGAGCTACCCTTTTTTGAAACTCACCAACGAAGCGTTTCCGATGCTCCTCTTTACGCGGCGCATCATCAAAGACGGCGCAACGTACTTCGGGCCGTACCCGAACCCCGGTTCGGTCAGAAAGGTGCAAGAACTCGTCGGCTCGATTTTTCCGCTGCGGCAAAACAGCGGGGTGCCGTTGCAACGCCGTAAAAAACCGTGTTTACGCTTTCACATGGGCCGCTGCCTCGCGCCGTGTATAGGCAACGTAACGGTTGAAGAGTACGCGAAAGTGGTGCGGCAGGTCAAGACGTTTTTAGAGGGCGACGTGGCAGGGACCGCGGCGCAGTTGGACGCAGAGATGAAGGCGGCAGCGGGCCGTCAGGATTTCGAGTTGGCGACCTTGTACCGCGACCGCTTGAACGCGCTCCAGCGGCTTACGGGTTATGACTCGGACGTGGCGAGGGCCTCAGACGACGACCTCGACTTTTTAGGCGTCGCGCAGGCCGGAAACTTTGCGATGGTGCAGCTTTTTCAGATGCGGCGCGGGCGGGTCGTCGGGCGCGACAAGCGGTTTTTGACCAACGCCGAAGGTGCGTCCGAGAGCGAGATCTTAGAGCGCTTCATGGCGGACTACTACGCCCAGGTGATGCAGGTGCCGCCCCTCATTCTGGTGCCGTCCGAACTCGACCTCGAGGTCTGGACAAAATTTTTATCCGAACGGGCCGGTAAACGCACCGAACTGCGGGTGCCGCAACGCGGCGACAAGCTCGAGCTGATGGGGATGGCCTCCCGCAACGCGACGACCGGGCTCGAGGCCGAACTCGCGCTCTTAGAAAGACGCGGTGAAGCTCCCGGCGTTCAGGAATTGCAGACCTTGGCAGAGCTTGAAACGGTTCCTTACCGTATCGAAGGCTTCGATATCTCGAACCTGATGGGGACGCATACGGTCGCCTCGGTTGTGGTCTTTGAAGGCGGGCGGGCGCGGCGTTCCGAATACCGTAAACTGCGCGTCACGGGCCTCAGTCAACCCGACGATTTCTACTCGATGCACCAGGCGGTGTACCGGCGTTTTACGGGGTCTTTGGCAAACAAAATGCCGCTGCCCGACCTTTTACTGATCGATGGTGGTAAAGGTCAGCTGTCGGCGGCGCGGCGGGCGCTCAAAGACGCGGGGCTCGAGCTGCCGATGCTCGGTTTAGCCAAAAAACAAGAGACCATCATCCGTGAGGGTGCGCCGGAAATCCTCGTCCCGGAAACGCACCCGGCCCTGCGCCTACTCATCAACATCCGCGACGAGGCGCACCGCACCGCAGTTGGCTACAACCGCAAACAGCGCGGCGCAGCGATGACCCGGAGCTTGTTAGATGATGTGCCGGGTATCGGCCCGGCGCGTAGAGACGCACTCTTGTCGCGGTTCTCGAGCCTCGGTGAACTCCGGGACGCCGAAGTCGATGACCTCGCCAAAATTCCCGGTATGGGCCGGAGCGCGGCTGAAGCGGTTAAAGAATTCCTAAGCGGCCTGGCTAACGAGCCCGCGCCTAACCCGGATGTACCAACCGCGACCTGACGCGCAGCGCCAGAAACGCTGCTACTGCGAGCCCGAGCAGCACCAGCACGACGACCTCGTAGGTTCCAAACAACTCCGCCAGCACGTGCCAGTTTTTCCCCAACAGCGTTCCGGCGTAGAGCCAAATTACGTTCCACAGGGCTGTGCCGAGGGTGATGAAAAACGAAAAGCGCGCGAGCGGCATCGGTTTGATGCCGGCTGGAACCGAGATGAGGCTGCGAACGGTAGGAATCATCCGGCTGAGGAGCAGCGCGGTATTTTCAAAACGGTCGAACAGCCCCAGCGTCCGCCCCAAATCGTGTTCGGAAACGAGTGCGAACCGTCCGTAACGCCGTAAAAAACCCCGTACCCGCCGTTCACCGACCCATCTGGCTGCGCCGTAAATGGCAATTTGTCCGACGACCCCGCCGAACGTTCCGGCAAGCAGCGCGCCGACAAAACTCAACTCGCCCTGAGCGACCAAAAATCCGGCCAGCGGCATCACGAGTTCGGGTGCGGCGATGGTCATCACCAGGGCAATGCCGCCGTAACCGAACGCACCGGTCAAGGCGGTAATGAAAGTCAAGAGGTTGGTCAGGCTGCCCACACGTCATCTTAACGTGTAAGTTGTTTGCATTTTGTGTAGACGCGGTACAGGTTCTGCGCGCCGGTTTAGCTGCTTGGGCCAGCTGCCGGGGTCGGCTGCTCAGGGGCTGAGGTGTTCGGAAACGCTTTTGGCGGTGTGCTCGAGCCACGCCCAGCGCGTATATTCCATCTGCACGTCAACCCGTCCCCCACTCGTCAGCAACCTGCGCTTTTCGTGAAAGCCGACCTTTTTGAAGGCTGCCTGCGCGCGTTCGTTGTCACCGAAGGTGCTGAGTTTGACGCGCTCTAAGTCGAGCGTCCCGAACGCGTACTCTAAAAGTGCTTCAACCGCCTCCGGGCCGAACCCCCGGTTCCAGTGGCTCCGCTCCCCGATGATGATGCCCAGGGTCGCCTGGTCGTGCCGAATGTCGTAGAGTTCTATCGTCCCGATGTAGCTTGCTTCACCCCCCGCCGCTACCGCGGACGTGTCGAAAATCCCGTAAGTTTCGCGGTCGCTCCGGCGGCTGTCGGCGCGGAGTACCCGGCGGAGTAACCATAAGGGCATCCGGCTCGGGGGCGTCCCGTTGAGGTGCGCGATTTCTGGGTCGCGGAAGTGCGCGTGAACACGCCGCCACGCCGCATTGTCCAGCTCACCCAAGGGTTTAAGCACGACGCGTCCGCGCCTTAAAGGAGTCATCGAGGTCATTTTATCGTTTTGCAGTGTACAACGTGGGTACCCTAACCCCTCATTCCGGGGTTTGGTTGCAGAAACCGACAAAGTCTTGTGAGCGCGCTTTTCGTCTACCTGGTGAGTCTTGACGACACTAGCCCTACTGTCCCCCTTCTTTCGGTTTGCAACCTTGCCGTAAACCCGATTTGCAAACTGCCATGCTATTCTGACCAGGGGAGTTTTCTGATGAAACGCACGTTGTCTCTGTTACTTTTACTCTGCGGTTTGGCGTGGGCGCAGCCGCTCAGCGTGGTCGTGTCCATGCAACCGCACTTCGCGCTGTTACAGCAGCTCGTCGGTGACGCTGACGTGGTGGTCACGCGCATTTTGCCACTCGGCGCGTCGCCGCACACGTTCGACCCGTCGCCGCGGGATGTGGCGCGTATCGCTGCAGCCGACTTGGTAGTCTTAAACGGAAGTATCGACGAATGGTTACGTGACCTGGTTACCGCTGCGGATACGAACGTCGAGGTCGTGGAGCTGCTTGCGACACTCAAGTTCAAACCTATTACCGAAGATGCGGGCGAAGCTGAAACCCTTGACGGCGGCGTCAACCCGCACATCTGGCTCGACCCGCTGCTGATGGCGCAGGCCGTGCCGGAACTTGCCGACGCGCTCGCCCGGGCCGACCCGAACAGTGCCGAGCTTTACGCTGCCAACGCCCGGGTGCTGGTAGAAAACCTGAAAAAGCTAAATGTTGACCTCGAGCAAACCCTCGAGCCTGTTAAGGACGCGCCGTTCGTCCCCTTCCACGACGCCTGGCCGTACTTCGTGCGGCGTTACGGACTCAATCAGGTCGCGATCATCGAACCGGCACCGGGCCGTGAACCGAACCCGGGCTACCTCGCCGAGGTGCTGGCACAGATTGAAACAACCGGCGCACCGGCAATTTTTAACGACGCGCAACTCCCTGCACGTCCGGCTGAAATCATCGCGGCGTCGGCGGGCATTGCGCTCTATACCCTCGACCCCGAAGGCGGCGGGGCAGGTGAAGATGAAAGCTATGAAGCGCTTATGCGGCGTAACGCAGACACCATCGCCGAAGCCCTGGCCCCGTCGTCACCGTAAAGTGCCGCTGATACCGACTTTGCACCTAGAGACGCGTTGAGCATAGCAACGTCCGGGGTGTGTTCCTGCTTGACGACACGGCCCCCGACAAGTTCCGGCGTAAACTGACAAGCTGTGTCTACGCCCGCCCTTCACTTTCATCATGTCAGCGTCCGTTTCGGTGAGGCTGAAGTCTTGCACGACGTGTCGTTCAATTTAGACGCAGGCGAGTTTCTGGCGATTGTCGGGCCGAACGGCGCGGGCAAATCGACCTTGATGAAGGTTGCGCTGGGGCTCGTCACACCGCTCAAGGGACACGCCGCGCTCTTCGGACACGACGCCGGAAGGCACCCGGAACGCATCGGTTACGTGCCGCAGCTGAAAACCTTCGACCGCACCTTTCCGGCAACGGTCTTGGAGCTGGTCGTCTCGGGGTTGCGCCGGGGCTGGCCTGCAAGGGTGCGCCCCGCTGAGCGGGACGCGGCGCGGCGAACGCTTGCCGAAGTCGGTGCGGAAAAACTTTTGGGACGCACCCTTGCCAAGCTTTCGGGCGGCGAACTGCAGCGGGCTTTTTTAGCGCGT
This sequence comes from uncultured Trueperaceae bacterium, assembly GCA_963799485.1. Taxonomy (GTDB): domain Bacteria; phylum Deinococcota; class Deinococci; order Deinococcales; family Trueperaceae; genus Truepera. The sequence continues at coordinate 325,294 of CAWCXJ010000006.1, forward strand.
GCGCTCGTTCGCCGTCCGGCGCTGGTGTTACTCGACGAACCCGCGACCGGCGTCGATTTTTTAGCCGAACACGACCTCTATGATTTGCTCGAGACCTATCAGCGCTCGAGCGGGGCCACCGTCGCCATGATTACCCACGACCTGAGCGCGGCGCGGTATCACTCGTCAAGGGTTGCGGTTTTGAACCGGCGTTTGCACGGTTTCGGCGTTCCCGACGACGTACTCTGTGAAAGCTGTCTGCAAAAAGCCTTCGGTCATCTTGGACACAGCCACGGAATGACGATTTAGCGTGGCTGAACCGGTATGAATAAACCAATATGAACGAACTGTGGACGATTTTTCAGCTGCCCTTTATGCAGCGGGCGCTCTTGGCAGGGCTTTTGGTCGCGCTGATGAGTGCGGTGCTGGGCGTGTTCGTCGTGCAGCGCGGCCTGTCGTTTTTAGGTGACGGGCTCGCGCACGCGGCCTTCGGCGGCGTCGCTCTCGGGCTGCTCGTCGGAGTCAGTCAACCGCTCTGGGTGGCGCTGCCGTTTACGCTCTTGGCGTCTCTCGGCATTGCCTGGGTACGGGACAAGACGCAGCTCTCCTCAGACACGGCTATCGGGATTTTCTTCGCGGTGTCGGTTGCGCTGGGGGTGATTTTTATCAGCCTCGAGACCGGTTACAACGTCGACGCGTGGAACCTCTTGTTCGGTTCGATTTTAGGCATCGGCCCTGAAGAACTCCTGATTATCGCGGGTGTCACGCCGCTCGGCTTGGGGCTGTTATGGGCGCTCTGGGGACGGCTCGCCTACGCGACTTTCGACGCCGAACTCGCGCAGACCGACGGGGTAAAAACCCGCTTGTTGGAATACCTCCTCTTTGCGCTCGCGGCGGTGGTTATCGTCGTGTCGGTGCGGGTGGTCGGGGCCATTCTCATTGCGGCGTACCTGGTGATTCCGGCAGCGGCGGCGCGGCTCGTGGCGCGTTCGCTTTTTGGAATGACGCTCCTCAGCGTCGTGTTCGGGCTGCTCAGCACCGTTTTGGGCCTTGTCGCGTCGTTTTTCCTCGAGGTTCCCTCCGGTAGCACTATCATCCTGACGCAGGCGGCGGTGTTTGTCGTGGCTGCATTTTTTAAGCGGCGCTAGGCGGCGCTACGCTTCAAACACGGCGCAAGACGGCGGCGTAAACTTAGAGGCAGCCTGAGGAGGAGTTATGGAAGCCATGAGTCGTGAGAAGTTTTTCGAACTGCCGTTAGAAGAGGTTGAAGAGCGTACCGGAATCAAGCAGGCAAGTGAAGACGAAGCCGACTACCGCGAACGCGCCTGGAAGAGCTACAAGCAAGACGTTGCCAACGAAGAGGAGTGGGGCGGGACCGAAGGCGACAGCGTGCCGCCGCCCGGTGAGCATTAAGCTTTGACCAAACTCGGACTGTTTCATACCGCGGCGTCGCACGTACCGAGGTTTACGGCGTTGCTGCACTTGGCTCCGGAGATCGAGGTCGAACACGCTGTCCATGAAGATTTGCTGGCGGAGGCTCGAGTCCTGAAGGCCACAGTCAGGGTGAGGGCGAGTATCAGCGGCTCTTTTCCAGTTGCCGCGCAAACTTTTCAGAAACGCGGCGCATCGCGGCTGTAGGGGTCTTCGAGCACCGGCCCGTGACCTACGGCGAGGCGTTTGGGCCTCAAGGCCGTAAGTTTACGGGCACTCTCCAGCGCGGTTGGTTTGTGCCAGGTTGCCAGCGCAGGCAGCGGAAAAAGGAGCCTTACATCTCCGGCAACGGCGAGCCCTGCCTGCGTCTGAAAGGCGTCTCCTGCTATCAGCGTCTCGTCCCGCGTATCCCAAAACGCCATATGCCCCGGCGTGTGTCCCGGCGACGCCACTGCCCGTAAACTGCCTACAGCATCACCGTCTTCCAAAAGCCTTGTCGGACGCGTTTGGACGCCGGGAAAACCGCCGCGCAACTTGTCTTGCGGTTCGCCCGCGTCTAACGTCATATCGCCCGTTAAAAACCGGGCGTCACGGGCGCTGACGAGGACTTCAGCGTCCGGGTAAAGTGCGTGCAGCGCGTCCAAACTGCCAACATGGTCGATGTGAGCGTGCGTGAGCAGAATCCGGCGGACAGCTTGCCCCAACTTTTCGGCGGCTTTGGCGATATGCTTTTCGGTACCGGCGACAGCAGTATCAACTACGGTGAGGCCGTCTTCTTCGATGACCAAATACACGTTAATCAGGCCATAGCGGACGAGGCGGTAGAAGGTGAGGGCTGTGCTGTTTGAGATTCATAGGCTTCTCCTCGAAGACTTACGGTGTTCACTTTCAACACGAACACTGTACACCTTGCGTTCTCGCCTGTCAAGACGTACACTGTTCACTATGCCTTATCCGACGAAATTGACTGCTGAAACCATCTTCGAGGCTGCGCTTACGCTTTTTGAGAAGGGTGGCCCGGACGCGCTCAGTATGCGCCCTTTGGCGGGCGCTTTGGGGGTCAGGCCGAGCAGCTTGTACCGCTACTACGCCGACCGGGATGCGCTTTTAGGGGCGCTCGAGACCCACGCCGCCCGTGAGCTCCACCACGCCCTGCGCGCCGCGACCCAAAACCTCACCCCGGACGAGGCGTTTTTCGCCGCTGCCCACAGCTACCTGAACTACACCCGCGCACAGCCGCACCTCTACTCACTTTTGGTACGTCCCCGCGAGCCCTACGTTGCCGAACCCGGCCCCGGCAAAGACCTTTGGGAGGAGGTGTTGAGGGTCGTCGGCGCGGTTACCGACAACTCGGACGACACTGCTGCTACGGTTGCATTTTGGGCGTATCTGCACGGCTTTGCACTTTTGGAGCAGAGCGGGCAGTTCGGTGAGAGCGGCCCCAAAGGTGGTTTTGAACGGGGTTTAAGGCACTGCTTAGCGGGTTTAAGCGCAGCGAAAAAGCGTGACGGCAGAGCAGGTGCTTTACTTGGTGACGGGTGCGCCCGGTGCCGGTAAGTCCACCACGGTTGAGGTTTTGTTGGGGCCCGAGTCCCCTTCACTTTTTTTGATATCGACTGGTTGGTTGCGCCCGCTTCTGCGCTTTACGGGCGAGATATTCGCTTCGCACCGGAGCGTTGGGCGTTTTACGGCGATTTGTGGTGGGGCGTGCTGCAGGCCGCCGTAAAGAACGCCCACACACCTGTTTTCTTTTCCCCGGCTGACCCGAACGATTACGGAAACAAAGCGCTGCCAGAATGGTGTGGGGGGCTCGAGTGGTTGCTCGACTGTCCCAACGACGTGCGGCTAAAACGTTTACGGCGGCGAGGCTGGCGCAAAGAACGTTTGGAGGAAGCTTTTCGGGATGCCGATGTGCTGCGTAGGTTGGTTGCGCGGCGCGTCGATACCGCTAGGCTGAAACCTGACGAGGTGGCTGAACAGGTCCTGCTGTGGCTGAGAGAAACCTCTCAACCACACGTCTAGTCGGCTGCAACCGCTGTGACAAGTTCCGACCAGCGCTCGTCTACCCGTTTTTTGACCTCACCGCTCATCGTAATCTTCTCCGGCCACTCACGGCTAAACCCTTCTTCTGCGAGCTTAGGTGTGCCGTCTACCGCAAAAACCGGCCCGTGCCCACACTCGAGAATCTGCACGTCGCGTTCCGGGTCGATGTTGTTTAAGAGCGTCCAGATACAGTCTTCAAAGTCAGCCGGGTCGGTTTCGTCGTCCAAGCACAGCAATCAACCGGACGCCTTCGGCTTCGGGTTGCGCTGCGGCCCACGCCGCCAACTCTCGGCCTTGTCCTGCACGTTCTTTGTGCGTCGTTAAAAACCAGAAGCCACCCGCTAGCTGGTGTTGCCCCGCAATATCCGGGTGACCCGGCAGTTCGGCCCGAGTCCGTTCAGTGTTCGGTGTCCAGTCGGCGTTTTCGCCCTCTTCGTCGTGTTTTACGGTACCGTCTACGATGAGCTTGCTGCCGTAGCTCCACGACCTCGAGGAGTGGTCGAGCACGTCAATCGGCCCCTTGGCAAACTGCGAATCGCGGCCCGGTACGGCGTTTTTAAGAACCGTCTGCCAGAACTTCAGGTGGTCTTGCGGTTTTACGGGTTCATCCGTGACCAGCAAAACCTTGGCGAACATCATCTGACCCAAGCCGACGAGTCCGTTGGCGACCTTGTACGCCTGACCCGGATACTCTTTTTTGATGACCACGTTGACGAGGTTGTGGGCAATCCCGGCAGGCGGCAGGTGATAATCGACCAGCTCGGGCATGATGAGCTGCGCGGGCACCAAGAAAATCCGCTCGGAGGCTTCGATAAGGTACGCGTCTTCCATCGGTGGGCGGCCCACGATGGTCGCCGGGTAGACCGGGTTTTTCCTCATGGTGATTGCCGTCACGTGAAAGACCGGGTAGAGGTCCCGGAGCGTATAAAAACCGGTGTGGTCGCCGAACGGCCCTTCGGTGCGCCACGGTTCGTTGGGGTCGATGTAACCCTCTAAAATGAACTCGGCGTGGGCGGGAACCTCCAAGTCAACCGTCACGCCCTTGGTCAGTTCGATAGATTTGCCCCGTAAAAACCCGGTCAGCGAGAACTCGTTGATGCCCGGAATCGGCGGGATGGGCGCGGTCGCCGCGTAGGTCAGCGCCGGGTCGCCGCCGAGAGCGACGGCAACCTCGAGCCTCTTGCCCAGATTTTTTGCCTTCTCAAGGTGCCGCGCCCCGGTCTTGTGCCGCTGCCAGTGCATCCCGGTGGTGTTCTTGTCATACACCTGCATCCGGTACATGCCGATGTTGGTGTCGCCGGTCTCGGGGTCGTTTGAGATGACGAGCGGCAACGTTACGAATGGGCCGCCATCTTCCGGCCAGCACTTGAGCACCGGCAGTTTGGTCAAATCAACCGCGTCGCCGCGCCAGACGACCTCTTGCACCGGGCCGCTCCGTACACGTTTAGGCGGGAGCGCCGCGAGTTCTCTCAGTTTGGGCAGGTTCGAGGCCAGGCCGAACAAACCGCCGCCGAGTTTGACATCTAACAGGTCGCGGATGCGGTCGCCGATAGCGTCCAGACTTGTCGCGCCGAGTGCCAGCGCCATGCGCTCACGCGTGCCGTAAAGTCCGATAACCAGCGGAAAATCCTTGCCTTCGACGTTTTCAAACAAGAGTGCCGGGCCGCCCGCTTTGACCATCCGGTCGGCGATTTCGGTAATCTCGAGTTCCGACGAAACGGATTCGGTCACGCGGAGCAGTTCGCCGCGTTTCTCGAGGGCGCTGATAAAACTTTTCAGGTCGGGATACATACTTTAGGATACGGGTGTGGAGCGCGAGTTTTCGTCTTGTAGCGCCCGGCAAGCGGCTAACAGGCGTTGGACGCCGCATACAGCTCGCGGACGTTACCCAGACGTTTTTTACGGGCTGTCCGGTAAACTGTAGCGATGGCATCTTCTCCAGCTCCCGCCGCCCTTATTCTGGCGAGCGCCTCACCGCGCCGCGCCGAACTCTTAACTCGGCTCAACCTTAGCTTCGAGGTCGTGCCCGCCGACGTTGACGAAAGCTTTACGGACCAGGACAACCCGTTTGACCTCGTGCGCCGCCTCAGCACTGCCAAAGCCGAGGTGGTCGCACAAGACCGTCCGGACGCGCTCGTCTTGGCCGCCGATACGGTGGTCGTCTACCGCGATGAGATTATGGGTAAACCCAGAAGTAAAGAGGAAAACTTAAAGTTCATCACGCGTCTTTCGGGGCACACTCACGAAGTTTTTACCGGTCACGCGTTGGTGATGGGCGAAAAACGCGCCGACCGAGTGGTGCAGACGGCGGTGCGTTTTCGCAAGCTCTCGGAAGGCGAGACCGAGCGTTACGTCGAAACCGGTGAAGGACTCGACAAGGCCGGAGGTTACGCCATTCAGGGCTACGGTTCGGCTTTGGTGCGTGAGGTGCGAGGTTGTTACTTTAACGTCATGGGGCTTAGCGTTCCCAACGTCGTCGAGCTGGCCCAAAGTTTCGGCTTTCAACTCGTCTAGACGCCCCGACGCCTGATGAGAGCAGTTCAGCAGTTCGACCGGTGAGGTGGATTTGCCGGTTGTGCTGGATTAGCCCAAACGTTTTGAAAACGCCGTGTGCTGCTGGCGGTGCTTTATGTCGGCAGCGGAAGTATCCACGGGCATGTTAGACGCCCCACCGGGTGCACCCCGCACGTTCGTCTGGGCCGGATTCCGGCAGACAGTGCCGATGTTTACTCGAGCTACCGCACGCCGACCGGCCCGGACGTAGGGGATATCTGGACGTAGGGGATACCTGAGAGTACCTCGAGCGGCCTTGATGTTGCCGGGGCCTTGCAGCTTGCCCGCGAACTCGGAACAGGGCACCGCGTGGTTATGGTCATTTGCGATACGGGTCTGAAATATCTGCAAGGCGACCTGTACGAAGTCTAAATTTTAGTAAGTTGCCGCAGCTTGGGGTAGCTGGGCGCTCAGGCGGCTCTGGATAATGCTCAAGAGCAGCGGGTCATAAGACAGATAATCCGCGAGCGTAAGCTTCATGTCCGGGTGCTGAGCCTGCGCCGTAGCAACGGCTTCAGGCAAATCTTCGGCGACGTGACCACCGAGCTGTAAAAAGTACGGCGAGGCGACGATGCGTTTTGCACCCCGCCCTTTTAGTAGCGTTGCAGCTTCGACAATCGTAGGCGCGTTGATCTCCATAAAACCGAGTTGTGTCTGGGCGTAATATCTTTTTAGCGACGCCGCAACTTTGAAAATCGGCGCATTAGCCTGTTCGTGAGGGCTGCCGTGGGCCATCAAGAGGAGCGCGTCGGCGTCCGGGTCGGCCTGCCGCGCACGTTTATAGGTGAGCTCAACTAACGCCGGGTGGTCGTCGAACGCTTCGGCGAGGTGAAAGCGCACGTTTGGATAGGCGGCTTTAGCCTCTGCCAAAAGTTTGGGCAACCCGACAGTGACGTAGTAGCCGGAAATCAAAAAGTACGGCTGCACGTAGATATGCGTTGCACCCTTATCCACACAGCGTTTTACGGCGTCTAAAAACGTGGGTTTGCTGAAGTTGAGAAACCCCGCCGTCGCGATAGGAAAAGCACCCTCTTTACGGAGCAGCGCGGCGAGGCGAATCATCGCTGCGCCTGAGGCTTTGCGTAAGCTTCCGTGACCGACTAGAATAGCAGCGTTCATCCTAGAGGGTTTCGTGGACGCCTTGAAGCGCAGCGACTTCAGGTAAAAGCGTCTCCTGGTCGAACCATCTCAGCTCATCGCGGAGGTTTACCACATCGCCGATGATGAGGGTCGCGGGCGCTTTGAGTCCGGCTTGTCTTACCACCGCCGCAATATTCTCAAGCGTCCCTGTCACCGTCTCCTGCTCCGAAGTCGTTCCCCAGCGCACCACCGCAGCGGGCGTAGCGGCGGCGCGACCACACGACAAGAGCGTTTCGGTAATCGCTTCGATGCGCCCGATGCCCATCAAAACAACGAGCGTGTCGATTTTAGAAAGTGCGTCCCAGTCGTGCGACGACGCACCCTTGTGCGGGTCTTCGTGTCCGGCAACGATGGCGACCGACGCCGAGACGTGCCGGTGCGTCACCGGAATGCCGGCGTAGGCGGGCGCGGCGACCGCTGAACTGATACCGGGGACGACCTCGAAAGAAACTCCGGCCTGACGAAGCTCGAGCGCCTCTTCACCGCCGCGCCCGAAGATAAAGGGGTCGCCGCCCTTAAGCCGCACGACCTGTTTGCCCGCGTGGGCTTTTTCGATCAGCAAGGCGTTGATATGTTCTTGAGGTACAGAAGGGTGTAAGCCTTCACCGTGTTTGCCGACGAAGACGAGTTCGGCGTCCGTGCGGCATTCCTTGAGCAGCACCGGGTTGGCGAGCCGGTCGTAGGCGATAACATCCGCCTCGCGCAACAGCCGCAAACCCTTGACCGTTAGCAGGTCGGGGTCGCCGGGGCCAGCGCCGACGAGTGAGACAAAACCGGTTAGAGGTGGGTGCATGGGGCTCCTCAGAGGTGAGGTCAAAGCCTCACCGGTAGCTATACGTTACGTTTAGTTGACAAAACACGTCAAGTACTTTCCCGACAGGTCAATTCGGTGCCGACTGCAGCTGAGGTTGCGTCCGGTAGTGTTCGGCGAGGGCGACAATCATCGCACCCATGCGTTCATGCTCGGGTTGCACGATGTTTGTTACACCCGCACCGCGGAGTGCGGCGCTCGTCATATGACCGACCGAAACGGCCTGCACCGGTTTTTGAGTTACACCTGCAAAGGCGTCACGTAGCGCAGCAGCCCGACCAAAACGCTCGGCGACAGCGAAAAGATAGTTCACCTGCGTGTTTGAAGTAAACGCCACCGCGTCGAGCTGCCCGGAGAAGATTTCGTCCAAGAGTGTTTGTACCTCAGTATCTGAAGGGGGTTGGTAGCGGTACAGCGGGATTTCGTAGACCGACGCGCCTTTGGACTCGAGCCACTGCGTGAGCTCCGGCACCCGTTCGCCGTGGAGCTTGAAGGCAACTTTTGCCCCCGTAAAATTGTAGGGCTCGAGCTGCCGCCGTAGACCTTCGGTCGTCCCGTCGTCGTCTTGCACCACAGGTTTGAGTTCCAGCTCTTTCAGCGCTTTTACGGTCTTGTAACCACGTGCAGCAATTTTCGCTTGCTTCATCTGCCTCAGCAAATCGTGCTGACGCCCCAGCGACTCTGCTACCTTGACCATCGCCCGCGTGCCCATGCCCGTAACGAGCACGAGCCAGTCGCAGCCTTCGTCGCACACTTTAAGGACGGCTGCAGTCGTTTCCGGGTCGTCTAAGGGCGCACTCCGCATCATCGGACGCGAGACGGCCTCGCCGCCCTGTTTGGCGACGAGCTTGTCAATGTCGTCAAAACGGCGGTCTCCGGCGATGGCAACGCGGCGGTTCATCAGCGGTTTAGTTGGGTTCGTAGGTGTGCTCCGGTTCATGGTTGACCCCGGTCGGGGGCAGCCCCAAGCGCTCCGTCTCGAACTCTACGAATATCAAGCCCTCGACCTCTTTGACGGGGAAGGTCTCGAGCGTCCATTCGCCCTTTGCCGAGCCCCCGCCCAAATGCTCGCCCGTCCTGAGCGAAAAAGCATTTTTGTGGAGCGGACACGCGACTTTCGGTTCGCCCTGCGCGTCGCCGGTCAGCCCGCGCGAGAGCACCTGCCGCCGGTCGTGCGGGCACAGGTTCTGCGCCGCGTACCACTCGAGGGTTCCACCAGGTTTCTGCACCTTGAACAGCGCAATCTGCACCCCGCCGAGCAGCACGCAGCCGCCCCCGTTTGTCGTTACGTCGTTTGTATTGGCTACCTGAATCCATGTCTTCATGCTCTCACCTTTTGCGGGTTCGCCTGTGCCGCAAAACACTGTGCCGCAAAACACTGTGCCGCAAAACACTGTGCCGTAAAAACCCATGCCACAAAAATCTGTGCCGTAAAATCCCGCGCGCTAGAACATGTCGTTAAATGGGCTGCGGCTGGTCGCGTACAGTTTCAAACTTTACGGCGGGGTCGGTTTCCGGTGAGTTGATAAACGGCGAAAACCGCTTGCGAACTTCGGGGTCGTGCAGGGCGTTTTGCCATTCGCACGCGTAGGTGCCTACGACGTGCGCCATCTCCGCCTCGAGCTGCTGCGCAATGTTGAGCTTGTCTTCAACCACCACTTCGTAGACTTTTGCCAGCCCACCCGGAAGCTTGCCCAGCCAGGTGGCGGTGCGCTCGAGCCTGTCCGCCGTCCGCACGTAGTACATCAAAAAGCGGTCGATGGTGCGAATCAAGGTCTCTTTGTCCAAATCTCCGGCGAGCAACACCGCGTGCTGCGGCTTCATCCCGCCGTTGCCGCACACGTAGAGGTTCCAGCCCTTTTCGGTGGCGATGATGCCGACGTCTTTGCCTTGCGCCTCGGCGCACTCGCGCGCGCAGCCTGAGACGCCCATCTTGATTTTGTGCGGGGAGCGCAGCCCCTTGTACCGATTTTCGATTTCAATCGCTAAAGCCGTCGAATCCTGCACCCCGTAACGGCACCATGACAGGCCGACGCACGATTTTACGGTGCGCAACGACTTGGCGTAAGCGTGACCGGACTCGAGGCCGACTGCCGCCAGCTCCTCCCAGATGTCCGGCAAATCTTCACGCCGCGCTCCGAAGAGATCGATACGCTGCCCACCCGTAATTTTGGTGTAGAGGTTGTAGCGCTGCGCCACCTGACCCATCGCCACGAGCTGCTCGGGTTTGATTTCGCCGCCGGGTACGCGCGGCACCACCGAATACGAGCCGTTTTTCTGGATGTTTGCCATAAACGCGTCGTTGGTGTCTTGAATCGTCGGGAGTTCCGTCACCGGGTCGTTGTGGACGCTCGCCAAAACCGAAGCGACGGCAGGTTTGCACACTTCGCAGCCCAAGCCCTGACCGTGCGTTTCCAGCAAACTTTCAAAGGTGCGGACGCCGGTCGTCTGGACGATTTCAAAAAGTTCCTGGCGGGTATAGGCGAAGTGTTCACACAGCGAACGGTCTACCGCGACGCCCAAGCGGGTTAGCTCGAGTTCCAGCACATCTTTGACGAGCGGTACGCACGAGCCGCAACAGGTTCCGGCTTTGGTGCAGCTTTTGAGCCCCGCCACGTCCTGTACGCCGTCCTGCACCGCTAAAGCGAGCGTCCCTTTCGAGACGTTTTCGCATGAGCAAATCGTCGCCGTATCCGGTAGCGCCGCGACGCCCGCGCCCACCGCTTCACCCGTTTGGGCGACGAGCAAGCTTTCCGGCGCGTCGGGCAGGGGCAGTTTGTTGAGATAAAGCTGGAGCAGGTTGCTGTAGTCGCTCGCGTCGCCGACCAGCACCGCGCCCCGTAACGTATTGTCCGGGCCGACCAGAAGCTTTTTGTAGGTTCCGGCTCGAGCGTTCATGACGAGCGTTTCCTCGAGGGTCTCGTCGTCCGAAACCGCGTCGCCAATCGAGGCCACGTCTACGCCCTGAAGCTTGAGTTTGGTAGACATATCGGCCCCGGTAAAGGTTGCGTCTCGGCCCAGCAAACCTTCGACGAGCGCCTCCGCCATCCGGTAGCCGGGTGCGACGAGCCCGTAGGTGAGGCCGCCGACATGGGCGCATTCGCCGACGGCGTAGATGTCGGGGTCGGAGGTCTGAAGATACGCGTCCACGGTGACCCCGCCGCGTGAACCGACCGCGAGCCCCGCCGCTCTCGCCAACTCGTCACGCGGCGCAATCCCTGCCGAAATCAGCACCAAATCCGTATTCAGCGTTTCGCCGTCTTCAAAGGTAAGCCCCGTAACTTTTTCTGCGCCTGACATCTCCCGAGTCCGTTTACCGAGGTGAATGTGTAAGCCTAGAGCCTCGAGTTTTTTCTTCACTAGCAGTGCACCTTTGTCGTCGAGCTGACGCGGCATCAGTCGGGAAGATGACTGCACGACGTGGGTCTCGAGCCCCATATCGTGGAGGGCTTTAGCAGCCTCGAGCCCCAGCAACCCGCCGCCAATCACCGTAGCCGTGCGGCACGTTTTGCTGTGAGCAATAAGCGCGTCCAAATCTTCAATGGTTCGGTAGACGAACACCCCGGCTTTATCCACGCCCGGAACCGGCGGGACGAAGGCCGCCGAACCCGTTGCCAGGACAAGTTTATCGTAAGAGAGCGTTTTTCCCTGCCGGGTCGTGACGGCTTTGGCTTTACGGTCAATCGCACTTACCCCGTCACCTAAATGCAGCGTCACACCGTTTTCTTCAAACCAGGCGAGGGGAGAAAGCTCGAGCGCTCCCGCATCCTGCGCCGTAAAATACCGGTTCAGGTTTACCCGGTCGTAAGCGTGGCGCGGTTCTTCGGCAAACGCGGTGACGTGATAGCGCCCTTCGGTATCCCCGGCAGCGAGCGCAGTCAGGACTTTTTGCCCGACCATCCCGTTACCGACAACGATTAATTTTTGCTGTTCGGGAGGCTGTGCCTGAACCTCGGGGCGATAGTCTAAACTCATGTGAACTCCTACAAAAGAACAGTTGAAAGGCGTTAGGCTACGGCGTTCTCGAGACCCCATAGCCTGAAAATTGGTGCTGCAGATTAGTGCTGCCTAGTCTCCGGCGGCGAACTCGCCCGACCCGGCTAAGCGGGCGTTGGTTTCCTCGCGCGCCACCTTTTCATCGGCTTCAGAAAACCTCACTGCAAACGCGACAAAGGCGATAATGGTCACGGAAATCCCTAAAATCAGATACGACTGGCTGTAAAACGCGGTGTCGCGGCGGAACAAGAACCCGGCGACCATCGCACCGAAGTTGCCGCCCGCCCCGACGATGCCCGCGACCGCCCCGAGCGAACGCTTGTTGATATACGGCACGATGGCAAACGTCGCGCCCTCGGACATCTGCACGAACAGGCTAAAGACGATAAGCGCAGGAATGGCAATCGCGAGCGCCGGGAGCTGTGAAAAGAACATCAGCGCCAGACCTTCTAAAAAGACGCAGGCGAAGAGAAAGCGCACGCGGTTTTTAAGGCCGCCGGTTTTGTTGAGCTGGTCGCTAAAAATCCCGCCGAGTGAGCGCGCAAAGAGGTTCATCAGCCCGAACAAGCTGGCGACGATACCAGCAGTTGTCAAGCTGAGGCCGTAGCGGTCGAAGAAGTAGAGCGCGGCAGTGCCGTTGATGGTCAGCTCGATGCCGAAACACGCGGCGTAGATAAAAAACAGGGCAATAACCCTGGAGTCTTTGACGGCCTCTTGAAAGGTGCCTCTCGAGGCTTTCGCTTCAGGCATTTCCCCTTTGGCCCGCAGCTCTTTATAGTTTCCATCCGGCGCGTCCTGGGTAGCGAAGTAGTACAAAATCCCGGTTAAAAAGAGCAACACACCCGGAATCACCATCGCCACGCGCCAACCGAGCAGCGCCGGGGTACCGAAGGTTACGACCGCTGCGAGAATCAGCGGCATCACCGCCTGCGTCACGCCGCCGCCCAAATTGCCCCAACCCGCCGTCGTCGCGTTTGCCGTCCCGACGATATTCGGCGCGAACATCACCGAGGTGTGGTACTGCGTAATCACGAACGACGCGCCGATAACGCCGATCAGCACCCGGAAGATGATGAACTGTGTTTCGTTTTGCGACAACCCGATCAGCATGACCGGGAGCGAGCCCAAAAGCAGCAGCCAGGTATAGGCGATGCGCGCCCCGAAGCGGTCGCAAAGCGGCCCAACCGCTAAGCGCGCCAAAATCGTCAGCGAAACCGCCGCGATAATCGAATTGCCGACCTGTGCGGGGGTAAGGCCCAAGTCGGCGATCACGCCGTTGTCCCCTTTCATCAGCGGGACGATGCCGAACCAGCCGAAAAAGCAGAGGAAAAAGGCAAACCAGCTCATGTGAAACGCGCGCATCTGCGGCGTGCCGAGGCTGAACAAGTTGATACGGGTGGCTTTGTTCTTGAAATCCATTTCAGGCTCCTTATAAAAATAGACCGGCTTAAGAATTTATGCGTGTTCGGGTAACGGACGGACGTAAACAGCGGCTAGGCCATCGGCGTACTCCTTTGTTGTCGGGCAGCAGTTTAGATAATAGCGGGGGTATGGGGTTCGTCGGCGCTGACAATCGGCGATAGGGCGGCGGCGCAAACCTTAAACTCGGGCATCTGACAGTGCGGGTCTAAGGCGTCGCTGGTGAGCTGATTGACAATCGCCCAGTGAATCGGCAAAAAGAGCGTGTCGGCGCGAATTTTTTCGCTGAGTTTGACGCGGAAGACCGCGTGGCTGCGGCGCGTCGTAACGCGGGCAAGGTGGCCCTCGGCGAGGCCGTACGCCCGGGCTGCGTCCGGGTGCAGCTCCAAAACCGGCTCCGGCGCTTTGCTCCGTAAAAGCTTCGTGCGGCGCGTGTGGTTAGCCGTAAGGTAGTGAAAACGCACGCGCCCGGTAGTAAGCTGAAACGGATAGGTTTCGTCCGGGACTTCAGCGGGCGGACGCACGGGAACGGCGTGAAAACGGGCGCGCCCGTCCGGATACCCGAAACGCACCTCGAAGGGGCGCGGCGTACCGGGGTGCGTTTCACTGGGGCAGGGCCAAAAGAGCGCTTCGCCGTCCCGGAGCCGCCCGTAAGTAATCCCGGCATAGTCGGCTTTGGCTCCGGCGGTGGCGCGGCGCAGTTCGTTAAACACCTCTTCAGAGGTCTCGAAAGCAAAATGCTTGCCCGCGCCGAGACGGGCAGCTAAAGCTTGAATAATTTCAAAGTCGCGGCGGGCACCGTCAGGAGGGCGGCGCAGGGCGTGACGGAGCAGCACCCGGCCCTCCAGGTTTGTGGTCGTCCCCGACTCCTCAGCCCAGAGCGACCCCGGCAACACGACGTGCGCCAGCTGCGCGGTTTCGGACATAAACGAATCGACGACGACGAGGTGTTCTAAGGTCTCGAGATGCTCCCGAACTGCCCCGGCGTTGGGGCTGCTGGCGACCGGGTTCGACCCGAGCACGAACATCCCGCGCACGTCGCCGCGTCCGGCGGCTTGCAACAGCTCATAGGCGGACATTCCCGGCCCCGGCAGGTCACGTTCGTCAATCCCCCAGACCGCTGCAATCGCCGCCCGGTCTCCTGGGTCGGTGATGCTCCGGTAGCCGGGGAGCTGATCGGCTTTCATCCCGTGTTCGCGTCCGCCCTGCCCGTTGGCCTGCCCGGTCAACGTGCCGTAACCGCCCCCGAGGGCGAGAGCGAGGTTCGTCCAGGCGAGGGTGGTTTCGACGCCGCGCGAGTTCTGGTCGTTGCCGCGCCCGGTGGTGATGAGGGGGTTTTTGGCGTCAGCGAGAAGAGTTGCGGCGGCTTCCAAGTCTTCGAGTGTAATCCCGGCGGTTTCGGCAAGCTGCTCCAAGCTCGCTCCCTCGAGCGATTCAACAACTGCCTTAAACCCCGATGTGCGCGCCGCGATAAAGTCCGGGTCGTGCCGGTTGTGGTCTAAAACCCACTTGAGCAGGCCGCTGGCGAGCGCGAGGTCGCCGCCCGGTTTCACGCTCAGGTGCAGCGCCGCCAAATTCGCCGTAATCGTGCGGCGCGGATCGACGACGATAAACTTCGTTCCCGCCGCCTTCGCGTCCATGAGGTGGTTCATCATGATGGGCAGACACTCGGCGACGTTCCCGCCGATGATAAGCATCAGGTCGTGGTTTTCAATGTCTTCAAAAGTCATGTTCAGTCCACGGTCGAGGCCGAACGCCTTGTTTGCGGCGGTAGCAGCAGCCGACATACAGTAACGCCCGTTGTAGTCCACGTTAGGGGTTTGCAGTGCGACCCTGGCGAATTTGCCGATGAGATAGGTTTTTTCGTTCGTAATCGATGCACCCGAATAAACAGCGTTTGCGGCGGGGCCGTGCGCCGTGCGAGTCTTGTCGAAACCCGCCGCCGCGTAGGTCAGGGCCGCCTCCCACGTCGTCGCAACGAGTTCGCCTTCCACGCGAATGAGGGGCTGCGTGAGACGTTCACCGTGGTTTAAGAGCCCCGCGCTGCTCTGACCGAGGACGCAGAGCTTGCCCCGGTTGATAGGGTGGGCCGTCCCTTTGGCGTGGGCGGTGCCGAGCGGGGTTTCGGAGAGTTCCATCGCGCAGCCCACAGCGCAGTACGAGCAGTGGGTGGCGGCTTTGCGCGGTTCCAAATCAAGTTCTAAATCTAATGGGCGTGGTTCTGAAGAATGTGGTTCTAAAGAATGGGGTATGGGGGACGCTCGAGACATGCGTTCCTCCTTCTGGTTACAAATGGGGTACCAGCGTTTGCGGGGTAACGTAATCTTTTGGGTGTCGGGAGAGGCCGTAATCTCGCCTGTGCTTAGGTTATAGCAATATATTGCAATTTGTCAACGGTAAGTTTGACAAATTGCAAAACCAGTTAGACGAGTATGCTAGTTTTCGGTAGTATAGTGCAAACTGTAATGAAAAATAGTTACATCCTGCCAAATCAATTGCGACACTTTACATGCCAAATGAACCGCTCGCAGGTAGCGTTTCCGAGTTTTGCAAAGGTTTTGGAGAAAATTTGGCTAGTTTAAGCTAACTTGACCCAGTAAGCGACGACGACGCCTATGGGCTCGAGCCCATCTGGTTGCGGCCTCATCACCGCGCCGTTCTCAGGGCCAAACCGGTGTAACTCAGAGCTGCCTAGAGTGTCGCTCAGCAAAACCCGGCAGGTCTGTCCGGCGTGTTGGGTAAGTGCCACCCCTACGTCGTTTTCTTGCGGTGTTTGTGCTTTGTTAAAGATGATAAGCGTCCCGGTGTTCAAGCGGTGACGCAAACTTTCGCTGGAAAAATCAGAAAGAGCAACGGCGAAAGCGCACAGCGCTGCGCTGCTAAGACTACCCAGCAGCGTTTGGGGAACAGACACCGGCGGGAGGCCGGGCTCGAGGCGCTCGACCTGAACCGGGTCATCATTGCTGTGTTCGGTCGCCTTGTCCGGATAAGTGGCAATCAAACCGTAAAACGCGCCGCTCGGCAGTTGTAGCAGGGCGCGGAGGGTCTCGAGGCGCTCGAACGAGAGCTGCGAGACGCTGTAGTCGTCCGCTTCGATTTTTTGCACGAGCGACGGACTTACCCCCCACAACTCGGCAAACTCCCGCTGCGTCACCCCCTGATAGGCACGCCAGCGCTTCACCCAGTAGCAGAAGGTGCTGCTACCCGGCGGGGGAGTGGTGCGGCGTAGGGTCGTGCGGGCCATTGCGAGCGGTCTTTGGCTCCAGCCTAACGTATAAGGCAACAGTGCCGCAACTCAGTCAGCTTGCGCCGAATCCGGAACCGAGTTATGACTGGCGCTGGATTTTGAGAAAGGCCCGCCACCCTGCACGGTGGGCTGGCGCATCTTTGAAAACCTCTGAAATGTGCTTTCTCCCTATACCGGTTGCGCGCTTTTTTGTCATGATGTAGCAATGAATAGGGGCCGGTCGACATCGTGAAGCTTTTTGAGCAACCCCTGCGT
Organism: uncultured Trueperaceae bacterium; assembly: GCA_963799485.1. Lineage (GTDB taxonomy): Bacteria > Deinococcota > Deinococci > Deinococcales > Trueperaceae > Truepera. The sequence continues at coordinate 342,168 of CAWCXJ010000006.1, forward strand.
CTAGGGGTTACGGCAATCTTTTTGGGCTATCTGGCGCTCGGCACAGTACAATCTGCACAACCTGTACGACCTGCCCAACCCATCCAAAAGGACACAGCCCGGCCCGCGGCGGCAGAACCCGACGTCTTGCCCCCGAACGTTACGGGTTCGGCGCGGACTGCCCCGGTGCCCGAACGGGCGCTGCCCGACCTGAAGCCGCTCGAGCCTTACGACATCTACACCGTCGGCAGCCGCGCCACGGGCGACTTGCGGCTCAAGTTCGCCACGACTATCTATAACGCCGGGCGCGGTCCGCTAGAGACGCGCGGCGCGCGCACTCCGGGGGGACAGCTCGCGGTCTATCAGTACGTCTACGAAGGTGAAGCTGCCAAACGGGGCCGCCCGGTCGGAACGTTCGACTACAACCAACGCCACGGGCATCTTCACTTGGAGGCGTTCGCCCGCTACGAACTGTGGACGGTGGGTGCTGACGGCGGGCTCTCGGAGCGCGTCGCCGATAACCAAAAGGTCGGCTTTTGCCTGATGGACCTTAAGGACATGACGAGCGACACGACGCACCTCGAGAGTGGCCCGCTCGAGCAAGCAGGCGGCCCTGTCTACGCGGGGTGCCGCGAAGACATCCAGGGGATTTCACCGGGTTGGGGCGACGAATACGTCGCGCTTTTATACGAGCAAGACCTCGACCTGACCGAAGTGCCGGAGGGCCGCTACGCGCTCGTGGTTACCACAAACCCGAACCAAAAAATCGAAGAAGCAAGTTACGAGAACAACACTGCGACGGTTTACTTGACGCTTGCAGATGAACAGGTCGTCGGGTCTCCTGAAGGGGCGGCAAACGGCAACTAGGCCGGACTGGCAAGGTACGTACAGGCAAGGTACTGCGACGTAAAACGCTCAAGGTAACGTCAGCTCGCCGCGCAAGTTTTCTTGCATCTTGAGCCGTACAGTCTCCGGGTCGAACCCCTGCCCGAGCAAGTAAGTGAGTTTGGTCAGCGCCGCCTCGGGGGTCAGGTCAAAGCCACTTGTCACGCCCGCCGCCGCCAGGCTCTGCCCGGTCGCGTAGCTTTTCATCACCACGCCGCCCTGCCAGCACTGCGTGCAGTTGATGATAACGACGCCCCGCGTCGTGGCCCCCTCGAGCACCGCCAGAAAGTCCGGGTCTCGGGGAGCGTTGCCGCTGCCGTAGGTTTCCAAAACCAGACCCTGCAAAGGTTCACGGAGTACGTTGCGTAAGATATTAGCGCTGACGCCGGGAAACACCCTGAACGCGCCGACGCTGACGGGCGCGAGCGTTTTGACGACGAGCGGCGCGGTCGCCGGGGGTAAAAGTAGACTGTGCTCGAGCTCGATCTCGACGCCGACGCGTCCGAGCGGGGGCGCATTGGGTGAACTGAACGCACCGAAGCCCGACGCGGAGACCTTGCGGGCGCGGCTCCCTCGGAGGAGGACGCCGCTAAAGTACAGACCCACTTCGGCGAGTGGCGCGTTTGCCGCGAGCAAGAGCGCAGTAATGAGGTTTTCGCGCCCGTCGCTACGGAGTTCTGAGAGCGGAATCTGCGAGCCGGTCAGAACGACGGGTTTGGCGAGATTTTGGAGCATAAACGAGAGCGCCGAAGCGCTGTAGGCCATCGTATCGGTACCGTGCAGCACCACAAAACCGTCGAACGCGTTGTAGTTTTGGGCAATATCGCCTGCGATACGCGCCCAGTTGTCCGGCGACATCTCGGCAGAGTCCAAAAGCGGGGCGTATTCGTGAAGCGTTACGCGGGGCAGTTCAGCGGCGTCAAAAGGCGCAGCCCGGAGCTGCTCCGCTAAAAAACCGGGAGCCGGGCGGTAGCCTCCGGCGGTGCGTTTCATCCCGATGGTGCCGCCTGTATAGGCGATATAAACAGAGCGGCTCACGCGGGCCAGTGTACCCTGTTCGGATTAACCGTTGCGGTAGAGATAGCTGTAGGCGTTGATGGCAGGCACGCCGCCCAGATGCGCGTAAAGCACTTTGGAACCCTCCGGAAAAAACCCTTTGCGGGTCAGGTCGATCATGCCCTGCACCGATTTTCCCTCGTACACCGGGTCGGTCATCATGCCCTCGGTGCGCGCACACAAGCGGATCGCGGCGTTGGTTTCTTCCGAAGGAACGCCGTAAGTCGGGTACGCGTACTCGGTTTTGAGAACCACGTCTTCTGCGGTCAGGAGCTGACCCAACTCGACTTTTACGGCAGTGTCGTTGGCGATACGCAAAACCTGAGCGTGGGTCTGTTCCGGCGTCGCCGAGGCGTCGATGCCGATGACGTTCCGGGCGCGCCCGTCGGCGGCAAAACCGACGAGCATCCCTGCGTGGGTCGAACCCGTGACGGTGCAGACCACGATGTAATCGAAGGTAACGCCCATGTCTGCTTCTTGCTGCCGCACCTCGTCGGCAAAACCGACAAAACCGAGACCACCCAGGGGATGGTCAGACGCGCCCGCCGGAATCGGATAAGGTTTGCCGCCTCTGGCTCGAATATCCTCTAACGCCCGTTCCCAGCTCTCCCGAATCCCGATGTCGAAGCCTTCATCGACCAGTTCGATTTCCGCACCCAGCACCCGCGACATCAGGATATTGCCCACCCGGTCGTACACCGCGTCGTTAAACGGCACCCAGCTCTCTTGTACCAAACGGCACTTGAGCCCGAGTTTAGCCGCGACTGCTGCGACCTGACGGGTGTGGTTGGACTGCACCCCGCCGATAGTCACCAACGTGTCGCAGCCTTGCGCGAGTGCGTCGGGGATGAGGTACTCGAGCTTCCTCACCTTGTTCCCGCCGAAGGCAAGGCCGCTGTTACAATCCTCGCGCTTGGCGTAGAGCTCGACCTTACCGCCCAGATGCTCTGAAAGCCGGGACAGCTTTTCAATGGGCGTCGGGCCGAACAGCAGCGGGTAACGGTCAAACTTAGCCAGGTTCATGGATCATCCTTCAGCCGAATATACCGGCTACGCTGCGTGCGCGCCGAGGTGTTGATTGAAAAACGTAAGCGTCCTCACCCACGCATCTTCCGAAGCTGCCGCGTCGTAGCTGCGCCCCTGCGCGTTAAAAAACGAGTGTTTCGCGCCCCCGTAAACCTTGATATCGTGCGGCACTTCGTGCTTTTCCAAAACAGCCGCCAGTTTTTCGCCCTGACCTTTGGTAAAGTCTTTTTCCGGATACGAACCGACGACCGGACAGCTGCGTTTTACGGCCTCCAGCGGACGCGGGTTCATCCCGTAAAAGGGTGCAATCGCGCCCAAACGCTCATCCGTACACGCCCACGCGATCGCCAACCCTCCGCCCATACAAAAGCCGATGGCCCCCAAACGTTCAGCATCGACCTCCGCTTGTCCGGCCAAAAAGCTCAGCGCAGCTTTGAGGTCAGCAATACCCACGTGTTCGAGAGAGTGAAAAAGCATCCCGTTCATCAGGCGCGCCATACAGAGCGCGCGGTTACGCCCGCCGAAAAGGTCTACAGCGAGAGCCGCGTACCCGGCCTCGGCAAAACGTTGTGCAACATTTCTGGTACTTTCGTTCAGGCCAAAAATCTCGTGGATGACGACGACGGCGGGAAACGGCCCAGACCCTTCCGGACGAGCGTAAAAAGCGGGCAGGGTACTTTTACCTGACGGAAAAGACAGCTCACGTTTGACCATAACCGATTCTAGCGGTTGGGGCAGGCTGCGTAGGTCGGTCCGTAAAAGAGACGCTGCACGCGACTTGTTGTTTCTTGTCCTGGCTTAAGCTTAAAAGATGAAAATCTATACCCGCACCGGCGACAAAGGCATCACCGCGCTCTACGGCGGTCAGCGCGTCCCGAAAGATGCCAGCCGCGTCGAGGCTTACGGCACCGTCGATGAAGCGAACGCACTTTTGGGCGTCGCCCGTACCCAGCTCGGCGACTTATCAAGCTTTGACGTACTGCTTACCGAGTTGCAGAGCGCCCTTTTCGATGTGGGGGCCGACCTGGCGACGCCCGAACCCCGTTACCGCACTAACATCGTCCCGCTTAGTGAAAAAGACGTGGCGGGACTCGAGGCCCACATCGACCGTCTCGCGGCCGATTTGCCCGAGCTGCGCGCCTTTATCCTCCCCGGCGGACACCCGGCGTCGGCAAGTTTGCATCACGCCCGCACGGTGGTGCGCCGCGCCGAACGCCGCACCGCCACACTGTCGCACACCGAGCCCATCAACCCGCAGGTTACGGTTTACCTCAACCGACTTTCCGACCTGCTCTTCGTTTTGGCGAGGGCCGTAAACGTGGCGGCTGGCATTCAAGACCCCGAGTGGCAGGCGCGGAAGCCCATAAAATAATGGATGCGGGCTAGTGCGCGTCGTCTCGCTTGCGTGTTCGAATACCGAAATCGTCTGCGCGCTGGGCTGCGCCGACCTGCTCGTCGCAGTAGACGACCATTCGGATTTTCCGGGGGAGGTCGTCTCTGAACTGCCACGTGTCGGGCCGGATTTGAGTATTGACGTTGACGCGGTACTGGCTTTAGCACCCGACCTGGTGCTGGCATCTTTGACTGTTCCCGGACATGAGCGGGTCGTGGCGAGTTTGGCAGAAACGGGGCTCGAGCTCATGGTGCTCGAGCCCGTATCTCTAAAAGATGTTTACGCCAGTATCCGCGAAATCGCGCACGCGCTAGGTGTCGCCGAACGCGGTGAAACGCTCGTTTGCGACATGCAAGGTGAACTTATCGACCGGGGTTTTGCGGCGAAAAAGCCTCGAGTCCTCGTGCAGTGGTGGAACCGCCCGACGATTGCCCCCGGTGCGCTCAGCTGGGTGACGGATTTGCTGGATTTGGTGGGCGCAGAAAACCCCATCGGCAAACGGGTCAAAAGCCGCCCCATCAGCGACGATGAACTCGCCTTTCTCAACCCGGACGCGATTGTCGTGTCGTGGTGCGGGGTGAAGCCGGAAAAGTACCGGCCTGAGGTGGTGGCGCGAAATCCAGCTTGGCAGCAAGTCGAGGCGGTTAAGCAAGGTCATATTTTCGCCGTGCCGGAGGCGTACTTGGGGCGTCCGGGGCCGCGTTTGATCCACGGTTACCGGGCACTCGCTGGAATTGTGCAAAAGGTCAGAAGGGGGAACGTATGAAGATTGCCAGTTTGTCACCTACCTCGAGCTGGTCAATTGACCTAGAACAGCACGAACTGCTGAAATAGGAATACGCCCATAACTCGCTACTTCGAGAGACAGATTTAATCTCATTTTCCACAAGAGTTGCTTATCTAGCCGGTCATGCCACCGCTTTAGTGCCAGGTCGAGTGCGGGCGTATCGAGGCTTGCACACTCTGCTTCCAGTGACCCCCAGCCCGAGTTGCCCCAGTCGATGATGCCGACAAAGCTTTCATCGTCAACCATAATATTGTCTGCGTAAGCGTCACCGTGAATATAGCAAGGTGTCTGCACAAGCTGAGATTCAGAAAGGAGCGTGTATAATTGTGCCCTCTCAGCTTTAGACCACTTCGCCGCATTCTGTGTTTTACCGATAAGACTCGTAGCTCCCGTCCAAGCTTTTATGGGTTCTTCCAGAGGCTCTAAAGGGGTTTGCTGTAACAGCTCGAGTGTACCGAACAGCTCGTCCCAAAGCTCAAGTGAGCAGGTTCCAGGGTTTTGGAGCGGCTGACCGGGTAAGCGTTCCCAAATGCTGTATGTTTTGTCCCAAGCAACAGGTTTTGCTGTTTTTATACCCAAATCAAAGGCTTTGAGACCCAACTTGGCTTCGTGTTCATGATCAATATATTCGGCAATTTCAGGACGAACAACCCGTAAAACGAAGTCATCTGTTAAATACACCAGATTGACACTTTGTTTTTTCAAGGTTACGAGATGAGCAGCAGGAAGGTTGTTTCGGTCAAAATAATCGACTGGCTTCATCCATAAACCATACTAGGTTTGATAACTTGATTATAGCTCAACTCCGTCGCCACGGCTCCCACACCTCCTGCGCCAACCGCCGCCCGGCCTCGGTTAAAAAGAGCTTCTCCTGCTTCGGCCCCCGCATAACAACCCGCGCTCGCTTCAGCAGCGCGCCCGGCACTGCGACGCCGCCGAGTGTCACGGTATTGAGCCACGAAAATCCGATTTCACCAATCCGATTTTACCTAGCAGCACGGCGTCGGTACCGATATGCACGCCCCTGGCGAAGACGCTAATGAGCACGCCCGCGATGGCAAACAGAAACGGGTAGACGAGGCCGGTGGCGGCGTCCGCCTTGACCCGCTGGCTGTACATTAAAAGTTCGGTCAAAAAGACGGTTAGAAGACCTACGGCAGCGGCCCCGGCGACAAAAAAGGCGAGTACTGGTTGCCGGTGCCAAGGTAAACCAGCACGGTGCCGAGCAGCACCGAATGACTGATGGCGTCTGAAAGAAGCGAGCTGCCGCGTAAAACCAGAAACGTGCCGACCAAAGACGAGGCGACCCCAACGCGCGCCGACAAGCGCGACCACGACGTCGGGATTGGTAAAAAGCGCCTCAAACATCTCGAGCACCCAAATTTTGCAGGGTTTCTGCGGCACGTTTCCGGCCCGCCTTGGCCAGCCGGTAATGCCCGCCTTCTTCCTGCATGTGTTTGACACGTTCGGCAAGACCGGTGGCCTCGAGCCTGCCCAACGGCGCCGCCGCGCCGCCGTAAAGCGCGTCCAACATCCCGCTTTCGCTCTTGTAACCGGGGTCGCCGTGCGTTTGCGCGAGGCCGTACATGTCTAACGCGCTGCTGTGCCAGCGTCCGGCGCGCTGTCCGCCACCCCCGCGAGCGCTCCGAAAAGTGCTGCTAGCCCAACCATCTGCTCGAGCGAATCGTCTCACTGCCACGCCGCCGCTGCGGGCGCGGTGGCCATCGCCGCCATCAACACCACCCCGACAAGTTGCCAACCGGTGACGATGGCAAACGCCAGGGTGCTGCTTAGGAGCAGCTCGAGCCGCACCCGCGAAAATCCCAGCGACGCGCCGAACTGCGGGTCGAAGTAGAGCAGCTTGAACTCTTTCCAGAAGAGCGCTATGACCAACAGCGCCGTCTCTGCCACAATCGCCACGACGTCGTGCGCGGTCGTCGGAAAATCCCAATCGACGCTGCGCTGCGGCACGTAACCGACCCTTTTACGCTGCCGCACGTAAGGCTCGCCGTGCAGATAGATGTGTCCGGCAGAGGGTTTGACCAGACCTGAAACCGCCTTGATAAGCGCCGGTTTACCCGCGCCGTTGGGGCCGATGACGCCCGCTAGAACCCCCGGCGGCACATTGATGTCAATGCCCCACAAAACGGGTTTGTCGTGGTAGGCGACGGTCAAGTCTCCGATGTGAAGCGCCAGGTTGGGTTCGTGTGGGATTTGGGACATAAGACTGGACATAAGGCTCCTTGGCTCGAGTAGGCCGGTTCGGTCGTTGCGCTGCCCAAAAAAGAAGGCGGAAGGGAAAATAGCGTTCAAAACCGCTTGATCCTTGTCAACTGCAGCTAAAGCGCTGCGTTCCACGGCTCGACCCAGCCCTGCAAGCCTTCAGGTTGCGGCGGTACGCGTCCGCCGAGCATGCTTGTCATGGTGCGGGTGCTGTGAACGATCATCCCGATATAGGTGCCGTCCGCCGTGCCCGCTTCGCCAACCGCGTCGCTAAAAAAGCTGCCCACCGACTCTCGTTTCGACGCTGCTCGCGGCGGCAGCTTGCCGCATCGCCTGAATAGTACGCGCGTTGACGCTGCTCTCGACAAAAATCGCCGGGACACTTCGGCTGAGGCGGTGCTGACGCCCTGAATCCCGGCGACAGAGAGGTCACTACGCTCGCCCGTAATAATTGGCGTCGTGCGCGGTGACCAAAGTGCGCTGCTCATCGGGAATCGTGGCAATGCTCTCACGCACCCGGCGGCCCAGTGCAGCGAGTGTGCGGCGGTAAGCCGCTGCGTTCGTCTGCATCTGCGTTTTGCAATCCGGGACGAGCGCGCCCAGACGTTCGGCGATAACGTCCGCAATCCGGCCCCATAAAGCGGCGTCCATCCAGACGTGCGGGTCGACGCCGTCAACGTTGTTGGTGCGAATCGTTTCGGCTTTCGGAATGGGGCGGCTTCAGCGACCGCCGATACGCTCTAAAAGCTTGCCGCACTCCCCCTCGAGCCCAAACCCTGAGTAAAAAATCAAGTCGGCGCTGCCTAAGGTGCGGCTGTCACGGGCGCTTGCCCGGTAGGTATGCGGGTCGGTGCCCGGCTCCATCAGCACGGCAAAGCCAAGCAAATTTTTAGATAAACCTAAACTTGTACTTTAATCTATGTTTCCTGCGCGCGGGTGTCGAGCACTCAGGTACCTTTGGGTTCTGGTTCAGCGTAGAGCGCCCCGGCAAGTTCTTCGGCGAGTGCGACCGTGTGCCCGTTACATACAACCGTCACGGGGCCGCCAAAGGGTGCGTGTGAGGTCACCTCGACTACCTGACCGGGACGCAAACCCTGTTCCTCCAAGTACACCAGCACCTCGCGGCGCTGATCGGTGATGCGGGTCAGCTTGGCCTTTTGTCCGGCTGTCAGATCGCTCAAACGCTGTGCGCGGCTTTCAGGGAGCGAGCCGTCGAGCTGCGGAATCGGGTCGCCGTGCGGGTCGAAACTCGGATGTCCCAGGGCTTCGGCGATGCGCGCCTCGAACGCTTCGCTGATGACGTGCTCGAGCCGTTCGGCTTCGTCGTGAACGTCGTGCCACGCATAGCCCAGCGCTTCAGCCAAGTAGGTTTCGATTAAACGGTGATGGCGCAGGGTTTCTAACGCAATCTTGTGCCCTGCCGGGGTCAGCGATACGCCCCGGTATTTTTCGTACTGAATCAGGTTGAGCTCGCTCAATTTTTTGAGCATCCCCGAAACGCTCGCGGCGCTCACCTGAAGCGCGGCAGCGAGGTCTTGCGTTTTTACGCCCTCGTTACCAAGCTCACGGGAAAGGTCGTAAATAGCCTTGAGATAATCCTCGATCGCCGCCGACACGCCGCGCTGTTTCGTCATCTCTAAACTTTAACTTGGTGCGGTTGCGGCTGTGGTGAAGAAGCCGGAGAAATCAAGAAGTGAGAAATCAAGAAGTGATGCAGGGTTTGTATTCGTAACCGTCTGGTGTCGTAACCGTTTAGTGTGATGAGGCCGACGTGCTGAGGTCGGCTAGGGTCAGGTTTTGCTGCTCGAGCTTTTTAAGCAGTCCCCGGTTAAGCCGCCGCAGCAAAAACGGCCCTTCATAGACCAAACTCGTATAGAGCTGAACGAGTACAGCGCCAGCTTCCAAGCGCGCGTAAACATCGTCTGCATCGGTAATACCGCCTACTGAAACGAAAGGTAGTCCCATGTCCAAGCCTTTGAGAAAACGCAACACTTCCAGCGAACGGGCTTTAAGCGGCTTGCCCGAAAGCCCTCCAGCCTCGTTAAAAGGTGTACGGAGCCCTTCACGTGAGACTGTCGTGTTCGTTGCCACCAAACCCGACAGACCATGTTGCACGGCTAATTCGGCGACGCCTGCGAGTTCGTGGTTGCTCAGGTCGGGGGCGACTTTGAGCAGTACGGGTTTAGCTGTTTGCGATACTCGGAAGCTCTGAATAGCCGCTAACAACTCGGTCAGCCGCGCCCGCTCCTGCAACGCCCGTAGACCCGGTGTATTGGGGGACGACACGTTGATGACGAAATAGTCGGCATAGGGCCAGAGCCGACGAAGCGACCCCAGATAATCCTCCGGTGCGTCCTCCAGGGGCGTAACTTTCGATTTACCGACGTTGACCCCAAGCGGCACCTGCGTGCCCGTTTGCCTGAGCGCTTTTAATCTCGCGGCGACGACCTCGGCTCCCTCGTTGTTAAACCCCATCCGGTTGACGATGGCCTCGTCACCGGGCAATCTGAAGAGCCGTGGTCTGGGGTTGCCGGGTTGCGCGCGCGCCGTAATGCTCCCCACCTCGGCGGAGCCGAAGCCGAGCGCCGCCCAAGTCGGCACGGCGACGGCGTTTTTATCGAACCCGGCGGCGAGCCCGACCGGGTTGGGGAAGGTGAGGCCGAAAGCGCGGGTCTCGAGGCGTGGGTCGCGCACGCGGCACGCCGCACCTAAAAGCCGCAGCGCGCCTGGGTGTTCGGCGGCCCAGCCCAGCCCCTGCATGGCGCGTTCGTGAATACGCTCCGGGTCGCTCCGAAAGAGGAGGGGCTTAAGCCGCGTGTACATTACCCCTGATTAAACCATTTTTGCCCCCTAGACCCTGTTTGCGTGTTTCGCGCACAACCTAAAATATCCCGACCCTGACTGGGTAGCGGGTAAGTGTCTAGCGTTTCCCTGTTACCCGGCTGCGAAGGTCACGTGCGGGCTGCGCTGCTTTTGGCGGTACATCCGCCCGTCGGCCAGGCTGATCAGGCCGGGGAGTGTGGACGCTTCATCGGGGTAACTCGCCGAACCGAGATCGATATGCAGGGTAAGCGTTCCTACACTCGTGCGGTACTCGCTGTGGGAAAAGTGCGCGACCCGTTCCGGCAGATTATCGGTGCCGCGCACGCCGAGCAGGAATTCGTCGCCGCCGTAGCGAATCACGAGGTCGCCCCGGCGGACGCTGCTGTGGAGCCGCCCGGCAACCGCCCGGAGGAGTTCGTCGCCGACCCCGTGCCCGTAGGTGTCGTTGATCTCCTTGAACCCCTTGAGATCGACAAAAACGAGTTGGAAGGGCGTCTCACCCCGAATCCAGGTCGTTAGCGCAGCGAGCCCGGCGCGGCGGTTGAGCATGCCCGTCAGTGGGTCGGTCAACGCGTCTTGCTGCAGTTGGCTGATGGGTTTGATCAGATAACGCGCCATGATAGTCAGCCCAATGCCAAGGGCCACCACCGTCTTCCACGAGGGCTCCAAGCCGAGCGCAGTGGCGAGCAGATTGCCCGCTATCAAGTTGAAAATCTGCAAAGCTGTCAACCACGGAACCAGCCTGACCTGGGCAAACCAGAGCAGTTCACCGATCAACACCATAGCGACGATAAAAGCTGCGGCGCTGCTTGCACCCCCCGAAATCCCGATCAGGAAGACGACGCTAAGCTGGTCGTAAAAGAAGTTGAAAGTCGGCAGGCCGTCCCAGCGCGCCCCTATCAAGGTTCCGTTGACGAGCAGCTGAATTCCGGCCAGCGTACCAAACCAGAGTGTCCCACCCGGCAGCGTCTGGGCAAAAAAGCCGTAGTAGTAGAGCGCCACGAGGATAAGCGCAAAGGCTACCCGGCGTTGCAGGATACGCCCTTCTTCAGGCCAGTTGGTCGGAACGAACTTCATAAAGCTACTGTATAAGATAATCTCTGACAGCTTTCTTATTTTCTTTTCGGATGTCCTATTAGTGTCCGGACTTCGGGTTTTGCAATACGCGTCAAGGTTAGGACAAGGGGCCTCGAGCCCCTCACCTGAAGACGCGAGCCTGACCACCTTGTAGCCTGCTTGCTTGTAGCCTGCTTGCTTGTAGCCTGCTTGCCCGAAACGTCGGCAGGGGGCCAAACCGAACCCCGGCCCGACGCCGACGACAATACAGATACCAATACAGGTGCCGGCACAAACTTTAGCACGTTGGGGGTATCACAATGTTTAGTCCCGTTGCCCGAGCGCCCGGTCTAGGTTAAAAGCCGCGCTGATCAAGCTCAGGTGCGTAAACGCTTGCGGAAAATTACCCAGCGCCTCACCGTTCGGGCCGGTCTCTTCGGCGTAAAGACCCAGGTGGTTGGCGTAACCCAACATCCGCTCGAAGATGAGCCGCGCATCCTCGAGCTTTTTGGGGTCGGTGCCCCCGGCGCGGGTCAGCGCTTCGACAAGCCAGAAGGTGCACATATTAAAGGTGCCCTCTTCGCCCATCAGTCCGTCGGCGCTGCGCTCTAAGTTGTAACGAAATACCAGGCTGTCGGACAACAGCCCACCCTGATGCGGCGGCTTCCGGATGGCCTCTAACGTGCTGAGCATCCTTGGGTCGGTCGGCGAGATAAAAAACGTCAGCGGCATCAAAAGCGTCGCGGCGTCGAGCGCATCACTGTCGTAAGCTTGCGTAAACGCCTGACGTTCTTCGTTCCAACCACGTTCCATAATCTCTTCGTAAATCCGGTCGCGCACCCCCAGCCACCGTTCGCGGTCGGACGGAAACGAGCGTTTGTCGGCTAAGCGCACCCCGCGGTCGAGCGCCACCCAGCACATCAACTTGGAATAAACGGCCTGATACGGCCCGCCGCGCGGCTCCCAGATGCTCTCATCCGGGCGCTGCCAGTTGTCGCAGACCCAGTTGAGCGTCCGCCTTACGTGCCGCCACAACTCGAACGAGATCGGCGTGCCGTATTTGTTGTACAAGTACACCGCGTCCATCAGCTCGCCGTAAATGTCTAGCTGAAGTTGCCTCGAGGCGTCGTTGCCGATCCGCACCGGAGTTGAGCCTTTATAGCCTTCTAAGTGTTCCAAAGTTTCTTCGTGCAGCGGATTTTGCTCTCCGATACGGTACATGATGTCGAGCGAACCGTCTTCGCTGTGCGCCAGCGCGGTCTCACCCAACCAGTCCATAAACGCCGCCGCCTCCTCGGTAAAGCCGATACGCAGGAGCCCGTAAAGCGAAAACGCCGCGTCCCGAATCCAGGTATAGCGGTAGTCCCAGTTGCGTTCACCACCGAGCGTTTCCGGAAGACTTGCTGTAGCCGCCGCAACGAGCGCGCCCGTCGGGGCAAAAGTCAGGAGCTTAAGGGCCAGCGCCGAACGGTGAACCGTCTCGCGCCAACGCCCCTGATAGGTGCATTTAGAAAGCCAGCGCCGCCAATAGCTGACGGTATCGTCGAACGACGCTTCCATCTCATGCTCACTGGGGCAAGGGTGTACGTCCGAACCGTCAAGCGGTGCCAGCACAAAACTGAGCGTCTCGCCTTCACCGATGGTGAACTCGGTAGACACGCCCCCACTCTCTTCTTTAAGCGGGGCGCGGGTGACAAGTGAAAGGCTGAAGTCGGGGGTACGGAAGACCACGCCGTCTGCGGAATGCTCGAGCGTATGCGCGTCTTGGGCAAAGTTAAATGCAGGCTGACAGACTGCGCGAAAGGGCAGTTGACCCCGGACACAGTGAACCCGCCGCACGAGGCGCTGCACGCCGTTGATCGGCATAAAGTCCACGACTTCGGCGACTCCTTCGGGCGACAAAAAGCGCGTCACCAAGACGTTGGTGTCGGGCCAGTAGAGCTGTTTGGTGGTTACGTCATCGGAGGTCGGGATAATCTGGAAACGCCCGCCCTTAGAATCATCCAAAATCGCGCAGAACACGCTCGGCGAGTCGAAATGCGGCAGGCAGAGCCAGTCGAGCGAGCCGTTTTTGCCGATGAGGGCCGCAGTACGCAGGTCGCCGATGACGCCGTAGTCTTCGATAGGTTGATAGGGCATCCTGAGTACTCCTGAGGGGGATAATCGTGTTACCTAAACTAGCTAGTACATCTTAACCCGTAAAGGACGGGACTCGAGGGCCATAGGTACGCCACCACGCGAATAAGTAAGCGTAGGAAAAGATTGGCTTGCAGAAATCGAATATGCAAAAAAGGGCTAAAGAGCCGCCAATGTGATCAAGAGTTCTTCAGGCGTAAACACCCTCAGAGGTACGCTCTTAAAATCTTTAGTGTTTCGAGTCACAACAGCGTCGAGTCTTAAGAGCAGGGCAGCTTCAACGAGAACCGCATCTTCGTAATCCTTCAGGGGAGAAACAAGGGCTTTAGTCAAGATTTCATGATTGACCGCAGCAACGCCGAAAAGTGCGAAAAGCTTCTCTAATTCTGTTCGGGAACCATCTCGAAGGGCTTTCTCGAGAAAACAGTAAAGCGTCGTCACCGTCGTTGCGCCTCGAAAACCCTTGAGCTTGCCCAATTCTACATAAGCAGAAAGCTTAGCGGCATCTTCATAAAAAGGCTGACGGCGGAGCAGTACATCTAAAACGATGTTGGTATCAAAAAGAACCCTCAAGCGTGTTTTTTCTCGAGGTATCTGTAGTAGTCCGCTTCATCTACATCCGTACCAGCGAGTACGCCGCTCAGCGAACGTGTAATCGGCGGCAAAGCTCCTTCATCGAACGGTTCGCCAAGCTGGGCAAAGTAGTCTGCGACGAGTTGCGACACAGATTTCCCGGACGCTTCGGCGTGGCGTTTTGCGCGTTCGATGAGGGTTTGCTCGAGTTCTAGCGTCAGCTTGGCCTGCATGGGTTTATATTACTCGGTTCAGAGAAGTTTTACTGAATTGTGGGCTCGAGAGCTAGATGTTCTGCCTCATCTAAGAAATCTCCAACGTCAGAGCGCCATTTGAAAGTAATTCAACTTCTCCGTTGGAACTAAGTTTTGCAGATTTAGACAAATCGTCAGTCAACAAATCCCCGAACACTTTATCGAAAATTTCGGCTTTCGCTTCTCTCTTGTTTGACTTGTCACCTAGTTTGACAAGTAAATATGCCATCGCAAAATTTCCAAACACATCAGCTGCTTGAATTAACCTAGATTTTGCGTCACTGACTACTCGGAAACCATTATTTGAAAGCGCCGGGGAATTAGGAAACTGTTTTTTTCCAATTCCGTTATAAATTGCTCTAAGAATAGTTTCAGCCTTTACGTCAAGTGATAATGATTCAGGTTTGTAAATCGCTACCGTCTGAGAGAACTTCCTTGTAACGTCGTCTCGGTCAAGTTCTATCTCAACCGAGGTGCTTCCTGACAAACCACTAAGTCGCTTCTGTAAATCAAGCAGACCAGGCATGAGTTTGCTTACTTGCTCTTCTGCATCGGCACTCAAAACATTAGCTTGCGCCATCGAATTTTTTACTATTCTGCCGACGAAAGGCAAGTATTTACTTTTCCAGCTCTCATTCATCAAAGTGAAAACGAGTAAAGATGATAGATTGTTCTCAGCTACTTGTCTAATTAAAAGTAAAAACCGATGGTATTCATTCGTTTCTTGTTTTTTGAATTTTTTGCCGTGAAAAACACGTTTAGACAAACTAGAGCCAATTTTGTCTGCTTCCACAGTAAACTTTGGAAACTGCAATTTAGGGAGGACTAAATATGACCAGCCTTCAGAAAGCTGTGTCTCGGTTGCAATTTCATCCAGTCCAACGATTAGTTCAGGCATGTACCCTCTATAACGACTTTCGACCTACTTCTTTGATGATAATAAGGAAATCGTCTTTTCCGCAAGCTTACTCATCGCCTCCACCGACATCTCAATATGCTCTTCTTTCGTATCCTCGATCTTGTTGTGCGAAATCCCGTGCAGGCTCTGCACGAACATCATCACCGTCGGAATCCCGGCCTGCGCGACCTCGGCGGCGTCGTGTAGCGGCCCACTCGGAAGCCGGTGCGAGGTGCCGCACGTTTCCCGGACGGCCTCGTCGCACAGGTCGATGAGCGTGTCGTCGAACAAGATGGGCGCAATCTGCCAGAGCTTGTCCCAGTGTACGGTGACGTTGCCCGCTCTAGCAAAACGCTCGCTGGCGTCTTTCGCATCTCGTAGCATGGCGGCGAGGTCGTCCGCGCTCAGGTTCCTTTGGTCGAGGGTAATGCGGCACTCCTCGACGACGCTCGTAACGATGCCCGGTTTGGTGGTGCAGCTGCCGATGGTGCAGACACCGCCGCGCCGACCTGTAATCTCGTAGATTTCCGGGCTCATCCGGGCGGCGGCTAAAAAGGCGTCTTTGCGTTTGTCCATCGGGGTCGAGCCGGAGTGCGCGGCCTGACCGTAAAAGGTCATGGCGTGACGTTCGACGCCGAAGGTACCTAAAACCGCGCCGAGGGGTAAATCCATATCGAGCAGCACCGGCCCCTGTTCGACGTGAAGCTCCAAGTACGCCGCTGCATTCTCGAGCTCTTCATGTGCCTCGTGCATTCGGTCTAACTCAACGCCGCAACGTTTCAGCGCGTCCGGCAGCGCAATCCCGTCCTTGTCGGTACGGCCCCGCTCGTCGTCCGGGTTCATGGTGCCGCAACACGCCGACGAACCCAAGAGCGAACGCCCAAACCGTGCGCCCTCTTCGTCGGCCCAGTCTACGAGCCGCACCGTAACGGGCGGTCTACCGCCGTAAACGTCGCTCAGGTGCCGCACGACCTCGAGCCCCGCCAGCACGTTCAAACAGCCGTCGAGCCAGCCGCCGTTGGGAACCGAGTCCATATGCCCGCCGATGATTAAAACTTTGTCCGATTCACCCTTAAGCGTAGACCAGACGTTTCCGGCGGCGTCCATATGGGTCTCGAGCGGCAGTGCGTCGAGCTTTTCCCGGAGCCATTTGCGACTCGTAAGCCAGGTATCGCTCCAGGCGACGCGCTGCGCGCCCCCTTCGTCGCCCGTAAGGGCGCGGAGGTCTTTGAGTTCAGCGACGGTGCGTTTGGGATTGAGTGCCATAGACGATTGTAGCGCAGGTGTCTTCTGCGAACAAATACGCTTGCCAGGGCAAACCCTGTTCCCGGTTCACGTTCTGTGACGCTGCCCGTAGACGCCGTAAAAACCGGGCGCGAGCTACGCGGTAAAGATCGGACTTAGGCAACAAACACCATTGGACTAAACCTCGAGGTTCCGCTCCGTGCGCGGTTCTATCTCTAGCTCCGGCTGCACTTCAGCCGGGTGTTGCCGCTTCGGGCGTCCGCCCTGCGTCAGACGGTCGAGCACCACCGCCATGATCACGATGGCTAGTCCCGCCTCGAAACCGAGGCCGATGTCGAGCGTGTTCATCCCGCGAATGACCTCCTGGCCCAGCCCGCCCGCCCCGATCAGCGCGGCAATCACGACCATCGAGAGCGAGAGCATAATCGACTGGTTGACGCCTGCTAGCAGGGTCGGCAGCGCGAGGGGCAGTTCGACCTTGACGAGCCGTTGCCACCGCGTACCCCCAAACGCGTCGGACGCTTCAGTTACGTCTTGCGGGACGTTCCGGAGGCCTAAGTTGGTCAGGCGGACAAGCGGCGGCATCGCAAAAATCACGGTGGCGACGACTCCCGGCACCAAGCCGAGGCCGAAAAACGTCACCGCCGGAATCAGGTAGACAAACGACGGCATCGTCTGCATAAAGTCGAGTACCGGGCGCACCAGGCGTTCGGCAACCCGGCTGAACGCCATCAAAATACCGAGCGGAACGCCCAGCAGCACCGTGACGATTTCTGCGGAGAGTACCAGCGTCAGGGTCAGCAAAAACGCGTCCCAGAGCCCCAGATTGACGACGAGCAGGAGGCTGAGGAGGGCGAATATCGCGGTGCGGACGCCGCGCAGTCGCCACAAGAGAAGCGCCACGAGGCCGATTAAGAGCCAGAAGGGGAAGAGTTCCAGGCCCTTATTCAACCCTTCAATGAGCGTAAGTGCGCCGCTGCTAAAGGTGTCGAAGCTGCCGGAGAAGGTGCGCTCGAGCCAGTCCACCCCGCCGTTCACCCAGCCGCCGAGGGGAATCCCCTCTTGAAGCCAGGTTGGCAGGCTCACGCGCTGCGCCCCAAAGCTGCCAAAACGTTTTGCGGCGTAACGGTGCCGAGCAGCTGACCGCCCTCGCCGACGACCGCAACGACCGCGTGTTGTGAGGAGAGCCGAACGACGTCTCTGAGCGGTGTTTCGGGGCCGACGCGGTGTTCGGGTACGGCGGCTCCGCTCACAGGCGCGTGCATCACGCTGCCGGCGGTCAGCACCGCCGTTTTATCGACACCTGCGACAAACGCTGCGACGTAGCTGTTGGCAGGCTGCATGACAATCTCCTCGGGCGTGCCGACCTGTTGTACCTGTCCGCCTTTGAGGAGCGCCACCCGGTCGCCGAGCCGGAGCGCTTCGTCCATATCGTGCGTGACCAAGACGATGGTTTTTTGCAGGCGTCGTTGCAAGTTCAAGAGTTCGCCCTGCAACTCGCGCCGGGTAATCGGATCGAGGGCGCTGAAGGGCTCGTCCATAAGCAAGATATCGCCGCCTAGAGCAAGCGCCCGCGCCAGCCCGAGGCGCTGCTGCATCCCGCCTGAGAGTTCGCGCGGGTAACGCTCCCCCAACCCGCCCAAGCCGACGAGCCTCAGCACTTCCCGGGCGCGGCGCAGCCGTTCGGGTTTAGGGACGTGTTGCAGCTCGAGCCCGAACAGCACGTTGCCCAACACCGTCCGGTGCGGCAAAAGCGCAAACCCCTGAAAGACCATGCCGCTAAAAAGTTTCCGGCGCAGCGCAATCAACTCTCTACGCTTTAATGTGTCCAAATAGGTATCGCCGACCCTGACCCGTCCGGCGGTGGGTTGGTGAAGCCCGTTGAGCAGCCGCAACAGCGTTGATTTGCCCGAGCCCGAAAGCCCCATCAAGACGAAAATCTGCCCCTGCGGAATGCTCAGCGAGACGTCGAAAAGGCCCAAGCTTTCGCCCCCGCCGGTACGCCCGGACGCCGCAAAACGTGCTAATGCAGCCTCCGGTTGGGGGCCGTAAACCTTCGAGACGTGCTCGAGGGAGAGCTGCACGGGTACTTTTACGGCGGGCCGGGTTAAAGGCGCTGGTGTCACGGGTCAGCTTAACATTCGGTGAGGGTTGCGCCGTAATGCTTTGAGATGCACCGACAAGAGCAGGCGGACGCATTACCGGAAAAACTTGCACTCTGGGATATAAAGGTAGGGTCGAAAGACAGTAACACGTACTAAATCAACATTGCAGCGGTACTAAACCAAGTTGTAAAAACGAGAGGAAACGGATGCTAAAACGCGTAATGTGCTTGTTGGGAATTGTGTCGGTGCTGAGTTTGGGGGCCGCTCAAGAGGTCGATTTCGGTTACGTCGAGTGGCCCGAAGCCGTGATGAAAACGCACGTCGTTTCGGACGTGCTGGAAGCCATGGGTTTTGAGACGACGATGCAATCTCTGAGTGTTCCGCTCGTCTTAAAAGGCGTTTCGACCGGCGACCTCGATGTGTTCTTAGAGACCTGGTTGCCGAGTATGCAGAGCATGGTCGAGCCTTATCTGGCGGACGGCTCGCTGACGATGAGCGCCCGTAACCTCGAGGGCACCTTGTACCGCGCCGCCGTCCCGACCTACGTTTACGAGGCGGGTGTGACCTCGATTGCCGACCTTGCGCCAAACGCCGAGCAGTTTAGCAGCGAGTATTACGGCATCGAACCGGGCAACGACGGCAACGAGATCATGCGTAAGGCCATTGAAGCCGACACCTACGGCCTGTCGGACTGGAAGCTTGTCGAGAGTTCCGAACAGGGGATGCTGCAGATGGTGGGGCGCGCGACCGAGCGCGGTGACTGGATTGTTTTCTCGGGTTGGAAACCGCACTGGATGAATACGGCCTTTGACATCTCGTACTTAGACGACCCCGAAGACATCTGGGGCGGCGAAGGGTACGTCGCTACGGTGGCGAACACGCAGTATTTGGAGGCGAATCCTAACCTGGCACGGTTTTTCAGGCAGTTTACGGTCACAACTGAAACGCAGAGCGGCTGGATTGAAGCGTACGGACGTCAGGGGCGTGATCCGGAAGAGGTCTCAGGCGCGTGGATTCGGGCGAACCTGGCGACCGTTAAAGGTTGGGCCGAAGGCGTTAAAACGGCGGATGGGGAAGACGCGGGGGCGGCGCTCGAGGCCGCCTTCGGCACTACCGCGCCGAACTAACGACATCTGGCTTACGAAAAAATAAGGGAGGCCGCTTTGACGGCCTCCCTGTTTTGTTCTCGAGATTTTAACTGCCAGCTCTAACGCATCCCTAAAAGCAGTTCGGTAGTCAACTGGTCGAGTTTCTCGAGTCCCGGCCCGCGTGTCCGCAGCGCTTCAACGTCAAAGGTGCGGCTTTTAAGCGATTCGGCGTTTTCAGTGCTGAAGGTCTTGCTGAGCGCCTCGAGCCCCTCATCTTTGACCTTGTATTCAGCGATAAGCCCCTGAATCTCGCTGTCTTCGCCGAACTGCTGCACTTTTTCCTTGAGCATCAGGTAGGTCTTGATGCAGCCTTCGGCAAACGCCCACACCCCGGCCTCGTCTTCGGTGCGGAGCGCGTGCGCGTCGAAGTGCCGAACGCCGTCGTAACCCGACTCTTCCAAGAGTTTTACGGTAAAAAATGCGCCCTTGAGGTTTTCCGCGCCGAAACGCAAATCCTGGTCGAAACGGCCCGGTTTCTGGTCGTTCAGGTCGATGTGAAAAAGCTTGCCCGCGTCGAGAGCTTGCGCGACCGCATGCGGAAACGACAGCCCCGCCATCGTCTCGTGCGCGAACTCGGGGTTGACGCCGAAGTGTTCAGGTTTGTCGAGGGTCGTAATAAAGCCCAACGCCGAGCCGACGGTCGGCAGGTAGATGTCACCTCTGGGTTCGTTGGGTTTGGGCTCGAGGGCGAACTTGTAGCCGTACCCCTGCGAGACAGAATATTCGCCTAAAAAGTTGAGCGCTTCGCGGAAATGCTCCAGAGCGTCCACCGTGTTGCAGCCGGCATCGACTTCCGCGCCCTCACGTCCGCCCCAAAAAACGTAGGTCGGTGCGCCGAGTTCAGCACCCAAATCCATCGATTTCATCGTTTTTTGCAGTGCAAAGGCGCGTACCCGTGCATCGGCGGAGGTAAACGCGCCGTCTTTGAACACCGGGTCGGTGAAGAGGTTAGTGGTCGCCATCGTAACCCGGAGGCCGTGGTCGCTGAGCGCCTCTTTGAATTCGGCGACGATGCGGTCGCGCTCTTGCAGCGAGGCGCCGAACGGAACCAAGTCGTTGTCGTGTAGAGACACGCCGTAAGCGCCTAGTGCGGCGAGCTTTTGCACGCTGTAGGTGGGCTTTAAGGGCTTCCGGGTCGGTTCGCCGAAAGGGTCACGGCCGGGGTTGCCGACGGTCCAGAGGCCGAAGGTAAACTTGTCCGAGACTTGCGGGGTTAAGGTCATCAAAAACTCCTAAATAGTTTTCCAAACAACTCTCATCAGCCTA
Organism: uncultured Trueperaceae bacterium; assembly: GCA_963799485.1. GTDB lineage: Bacteria > Deinococcota > Deinococci > Deinococcales > Trueperaceae > Truepera. The sequence goes on from CAWCXJ010000006.1 coordinate 363,021, forward strand.
AACCACCGCGCCGTTAAAACTCAAGCAGCTTTGTCTTGCCCCAAAATAATCATGCTGAGCACCTCGTCTTGCGTAACGTCTTCTGTCCGGTGGGTGCCGACGAGCCGCCCGTTATGCATCACGCTCACCCGGTCGGTCAGGCTAAAGACGTCGTGGATGTCGTGACTGATCAGAAAAATCCCGATTCCTTCGCGTTTAAGCTGCGCGATCAGCTCGCCAACTTTTTGCGTCTCCTGCGGGCCCAAAGCGGCGGTCGGTTCGTCCATGATCAGGACTTTGGCGTTGAAGTAAACGGCTCTGCCGATGGCAATCGCCTGCCGCTGACCGCCGGAAAAGTTCCTGACCGGGTCGCGGAGTGAACCGATTTTGAGGTCGAGGCGGTCTAGAATCTTGCGGGTTTCGCCCTCCATCTTGTCGTCGTCTACCGCGCCGAAAGGCCCGGTCAGCTCACGCCCCAAAAAGATATTCGCCGAAGCGGTGAGGTTGTCGGCCAGGGCGAGGGCCTGATAGATGGTTTCGACGCCGTACTTTTTGGCGTCTTTGGGCGTGCGAATGGTGGCGGGTTGCCCTGAGACCAAGATGTCGCCCTTGTCGGCGGTGTAAGCGCCCGAGAGGATTTTGATCAGGGTGCTTTTGCCCGCGCCGTTGTGACCTAAAAGGCCCAGGACTTCACCGGGGTAGAGGTCGATAGAAACGTCTTCTACCGCGTGAACGCCGCCGAACGACTTGTAGATGTGGCGCATTTCGACCAAGGGTGTACCAACTGTGGGGGTAGTTGTGTCGGCACTCATCTTAATCCGTTTCCAGACCGCTGCGGCGACGGTACAAGACGTCGAACCAGACCGCGACGATCAGCACGCCGCCGATGACGACCTGTTGCAGGGGGCTCGAGAGTCCTACCAAGACCATTCCGCTCTGCAAACTCTGCATCAAAAGCGCCCCCAGCATCGCCCCGGCGATGCTGCCGTAACCGCCCGCGAGCGAGGTACCGCCGATGACTACTGCGGCAATGACGTAAAGTTCGGTCAGGGTACCGGTCGAGTTCGCGCCGGCGTTGAGGCGGGCCGTCGCTACGGCCCCGGCGACGGCGCTGAGCATCCCGATAACAATAAAAATCCAGAGCCGCACCCGTTTGGTATCGACGCCTGCTAAGGCCGTCGCTTCGGGGTTGCCGCCTAACGCGTAGACGTAACGCCCGAAGCGGGTCTGACCGGCAACGTAGTTCATCAGCAGCGCAATGGTAATCGTAATCAGCGCCGGTACCGGAATCCCGCGCGGAACGTCGCTGCGCGGCTGCGTATAGGCGTTCATCAGCAGCACAAACCCGGCGATCAGGCCGACGCTGACTAAAAGCGTGACCCCTTCGGCCCAGAGCGGTTTGACGGGGAACTCGAGCCTTTGCCGCTTGGCCCGTCCGCGTACCGTACTGACCAGCAGCGCCAGAATCGCCGCGCCCCCGACAATCCAGCTCCAGGTGCCGCCGATCGACCCGCTGCCGAGCGTCAGAAAGGGTGCGTCAAGCGGCGCGACGGTGCGGCCTTGTGTCACGAGCCACGCGCCGCCGCGCCAGATAAGGAGCCCGGCCAGGGTGACGATAAACGACGGCACGCCTTGATACGCAATCCAGTACCCTTGAAATGCGCCGACCAGACCGCCGATGATGATCCCGAGCACGACGCCGACAAGCCAGCCGAACGGGACGTTCGGGGCCAACCACTCGACCTGCGCCGCCGCCATGATCATGCCTAAAAAGCCCAAGAGCGACCCGACCGAGAGGTCGATCTGCCGGGTGACGATAACCAGCACCATCCCGGTCGCCACGATGCCGACCACGCTCGCCTGCACGACCAGGTTCCAGAGGTTGCGCGGGGTCAGAAAGGTGCCGTCGGTAAAGATATTGAAAATAAGCCAGATTGCGAGCAGCGCCCCGACCATACCGAGGAGCCGGGGGTCGAGCTCGAGCGCCTCCAGCACCCCACCAAAACCGCCCTTGGTTTTCTCGTCTTGTGTCTGATCTCGCGTCTTGTTTTGAGTCGCCATAGCGCCTTCTTGGTTCATAAGATTTGGTACCTAAAATAAACAGGGGAGAGCCGTCCGCACCGGTTTACCTCATTGGTAAAGACGGCTCTAATGGTCTAGCTTACTGACACGCGCTCGGCGCGTCGGCTCCGACTCCTTTACAGACCTCTGCTTTGGTAATCCAGCCTGCGTCGATTACTACATTCAGGTTATCGCGGGTAATCGGCACGGGTTTGAGCAAGATGGCGTTCATTTCGGTTCCGTTCGGGCCGTCGCTAAAGGTCGTCGCCCCTTCGACGTCGGTGAGGGCCGCGCCACCTGCTAAATTCATAGCAATTTCGGCAGCTTTCGCGCCCAGGGTGCGCGAATCTTTCCAGACACTCACCGTCTGCGTACCGAGCGCGATACGGTTGAGGGCGGCAAAATCGGCGTCCTGACCTGAAACCGGCAAGCCCTCCAACCCCTGCGCCGTCAGCGCCGCGACCACGCCCCCGGCGGTACCGTCGTTCGAGGCGACTACGGCGTCGACGTTGTTGTTGTTCGCCGTTAAAATCTGCTCCATGTTGCGCTGCGCGTTTTCCGGCAGCCAGCCGTCGGTGTACTGGTCGCCGACAATCGTGATGTCGCCGCTGTCGATGGCGCTTTGCAACACCTCGAGCTGCCCCTGATTCAAAAAGTCGGCGTTGGGGTCGGTCGGGCTTCCCTTGATAAAGACGTAGTTGCCGGTCGGTTGCACGTCATAGACGGCTTGGGCTTGCAAGCGTCCGACCTCGACGTTATCGAAGGTCAGGTAAAAGACACCCGGGTCTTCGATCAGCCGGTCGTAGGCGACAACCGGGATGCCCTCTTGGGCGGCCCGCGTTACGGCGGGAATGATCGCCTCGTTGTCTTGCGCCAGGATAATCAGCGCGTCTACGCCGCGCGTAATCAGCGCGTCGATGTCCGAAAGCTGTTTTTCCGGGGAGCTTTGCGCGTCGGCGCTCAGGTATTCGCCGCCGAGTTCATTTAGTTTAGCCTTGATCGCCGCTTCGTCGGTTTTCCACCGCTCCTCTTGAAAGTTCGACCAGCTGACGCCGATGGTTTGCGCCGACGCCGCCGCGCACAGTGCCAAAAGTCCAACTGCTAAAGCTCGCTTCATTCGGTACCCTTTCTATACTGACATACAGCAAACACCCATATGGGCGTTGTTGCTTCTTGAATCCCCCGCGCTACACGTCTGGCTAGGTCTCGTCAACTGTGCGGTGCTTTATTCGGTTGCGTCTTTAGCCAAACGTACTCTATCGGGCCGGTAAGGGCGTGTCAAGCTTTAACCGGGCTGCCGGCGCACGTCCGTCCACTTCCGCGTGCTCTGCGAACTCTCGACGGTTTTCTCGATAAAGTGCACGCCCCGCGCCCCGTCGTACACGGTGGGAAAGTCGAGTGCATCTGCTGGAATAGACGCCCCTTCTTTACGGGCGCGCATCGCCGCCGCCGCGCCCCGGTAGATGTTGGCAAAAGCTTCCAAAAACGCTTCAGGATGTCCGGCAGGAATGCGCGAGGCGTTTTTAGCTGCGTCACTAAGGTACGGGTTGTTGGGCCGCCGGAGCTGCACCGGTTCGCCGCTCGGTTTGACAAACAGGTTCATCGGCTCCTCCTGGTACCACTCGAGCCCCCCTGTTTCGCCGTAAACCTTGAGCCGCAGCCCGTTCTCTTCCCCGGCTGAAATCTGCGAGGCGATGAGCACGCCCTTCGCGCCACCTTCAAAGCGTAAAAGGACGTTGCCGTCGTCGTCGAGCTTGCGGCCCGGCACGAAGCTCGTGAGGTCGGCGCAGATGGCGTCAAGCTCCAAGCCGGTCACGTAACTCACGAGCTGCTCGGCGTGCGAGCCGATGTCGCCGATGGCTCCCGCGACGCCGCTTTTTGCCGGGTCGGTGCGCCAGTCGGCCTGTTTGTTCGACACCTCGTCGGCGAGCCAGCCCTGGTTGTATTCGACGATGATTTTACGGATTTTCCCGATTTGCCCTGAGCTGACTAAATGCTTGGCTTCCTTGACCATCGGATAACCCGAGTAGTTATAGGTCACGGCGAACACGACGCCGGTTTTCTCGACCGTTTTGATGAGTTCATCCGCCTGTTCGCTCGTATGCACCAGCGGTTTGTCCGACACGACGTTAAACCCAGCCCCGGCAAACGCGTGCGCCACCGGAAAGTGCATGTGGTTGGGCGTCACCACCGACACGAAATCGATGCGTTCGTCTTCGGGCAAGGCTTGCTCACCGGAAAGCATCTCTTCCCACGAGCCGTAAGCGCGGTTTTCGGCAAGCCCCAGTTCAATTCCCGAAGCTTTGGCCTTTTCCGGGGTAGACGAGAGCGCCCCCGCTACGAACTCGATCTGACCGTCTAACGCCGCCGCCATCCGGTGAACCGCGCCGATAAAGGCGTCTTTGCCGCCGCCGACCATGCCCATTTTGAGTTTTTTCATGTACCCTCACTTTATAAGATTGTCTTGTCGTACAGCTCACCGAAGCACAGGTTTGTGCCGACGCACGGCACCGGGATGCTGTTGTCAACCGTAAAAGAGCGCTCTTCCCACCCCTGCGGTTGTCGGTAGTAACCTGTGACCTCACGTTTACGGGAATCGATCAGCAAGTAAAGTTGCAACCGCTCGAGCGCCAGATACGAGAAGCGTTTCTCGAGCCTGTCCTTACGCGCCGTAGACGGGCTGACGACCTCGGCGATGACGCACGGTGACGTTTCGTAAAAATTATCTGCCGGAGGCTCGCAGACGACCATCGTATCCGGGTAATAAAAAACCCGCTCTTCGACCCGGAGTTTCATATCGCTGCCGTAAACGCGGCAGTCGCTCTCAGTTGCCGCATTGCCCAGAAGCCGCACGACGTTGGCACAGATGACGTTGTGCGTAACGCTGCCCCCGGCTAGCGCAAAGACCTCGCCGTAAACGTATTCGTGACGGACTTCGGCCTCTTGTTCGGCCTCGAGGTATTCGTCTACCGTAATTTCGGTGATGAGACGCGCTTGCATAGCTTGAGTTTACTCGCGCCCAAACGCCGCGTCGAACGCGCCACCCGCCGGGGCAAAGTCGAGCCGTTTGGTAAACGCCGCCGACTCGGTGCCGCCGTGCACCCTGTCCATACGGGAGTCTTCCCACTCGATGCTTAAAGGCCCGTCGTAGCCGACGTCGTTCAAGGCCACGATGATGGTCTCGAAGTTGATGTCGCCGCGCCCGACACTTCTAAAGTCCCAGTAGCGGCGCGGGTCGCCGAAATCGGTGTGACCGCCGAACACGCCCGCCTCGCCGGTGCCGTGCCCCCACCAGGCATCTTTCATATGGACGTGAAAGATGTGTTCGCCGAACTCGTAGATAAACTTCACGTAGTCCACACCCTGATACCCCAAATGCGACGGGTCGTAGTTAAAACCGAGTCGTTTGTGATGGTTGACGGCCTCTAACGCCCGTTTTGCCGAGGCGACGTCGAAGGCGATTTCGGTCGGATGAACCTCGAGCCCGAAGTTAATCCCCTGTTCGTCGAATACGTCCAGAATTGGCGTCCAGCGAGTTGCAAAATCTTCAAAGCCCTTGTCCCAGTAGGCTTGCGTGGTCGGGGGAAAGGCGTACAAGCTGCCCCAAATTGACGAGCCCGTAAAACCGTTGACAACGCCCACACCGAGTTTTGCCGCAGCTCTCGCGGTATCTTTAATCTCTTCAGCGGCGCGCTGCCTTACGCCTTCAGGGTCGCCGTCGCCCCAGACGTGTTCCGGCACAATCGCCTTGTGCCGTTCGTCGACCGGGTCGCAGACGGCTTGCCCGACGAGGTGGTTGGCGACGGCGTAGCATTTGAGGTCGTGTTCGGCTAACAGGTCGTGACGGCCCTGCGCGTAGTCGGGTTCTGAAAGGGCGCGCTGCACATCGAAGTGGTCGCCCCAGCAGGCTAGCTCGAGGCCGTCGTAGCCCATCTCTTTGGCTAGGGGTGCAAGTTCGGCTAAGGGTAAGTCGGCCCACTGGCCGGTAAACAAGGTGACGGGTCGCGGCATAAATCTCCAATCGTGACGCTAGCTTTAACAGTTACCAAAATAACAGGAGCAGCCCGTAAGGCGAGCCGCTCCAGCGCAGTGTGAGCTTAAAAGGGAGAATCGGGGTAGTAAAACTGCTCGGCGTTTTCCGGGGTGACGAGCTCGGACTCGAGCAGATACTCGCCCACAATCGGCACACCCGAGGTGTACTGCAAAGCCGTGACTTCCATGGCGGTGGCAATCATCGAAGGCGGATAGGTCACATCGACCGGAATCAGCGTGTCGCCGTCCATCACGCGTTTGATGACCTCTTTTTTACCTGCGCCGCCGACGATGAAGAGGTCGCCCGCGCGCCCTGCTTGCTCAACTGCCGCGACGACGCCTTCAGCCATGTCGTCGTCCGAAGCCCAGATCGCGTCGATGTCCGGGAATCTCGTCAGCATATCTTGCGTTACCGTAAAGGCGTCATCGCGGTTCCAGTTGCCGTACTGAGAGTCCAAAACGTTGATCCCGGAACCCTCCAACGCCGCGTTAAAAGCTTCAAAGCGCTGATTGTCAATGACCGTGGGTAACCCCCGTAAAATCACGATGTTGTCGCCCTCGTTCAGGCGCTCGGTAAAGTATTCCCCGGCAACGCGCCCGAACGCCACGTTGTCCCCCGCAACGTAAAGGTCTTGGATACTCGGGTCGGCGAGGCCACGGTCAACCACCGTCACGAACACACCCTGCTCTTTAACCTGGGCGACGGGTTGGGTGAGCGGGTCGGACTCGAACGGGAGCACCACGAGCGCGTCGATCTGGTTGATGGCGAGCAAATCTTGCAGGTCGTTGGCCTGTTCGCCGGGGTCTGAGGCCGACGAGACCACGAACTCGAGGTTCGGGTACGTTTCTTGCAGCTGCGCGGCGGCCTGTTCCGCCCAGAAGTTGACGCCGCCCGTCCAGCCGTGGGTCGCTGCCGGAATCGAGACGCCGATGGTGACGGTCTCGTCCTGAGCTTGAGCTGCGCCGAAGGCGAGAAGAGAGGCGAGGATAAGGAGAGCGCGTTTCATGGGTATCCTTTCGTGTTGCTGAGAAGTGCTGTTGAGGGTGAAGGGGAGACGCCGTAAACGTGTAAACTACATCACCTTGCACCTCCTGTTAGAGTCATTCATCTTGCCGCGTCCGTTGCAGCAGCACCGCCGCGATGATGATGACGCCCTGCACCGCGCCGTTTAGGTACTCGCTGATAAAGCCGGTGAGGTTTAGGACGTTGCCGATGGTCGAGAGCATCACAGCCCCGACGACCGTGCCCCAGATGTGCCCCGAACCGCCCTTGAGGGCCGTACCGCCGATGATCACGGCGGCGATGGCCTCGAGTTCCCACAACACCCCGGTACTTGCCGAGGCCGAACCGAGACGCGGCACGTAAATGATCGTCGCCAGCGAGACGCAGAGCCCCTGCAAGACGTAGGTCAGGGTTTGGATCCGGTCAACGCGAATCGCCGAGTAACGGGCGACGCGTTCACTCGAGCCGATCGCGTAAACGTAGCGCCCGAAACGCGTCCGGTGGAGGATCACGCTGCCAACAACAGCAACCGCTGCAAACACCCAGATTGGATACGGCACCCCCAAAAACGACCCCGAATAGACCGGCCCGTAAACGCTTCTGACCTCGAAGTCGAGCGACAAGGTGCCGCCGTTGGCAAAGTAGGTGACAAGCGAACGGTAGATGCCGAGCGTCCCGAGCGTGACGATAAACGCCGCGATTTTGCCCCGTGTAATAATGATGCCGTTGATAAACCCCGCCGCAAGCCCCAGCAAGAGCGACGCCGCAACGCCGATTAAAACCGTCACGACGCCTGCCCCAAACGTATCGACGGCCCGGTTCATCACGATAATCATCACGCCCGCGATAAACGCCGCCATCGACCCGACCGACAGGTCTAAACCGCCGGAGATAATCACAAACGTCGCGCCGACCGCGATAATGCCGATAAACGCGCTTCTCGTCAGGACGTTAAAGAGGTTGATCGGCGACAAAAAGGCGTCGTTTAGGAGCGCGCCGACGACAAAGAGCACAATCAGTCCGAGCAGCGGCCCGAGCGTGCGAAGGTCGAAACGTGGCCCGCGCGCTGCGGGTATAACGGGTTCAGGCTGCATCGAGGGTTCCTTTTTGACCGGGGTCGGCACGTTTTAGGCCGGTGGCGTAACGGTTAATTTCCTGTTCGTTGACGTCGCCTTCCGTCAGGATGCCCATCTGCTCGCCCGAGCGCATGATTACCACGCGGTGGCAGAGCCCGACGATTTCAGGGAGTTCGGACGAGATGAGGATGACCGACTTACCCTGCTCCAGCAGTTCTTGAATAAAAAAGTAAATCTGCCGCTTCGTGCCGACGTCGATACCGCGCGTGGGTTCGTCCAGGATCAAAATCTCGGGTGAGACTTCCATCGTTTTTGCCAGCACCAGCTTTTGCTGATTGCCGCCCGAAAGGACGCCGACTTTAGCGTTCAAATTCGGCACGCGGATGCTGAAGTCTTTTACGGCCTGCCTCAGCGCCGCCACCTCACGTTTTCGGTGAATAAAGGGGTCGGCGTATTTTTTAAGCGCCAAAAGCGTCAGGTTGGGCCGTAAAACCATCTCTGTAATCAGTCCCTTGCCTTTACGGTCTTCGCTCACATAGGCGAGACCGGCTTTTACGGCGTCGCTCAGCGTATGAACCGTAAGCGGCTCACCATGCCGTAAAAGGGTTCCCGTTTTTGGTCGCAAGCCGAGGATGCCCTCGAGCACCTCCGTCCGCCCCGCCCCGACGAGTCCGGCAAAGCCCAGCACCTCGCCGCGCCGAAGCTCGAACGAGATATCTTCGGCCCAACCCGGCACCGAGATGTTTTGCGCCGTAAAAACCACTTCGGTTCCCGGCACACGTTTGGGCGGGTACATGTCGGAGAGTTCACGCCCGACCATCAGGTTCGCCATCTCGTCTTGACTCAGTTCGGCGGTAGGTTGGGTCGTGATGAGCTTGCCGTCGCGGAGGATACTCACACAGTCGGCAATCGCGGAGATTTCCTCCAACTTGTGCGAAATATAAACCACCGCCACACCCTGTTTTTTCAGGCGGCGGATGAGTCCAAATAAAACTTCGGTCTCGCGCCCGGTCAACACGTCGGTGGGTTCGTCCATCAGCAAGACGCGCACGTCGCGGGTCACGGCTTTGGCGATTTCGACCATCTGCTTTTGCGAGACGCTTAAAGAACCGACTTTACGGCGCGGGTCGACGTCGGTCTCGAGGCTTCTCAACACCGCAGCGGCCTCCTGCTGCATTTTACGGTGCTGCAAAAACGGCCCGCTGCGTTTTTCAATGCCCAAAAAGATATTCGCCTCGGCGCTGAGGTCGTCGGCCAGGTTGATCTCCTGGTGGATGAGCACGACGCCCTGCGCTTCGGCGTCGCGGGAGCGCCGGAACGTCACGGGTTGACCGTCTAAAGTCAGCGTTCCGCCGGTCGGTTGCAGGTAGCCCGACAAAAGTTTCATCAAGGTGGATTTGCCCGCGCCGTTTTCACCTAGAATCGCGTGGACTTCGCCTTCTTTTAAGCTGAGCGAAATGTCGTCTAAGACCCGCACCGGGCCGAAGTTTTTAGAAAGGTGGCGGGCCGCCAACATCAGTTTTTACGGGAACCGGTCGAAGCTGAAATCGCTTGCACCTCATCGTCTTTTGGGGCCACAACATCCCTTCTCGCAAATCGCTCTTGCTCACTTCTCTCTACACAGTTACGACACCCTGACCGAATTCCGGGACGTTCGTAGTATCAGGTCTTTTGCTGACTATATGCGGGGGGTCGGAAGCTGTCAAGCTCGGTGTTCAACCGGTAACGGCGTAAAAAAGCCGCCCTGCGCGGACGGCTCTCTTGTCGATCTGGTTTGCAAAGACTAGCGCCCGAGCAGCGTCTCCGGAACCGCTTCGCTGGTCAGGGCTACCGGCACGTTTCGTTTGGCGCTTTCGTAGCACGCCAGCACCAGGCGGACGGCCTCGAGGCCGTCCTCGCCGGTACAAACGACGTCTCTTTCACCCCGAATCGCCGCCATAAAGTCGATTTCGCAGACCGTATGGGCGTCTAAGCCGCCGAAGGTCGTGTGCGAGATGTCGGGTTCGCCGAAACTCGTGCCCGGCGTGCTGCGAAAGCGGTGCGTCAGAATGCCCGTGCGGTTCGAGTACTCTACCGCGCCTTCCGTGCCGTAAACCCAGAACGCCTGTTCCCAACCGGTCGCAGTCCAGGCATTCTCAACGCTGCCGAGTGCGCCCGAGGCAAAGCTCAGGGTTGCCACCGACGTATCTTCGACCTCGATGTCAAACCCGAGGGTGGCGATATTCGCGTAAACCTGCTCGACGTCGCCGCCGAAGTAGCGGGCCAAATCCATCATGTGACAGCCGTTGTCGAGGAGCGTGCCACCGCCCGAATGCTCACGGCTGCCGAACACACCGCGCACGGTTTTCGAGCCGCCCCAGTCGTGGGCCTGACGCAGACGCATAAAGGTGACGCGTCCGAGTGCGCCTGAAGCTATCAGCTCTTTCGTGCGGATGGCGGCGCTGTCGCTCCGCAGGTGATGACCTATCTGCAAAATGACACCTGCTTCATGGCAAACGCGGATCATCTCTTCGCCCTGCTCCAAAGACAGCGACACGGGTTTTTCGCACAACACGTGTTTTCCGGCCCTGGCTGCCGCCAGCGTCACCGGGTAGTGCAGCGCGTTGGGTAAACAGACCGAAACCGCCTCGATGCTCGGGTCGGCTAGGAGTTCTTCATAAGTGCCGTAGCCTTTGGGTATGTTCCACTCTTTTTGGCGTTTGGCGAGGGCTAAGGGGTTGGCGTCGGCAATCGCAACGACCGTTGCGCCTCCGGCGGTGTAGCCATCAAAGTGAAACAGTGAGACGCCGCCCGCGCCGATAATCCCGACGTTCATACGGCTTCCTCGGTTTTTGCGGTTTCAGAGTTTGCGGTGAAGGGCTCGAGCGTTTCGGGCCTGTGACCAAACCATGTTTTCGGTCGGTTCGGCGTCGGCGCGGCCCAGCGCGCGGCGTTTCTCAAAACCTGCTTGATTTCACTTTGGTAATAGATCGGGAAAGTCTCGTGACCGGGCCGAAAGTAAAACACCTTGCCCTGCCCGCGGTTATAGCACGCGCCGCTGCGGAAGACCTCGCCGCCTTCAAACCAGCTCACAAACACGAGTTCGTCGGGTGCAGGAACGTCGAAGGGTTCGCCGTACATCTCCGCTTGCGGGACGACGAAACTGTTCTCCAACCCTTCGGCAATCGGGTGCTGCGGCGCAACGACCCAGAGTCGTTCGCGCTCGCCGGCGTCGCGCCACGAGAGGTTACAGGTTGTTCCCAAAAGGCGCTTGAAGATTTTGGCGAAGTGCCCGGAGTGCAGCACCACCAGCCCCATACCCTCTAGAACCCGCGCGTGAACCCGCTCGACCACTTCATCCGACACCTCGCCGTGCGCCATATGGCCCCACCAGAAGAGAACATCGGTCGTGTCCAGTACGTCGCCGCCTAGCCCGTGCTCGGGCTCGTCCAGGGTGGCTGTGCGTACCTCGAAACCGGCTTCGCGTAAGCCGTCGGCGACGGCGCGGTGGATGCCGTCCGGATAAATCTCTGTGACTTTGGGGTTGCGCCGTTCGTGCCGAAACTCGTTCCAAACGGTGATGCGAGGTAGTTGCGGTGCCATACAAGCCTCCTTCAGCTCAAGAGAAAACGTTACCGTACCCGGTAATCGGCGCACAAGGCCATCTGAACACCTCGGCTAAAACAACAGTTGGCAATGGTTGGCGTCGTAGCACGGGCAAAAACCAGGGCGCGCGAAGCAGGCGCAAACCTGCCGTCTGAGCTAACCTCTGTGGATTAAGCAACCGTTAATAAAACCAGGATGTTTATAGGTGCTTAAGTCAGTACGATGTGTATCAGGAGTTGCGTATGCAAATCCTTTTCCGCGCAGCACGCTCTTTTGGGGAGGCCACCACATTACCGACGCGTGCTGCGTTTTCTGTCTTCTGCTTTTAATTTATACGAGCATAAAGCCGTACAGACGAAAGTTTTGCGTTTGCCTCGAGCAGTCCACCTCTTCTGCGCTATTTTGGTCGCAACGTCAGAACGACGGTTGCTTAGGGCTCAGCGGTGACGGGTCGCTCAGCGGCTCCGCCTCGGGCTCGTTGTGTGGACGCCTACCCGGTTCGTCGCCCCAGGTATCGGGAAAATCATCTTCAGGGTCCGGTACCTCAGGGTCCGGCACCTCACAGACGCCCGGCAGTTTGGGCTTCGGCGTATCTTTACTCACCGTAAAACCCTACAACCCAGCCGCTTGAAATGCGCCTCGGACGATTTCCTGCGCTTCGCTCTGAATCTCCCTAAGGTGCGCTTCGCCCTTAAACGACTCGGCGTAGATTTTGTAAATCTCTTCGGTGCCCGAAGGCCGCGCCGCAAACCAGCCCGACTCGGTGACGACTTTAAGCCCGCCGATGGCTGCACCGTTTGCCGGAGCTTTCGTCAGTTTGGCTGTAATCGTGTCGCCTGCTAGCGTATCCGCCGTAACCTGTTCGGGCGAGAGGGTAGCGAGCACCTTTTTCTGCTCGGTGTCGGCGGGCGCGTCGGTGCGGGCATAGACCGGCGCGCCGAATTCGGCCTCGAGGTCGCGGTAGTGTTCGCCGGGGTCGCGGCCTGTTTTCGCCAGGATTTCAGCCGCCAGCAAGTCCATGATGAGGCCGTCTTTGTCGGTCGTCCAGACGGTGCCGTCTTGCCGTAAAAACGACGCGCCCGCCGACTCCTCGCCGCCGAACCCGTAAGAGCCGTCTAGCAGGCCCGAAACGAAGTATTTGAAACCGACCGGGACTTCCTCGAGCTTCCGCCCCAACCGCGCCGCTACCCGGTCGATCATCGAACTCGAGACCAGCGTTTTCCCGACTGCCGCGTCGCTGCGCCACCCCGGACGGTTTTGAAACAGATAATCAGTCGCCACCGCGAGGTAGTGGTTCGGGTTTAAGAGCCCGCTGCTTTTGGTGACGATGCCGTGCCGGTCGGCGTCGGGGTCGTTGCCGAAGGCGAGGTCGAAGTCGTCTTTGAGTTTAATCAGCCCCGCCATTGCGTAGGGTGACGAGCAGTCCATGCGGATTTTGCCGTCTTTATCGACGCTCATAAAGGCAAATCTAGGGTCGACACTTTGATTGACGATATGTAAAGCTACGCCGTAACGTTCGGCAACCGGTTCCCAGTAGCCGACGCTCGCCCCGCCCAAAGGGTCGACGCCGAGTTTAAGGCCCGCGTTCGCTACCGCGTCCATATCGACGATGTCGCCTAACGCACCGACGTAAGGTGCGACGAAATCGAACGTGTGTGTGGTGTCAGCCTCCAGAGCTTTTTTGAAGGCGATACGTTTGACGCCTCGCAGCTCGTCGCGTAAAAGCTCGTTCGCCCGCGTCTCAATTTTTTTGGTGACGTCCGTGTCGGCGGGGCCGCCCGACGGTGGATTGTACTTAAAACCGCCGTCCCCGGGCGGGTTGTGCGACGGGGTGATGACCACACCGTCGGCGAGACCGTCTTTACGGTTCCGGTTGTAACCCAAAATCGCGTGCGACACCGCCGGAGTCGGGGTGTAGCCTAAACCTTCTTGCAGCATTACCGTCACTCCGCTAGCGGCGAGGACTTCGGTGGCGCTGATCAGCGCAGGCTCGGAAAGTGCGTGCGTGTCCATCCCGACGAACATCGGCCCGGTGATGCCCGCTTCAGCCCGGTACTCGCAAAGCGCCTGGGTGACGGCTAAGATATGCGCTTCGTTAAAGCTGCCCGAAAGCGAGGTGCCGCGGTGCCCGGAAGTGCCGAACGAAACACGCTCGGCGGGGTTTTCGGGGTCGGGCTGCGTGGTGTAGTACGCCGCGACGAGGCGCGGGATGTTGGCGAGGAGTTCTTCCGGGGCTACTTTGCCGGCAAGTGTCATAAAGCCTCCATTTAGGCCATATCATACCCGTGGTTTACGGCGGGGAACAGCACAAGGTTCCGGGCAAAAAAATTGGCTTTTAGTGCCGGAAAAAGTCGCGTGTTTGGTCTGTAGCCGACGTGCCGCGCTCGAGCCTCGGCTCGTCAAATCATGTCGTCTTGCCAGACGATAATCTCGGGATTTTCCGGGCCACCGGTAACGACGATGAGGACGACGTTACCGGGTTGTTCCTCGGTCTGCACAAGGTTGAAGCGCGCCACTTCGGGGTCGTCGTCGGGCAGGATGCACAGCGCCGCACCCGCCGGGACCTGCGCGTGAAGTTCAGGCTCGAGGCGGATACATTCGCCGATTTTGAGCGACCACCACCGTGCACGCTCACCTGTTGTCCCGACGGGTAAATCTGAGATGCTTGCCTCCGCTTGCTGGACTGAGCGCCGATACCAGCGCGGTTATAGTTATAACACCGTCTGAGTGCCTAGCTTACCCGAACCCCAAGGCGGTGACAGGATTTATGTCACGGATTGCGGTATAGGTGTGGTGAGCGGCGTCTAGCTCTCGCGGCGCAATATCCGGCCCCAGGTCGGGGATAGCTCGAGCCCACCCCCTGAAACCGTTTCACCGGGATTTAACAGGTCTGTCCAGGTGTTGCCTGCTACCGGTAGCTCGAGCGTCACAGCTTCGCGGCTCGCGTTGACGGCAACCAAAACCGCCTCGTTTTGCCAGCTGCGGGAAAACACGAACTGCTCCGAAGTTACAAGCTGCTCGCGGTAATCACCACACCTGAGCGCCGGTAAGGTGTGGCGCAGTTTGATGAGTCTCTGAACAACCCCGTAAAGATGGGGATGCCGGCCCGCACTGCCCAGCATTTCAGGCGTAAGCGGCGGGCGGAGCGGGGCGTCGCTTGCCGGGGCCTTTTCGCCCGTTACGCCCCACTCGCTGCCGTAGTACAACGACGGTACACCGGGCACCGTCAAGAGCAGGATGTGAAGCGGATAGAGGTGCGCGGATTCGTGTAAAAGGCTGGCGACGCGGGGCACGTCGTGGTTGTCGGCGAAGGTGTAAAGCGGCAGCTCGCGGTAGATTCCGCCCGCGCCGAACTGTCGTTTGAGCGTGTGGGCCAGCTCGAAGTAGTTGCGGTCGTTGTGGCTCGAGTAGAGCCCTTTGTGCAGCTCGTAGTTCGTCGTTGCGTCGAGCTTGCCGGAACCGGCCCACTCCCGGTAGTCGCCGTGAATGACCTCACCCAAAAGCCAGCAGTCCGGTTTAACTTTACGGCAGACTTCAGCCAAGTCGTGCTGAAACTCCAAATCGAGCACGTCCGCTGCGTCGAGCCGTAAACCGTCGGCGTCAAAGGCTTGCAGCCACAGCCGCGCCGCCGTAAAAAGATGCTCACGTACCGCCGGGTTTGCGGTATTGAGTTTTACGAGGTCGAAGTGCCCGTTCCAGCCCTCGTAACCGAACAGGTCGCCGGCGGGGCTCTGCGCCGTAAAATCGAGAAAAAACCAGTCGCAATAGGGACTCGCTGCGCCGCGCTCCTGCACATCCCGGAACGCCCAGAAGTCGCGTCCGACGTGGTGAAATACGGCGTCGAGCATTACCTTCAAACCGCGTGCGTGACACGCCGTGATCAACGCCTTCAGGTCGTCGTTGGTACCGAGCCGCCGGTCTACCGTAAAGAGCTCGGCGGTGTCGTACCCGTGGCTGCCGGACTCGAGCACCGGCCCGAGCAGCAGCGTATTGACGCCCAACTCGCCCAGGTAAGGCAACCAGCCGTGCAACTTGCTTAAGCGGTCACTCGGCTCGCCCGTAAAGTCGTTACGCTCCGGTGCGCCCGTGCTGCCGAGGGGGAAGAGGTGATAGATAACTGCGCCTTGTGCCCAATGATTCATATTAACTCCTTTATTTACCGTTCGGTATAATCGTAGTCTGAAAAGTGTGTATCGCCGTTGGCTTTAGCATTTAAGAGTAGATGCCGTAGCTGAACTGTTTGACGATGTCGTACTTGAGGGTGTCGTCGGGGGTAATTTCGCCGGAAAGAACGAGTCCCGAGTAGGTGTTGACCAACCCGACGAAACTTACGGCGTAGCGGCGGGCGCGGCCCCGCATGTTGCCGTGGTCGCGGCTTGCGGCCTCAAACAAGTTTTCGACAAGCTCACGCTGCTTACGCCCTAACGGACGCGCCAAGCGGTACGACCGGCTTTCCGGCGGGGCTACGGCGCACGCCGATAGCAGGTGGTAAAAGCTCGTTTGCGCCGTAGCAAAGGCCAGATACGCCTCGACGATGGCGAGCAGGTTGCGGGTCAGGTCGCCTTGATAACAGGTCGCGGCCTCGAGCTTCGTCAAAAGGGGCTTAGCGTCACGGGTGATAAGCGCCCCGAGTACACCCTCCTTGTTGCCGAAATGATGGTAGAGCGTGGGTTTGGTGACGCCCGCAGCCGCAACGAGTTCTTGCACGCCCACCGCGTCGTAACCGCGCGCAGAGAACAGCCCCAAGGCGTGGGTGAGGATAAGGTCGGGTGTATCCACAGCTATACCGAACGGTAGTATACCAGACGGTATAGCTGTGTCAAGATATCTCGAGGTGTACAAGCCGGTTCGTATTTGGTGGCGACCGAGCTTTGCCGCACGAGGCTCAGGGTAGCCGAGAAATGACGGCTGAAGCGGTGCGCGTGGGACGGCTCAACCGTTTTCGGATAAGCCATTCGGCGACGGCGAGGTTAATCACCCAACCTGCACCCATCGCCAGCGCCCTTGTCGGCTCTCCCAGGAGTGTCGGAAAAAACAGTAGCGGCAGATGCGTCAGGACTTGCGTACCTGCGCCCATGCCGATAGCGTAGGCGCGAATCATCCAGGCACCGTGCCGGGAAAAGTCTCGCCGCCGAATGGCAGCAACACCGAGGAGAAGGGATAAGAGCATCGCCGACCCGAACACGAGCCGCAAAATGTATAAAACCTCACCGTCATACTTGGGCCAGGGATAAAACCGGGCCATCCACAAGCCTGAAAGTGCCGCGATAAGCCCGCACGGAATCAGGAGCCGCCCGGCTGCGCGGTGCCAACCCGGTCGCCGACGGCGAAAACCGGGGACGAACTGAAACGCACCCAAAACGGCGTACACGCTGACGCTGACGATGTGCAGTACCACAGGCAAAGGCGACGCGAAAAACCGGGCGTTGTCCGCTGTGACTTCTGCGCCGCTACTCAGTTCGGTAAGGCGAAAGGCACCGGCGGCGACCGGAACGGCGCTGAGCAAAAGCAGCGCAGCGGGGATAAGCCACTCCCCTATAGACTTCGTTTTTACATCCGGATTCATTTGCAGCCCTCCTTTAAGGGTGGTTCGGTGTTGCCTGGTTCAACCGGCGTCTTCTCCCAGGTCGAAAGAAAAAACGTCTTCCAGCGGTGTATTAAAAACGTGGGCGATACGAAACGCGACTTCCAAAGAAGGTGAATACTTCGCCTTTTCGATGGCGACGATGGTCTGCCTCGTTACGCCTACCCTGTCGGCGAGTTCTTTTTGGGTCATTTCGTTGTGGTGAAAACGCAACGTTCGGATGTTGTTGCTGATGGGACTTTTGCCCACCTCAGAAGCCCTTCTGATAGAGCAGCAATCTGCTTGCGTCGCCGATAATCTGTGCCAGGATGCCGAAAAAGATGAGCAGGCTGAACATCACCAAAGGCGGTTGCCCGAGGACAAAACTCAGCATGGCGAGAAACACCCCGAGTGAGGACGCAGTATATGTGACCTGTGTTCCCCGTAAACCGATGAGCTTGTCCCTTTCGTCCTCGAGGTCTTCGATTTCCGGGTTCTCGTTGCCTGTTCTAAACGCCTGGACGATGGCGGAGGCGATGTGCGTAAGAATCGTAGCAAGAATTGTGACGACGACGGCGAGGACAATAACGATTCCCCAGAGGCGAAAAACGCTGGTCGGGGTGAAGGTGTCGTTTTGAACCAGCTGAACTATCCTGAAGAGGTAAAAGCTCAGGATCAAAACGAAGTTGACCAAGGATACGGTGATGTTTTTCTGCTGAAAAGACATTTTTCCCTCTTTCTGTTGATCGGTAGCTCGAGTCAAATAAAGCGTCCATATAGTAAACAATTTTATACCCTGTGTCAAATATCTTTTACTTAAGCTGCCCAAAAGTAAGCCGTTTGTTTTGGCTGGCGTGTTCAGCAACAGTACTGATTTGAGCGCTCAAATAATCGAGACTTGCCTCTAGGTGGAAATCCGTTTAGGCAAACGAGCTAGAAATAGCTCTACTTCCTGAACACGCTGTAAATGGATGATCTGTTTACCCTCGAGCCCTCTCAACTTCTCCAAAATCACCGGTCGCCGCACCTTCGGATACTCCCAAACGAACCGTAAAAACTCGCCCGTCAGCCGCTCCGGGCAGCCCTCGGTCATATCGGGCCGTGAGCGGTTGTGATACCGAAGCCGACGCTTAAAGACACGCCACAAGCAGCGCAACCGAGGTAAGTCAAGAAAGATTACGGTGTCGGCAGCTGCCAAGCGCACATCCATCGTCGAGCCGTAGTTGCCGTCAACAATCCAGCAGTCTTGCGCTAGAAAGCTGCTTTGACGTTTCAGCCACTGGTCGTGAGGCGCTTCAGTCCAGCCTGTGTTCCAGTAAAGCCGGTCTAAATGGATGACGGGAAGTCCGGTTCGCTCGCCCAGTGCACGGGCCAGTGTCGTTTTGCCAGCCCCGCCCGACCCGATAATTGCCACGCGCTTCACGCTAAATCGAGGCGCTGACCCAGGCCCGTTTCAAGCGCCCCCTGATACACCGTCCACGCTACCGCCAAATCCATCCACGCCAGACCGACCCCGCCGTAAACGGTCAGTTCGTCACCGAGCCGCCCCGGAACCTGTCCGCTTAACACCTCGCCGAGTTCACCGGTAATGGCGTCTTCATTTAGTCCGACACTGCCGATAGTGCCGTCCCTGACCGCCAAGTCCTTGTTATCGCAAAAAAAGCGGCTCGTTAACACCAAATCCGCCGATACCTCGGCCTTGCCCGGTTCATCCGCGCCGAGCGTCGTGACGTGTGCGCCGCCGCGTAAAAACTCGGGGTAGAGAAAGGGCTCCCTCGCCCACGTTGCCGTAACGATGATGTCGGCGTCGGCGACGGCTTCAGTGAGCGAGTCCGCCGGAACGAGCTTCGCGTCCGTTTTTGCTGCCAGCCGCCGGACGAAGGGGCCGGTTTTAAGCGGCACGATGTCAAAGACCGTAACGGTGTGGAGCTGCCGGACATAGGTGAGCAGCTCGAGCTGCCACGCGTTTTGTACCCCTGCGCCAATAAGGGCGACGTGACTCGAGTTTTTCCGGGCAAGTGTGTCGGCGGCGACCGCGCCCGCCGCCGCCGTTCGCAGCGCCGTAAGGTGTCCTGAACCTAAAACCGCCAGCAGCTCGCCCGTATGAATATCGAAGAGCTGAATCAAGCCACGAATAGCGGGTTTGCTGTCCGGAAACTCCGCGTGAACGTTGACGGTATAGGCCGGAACATCGGGGAGCAGGCCGGGGAAAAGGACAGTCGCCGAAGCGCCGTTTTGCGGGAGCCCGGGGCGGGCGCGTTGCGGAGCGATACCGGCACCCGAAGATGCGACAAAACCTTTACGGACGGCTTCAAAAAGGGGGAGGGGCTCCAACAACCTCACCACGTCCGCGTGGGTTAAAAGCAAGATAGACATACGCTAACCCTGCCAGCCTTGAACCGTCGCGTAGTGCCGCAGCGCAGCCTCGGCGTCCCCTTTTGTCCGAACATCCCCGACAGCCTCGGCCTCTTGTACAAACCGCACGGCTTCACCGACGCGCGGCCCCGGCGAGAGGTCTAGGAGTTCCATCACCTCGAGCCCGTTCAAAAGTGGCGCTTTAGGCGGCGCTTCGTCCATGATCTCCAAAACGCGGGCCAACGCCAGCTTGTACCCCCGGCGGCTCGCCTTGGACGACAGCGGCCCACGCGCCGCCTCACGGTCGGCGATCATCAGTTTGAGCAGATCGGGTAAGAGGTTGCGGCGGCGGTGGACGAAGCGGCGGGCTTCCTTGTCGGACTTGGGGAGCTGCACCATATGGTAGCGGACGAGCCCCGCGGCCTTGTCTATCCGCGCCGCAGGTGTGCGGAGCCTTTCCAAAATCGTCCGGGTCAGCTCAGCCCCGAGTTTATCGTGCCCGTAAAAGTGATAGTGGCTGCTGCCCGCTTCATACGTTTTCGTCGCCGGTTTGCCGACGTCGTGCAAGAGTGTCGCCCAGCGGAGCGTAAGGTCGGCATCGGGAAAACCCTGCACGAGTTGATGGAGCGCCTCGAGCGAATGCTCCAGCACGTCCAGATGATGAAAGCCGCCCTGCGTGACGCCGCCCGCGTCGGCGAGTTCGGGCAGGTAGACCCGTAAAAGTCCGACCTGATGTAAAAGCTTGAAGCCCGGTGCCGCGTTTTCACTCAGCAAAAGCTGCGTGAGTTCGTCGCCGACACGCTCCCAGGCCGGAAGGGGAGTCTCGGCGTTTTGCCGTGTTGCGTGACGTTGAACGGCTGCCTTGGTGTTAGCCTCGAGTCCAAATCCAAGCGTCGCTGCAAATCTCACGCCCCTCAAGCCACGCACCGGGTCGGCCCGCAAGTTCGCCTCACTAACCATTCGTAACCGCTTGGCCCGCAAATCCGCCCGCCCGCCGGTCGGGTCGATAAGCTTTCCTGAAAGGTCGGCGGCGAGGGCGTTTAAGGTGTAGTCTCGAGCCCGTAAGTTAGGTTCCAGACCTCTCTCCAAATCCTCGAGCGGGGTGTAGTCTCGAGTTATATTTTCGGTGACGACGCGCCAGTGGTCTCGCTGTTCGTCTAGGCAAAACGCGCGACCGCCGAGTTTTACGGCGGCTCGGTCGGCCTCGAGCCTCGGTTTCCCAACCAACCAGTCTAAATCTCGCACCGGACGCCCTAAAAGTGTATCTCTCACCGCCCCGCCGACGAGATACCCGTGACCTGGGTGCGGCGTAAACTGAGCCATGTCGAGCACTTCCAACGCTTTTTTTTGCCTCCAAAACCAGCGCATACACCAAAGTATACGCAGTCTATGCCGCTAAATGTCGGGCTGACCGGGAACATCGGCTCGGGCAAATCCACCGTGGCGCGGCTTTTTGCCGCGCGTGGGGCAGCTGTCATCGACGCCGACGTGCTCGCCCGTGAAGCGACGGAAGCCCCGGAGGTGTTGCGAGAGATTACGGCGACCTTCGGCGATGAACTTGTTAAAGGAGAAAAGCTAGACCGCGCAAAACTTGCTGAAGTCGTGTTCAAGGCTCCCGAAGCCAGGGCTAAACTCAACGCGATTATTCACCCGTGGGTGGGGCGCGAACGTGAGGCTCGAGTCGCTACTTTAGTCTCTCAAAAATTGCCTCCCAAAATCATCATTCACGACGTTCCGCTGCTCTTTGAAGTTGGCTTAGACGCTGAGATGGACAAGACGGTCGTGGTAGACGCGCCGTTAGACGTCCGCGTGGCCCGCGTCGTGCAGCGCAGCGGTCTGACGGCGCATGAGGTGCGCTCGAGAGACGCCGCGCAGCTCCCCTTGGCTGAAAAGCTCGTGCGTGCAGATTTTGTCATCGACAATAGCGGAGAACAGAAAGACTTGGCTCGGCAAGTTGAAACGGTGTGGTGGGCGCTGGTCTCGAGTAACAAAACAGCTTGACGGACTATTCGATATATGTAAAACTAGATTTATGAATATCGAAACACAAAATACACCGACAGCGGAAACTATCCCGGCTCACACGGAAACCCTCGTCGCATTTTTCAAAGCTTTAGCCGACCCCAACCGCCTCAAAATCGTCGGTTTGCTTGCCCGGCAACCCTACACCGTCGAGCAGTTGGCCGCACTTTTAGAGATAGGTAGCCCGACCGTCTCGCATCACCTGCGCAAGCTCGCCAAAGTGGGTCTTGTCGAGGCGAAGGCCGAAGGTTACTACAGCGTCTATTCGCTCCGCCCGGAAGTCTTACAAGAACAGGCCAAAACGCTGCTCGGTGAGGACGGTTTCGGGACGTTTGCCGATGAGGTTGACCTGTCCGCCTTCGACCGTAAAGTTTTAACGACGTTTACCGACGAAACCGGCGCAATCACCGCGTTTCCGGTACAGCAGAAAAAGTATCTGGTACTGCTCCGGCACGTGTTAGGCGCGTTTGAACCCGGCGTCCGCTATCCGGAACGTGAAGTCAACGAACGACTGGTGCGGTTTAACGCCGATACTGCCCGCCTTCGCCGCAGTTTGGTCGAGCACAGATTGATGGCGCGCGAAGGTGGCGGCGGCGCATACTGGCGGCTTTAGCGCCTGCACGACATAACGAAGGGCACCTCTGAATAGGGTGCCCTTTTTTAGTCGAAGCTTTGAAGAAACTATTCCGACCAGGTAACGCCCGTTTCGGAGTAGCTGCTGACGTCACCGCCCGTACGCTCGCTATACGCCGTACTGCTCGTCAGACGCGTAGCGATGAAGGACAAAAACGCCTCGGCGACGCTGCTGGCCTTTTCTACGGCGGCAAAGTCGAGGTTTGCCGCGCCGCCCATCCCGGCAGCGGTCTGAATCTGCGTGCCAAGCGTCTGTGCCAGGTTTTGGAAGGTGGCCTTGTCGTCCGTGTAGGCGTAACCGGTCGCGCCCTTTGGCACCTCGCCGAAAAGGTCGTTTCGGCCCCCCTCGGTTTGTGCGTTAAGGGTTGCTGCCATTGCCGTTTCACTCGTCCCGATGAGGGCGTAGCCGTCGTTGACGGCGTAAAAGATGGTGGCCCCCGGTGCGACCTCGAAGCGGGTCACGTCGGTTCCGGCGATAGTCTCCTGGCTGCGCTGAGGTTGTCCGTCGCCGCCTTGCGGGTCGCTCATACTGCTCGTAACGCGGCTGATGTTTTGAAACAAGTCTCCGAGGCCACGCTCGGCAGCGGCGGCGTTCGTCGCCTGTATCAGATAGACCCCTTCACCCAAAAGATTTTCGCTAGGAATACCAGGCTCCACTGCGCCGCTCAGTCCGGTCGTAACCGTTACAAGTTGGTCGCCCGTCCAGCTAAAGATGCTTTCGCGCAGATTGAGGCCGGTAAACGACAAAATCAGGCTGTCGAGGTCGCCGCCGAGTTCGGGAACGCTCAGCGCGAGTTCGTTGAGATAGTCGTACCAGCCGCTCCAGTTAAAGGCGGTCGCCGAATAGCTGAGCGCTTCTGGCGGGACGCTCACGTCGGTGGTGGCGGCGGTGTCGGCGCTCAGAAGTGCGTAAAGAGACGCGTCGCCGCCGGTCTGCTCGAGTGCCTGAAACCCTTCGGTAACGAGACCGTCATCGGTGAGCTGAACGACGCCGCCGACCGCGCCCGCTGTGGTGAACGCTTGACTGAGGCGCTCGACCAGGGGGTCGAAACCAAGGTTCTGTGCGTAAGGTGCGGCAACTTCGGCGATGCGGGCGTAGTCGAAAAAGCTGTAAAAAGTGCCTTCTTCAAGCGTTCCAAGCGTATTTTGGTAACCTTCAGCGGTTTCAAAGTTGGGTTCGTCGGCACCCGCGTAACGGCGCAGCACGCCGCGCAGCTCGTCGGGATTGGTCGACAGGGCTAACAGGTCGTCGGTCAGAGTGTAGGCAACGACCTGCAAAGGTTCGGCGTCCTGCAGCTGGCGCTGATAAAAGGTCGCGCCGCTCTCTTCAAGGGTCTCTACGCCTTGCGTCCCGGCTTTGTCTAACGCCTTGTCTAACAGTGCCTGAACTTTCCGCATGCCCTCCGGCGTCACCCTTGTGACCATCGTCAGGGCCGGGAGCGGACTAAATGACGAGGCTGAGAGTGCAAGCCACGCCTCTTGGCCTAAGACCTCGAGGCTGGTCAAACTTTCTACAGCTTGTTTGTCTTCGGGACTTAACGCGTCCATAGCGGACATTGCGCCGCCCGACACCGAACCGCCGGATGCGCTCCCGGAGTTGGCAAGCGCCGTAAACGCCCCCAGCACATCCAGGCGTTCAAATTCGGCGCTAAAATCTTGCAGCTTATCTGAAACGCCCGCCAAATCTTGCATTCCCAGCGCCAAAAAAGTCTCTTCGGGGAGCAGTTTGGCGAGGTCTTGGGCGCTAGCGAGTCCGCCCAGAGTTAGTAAAGCCAGCGTAAAAGTAGCTATTGTAAGCTTGTGAAACATATAACCTCCAGGATTGAGCATCTGCTGACAGTGTACAAGGGTCTCACCTGAGAAATCTCGTATCTTATGTCCCGGCATAGCCATAGGCAAAGCACCGGCACAGCACCAGCAAAAACGGGCCAGCCGTGATGCGCTGACCCACAAACTTGACAAGGCGTGACTAAAGCAGCTTTTTCGCCGTATCGACCACATTTTGCACGTTAAACCCGAGTTTGTCCATCACCACGTCGCCGTCGGCGGACTCCCCGAAACGGTCTAGGCTCACCGTTGCGCCGTCTAGTCCGACGTACTTGAACCAGCCTAGCGACGCGCCCGCTTCGACGGCGACCCTGGCCCGCACGCTGTCCGGTAAGACTGATTCACGGTAAGAGTCGTCTTGTTCATCAAAGAGTTCTTGTGAGGGCATACTGACCACGCGCACCTTCGCCCCACCCGTTTCCAGGACCTCTTTGGCCCCCAAGCACAAAGACACTTCCGAACCCGTGCCGATCAAAATCAGGTTGGGCGTACCGTCCGAATCGGACTGGATATACGCGCCGCGCTTGACGCTGCCCTTGGGCACGCTGAGGTGCGGCAGGTCTTGCCTCGAGAGCGCCAACGCGACCGGCTCTTTGCTGGTCATGGCGTAGGCCCACGCCTGCGCCGTTTCGTTGCCGTCGGCAGGGCGGATGACCTTGAGCTGCGGAATCGCGCGGAGCGCAGTCAAAGACGCGACCGGTTGGTGCGTGGGGCCGTCGCCGCCCAAACCGATGCTGTCGTGCGTAAATACCCAGACGACCGGCTGATCCATCAGCGCGCCGAGGCGCAGGGCGGGGCGCAGGTAATCCGAAAAAATCAAAAAGGTTCCGGCGTAGGGTTTGAGGCCGCCGTGCAGTGACAGGCCGTTAGTAATCGCCGCCATCCCGTGTTCACGGACGCCGAAGTGGATGTTGCGGCCCGAGTAGTCATCCTTGGAGATAAAGGGCGTGTTTTCCAGGGTCGTGTTGTTCGAGCCTGCGAGGTCGGCAGAACCGCCGATAAGTTGTGGAAATCTTTCAGCCAGGGCGTTTAGGACTTTGCCAGATGAAACCCGCGTTGCGGCCTTGCCGCCGACTTCAAAGGTAGGCAGGGTGTCCTCGAGGTCGCCCCCCACTTCACCTTTAAGGGCGGTTTGAAACTGCTGTGCAAGATCCGGGAATTCTTTTTGGTAGGCGTCGAACTTTTCTTGCCACGCGGCTTCTGCGTCTTTACCGCGCTCCTGAGCCTCGCGGTAGTGCGCCAACACATCGTCCGGTACCGTAAACGCGGGCCAGTCGATCCCTAAATTTTTCTTGGTTTCCTCAGGGTCGGGCATCGAACCGTGCGCTTTGGGCGTGCCCTCGACCTTCGAGCCGTAGCCGATAATGCTGCGTACGGCAATCAGGCTGGGTCTGCCGGTTTCGGCTTTGGCGGCTTCGATTGCCTTCGTAATCGCCTCGACGTCGTTGCCGTCTTCGACCCTCTGCGTGTGCCAGTGATACGCGCCGTAACGCTCCAAGACGTTTTCGGTGAAGGTCAAGTTGGTCTTGTTGTCGATGGTAACGTTGTTGTCGTCGTACATGACGATGAGCTTGCCGAGTCCCCATGTTCCGGCTAAAGATGAGGCTTCGCTCGAGACCCCCTCCATCAGGTCGCCGTCGCTGGCAATAACAAAGGTGTAGTGATCGATAAGTTCAAAACCGGGGCGGTTGTAGACGGCGGCGAGGTGCGCTTCAGCGAGGGCAATCCCGACCGCTGTGCTGATACCCTGACCGAGCGGGCCGGTCGTCACCTCGACGCCGGGGGTAACGAAGTGTTCGGGGTGTCCGGGCGTTTTGCTCTTCCACTGCCGGTAGCGTTTAAGCTCCGCCATCGGCAGGTCGTAACCGACTAAGTGCGCGAGGCTGTACTGGAGCATCGAGCCGTGTCCGGCAGACTGAATGTAACGGTCGCGGTCGATCCAGCGGTCGTTTGCCGGGTTGAACTTCATAAACTTGGTAAACAGCGTGTAGCCCATCGGGGCTGCGCCTAGCGGCATTCCGGGGTGGCCTGAACCGGCAGCCCCAAGTGCGTCGATGGTCAGGGCGCGAATCGCGTTGATGGAGCGCTCCTGGAGCGACTGGCGGGTTTGCGTTTGCGTCATGGTTTGTTTCCTCCTATGGCTTTTGTGCAGCATAACAGAGCGTGCTGCTCAGGGCCTGATATGCAGGACCGGGACCTACCGGGTTCAATACCTGCGGGTTCAACACGGCGTCTAGTTTAGAGGTCGGCTGGGAAAAGGTCTGGGTGAAGTCCTACCGTTTTCCCGGCCCCAAAGTCCAAAGCCTAGCTGAGCGGTTGTGCGCGGCGGGCGGCGATACCCTCTTTGACTTTTTTGGCAACTTCAAAGTGGCGACGCTCGAGGTCGCTCTCGACTCTTAGCCTCGGCACCTCAGTCGGTTTCAGGTCGGGCCCGAGCGCGACGAAGTTCATGTGCCCAACGGTGCAAAGCCGCCGTTCGCCGCTGCCGGGGTTCTCGCCGTAAACTTCGCAGCGCACAATCATGCTGGTACGTCCGGCAAACGCCACCCGGCTTCTAAGCTCGATGATTTCGCCCACATAGATAGGGGCGCGAAAGTCCACCGGTTCGCTCGAGGCCGTCACCGAGGGCAAGCGGCAAAAGCGCCAGCAGGCAATCGCAGCGTTGACGTCCATCAGTTCCAGCACGCGCCCACCAAAAAGTGTCCCGAGCGGGTTGACGTGGTTGGGAAACACGGTGTCGAAAGTGGTAATCCATTCGGAGATGTGTTCAGCGGTCATGAAAGCAGTATAGAAGTGTGGCACCGGCTGGTCCGGCCTATTGCTGGCGGCTGAAGACAACGAGGATAAAGTTGCTGCGGCGTTGCATCTGAACGCGCAGACGGTCTATCAGCTAAGGAAACGCTTTGCTCCAAAGGGTTTGGAGGCTCGTTATACGACAAGCCGCGGCTGGGCTCCAAACTTAGAGGCTGGCGAAGTCGTAGCGCGTACCGTAGCCTGAGACTTTGCCCGAAGTTATCTCAGGGAGTCTGGCGTTTACGGCGCAACTGTCCAGTTCATCACCCTGACCATACTGAGATAGTCTTTACCCTGCACAAAGGGCAGCTCGGCGCAGATTTGCAACGTCCAGGGGTTTTCGGCGTCGATTTCAGCGCGAATGGTTTTGTAGCCGTGCGTTTGGGCGTAGGCGATTTCTCGAGCCTTGATTGCCAGCATGATCTCACGGTGATGGTGGCGGTAGCTGCGCCGCGTACCGAAGGTGCCGGTCTCGAGTTCACCTTCAACCTCACCTCTAAACAGATTGCCAAACCCGACAAACTCATCATCTTTAAGCGCGATAAAAAACGCTTCAGGAATTACGGCGTCATTTTTGACAGTTGCTTCCAGCCACTCCGTTTGACTAAAACGCTCCGGTGTGGCAGGTGTAACGGTTGAGGTGTCGCCGTAAACTTCGGTGTGGAGGGCGCAAAGTTTGGCTTTAACCTCCGCCCAGACTAGTTCCGAGAGACGAATGAGCTTATAACCGAGTTCTGAAAACGCTGTTTCGCTGTTTTTAAGTTGCCCCAAGTCAAAAGCTGCAACCTCGAGAACCGGACTGTAAACACGCCTGTATTCCCTAAACCCCAGCGACCTGAGCGCAGCGTAAAAAGTATCGCCTTCGTCTATACCTGTTCGTAAAAGCAGCGGTTTGTGCGGCTGCAACGCCTGAATAAGACGGTCGTAAAGTTTACGGGCAACGAGTGGGGCATCGAAATCTGAAGCAAAATCAGTAAAAACGACCGAGTAGACGCGCGGATGATAGTGAAACTGGTTATGAAAAAATCTCAGCGAATCGAGCTGTTTTCCGGCAGTTTCGGCGATGATTTTTTGGCCCTCGAGCCTCATTTCAATCATTTACGGAGCATAACGAAAAAGGCGACCCGTAGGCCGCCTCTCTTTGCAACTTTTATGTAGCTAGGTAAACAGGACTTAGAAGTCCATCCCGCCCATGCCACCCATTCCGCCCATGCCCCCACCGGCACCGGCCATCGCCGCCGCAGCACCCGAGTCATCTTTTTCCGGGTGGTCGGCGATTACAGCTTCGGTCGTGAGGAGAAGTGAACCGATGGACGCGGCGTTTTGCAGTGCCGTGCGGGTCACTTTGGCGGGGTCGACGATGCCGGCGGCGATCATGTCGTCAACAAATTCGCTGGTTTCGGCGTTGTAACCGTAACGACCGTCGTTTCTGCCTTTGATGGCGTTGACGATCACGCTGCCTTCAGCGCCGGCGTTGGCGGCGATTTGACGGGCGGGCTCCTCGAGGGCGCGCATCAAGATCATCGCGCCGGTGCGCTCGTCACCCTGAAGGTCTTGGGCCACTTTGGAAACGGCGCTGACGGCGTGGATCAGCGTAACGCCACCACCGGCGACGATACCTTCTTCGACCGCGGAGCGTGCGGTTGATAAGGCGTCCTCAAAGCGGTGCTTTTTCTCTTTGAGTTCGGTTTCGGTCGCGGCTCCCACGCGGATGACCGCAACGCCGCCGGAGAGCTTCGCCAGGCGCTCTTGCAGTTTTTCACGGGCGTAGTCGGAATCGGTGTTGTCGATCTCGCCGCGAATCGCCTTGACGCGCGCTTCGATGGTGCTCTGCTCGCCTTTACCCTCGATGATGGTGGTTTCATCTTTCGAGATGCGGATGCGGTTGGCGCGGCCCAACATGTCGGCGCGGGTGTTCTCGAGCTTGTAGCCGAGTTCTTCGCTGATCACGGTGCCGCCCGTAACTGCCGCGATGTCTTTAAGCATCTCTTTACGGCGGTCGCCGAAGCCCGGGGCTTTGACGGCGGCGATGTTGAGGGTGCCGCGCAGCTTGTTGACGACCAAGGTGGCGAGGGCTTCGCCTTCGATGTCTTCGGCGATAATCAGGAGCGGCTTACCGGTCTGGGCAATCTGCTCCAAAACGGGCAACAGGTCTTTAAGCGCCGAGACTTTTTTCTCGTTGATGAGGATGTAGGCGTCCTCGAGCACGACTTCCATCGAATCCGAATCGGTGATGAAGTACGGAGAAATGTAGCCTTTGTCGAACTGCATCCCCTCAACCACGTCGAGTTCGGTGTCTAGTCCGCGCGACTCTTCAACGGTGATGACCCCGTCACGGCCCACTTTATCCATCGCTTCGGCGATCAGCTGACCGATTTCGCGGTCATTTGCCGAGATCGAGGCGACTTCGGCGACTGCTTTGGTGTCTTCGACGGACTTAGACATGTTGCGAATTTCGGCAACGGCGGCTTCGACACCCTTGTCGATACCGCGCTTGAGGGCGAGCGGGTTCGCGCCTGCCGCAACGTTACGGAGGCCCTCTTTGACGATGGCCTGACCGAGCACCGTGGCGGTGGTGGTACCGTCCCCGGTGATGTCGTTGGTTTTCGAGGCGATTTCAATCAGCAGTTTTGCGCCGATGTTTTCTAAGGGCTTTTGCAGTTCGATGTCTTTAGCGACCGTGACACCGTCTTTGGTGATGGTGGGACTACCGAACTTCTTCTCTAGAACGACGTTACGGCCCTTCGGCCCGAGCGTCACTTTTACGGCGTTGGCGACGGCGTTGACGCCGCGCTCCAAACTTCTGCGGGCTTCTTCTTGAAAAATCAGGTCTTTTGCCATTATCTAAGCTCCTTTACGCAACAATCGCGATGATGTCGCGTTCTTGTAAAATCATGAGGTCTTGACCGTCTAGCGTGACTTCGGTGCCGCCGTATTTGGCGAACATCACCGTGTCGCCTTCGCTGACTTCCAAGGCCGCGCGTTCACCGTTGTCGAGCAGTTTGCCCGGCCCTACCGCGATGACTTTTCCGCGCTGGCTCTTCTCTTTGGCGGTGTCGGGCAAGACGATCCCGCTCGCGGTGGTTTGCGGCTCGTCGACGACCTCGACGATCACCCGGTCTCCTAGTGGTTTTAATGCCATGTTCAATCCTCCTGAAACATCTTTACAGTTTTTTAGCACTCGAGACTAGCGAGTGCTAACCAAGCGCCATCATATGCACGATGACCCGGCGATGTCAAGCGGTTCGTGTCAGGTAGGTTGAGCGTACCTTACTCAGAATGTCTATATACCCCGGTTACGGCCGTGCGGGTCAAAAAACCTCGATCAAGGCAGGGTAGCAGTATCAGCCGCGTTGCAAACCGAGCAGTAAACCGGGGATAAACGCGCCTGCAAAGGGTAGATTCAGTGTCAGCAGGTCGGCCAGCCGTTGCCACAGCGCTTGCAGCGATTCGGGCCGTAAAAGCGGATCGATGCCCGCTTGAATCTGCAACCAGTTGATCTCGACGAGCCCGTAGTAGGCCAGCAGCTGGATACCGATAAAAAACAGGCCGAGCGCGATTGCTGCGACCTTGCCGATTTTTTTCAGTGCGTACCCGGCAGCAAAGCCGGCGAGTGCGCCGAAGGTCAGCTGACCCAAAACCGGGGCGAGCGTTTCGACGTTGGGCAGCTCGAGCTGAGGTTGCGTTCCGGACTGCGACACGAGAGCGAGTTTAACATACGTTCGGTGAGAGCTTCTTTCCGGCTCGTTCAAGGTCGGTAGTTGAAGCAGTAAGAAAGCAGTAGGAATGAAGCAGGGAGAATCGAGAACGGAAACCGGCAGAACCTCATCACTTTGTAAGCAAACACCTTCACTCAATCGTTTTGACAAAAGCGCTAGACTGGTCTATGGACATTCTGGTCAACGCAGGCTGCAAGCTAGGCGAAAATCCCCTGTGGGATGAGCGGGAAGACTGCCTCTACTGGACGGACATCGACGGCGGGACGCTCCACCGCCATAAAAAAGGTCGGCATGAGGTGATCTATCAGGGTGAAAAGGTCGGCGGCTTTACCTTGCAAGCAGACGGCAGTTTGCTGCTCTTTCGGGTGGCAGACATCGCGCGGCTCGCGCCAGGCCGTGAAGCCCAAACGCTCTTAGAGGTTCATGAACCCGGTATGGAACGCTTTAACGATGTGATTGCCACCCCCACCGGAGACGTATTCGCCGGAACCATCGGCAGCTCTGAAACGTCGGGCGGCGTCTACCGGGTGTTTCAAAACGGTGTTCTCGAGAAACTCTGGGACGGCGCACATATCGCCAACGGCATGGGGTTTTCGCCCGACCTCAGGCACTTTTACTGGACGGATTCGGACGCGCGGCATCTCTACCGCTTTGACTACGACAGGGCGACGCAAGCCTTGACCGGACGCGAGCTGATTTATGAAGTCCCGGAAGCCGAAGGCGTTCCCGACGGTTTGGCTGTCGCTACGGACGGGACGTTTTTCTCCGCGCGTTACGGCGGCAGCAGCCTCGTCCACCATGCCGCCGACGGACGTGTTTTAGAGAGGCTTGCCGTAGACGCCAAAAACGTGACCTCGGCAGCGTTCGGGGGCGCAGCGTTCAAAACGCTTTACGTGACGAGTGCGGCGGGCGAAGGGTCGGGGGCCGGGGCGGTTTTTGTACACCATTTTGAAAACGGCGCGAAGCTGAGCGGGCGACAGAAGTTTTACTCTCGGGTCCTGCTCGAATAGCCGCGCCTGAAGTGCTCCGCCGAAGGTGGTTTACAAGTGACGCTTCTTATCGACGACGTTTTGCAGCACCGCCTCGAGCTTAGCCGCGAGCAGGTCGCGTGAAAACTCCCTTGCGGCCAGCGCGCGCGCGTTTTGTCCATACGTTTTACGCAGCTCCGGCTGCGCCGCCAGATATTCAGCCTTGTCCGCGAAGTCGGCGGCGTCATCAGGGCGCACAAATACGCCCGCCTCGTTTTTTTCGATCAGGTCGCCTAACCAGCCGGGCATGTTGGTCAGCACAGGTTTTCCGGCAGACAGGGAGTCGAACATCTTGTTAGGCGAACAAGTGTAGAGAACCGGCACATTTTTGTAGATGGTCAGGCAGACGTCGGCTGCGGCGACCAGGCGGGCGAGGTCGTTACGGTGCAAGTTCCAGCTCGAGAAGACGACGTTACCGAGATTGTCACGAACTCGGCGCGCCTCGAGCAGCTCGCGTTCACGCCCGTCGCCGTGCAGCACGATGGCGATATCGTCTCTGCCCCGGCGTTTGAGTTCTGCTGCGCCGTCGAGGACAAACGACAAGCCGTTGGCTTCGCCCATCGTGCCGAAGTAGAGCAAGACCGTTTTATCCGCGAGCCCCAACTTCTCTCTAAACTCGCTGCCGTCTAATCCCGGTCGGAACAGCTCGAGGTCTGAAGCGTTGGGAATAACCGTGACGTTTTGGGGCGACACGCCTTGCTTGAGTACGCCCGCTTTCATTCCGGGTGAGAGCGCCACGACGTGCGCGGCGTTGCGGTAGGCGAGACGCTTGAGCAGCCCGGCTCCGTAGATAGCCGGCGGTGAGTTCAGCGCGCCCATCGCCACAGGCGCTTCCGGCCAGAGGTCGCGCACTTCGAAAACCATCGGTACCCGTTTAAGCCTCGCGGCCAAGATTCCCGGCAGCGCAATGGTCAGAGGCGTGCTGGTTGCAAAAACTACATCGGCGCGGAGTGAACGCGCCCGCTGCGCTGCGCCGAAGGCGAAGCTGAAAAAGGTGCGAATCCGCTCCGCGTTGCTCTGCCGGTTCGAGTAGGGGATCGGCAGTGAGTGAACCTGAATTCCTTCGATGTCGCGCGTAAACCAGCCGGGCTGGTCGCGCGTTTCGTTGCTCGAGGTCAGCAGATGCACCGTGTGCCCCTTGGCGACGAGCCGCCGCGCCATCTCATAAGAGCGGATACCTCCCACCCGGTCGGGTGTCGTAAAGTACTGGTGGAGGTAGATAATTTTCATGAATAAAAGCGTAGCACGCCGCTCCTACCCCTGAAGAAGCAAATGTCTACTTTTTTGACCGACAAACAGCGTCCGCTTACAACTTTTGCGGGCGTGGCTGTCGTAACTGACGTATCCGTATTTGCGCTGAGTGTCCGTGGGTAAGAGATTTAAGTAGTCCCCGACTTTAGGTGCTGTGACAGTACTCCGAAAGAAAAAGAATATGTGACTCCGAGAGAGTATGGGCTGGACGGCTCTTGATAAAAGGTGTAAACCATAGAAGCTATCAACGACCGAAGAATATTTGCTGTAACCCCTGTACTGTGCCCCTGTGGTGTAATTACTGTAGTGTGCTCATCACAAAGTGCAAAAAATAACTCTCAGACGGCTTCTTGCAACTGCACCAGCGATACTTCACAATTTTGCTATGGTGAACTAAGTAGGCTTTAAGGAAATTTTACAAGAGGTCAAAGGGGCCGTTATGAAAGTCGGTATTTTATGAAAGTCAGCATTTTCGGACTCGGATACGTCGGTACCGTAAGTATAGCTTGTATGGCCCACGACGGACATGAGGTCGTCGGCGTCGACGTAAACGCCGCCAAGGTCGAGATGCTTGGTAAGGGCCAGTCGAGCATCATCGAACCGCAACTCGACGCGCTTTTGCAAGCAGGGGTCGCAGCCGGACGCATCACCGCGACTACGGACGTGACGCAAGCCGTCGCCGCGTCCGACGTATCGCTTATCAGCGTCGGCACGCCGCCCTGTAACGGTGGCGGCCCGAATCTCAACTACGTCAGGAGTGTTTGCCTCGAGCTGGGCCGCGCTGTCCGCGCCAAAGCTCGAGCACATACGGTGGTGCTGCGGAGTACGGTGCCACCCGGCACCCTGGAGAGCTGTCATGAACTCACGCAAAGGGAGGCCGGCGATACAAAAGTACATACTGCTTTTAACCCCGAGTTTTTACGGGAGGGTTCAGCCGTCCGCGATTACACCGAACCGCCCTATATCATTATCGGTACCGACGATGAGGTAGCAGAAAATACCGTCCGCGAGCTTTTTGCGAAGGTCGACGCGCCGGTCGTTCGGGTTCAGCCTGCTGTTGCCGAGCTGATCAAATACACCGCTAACGCCTGGCACGCGACCAAGATCACTTTTGCCAACGAGATCGGCCGTATTGCCAACGCCTTCGAGGTCGATGGACGGCAGGTTATGGAACTCGTCACCCAGGACACCAAGCTCAACGTCTCAAAAGCGTACATGCGTCCCGGCTTCGCCTACGGCGGCTCGTGTTTGCCCAAAGACCTGGCGTCAATTCTCTACTACGCCCAGGCTCGGCGTGTTCCGACGCCGCTTCTCAGCGCCGTTTCGGAGAGCAACAAACAGCTCGTCCAAGCAGCGCTGGAAGCAGCTTTGGCGACCGGCAAAAGGCGTATCGGGGTGCTGGGGCTGGCGTTCAAAGCCAATACCGACGACCTGCGCGAAAGTCCCGCGGTTCCTTTGGTCAAACAGCTTTTGGGCGAGGGGCGGCAGCTTACGATTTACGACGCAGCGGTCAACGAGGCCAACTTGCTCGGCGCGAACCTGGGTTACATCCAGCAAAATCTGCCGCACTTTAGCAATCTGCTCGTGTCCGACATCGGTGAAGCTGTTAGGGACGCCGAACTCATCATCGTGACCTACGGCGCTCGAGCGTTTGCCGAAGCGCTGATAGACGCCCCACCGGGTAAGGTGGTGCTCGATTTGGCCGGGGTGTTTCCGCAAGGTCAAGTACCCGAACACCTGGACTACCGCGCACTCTGCTGGTAACTCGAGCCGGAGTTCTCAGGCAGCTTCCGGCTGCTAATACGCCTGGTACGCCCGGAATTGAGTGCGCCCTAGGCGGGTGTCCATTGGCAGCGTCTGTGTCGGCAAACATTTCATGCAAACCTTTCGTGCAGACGTCCGGGTAGCGTCACGGACACTTTGCCAAACGTGTAAGGGTCTGGTTGTAGGCACAAGTTGGGGAGTGATAGGCTCACCTATGACCGGAACTTCCCCGCGAGACACCCCTGACACCGCTTCCGAAACGACTTCGGAACGGTTGGTCTCAGAAAACTTTTTGACTGCCATCTTAGACCGGGACGTGGCGCAAGGGGTCACGCAAGTCGTCACCCGCTTTCCGCCCGAACCCAACGGTTACGCGCACATCGGGCACGCGGTGGCGAGCTACCTGAACTTCGGGCTGGCCCAAGATTACGGCGGCCTGACCCGGCTTCGGCTCGACGACACGAACCCCCTGACCGAAAGGCTCGAGTACGCCGAGGGTCTGATTCACGATATGCGCTGGCTCGGCTGGGCGTGGGCGGGGCCGGTCAGTTACGCCTCGAACTATTTTGACGACTTTTACAAGATGGCCCAAACGCTCATCCGAAACGGCAAAGCGTATGTAGACAGCGTTTCTGAGGAAGAGATGGCGCGGCTTCGTGGCACCGCGACCACGCCCGGTACGCCGAGCCCCTACCGCGACCGGAGCGTGGAGGAAAACCTAGACTTGTTGGAGCGGATGCGGGTGGGCGAGTTTGACAACGGTGCGCACGTTTTACGGGCTAAAATCGACCTGGCAAACAACAACATGAAACTCCGCGACCCGGTGCTCTACCGCATCGTCAACGCGCCGCACTACCGCACGGGGGACGCGTGGCACATCTACCCGAGCTACGACTTCGCCCAAGCGCCCTCCGACGCGCTCGACGGGGTGACGCATTCGCTCTGCACCTTGGAGTTCAGCGACAACCGCGCCGTTTACGACTGGCTCATGGAGAACCTGTGGGACACGCCGAGGCCGCATCAGTACGAGTTCGGGCGGCGAAGCCTCGAGTACACCGTCGTCAGCAAACGCAAACTGATCGAACTCGTCAACCGGGGCGCGGTGTCAGGTTGGGACGACCCCCGGATGCCGACCTTAGCAGGTTTACGGCGGCGCGGTGTGCGGCCCGAAGCCATCCGCGACTTCGCCGGACGTATCGGCATTTCGCGGACGAACCGAACGGTCGATATCGCACTTTTGGAATACGCTATCCGCCACGACTTGAGCCCCATCTCACCGCGCGTGATGGCGGTTTTGGAACCTCTCAAAGTCACGCTGACAAACTACCCTGAAGGGCAAAGCGAGCTGCTCGACGCCTCTTACTGGCCCCATGACGTCCCGAACGAAGGCTCACGCAAACTCCCCTTCGGTCGTGAACTCTACATCGAACAGAGCGACTTTCAAAGGACACCTGAACGGGGTTTCAAACGCCTTTCGCCGGGGGCCAAGGTGCGTTTACGGCACGCCTACGTCATCCGCTGCGATGAGGTCATCCAAGACGACGCGGGTTTTGTAACCGAACTGCGCTGCGCCTACGAACCCGATACGCTGGGTCAAAGCCCGCGCAAAGACGTCGGCGGGGTGATTCACTGGGTTGCGGCGGGTGAGGCCGTTCCGACAGAGTTTCGGCTTTACGACCGGCTTTTTAGCGTGCCTAACCCCGAAGACGACGACGTCCCGTTTACCGACAAGCTCAACCCCGACTCGCTCCACACCGACCGGGGTTTCGTCGAACCGAGCGTTTTACGTGACCCGCCCGACACGCACTATCAGTTCGAGCGGCAGGGCTATTTCGTCCGCGATCCGGAGTCGTCCCCCGAACAACTCGTGTTTAACCGCACAATCACCTTAAAAGATACCTGGGCAAAAACGCACGACGCGCAAGCGCACGCCGGGAGCGCCAGCAGGCCCGAGTCGAGAGACGAAACCAGAGCCGCCGTAAAATCTCGAGCAAAACCTCAGAGAGCAGCCAGGGACGTGACCGCCGATTTCTCCGCAGACGAGCGGGACCGCTTTAGCACGTTTACGGCTCAGGGGGCGAGCCCTGAAGAGGCCGCCGTACTCGTTCGGGACAGTGCACTCGGTGACTATTTTAGAGACACCGTAAATGTTCACTCGAGCCCGCAACTCGCCAGCTGGGTCGTCGGTGACGTGGCGCACGAACACAAGCTAAACGGCACCTTCAAGGTGTCGCCGCAAAAGCTGGCGGAACTCGTCTCTTTAGTTGATGACGGCACGCTCAGCACGCGGCTTGCCAAAGAGGTGTTTACCGAGATGGCAAAAACGGGGCAGAGCGCGCCGGAGATCGTCGGGGCGCGGGGGCTCGAGCAGGTCTCGGACAAAGGCACGCTGGAGCCGCTTATCGACGCGCTCATCGCCCGCAACCCCGACAAGGCCGACGCCTACCGGGGCGGTAAAACCGGCTTGCTGGGCTTTTTCGTCGGGCAGCTGATGAAAGAAACCAAAGGGCAAGCCAACCCGCAGTTGGCGCAAGAGCTGGTTAAAGAAAAACTCGGCTAGAGGGCGTAGGTTTTGAGCCGGTCGTAAAGCGGCGCACAAACCTCGAGCAGCGGTCTTAAGTGTTCGGGAAACGGCTCTGTTTTCGGTTTGTACGGAGCGAAGGTACTCGAGGCGTGAACGTTTTTATACCAGTATTTCGCCCACACCCCGTCTTCGGGTTTGGGGCCGACGGGCCAAGCGAGCATCGCCGGTTCAAAGGGTAACTCTAAGGCGCTGCACAGTCCGCGTAGCACCCGCTCAGGATTTTGCAGGAGCCGTTTAGCTTCGATGACAACAGGCGTTTGACCCGATGCTAAAACCTCCTCCAGCAACTCGACTTGTTCGCGCAAACCGGTGTCGCGGAGCGTCGGTTCGGGTAGTTCTTGCGCCAAAGACGGGAGCATCTCAGCCGGGTCACGTATCAGCAGCACGTTGTGCAGCTCACGTAAAAATGCCCGGTCTAAGCCGGCAAGGTGATGCGCCATATTTTTGAACATCACCACGGATTCATCGTACCGACCCAGCAAAACATTCTGGACGACCCTTACACTGTCTGAGTCCATCTCTGCCAAGACCTCAGCTTTACCAGGGTGCGGCGTGTCCGTCAGGTTGAGGTAATGCCCGTAAAGCGGTTCATCGACGACCACCGTGTCGGGACGTTGCCGAAAACTGTACATCAGCGCCGTCGAAACGTTACGCGGCCCCGACCAGACCGACACGCGTTGGGTCGCAGTTCGGGTCACGCGGTAGCCTCGGCAACAGCATCTTTGTAAAGTGCACCGAGCCGCGCTGTGACCGGGCCGAAGCCCTCGCCTGCTGTGTTTCCTGCTGTGTTCCCTACTGTGCGCCCATCGACCGAAACGACCGGCGTCAGGCTGCCGAAAGTACCGGTTACAAACGCTTCGTCGGCGCTGTAGACCTCGGTCAGCGAAAAAGGCTTCTCAAATGCGGGGATATCGTGGGCGCGGCAAAGCTCGAGCACCAGCCGCCGAGTAATCCCGTTCAGGCAGTACTGCCCCGTTGACGTCCAGACCTCACCCCGCCGGACGATAAAAAAGTTCGTCGCGTTGCACGTCGCGACGAACCCCTCCGGGTCAAGCATCAGCGCTTCGTCCGCGCCCGCGTGAAGCGCCTGTACGAGCGCGACGACCTCGTGCAGTTTGCTGTGGCAATTGAGTTTTTGGTCGAGCGTATCGGGCGGTGGACGCCGCACCGTTGCCGTAAAAAGCCTTACGCCCGCCTTCATTACGTCCGGGTCGGCGCGTTTATGCTCGGCGATGATGACGATCGTAGGGCCACCGACCACCAGACGTGGGTCTTGCGAAGGTGTTTTTTTGGTGCCGCGCGTGATCATCAGCCGGACGTGAACATCACTTTGCATGGCGTTTTGCCGGATGGTCGCGTAAAGCGCGTCGGTCAGGTCTTCTCTGGTTTTGCCGATATCGAGGCCAATTGCTTTTGCCCCTTCAAAAAGACGATCTAGGTGCCGCTCTAAAAAGGCAAACTTGCCGTGGTGCAGCCGGATGCCCTCCCAAACACCGTCGCCGACCAAAAAGCCGCTGTCGAAAACGGACACCTTGGCCTCGGTACGGGGGAAGAACTCGCCGTTGACGTAGATTTGAACGGTTTCGTTACGGGGGTCGGGTAGAGACGCGTGGGTTCCTCGCATGCCTCTACTCTAAAAGAAATAATGTGCCCCGGTTCGGCGTTGCCTAGAGAACGGCCTTCGCCTGTTTTTTATCCTCAGTCAGTTGCGCCTTGAGCGCGTCCAGACTACCGAATTTCTTTTGTACTCGCAGAAAGTGCTCGAACGATACATGCAGCGTCTCTCCGTACAGATCGCCGCTAAAGTCGAAGAGATGAACCTCCAGAGCGGGCGGTGCGTCCGGATACGAAGGGCGCGGCCCGACGTTTGCCATCCCCGCCAAACGGCCCGTGGGTGTTTCGGCGTAGACGGCAAAAACGCCGAGCGGAAGCGCTTTTTCCGGCGGCAGCGCGAGGTTGGCGGTGGGAAAACCGATAGTCCGCCCGCGTTTATCACCCTCTACGACTGTGCCGAAAACGAGGTAGCTGTAGCCCAAAAACCTGCGCGCCTCCGCGACGTGACCCTTTTGCAGCAGCTCGCGGATATAAGACGACTTGATAGGCTCCTCTTCAAGCCGCTCCAAGCTGAATACCTCGAGCCGTTCGGTCACGTGTTGCAAATCGTCCAGACCACCGCTGCGCGCGTGTCCAAAACGAAAATCGTCCCCGACGATGAGGTGTTTGGGGTTGAGCCTTTCGAGCTCGCGTAAAAAGTGCTCTTTGGGCGTTTGGGCGTACGCTCGGCTAAAGGGCGTCATCACCACGGCGTCCGGGTTGAAGACGCTTAGCAGATAAAGTTTTTCCTCGGCGGAGGAGAGGTAGGGTTTGCCCCGGAAGACGACCTTGGCGGGCGGAAAAAAGGTTAGAACGACGCTCGGTACCCCGAGTTTTTCAGCGACGTGTTGCGTCCGCCGCAAGAGGAGCTGATGACCGAGATGGACGCCGTCGAAGTTGCCGATGCAGAGCACACAACCTTTTAGCGTGAGTTCGTCCGGGGTAGAAACGACCTTCAAGGTAACCTGCTGCGCTTGCCGAGGGCGTAGGTCAGGCCCAGCAGGGTCGGCCCGCTGCTGGGAATCTCACCACCGGCGATACGCTGCCACGTGTGTTCAAGTGGTTTCCAGAAAACCTCGAAATCGTCCTCTTCGTCGCCTGCGAGCTGACGTTCGAACAGCTCGGTCGCTTCAAACACATAGACCTTTTCGTCGGTAAACCCGGGACTCGAGAACACCTCGGCAACAAGCGTCAGCGTCCCGCCGAGGCCCACCTCTTCAGCGAGCTCGCGCGCCGCTGCCGCTTCAGGCGTTTCGCCCGCGTCGACGAGACCTGCCGGAAGTTCCCAGGTTTTTTGCCCGATTGCCGGACGGTCTTGGGCGACCAGCAAGATCTCGAGCTGCCCGTTAAGCTCACGTAGCACGAGTACGGCGACCGCCGGAACGTGCTCGACGACCTCCCAGCGGTCTGCCAGCTTGACGACGCGAATAACTTTGCCGTCGTAGATAATTTTTTTGGTCACCAGAGACCTCGAGCCGTAGCAATGCTGTTCACACGGTCACTATGACGTAAAAGGCAGGTTGTCAAAGGTGCCTCAGCTGACGGAGACACCTTTTTGAAGCTAGTTCTCGTCCGGGTTGTAACGTAAAAACGCAGGGATGTCGAAATTCGTTGGGTCGTAGCTGCGGCCTCCGCCGATAGCGGTGCGAAGCTGGGCCGGGCGCAAGATTTTAGGTTGTGCAGCGTGGTCGAAGCCGGCGGCGATGACCGTGACGCGCACCTCGTCGCCCGCATCTTCATCGTAGGCGACTCCGAACAGCACATTCGGGTCTTCGACCTCGGTGGCCTCGCTGATCTTCTCGACGATCTCGTGGGCGTCAAAGAGCGTCAACTCTTCGGAGCCGGTGATATTGACCAAAAGCTGATGTGCGCCCTCGACGCCGCGCGCCAGCAGCGGCGAGTGGGTGGCGCTGTTTGCGGCCTCCTCGACGAGGTGTTCACCGCGCCCCGAACCGATGCCCATCAGAACCGTACCTGCACCCGAGAGGAGCGCGCGTACGTCGGCAAAATCGACGTTGATCAGGCCCGACTTGTTGATGACGTCGCTGATACCTTTGACGCCGAAGTAAAGCACCCGGTCGGCAACGCGGAACGCGTCAGACAGCTTGACCTTGCGGTCTAGAGCCGACAAGAGGCGCTGGTTTTCGACGACGATTAAAGCGTCTACCTTGTCCTCGAGCCGCCGCAAACCCTCTTCGGCCTGACGCATCCGGTTCGGGCCTTCAAACTGAAACGGCGTGGTGACGACGGCAACGGTCAAGGCCCCCTGCTCACGCGACACCTCGGCGACGATCGGCGCGCTGCCGGTGCCGGTACCGCCGCCCATCCCGGCGGTAATAAACACGAGGTCGCTGCCGCGCAGCTGCTCGGCGATGCGGTCACGGTCTTCGACGGCGGCTTTTTCGCCGATTTCCGGGTTGGCTCCGGCTCCCAAGCCTTTGGTCAGGTGGTCGCCCATCTGAATACGGGTGTCGGCAAGACTGGTCGTTAAAACCTGGGCGTCGGTGTTGGCGGCGATAAACTGCACGCCCTCGAGCCCTGCTTCGATCATCCGGTTGACCGCGTTGTTGCCGCCGCCGCCCAGACCGATCACCCGAATGACGGCATTTTCCGTTACGTTACTGATCATCGTCTGCTCCTATTGGGA
This sequence comes from uncultured Trueperaceae bacterium, assembly GCA_963799485.1. Classification (GTDB taxonomy): domain Bacteria; phylum Deinococcota; class Deinococci; order Deinococcales; family Trueperaceae; genus Truepera. Next base: position 404,536 of record CAWCXJ010000006.1, read on the forward strand.
AACCCCAGAAAAAACTTGTGCGTGAAACCTCGTAAAAAACCCTTGCGAGAGAAATTTGCCAAAAAAAGATAAAAAAGTTAAAAGAAACCTTTGAGAAAATCGCGAACGGTGCTGATAACACCGCCTAACCCCGCGCCGCCTTCACCCGGGAGCCGGACGACGCGCGGGGGAAGGCGGCGCGCCGTGGTTCCAGCCGACAGCTGTTTGAACTGCATACCGTGCCGCACCAAACCGACCGCCGTCGCGTGGGCAGGACTTGCCACCACATCGACGAGCCCGGAGACGTTGAGCGGTTTGCCGATCCGCACCGGTAAACGAAAGCGTTCGGTGGCGACCTGCTCGGTGCCGCGCATCAAAGACGCGCCGCCCGTAATCACCACGCTGCCGGCAAGCAGCTCCAACGCGCCCATCCGCTGTTCGATGGCGCGTTTTACGAGGTCTAGAATTTCGATAACGCGCGGGCGAATCACCTGCGCGAGTTCAAAGGTCGTCAAAGACGAGGTGTAGTTGGGGTGTGAGACCTCCAACTCGACCTCACGGTCGGCAAGTTCAGGGAGCGCGACACCGTACTTTTTCTTGACACGTTCGGCCTCGTCGGGCGGAATCCGCAAAAGTTGCGAGATGTCCTGGGTGATGTGGTCGCCGCCCAAGGGAATCACTGCCGAGTCGGTCAGCGTCCCCCGGCGAAAGACGCCGACGTCGGTGGTACCGCCGCCGATATCGATAAGCACGGTGGTGAGTTCGCGCTCGCTATCGGTCAGCACCGCGAGGCCCGAGGCGAGTGCCTGGACGACCATTCCGTCGACCTCGACCCCGGCGTCGTGGGCGCAGCGGCGCAGGTTTTGCAGTGGCCCCTGCGCCCCGGCGACGATATGCACGTCGACCTCGAGGCGTACGCCGCTCATCCCCACGGGGTCTTTGATACCGTCTTGCCCGTCGACCACGTACTCTTGCGGAATAACGTGAACGACGTCCATGTTGGCCTCGAGCGGGACGGCCTTGGCGTTGTCGATGGTGCGCTGAACGTCGGTCTCGCTGATCTGCTGACCCCGGCGAATCGCCGCCATCCCGTGACTCGTAAATGCCCGCAGATGACTTCCGGCGACGCCGATCCAAGCGTCTTTGACCTCGACGCCCGCGACGCGTTCGGCGGCGGCGACCGACTGCCGCACCGAGGCGATGGTGCGCTCCAAGTTGACGACGACCCCTTTGCGGAGTCCGTCACATGGCACGGTGCCTTCACCGATGATGTCGAGTACGCCGTCGCTCGCCACTTCACCGATGACGGTGCAAATTTTGGTCGTACCGATGTCGAGCCCGACGATAATGCGTTCATCTGTCATGGTCGTAAAACCTCTGTTACGTTGTTCCTTAGGTTCATCACTGTTGTGTGCTCACTCCCCACGGGTAGACCGCGACGCGCGCTGCTTGCTGCTCTACAAAAGCCGACCAGTGCGCCCGTAAAACCTCTGCGCCCGGCGTATAAAGAGAAGAACCAGCGAAGCTAACCGTAAAGCCGCTTGGTGCGTAGCTTAACATCTGCGGACGTTTAGATGCCACGAGTCGGTAGATAGCCAGCGCCTCCTTGCTCCGGTCGGGGCCCCACCCCCTAAGGGGTACAGCGCGGGCACGGTCGGCGGAAGTGGCTCCCGGTAAGACCGTACCGTCGAGCGCGTAGGCCGTCGCGCCCTGAACCAGAACAGGGGTGCGTTCCGTCACCGAAAGGTAGAGCGTACCGGGCCATTTGCGGACGACCTGCGCGCCCAAAATCCAGGGGTCGCGCGCTAGCGCGCCGACCCGCTGCTTCGTCACCCACAAGAGGGGAAAGCCGACGCGGACGCGCGCCAAGCGGAGAATGTCGGCCTCGCTGTAGTGCGATGCGCCCGAGACCTGAACGCGCTCGATTTTGGGGTAAAAAAGGCTTACCCCAACGACGAGCAGAGAAAGTACGAACAGGGCGCGGAGCACTATGCGGAACATGTCAGCTCCTGCGGCGCAAGTTGCGCGGCTGCAAAACCCCACAGCTCCCACTCGGTCTCGAGCGGTGTCCCGACCTGTACGCGAATCTGCGTGAGCAGTTCAGTCACGTCGGCAGCGGTTGCGCCGCCTAAATTGACGATAAAGTTGCCGTGTTCAGCCGAGACCCGCGCCTGCCCGACCTGCAAGCCTTTAAGCCCGGCGGCGTCGATCAGGCGTCCGGCGCTGTCGCCGGGTGGGTTTTTGAACGCACAACCCGCGGACTTCGTTTTGGGTTGACCGCGGCGGGCCGCGTCGACTTGCCCGAGTCTCGCCCGCACCCGTTCCGGTGACGAGGGGGTGAGCTCGAGCCGGACGCGGGTGATGATCGCGCCCGGCGGCAGGTGGCTACGCCGGTACGAGAGCCCCAGCGCGTCAGCGGGCAGACGGTGGATTTTTCTATCTACCAACAGTTCGACCTCGCGGAGCGTGTCCGACAGGTCGCCAAACCGTGTTCCGGCGTTCATGGCGACTGCGCCGCCTAAAACAGCGGGGACGCCTAAAAGGCCCTCCAAACCCGACCAGCCGGCTTCCGCTGCCCGCCGTACGAGCCCCGGCAGCGGCGTCGCTGCCCCCAACCACACGTCCGGGTTTGCGCCGAACGTGCTGACGTCGTTAAAGCTGCGCCCCAGCTTGACGACGCGCTCTCTAACCCCGCTGTCGGCAACGAGCAGGTTCGACCCGGCCCCCAGTACGCGGTAGGGTTCACGGGTGGCCTCGGCAAGCTCGGTTTCGTTCTCGACCGTCCACACCTCGGCTTCACCGCCGACGCCGAGCGTCGTCAGCCTGCTTAAGGCGATCCATCTAGTCAAGCCCTCACGCACTGCCGTCATCCCCTCCGGCGGTAGCGACGAGCCCTTCGGCAACCCGCCACACGTCGCCCGCCCCGAGCGTGATAATGAGGTCGCCGGAGGCCAGCGTCTCGCTCAGGTAACTTTGCGCGGCGTCGGCGCTCATCAGGTCGGCGGTGCTGCCGGCTGCCCGGAGGCGTTCGACGATCTGCGCCGAAGACACGCCGGGAATCGCCGCTTCGCCCGCGCCGTAAATGTCGAGAACCAGGATTTCATCGGCGAGCGCGGCAGCGTCGGCAAGGGCGGCCCAGTGGCGTGCGGTGCGAACCCAGCGGTGCGGTTGCAAAACGGCCCGCACGCGGCGTCCGGTGTTACGGGCCGCCTCCAGCGTGACCTGCACCTCGGTCGGGTGATGCGCGTAATCGTCGATGACGAGCGCACCCCGGACGCTGCCCATACGCTGCCAGCGCCGTCCGACGCCGCTAAAGGTACCCAAGTGTTCGGCGGCAGCCTGTAGGTCAAGGCCTGCCAGATGCGCTACAGCCAGCGCCGCCGCCGCATTCTGGACGTTGTGCGTGCCGGGGATCAGCAGTTTGACGTCGCAGCTTTCGCCGGGTGCACGGAAGGTAAAGGTGCTGCTCTGCTCGGAAAGCTCATGAACCTCGGCGCGGTAGGTCGCGTTTTCGCTCAGGCCGTAAGAGACCGTTTCCTGAACGCCGTCTAAAACGTCCGCCAGTCCGGGCCAATCGGCGCAGTAGAGTACCTGTTTGGCGCGCGCGGCAAAAGCGCGGGCCGCATCTTCCAGATCGCTCAAACTCGCATGGTAGTTGCGCCTTTCACTAAACTCGCCGGCGATGTGGTCGTCCTCTAAGTTCGTCACCACGGCAACCTCCGAGGTGAGTTCGGCAAAACCGGGGTCGGATTCGTCTACTTCAGCGATCAGCCACGCGCCGTGCCCGTACCGGACGTTGCTGCCCAAACTCGCCAGCTGTCCGCCGATAAGCACCGACGGGTCGAGGTTCGCTTTGAGAAAAAGCGTCGCAATCATCCCGGTCGTCGTGCTTTTGCCGTGGGTGCCTGTGACCGCTACACCCCGCCGAGCTGCTAGCAGTTGCGCCAGGAGTTCGATACGGCGCCGCGACGGTTTGCCCTGCTGCGCGGCAGCCTGAACTTCCGGGTGGGTGGTCGGTACGGCGGTGCTGCTGACTAAGATGTCGGCGTGGTCTACGTGGCTGGCACTGTGGCCCAGACACGCCTCGACGCCCTGACGCCGAAGCGTCTGGAGTTCGGGACTGTCGAGGGCGTCGCAGCCCGAAACCGGGTAGCCGTCGGCCAAGTACCAGCGGGCGAGCCCGCTCATGCCGACCCCGGCGATACCCATAAAGTGAAGATGGGGTTTCATAACGTCTCCTGCATCTGCGTTTGGCGGCCTGTAGAGGCCTCGAGGTTGCGCTCGACGAGTCCTGCGAGGCGTGCGGCGGCTCCTGCGGGGGAGCGCGAAAGCGCTCCCCCGCTCATCTCTTTGCGCGTGCGCGTGTCCAGCAGCTCTGCCCAGGCTTGGGTAAGCGCCTCTAACGACTTCTCTTCAACGGCGATACCCGCACCGGCTTTTTCAACGGCCTTGGCGTTATAGAGCTGATGGTTTTCAGCCGCCGTCGGTAGCGGCACCATCACGAGCGGCACACCGTGAAAGGCGGCCTCGGCAAGTGTGCCGTTGCCGCTTCGGGTGATACCCAGGTCGGCTGCCGACCACGCTAACACGCCCTCCAGGTAGCCGTCCACCCGGTAATTCGCCAAACCCTGGGCTCCTCGGCGCGTGGTCTCCAAGTTCGCCGGACCGCTGCTGTGAAGGACGAACAGGTCGTTTTTAGCCGTTTCCGGTAGCGCGGTAAATGCTTTTGGGACGGCTTGATTAAGAACCACAGAACCTTGCGACCCGCCCATGACCAGCGTCAGAATCCCCGCTTCGGGCAACCCCAGGCGGCGACGCGCCGTAAGCTTATCGACGCGGGCTTCGCGTACCGGTAAGCCCACGGGTTCGACCTCGGCGCTGAGGTGCGCGCCCGTTTCAGCCGCCGCAACCGCGACGAACCGTGCGCCGCCCGCGAACCAGCGCACGACTTTGCCGGGGAAGACGTTTTGCTCGTGCAGGGCGTAGGGGAGACCTAAAACTCTGGCGGCAGCGAGCGCCGGAAAACTGGCAAAACCGCCGAACCCCAGCACGAGCCCCGGACGCAGCCGCCGTAAAACCGTCACCGCGTCGCTGAGGCCGAGTCCAGCCCTCAATGCTTGCCGGGGATCGGGACGGCCCCGGTGCCATTTGCCGGCCCGAACACCGTAAAAGGGGAGCCCTTCGGCGGGAATGGCACGCGCCTCGAGCCCCCCCGCTTGCCCAACAAACACCACGCGAAACCCCCGCCGCGCCAGCTCGTGCGCCGTGGCTACAGCCGGGTAGATATGCCCGCCCGTACCGCCGGTCGCCAGCACGACGAGGCTCACGCACGCACCTGTGGTGCAGGTGTTTGGCTGGCTTCAGGCTGCGCGGCCTGCACCTGTGAACGCGCGGCGCGGTGCGCGGCGTGCAAAAAGCCGAGCGCAATAGCGACTGAAATAAGGCTGTTAAAGCCGTAAGAGACGAACGGCAGCGGCACCCCGGTAACAGGCAGAATTCTAGCGGCGACCAGCAGGTTGAGCCCGGCTTGACCACAGACGTAGGTCGTCGCGCCGATAGCTAAAAGTGCGCCGGGGCCGGTGACTCGAGAGGCGATCTGAACGCCGCGCAGCGCGATAAAAAGGTAGAGCGCAAAAAGCGTCGCCGTCCCGACCAAGCCGAGGGCGTGGCCTACTGAAATCGCAATCATATCGGTGTCTCTGGCTGGCAAATAGTAGGGTTGTCCGGCCCCAACCCCGACGAGCCCGCCGCCGCGCAGGTACGTCTCGGCGCGGTCGGCTTGATAGTTGACGTCCGCCGACGCTGCGTTGTCCAGCATACCGAGGTACCCTTTTATCCGCTGGGCGAGGTACGGGTACTCGGCGTTGAGCTGCGGCACGACGAACACGGTGACGAGTACGGCGACCAGCAGATTGAGCCGTACAAGTCGCCAGACGGTGGTTCCGGCGGCGATCATAATGGCGAGTCCCAGAAAGAAGATAAAGATGGCGGTGCTGACGTTGGGTTCGGCCAAGATGAGGCCGACGGCGATGCTGATCAGCACCATCGGTCGCCACACCTGAAAGCTGCTCAGATGGTTGTGAAAAAATGCGGTCAGGTAGGCGATAACGGCGACCTTCATCAGTTCGGAAGGCTGCAGGGTAAAAAAGCCCAGGTCGAGCCAGCGTTTGGCCTCGCTCCCGTCAGGCGAAACGCCGACGAAAAGTACGAGAAAGAGCAAGGCCAAAACGGTTAAGAAAAAGCCGGTGCTGAGGCGCACGACCCTTTGCGGAGAGATGCGCGAGACGATGAAGGTGAGAATGACAGCCAGCGCCACGCGCCAAAAGTGATCGAAGGCGGCGTCCGGATTGGCGGTTGCTACGCCGAGCACGCCGAGCACGCCGAGGGTCAGCTGTGCGGCTAGGAGGAGAGGATCCACGGCACCCTTTCTGCAACACTGTTTGCGGCAACCCGGTCTGTAACCTGCCTAACGGCCCGCCGAAAGGCGTCGGCTCGAGCCCGGTAGTCGCTGAACTGGTCGAACGAGGCGGCGAGCGGGGCCAGCAGCACCGTGCCGCCTGTTTCGGATAAGGTAGCGGCAGCCAGCGTAACAGCCTCTTGCAGCGCGCTTTCGCCGTCTTTCGTCTCGATATAGTGCGTGTTCGTCCACGCAGCAATCTTTTCGGTAAACCCTCGGCCCGCTTCACCCAAACCAATACAGAGGACGACTCGAGCCCGCACCAAAGACTCTAAAGGTGCTAAATCGGCTCCCTTATCCTGCCCCCCGACGAGCCAGACGACAGGCGCGGGCGTCGCCTCAAGTGCGGCCAAAACGGAGAGCGTGCGGGTAGCCACCGAATCTTCGATAAACCGGACGCCGGCAGCTTCGGCGACCAGGCTGTAACGTCCGGGAACACCGCCGAAGGTAACGAGTCCGGCGCGTATCGTGGCAGCGTCCAGCCCCCTAGCCGACGCCGCGAGAGAAACCGCGAGAGCGTTCATCAGGTGATGCTGCCCGGAAAGCTGCAGCTCGGACGCCCCGACGAGCGGCGCGCCGTGCAGCATTAGGGTGTCACCCTCCAGATACGCCTCGGCCCGGGAGTCGTGCGCCGAAAAACCCCAAGTTCGTGCCCCTGAGTCGGCGGCCCAGCCGCGCAAAACCGGGTCGTCTTGGTTGTACACGAGGGTCTCTGCCCCGGTCAGGTGCGTGATGAGGTTTCGTTTGGCAGCGTGATACGCCGCTACCGTCCCGTGCCGGTCCAAATGGTCAGTGCCCAGGTTGAGAAGCGCTGCGACCTTTGGTTTGAGGGTCGGGCAACGCTCGAGCTGAAACGACGAGAGCTCGGTGACGAGCGTTGCACCCGCTTCGGCGACGGTGGCCAAAGCCGGATCGACGTTGCCGCCTGCAGGTGCGTTTAAGCCTGCACGGGTAAGCACGTGCGAGAGCCAGCGGGTGGTGGTCGTTTTGCCTGCGGTGCCGGTAATCCCGATGATATCGGCGGGAACGCTGCGGTAGACCCATTCGACCTCGCCGATGGTCTCGCGCCCCCTTGCCCGCAGCGCCACCAAGTCGGGTGCGCCGTAAGGAACGCCGGGCGCGGCGATACATAAGTCGAAGTGTGCGCCGGCAGGTGCAGAAAGCGGCGTATCCGTGCGGCGACAACCGAGTGCGCTCAGCTCATCACCTTGAGGCGCAGCTGCGTCATACGTCCACACTTCGTGACCCTGCCGCCGTAAAAGCTGCGCCACCGCGCTGCCGCTCCGCCCGAGACCGTAAACGAGTACGTTTTGCTGCGCCTTGTTCACTGCAAGCCGCCCTTAAGCCCCCAGGCCAGCCCGACGCAGACCGCCGTGACGAGCCAGAACCGGAACGTGACCAGGGTTTCAGGCCAACCCGACTTTTCAAAGTGGTGATGCAGCGGCGCCATCTTGAAAAACTTTTTGCCCCCCGTAAACCGGAAGTAAGGCACCTGAATCATGACCGAAACGACCTCGAGCAGCGGCACGAAGGCAATCAGCGGCAACCACCAGCCCCAGCCCGCCAAGATTGCAGTTCCGGCTATCGCTGCACCTAACGCTTCCGAACCGACGCCGCCCATAAACACCCGCGCCGGGTGGACGTTAAACCACAAAAAGCCTAACAAGGCCCCGACGAGCGCCCCGACAAAACTCACCCCGATAAAAGGCAGCAGGATCAGCGCCGCCATCCCCCCGGCAAGCCCGTCCAACCCGTCGCTGAAGTTGAGCGCGTTGATGGTGCCGACGATGATAAACATAAACCCGAGCGTATCGATCAGCCCCGGCCCGAGCAGGTCTTGACCGTTGCGAACGGCGTAAATGGCAAAAGGTAGCGCCGCAAGTGCCTGAACGAGCAGCCGGTAACGCGCCAGGACGCCCGTCGTCAGGTCGAGTGTAGGTCGTTTGGGTTCGGTTTCAACCTTGTCCTCACCGGGTTCAGGGTCGGGTTTTGCGGTAACGACCACGACGCGCCGTTTTTTACGCAGCGCGGTAAGGTCGTCTAAAAGCCCTAATCCTGCGACGGCGAGCGTCAGGAGCGCCACGGCGAGGCTGTCGACGCCGGGGCTGCCGAAAAAAAGCCAGGTGAGAAGCGCGGCGAGTAAAAACGCGGCCCCACCCATCGTCGGGGTTCCGGCTTTGGCGAGGTGCGTTTCAGGCCCGTCCGGGCGGACGTCTTTGCCAAAGCCGTAACGCGGCGCGAGCTGAATAAAGGTGCCGACGAACAGCAGTGACAACAGGGCGGAGACGAGGATAATCACGCGCCGACCTCTTTACTTGCTGCCAGCAGCGCGGACACGAGGCGCTCGAGCCGCATTCCCCTCGAGCCCTTGACGAGCAGCGTGCCGTGTTCGGGGAGTTCAACCAAAAGCTTTTCCAGGTCGAACGTGTCGAAGTAGCGTGCGGCTGGGTTTCCTTCCTTTAGCGCCAGCATCTCCGGCCCTACGGCGACAACCTTGTCGAGTCCCAGTGTCTGCTCACCGAGTTCGCTATGAAACCGCGCCGAGTCGGGGCCGAGCTCGAGCATGTCGCCCAGGATTGCCGTGTGGGGTCTGGGAAAGTGTTTTAAGGTCTCGAGTGCTGCGGTTGCCGAGGCGGGATTGCTGTTATACGAATCGTCGAGCAGGGTCAGCGGCCCTAACCGGTGGATTTGCAGGCGTCCGGGCTCGAGTTTCGCGCGCGCTAAACGGGTTGCCGTAACCTCCAAATCGTCACCTAGATGCGCCGCCAGCGCGAGCGCGGCGAGTGCACCCGCGGCGAGCGCCGCCCCGACAAAGGGCAGCCTGACCTGAACGCCCAACGCGGTCAGCGTTTGACCTGCCGGCGAAACGTCTGAGATCGTCCCGGTAACGTCGGCGTCTTTCAGCCCGTAAGTCGTGACTTTACGGCGCTGCGAGGCGCTTAAAAAAGCTGCGGCTTGCGCGCTGACCAGCGCGTAGTCGGCGGCGTCTACCAGCTTGAGCTTTTCGCGGGCAACGCCCGCGACGCTCCCCAAACCCGCCAGATGGCTCGGCGCGATAAGCGTCAAAACGGCGTGCGTAGGTTGAGCGAGCTGCAACAGGGTGTCCATCTCACCGGGGTGATCGACGCCTAACTCGAGGACGAGCCTTGCACGTTCACCCGTCCGGCTCTTTGTAGCTGCATCTATCAAGGTCTGCGCGAGCGCGAACGGCGTGTTGAAATTGCCCGGGGTTATTCCCGCCCCCAAAGCAGCGCCTAGAAATGCCTTGCAGGTCGTTTTACCCGCCGACCCCGTAACCCCGACGACCGTACCGTAAAATGTGCGGCGGGCGTCGGCTCCGAGTGCCAGCAAAAGCCCTGCCGGGTCGGGAACCGTGACACCCCGTGGATGTGGCCTGTCCGACACAATGTAGGCCGCGCCTGCCCCTAAAGCAGCGCCCGCATAGGTAAGGCCGTGTTCCGCAGCACCGGGAAGCGCAAAAAAAGCGTCCCCGGGACGGACGCGGCGGCTGTGGAAGCTGACGCCGGTCGCGCCGGGGAGACCCGGCGCAGCCACGCCACCGCCCCGTTCGGCGAGTCTGCCGGGTTCCAGGTTGTACGGTTCTACTATTAACTCTTCCGGCACGTACCCCTCCAGCTCCCTCGGTTTAGCTGCCCTAGTGTGAGCATTATACGCATAATGCTCATCATACGCTGCTGAAGTTAGCGGCCCGCGAGCGCCGCTTCATCCCACAGTGCCACCGCCTGCGAACCGATCCGGCGAAACGCCGGGGCCGTCACCGAAACGCTCAGCGCCCCCTCTTCTTTGACGCGTTGCAGGTACATGACGCCGATGACTCTGGGGTCTTCTGCCGGAAAAATACCGGCAAACGACAAGGTTCCGGCGTCGATATATTCGCCCTTGTCGATGTCGAACAAGTCGGCGCTGCCGGACTTGCCGGCAACCTTGACACCGGGAATTTTCGCGTCTTTAAGGCCGCTGTTCTCAACCGTATAGGTAAGCATCCCCAAAACAGTGCGGGCTACGGCGGGGTCCAGCACCTGCTTTGCGGCGACTTTACCTACTTCCGATTCGACGACTTGCGGCGTCACGTAACGTCCGTCGTTGGCGAAAATGCTGTAGGCCGCCGCGAGTTGCAGCGCCGTCGCCGACATGCTCTGACCGATCACCGCCGAGGCGTGGTCTTGCGGCACCCACGTATCGGGCGGATTGATAATGCCCGGCGCGCTGCTTACAAAGCTGGTGCCGACCCTTTGCCCGAAGCCGTAACGGTAGTACCAGGCTGCGAGTTCTGCCGAAGTAAAGCGTTCGCCGAGTTCGATCATGCCGACGTTCGACGAGTAGCGCAAGATGTCCTTAACGGCCAGGGTCGGTTCGTGCACGGTCACGTCAGTGAAGACTTTACTGCCGACGCGCCGCTGCATCTCGACCTTGAGCACCTCGTTTGCCCGGAGTTTACGGTCTTGCAGCAAGGCCGCGACGACAAAGGGCTTCATAACCGAACCGGGTTCTACAGACGCCATCATCGGGGTGTTACCGATCACATTTCGATCGGCTCCGAGCAGCGTTCCCTGGGTGTTGGGATCGAACGTCGGATACGAGGCGCTCGCCAAGATCCGGCCCGTTTTGGCCTCGAGCATTACCACCACGCCGTTTTTTGCGCCGTGCAGTTTAGCGGCGCGCGCGAGTTCAGTCTGGGCAATGCCCTGCAAGTCGGGGTCTAGGGTCAGCGTGACATCTTGCCCGGCCTGCAGTTTCGCGTCGAGTTTACGCTCCAAGCCTTCTAACCCGTAAGTTTTATCGGGCTGCTCGGCTCCGCTAAAACCGATTAGCTGCGCCGCTAACGTGCCTTGTGGGTAGCTCCGCGTTTCGGCGGCACCTTCGGCTAAAACCGTACCGTCGGCAGCGTAGAGGGTACCGCGCGTGGGGGCTTCCGCCAGCAGCGGCGACGGGCTAGGCAGCCGCACGCCGGCTGCGGCGAAACCGTAGAGTGCGGCGAGCAGCGGCAGGGTCAAAAACAGCACGAAGAGCCAGCCACGCCGGAGGCGCAGTTCACCGTCTTGACCGCCCTGTGGTGCCGGGAGCGGCTGAACCCTGACTCTGGGGAGGGCGTGCGCGCGGCGGCGCGTCAGGTCGGGCGCATTAACAGGTCTTAACGCCATAGGGTATACACCTCCAGCTCGCCCTGAGGCAGCACCACCGTAGGCGCGGGCGCAGGGTTGACTTCGCGGATGTTGAGCGCTTCGGGCGCGGGTACCATGCCGCGTGCCAGCGCCCAGTTACGGACGGCGAGGGTGCCGTTTACGCTCGCCGCGTCGCGGCGCAACCCTTGCAACTGCGCCTGCAGGGTTCTCTTTTGCTGCAACAGATATTCGTGCTGGTAATAGCCCCGCTGGTTTTGCACCCCCAGGTAGGCGAGCACCAGAAGCGCGCTGAGGTAGAGAGCGAGCAAGTTTCTGCTGGACCGGGTCATAACGGCTCCTCGGAGGTTGTGGGGGACGGTTGCATAAGCTGGGCGACGCGCAGTTTGGCGCTGCGCGACCGTGGGTTGCGGGCGATCTCGGCGTCGGTAGCCGTGAGCGGTTTTTTGTGGAGCGGCGTCAAGAGGGTGCTGCCCTTAAAAAAATGCTTGACGAGACGGTCCTCGAGTGAATGGTAGGTCAGGATCACCGCGCGCCCTCCGGGTGCCAGCGTTCGTGCCAAAGTTGCCAAGGCACTTTGCAACTCACCGAGTTCGTCGTTGACGGTGATGCGGAGCGCCTGAAAGGTGCGCCGCGCCGGGTGGTCACGGCGGCGTCCGGGCGGGTAGCCGCGCGCGATGATCTCGGCGAGTTCTTGGGTTGTTTCGATAGGTGCGGCTTCGCGCGCTTCGGCAATGCGCCGCGCGATACGGCGGCTGTAACGCTCTTCGCCGTAGCGGAAGATCAGGCCGGCGAGTTCTTCGGTAGACGCGTGGTTGACCAAATCGGCAGCGGAGAGCCCGGTTTTGCCCATCCGCATATCGAGTGGGCCGGCTTGCCGAAACGAAAACCCACGTCCCGGTTCGTCTATTTGCATCGACGAAACGCCCAGATCGAGGAGAATTCCGGCAACCGGGGCGACGCCGAGCCGTTCGGCGTGAACCTCTAGTTCGCTAAAATTACCCTCGGCAAAGAGCAAGTGCCCGGTCTCGAGCGCCGCCGCAAGGGTCGCCGTAGCTAAAAACCGCTGCACGTTCGGGTCGCGGTCGAGTGCCAGCACCCGCCCACCCGCCGCCAAAATGGCAGTCGTGTGTCCGCCCGCGCCGAAGGTACCGTCGATGTACCAGCCGCCGGGCTTTACAGCCAGGTATTCCAGACACTCATCTAGCATCACGGGCGCGTGAGGTGCTGCGCTCATATCAGAAGTCATCCGACCATGCCCTGGAGCAATTCGGGAGCATCGAGGTCGTCGTGCATCGCTTCGATGGCGTCGCTCCAGCGCGTTTCGTTCCAAATCTCCAGGTGATTCGGCGCACCCGCGACCATCACACTGTTCTCGAGTTCGGCGAAGGTGCGTAGCGTGCTCGGCAGAGTGATACGGCCTGCCCCGTCGAGTTTGGCGTTGGCGGCTCCGGAGTAAAAGTAGCGCAGAAACTTGCGTGATTTGAGATCGGTCATCGGGAGTTCCTCGAGCTGTTTGACGACCCCCGCCCACGCCGTCACGGGAAACACATAGAGACATTTCTCCATCCCGCGTGTGATAATCATGCCGTGTTCGACGAACGTCCGAAACGGTGGAGGAACGATAACCCGCCCCTTGTCGTCCACCGTATAAGGATATTCGCCAAATGGCATCTTCCACCCGTCCCCCACCTGAAGTTGCGTACTATTTGGTCTTTGGAGTTCCCCGACCCCGCGACCCACGCCGTTCTCGCTAGGGTAGAGCTTAACACACTTTCCCACGTTCTCCCACAAGTCCCCACGAACCCTCCACTTTTGCCGGCATCCAGGCATGTTTTACCACCAGGGCCCTCTTAAAAAGATGCGCGGTTAATTATCTGTGGGATTGTAGCGGGCTGGCGGAGGGTATAAATAAGGGGCTCGGCCTCGGTTACGAAGCGCCGTCCAGCCAAAAAAGCGTAGCGGTTTCGCTACGCTTTGGTATCAAGAACCTCGAGTGCCGGGGGACAGCTTGTCGAAAGAGTGAAAATAGGGGTACGACGAGCACACCCCGTTTTTGACGAACTACGCTGAGTACGCTGTTTACCGTTACCTGGGGGTTGATAATTACCTGAACCGCCGGGTAAAAACACATCGTCTCAGCTCACCGGTAGTGGGCAATCGGCAGGGTAGTTACGCCCCACTATCATTCGACTCCGCAGGATTGGTGTCGGGGCTGACGTGCTCCGCCTTGCTTTTGCCGAGCGCGACATAGTGAACGCTGTGGGCAGGAACCGCAAAGGTTGTGTTGCGAAAACCGACGATTGTCGTTTTCCCTGTGTCAATAGCTTCACAAAGGTCTCGAAGCGCCGCTTCAGCCTCCTCACGCGTGGCGTAATGAGCGTAGTGAACGCGTGGTAGCGCAGGCGAGTTAAACACAAACGACCTGTGTCCTGCCGGAAGTTCGTTCTTGTCAACGCTGATCTGCGACTGCTCGAGCGGGACCAGCCCACTCTCTTTAAGCCAGATGATAATTGCGTATACCTCGGCCATAATCTACTCCTATCGTAGTTGCCTTTCCCTGCTTGTGAAAACGCGTGCTGGTGTAACGATTACAAATACCGCGCGAAGCTCGCAGCTGCTATCCCCGAAGGCGCGCACGGACGCTTTTTCAGCCTCCCAGGTTGATATGCGCGAGCTCGAGCTGATCCTCGTTGCTTGTCACCGTCACGTCTTTACCGCTCGACTGCGTTACTAACGCTGCCCCCGGCTCTGATCACCAAGTTGGCGCAAGGTAAAAACTGCCAGTAGCCCAAAACCTACCTTTGCGACGATATCCAGCACCGTATAGCTAAGCGCCTCCGGCGTCTCGCCGATCAGTCTAAGCCCTTCAGTGCTGAGAATCCAGACGACGGGGTAGAGCGTCCAGAGGGTAAGGTGAACCGTCAAAAGGCGATCAAAGGCGGCTGAGTTGTCGGGATAGGTCTCTTTAGCCTGACGACGGTAGGGCCCGAGAAGCAGATAGACGATGGCGAGGTAAGCGCCCGTACTGACCAGATACCACACATAATTATACGGTTCGGCGACGAGCGTAGCCACGAGGCCGGTGGCAATCATAAATACGTCCGCACCCAGCAAGGCTGTTACTGTCGGCAGTCGCGAGCGGCCCAATGAGGTGAGCACAAGTACCAGCAGCGGGGTTGATAAGCCCCAGGTCACGTAGCGTACCCAAACAGTTCGGGTTCCGACACCCTCAGCGGCTTCAAAAGCGCCGTAGCCTGTTGCCATAACCAGGTAAAGTGCACTAGCAATAAGGCAGATGAAGAAGTTGAGTTGGAAAATCTTCGCTGTCCGTTCGTCTGCAGCTCGAGCCGCGCCGTAACCGAAGTAAAAAGCGCCTGCACTCATGCTGAACACACCGAACCAGTAAAGCAGTTGCGTCGTTGTTGTCATAATAGCTCCTTGTGAAGTCCGCGCGGGCATCAGCCCGCGCGGTAGTCGAGTTTGTACTAGCTTGAGTTTGTACTGCAATTTCGCGCTGAACCGACGTTGTGGCGCTTTACCTTCTTCGTAACTACGTTTTAGCGTGGCAGCGCGGTGCTCTGTTTTTGCCCAGAGGTTTTCGAGCCGGTTGACGCCAGCTTCGTTCCAGCGAAGGTTGTGCCCTTGCGTGAACAAGATGCGCCTTCGCTGGGCTGCCTTCTACTGGTTTTGCGTCATGCGCCAGATTGTAGCTGTTCCCGGCTCTGCTTTGAGCCCGGTTTGCGTTACGCTAATGACGCCGAAATCCACGACAAAGAGCGAACCGTCCGGAGCCCACTCGAGCTGCATAGGCCGCTCCAGCCCACCACCGGCAGTGACCGAGGCAGGCTTGCCGGATTTATTGACCAGAAAATCCGAGACCTCCTGCGTATCCAGATTGACCCGAATGACCTCGAAACCGGGTAGCTTTTCGCGTAAGCTGCCGATGTTGGTACCAAAAGCTGCAACGAGTGCTTCGTTATTTCCCAAGTCGAAGTTACTCCCACCCAGCACGAGACCTTGCGCGGCGATATGCGGCTCGAGCTTGACCAGCGGCTGAATAGGCGCTTTGCGGTTGCCGAGCAGCGTTTGCCGGGTCTTTTCGCTCAGCACAAAGCCGCGCTCGGCACCTTTAAGCTCAAAGCGCGGGTCGGTGATCGGCAGGCCGCTGTAAAAGTCGGGCCAGCCGTACCAGGCACCCTCTTGCACTTCGTAAATCTGCTCCCAGTCGTTGTAGAGCGGGCGCGGCGGGATAGGGTTGCCCGAGTTTTGCGTGGCGATGAGCCGCCCGTCGGACGAAAAGCGGTAGCCGTAATCGCTTCGCAGCCCCCAAGCGTAGACTTCCAGGTTTGAGCCGTCCGGGTCGGCCCGCAAAAATGCGCCGTTGCAAGGGACTTCACCCTTGATGGTCTGGCCTGCCGTCGTTTCGGTACCCAAAGTAACGTAAACACCGGTCAGTTCCGTGTCGCCGACGCTCGGCGTCGAAGGGTCTTCGACCGGCACGGCGAAGTTCTTGCCGGTCAAGGTTACGTCTTCACAGGGCACCTCTTTGGCACCCGGTTTATTGAGCGCATTGATGACCTCGAGCCACTCCTGGTCGATAGGGCCGGCGTTACCCTGCGTAGAGAGAAAAAAGTACATTTTGCCGTCGGGCCCGAAGATGACCTTGTCGTTCGGAAAAAAGCCCCAAGACGGCATCCCGTTGACGATCGTTTTGAACGCACCTGTTTCGGGGTCGAGCGTCGAAACGCGGGTACGGTGTGCTACATATAAAAGCCCGTCATCGGGGTTAAAGGTCACGCCGGTCACGGGCGGAATCAGACCTTCGGGCATGTCGTTAGATGAGGCGTTCGCGCGGATATCCTTAAACGACACGTTTTTGTCGTAAACGACCTTGTTGCTGCCGTCCGGCATGATCTGCAAGATACGCGCGGGTGGAGCCTCGTCGGGTGTCAAGCCGTAGGAGTGATATCCGGTTTCGGCTACATAAACCTCTCCGTTCGCCCCAAAGGTGATATCGCTGGCGAAGTTGAGCCCCGACGCTGCGACCGTAAGGGTATAACCTTGCGGAACCTGCACGTCCGCCGGGTCTTTTTGAATAGGTTCTTGCGCGAACACAGCAGCTGCAAGGAGTGTTGCGCCCATCAACCAAGTTTGCCGCACGGTACTATACCAGTTTCGTTTCATACTTCCCCCTCGTTGGTTGTGGTTTTTGCAGTTCATGTTTAGTGAGCGGCTTTCTAAACGCTGCTCACGGCCTGTAAGCTACCGGGACGGGGCCGTGCCACTGGCTGCGGCGCTCCGCCAGCCCAGAATAATCACGAGCAGTCCGATCAGCACGTCGTTCCAAAGTGCTGAACTAACTCCGGCGTAACCTAGTACGAACGGTGCAACGACGAGCCAAGCGCCAAGTACGACGTTCGTCCAACTCATACCGGCTTGGCGAAAGGCACCCCCAACCCGAATCGCGGCGAAAGTAGCGACCGCCAAGCCCACAATCACGTCGTTCCACAGTGCCGCCGTAACGCCCGCGTAGAGCAGCAAGAACGGCGCGACAAGGAGCCAAAGTTCCAAAAAGATGTTGGTGCCACTGTCCCAAAGAATCCGCTGCCGGTTCATCTGTTCCCCCTATCCCCTGAACGTATCCGGCAATTACCTACTGTTGTCGCTTACCTACTGTCGTTGCTGCCGTGATGCCTGCCGGGCGACGGGTACGCGGGCCAAGCTGTAGCTAGTCGGCAGGTCGGTAGAATCTGCCCGGCGACGTGACCACACCTCACGTAGCTGCGCAAGCTGCTGAAAAAACCTTTTCATAAGTTTCTCCCATAAACTCGAGGATTGACCGCTTTCTTTCCGCTGGCCTTATGGCCCAAGCCACCAGTGTGCGACCGGTTGTTTTACCGGTAACTCTGCAGCGTGCAACTCCTTACATCATGGCTACCCCCATCGGCCCACTCCGCCATCCCCACTACATCGTCGTCACTTCGTTTTTAGGTCGGCCTAATCGGTCGCCGGTGGGGCCGTTGCCGCCGCTTGAACCCCTGACCCGGTACGCCGCAAACCCTGCACCTCGAGTAGTCCTGCATACTCACGCATGGCGTTGTCGGGAACGTTTTCGGCTGATCCCAAAATCCAGGCGAAGTTGAAGACCTGCTGACTCGGATAGGTATAGGTAGGCTTGAGAACGTCGCCGACGTAGGTGCGCACTACTGCCGGCAACGAACCGTCATCGTTTGTCAGCATGAGTGGGGCGTGCTTACCCATGTGCGAAAGCACGAAACCGGGAACTACCTCACGCCAGTCGCTAGGGTTTGCCAGGAGGGTGTTGTGACCGGGTTCGGCGATACCCCAGCCCGCGCCACGTTCGCGTTGACCAAACCACCAACCCAGCATCCGGCCCGAATCCTTATAGCCCGCCCAGCGAACGGCCATCTCTTGCGGCGTTGTACCGGGGATACGCTGTACGTGACCGTAACGGGCGAGTTCAGCCATGATCTCCGGCCCGACCACCGACGGCGGCGCGAACACGTAGATATAGGGATAGTTCGGGGCGCGCCGTTCGAGCATTCGTTTTGTGGCCTCGGGTACACCGTTTTCGGTGACGTACGCGAAAGCGTCGCCCGCGTGGGCGTTCCAGCTGGCGGCAGGGAGACTGTACTGAGGCGCTGCTAATGCGCCGATAAAGACGTTTTCGCGGTGATCGGACTCCATCACTGCAAGAAACTCGTCCAGGACTTCGGTAAAAGCTACCGGATCGGGCGCGTAGATGCGGCGGGTGCTAAGGCCCAGGTCTGTCTCAATCTCGGTGGCGAGCGTAGCTGCGATGTCGCCGACCAAATAGACCTGCACATTGTTGTCCATCATCACGCCCTCGGGGTCGAGGCGCTCGAGTTCGTCGCGCGTCGCCTGGGGCAGCGTGGTGCCGCCGCCGCTTACGAAGAGCATCGGCGCGTTGACCGGCATGTGCTGGAGCCGGGTGGTGGCGATTGCGGTAGCCGGGTCGTCGTCGCGAACCAGCACGACCGCTCCGGGGCGATCTTGGTCTTGCGCAACTGCGTAGATAGCTTGCGAGTAGGCGGTCGCGGTCTCGAGGTAGTCCGCGCCCGAAAGACGGGCCGTCGTACCGGTCAGTGTCAACATTTCAGCGTTTTGTGTGGCGCTGGCGCTCAGCGGTTCGCCTTGAGGCTCCCAGGTCGAAACAATCCAGAAAAGCCCGCCAAGCAGTACCACCAGCCCCGCCAGAAAGGTATAAAGCGGTCGGATCATCTACATACTCCCGTTCTTCCAGCCGCGCCGGGCCATCACGTAGTTTGGAATCAGCGCGGTAAAAAAGCCCATCGCCGCGCCCCACCAGAGCGGTGAGACCCAGAGCCAGATATCTTCTTCGCTCATCAGACCCTGCCAGTTCATCCACCACCACACCAGCGTCCACATACCGACCGAAGATGCGATCATCGAAATAGCAACCGGCCAGAAACCCTTCTTGACCCCCTGCCAGTAGCTCACACCGTGCATTTCGCTCATCATCGGCCCCATGAAAACGAAAGCCGAGATTAAAATCGCCGGTATTACCATGATGAACCACATAAGCGCCGCCATCGGTGCAGCCAGCCAGAAAAGCGGGGTGAACTCGAGGGCCCGAAAAAGCGGCAAACCGTTGAGTTCAAAAAGGTACATCGACGCGATCATCAGCGCCATCCCGATACCCATGCCCATAATCGTGGCTGAAACTGCCCGTGCCCAGGTAGGACGGACGAAGCTGGGCATAGGCCCGTCTTTGTTGACCGACCGATTCTGGTAGGCCAAGAAGAAGGCAACGATACCTAGCGGGCCCAGTACCAGCATCGACAGCGGCCAGTAGAGGCGCGGGTAAAAACCCGATTCGGGTATCCGCACGGGCATAGCGAAAAGCGCCCAGATCGCCCCGGCAAGCCCGATAAAAACCCAGCTCCAGCCGAGGATCGCCAACCCGCTGGCCCCCTCTACCTGTTGCCGGTACGGATGCGTTTCCAGAGCTAGATCGGGGCGCGCTTGGGCGTTATAAGAAACGCTTTCGGGGCCGCCGATCACACGTATATTCATAAACGGCCCGTCGGAGGGCTGGTTGAAAAAATCCGGCCCGAGTCGCCAGACGTACTGATCGGTCAGTTCGTCGAGATCGGCTTGCGGCGTATACAGCAGTGGCCCGTAATTGCCGAGGTAAGCCAGCGGCAGCCCCGCTGCCGCAAAGCCGGAATCCGCCGGATTTGTGAGGGTAAAGTAGTAGTAGCCGTCTTTCTCCAGGTTTTCGTTCATCCCCCAGCCGAAATCGCCCCAGCGTCCTCTCGCCCAGAGCAGTGCGTGGCGGTAGAGGCCGTCGGCGGCGACGCGCTCGACGTTGCCGAAGGCGCGTAGCGGCGCTAGTGCACCGTTACCTATCAGCCGCGAGGGGGCGGCTACCAAGATGCGCTTGTTTCGCACACCGTTTAACGCGCCGACAGCTTCTGCAAGCGTCAGGACGGGCGCACGAAAGTGCGCCGCAGCGTAGGCGGCGGGGAGTGCGTAGGCAGGTTCCGTGTCGGCGACGACCACAATAACCGGACTCTCCCGGACAAGCGCGGCTTGTGCTGCTGCAAGGTCTGGCGACGCTCCCTCGGCCCCGTAAACGAGCGTCAGTCCCTGCGCGGCGGCGAGCGGCGCGAGTTGTGCCGCCGCCAGCGGGTCAGCGGGTACGTTCGCCGTATTGCCGCCCACCATCTCGGCCACTGCGACCCCGGCTGCCACCGGCGTGTCGGCAGGTACGCGCTGCACGTTCTTGAGGGTGTAACCGAGGCGCGCCCCCTGATCGGAACCGTTACCGTAATCTGCCGACAAAAACCAGATGTAACCCAGCGCCGTCAGCAGCACGCCGGTGGTGAGTACGCTAATAAGCCAGGCGAGAACGCGGTTTAAGCTCAGCCGCTGCTTGGGCGACGGTGTTTTTGTAGCATCTTCACCGTGAGAACGTTCAACCAAGTTGCCGCCGTAACGCCGCGCCAGACTGCTTACGCTGTCGTCCGTGTCAGCTACCGTAACGTGGTAGCCGGACGTGTGCGAGGGTTTAACGGGCTCGAGGGCCACGAGACCACCCAGCAGTGCGCCGAGGCTCCCGCCGAATATCGACAAAAGTGCCGTCACCGCGCCCAGTGGCGCAGCAAAAAGCGGCTCGAGCCGCGGCAGCCCTACCATTCCTGCCTCGGCAAACGCACCTAAAAGGCCGAATAACGTCCCGCCGACAAGTGCGCTGAGCGCAGCCGTGCGAAACGCCTGCCGAGTTACCGGCTTTGTGGCGCCGCCAAGTTTGACCTGATGACCGGCAGTGCGCACCTCAACCGAAAAGTTGTAGGCGGCCTCTGCCGATGGAAATTCAACTGTACTCATCTTCCCCCTAACCTAAATATGTTCAGCTTCGACTAAGTAAGGTCTCGCTCAAGCCGGACAAACTCTTCGGCGGTAATCTCACCCCGTGCATAACGCTGCCGGACGATCTCGAGCGCGACACTTTTGTCGGTTCCCTGTTCCCTTACCGTCAAAGCATTTTCGCCTTGCGGGAACATTATCTTTATGAGCCAGATTACCAACGCCACAAGTCCCACAAGTAACACCGATATCCAAACAAAGCTGAGATCCATCATGCCGGAGCTCATCACGAACGCACCTCCCTAGCCACATCAGCGTAGCGAAGCTTTGTTACGTAGCGATAAAAGTTTTGTAAATTTTTTGTAAAGTTTCACTTTACCCGCAGCAAGGTAAACCAGAAACGACTGCCCTCGCCCAACCGGCTTGTTGCCCCGATGGTTCCGCCCTGGGCTTCGGCGTAGTGCTTGGCGATGGTAAGTCCCACGCCACTTCCGCTCCCTTCTTGAGAGAACCGCGACGGGTCGCCACGAAAAAAGCGGGTAAAGATGTAAGGGAGCAGGGCTTCGGAAATCCCCTCGCCGTTATCGTGGACGTTCATGGTGACCCGGTCGGGGTCGCTTGCATCGGCCCAGATCGTCACCTCGCCGCCGGTTGAGGTGTGCCTGAGGGCGTTCGTAAGCAGGTTGGCCAGAATTTGCGCGGTGCGCTGGGGGTCGACGTTTACCATGAGGTCGGGGGGTATCGGGAGACAATGTAGACGTACGCCTTTAGCGGTAAAAAGAGGCCTCAGCGCTGCGAGGGTTTGCTTGCAGACACGCTCCAGACTGATCTGCTCGAGCCTGATCGCACTTTGCTTTTCAGCCCGGTCAACTTCGGCAAGGTCGCTGACCAACCGCTCGAGGCGCGCGACCTCCCTTAAACTCACCGCGATCGTTTCGTCTTCAAGGGTAAAAAGGCCGTCTTGAAGCCCCTCGAGGTTGCCCCGTAAACTGCTTAGCGGGGTGCGAAACTCGTGTACCACGTTGCCGAGGACTTCGGTACGCTGAGCCTCAGCTTGGTTTAACGCCGTAACCATAGCGTAAAAAGAACGGGTCAAGTCGCCGATTTCCCCCGGAGCGGAGACTTGACCTACCTCGTATTGCCCCGACGCAACCCGGCGACTTGCGCTTTGCAAACGCCGCAGGGGTGAGACGATCTGTCTGGTGATAAAGAGACCGACGCCGCCGGCTACAAAGGTCGCTGCGAGCGCGCCCCAAAGCAGTGACTGGCTAAAGGTGCGGCGGTACGCCTCGCGGAGGTTCGCCAGCATCGGGTCGGTTCCCTGAGGCAGATTATGAAGTGTAAAGCCCATACTCGCGAGGTGCCGCTCAGCTAAAAAACGACCGAAGATTTCGCTCGTCCCCAGCAGTGTAGCGCTACCTACCAAAATGACCAGCACATAAGAGACGAACAGCCGCCAATACAAACGGGAGCTTTGCCGGGTCTTCAAGCGCCCTCCTCGGCGAGCTTGTAGCCGACGCCGCGAACGGTAAGCACCCGCGTCGGTGTGTCGGGGTCGGCCTCCAACCTGCGCCGCAGATGAGAGATGTGCACGTCCACCACCCGGTCTACGCCGGTAAAATCAGGACCCCAGACCCGGTTTAAGAGTTCATCGCGGCTGAACACGCGGCCCGGTTGGCGCATCAAGGTGTAGAGCAGTTTGAACTCGAGGACGGTCAGCGCGAGCGGCGTACCCGCACGGGTGACTGTTCGCTTACCAAAATCGAGCTGCAAAGAGCCTGCGGTGAGTACCGCGTCGTCGCCTTCGTCCGGCAATTCGGTGCGGCGCAGCACCGCTTTGACCCGCGCCACGAGTTCGCGTGGGCTAAAAGGTTTGGTCACGTAATCGTCTGCGCCTAGCTCGAGACCCAAGATGCGGTCGTTTTCTTCCGTGCGTGCAGTAAGCATGATAACGGGGGTGCGCTGCTCTTGGCGCAGCCGCCGCATAAACTCGAGGCCGTCTAAACCCGGTAACATCCAGTCGAGTACGATAAGTGCCGGTGGTTCGGTAAGCGTACGCTTTAGAGCAAACAGACCGTCGGCTGCTACTGCGACGTCGAAACCTTCCCGTTCCAGATACGCTTTTAGCGCGCGGACGATACCGGGGTCATCTTCGACGACCAGGATTTGGCCTTTCATTGGTACCTCACCTGTTGTGTGTGAATTTGGCGCATCTAGTGTTCAATATAGAAGAGAACGCCCCGCGCGAAGGCGTCTAAAACAGCATTTTCGGAAAGACAATGGTTTTACTTGATGGTTTTGCCCGGTGGTTTTGCCCAGTGTTTTTACTCGATGTTTTTACTTGGTGGTCACCAGCCGGTAGACTTTTCCGGTGTTACCCTTCGGCCCTTCCGTCTCTTTGGTCAGCACATACGGCTCATCGCTGGCGTTTTGACCAAAAGCGAGCAGACGACCCGGCAACAGTCCGCCTTCTTCACCGCCGACTACCTGAAGCTGCCTGAAAGACCACATACCCGTTTCGGAGGGCGTCGCACTCAGCAGCACGCCGTGGTGATTTTCTGCGGACCCGGCGTGGTTGCCGAAAAGATATTGACCTTCGTAGATAAGTGTTGCCACGGTAGATACAGCCGCCGATAATGGCGATGCCTACGTCGTGGCTTTGCTCGAGCACCGGGTCGATCAAGGGTGTACCGTCCGGTGTGCTGTCCGGACAATTTTCCGGCGGTTGTTCAGGCGTTTGTGTCGAAAAGCAGTGCGCTCCCTCTTTAACGTGCCAGCTGTAGTTGCCCCCTTTTTGGACGATGTTGACCTCTTCAAAAAGCTCTTGCCGCAAGTCGGCGGTGTAGAGTGTTCCGTCTTGGTCGAATGAGAGAGCCCATGGGTTGCGAAGGCCGTAAGCCCACACTTCTTCAGCGCCGTTTTGTCCGACAAAGGGATTGGCCTGGGGAATAGCTGTAAGCTTTGCCCCCTTGCCGGGCATCGACGTCAATACGCAAGAGCGTACCTAACAGGTTCGTAGCGAGGCCTTGAGCGTTTCCGCCGTCGCTGACCTCGTACCAGTTGTCGATGTGGCCCACGTCCTCGTCGTTTGCGCCGCCGTCGCCTAAAGAAATATAGCGATAATCGTCCGGTCCAAAAGCAATCTGCCCGCCGCTGTGGTTGAGTTGCAGCTCATCGACGCGGAGCAAGACCCGCTCTGAATCTGGGTCTGCGCGGTTGGGTTCGTCTGAGACGCTAAACTCCGAGACGTGGCTCGTACTGCTCCAATCCGAGAGTGCGCTTTTCACGTAGGGGTGCGCTGTAATAGACGTAGAAACGCCCGTTTTGCGCGTAATCGGGGTGAAACGCCAGTCCCAGAAAGCCGCGTTCGTCGTAACTTTCGTTTGGGTCGACCAGCGCATCACGAAGGTCGAGAAAAGGCTGTGTGATGAGTTGACCGTTCGCGTCTATAATCTTGATAACGCCGATTTGGTCGACCACGAGAAGCCGCCCGCTGTCGTCCGGAGACGGTACAAGCACCGTCGGCGCGGTAAAGCCCTCGGCGACTAGCTCGAGCCCTATTTGCGGTGTCTGGGCGAAGCCGGTGTTTGCCGTTATAAGAATAGCTGCGAGCACGCCGGTTCCAAGTAAACGAGACGGAAGAAAAGGGGGCTTGACAGCGGGTTGTCCTTTCAGTTTTGCGCGCACAAAGTTGCAAAACCGCCGGGCTTTACGGCTGGGTAAAGCCCGGCGACATACAAATATGCTTGATTCAGATGTAGTTGGTTCAGGTGTGGCTAGTTCAAATCGGCAAGCCGGCGAATAGACCCTCGGGTGTGTGAGAACTCGATCCCTCACCAGACAACCGGGATACCGACGCTGCTGTCGGCACCTCGGTTGTAATCGCTTTAGACAACGGTTTTAGACAGTAGCTTCAGACCTTCGGCCCAAGCTGTTGCAAAAGTGCGTTACACGCTTCTTCGCAGCTCCGGCAGCTTTCCATACACACCTGACAGTGCGCGTGCATGTCTTTATGCTTTTCGCACTCGCTGCCGCACAGCTTGCACGCCGTCATGCACGCCTCCAACTGTGCGCGCAAAAGCGTCATCTCGGGTTCGGTCTGGCGCGACAGGACTCGCGCGGTAGTGTCACAGATATCGGCGCAGTCGAGGTTCTGCCGAATGCAGTAGCGTAAGTCGGCCACCATCTCTTCGGACAAACAAGCGTCGGCGCACGACGTGCAGATTTGCGCGCACTCGAACGCCGAGTCGATAACTTTTGTCAAGGCGCTGATATCTACGTTCATGGGTTTCGGGTGTTCCCCCAACATACGCTGTGTGTTCATTTTTTTCCTCCAAAACGGTATCGTACCAACCAAAATTTTGACGTGTCTGCCGCTACTCCGCTGCCCCTTTCTTAAGTATTAGTAGACCTTAACAAGAAAACGCAAAACCTTTATAAAGCACGGCTACTGTATTTTGGTAAAGGCGCTCTTACCCGCCGAAGACCCGCCCCAGATACTGTGTCACTGAAAGGGCAGTGCTCGGCAGTACCCCGAACAAGAGTGTGCCGAAGACGCTGATACCGAGCGCCAAAAGATACCCCGGCCAATTGGGAACACGACTCTCGGTCTCCGGAGCCCGCAGGTACATTTCCACGATGGGCAGCAGATAGTAGTACAAGGCCACGGCAAAGTTCACAATGGCAATGACGGCAAGCCAGGTCAGCCCGCCTGAAAGCGTAACGTCTAACAGCAAAACCTTTCCTGCAAACCCGGCGAGTGGCGGGATACCGGCGAGCGACAACAGCGACAGGGTAAGGCCCACAGCTGCCAGGGGTGAACGTTGGCCCAAACCCCGTAGACCCCGCATCTCGTCACTGCCGGTGAGGCGCTCCAACTGCGCTGCAACGACAAATGCGCCCAGGTTCATCAGCAGATACGCGAGCAGGTAGTAGCCAGCGGCGCTCAGAGCTGAAGGTACACGCTCAGCAACAGCGACGACCATTAGTACGTAGCCTGCTTGAGCGATGCTCGAGTAGGCCAACAGCCGTTTAAGCCGCGTTTGCCGCAACGCGATAAAGTTACCGAGGGTCATCGTCAGCGCAGCCAAGACAGCCACGGCAAGGGGCCAAGCGGCGAGCCCGCCCGGTAGCGCCACGAGGAGAAAGCGCAGCAGCGCTGCAAACCCCGCCAGCTTAGGGACGACCGTCAAAAACCCGGTGACGGGCGCAGACGCCCCGGTATACACGTCGGGCGCCCAGAAATGAAACGGCACCGCGGTAATTTCAAAGGCGTAACCGATTAGCACCAGACCGAAAGCGAGCGCCACCCAGACCCTATCCGCGCCTGCCAAACCTGCGCCAATCGCGGGCAGCGACAAGTTCCCGGTGAGGCCGTAAAGAAACGAAAGCCCGTAAGCCATGACCGCCAGGGCCACCGCGCCGTAGATAAAGTATTTAAGCGCTGCCTCGTTCGCCTCCCTGTTGGTTCGGACCAGCGCCACCAAGATGTACGAGGCCATGCTGAGCAGCTGCAAAAAGAGCACGATAAAGCCCAGATCGAGGCTGCTCGCCGCCAGCACTCCGCCGAGCGTCGAAAAGAGCAGCGCGACCGCCGCGTGCCCCTCTTTGCCCGTCCCGCGAAAATGTGACCCGATAGTAAAAATTGACAAGAGTGCGCCGAGCAGAATCAGGAGCTTAAAGACCGTACCGAAACCGTCTACCGCGTAGACACCGCAAAAGACGGCCTGGTCTTGCCAAGAAAGCATCCGCACGCTAAAAACAGCTGCGGCGATAAGGCCGCAAACCGCCAAAAATACGACGACGTTTTGACCCCGCCCTTTGCTCAGACCGGCAACCGGAACCAGCGCAAGCGCAAATCCTGCAAGAATCATCTCGGGCACAATCGCCCAGAGGTCCATGCACTCCACCGCGCTAACCGCCGCTTCCGATTCGGCTCAGCATGATGATCGTACCGTCCAACACCCGCAAGAACGGCCCCGGCAAAAGCCCAATCGCAAGTGACAGTGCAGCCAGCGGGATGACGGCTGTGGCCTCACGCGGATTCAAGTCGTGCACCTCGGGCATGTTGTCGGGCGCTGTACCCATCAAGAGAGCGGTGAGAATCTTTAGGTAAAGACCCGTCGAGATAATCAGTCCCAAAACGGCGACCAGTGCCAGCCAGATATTTACCGACAATGTTGCGCCGATCACCTGAAACTCGGCGACAAAGCCTGACAGCCCCGGTAAGCCCAACGACCCGAACGCCAGCAAACCCAGAAGACCGCTGTAAGCCGGTATTTTGCCGAGCAAACCGCCGAACCGTGCCAGCTCCCGTGTCCCTGCCTGATGCTGCAAAATCCCGGCCAAAAAGAACATCCCACCCGTCAAGAGGCCGTGGCTGATGGTTTGCAAGACCGCGCCGCTGAGGGCGAGCTGCCGCACGCCGGGGTCGCTTGAAAGTCCCCATACCGCCACGCCCAACAGCACAAACCCCATGTGGTTGACCGAGGTGTAGGCGATAAGGCGTTTGAGGTCGCTCTGCGCGAGCGCCGCCAGCGCCCCGTAAACGAGCGACACGAGTGCCAGCAGCATCAGTAACCAGGCGTACTGCCGCACCGTATCGGGCATGGTCGGGAGCATAATGGCTAAAAAGCCGTACGCCCCCATCTTGAGCTGAATCCCGGCGAGCATCACGCTGCCTTCGGTCGGCGCTTCGACGTGGGCGTCGGGCAGCCAGTTGTGGAGCGGCACGGTCGGCAGTTTGACGCCGAAACCGAGCAGTAAGCCCAAAAAGACCCAGAACCCGGTTGCTGAACCCGCGAAAGGCTGCGCCGCGCTGATGTCGGCGAGCGAAAAACTGCGCCCGCTCGCCAGGTAGAGCGCCAAAAAACTGAGCAGCATCGCCAAACTGCCGACGCGAGTATAGAGAAAGAACTTCAAGGCTGCGTAACGGCGGTTTTCGCCGCCCCAAATCCCGACGATAAAATACATCGGGACGAGGCCGATTTCGAAAAATAGGTAAAAAAGCAGCAGGTCGCGAGCCGCAAACAGTCCCAAGAGCCCGGTGCCCATCAGCAAAAACAAAAACGCATGTTCTTTAGCCCGGTCGCGCTCGGGCAGCACGTAAACCATCGTCAGGGTCATCAGTAGCGCAGTTAAGACAATCAGCGGGAGTGAAAGTCCGGTGACGGCGACGTCATAGCTCGCACCCAAACTTGGAATCCACGGCGTAGTGGCGCGCCACTGAAGCTGCGGGCCGGCGGGATTGTAACCTATCCACAAAACGAGCGTCAAAAGCAGTGTCAGCAGCGACCCGGCGAGAGCCGTCCAGCGCATGGCGCGCGCTTTCTCTCGGGGTAGTGCGAGGACGACGAGCCCCGTTAGAAGCGGTAAAAAGATGGTGATACTCAGCATGATGCCCCCACTGAACTTGCTTTACGTTGATTTGTTACCACCACAGCAACCCTCCGACCAGGGCAGCCGCAACCCAAACGAACAGAACAAGCGTATAAAGGTAAAGCTTGCCGCTCTCGGTTACGCGCAGCCGTTCGCCGGAACGGCCCAGCAGGCGGGCGAACGCGTTGCCACCACCTGAAAACCCTGCTTGTTCGGCCCGCTCGGTTCCGGCAGCGGTGCTTGTAGCAGCGGCGGCGAGGCCGCGAGCCCCGCTGTCAAAGCTGCGCTCGAGCCTGTTCACGCCTGCTGCAACTGCTTGCACTGCGGTGACCGGCGCAGCGGTCACGGTGTCGAGGCCACGCCCTAGGCCTGTCGAAAACGCTCCAAAGGCAGGTACAGGGCCGTGCTGCAGCGTTCGCCAGCTCCCGAACACAAGCCCTGAAACGCTCGCCGCTACTGCCCAGAAGCTCCAGACGGCACGAACCTCCAGCGCTTCGGCAAAGTTCAACGAGGACTCGAGGGGCCCCACTAACAACCAGCCTGCGACAAGTGCAAGCACCGCCAAAAGAACCATCGGCAAGGCCATCCACACGCCCGGTCTTTTACCGGTCGGTTTCGGCGCATCCGGCCAGGAGAGAAAGGCCGCCACACCCGCCCGGCTGATATATACCCCCGCGAGAAAAATCACCA
Source organism: uncultured Trueperaceae bacterium (assembly GCA_963799485.1). Lineage (GTDB taxonomy): Bacteria > Deinococcota > Deinococci > Deinococcales > Trueperaceae > Truepera. Next base: position 433,558 of record CAWCXJ010000006.1, read on the forward strand.
GCAGTAAAAATGCACCGGCAAACGGACTTACAAACACAGCCCTTGCCAGAATCGCCTCTTCGCTCCAAAAGGCGGAAAAAGGTGGAAGCCCTGCCAGTGTCAAGCCCGCCGCTGCAAACACCCCAGCCGTTAGGGGAAGTTGTCGCCAGAGTCCGCCCATCTTCCGCAGGTCGTAACCCCCGGCGACGTGCCCGACCGCGCCCGCCGTAAGAAATAGCGCCGCCTTGAAGAGCGCCTGCATACTCAGGTGAAACGCAGCCGCAAAAGCGCCGCCCAGTCCCAGCGCGAAAAACATCTCACCGAGTTGTGAAACCGTAGACCACGCCAAAACCTGTTTCAGATCGGTCTGCACCGTAGCGACGAGGGCGGCAAAAAGTGCCGTTAGTGCGCCCAGCCAGAACACCAGCGCAAGTACACCTGGGGCCGCCTCGTAGAGCGGAAAGAGCCGCAGGGGCAGATAAACACCTGCAGCTACCATCGTCGCGGAATGAATCAGCGCCGAGACGGGCGTCGGGCCGGCCATCGCGTCGGGTAGCCAAGCTGTTAGTGGGAGCTGGGCGCTTTTGCCGAGCGCCCCGAGGAGTAAGAGGAAAGCAGCGAGTGTCGCAGTGCCCAAAGGCAATTCGCCTATAGCGCCCAAAGTTGTCTGAATGTCGGTTGTCCCGACCGCTAAGAGCAGCAGCAGCCACCCGAGTAGCAGACCAAGGTCGCCTAAACGGGTCATCAGAAAGGCTTTGCGCGCCGCTTCTTTCGCGTCGATTTGGCTGTACCAGAACCCGATCAGCAAATACGATGCGAGCCCGACGCCTTCCCAGGCGGCAAACAAAAGTACCATAGAGTTGCTTAAGACAAGCGTCAGCATTGCGCCGATAAAAAACGACAGGGTGCTGTAAAAACGCGGTTTGCCCTGTTCATCAGCCATGTAACCGACTGCGTATATCCCGACGAGTAGCCCGACACCCGCCACCAACACTGCCAGCAGGTATGAAAGTGGGTCGAGGCTGAGACCCACCGTCAGGGTATAGGGGCCGATCACCAACCACTGCGCCGTCACGCTGGGTTGCGACCCAAAGAGGATAAGCAAAAGCGTCAGCGAGACGCCGGTTGCACCCGCACTCAGCCAACCGCCGCCACTGGGTAACCGCTTTCTAAGAACAAAGATAACAAGCGCCATCAAAAGCGGTACGAGCGGTGTAGCGATAACGAGCGCCGTCACCCGCGTAGCTCCGCGAAGTCGTCAACCTGCGCGGTCTGCCGGGTGCGGTAGAGCATCATCATGATGGCCAGCCCGATGGCCATTTCAACGGCTCCCAGGGTCACGATGATAATCAGAAAAATCTGCCCGGAATAGTCTACGGGTGCAACAAAACGCCAGAAAGCCACGATATTAAGCCCGACCGCGTTTAAGAGCACCTCGACGCCCATCAGGATCATGACTGCCGAACGTTGCGCGATAACGGTGTAGATACCGATACCGAAGAGGATAGCAGCGACAATCAAAAAAGCTGTCAAGGGTAAAGTCATGCGTTGTCCTCCAACGGTTTCAAGGTGTCATCCTCGAGTTCAGACGGCATTTCGTCCTGCCCTACACGTACCTCGCGTCCTTTGTCCGACGGATGACGGTCGGGCCGGGCGATATACACCGCGCCGAAAATACCCACTAAAATCAGGAAGCCCGCCCCCTCGAACGCCATCATGTACTTGCTCATCAGCAAGTCCCCGACCTGCTTCGCCGAATCGGGGTTGGGCAGCGCGTCCATAACGGGCCACGCCGGTCGCAGCAAAAGCAGCAACACGAGCAGCGCGCCCGTCGCTAAGCCGAGCCACACTGCGTAGGGGCGCACCGGTGTGACCATTGACATATCCATGTCGCCCATATCCATGTCGCCGTGATTCATGCCCTCGTGGTTCATCTCGCCGTCATCACTATGATCTTCGTCCTCTTGAGGACCCTCATCGCCCGCACCTTGCTCACCGGATGACATGTCGTGATGCGCGTGCTGATGGTTTTGCTGCTCATCGTTAGCTTCGGCATTTTGACCTAGGTTCTCGACACGGGACGCTTTCACGTCATTTTCTTCTTTGGGTAGCAGACCTCGACTAAAAAAGTTTTCAACCGGGGCCATGTCCATCCCCGCCATCATGCTGCCGCCGGGGTCGTGCATCAAGAGCACCATGAAAAGCACCATCACCAGCATCCCGCCGATATACATCATGATTTGCAGGAGCCCCAAGAGGTCGGCGGAGAGCAGGATAAAGAGCCCCGACACCCCGATAAACGACGCCATCAGGAAGATGCCGCTGCGAAACATGCTCATCGTTGTCGCCATGCCGAGCGCACCCAAAATGGCAATCAGCGACAGCAAGCCGAAGGCAAATATTTGGGCTACAGCTCCCAAAATCATGCCGGCCCTACGCCTAAAAGGATAAGCCCACCGACCAGCAGCACATTGACCATGCCGACGGGAATCAGCACGCGCCACGAGAGCTGAAGCATCTGGGCGGTGCTGAGCGGTTTGACGAGTCGCCCCAGGCCGAGCATCAGCGTCATTACCCCGAAGGTTTTGACAAGCATCCAGACCGGCGCAGGCAGCCACGGCCCCTGCCAGCCGCCCAGATAAAGTACGGCTCCCATCGCTGAGACGGCGAAAAACAGTCCGGCAAGTACAAGACGCCAGACAAGCGCCTGCCAGCCGCCGACTACGCCCAGCACACCGCCACCGATGAACCGGGAAAACGGTTCCATAAAGGGTGCGCGGTACGCCTGCATCAGTCCGGTAACAAGGTAAAGCGCAAAGCCGACGGGCTGGAGCACTACAAACCATAAACTGCTCTGGCTTTCGACGATGCTTACAATAGATAAAGACTCCGCCATCATGATCGCGCCGACATAGGCAAGCCCCAGCGGGACGATGTAGGCGACGAGCTGCGCGGTGATGCGGTAGTACGCGTCTACCGCGTCCGGTATGTTCGCGCCCCAACCCGTAAGCGCCACGCCCAGGACGACATAATCGACCACGACGATAAAGTAAAACGCGCCGATACCGATATCTTCTGCGACGAGGCCGGGGCCGAAAGGAATGACGACGAGGGCGAAGGACACGCCTAAGAGCGCCGAGACTGCACCTGCTGGGTAGAGCCAGCGGTCGGCGCTAAGGAGTTTGGCATCTTCCCGGATATGCGGCGCAGTCGCCGGCCCTAACTCGGCGCGGCGGCGCATGAACCGCTCGAGCCCCATCGTCCCCAATCCGCCGACAACGAGCGTTGCAAGAACGAAAAGCGCACCCGTAACTATTCCCACTCGAGCCCCCCCATCGCCCAGGCGTAGGTAATTCCGGTTGAAAGAATCGCGATAAAAACGAGCATGTCTAAAAAGGCCTCGAGCCCTCTTTCGGCGAATACCACCGCCCACGGATACATATAGATCATCTCCATGTCGAACGAGAGGAATATCAGCGCGTAGACGACGTAACCAAAGCGAAACTGTGCCCACGCTGCGGGCGCTTTTAAGAGCCTCGCTTGCGGTCGCCAAAAGGCCGCGCCGAGCAGCGCAAGCCCGGCGGCGATGAGAGCCAGCAGACCGACGACGGCGTAACTGCCGAGAATCACGGCGCGTGTCCCAAAGTCCTATTTGGGCCGCCGCGAGCCGTGGGTTTACAAGACGTAGGTCTAAACGTGTAACTACCAACAAACCTCAGAATGCCATTTTGCTTCATCTGAACTCCCCCTACAGTCTGGCTACAATCTAGAAAATTTTTGTTAAGCGGCGATAAAGGGGCCAAGCTAGGCGTCGGGCATATGTAAACGCGTCGGCAACCCGGCTTAGCGACGTGTCAGCGTAAAACCTGCCCGCTGCCAAGCGATCATGCCACCCTGCAAATCCGTCACGTCGGTGTACCCGAGCCTGAGCAGCGTCTTTGCCGCAATCTCCGACATCCGACCGCTCATACAGTAGACGGCGATCTTCGCCGCTTTGTCTTGCGGTAAGCGGGCGCGCTGCGACGCAATTTTGTCGAAGGGGACAAACGTGTCGGTTCCCGGAAGTTCACCCTCGTAGGGAATATGGACGTTGATTAGCACAACATCATTCGTGTTCTCTAGCACGGCTTTCAACGTTTTTGGAGGCACAAGGTCGTAGGTACCAAAAGGTGTCGTGACGCTTTGCGCGGGTGCAGTTGTTCCCTGCGCTTCGACGTGAGTCCCTGCCCCGAACCATAACCCTAGCGCGACAACGGCGTACAGCAGCTTGAAGCTCATGCTTTCTCCCTTATTAAACAGCTATTGCCCTTATATTCTTAGAATTGTACAAACCAACCTCTAGTACTTCACCCCGCCCAGGACAACGCGGGCCCTCATCTGTCTTAGAACTGTACAAACCTCCTAAAATCAGTGTGACCTGAGTTAGGCTGAGTCACCTAAGTTACGATACCGCCTTTTACGGTATTGCTACAAAGATGATTATGAGTGCGACACAGACAGCGGTTGTGCGGAGCTGCGTACCTGCCTTATCCGACCAAGCAAGACGGTGATTCCTAGCAGGGCAAGGCTGGTGAGGAGTAAAAATGCGGCGTAGCCGAGCGGCTGGACGTATTCCGGTACGTCACGTGCGAAGCCGTCTTCAAAACGCGCCGATACAGTTTTCGATAAAGCTTCCCCACGGCCTGATGGGGGCGACACATTGACCGTCAGCCAGGTCACCAGACCGGCTTGTCCTGGACCGTAGCGCAGATAAACGTTCCAGTCGCCCGGTGCCGGAAACGTATAGCGGAGCCGGTAGACCCCGGGCGCGCTGGGCTGGAGTACCCGGCGCTTGTAACGTCCTGCCTGACTGAGCGACAAGTAGAGTTCGCCGCGGTTGGCGCTGCCGGGCTCGAGGCGCACCTCAACCAAGCTTGGCTGCTCGGCCCCACTGCTGGTGATGGAAACGGTAGCAACCGGGGCGTTCGGGTCAACGGTCCGTTCACGGTTCGGCTCATGAGCCAAGCCCGGCGGCAGGGCCGTGAAACACAAAACCATAAACGTCCGCACTATAAACGTCCGCATCACAGCTCGGCCCGCTTGGTTACCAGCGCCTTGCGAGAACGTGAAGCCGCCCTAGTCTCATCGGCGGTTCCGCTTGTGGTCTCGCCACGAAGTGCAGCTGCCACCCACGCACCTAACCAACCCATTAGCGCAGCTAAGCTGAGGCCCGGTAGCGCAGCTTGCAAGAGTACATCCGGGTACCAAACAATCCCCTCGCCAAAAGCGATAAGTAGCCAGTTGGCGGCGAGCATCACCGCACCGGCGACCAGCCCGAGCAACCAGGCCGGCAGGTTCCGGCGACTTAGTAAATCGACGGCTAGGCCCGAAAAAATCACAAGCGAAATAAGGGGCCGGGTAGCCCCTGCCCAACCTAGGCCGGCTGTCGTTATCAGCCAAGCTGCTAGACCCAGCCGGAACACCGTGTAAAGAATTGTAGTTACAGTAGCGGCCCACCGCCCCAGCGCCAACCGGCTTACCAGCAAGAAGACAAACGGAGGTAAGCCTACGAGCAGCACGGGGTGCCAAAAACTCGGAAACTGCGGGGTATTGAAGTCAAATTCTGCCAGTAGGAGTACCAGCCAGCCGAGTAGTGCAGCTGCGAAAAAAAGGGTCACGCCACTCAGTAAGTGCCTGCGGCTTTCACTTAAACGGCGTTCGAGCCAGGCGCTTACCAGGCCACCGAAGCTCGCAAGCGTAAGGCCTAAGATTCCAATGAGATGCATCGGTGCCCAGAGCGTAACGTCGATGCCGAACAGCTCGTGCCAGAGTTCATCTAGTGGTGCAAACAGCAGCTCGAGCGCGGCACCGACAGCGACGATGAGGATACCGGGGTGAAGCCTGAGCTTACCCAGGCGCAGATGAAAGGGGGTGTTGCGGCGGTCGCGCAGAAGGCCGTAAAAGCTCGTTAAGAGTACGACGGCAATACTCGAGTAAAGAAAATTGTGTGGCAAGGTAAAAAAACTATCACGCCCGATATCGATATGCCACGCTATATCCCAGTAAATACCGAGCAGTCCGGCAAGTGCGCCCAAGCTTAACACCGGCAAAACACCAAGCGCCCAAAGGTCCGGGCGGTCTTTTCCTGCTAACGTCGCCACTTCAGGGGTGTCCACGTCTGGCTCCTTTCAGAGCGTCGCCGAGCCTGACTTACCACTTCCGTTCGGCGTCTAGCTAAACAGAAGGCTGTATACGAGACTATAAGACTCAAGCTACGAAACTCAACCTATAATTCAACCTTTGTACTTGAGCGCTTCCATTAGTTCGTCTACGATATGCTCGGTATCGCCGCGCAAGATAGCGGTCGAAACGTGGTCTCTGACATGTGCGCGCAGCACCTTGTCGTTGACTTTAGTCAATGCCCCTTGTACCGCGCTCAGCTGTTTCATCACATCGACGCAGTAAACGCTCTCGTCTCCCAGCATCCGCAAGATACCCTCGAGATGCCCCTTGGCACTTTTAAGCCGCAAAACGGCATCTTTGCGTGTTTCAGGGTCGAGATGAAGGCATTCCGAGGCGACAAGCGCCTCGGTTGCTTCAGCGTTGGGGGTCATCCCGTTTTGAGCGTAGCCTGATAACCTTCGTCTTCGACGGCGGCGATCAGCGCTTCAGGTGAAGCCGTACCTTCAACTTCAGCCGTGCCGTCGGAAAGGTCGACGTGCGCTTTTTGGGTACCCGCGACAGACTCGAGCGCCGAGGTGACCGCTTGCTGACAATGTCCACAGGTCATACCGGAAATATCTAGCTTTGTCATGCTTGCCTCCTTACATTCCCCCCCCACCTGGGGCGGGTAGAATAAGAGTATAATCTTCGGGGGCGGCTTAGGCAAGTCCCGCAGACGACAATAGCAGACGACAGCAGCAGATGACAGCAATAGTTTATAAAGGGGACACCATGAAAGTCCGTGCAGGTTGTGAACTTACCTATAGGTCGGAGTATGAGACGCCGATACTGTTGAGCGTCCGCACGCGGCCTGGCAGCCGCTACCACCAAACACTCGCAGAAGCGCGCGTAGCCACGCCGCAGAGGACGCTGAGCGAGTACCGCGACCTTTACGGCAACGAGGTCTGGCGCACCGTCGTCGGGCCGGGAACCTTTAGTGTCCGGCACGACGTGCTCGCCGAGGTGCCGCCGACGCCCGACGCCGTACTGCCGGGACTCGCCGCGACGCCGGTTGCGGCGCTGCCCGACGAGGTGATGATCTACACCCTGCCGAGCCGCTACTGTCAGCTCGAGCCCTTTAGCGACGACGCCTGGCAGCTGTTCGGCAACCTCCGACCCGGTTGGGATCAGGTGCAGGCGATCTGCGACTGGTTGCATGAAAATATCAGCTACGGCGCGGGCAGCACCACGGTGACGAGCAGTCACGAAGCTTATCTGGGACGCTGCGGCGTCTGCCGCGATTTCGCGCACTTGGGCATTGTTTTTTGCCGCGCGCTCAATATCCCGGCGCGTTACGTGTGCGGCTACCTGCCCGACATCGATGTACCCCCGGACGGCAGGCCGATGGACTTTCACGCCTGGTTCGAGGCGTTTATCGGCGGTGAGTGGCGCACCTTCGACGCGCGGCATAACCGCCCGCGTATCGGGCGCGTGCTGATTGCCTACGGACGCGACGCCGTCGATACCGCCTTTTCGACGGTTTACGGCAACGCCCGGCTCTTGCAGATGAATGTTTGGGCCGACGAAGTAGCCGATGACTTTGTGTTGCCGCAGGAGTGACCGGACGCCTGGATGATCAGGCTTTGGCTATCTCCGACCCACCCCACCCGGGGGTGGTGGTGTATGATAAGTAAGCTCTCAAGTTTTATGAGGAGGTAAACCCGGTGAGCGAGATACGTACAGAGAACAAATTGAGCGTCGGCATTCAGGGGATGACCTGTGCGAGTTGCGTGGCCCGTGTTGAACGTGCGCTTACAAAAGTAGACGGCGTAGCAGAGGCGTCGGTCAACCTGGCAACTGAAAAAGCCAGCGTAACGTTCGACCCGCAAAAGGTCACTGTCGCGGCACTCTTGGGAGCCGTCAAAGAACGCGGCTATACGCCCGTTACGGCAGAGGCAAGTTTGAGCATCGAAGGGATGACCTGCGCGAGCTGTGTGGGCCGGGTCGAACGCGCCTTGAAGAAAACAGCCGGGGTGTTAGACGCTTCGGTCAACCTGGCAACCGAACGCGCCAACGTCAGCTATTTGCCGGACAGCGTAAGTCTAGGACAGCTCAAAGCCACCGTCCGCGGGGCCGGGTACGAAGTCCGCGACGAGACTCCCGGCAAAGACCGTGCCGACACCGAACGTGAAGCCCGCGAGAGCGAACTACGCAAATTAAAAACGAACCTGATCGTAGCGGCAATCTTTTCTACGCCGCTGGTTCTGCTGGTGATGCTCCCTATGCTGGTCCCGGGTCTGGAGGCTCAGCTCATGCGCCTGGTACCGATGCAAACGATGTTTTACGCTTCGTTCGTGCTGGCAACGGTTGTGCAGTTCGGCCCCGGCCTTCGTTTTTACCGCTCGGGTTGGCCCGCGCTGCGGCACGGCTCCCCGGATATGAACTCGCTGGTGATGCTGGGCACGTCGGCGGCTTACGGCTACTCGGTGGTGGCGACGTTTTTACCGCAGCTGCTGCCTGCCGGCAGCGTTCACGTCTACTATGAGGCGTCGGCTGCGATCATTACGCTGATCTTGCTGGGCAAGTACCTCGAGGCTCGCGCCAAGGGCCGCACCGGTGAAGCTATCAAAAAACTGATGGGCTTGCAGGCTAAAACCGCCCGGGTCGAGCGAGGCGGGGAGGCGCTCGAGCTGCCCATTGACGAAGTTGTACCCGGTGACGTAGTACTCGTGCGCCCTGGAGAGAAGATTCCGGTAGATGGACACATTGTATCCGGCTCCTCGTTTATCGACGCTTCGATGATCTCCGGCGAACCTGTACCAGTAAAAGCGGGCGAAGGCGATGAGGTCGTCGGCGGCACCCTCAACAAGACCGGCAGTTTCCGTTTTACGGCGACCAAAGTCGGGGCCGACACGGTGCTCTCCCAAATCATCAAGATGGTCGAAGACGCGCAGGGCTCGAAAGTCCCGATTCAAGCCCTCGCCGACAAGGTAGTCAGCGTGTTCGTTCCGGTCGTAATCGGGATTGCGCTCGTGACCTTCGGAGTCTGGTTGGCGTTCGGCCCCCAACCGGCGCTGACCTTTGCGCTCGTAAACGCCGTCGCCGTGTTGATTATCGCGTGCCCGTGTGCGATGGGGCTGGCGACACCGACCTCGATCATGGTCGGCACCGGTAAAGCCGCCGAGTTGGGCGTTTTGTTCCGCAATGGTAGCGCGCTGCAGGGCCTGCAAGAAACCCAGATCATCGCGCTCGACAAGACCGGCACCCTGACCAAGGGTAAACCCGAACTGACCGACTTTACGGTGCAACCCGGTTTTGCCAAACGTGAAGTACTGGCGCTTGTCGCGGCAGCCGAACAAAACTCGGAGCACCCGATTGCCGAGGCGATTGTGCAGGCAGCAAGGGCCGACGAGCTTACTTTGCCCGAGCCTGCAGCGTTCGACGCGGTTCCCGGTTACGGCGTGGAAGCGCAGATAGACGGCAAGCTCGTCCAGGTCGGCGCAGACCGTTATATGACCCGGTTGGGGCTCGACGCGTCGGTGTTTGCCGCTGAAACCGGGCGTTTGGCCGATGAGGGCAAGTCGCCGCTCTACGCCGCCGTAGACGGCAAGCTTGCGGCGGTCATCGCGGTTGCCGATCCTATCAAGGACTCGACGCCAGAAGCGATCAAAACCCTGCACGGGCTCGGTTTACGCGTCGCCATGATTACCGGCGACAACCGGCGCACCGCCGAGGCTATCGCCAGGCAGCTCGGCATCGATGAAGTTCTCGCCGAAGTGCTGCCGGACGGTAAAGTAGACGCCGTAAAAAGGCTGCAGGGCGAAGGCCGCAAGGTTGCGTTCGTCGGCGACGGCATCAACGACGCGCCTGCCTTGGCCCAGGCCGATGTCGGTCTCGCTATCGGTACCGGAACCGATATTGCCATCGAGTCCGCCGACGTGGTACTGATGGCGGGCGACTTGCGCGGGATTCCGAACGCTTTGGCCTTGTCCAAACGTACCATCACCAACATCAAGCAAAACCTCTTCTGGGCGTTTTTTTACAACGTCATCTTGATTCCGGTGGCTGCCGGGGTGCTGTTTCCGGCGTTCGGTATCCTGCTTTCGCCGATTTTCGCCGCCGCTGCGATGGCGGTCTCGAGCGTGTTCGTCCTTACCAACGCCCTGCGCTTACGCGGTTTCAAGCCGCCGCTACAGGCCGAAACCAACACGGCTCCCCCCAAGGAAGCGCCGCTGGTAACGGCGTGAGGTGGCCCGTTACAGGCCGGTTTACGGCGCGTCTTGCGGAGGCAAACTGTGCCTGATTCTTCAACAAAAGGTCACGCCGAAGTTACTCTTTACACTGTTCCCGGTTGCGCCGACTGCGCGGCTGTCAAACGCTACCTCGCACATAAAGGGGTAGCGTTTCAAGAAAAAGATGTCAGCACCAACCCAGCCTGGATTGACGAGATGAAAGAGGTTTCGGGGGTACGCATTGCCCCCGTTACCGTCGTCGGCGACCGCGCGTTTTACGGTACTTTCGACAGGCAAAAAGAGGGGCTCGAGGAGGCCCTGGCGTCGGTTCAACAAGAAAGCCGGGCGTTGTGACCACGTTTGGTCAGATGAAGCTAAATACCTCGGTTTGAATCTGGCTAATTTATCTGAACGGTATTACCCGGCTCGAAAATAGCTGTTGACCGTTTCCACGAACGCCCCCGTCGCTTCCCTCGGCAACCAGTGCCCACACCGCCTGACGAGCTTAATTGCTGCGTTCGGCGCTGACTTGGCGGCCCGCCGCGCCCCCCGCACGGGCACGACCAGATCCCGCGTGCCGTGCAAAAAAAGCGTCGGTACCGTCAGCTCGGTGATGCGGCGGCTGTAGTCGGTCGCGTAGTGAAACATGCCCAACTCGCCGCGCAACCAGGCGACAAAGGCGGCTTCGCTACCCTCCTCGGCGAGCGGTTCACGTACTTCGTCTAGCAGCTGCTCGGTCACGGCCCTGGCATTGCCGAAAATCACGTATTTGAGATACCACGGTAGCAGCCGCCGGTAGCGGCGCAAGGTGCGCCAGAAAAACCGTACCAGCCAGGGCATACGGAGGGCGAAGTAGGGCAAAAACGGAAACGTGACCCAGTGGTTGAGCGAGTACGCGCTAACCAGCATAAGTTTGTGGACACGCTTGGGATGCTCCAAACCTACCCCCAAGGCAATCGCGCCGCCTTTGGAAAAACCCACCAGATTGACCTTTTTCAGCCCCAACGCATCTAAAAACTTGACGACAAAACCTACATAATCGGCAGTCGTGTAGTACCTTTGCGGCGATCCGCTGAGGCCGTATCCCGGCAGGTCGGGCATAATCACGTCGAAGTGTTCAGCCAGCGGCCCGAACGCAGGGCCGTAGGTAAGGTCGCTCGAGCCCACCGTAAACCCGTGCAGCAGCAGCAGCGGCGCACCCTGACCACCTCTGACGTAATAGATGTCGGTACCGTCAATCGTTATCTGACGTTTAACCGGCTGACTGGTTTGTTGCGCTATTTTTGTCACTGCGGCTAGAGTTTCCCGGTCATGCTCAACACCCAAAGAGCGTTTCAGCGATCAAAAAGTCCACCACGGCTTTCGGGTCTTGCGTGCGCTCCAAAACCTCCAACTGCCGGTCGGCGCTGGTCCCGCGCTCCAAAATCGTAAACACGTGTTCGACCTCGTGGCGGCTGCCGAGTTCGTCCAACACATCGTCGACGAATTCGACAAGTTCTTCTAACAGTCCTTTTGCGGGAAGTTCCTCTTGCCGCCCGAAATCGATAAGTTTGCCGCTCGTCCCGTAACGCACTGCCCGCCACTTGTTCTCCTCGACCATGGCGAGCGGATAGTGCCGAAACGACACGTTATCGACGCGCATTTTGTAATGTTTTAAGACCAAAGCTTGGAACAGTGCCGCGCAGCAAATCGCGTCGTCCACGTTTGTGCAGAGGTCGCAAATCCGAAACTCAAGGGTCGGGTAACGGTGGTGCGGGCGGATGTCCCAGTAGATTTTTGAAGCGTCCGGGATGCTGCCGGTTTGCACGAGTACGTCGATAAAGTGTTTGTACTCGCTGTACGAACCGAAGTCTATCGGTAAACCCGTACGCGGAAAGCGCTTGAAGAGGGCGCTCCGGTAGCTTTTGAGGCCGGTGTTGCGCCCTTCCCACATCGGTGACGACGACGAGAGCGCCAAGATGTGCGGCGTAAAGTAACGGAGCACGTTCATGCTGTCGATAACTTGTTCGGGGTCTTCGATAGCCACGTGCACGTGCATCCCGAAAATCAGCATCTGCCGCGCCAAGTCCTGCATGTCCTGGACGATGCCTGCGTAGCGTTCTTGCGGGGTAATTTGCTGTGTTTGCCAGCTCGAGAACGGATGTGTTCCCGCCGCCGCGATCCGCGCCCCTTGCCGTTTTGCGTAGGTAGATACCCGGCAGCGCAAGTCAACGAGTTCTGTCCGCGCCTCTTGAATGGTCGCGCACGCTTTCGTCCCGACCTCGACCATGCTCTGATGCAGCTCGGGTTTAAGCTCTAGCGTCCGTAAAATACTGTGGTCGCCCTCTAAAAACTGCGTGATGTAGCTTTTGAGCTCGCGCGTTTCCGGGTCGATAATCTGATACTCTTCTTCGATACCAATGGTAAGTGAGGGGCGCTGGATGGCCATCTTGGGCTCCGTTCGTCCTGCGGCTTAGCTTAGGCTCCACTATAAACGCTGGGGGACGTTACTGAGTCTCGAGAACGGCTCGAGCCCCGTAAAACCGCCACAACGTGCCATCATAGCCCCATGAACCCCGTCCCCCTAGACCAACTCAAGTGGTACAACTCGCCCCCAAGCACCGCCGTAAAAGACGGCAGCCTTACCGTAACGACCGGCGACCAGACCGACTTTTGGCGTGAAACGTTTTACGGCTTTGTGCGTGACGACGGACATTTCGGCTTTACCGAGGTGTCGGGCGACTTTAGCGCGGGAGTTTCGTTTGCGGGAGACTACACCGAGCTCTACGACCAGGCCGGGATGATGATTCGCTTGGACGCCGCAACCTGGCTTAAAGCGGGCGTCGAGTACACGGACGGACAGCATCTGAGCGTGGTCGTTACGCGGGGTGTGTCGGACTGGTCGGTACTGCCCCTCACAGGATTTATGCCCGTACCACCCGCTGAAATCAAGTTGCGGCTGACACGTTTGGGCGGCGCGGTACTGGTACAGGCGTCGCTAGACGGCGGGGCAAGCTACACCATGCTGCGCCTCGCCGCACTGACCGACGCCGCGCAGGTGCAGGTCGGGGTGATGTGTTGTTCGCCGAAACGCTCAGGCTTTCGGGCGACGTTTCGGGGGCTCGAGCTCGGTGCGCCGGTCGTCACCGAGCTGCACGCCTCATGAAGCTCGTCTCCCAACCCCGCTGAGACCACGCGGCACACCGTAGACTGTAGGGATGGAAGGTCTTCTTATCGCCGAACAGCTCCGGCGCGTCACTCCACTGTTGCCGAGCACTCGTCTGAGCTGGCGGTTTCCCGACCCCTACACCTTTGTCCTGCCACTCAAAAAAGGCGGCTTGTGGTTTTACAACCGCCCGCCGAACGCGCAATTCTCGTACCGTGACAAGGTGCCGAGTTTTGGCCGGACGTATACCGGGTTTCAGGATTTACTGGTGGCAAGGGCCGCCGGCGATCTGCTTCAGGCCGAGCAGGTCAAGCTCGACCGGGTTTTACGGCTGAGCTTTGCGCCCGGTCAAGGCTTCGTCGAAACCCCCGGCGTCGTATTGGTCGCTGAGCTGACCGGGCGTAACTGCAACCTGATTCTGCTTGACACGGACGGGATGATTTTGGGTGCTGCAAGAGAAGTGGCGAGCAGCATCAACCGTTTCCGGGAGGTGCGGGCCGGACTGCGCTACACCCCGCCGCCGCCTTACGAAAAACGCGACCCGCGCACGCTCTCTGCAGCCCAACTGACCGAACTTTTGACGGGCCGTAAACTCGCGGAATTACGCGATTTGCTTGACGGCCTCGGACCACAGCTGACGGCTGCTGCCGCGCAACTCGCCCAAGTGCCGCGTAACGCTGTGCTGGACGAAGAGAACGCCGTAAAAGCCGCCGCCGCCGTAAAACGTATCGGCGACGCGCCGAGCGCCGTTCTAGACGAAATCGGCGGGCGCGCCGACCTGAGCGCTTTGCGCGCAGCCGAAGCGCAAGAGGCGAGGATTCAGCGTTTACGGAGCGCATTGGGGAAACGCCACGCCCTCGCCCAAAAACGTCTCGACGACCTCTCGAGAACGCTCGAGTCGGCTTTGGAGGCCGACACCTTACGCGCCGACGCCGACCTCTTGATGGCGTACCCGAAAGAGGTTCCGGCGCACGCCGCAAACGTCACGCTTACGGATTTTGCGGGTGAGCCCAGGGAGATTACCTTAGACACGCGGCTAAACGCCGTTGAAAACGCGCAAGCCTTATACGAACGGGCGAAGAAGCGGGAGGGGAGGCTCGAGGGCGCAGCGGCCCGTGAGGAGGGTCTCAAGGCCGACCTTGCCGAACTGACGGAGCTGCTCGCGCGCCTGCCGACCTTGCCCGACGACGATATTAAAACCCTCAGCCAGGCCTACCTGAGCGAAACCAAAGCTCAGGGCCGCGCTGCACCGGGCACGCGCTACACCAGCCCGCAAGGGTTCGACGTGTGGGTGGGCCGCAGCTCGAGGGGCAACGACGAGCTGACTTTCAAGCTCGCCAAAAGCCGTGACGTGTGGTTGCACGCGCAGGGCTATCCCGGCTCACACGTCATCGTCAAGGCCGAAAACCGCGAAGTGCCTTTTGAAACCGTACTTTTCGCCGCGCAACTCGCCGCCGCTTACTCGAAAGCCGGCATGTCGGACAACGTGCCGGTGGATTACACGCTCAAAAAGAACGTCTGGAAGCTTAAGGGTGCTGCGCCGGGGGCCGTAAACTTCAGTCAGCAGAAGACGGTTTATGTGACGCCGAGCCGTCGACCGGAGGAGTAAAAAGCAACGAGCAACGCGCAATGAGAGAAAAGCCTTTACTCATTGCCCGGTACTCGTTGCTCACTGCTTTTAGAGCGTAAACTCGACGTATGGCGGCCTCGAGTGCTTCAAAAACAGTTTCTAACCGCATTGCCCTGACCGGGGTAAGTCTTTCGGTGCTCCTAATCGCCGTTCACGCGACCAACGACGCTTTCAGCAGTATGTTGGCGGCGCTGTTGCCGACCTTTCAGCTTCGTTTTGGCCTGAGTGAAGGGATACTTGCGCTCCTCGTTGCCACGCTGTCGTTTTCGTCGTCGGTGTTGCAACCCTTTTTCGGTTCGCTTGCCGATAGGTTCGGACGGCGGCTCGTCGGGGCGCTCGGCATCATCACGAGTTCGTCACTACTTAGTTTGATGGGTGTCGTCCCGGACGCGGCGCTGCTTTTTGTGTTGCTCTTTGTCGGTGGCCTCGGTTCAGCGGCGTTTCACCCTTCGGGGACGAGTATGGCGAGGGCGGCGGGTGGTCAAAATAAAGCGCTGACGGTAAGCCTTTTTAGCGCCGGGGGAACCCTTGGGCTGGCGTTAGGGCCATCGATTATCCTGCTTCTGGCGAGGACAGTCGGGTTGCAGTTCAGCCCCCTGCTGATGATTCCGGGCGTTCTTTTGGGCGTCGCCATGTACTTTCTCATTCCGGTTCAGCCCAAAACCGACAGAGCGGTAAATCCGCGTTTTTTCGACATGGCGCTGTTTCGCGGGCCGGTTGGGGTGCTGTGCGTTTCAGGTATTTTGCGGAGCGTTTCCTATGTGACGTTTACCAACGCCGTGCCGCTCTACTTGGTGTCGCAGGGCGCAGCGCGGGACAGTTCGCTTATCAGCACGACGCTGCTGGCATTTTCGCTGGCGGCAGGGTTCGGGGGGATTCTGGCCGGCATACTCGGGCGGCGCGTCGGCTCGCAGCTCCTGATTACCGGGACGATGCTTTTAGCGTTGCCGCTCTTTCTCGCCATCTTCTGGGTTCCGGCGGGGTCGGTGCTTTATTTCGTTTTCGTCGTACTTGCAGGTATTCTCGTCAACGCGGGACTGCCGCTCATGGTCGTTGCCGCCCAAGACCTCGCGCCGCACGCGGTCGGGACAGCCTCGGGGATGATGATGGGGTTTACCTGGGGTTGCGCCGGGATTCTCTATATCGGTAACGGGTGGGTGCAGCAATATGTGGGGCTGACAGCGGCGATGCAGTTGAGCTTTTTGAGTTTGCTGCCGGGGGCGGTGCTGGCGTTTTGGGTACTCGAGAAAGCAACGTTATGCTCACAGCTGAGGTCAAAAGAAGTACCGACCGGAGCGTGCTTTGCTGGTTGGCAACCGTTTCAAAGGACGGCGCACCCAACGTATCGCCAAAAGAGATATTTTTGGCTGAGGATGACGCGTACCTACTCATTGCACATATCGCCTCGAGCGGCAGCGTGCTAAATATCCGCAGCAACCCGAACGTCGCGTCAGTTTTATTGATGTCTTTGTGCAAAAGGGTTACAAGCTCAAGAGGCATGCAACGGTGATTCTGGACGATGACCCGACGTTTGAACCACGCTTGGCACCGTTAAAAAAGAAAGCTGAAGACGCGTTCAAAGTTAGAGCGGTTATCGCCGAAAGTTCATGACTTAACTGTTTTAGCGCTGGTTATCGTTCTTCGAACAGGCTATCCTAGACCACATACGCAGTATGACCGAACAAATAAAAACTGAGCAGTCGGTTTTTACGATGAGAGCATTGACCGCCTATGCCTTAAAGGATATAGAACGCTCGCGGTTTGTCGAGCTTCTAAAATTGTTTGAAGCTGATGTAGACAGGTCAACTTTGGATCAAACAAGAAACCTTTACAAATACCGAAGTTGGGTTGCCCACGGCAAGCGAGGACAAAAGCCGATCATTACCGATCCTGTCAAAACTTACGAGACGCTTTCTTCTTTTCTTGACAAAATTGGCAAGGTTGCGGGTTCGAGCTAAAGATTTTACAAATAGCTCAAGCTCAGCACAGCCCGGTTAACCGCCCTCACCGCCCCGCCAATATCCCACCGCACTTTATCCCGTTCTCCAACGACGTTGCTGATACCTCGCAACTCCGCAAAAGGTACGCCTAGCGCGGTGCAAACCTGTGCGGCGGCAGCTCCCTCCATCGACTCTACGGCGACCTCAAACCGTTTGTAAAAAGATGCGGCGAGAGCCGAATACCCTGTCACGGTTTCAGACGTACCGAACGCGCAGGGCGTCGCCCCGGTGAGCGTTGTCAAAGTCCGGGTCAGCTTTGGGTCGGTCGGAAACGTATTGTAGTGTTCTCCTACGAGCGGAAATCCGAGCGTTTCCATATCGTGCCAGTCTTCTAACTGAACGCCGGTGTCGAGATGCGTCTCTTGGGTCGCTACGGCAACTTGACCCAGCTCGAGCCCCGCCTCAGAGAACGCCCCGCCGATCCCAAACTGAATCACTCGGTCCGGTTTCAACGTGTGCAGCGCCAGCGCCAGACCCGCCGCCGTATTGACTTTGGCGACGCCCAAATGTGCCAGATAGATGTCCTGCTCAGGCAAGCTAAAAAGCTCGCCGTAAAAAGAGGGGAGAGGTTGCCAGGGCAGAGCAGCTTTGAGGGGCGCGGCCTCGAGCCCCGTCGCCGTAACCAGTAAAGTTACCGCCACAGCTCAAACGCTCCCGTTTCAACCTGTTCAAAGACGAACGCAGCTTTGCCCCGCGTCTCGGCTTCAAAATGTAATCTTGCCCGGAGTGCGGTGTCAGCTTGACCTGTGAGGGACTCGAGCACAAACGCCGTAAACTGTCGGCAGTTCTTGTACCACCATCGCCCCGACAGGACGACCGTCATAAGCAACGAACGCGGTCAGGGTGTTTTCTAATTGCAACGCCAGGCCAACACTTGTCCTACAGCAACGGCGTACAAATCTAGTGCATAGTTTACGGCGATAACCTCGCCAAGCGTGCGCGTCTGCGACCAGCTCACCTGTTCGACCGCCAAAGCGCCCGTTTTTACGGCGTCAACCGGCGTAAACCCGTACTGCGCCGTCCGTAAAAAGCCCGCGTTGCTAAGCGCCATTTGCCTCAGCCCGTCGTCGAGCTCGGCTGATAAAAAGCACGACGGCGAAACGTCTTGTTCACCGTAAAAGTCGTGTAGTTCGGCAATGCTTTCAGGTTCGGGATACCAGAGCGCGTTGCTCAGAACGATAGGCGCGGCGGTGTTGACGAGCGCTTTACTGCTGCCGAGTGGCGTATAGATTTCGGCAAGCAGCCGCCAGAAGTTGAACGCTTGGTCGTATCCGTCTGAACTCACCTCACGCAGCGGCAGTTTCGGGCATATCGAGCAGCGCCCGCACGTAGGCGGCGGCGTCGTAAGGCTGTAAATCTTCGGCCCTTTCACCGACGCCGATAAATTTGATGGGGAGCTTTAGCTCGCGGACAATCGGGAGCAAGATGCCGCCCTTGGCGGTGCCGTCGAGTTTGGTGACGACAACGCCCGTTACACCTACGGCTTCGTGAAACTTTTTGGCCTGTGCCAGACCGTTTTGTCCGGTTACGGCGTCGAGAACGAGCCAGACCTCTTTGGGTTCGTCCGGGTCGGCTTTGGCAATGACGCGTTTGACCTTTTTGAGTTCTTCCATCAGGTTGTGTTTGGTATGGAGGCGTCCGGCAGTGTCAACGAAAAGGAGGTCTAGGCCGCGAGCCCGCCGCGCCTGCGCTGCGTCGAAGGCTACTGCGCCAGGGTCGGAGCCGTCCGGCCCGGAAATCGTCGGGATGCCGAGGCGACCGCCCCAGACTTCTAACTGCGCCGTCGCCGCCGCCCGAAAGGTGTCACCCGCCGCAAACATGACCTTCTCACCGTGCCCGGTGTAATACTGCCCCAACTTGGCAATCGTGGTGGTTTTACCGACGCCGTTCACGCCGACGACCATCACGACTTTGCCTTTGGGTTCGACCAGATTACGCGACACATCGAGGTTAAACCCGACCCGGCGAAGTTTTTGGCGCATCCGGTCGGGCTCGAGCTGATCCAACAAGGCTTTTTCCAACGACTCCCGGAAGCTCGTCCCACGCTCGCGTTCGCGTTTCGCCTCCGCGACAACTTCAGCGGCAATTTTCGCGCCCGTATCGGCCCCGATGAGGGCGAACTCGAGGTCGTCCCACTCCATCTCCCACGAGCGGCCCAGATCGCGCACGTCGGTGGTGAGCATGTCACGGGTTTTGCCCAGCCCTTGCCGGAGTCTGTCAAACCAGGCCATCAGGCGGCCTCACTTCTGTCTTTTTCTTTGGCCGCTTTTTCCGGACGGTCGTCGGGGAGTCCTTGTGTAATCGCCGTCAAAGCGCGTCCGAGTCTGTCGGTCACGCGCTTTCTTCCTAAAATGCTGACAACCTCGGTCATCCCCGGCGAGTGCGTCGTACCGGTCAGCGCGGCGCGTAAAGGTTGCAAAATCGCGCCCATCTTGACGCCGCTCTGCGACTGCACATAGTCGTGCAAGGCGTCGTCTACCGAATCTTCATCGAACGAGTCGAGCCGGGCAAACTCGCGCTCGAGCCCCTCTAAATACTTCTGCCCACCCTGGAGTTTCTTTTTCGCGCCCTCGTCGTAAGTAAAGTCTTCGGTAAAAAAGTAACCGTGGTCGGCAAAGTCTCGCAGCGTTTCGGCGCGAGGGCGGAGGACTTCTAACACGTCGAGCAGGTAGTCGTCATCGTCCCAGGTGATGCCCGCTTCGGTCAGAAACGGTTTGACCCTTTTGGTGAGCCCTTCTAACGGCAGTTCGCGCAAGTATTTGGCGTTGTAATGCCGCAACCGTTTGGGATCGAAAATCGACCCGCCCAGCGAAATCCGCTCGAACGAAAAATCCTCGATCATCTCATCCAGCGTAAAGAACTCGCGTCCGCCCGGCATACTGTAGCCCATCGTCCCGAGGTAGTTCAGCAGCGCTTCGGGTAAAAATCCCTGCCGTCGGTACGAATCCAGGTTGGTGTCGTCTTTGCGCTTGCTGAGCTTTTTGCCTGAGGCATTTTTTAGCACCGGCATGTGAATCCAGACGGGCTCGGGCCAACCAAACGCACGGTAAAGCAGCACGTGAATCGGCGAGGTCGGAATCCATTCTTCACCCCGGATGACGTGCGTCACGCCCATCAGGTGGTCATCCACGACAACGGCCAGGTGGTACGTCGGCAACCCGTCACTCTTCAGGAGAACCATATCGGGCACTTCGCGGTTGGGAATCCGAATCTCGCCGCGCAACAGGTCGTTGACGACGGTTTCGCCCTCATTCGGGGAGATAAGCCGGATGGAGAACGGTTCCCCGGTGGCGGCGCGGCGCTCGGACTCTTCCTTGGGCATCTTGCGTCCGCGCCCGTCGTAACCGTAGCCCAGACCTTTAGCCTGAAGTTCGGTGCGAATCTCTGCTAGCTCTTCGGCGGTTTCAAAAGCCCGGTACGCTTTGCCTTCGTCCAAAAGTTTTTGAACGTGCTCCAAGTAAATCTTTTTACGTTCGGTTTGCCGGTACGGAGCGTTCGGGCCGCCTTTTACGGGGTCTTCGTCGGGCCCTAGCCCCAACCACTCGAGCGCGTCTAAAACCCGCGCTTCGGCTTCCGGTTGATAACGTTTTTGGTCGGTGTCTTCGACCCGCAAGATAAAAGTGCCGCCCTGCCGTTTGGCAAACACATAGTCGAACAGGCTCATATAGGCCGTGCCGACGTGAGGGTCGCCGGTAGGTGATGGGGCAATACGTGTGACCGTCATGGTTCCTCCCAAGTGAGCCTAGTTTAACGTGAGCCGGTCTGAGAGGGTGTTTTGTGCGCTCTCTCACGGCTGACCGATACAGGTTCGAAGTCGTTGTAGCGAAAAGCTGTTATGGCTCTTTTCTGACGCCGAACGCAGCCTTTACAAGCGTGGGGCTGAAATAGGGCTCGAGCAAACCGTCAGCGTTTTACGGCGATGGTTTACGGCAGAGGTTTCGTGAAGGTTTTGCAAAAGTTTTACGGCAAAAGTTTTACGGCAAAAGTTTTACGGCGACGGTTCTACGCTAGAGGTTGCAGTATCCCCAAAGCCAACAGTACGAAGACGACGACGCCTAGACCGATACGGTACACGACAAACGGCAGGTAGCTGTTACGGCTCACATAACGGAGCAGCCACGCAATCGAAGCGTAGCCGACGACAAACGAGGCGACCGTAGCGATGAGCGTCGGAGCCAAACCGGGGCCGTCACCGACTGAAATGTCTCCCAGCTGAAAAATCCCCGACGCCAAAATTGCCGGAACCGAGAGTAAAAACGAGTAGCGGGCGGCGGCTTCGCGGGTATAACCCAAAAAAAGTCCGGCGCTGATGGTCGAGCCCGAGCGCGACACGCCGGGGATAAGCGCCAAAGCCTGAAAAAAGCCGTAAACCAGGCCGTCACGGAGCGTCAGGTCGTCTACACTTTTACGCTGACGACCCGTGCGGTCGGCCCACCAGAGCACCAGCCCAAGCAAAATGAGGGTCGTGGCGACCACCCACAGGCTACGAAAAATCGTTTCAATCTGGGTTTGAAAAAGCAGCCCGAGGACGGCAATCGGCAGCGTCCCCAAGAGGATGTACCAGCCGAGGCGGGCGTCCGGGTCGGCGCGGAGACTCGGCGTAAAAAGCGAGCGCGCCCAAACAATCAAAATGCGCCACAAGTCGCGGATAAAAAAGATAATCACCGCTGCAATCGTGCCGAGCTGAATCACGGCGCTAAAGGCCGTACCGGGGTCGCCCCACCCGAAAAGCGCGGGGAAGATGCGGAGGTGGGCGGTACTCGAGACCGGCAAAAACTCGGTCAGACCCTGCAAGGTGCCTAGGATAATGGCTTGAAACGTTGTCATAAAGTGACCTCGAGCTTAAGAGTAAGGGCGAAATGTCATAGCAAAACCCCGGCACCGCCCTGTCCACCGACTGTAGAGAAAACACAGTTACCGTAAAACGGCCCGTATCTTAAGACAACTTTGCTTTACAAAGGCAAAAGAAAAGGCTGAGTCGTGCTGACCCAACCTCTTAAAGACCTGTAAAGCTCTAGCGCTTGCTGTACTGCGGGGCGCGGCGGGCTTTGCGTAAACCGTACTTTTTACGCTCGACCTCACGGGCGTCGCGGGTTAAGTAGCCGCCCGGTTTGAGGCGAGCCCGAAACTCGGGATTGACTGCGACCAACGCGCGGGCGACACCTAGCTTAATGGCGTCGGCCTGACCGCTCGGGCCACCGCCTTTTACAGTGATAAGAGCGTCGTAGCGTCCGGCGGAACCGGTGACTTTGAGGGGCTCTAGCGCCTGCACGCCGACCAGGATACCGCGAAAGTAGTCCTGAAAATCTTTGCCGTTGACCGTAATGCGGCCGCCGCCGGGGCGCAAAAAAACGCGGGCGACGGCGGCTTTGCGGCGACCTGTACCGTAAAACTGTTCCATTAAACGCTCATCTCCTTGGGTTGCTGGGCGGCGTGCGGATGGGCACTGCCGGGGTAGACCTTGAGGCGGCGGATCATCCGGCGGCCCAAACGGGTTTTTGGGAGCATTCCCCAAACGGCGTGCTCTAGAATACGCTCGGGGTGCTTTGTAAGCACGGAGCGGGCGTTCGTCTTTTTGAGGCCGCCCTGATAGCCGCTGTAGCGGGTATAGACCTTCTGGTCGAGTTTTTTGCCGGTAAAGACGACCTTTTCGGCGTTGATGACGACGACGAAATCGCCGCTCAGTTGGTTCGGCGTAAAGTCGGGTTTGTGTTTGCCCCGTAACACGGTGGCAATCTGCGTGGCAAGTCTACCGACGGTCTGCCCTTCGGCGTCAACCACGACCCAGCCGTTCGTGGGTTCTTTGGGAAAGTAGGTTTTCACGTTCACATCCTCGTAAAGTTTGGTCAAAATCAAGTTCGCACCTGTATCGCGCGCTGACCCGATGACGGGTGGGGGAGGTCAGCCGCGAAGCCAAAGGGCAGTGTAGCATATTTGTTCGCGTGGGTAGTGGGTTTGGGCGCGGGGCTCGCGCCTTCTCTCGCAGCCGACCTCAGCTCGGGCTGAACTACGGTTTTTACCTGTTCTGCACCTACCTACTAAGCTGGACAGTACGCAAGCGGCGACCTCCTAAACGTCTCTAAAAGAATATTAAGAAACCTTCATCTAATTCTCAATTTTTTTCTCATCAATGAATTATTATTTGCTCATTAAAACTACTTAAACACATTTCTTAAATACACTTCTTAATCTGGCATACTTAGTGTTCTGATCGTAAAGCTGTAGCACAAATTTGCAGTATCAGGGAGGTGGCGGGGATGTCTCGAGCTTTAACTTTGTTGCTTTTGGTCAGCCTTGTTTTAACTGCGTGTTCCAAAAACGAAACGCTGAATGTCAGCGGTATCTGGGTGGGGGAGGCTACTTCTGAGGTCACCTTACCTTTACGGCTTGACCTCGAGCAAACCGGACAAACGCTTACGGGTACTGTGACGCTCGCGGAAGTTGTAGAGCTGGACTTGACCGGCAAGGTAGACGCGCAGCAGGTCAGCTTCTCCTTTTCGTACAACCTGGGTAGCATCAGCGGGGGCAACGAGATCGTTGCCTACTACGCTTTTACAGGCACTGTTACAGGTAACACTCTGGCCGGTGACGTGAGCGTTTCTGCCGATAGTGCGGGGCCGCCGCTGCCGCCGGTAGCGGGTACTTTCAAGGTGCAAAAGCAGCCGTAACACTTTCTGACCTTTATCCGCTCACGCTCTGTTTCTAGGTAGGCACTGCTAAATCTTGCGAAAGGGAAACTGTTTTACGCCGCCTGAAGCCGAAACCCTGCTGAGCTGCGTAGCTGCTTGTATCCACGGGCAGCTGTATACGTTCAGCACTCCCTGCTTTCGCAGCTACCACCTCAGAGGAGATTATGTATAAAGCTCTCTTCGCCTTTCTTCTGCTGTTTCTAACGGCCTGCGGTTCGCCCGCAACTGCAGATGTTCCGCCCACCATAGAAGTACAAGGCACCTCCACAGTCTTACAAAACGCTGCAGGTGTCTACGACGACGACGGTGCGTAACGCCACCTTGGGTATCAATTCGACGACGCCAAGCTTAAAAGGTAGCTACTTGTACGCCACAGCGACAGCCAGGTTGAGGCGCAAACCCGACAAGTTCCGGGTCGGCCGGGTTCACTGTTTCTACATGCGTAAGCCCGGGTCTCACCCCTTTGCCAGGTCTTTACACCCTGCAATTTCGTGGTAAGCTTTCTTGGGGCTCACATATGCTTGTGAGCGAATAGAAGAGGCCAGAAGTGGCGCAGCTTGTATGTAGGACGTTGTAAAGAACGGGGCTGTGGCGCAGTTGGGAGCGCGCGTGAATCGCACTCACGAGGTCAGGGGTTCGAATCCCCTCAGCTCCACCAAGAGAAAGCATGTGCAGCACGGCAAAAGTAGACCCCCGCACTTGACGGGGGTTGCTCTTTAGGGGCCGATTTACTGCTTAACTACTGCTACAGGGTTTTTTAGTTTGTCCCGGCGCTCTCCCTACCTAACAGCACATCTAAGCTAATCGCCGTGCGCTCCCGGTGCTCCTCAAACATATGCGAGTAGCGGCGCAAGGTAAACGAGGCGTCGGTATGGCCTACCCGGTCGGCTATCGCTTGGGGGTCTATGCACTGCTTTACCAGTAGCGAGACGTGAAGGTGCCGGAGGTCATGAAGTCTAGCCTCGAGTCCCGTCGTTTTTTTAAGCTGTTGCCACGAGCGTTCAAAGTTACGCGGGTGTATCGGCGTCCCAGCTTCAGAGACGAATACGAGCCCGGTATCAGGGGGAGCGCCCCGTTGCCCGCTGCGCGTCCTGCGCTTGCCGGTGAGTCTGAGCACTGCGTACACATCCGGGGTAATCGCAATGCGCCGGGTGCCCTGTGTGGTCTGATACTCATTCCGGCCAAATCCCGAATCAAACGAGGGGCCACCAGTGAAAGAGGGTGTGCTGGGAGATGAGGTCAGGTTGGGTACGCAAGTAAGCGCAGCGTTTGGAGAGGACCGCTTGCAGGTCGTCAAGGGTGTCGAACACACGGTTAGCAAGGGGTTTGTCGGAGAGGTTACACAGACGTTGGGCAGGTTGCAACTCTGGCGAGTAGGGGGGCAGAAAGAGTAGTTCTACCCCTTCGGGAACGCGCAACTTATCGCTGGTATGCCAACGGGCTTGGTCCAGCACCAGGAGCATAGCATGGTCTTTAGCCGCGCCCAGGTCGTGAGCCAGGTTGTCGAGCACACAGCTTAAGCTTTCGCTGTCTACGTGTGGGAGGATGTAGAACACTGACTGGCCGGCTTCAGGATTGGCAAAAGCGTACAAGTAGCGCCACTTATAGCGGTGATGAACCGGTGCAATAGGGCGCTCGCCTTTGGCGGCCCAGATGCGTCTAAGGATCGACTTGAGTCCTAAACGGTGTTCATCAAATGCCCACACGGATACTCGGGAGTAACGCTGCTTGAGCTGGGCTACCCGCTCAGCAAGAACGTTTTTTTGAAGTCTTCTTGCGCCGCACCATCGGCTTGGCGGTGCCAGGGTCGCGGACGCTGCAAACTGAAACCGAGACGTTCCAGGTACTCACAGCCGCGTTGCACGTGAACCGGCTTGTCGAGTTGCTGAGCCATCCAAGCCGCTACTTTCTTACCGCTCCACACGCCCCCTGCTGTGGGAGGTTGTTGCAAAGCGGCGTAAAGGGCTTTTTGTTCAGCCTCGTTTAGCAAAGGCGCGAGGCCGGGGTTGTGGTGCCGTCGGTCTTTGAGTCCACCAAGTCCAGCTTCGTTATAGCGGTGAATGATGCCGACCAGCGCGGAGTGAGCGTAAGCTGTCACCGCCCTGACTTCATCCCGACTTTTGCCCTCAGCTAATAGCCACACCGTTTGGATACGTCGCCTCTCAACGGCGTCGGTCGATGATCTATATGCCGCTTTGAGTTCTTTGACCTCGTGTTGCACCTTTAGCTCGAGCTTGGGTCTCCCTGTTCGTGCCATCTCTCTTTATACTGCTTTTAGCCGGGTTCCTTATAACTCGTGTACTGCGAGCCCTTGTCGCTCAGGTGAAGGCTAAGAGCCTCTGAGCTTTGCTCTAACCTGGTGATGGATCAGCTTAGAGATGTGGCGCTGTTTGGTTGCTATGCTTAGCGCCTGAAGCACGAGGTCGGTTTTCATGTGCTCAGCCTCATCGCGTAACCAACAATGCGCTTCGAGTAGGCGTCCATCACGACCGCCATATAAAGCCAGCCTTCAGCTGTCTTCACGAAGGTGATATCCGAGTACCAGACTTGATTGTGGTGACCTCGGGCTTGGGGACGAGCAAGTTGGCGGTTGCCGGCAACGTCTCCGGCGTTTTGCGATGTTGGTATTTGCGCTTGGGTAAGGCGTAAATGCCTGCTCGCCGCATCAGCCTCTTGACTCGCTTCAGGAGCACTGTAGCCTTGTTCGGCAACCGGTTTTGCCGCGTCGATCTTGAAGACCATGTCGTACTGCCTCTTGTTCATGACAACTCCCTCCCGGAGCATTCTGCTCCTTCGTTTGTTGTCCGCTGAACCCTACCTGAGTCCACTTGTCCTTGACACTAAGCCTCTAGACGATGTTTCTAGGCTTTTGTCGTGTACTTAGATCGCTGAGTACAACCTTGAGTGCGTCAGTTGGTATCTGCTCATTACCGCTCTTTTTTGTCCCGGTAGTTAAGTGTGCAACCTACGGTTTGCAAGACGCGTCGCCATGCGGTTTCATTAAGTTTCCATTAAGCTTTCAGGGGCATACTCGAGGAAGCTTAGGTAGCTCGACTGCCGCCGGAGGGTCTGAACACGCAATACCAACGCTTTGACTTCAGTTAGACTCGAGGGGACGCAAGTGAAAGGTTGATGTGAATAGAGTTTTAACTGCCCTCTTCGCCGCTTTGGTCGGCCTGACCCCGGTTTCTTTCGCTGCCGCCGGACTGGTCGACGCAACTCAGCTGATGATTACGGACGCCAGCCAAAGTGCGGTCGTAGGGTACGGTACGGTCTCAAACGGTGAGATGACTTTGGAGCTTTCCGGCGCGCCCGGAACGAGAATCAAGATGGTTTTCGTCACGCCTCAGGGCGAGGTCATTCCGCTGTGGGGGACGGTACAAAACGACGGGTCGGTCAAGGTCGATGACGGTGAGCGTGAGATCGAGTTGGCGGTCTGGCTCGAGTCGCGTAACGTCGTGCTGGCTCAAAGTCTTGCCAACGAACTTGTTCCTGAAACAAACGACGACGCGCAGCTCGAGCGTGTTCCGGAAGCCGAGCTGCCGCTAGCAACCCCGCAGACGCCCGACATCGGGGGTGAATCGGGGGTCGAAAGTGCACTGCCACAGCCCGCCACAGAACCACCACCCGCGCCGCAACCCGCCACGAACGACGCGACCGGCACTACCCCCACACCGGACGCCGCCCTGCCTACCACGGGCGAGGTTACGCCGACTGAACCTGCTGCGGGCGAGCCGCCTCCCGACAGCGCCGCAGCTGCCGACCCGGGGGCGAACGACGGTACCGCTGCTGACGCGCCGGCAGACCCAAACGCAACCGACCCCGGCGCAAACGCAACCGACCCCGAAGCGACACCCGAAACAGCGCCGGATGCAACTCCCGCCGTGCCGGACGACGGCGCGCAAGCCGCGCCCCAAGACGGTGGTTCCCAGGACGGTGGTTCCCAGGACAGCGGTTCCCAGGGCGGCGGTTCGCAAGCTGACGGAAGCGCCGACAGTAGTGGGAACACGGGCGAAACGCCGTCTCCAGCTCCCGAAGAGGACGCCGGAAGCGCTGCTGGTGGAACCGGAGGCGAGGGCGGTAGTTCGGCTCCGGCTGAACCCGACCCCGGTGAACCGGAGTCGCCGGGTAACGAAGGTGGCTCGGGTACTGCAAATAGTAGCGACGATGCCAACGCGTCTCCTGCCGACGACAGTGCGGCGGGGGACGCGGATTCGCAGGGGTCGGCACCCGACGCGTCGGCGGATAACGGTGCTGACAGTAGTGCTGACGGTGGTAGTGCTGAAGACGCGAGCGGTACGGCGGATGAGGACACTGCAAACGCGGACACTGCAAACGCGGACGCTACGGATGAAGGAGCCGCGAGCACTACCGGTGGTGCGCCCGAACCTGTGCCTGAAAACAGTCCTTAGGGGGCGGTGGTGCGTAGGAAGCTACAAACCGTTTTAGTTTGCGGGGTCGTCGGCGGCCTCGCGCTGCCGTTTTGCGCCGTCGCAGCGTCCCCGGCTGTTCGGGGAGTGCCGCCTCGAGCCGTTCCTGCTACCGGGCGCACCGAAAATCAGCGTCTGGTCAGGTTTTTCTTTTCCGACGGAGCGTGGGGCGGGGTGCCCTTTTCCGAGGCCCAAAAGCAGCGCGTGCTCGTAAAAGCGATGATGAGCGGTGAACCGGCCCGAATCGAAGATGAAGTGACGCATCTGCTCAGCGCACCCGAGGTCAGGGTACGCCGTTTTGCTGCAGTGTTCGAGGTCGATGGGAGCGTCCGACCCCCCAAGCTGCATTCGGGCTACGAACTCGAGCTGCTCGTCCCGCGCAGCCGCAAACCCCTCTTGGTCGAACTCGAGAACGCCGCAACCGGCGTCGTCAACCGTATCGAGGTCGAACCGGAAGCGGACGGTTCGTTATAGTGAGTTTATGGAACGCTTGTGCATAAGATTTTAGTGGTCGAAGACGATTTGCGCTTAGCAACACTGCTCAAACAAGAGCTGGCCCAAGAAGGCTACGAGGTCGAGGCGGTTCATAACGGTACCGACGCCCTGCTCCGGGCCGACGCCCACGTGTTCGACTTGGTTATCCTAGACCTCAACCTGCCCGACATCGACGGCCTCGAGGTCGCTACGCGGCTCCGGCGCGACTCGGAGGTGAGCATCTTGATGCTGACCGCGCGCGGCGACGTCAGCAGCCGCGTCGAGGGGCTTTACGCCGGGGCGAGCGACTACCTGACCAAACCCTTTAGCGTGCAGGAACTCCGGGCGCGGGTTCACGTGCGCCTCCGTGAAAAGGGCCAGCCGGCGGAAGTGTTGGCCTACGGCGAGCTGGTTCTCGAGCCCGCAGCGGGTCACTGCACGGTTGCCGGGCAGGGGCTCCCCTTGACGTCGCTCGAGTTCAGGTTGCTCGAGCTTTTCTTAACGCATAAAGGCCGGATATTTTCCAAGGAAGACTTAGAAGACCGGCTTTACGGCGCGGACAAACTGCCGGGGTCGAACACCGTCGAGGTATTTGTGTCCAATTTACGCCGTAAACTTGCCGCTGCCGGCGTTCAGGGGATGATTCAGACGGTGCGCGGCATGGGCTACGTGGTGCGCTAGAGAAAAAGCCGGAATCAAGCGGTTGCTCGAGTCTGGAAACGTATGAACAGCTACAAGCTCAACCCGACCTGGTTTCACTGCCCATTCCGGACGTACCTGCACGCCGGCTCGAGCTTCAGGCTCATCTGCACGCTACGCATAACCAGTAGATTAACCTGATGACCCTTCGCGCCCGCCTCAGCTTACTCGTGACGTTTGCGCTGCTCGCGGGGCTCGTCCTTTTCGGAACGCTCGCCTACGCTTCGTTTTGGCGGCAACAACGCGTTCAGCTCGACGAGCTTCTCCTGCGCGACCTCGCGCGGGTGCAGACGCTCGTGCAGGCGGGGCCGCAGGCGATCGGCGCAGAGCTGACTTCCTCGAGCGGCGACTTCATATTGCAGTTCGTCTCTTCTTCGGAGGTGGTCGCTATCGGGCAGGGGCGCGCCCTACCGGAGAGCACCCGTCCGCAACTTACAAAACGGGATACGCGGACGCTGCTCTCCGCCTCGAAACCCTGGCTGGTACCGAATCCGGGTGAGCCCGGCGGTTTTAACGAGGTCGGCACCTTACGCTTAGCGCTCGACGTAACCGCCGATTTGCGCGAACGGCAGACGCTTCTGCGGAGTTTATTCGTCAGCGGCGGGGTTATCGCGCTCGCGGTCACGGTCGTCAACCTTGTTTTGCTGCAGCGGGCGCTCGCGCCGCTGGGCCGGCTTGCGGCGCAGGCGCGGCAGGTCAACCCGGCGTCGCCCGCAGTTATCCGCTATAAAGGCCCGCACGACGAGGTGGCCTACGTCGCGCAGGCGCTCAACCGGGCGCTCCGGGGTATTCGCAAACGGCAGCAGGCGGAGCGGGCGTCACTCGCGGAG
Organism: uncultured Trueperaceae bacterium; assembly: GCA_963799485.1. Classification (GTDB taxonomy): domain Bacteria; phylum Deinococcota; class Deinococci; order Deinococcales; family Trueperaceae; genus Truepera. The sequence goes on from CAWCXJ010000006.1 coordinate 463,807, forward strand.
ATTGCCCACGAGTTGGCTGCGCCGCTGACGCTCGTGGCCGGGCACCTCGAGTCGTTGCGCGCGCTCCATCCGGGAGACGTGCGGCTCGGCGCGGCGCAGGGAGCTGCCAACGAACTGCTCTACACTTCTAAAGACCTCCTGACGCTGGCGCGCGGCGAACTCGAGCGTCCCCTAGACCTCGAGGTGTTAGACCTTGCAGGGATCGCCGAACGTATCGCGCATGAGTATCCGGGCGTGCAGATTGGAACCTTGGAACACGCCGAGATTGCCGGGAGCCCCGAACGGCTTTCGCAACTCGTCCGCAACCTCGTCCGCAACGCGGTGCAAGCGGCGGGTGCGGGGCAGGTCTCGCTGGCGGTGTCGCTGAGCGGCGCGGAGGTGCGCCTGAGCGTCTCCGACCGGGGGCCGGGGGTTCCACCCGAAGAGTTGAAGCACCTTTTCGAGCGCTTTTATACGCGCCGTAAACAGGGTGGTACCGGCCTGGGGCTAAGCGTCGCGCAGCAGATCGCCCGGCAGCACGGCGGGCAGATTTCAGTCGCGTCTATCGTTGGGGAAGGTACCCGTTTTACGGTCAGCTTGCCGAGTCTGGGCGCGCAACTCGGGGACGAGGACGAGGTGGCAGGCACCGACGTGACGACGGTTTAGGTGGGGTCGATGGTTGCTTGGACAGCTTCAAGCTCCGCCTAGCCGTTTTTACTTCTCAACCTCTATCTTCTGCTCTTTTACGCCTACTGCAACAAAACCAGCTGTGATGACTCCGGTCAAGCCTCGAGCAGCTCCGAAAGCCGGGACAAACAGCGGTAGTGCTTTTTGGCGTAGGCCGAACCCCGGTAGCTCGGACTAAAGAGGTCTCCCAGCGCAACGCTGCCCGAGAGCCGCAACCCTTTGTTCAGGTCGTAGAGCTTGTCGATAAAATGCACAAAACGCAGCGCGTCGTTCTGGTTTTGAAGTGTTTCTGCGCCTGCTACATAAAGCGTGCCGAACTGGGCGATAAGCCCGCCGTAACGCACCGGGTGAACGTCGCCCAAGAGCCTCCAGTAACGCCGCCCAGGTCAGCATTTCTTTGGGTTCTGCGGCCTGTTCGCAGTTGAAACGACGCTCGAGTTCCCCGTCACTTAAAAGTTCTGCGAGCCGCTCACGGTGGCGGTAGTCCGGGCCTTGGAGCGAAACAACGGTAAACCGCTCGGCGACGCTCTGAATCTCGCGCTTGAAATCGTCGGCGTTAAACCGCCCCTGCCCCTGCGCCTCGGGCGGCGTGTTCGAGGTCGTCATCACCGACCCGCCCTGGGCGAACACATGCGCTAAAAAACTCTTCACAATCAGCGTGTTACCGGGGTCGTCGAGTTCAAACTCGTCGATGCAAAAAAGCTGCGTGTCGCCCAGTTCGCGCTTTGCTGCCATAACACCCTGTACGCCGACGACGTACACGAGGTCCTGAAACGACAGATACGCTTTTTTCTGCACGCCACACGCGTGAAACGCCGCCGCCAGCAGGTGCGTTTTGCCGACGCCGAACCCGCCGTCGAGGTAAAGGCCGCGCCCTTGGGGGTTTTCGCGTTTGACCCAGGGCCAACTACGCGGGCTTTTGGCAGGTTGGGCAACTTCGCGGGCAAACGCCTGCACCTTTTCCAAAGCAACCTCTTGACTTGGATGTTGCGGTTTGTAGGAGCCGAAATCGGTTTTGCCGAAGCGCGGTGGCGGCGTAAAAGCGGGGAGGCTGGTTTTGGGGGGTGGGCGCAGCGGCATCGGCCCGTAAGTTTAACATCCGGTTTGGACGCTTCTCGTCCAGTACTCCAAAATCAGCGCGCAGACCGATGCGGTAAACGTACCGGTCGTTGCGCGCCGTCCTGCTTTACTGCCTGTACTTACTTGCCTGTACTCCAGCGCATCCGGACTCGAGCAGAATACCGCGAGCAGACGTTTTTCGGGCCTCCCTTTAGTCTCGAGACCCAACCTCGGCGCAGACTTACGACTCGAGGTTTATGACTCGGGCGCAGTCGCCGCTGCCGGCGGCGTAACCCCCTTGCCTGCGGCGGAGCTGCACCGTAAAGAGAAAGCGCAATACCCGGTGCGAGGCGTTTAACGCCCTTGCCGCAGCGCTCATAAACTTTAGCAATCAGAACACCGGCAGACGGCGACCTCGAGCCCAAACCGTAAAACCGTGCAGGTATACGCACAGGTATACTCAGGCGTGAAGACAGGTTTTGACTCAGCAAGTAGTGAAAAAGAACGAAACGCACCGTCCAAGACTTTTTCTTTTGAAATCTTCAAAGAACACGGCGCGGCGCGGTTAGGTCGCCTCAGCACGCCGCACGGGCAGATTGATACCCCGGCCTTTGTCGCGGTCGGGACACAAGCCGCCGTAAAAACGCTCACGCCGCTCGAGACAAAAGAGACCGGTACGCAGGTGATTTTCGCCAACACTTATCATCTGTATTTGCGACCGGGCGCGGAACTCGTCGCTGGCATGGGCGGCGTTCACCGCTTTATGGGCTGGGACATGCCGGTGATGACCGATTCGGGCGGGTTTCAGGTATTTTCGCTGGGAGCAGGGCTCGAGCACGGCGTCGGCAAGGTCGCCAATATTTTTCCCGGCGAAGCGGGCGGTGTCCTCACCGGCAGACGCGCTCAAAGTGTAGAACCGCTGATGACCGTCACCGAAGAAGAGGTGCGCTTCAAAAGCCACATCGACGGCTCCGCGCACGTCTTTACGCCGGAAAAGTCCATCATGGTGCAGCGCGCGCTGGGCGCAGACATGATTTTAGCCTTTGACGAATGCACCAGTCCGCTGCACGATGAGGCGTACACCGCCAAAAGTGCGGCCCGGACGCACCGCTGGGCTGAGCGCTCGTTACAGGCTTTTCAGGAGAGCGAGCCGCAACACGGTTTCGCGCAAGCCCTTTACGGCATCGTGCAGGGCGGCGCGTTCGAGGCGGTGCGTAAGGAGAGCGCCCGCGTCATCGCCGGAATGGACTTCGACGGCCTCGCCATCGGCGGTAATCTGGGCAAAACCAAAGACGAGATGCGGAGCGTTCTCGCCTGGACGACGCCGCTGTTACCGCCGCAAAAACCGCGTCACCTTTTGGGTATCGGGGAAGTTGCCGACGTCTTCGACGGGGTAGAGCGCGGTTGCGACACCTTCGACTGTGTTGCGCCAACTCGGAACGCTCGGAACGGCGGGATTTTGGTGCGTTTCGACGAGGGCAAACCTGCGCCCAAGTTTCGCCTCAACATCCGTAACGCGCGCTTTGCCCGTGATACGAGGCCGCTCGAGGAGGGCTGCGACTGTTACACGTGTCGGAACTTCTCGAGGGGCTACTTGCGGCATCTTTTCAAAGCTGAAGAACCGCTCGGGCAGCGTTTGGCGAGCGTTCACAATTTGCGGTTTATGGCGCGGCTGATGGAGGCGATACGCTCTAGTTTGCAGGCCGGGACGTTTGCGGAGTCGAAACGAGAGTGGCTTGGAGAAGCGAAACTATCTGAATCATAAAATATGGTTTTATTTTGTGGCATCTTATAGCAACGGTAAAAAGCTCAGAGACCGCATAGCCTCTTTGAATATCGAACAGTGGATGAACCTGCTGAACTGCACTAACAGATAAGAACCGTTCCTCTGAGTTAGACTAAAGCTATGAACGTTATCTCTGTCATCATCGGGGTCGTTGCCCTCATCATCGCTCTGGTCGGCTTTATCCCACTTTTGGGCTGGCTCAACTGGCTCGCTATTCCCATCGCGGTCGTCGGTCTTATCGTCGGCATGTTCGACACGCGTACCAGCGGGCGGAACTTTAACGCCGTGGTACTCGTTCTTAGTATCGTTCGGCTCTTTTTGGGCGGCGGTATCCTCTAGCTCGCCTCGCTCAGCTCGCGCGCCCGGACGCTCGCATCTTCGACGGCCTGCATCGTCGCGTAGCGGAGGCTGTGTTTTTCTAGGGCCATTACCCCCGTGATGGCGGTGCCGCCCGCGCTCGCTACCTCGTCTTTGAGGCTGCCGGGGGTGCGGGTCTCGAGCAACACCGCACTCGCCACTAAAACCTGCTGGGCAAGGGCTTGGGCAACGTCCCGGCTGAGGCCGACGCGCACGCCGCCGTCCGCTAGCGCCTCGGCAAAAAGTGCCGCAAACGCCGGCCCCGACCCGGCGAGGCCGGTAAATGCGTCGAACAGCCTTTCGGGAACTTCGTAGACGGTACCGACAGCGGCGAAAAGTTTGTGAGCGGTCTCCAAATCGTCCGGTGTGGCTTGCGGCAACGCGGCGACCGCTGTCGCGGAGAGCCCAACCCTTGCGCCTAGGTTCGGCATCGCCCGCACGACCCGGTTACTCCCGACCCGCCGCGCGATGACCTCCGCCGAAACGCCTGCCATGAGCGAAATATAAGCCGCCGAACGCCGCGCAATCAGTGGCGCGACCTCGGCAAACGACTGGGGTTTGACTGCGATCAGGATACGTTCCGCCCCGTGAACGCCGTCGTCTGACAAGGGTGTCACACCGAACGTCTCGGCAAGCGTGTTGCGCCGCGTTTCGTCCGGGTGATAAATCCCGATCTCGGAGGCGTCTAAAATGCCTGCTTGAAGCGCGCCGGTCAAGACTGCGCCGCCCATTTTGCCTGCGCCGACGAGGGCGAGTTTCATGCTTTTACCTGGTCCGTTACTCGGTGGGATGCTTGCATCTGCCCAGTCTAGCTTGTCTAGGGCTTACGGCGTTCTCGTAACCGAAAAAATAGGAAGAGCAAGAGAACGGAAACGGCAGCCCCGGCGGTATCGGCAAGCCAGTCTGCAGCGTCGGCGCTCCGCCCCGGCACGTAAGACTGGTGGACCTCATCCGAGACACCGTAAACCGACGCCAGCACGACAGCCAGCCAAGCGCGGCCTGTTGCCAGATAAAGGAACCCTGCCAGCACGCCGAAATTGCCGGCATGATAGAACTTGTCCCACGGCGGCGAGAGGTTGATAAAACCGCCGACCCCCTGCGCGTCGGGCGATGAGGAGAGCCAAAAGGTCAGTCCGGCCCAGAGCAGCGCTGCGAAGCCGGACAAAAGTCTGGCGGACGGTTTAAGGGCGCGGATATTCGACCAGCTCCACGAGTACGCCGCCCGTCCACTTGGGGTGTAAAAAGATGACTCTGGTGTTGTGCCGTCCGGGGCGCGGTTCGTTGCCGGTAAACTGTGCGCCCGCAGCGGATAAACGGGCGATGTCGGCCTCTAAACTGGAGGTACGAAACGCCGCGTGGTGCATTCCGGGGCCGCGTTTTTCCAGAAATGCTTGGAGTGGGCTTTCGGAAGTGAGGGGCTCGAGTAGTTCTACTGCACTCTCCCCGCCGCGCAGCAGCCTCACCCTGACGCCTTCGCCTACGACTTCTTCGTCGCCGCCGTCACGCACAAGTCCTAAAAGTTCATAAGTCTGGGAGGCGGTCTCGAGGTCTTTTACGGCGATACCCAAGTGGTCGAGCGGCAAGCCTAAACGAACGGCGCTCTGCACGTCACGCTGCACTTGCCGGTTTCGGAGCCATCAGCACGAGCAGCACCAACTCCGAGTCCGAATCGTTGCGGACGCCGTGCGGCACACCGGCGCGGGCAATCACGGCGCTGCCCTCGGCGAGCAGCTCTTGCTCACCGCCGACCTCGAAAAGCGCTTCGCCTTCTAAGACGACGTAGACCTTGTCTTCGGCGGTATGCGTGTGAACACGTTGCGCCTGCCCCGGCGCGAGACAGTACTGGTCGCAGAGAAACTTTTCGGACGCGAACACCGGGACTTTTTGCAGTTTATCCGCCGCAAACGACCGCTGACCGAACAGGTCTACATATTCCATAACTCAGCATACCCCTTTGAGGCCGCGTGCTTCACTTCTTTTTCTCATCGACAACCGCCGTAGGCAAACCCGGCAGCCTACGCTTTAAGGACAACCACCGACCCGACCGTTTTACCGCGAAAAACCGGCAGCGCCACCTGCACCTTCGCTTCACGGCACCCGAGCTGCGGAAGCCCGCTCCTCACCGTTTTCGCCGCGAGGTCGGTGCGGAGTTCGTCGGCTGCCTCCGCGTCTAGGTTGAGGCTCGAGTCCCGTTTCAGCGTGTGCCCGCTCACCTTCCAAATCTCAAATATCCGTGCCAGCGGCGACTCCCCCGAACTGAGGAGCAGCACCGCGCAACTTGCCGCCTGATGTTTGAACACCGGAATCCCGAGCCCGATAGAAAATCCGGCGGCGGCGGCTGCTTGCGAGCGCACAAATCCGCGTGCGTGCGAGAGTGTTTCCAACAAGACGGGTTCGCGGGCGTCGAAGGTGACACCGGGCAGCCCTTCCAAAACGCTGAACGAAGTGTGCCGACTAAGCTGCTCGAAAGATACCTGAGGGGTCGCTTGCGGGCCGTAGTAGGCGGCGCCGAGTTTTAGCACGCCGCTTACGTCGGGCCGCCAGACCTCGAGCGCTGCCGCAAACCCGCTATCGACCCGCCAGATCAGCGTTACACACGCCCGTAAACCCCCTGCATCCAAAATCGGCAAGACCAGACCGACGCCGTTTGCGCCCTGCTCCGGAAGCTCCAGGTGAAAAATGTGTGGTTGCTGTGAACTTAAACAGGCTGCCAGCGTCGGCTCCGGCGTCAGCGTACCCGCCAAAGTGAGTGGGGCGCTCACCCGGTTTCCCGAAGGTGTAAAAATTTCTGCGGTATAGAACACTTAAGAGGGTACCTCACGTTAAAAATGGATAGAAAAGGCGCAGACCGTTCCGTGAGACTCGAGCACAAGGCAAGTTACCGCCTTACATGCTGCGTCCAGCATAGCTGTTAAACGAGCTGCCGGCAAGTTCTACCGTAAAACCTGCCACAAAACTTGACGTAACGTAAAACCTGCCGTTTGCCTCGACTATGTTCGCCACATTACTTGATAGCTTTGGTCAACTACTATAGACTAACCGGGTGTTAGCGGTGCGCCTCGAGTCGATTAGCTTTTTTGCAGTCTTTTCTGCGACCGACCGTGGAAGTGCCGAGCTGAAGTTCGGCGCTGGTTGCCGCTCGAGCTTTTCTTGCCCTAGTTTGTAATAGTACCCACTTTAGGAGGCGCGCCGTGGCGAGCCCTGCCAGACCAGCCCGTAAACCCAAGTTGTCCGTCGAAGAGATCAAAGAACGCTCGAACTACCTTTCCGAAGGGGTCGCCGAGCAGGTTTTCGACCCGGAGACCGACCATGTAGACGACGCGACCTATCAGCTGCTCAAGTTCTCCGGCATGTACCAGCAAGACGACCGCGACCTCCGCAAAGTGCGGCGTCAGGAGGGGAAAGACAAGGCGTACTCGTTTATGCTCCGTTCACGCGCCCCCGCCGGACGGCTCTCGGCGGCGCAGTATCTGGTTCACGACCGCCTTGCCGATGAGGTCGGCAACGGTACGCTGCGCCTGACGACGCGTCAAGGTATTCAGCTTCACGGCATCGTCAAGGGCGACATCCAAAAGACGATTCAGGCTTTGCACAGCGAACTCGTTACCTCGCTCGCGGCGTGCGGCGACGTCAACCGCAACGTGATGGCCTGCCCCGCGCCCGACGCGTCGCGCCGCCACGCGCTTCTAGAAGAGATCGCGGGCGAGCTCGACGCCCGCCTCTTGCCTAAAAGCGAAGCTTACTACCAGCTCTGGTTGGACGGCGAACGGCTGCCCTCGCCCGCAGCAGCGACCCCCGACTCAGTTGATGCTAAACCTGTCGCCAAAGCCGACGACACCGAACCCATTTACGGGCGCACCTACTTGCCGCGCAAGTTCAAAATCGGGCTCGCGTATCCCGAAGACAACTGCGTGGACGTTTTCACCCAGGACGTCGGTATCGTCCCGGTGATGGACGGCGAGACGCTCCGGGGCTTCAACCTGATGATCGGCGGCGGCCTCGGGATGAGCCACACCGACCCCGACACGCGGCCCTTTTTGGCCCAACACCTGGGTTTCGTGACCCGCGAGCAGCTCGCGCGCACGGTCGAGGGCATCGTGACGGTGCAGCGCGACTTCGGCAACCGTGAGGAGCGCAAATTTGCCCGGATGAAGTGGCTCGTCGAAACGCGCGGGATTCCCTGGTTTCGGGCTGAACTGGAAAACCGTCTCGGTTTCAAGCTGGGTGACTGGGTACCTGTCGGACGCTTTACCCTGGACGACCATCTGGGCTGGCACGCCCAGGGCGACGGCAGGTTTTATTTCGGTATCTACATCGAAAACGGTCGCATCAAAGATGAGGGCGACGGTGAAAACGGTTTGCGCCTCCGCACTGCCCTGCGCGAACTTCTAACGCGCTACCCGCATGAAATCCGCATCACCGCGCAGCACAACATCTTGTTGACCAACCTCAGCGCCGACGACGAAGCGCCGCTACGCGAGCTTTTACGCGACCACGGCGTCAAGACCAAGGAGGAGATTTCGCAGGCGCGGCGGTTTGCGATGGCCTGCCCGGCGCTGCCGACCTGTGGGCTGGCTTTGGCCGAGTCCGAACGGATGCTTCCGGGTCTACTTGATGTACTCGAGGCTGAACTCGCCGAACTCGGTTTGGCAGATGAAGAGATTTCTATTCGCATGACCGGCTGCCCGAACGGGTGCGCCCGCCCGTACACCGCCGAACTCGCCTTTGTAGGCCGCTCGCTCGACAAATACAACGTTTACGTCGGCGGGTCTTTCGAGGGCACCCGGCTGGTGCAAGAATACGCCGCGATGGTTTCGGGCGGCGATCTGGTGAAGACGGTGAAACCGCTGCTGAGCTACTGGCGCGAAGCGCGGCAAACGGGTGAACGTTTCGGTGACTTTTGCCACCGCGTCGGTTTGGCAGGGCTCCGCGAACACGCTGAGACTTACGCCGAGGGCGCGGTCGCCGCGTGAGTGTGAGTAGGCCCGCTCTGGACGTCCTCGAGAAACGCGTGCTCGAGGCCAAAACGCTTGAAACGATTCGCTGGGCGCTCGAGGGCTACCCCGACCTGCTGATGACGAGCGGCTTTAACCTAAACGGTACGGTGCTCGTTGACCTCGCCGTGCGCGCCGGGTTTCGCGGCGAACTGGTCTTTATCGACACCTTCTCGCATTTTCCCGAAACCTTGCAAACCAGAGACGAGATTGCGGTGCGTTATCCTGAAATTACCCTGACGACGTTGACCCCAACAGCGTCGGACTTGCCCGCGTGCGGCGCGGCAAACTGCTGCACGGTGCGGAAAGTCGAACCGCTCAGGGCGTTTCTCGAGGCCAAAAAGCCCAGCGCCCTCCTGAGTGCCCGCAGCCGCTTTCAAAGTGAAACGCGGGCGATTCTCAACACGGTCGAAGACTCGGGCGACTATCTCAAGGTCAATCCGCTCGTCGACTGGACGCAAGAAGATTTGGAGACCTACGCCAAAGACTTCGAGCTGCCGGTCAATCCGCTCTACTGGCAGGGGTTCTTGAGCATCGGCTGCGCTCCGACCACGCGCGCGGTACGTGAGGGCGAAGATGTCCGCGCCGGTCGCTGGGAAGGTCAGGACAAAACCGAATGCGGGCTCTGGTGGGGTGAGAAGGCGGTCTAGGTTTTAGACTTCACGCCCGCCGCGTTACACTAAGGTTCCGGACGAGACGCGCCGTACCCGGTTAAGACAAGACGACGCACAGCTTTGAGGAGGTGCGCCGTGGCTTGGGTTTGGCTTATCATCGCAGGGTTTTTAGAAGTTGCCTGGGCGGTCGGGCTCAAATATACCGAAGGCTTTACGCGCCCCGCGCCGAGCGTACTGACAGCGCTGGCAATCGCAGGCAGCATGGTTCTACTTTCTGTGGCGACCAAAACACTGCCTATCGGGACGGCTTACGGGGTCTGGGTCGGTATCGGCGCATTCGGTGCCGGTCTACTCGGTATTGTCTTGTTCGGCGAAGCGGCGACGCCGGGCCGACTATTCTTTTTGGCGCTGCTCCTGGTTGCCGTTATCGGTCTCAAGGTGACGGGCGGCGCGTAATGCCTGAGGGGGGCGAAACCTGTAGAACGCTCTTAATAGTCCTCTAAATGGTGTTAAACCCCCGCCTCGAAGACGGGCGACGCTTCAGCGTGTAGATTGCGAAGATGGAGCGCTACAGCAAGGGAAGTCATACGCTCTACCACCACCGCTATCACCTGGTATGGATCACGAAGTACCGCTACCGGGTGCTGCGGGGCGAGTTGCAGAGGCGAGTACACACGATCATCGCGCAAGTAGCTGAGGGGACAGGGGTCAAGATTCTGAACGGAGTCGTGTCGAGCGACCATAGCCACTTGTTTGTGTCGATTCCACCGCTAAAAGCCCAAGTAGGTGAATACGGTAGAGCTATGAGCGATACCGAACTCACAGATGAGCAGTGGAAAGTGCTCGAACCGCTGCTGCCTCCGCAACCCTCTACCGGACGCCGCCGGGAGCATGACCAAGAGGTGCTCAACAGCATCATCTACCGGCTCAAGACAGGGATCAGGTATAAAGACTTACCCAAGACAGAGGAGTACGCAGCACGCAGCACGGTCTACTACTGGCTGAGGCGTTGGACAGAAGAAGGGGTGTGGGATGGGCTGTTCCAGAAACTCCTAGGGATACCCGACGAGGAGGGGAAGCTCAGTCTCGACGAGGGCGCATTAGACGGGAGCTTCGTCTCTGCAAAAAGGGGGGCGACAGCATCGACTATGGCTACAAAGCAAAGGGCTCAACCCTCTTAGTCGCTGGCGAAGCCCACGGCATTCCGGTCGCCTTATCTCTGGCGAGCACCAGCACCGCCGAATCAAGCGTTGCTCTCGCTGTGCTTGCAAAGATACGTGTGCCCAGACCAGGAAAGGGGCGCCCCAAAGCCCGTCTTTTAGAAATCGCTATGGACAAAGCCTATGACAGCCGTGACCGCCGGCGGTCGTTGCGGGCTCGGGGCATCCGCGCTGCCGTACCCGAAAGAAAGAGAAGCGGCAAGCGTCGCCGCAAGGGACCGAAGCCGAAATTGTACCCAGAAGCTCACAACGACGATTTTCTAGGGGCCAAGGCAGTGGTGGTCAACCGGCTAACGCAGCAACTGCTCGAAAATTTTTCAGCGGACGGGGTTATTGATTGGGCCAAGCTGATTGAATACAACAGCGGGAATATTGATATCGGCAAGCTCGATGTTCGGACCATGCCGTAAAGAGCAAAGCGGAGTTAGCTTCCGCCCGTTTTTCGCCGTTGGAACCGCCGAAAACCCGCAGCGTCAGCTGCCGGACGTACAAGCGGCACCGCTTAACCACTTAAGCAGACGCTTTCGCCGTAAAATCCACTATCTCGTCTGTAACCCTGCGCCCGAGTAACAACCTGATACTTGCCTTCGCTTCTCTACGCTTCGCGCAAATCTAGCCCGTTAAAGCGCCCCATCGCTGCCTCTTGCCCTTCTTGAAGAAGCAGCTCCACCGCGTCCGCAGCCGCGCCGACGACCGCGCGCAGTAGAGGCTGCTCCGCTTCCCTAAACCGACTCAGTACCCAGTTTTCGACCTTCCAGTTTTCGGGCGGCCTCGAGATACCCACCTTAAGCCGCGTAAACTCCGGCCCGATCCGGCGAATCGTGTCGGCGACGCCGCGTTGTCCGCCTGCGCTGCCGCCACTTCGCAGGCGCAACCGTCCCAAAGGCAGGTCGAGGTCGTCGTGAACCACGAGCAGTTCGGCAGGGGAGAGCCTGAGCCGGGTCAGCGCGGCCTGAACTGCCGCGCCCGAGGCGTTCATAAAGGTCATGGGTTTAAGCAGTGTGAGGCCGTCCCACTTCACTTCATCCATCTGTTTGCCCTTGCGAAAAGTTAGCCCGTGACGACGTGCGAGTTCGTCAAGCACGAGAAACCCGGCGTTGTGCCGGGTTCTCATGTACTGTGGGCCGGGGTTGCCGAGCCCGACGACTATTTTGATGCTATCCGGCAGCGTCTGCCTCGTCGCTGCTTTCACCTTCACCGTCTTCACCGATGACTTCGGGTTCGGCGGCTTCCGCTTCGACCGGCTCGGCGGGTTCTTCGACGCGCGGCGGCAAGATGGCGATAACCGTTTCTTCAGGGTTGTCCAAAACTTCCGCTTGTGACGGCAGTTGGTCGATAACGTCGCTCAGGTGTAGCGCGTGACCGATCTCGAGCCCACTGACATCGACCTCGAGGTGTTCTTTTGGAATAAAACGCGGCAAAACGCGAATTCGCACTTCACGGCGCTGCACGTCGGTCTGGCCCCCTGCTTTGGCCCCTGCCGCAGTCCCGACAAACTCGAGTGGCACCGCAACCTCGACGGGCTGGTTCGCCGAAACCGCAAAAAAGTCGATGTGGATCGGTTGACGGCGGCGTTTGTCCATCTGCACGGCCCGAACCAGCACGTCGTGTTCTTCGCCGTCGATGTCCAGATTGATAACGTTCGAGGTGCCCTGACTACGAAACGCTTTATCGAATTCGCGTAGCTCGAGGCTGACCGGGATATTGGTCTCTTTGTTGTAAACTACACCGGGTAAACGGCCCGCCTTGATCAGGTCGGTGGCGTTTCCGGGGGTACGCTTCTGGGCGGCTACTTTCATAGTGTTCTCCTACTAAGGCTGGTCAAACGGGAAAGAGCGAACTAACCGAAGTGTTGTCGTGAACATTGCGGATGGCGCTCGCAATCAGCCCGGCAACGGACAAGACTTTGATTTTGGCGAGGTCGCCGTGGTACGGCACGGTATCGGTTATATAAACTTCACTGATGGCGGGGTGGGCGAGGCGCTCTAGTGCGGGCGGCGTAAAGACGGGGTGTGTGGCGACGACCCGCACGTCGGGCTGCGCGCCGAGTTCTAAAAGCGCGTCGACGGCCATCTTGATCGTCCCGGCGGTTGAAATCATATCGTCGGCGATAATCGCGCGCATCCCCTCGACGTCGCCGATGACGTGCGTCAGGCTCGTTTCGGTAGGGCTGTTACGGCGTTTATACAAAATGGCGATAGGCAGCCCCAAATGATTGGCGAGCCGCCGCGCTTCGGTCGCGCGGCCCACGTCCGGCGAGACGACGACGGTATCGCTGAGGTCTTGTTGCTCCAGATGCTTGCCTAAAATGCCGAGCGCGGTCAGGTGATCGACCGGCACGTCGAAAAAACCTTGAACTTGTCCGGCGTGGAGGTCAACGGCGATCACCCGGTCGACGCCTGCTTTCTCGAGCAAATTCGCCACGAGTTTGCCGGTGATAGGTTCACGCGGTTGGATTTTTTTGTCCTGCCGGGCGTAGCCGAAATACGGAATGACCGCGTTGATCCGCCACGCCGAAGCGCGCCGGAGCGCGTCGACGAAGACGAGCAGTTCCATCAAATTGTGGTTGACCGGCGAACAGGTCGACTGCACGATGTAGCAGTCTGCGCCGCGAACCGACTCGTCGATCAAAACGCGCGTTTCACCGTCGGGAAAGCTCGTTGCCCAGCCTTTAGAGAGCGTGCTGCCCAGATGCCTGGCAACCGACGCCGCCAAGTCGGGGGTCGCGCTACCGCAAAAGATACGTACTTCGTCACCAATCACCGGCTGACCTCACGGGTAACGCCCTGTATAAAGCCAAGGCTGACCCGGCTGAGTACGGGTGTTTTTAGGGGATAAACCAAGGCTGACCTCACAAGCGTCCCAAAATGTCACACAAAAAAGCTGCCCAAGGTGAGCAGAGTGCCAAAGGGGAGTATACACAAAAAAGCCGGTTCGGGGCAATGAAGTGTACGCAAGTTTAGCTTGCGCCGTGGTTTTAAGGTGAGTTCTCGAGCACAACGCCGAATATACGAAGATGTGCCGCCCGGGTTTATCTTCGTCACACCTAAGTCGTTTTGCAAAACTTTGTGACCACCGTAAACTGACCGTACAAAAACTCTTGCTGCGCGAACTGCCCAGAAACACCTCACGAACATTCCCGTCCACGCGACGCCGGTTACTAAGTGCCACAAATACTTCAGCGCTACAAAGACTTGTGTAAACGGCGTGAGCCAAGCATAAAACAGCGCCCGACGAGATAGTGGACGCTGCCTGCTCTTAATGCCGACTATCTCGCGTACTGCACGGCTCTCGACTCGCGCACGACCGTAACCTGCACCTGCCCCGGATACTCCATATCCTGCTCGATGCGGTTGGCGATGTCGCGGGCCAACAAGACTGCCGAGGCGTCGTCAACTTTTTCAGGTTCGACAATGATGCGGATTTCGCGGCCTGCTTGGATGGCATACGACTTTTCGACGCCGGGGAAGCTCGTGGCAATGGTTTCCAGACCCTCGAGCCGTTTCAAATAGCTTTCCAAACTTTCGCGCCGCGCCCCCGGACGCGCCGCGCTGATGGCGTCGGCGGCGGCGACGATAATCGGATAGAGCGTTTCGGCAAGCTCCAGCTCGTGATGGTTGGCAACCGCGTCTAACACCTCTTGGGGTTCACCGAAACGCCGCGCTAAGTTCGCACCGATTTCGGTGTGGGTTCCCTCGATCTCACGGTCGATGGATTTGCCGATGTCATGCAGAAGTCCGGCGCGCCTCGCGAGCGCCTCATCGAGCCCGATTTCAGCGGCGATGATGCCCGTCATGTGGGCGACCTGGACAGAATGTTTAAGGACGTTTTGCCCATACGAGGTGCGAAAATGCATCCGGCCTAGAAGTTGTAGCATCCCCGGTTTGAGCCCGACGACGTTGGCTTCCAAAGCGGCCTCGTCACCGCGTTCACGGATATAGCCCTGCATGTCGTTTTGCGCTTTGTGCACGGTTTCTTCGATGCGGGCCGGGTGAATACGTCCGTCGGTGACGAGTTCGGTCAGCGCAAGTTTGGCGACCTCGCGGCGTATGGGATTAAACGAGCTTAAGAGGACGGCCTCGGGTGTGTCGTCGATAATCAGGTCGACGCCGGTCAACGATTCAAATGCCCGGATATTGCGCCCCTCACGTCCGATGATACGGCCCTTCATCGCGTCGCTGGGAATCGGCACGACCGACACACTGATCGCCGCCGAGACCTCGCTGGCGCTCCGCTGGATAGCCTGCGCGATGATATTGGTGCTTTTGCGTTTCGCCTCGGCGTCGGCCTTGTCGAGTTCGGCGCGGATACGCACGGCTTTTTCGCGCTCGAGTTCACTGCCGAGTTGGTTCATGATGATTTCGGTTGCGCTTTCGCGGGTCAGCTGGGCTATTTCATAAAGCCTGGTTTCGATTTCGCTGCGTTGCCGCGCCAGCTCGCCCGCTTGCACCTTGAGCGCGTCTGCACGTTCGTCGAGCTGCGTTTCGACGTCGTCGAGTTTAAGCGCCCGCGTGTCCTGCTGTTCGCCGCGCCGGGTCAGGCGCTCTTCGGTCAAATCGAGACGTTCGCGGTCACGGCGGAGTTCGTCTCTCGCCTCGCGGATACGCTCCCCTTCACGTTGCACCTCGTTTTGAATACGACCCAAGTCGAGTTCGGCAGTCTGCCGCTCACGTGCAAGGTCGGCTTGCAGCGCGTTTCGGGCACGCACCGCCTCGTCCTCGAGTCTCGCCCTGGCTCCCTCGAGCAGTTCGTCGCGCTGCCTCTGTGCGCCCTGCAAAACGCGCTGCACTTCGTCTTGAGCGCTGCGCCGGAGCGCGTCGGCTTCGGCCTGGGCGCGTACCAGCAGTTCCGTATCGCGCCGCTGCCGCAGTAAAAACCCGACTGCGCCGCCGATTGCGAGTCCCAAAAAGAGGAGCAAGACGCCTACAAACACGCTCATCCCGGTTCACCCTCGGCTACCTTAGCCCCCCCCACCACGTCGACGACCCGTTGCCGAATGGTGTCAATCAGCCCGGGCTGGTCTTGCAGATACGCGGAAGCTTTTTCCTTGCCTTGCCCGATGGTCACCCCGTCGTACTTGTAAAACGAGCCCGACTTCTGGATGATGTCTAGGTCGCTGGCAATGTTGATCAAATCCCCTACCTTGTCGATGCCGCGCCCGAACATGATCTCGACCTCGGCTTCCTTAAACGGCGGCGCCACCTTGTTCTTGGTCACCTTGATGCGCGTCTGATTGCCCACCTTGTCGGTTCCCGACTTGACGTCGCCTTTACGCCGGACTTCCATCCGGATCGACGAGTAGAACTTGAGTGCCCGTCCCCCCGGCGTGGTTTCGGGGTTGCCGTACATCACGCCGATCTTCTCCCGAATCTGGTTGATGAATATCGCGGTGGTGTGACTCTTCGATAACACACCGGTCAGCTTCCTGAGCGCTTGACTCATCAAGCGGGCTTGTAACCCTACATGCGTGTCGCCCATCTCGCCTTCGATTTCAGCGCGTGGGACCAAGGCGGCGACACTATCGACGACGATGACGTCGACGGCACCCGAACGAACCAGCAACTCGGTAATCTCCAACGCTTGCTCGCCGGTGTCGGGTTGCGAGACCAACAGCTCGTCGGTATCGACGCCCAAGGCTTTGGCGTACCCGGGGTCTAAGGCGTGTTCGGCGTCGACGAAGGCGGCTACGCCACCCGCCCGCTGCGCCTCGGCGATGATATGCAGACTTAGCGTCGTTTTACCGCCGGACTCGGGGCCGTAAACTTCGATGATGCGGCCGCGCGGGACGCCGCCGATACCGAGTGCCAGATCGACCGACATCGAACCCGTGGAGATAACCCCCTGGGTCAAGATGCCCAAATCGTCGCCCAAACGCATGATCGCGCCTTTGCCGAACTGTTTCTCGATCTGGGTGAGCGTGGTCTCGAGGCTTTTCTGTCTCTGCATATCTTGCTGCGATTCCAATTTTGGTTCCTGTGCCATATGGCCTCCTAAAAATCGTGTTGTGCGTTTAAGCGTTAAGCACCGCCCAGAGCAGCGAAAGCGCCGCAAAAGCCGCACGTTCGCGTACCCAGTTGCGCTCCAAAGGCGGAAGCTGCAAGCTCCTCACCCTTGAGCACCCGTCCGAACGACGAAACACCGCAAGATGAAGCTCCCCGACGGGCTTCGCCTCGCTACTGTCCGGCCCGGCTACCCCCGTTGTCGCCAGCCCGTAATCACTTGAAAAACGTGTTGTAGCAGCCTCGGCCATCGCCAGAGCAGTCTCGGCGGAGACCGCGCCGTGCGCCGCTAGAAGCGTTTCAGGCACGCCGAAAGCTGCCTTTTGCTGCGCCCTGTATGCTACCACGCCGCCCTCATACGCTGCCGACGCTCCCGCAACCGACGTAAGCAAATCACCTAAAAGTCCACCGGTTAGAGATTCCATCGTTGCCAGCGTCTGGCCTTTAACTTTCAGTTTGTCCAAAATAACGGCGGCGAGTTCGTCGTCGTCTTCGCCCCAGAGCTTGTCCTCTATCAGGTTGCGCACCTTGCTCTCGACTTCGGCAGCTCCGGCCTTTGCCGCCTCGGGGGTGTCGGCTTTGGCGGCGACGCGCACCTGTACACCGTCGCGTTTGGCGTAGGTCGCCACGCTCGGATTGGCTCCGTCGGTCAAGTATCCGAGCCGCTCGGCAACCGCCGACTCACCGATGTTATGCGTCTTGAAGGTTTTGCTGTATAAGGCGGCAGGGGGCAACTCGAGCCGCCTCGCCGCTTCATTTAGCCACATCGGTTTGAGTTCGCGCGGCGGCCCCGGCAAAGCAATCATCCATTTACGCGTACCGTTCCTTTGTGTCCGAACAAACCACCCCGGCGCAGTCCCTTGCGGGTTGGGGAGCGCCTCGGCTGAGGGAATGAGCCACGCCTGTTTGAGGTTTTTTTCAGGAAACTCGCGCATTCCGTAGGCCATAAAACGTTCACGGAGAACGTTTTCCAGCTCGGCGTCGACCGCAGGCGTCTCGCCAACGACTGCTGCAATGGCCTCACGGGTCAGGTCGTCGTCGGTCGGGCCTAGACCGCCGCACATAATTACCACGTCGCTGCGTTTTAGAGCTTGCTCGAGCGCCAGCTCGACCCGTTCCAGATTGTCGCCGACGCGCTGCGACCACAAGATGTCGACGCCCCGCCGGGCCAAATCGGCGGCTAGAAAAGTGCTGTTGGTATCGACGATTTCGCCGAGTAAAAGTTCAGTGCCAACGCTTAAGAGTTCTGCAACCATGCAGCCCAGCATACAGGCGTCGTTAGCGTTTAGGCGCGCGCCACCTTGCCAAAAGTTTGCCTTACCGGGGGTGCTTTGGCGGGCAACTCGCGCGTCTCGAGGCTGACTGGGGCAATTGCGGCTCCCCCATACATAAAGCTCCGGGAGTGCGGTGCTACCATAGCGTTAGTGACTTTAGTGCTACCCTCAAAACCCTCTTATCACAGTTTGGGAGACCTATGACTGCAACAAAGGTAACAACTTTAGGTGAACTCCGCGCGACCCCCTGGGCAACCCGGGCGGGCCGCAGCGTCAAACAAGAACTCCGCGACAACCTCATCTGCCGTTTGCGCGAACATCGCCCGATATTTCCCGGCATCGTCGGTTACGAATCGACCGTAACGCCGCAAGTCGTCAACGCCGTTTTAAGCCGTCACAACTTTATCTTGCTGGGGCTGCGCGGTCAGGCCAAAACCCGCATTTTGCGGCAACTTACCGATCTGCTCGACCCCGAAATCCCGGTTTTAGCCGACAGTGAACTTAACGACGACCCTTTTGCCCCTATCAGCGGCGAGGGCAAACGCCTCGTTGCCGAGCAAGGCGACGACGCCCGTGTCGCGTGGCTTCCCAAAGACGCCCGTTACGTCGAAAAACTGGCGACGCCGGATGTGACGGTCGCCGACATCATAGGTGACGTCGACCCGATCAAGGCCGCCAAACTCGGTGTACCGCTAGGGGACGAGCGCAGCATCTTGTACGGGCTGTTGCCACGTGCAAACCGGGGCATTTTCTCGATGAACGAGCTTCCCGACCTTTCCGGTAAGGTGCAGGTCGCCTTGTTTAACATCATGCAAGAGGGCGACGTGCAGATTAAGGGCTATCCGATCCGTTTGCCGCTCGACGTGATGCTGGTGTTTTCGGCAAACCCCGAAGACTACACGGCTAGGGGCAAAATCATCACGCCACTTAAAGACCGCGTAGGTTCCGAAGTTCGGACGCACTACCCGGCAACTGTCGAAGAAGGCATGGCGATTACCGCGCAAGAAGCGTGGACCGACCGCGAGCAAGCGGTCAACGTTCCTGACTTTATCGCTGAAATTGCCGAAGAGGTCGCGTTTGTGGCCCGTGACGACTCCCGGGTGGACAAGCACTCGGGCGTTTCGCAGCGTCTGCCGATCAGTTTGTTGGAAAACATCGTCAGCAACGCCGAACGCCGCGCCTACACGCTGGGCGAAGACCAGCCGATTGCCCGCGTGACCGATCTTTACGGCGCGCTCGGGGCCGTGACAGGCAAGCTCGAGCTCGAGTACGAAGGTGAACTCAAAGGCGGCGAAGCGGTCGCTCGTGACATCGTGCGCCGCGCTATCGGGCAGGTCTACAGCCGCCGCGCCGTAAACGCCGAAACTGCCGAAATTACCGACTATTTCGAGTCGGACAACAACCTCAAAGTTCCCGACACCGTGCCGACCGCGCAGCTCGTGAACGTTTTCGGGCAGGTACCGGGTCTCGTCGGCGCGGCCCGCGAACTCTCCGGCAGCCGTAACCCGCAAGACGTGGCGGTCGCTGCCGAGTTTATCTTGGAGGGTTTATACGCCCGCAAACAGGTCGCAAGAAGCGAGGAGCGCGGTTACAGCGCCGCCGAACCCGAGCTGGCGCGCCCGACCAGGCAGCGCTGGAATTAAGGTGGAACTGGAACCTGCCGTCAAAAAAGGGCTGAGTGGCGCGTTCAGCACGTATGCTGGTCGTATGCATCAGCTTGCAGAGATGCTCTCTGACGAGCAGTTTTGGACTAGACCCTATCCGTATGGCAACAGCTTCGGGCATTTAGTTCTCCACCTGCCCGGCAATCTAAACGAGTACCTTGGTAAAAAGATTGCCGGAACGGGTTACGTGCGCGACCGCGAACGCAAGTTTACAGATACAACAAGACCAGCCAAAGAAGACGTGCTTGCAGCCTTTAACCCTACTGTTGAGATGATTTTGGCGACGCTCGAGGCTCAAACAGCTGAAACTATGGGTTTGCTACCCGCCGACACCGAAGGTGAACATTTCAGTAATCGTAGCCGCTTCAGCGCTTTCCTTCACTGCGTGTCACACCTTCACGTCGGTCAGATGATCTGCCTCGAGAAAGAACTGCAAAGGAGCGCCAGCTAGGAGAATATCTCCAAGGAGAGCTATGCCTACGACCCGCTACAGCAAATACGAAGCGACCCTAGACGACCTCGACATGAGCGAGCTGATGAAGATGCTCCAAGACCGGCTGATGGAATCGGGCTATCAGCGCAACCCCTGGGATCCCGACCCGAACTATCAGCAGTCGATGCAAGACCTTTACGACGCCATCGCCGAAGCGCTGATCAACAACGAACTCGTCAGCGACGAGATGATCGAGCAGGCGATGAACGCCGAAAACTGGATGGATTCGAAACTCGGCGAGGCCGTAAAAGAACTCGCGCAGCGGCTCGAGCGCGAGGGTTATCTCAAACCGAGTGACGGCGACAGCGAAGAGCGCGACCCGAACAACCCCGGACAGGGCGGTCAAGGCCCCGACCGCGACCCCGGTCAAGTCAAGTTCGAGCTGACCAATAAAGCCATCGACTTTTTGGGTTACCGCACCCTCAAAGACGTGCTCGGCGGCGCGGGCCGTTCGTCGGTCGGCGCGCACGAGACGAAGTTTCAAACGACCGGCGTCGAATCGTCGGCGGAGTCCAAACCTTATGAGTTCGGCGACACCATCAACATGGACGTGGGGGCAACCTTCAAAAATTCTGCCAAACACGGGCTGAACGCTGACGGTAGTTTCGATTTGCAGTACGGCGACCTCGAGGTCGTCCAGACCGAATACAACTCGTCGGCGGCGACCGTGGTGTTACTTGACTGCTCGCACTCGATGATCCTTTACGGCGAAGACCGTTTTACGCCCGCCAAACAAGTTGCCCTGGCTTTAGCCCACCTCATTCAAACGCAGTACCGCGGCGATACGATTCAGTTTGCCTTGTTTCACAACTCTGCTGAAGAGCTGCCGCTCGCCAAACTCGCGCAGGCGCAGGTCGGGCCGTATCACACGAACACCGCCGAGGGTTTGCGTTTGGCGCAAAAGATGCTCAAACGGCAGAACAAGGACATGAAGCAGATCGTGATGATTACCGACGGTAAACCCTCGGCGATTACGCTTCCGAACGGGCGCGTTTATAAGAACGCTTACGGTCTCGACCCGATGGTGTTGGGCGAAACGCTCCGCGAAGTCGGCAACTGCCGCCGTCAGGGGATTCAGATCAACACCTTTATGTTGGCCCGCGACCCTGAACTTATCGCTTTCGTGCAGCGCGTTTCGGCAATGACGCAGGGCAAAGCGTACTTTACGACGCCGCACACGATTGGGCGCTACGTCTTGCAAGATTTTCAGTCGAAGCGGACGAAAACGGTCAACTGATAAGGTATCGGATTAAAGTCTTGCGGTCTCACGGGTTTACAGACAAGGAGCCGCAAAACTTTTTTGACTCGAGCCGAGCTAGATCAAGGCCGCACTTGTCGTGCAAACGGGTTCGCGCAGCGCGTGCAACGACCCGCGCAGACCGCAAGCAAACTCGGCTTTTGTCCGCCCGTCACCGACGCGGCTGGTAGCTGGGTTCTATAATTGTTTTGCGGACATACCTTGGCCGGTTGCGCCGCTTCAACGCTCCGTGGGTGGGGACCTGCGGAGTATTTTTCTGCGTATTTTTCTGCTCCCCGCTCCAGGCTGTTTTATGCTGGAGCCATGAACCGTATCGGCTTTACCCTGCAAGTTCACCCGGAAAAGATTGCAGCGTACAAACGTCATCACCAGGACGTATGGCCTGAGATGCGCGCCGCGCTGACCCAGGCGGGGTGGCACAACTACTCGCTCTTTATCCGCCCGGACGGGCTTTTGTTCGGTTATTTCGAAACGCCCGGCACACTTGCCGAGGCGCAGGCAAAGATGGCAGACAGTGAGGTCAACGCCCGTTGGCAGGCGCTGATGGCTCCTTTTTTCGAGCTGCCGGACAGGGCCAAAGCAGATGAGATGATGCGCGAACTCGAGCCCGTCTTTTACCTGCCCTAAAGCGTAAAAATTGCGTTCAGCAAACCTGTTCTGCGGTACGATAGCCTTGAGGAGGACGACATGACGAGTATCAGCACCCTGTTTGTTATCGTAATAGTCATCGGCTTGTTCGGGTGTGTGCCGCTTTTAGGCGCGCTTTTACCCCGCGACGACGACTAGCGTTCAGGTTCGTTGGGGTTTCTGACCAGATACCGCGTCCCGCTGACGACGAGTTGTGCGTGGTCACCGGGGCGCGCGTTTGCCGGTCCGTCCGGGCTCAGCACGTCGTAAAGCCGTCCTGTTTTGACCGACGCCCACTCCTGCCGCTCGGGTGTGACGAGTTTACATACGACGATAACACCTTCTCGAGCGTTGCGTCTGGGGCTGTATTCGGGTAGGTCTAGGGGCGGGTTCGGCGCAGCGTATTCGTTACGCTGCCGACGCCGCAGAAACCAAAAGCTTATGGCGGCGACGAGTACCCCAATGATGACTTCTTGGGTGACCAGATAGGCCGCTACGCCCAGCACCAGCGCAATGAACGGCCCTTTCACACGAGCGCCGCGCGCAGCCTTGTAAGGTCGCGCGCATGACCCAGCCCGTCGTCGCCTGTGGGGGTCTCGAGTAGCATCGGCATTTCAGCAAAGCGCTCGTCGGCAGCGAGCCGGACAAACGTCTCCAGCCCGATTTCACCCTCGCCCAAGTTGGCGTGCCGGTCGCGCCGCGCGCCGCGCGGATAACGCGAATCATTGAGGTGAAAACAGCCGATGCGTTCGGGGCCAAGCTGCGCCGCTGCGTCGTCCAGAAATTCTGCCAAGCCGGTTTTGGTCTGCAGCGGATAGCCCGCGGCGAACGCGTGGCAGGTATCCAGACACACCCCGAGACGTGCGGGATACTCACTCAGCGAGATGATGTGGCGCAACTCTGCCAACCTGCTGCCGAGGGTCGTACCCTGTCCGGCAGTGTTCTCGAGCAAAACCGGAATCTTATTTTCGGGCCCCAGGTCGGCAAATACCGTATCCAGTGAGCGGGCGACCGCCGCCAAACCCGCTTCGACGCCCGCGCCCAAGTGTGCTCCGGGATGGACGACCAGACCTTCAACGCCGAGTTCATGACACCGCGCGAGTTCATCTTTGAGGGCGGCTCGAGACTTCTGCAGCGTTTCCGGATTGGTAGCTGAAAGGTTGATAAGGTAAGACGCGTGCGCGGTAACAGGCGGGTCGCCGTGTGCGGCTCGAGCCTCCTCGTACTTTGCACGCTCCACCTCGCTCAGTGGTTTGGCTGCCCAACGGTTGGCGTTTTTGACGAAAACCTGGAGCGCGTCGCAGCCTACGGCTGCCGCGTTGCCGAAAGCTTTTGCCACGCCGCCTGTGGTGGGTACGTGTGCGCCGAGCAGCGCCATGCTAAAGGACTCCGCGCCGGCACTGAGGCAACGCGAACGCGTGAGCGCCAGTGCTGGGAACCGTGATACTGCTGCCGGTCAGCAGTCCTGTGAGGTAAACCAAAAGGTAGCGCGGTACACGGGTAAGAAGGTAGGCGGAAGACGACATATCGGTTTGTACCGCACATGCACCCCTGAGAATGTCGCCTCGAGCGTCCCGGTAGCCGGTGTCAACTGCCGGACGTCACGCCGATAAATTCGCGGTAGACTTAAAGCCTTGCTTTCTTTACAAGGTCAAAGCGTGCGACTTGGCTGAGAGTTAGCTGAAAGGCACCATGACACAAACCTCAACGAAACAAGCTTCAACAGAGCAACTCTCGACTTTCGACTTCGGGTTCGACCCCCGCCTCTTGGCAGGCGTAAACGCTGCGGGCTACCGTAAACCGACGCCGATTCAGGCGCAGGCTATTCCTGCAGCTTTGGCGGGCCGGGATATCTTGGGCCTCGCGCAAACAGGGACAGGCAAGACGGCGGCGTTTGTTTTGCCGCTTCTCCACCGGCTCGTCGGTGGCCCACGCGGACAGGTTCGGGCGCTGATTGTCGCGCCGACCCGTGAACTCGCCGAACAGATTCACAGCGACGTCAAAATACTTGCAGCGGGGACAAAACTGCGGAGCGCGACGGTTTACGGCGGCGTCGGGATGAATCCGCAGGCGCAAGCCTTGCGCGGCGGAGCCGACATCATCGTCGCGTGTCCGGGACGGCTTTTAGATCACCTCGAGCGCGGTACCGGAACACTCGCCAACATAGAAACCCTCGTGCTAGACGAAGCCGACCAGATGTTCGATATGGGTTTTTTGCCTGCGATTCGCGCGCTTGTCAAGCGCGTTCCAAAACGCGCACAAAAGATGCTTTTTTCTGCGACGATGCCCCGCGACCTGCGCGCCCTCGCCGAGTCGGTGCTAAGCGACCCTGTGACCGTCGAAATCGGTCGCGCCGCCCCCGCCGAAACGGTCTCGCACGCGCTCTATCCTGTTCCCCGGCAGCAGAAAACCGAACTACTCAAACACCTTTTGCGCCACACCGACACGCGTTCGGCGCTCGTTTTTACCCGCACCAAGCATGGAGCCAAAAGGCTTGCCGAACAGCTGGACCGCGATAACTTTTTTGCCACCTCGCTCCAGGGTAATCTGTCGCAAAACAAACGGCAGCGCGCGTTAGACGATTTTCGTTCCGGCAACGTCCATGTTCTCGTCGCCACCGACATCGCAGCGCGCGGTATCGACGTGACGGGCGTGTCGCACGTCATCAACTACGACGTGCCGATGACCGCCGAAGCGTATACCCACCGTTTGGGCCGAACCGGACGGGCCGAGCGGAGCGGCGCAGCGGTGACGTTTGTCACGGCTGATGATGACAAGGCCGTCCGCACGATTGAACGGGAGTTGGGGCGGCTCGAGCGCGTCACCCTCAAGAGTTTCAGCTACGACGAAGCGACCACTTCTGCTGATTCGGGGCGGCAACAAAGTAGGCGGGGTCAGGGTACAAGTACACAGCGCAGCGGCGCACCCAAGCCGGGTACGCCGAACCGTAACGCGCGTAGAGGCGGCCCGTCCTCGAGCAAACGGGGTTCCTCAGGGCGGTCGAAGTAGACATTACTCGCTGTCTATAGTGTCTCCGGCTATGTTACCGTCTGAACGTTCAACCTCTACCTCCTCACGCCTGAGCGTCACCTGCTGCTGCTCGTGACGTTCAGTGCGCCGCGTCGTAATCCGCACCTCTTCGACGAGCATAAGTTGTTTGGTTACGACCAGGACTTCTTCGTAGAGCGGGATAACCATCGTGTCGCCTTCGTTGCGGGGCAGCGCGGCTTCATCTACCTTGCGGCCTATTTTAATTCGTTCAACCTCGAGGCGTTCTTGAGCGAGCGGCGCGTCGACAGTTTCGGTGCGTTCCGTAACGTACTTGCGGAGCTGAACCCGGTTGCGCTCTACACGGCGTTTGCCGACCTTTAAGGTTTCCTCGACCAGCGGGATGACGGTGTCGCCGGTTTCAGGCGCACCTTCGGTCGTTTGAGTATCGCCCTGGGGCTCTGCTATTCCTGAAGCTGCCAAGTCTGTTTCCAGCTCGGTCTGCGCCGCGTATTCGCGCAGCTTCAGCCGGAGGTCGTAACGTCCGTCGGCCCTCGGCACCAGCAGTTCAGCCGGTACGAGAAACTGGGCCCCGTCTTCCAGGTGCAGGAGAATTTGGTTTTCACCTACGCCTTCACCTACGTCGGCGTCTACGGACTCGAGTCGGGCGTTAAAGGCCAGGCCTTCGGCGTCGACAACGACTGCATCTGTTTTACTCATATATTTCTCCCGGTACTGCTAAAAATCTGCTCCTAGCGCGTGTCTAGGAGCATCGGTTGATTTGCGTTACAAACTCAGCTCTTTCCGCGTAACCTGTCCCACGCATTTTTGACGCTGCCCTGCGCTTCTTCCCAACTGCTTTTGTCCTTGTTGTTGCGCTCCCAGTCGCTGCGCGCTTTGCCCTCGACCTCGTGCCACTCGCTGTCTTTATACTGCGGGTCCGAAGCTAACGATTCACCGTAGCGCGACCCGAGTTCTTCGACTTCGACGTCGGCGCGGCGTACCGTATCACGCACCGTTTCGGTTCGGTTTTCAACCTCTTTGCCGACGACGACCTCTTCGACGACGCGGGCTTCTTTAGCGACCATGGCCTCTTCGTCGGTTTCGGTGAATTCGATGGTTTTTTCGGTAAAGAGGTCGGCCGTATCGTTGACCCCACGGTCGACTTTCTGCCGGTCGACGTGAATGGTTTCGTCGCGGAGCGTCACCTGCGCTTCGACGTCGCGTTCGGACACGACCCGTTTGACCCGTACCCCACCACGCTCGACCGTGCGCTTGCCGACCTGGAGCTGTTCCTCGACGACCTCGAGCCGCTGCTCGCCGCTCGGGTCTGTCTTTGTGCTGGAGGTCTGCGTATCCCCCGACGCGTACTGTGCGTCGCTACTAGCTGCTGAGGTGTAGTAGCGGTTCATAATCGCGACGGCCTCGTCGGTTCGGTCGTCTTCAGCCTGAACGACGACAAGCGCACCGTCTTGCGTCACGCCCTCGGCGTAGTCGTGCGCGTCGTCCGGTTCGACACCTGCATCTTTGAGCTGAGACTCGAGGTTGCTGCTGTCACCGTTGTAACGGGTGACGGCGCTGCTGCTAAAACCGCTGTTGGTAAGGTCGTTGACTACCTCGTCGGCCACGCCGACACTTTCAAATACACCGATGACATTGTTCATCTGCTTCTCCTTTAACTAAACTGAACTGCCCGGTTTTAGGTAACCGGGCACGTTTGGGAATTTTGAGGTTTACTCTAACCGGGTACGCCCCGAACAAAAATGTAGTTGTGTGACAACGTAAAAGGCTGGTGGCTCGCCTTGAAGCCGACCTTTAACGCCGGCGCTTTTCTTCCCAGGTCGTCCTCACATCGTCTTTGACTTCATCCCAGTTACCGCCGCTGTTGCCCCGCTCGTATTCGGTGCGCGCCTCGTCTTCGAACTCGTGCCATTCGCGGTTTTCGTAGCGTGCGTCGCTTGCCAGACCTTGAGCGAGTTCCTCGATTTCGACGTCGGCGCGGCGGACTGTGCCGCGCACGGTTTCGGTACGTTCTTCAACGTCTTTGCCGACGACAACCTCTTCGACGACGTGCGCTTCTTTAGCGATTACGGCCTCTTCGTCGGTTTCGGTGAACTCGTAGGTTTTCTCGGTAAAGAGGTCGCCGTCTGTGTTGTCCGCGCTGTCGAGTTTGCGGTCAACCGTTTGCCGGTCGACGCGGATGGTTTCGTCGCGGAGCGTGACCTGCTCTTCAACCGGGCGTTCGGTTACGACCCGCCGTACTCTCATCCCGCCGCGCTCCACATCGCGTTTTCCGACTCTGAGGCGCTCCTCTACAACGTCGAGGCGCGTTTCGTCGCCGGTATTTACGGTGCCCCGGTCGCTATCGGTAACATCATCAGTGGTCGTTTCCAAGCTATCCGCCCCCACGATGTCTGCGTCTACGGGTTCTGTATCGGCGGCGTAGTCGACTTCATCTGCCGCGTAGTCGGCGTCGTTATCTTCGGTTCCGGCGTAGCGGTTCATGATCTCGACCGCTTCATCGACGTGGCTGTCTTCAACCCGTACCGAAACGAGTGCGCCGCCCTGCCTCAGGCCCTCGGCGTAATAGTTCGCGTCGGCGTCGGCGACACCTTCACGCTCGAGTTCCCCTTCAATATCGCTCTGATCACCCTCAAAACGGTTGATGTTGCGCTCTTTGAAACCGTTGTTCTTGAGTTCCTCGACGACCTGATCGGCGACACTTTTATTTTCAAATAGACCGATAACGTTGTTTGCCATTGTTTGTTCCTTTCCTGCTTCTTGATAGAACGTATACGTGTTGTACACATCGCTGACCCAGCGGGTTCTTTTACCCCAGCGAACCCGCCGCCTCCGCACCGCACGCTGCCCTGCCTCCGTGCCTAAGGTGTATGGTGTCACTCTCTGTACCAAAAAAATGTAGGTATTGACCCCATTCATTTGCACTCTCTAACGAGATACCTGTACTAGTTGCACTAGATTCAGCGCGAGCTTTTTAGTCTCCGTGTATGCCGGAAACCACTTTCGAAGGCAATCTCTACGGCGCTCAGAAGCTAAGTGCAGAATTTAAGTTAAGCGAGGTGCAAGTCCTCGGTAGTACAGTATTTTGAAGCCATGCGTGCTTCTTGCGCCATAATGTTTTGGTGAGCTCGAGGTGAGTAAAGCAGACGGATGGGAATGAGGTCGGCTTGCGGCGGCACGGCAGCTATAAAAACTGAACTGCACGGCTTAAGAACACCACCCGCCGAGACGAGTACATGGGCCTGCTATCTAGGTATGGTCAAACTCTACAAATTACGTCAACACTGAACCCAGCTGAACCTGCCTCATGTTGCTCGCGTTGATTGCGAGCAACAGCGTAGCAAACTGCGTGAGCAGGTCAGCAGCGTAGGAAGCTAGAAACTTGACCGCAAAACTTAAAAGTTTGTAACGCTTACTTACGGTTGCGCCGGTACGATTCACCAAAGCGCTTCTGAAACTTCTCGACGCGCCCTTCGGTGTCGATAAAACGCTGCTGTCCTGTGTAAAACGGGTGGTTGCCCGACCACACATCGACGCGCAGTTCGGGTTTGGTGCTGTACGTTTCCATTACGACGTCGCCGTCGCAGTAGACCTTACAGGGTACCATTTTAGGGTGAATATCTTTTTTCATCATTCTCCTTCGGCACGGTCGTCGTCGTGCAAACAAACCAGTCTAGCAGAAATATTCGGGTTTTGCAGCCTCTGAAATAGCCCAGGTGCATACCTATTACCGGGCCAGCTTGAGGAGCTTTACGAGGTCTTTGGGTTCGTCGGCGCGAGCCAGGCACCGGGCGACATAGGTCTCGAGCACCACGTCTCCGGCAGCGTCCAAGGCGCTTTTAGCGCTCGCAAGTTGCGTCATTACTGCGGTACAGCTTTGCTCCTCTTCGATCATCCGTTGCAGACCACGAATCTGACCTTCCAAACGGCGTAAACGGTTGACGATTCTAACTTTTTCGGCCTTATGGTCGGTAATAGCGGGGACGCTGGTCATAACGCAAGTATACCCCCTGACCCCATCCGACGTATAGGAATAGGGGGTATACTATCAAAGCTAAAGAAGCGGTGGTTATGTACTTTGAACGAAGTGCCAGAATACGGCTGGCCCGGCCCCTGTACTCGTCGGTGCGTAGCCGAGGCCGGGGCCCACCGACCTAACCGGAAAACTCCTCAGCGACACCCGTTCACGCGAGGCGTATCACCGGGGGTTGCTACCCGGCGCACTCAACCTCACTGCAGGGAGCAATTTCGAGACCTGGGCGGGGCGGCTGATCGACCCCGAATGTGAAACGCGCCTCTTGGTTTTGCTAGCCGCAGGTGAACTGGAAGCTTAGGCGCTGCGTGAAAGCGAGCAGGTTGGTATTCGACCATGTAGCGGATTATCTGACGAGCCTGGAAGACCTGCCTACATAGGCGACGCTGCTGCTCGAGCCCGCTGAACTGGACGTCAATGCCCCCTTCATTCTCGACGTCAGGACAACAGCCGAACACGGAGATGGGCATATTCCCGAAGCCATGCTGATTCACGCCGGACGATTGCCCGCGCAGCTTGCCGAATTACCGACCGATACCCCGATCGTTGTTCGTTGCCAGTCGGGGAGGCGTTCGGTTGGCGCAGCAAGTTTGCTGCGTGCGAACGGCTTTGGGAATGTTTTAGAGCTGGCTGGTGGTTGTCCGAACTGGCAGCGCAGCCAAAGGGCACAGGCCGTTTGAGTCAAGCTTTACGAGCCGCCCGTGACCCTGGTATGTGGCGGGGTCACTTATCGGTCTTTCCCGGCATTTCTGCTGCCGGGTAACAAGCCTTTTGGTGCCTCGTCAAATCTGCGCCACGGCTACGCAGTACTTTTACCCAACGCCGCCAAACCTAAACTGCGTTATGACTGGCGCGCCGAATCGTAGAATCTGACGTTTGCACTTGGTTTGCACTTGGTATCGTTTTGGGTGGCCTGATTGGTGGAGTGCTGCTCTCGCTAACCCGGAACCGGTCGCGCTCAGCCGCTGCTGTAAAGAGCATAAAGCAAGTGTGCAGTCTGGGTTGGTACCCACTACCCTTAGCTCGACTTTGCACAGTCAGGCGGCGTAGCGGAGCCTATCTACCAAGCGCCTGGCAGCCAAGGTTACTGATGTTGCCGAGCGGACGAAACAACATGTGCCTAACACGGTATGGCAGCGCTGGAACAGCTATAAAATAGCTTTGTGGCGAGGCGTAAGCGGATCGTTAGGATTTTTGGTAAAGCGGCGCTTCTCTGGCAGTCGCACAGTGCGCCCCGGTTGGGGGCGGCGCTGGCGTTTTACACGGTTTTGTCACTCGCCCCGCTGCTCATCGTCGCCGTCGGTGTTACGAGTTTGTTTTTAAGCCGCGCCGAGGTGCAGCAGGGCATTTTAGAGCAGGTTGCGCTCGCCCTCGGGCCGGAAAGCGATCAAATCATCGGCGTGTTGCAGAGTCTGTTTAGAAACGCCTTTAACGCCTATCAAACGAGTACCGGTATTATCACCTCGGCAGTCGGGCTGGGCGTGCTGCTCTTCGGCGCGTCTTTGGTACTCGTCGAACTGCGGGCGGCAGTGAATATCCTTTGGGGCGTCGCCGCGCCCGCGAGCAGGCGTGAAGGTGCGCTTACGTTTCTTAAAAACCGGGCGATTTCGGTCGCGCTGGTTTTGGGTATCGGCATTCTTATAGTTGGCGGCCTGACGCTGAGTACCTACTTGGGCGCAAGCCGGGAATTTTTACAAGCCCACCGCGTACCGGTCGCACTTTTGGGGTGGCTCGAGGCACTTTTCGGCTTCGTTCTGCTGACTCTCTTTTTGGCGCTGCTCTACAAGTATCTGCCCGCAACCCGGGTGCGCTGGCGCGACACCTGGTTCGGTGCGCTTTTTACGGCGGTTCTTTTTACCTTGGGGCGCTGGCTTTTCGGCGCGTACCTGACCGAGAGCGCGCTGGGAAGCGCCTACGGTGCAGCAGGCTCACTGGTGGTTTTTTTGCTCTGGGTTTACTATTCGGCACAACTGTTCTTTTTCGGTGCGGCGCTCTGCCGCGCGGTCAGAGATACGCAGCAACGGCCCATCGTCATCCGCAGGTCACCCGAACCGTCTCGTTCGCAACCGGACGCCTGATTAAACACCGTCTAAATTAAACGCTGCCTGACCAAACATTGTCTGATTGACCAAGTATTTCCGTAGTAAGCTTGCCAGATGCCAAGTGCGAGGTACATCAAGCTGAGCGAGGAAGAAGACAAGCAGTTGCGTGAGATTGAGCATCAGTCGGGACTGCGCGAGAAAGTACGTTTACGAGCAAGAATTTTGCGTTTGTCGCACCGTGGGCTGAAAGCTGAAGAAATAGCGAGCTACACGGGACGTGAGTAGCGTGTTGCGCGACTTCAACCGCTGGGAGCAAAGCGGGGTCGAGGGCCTAACTGAGGGGGTGGGCAGCGGTCAGCGGAGTCCTCTAGGCGAGCAAAAGCTTCTTAACGAAAAAGCTCAGTGAGGAGCGCAGTTGGACGGCCTCACAGTTAGCTGAAGGGGACGAAGCGTTCAAGCTCAAAGTCAACCGCGAAAGTCAACCGCGAAAGTCAACCGCGAAAGTATGCGGGTGTGCTTGCACGCAATGGGCTACAGCTGGCAACGCCACCGCTACGTGCCTGTCAAACAGCCTGAAGCTGAGGTTCTAGCGGCTAAACAAGCCGAGTTCGACAGCTTAAAAAAAGAGCCCTTCAAGGAGCGCATGGCATCCGCCTGCAAGGTGACATCCTCCTGAAATACCTGGACGAGGTGGGTTTTAGCCGGTCTTTGCCTTTGAGCTATGGTTGGCGTCCCAAAGGCAAGCCCCTAAACGTTCCCAGGCACTGGGGGGCGGCGGGTCGCATCAACCTCATCGGCACTTTGTCCTGTACCCGAGGTACTGAGCAGCTCGCGTACCAAGTGCTTGAAGAACGTTGCTACGCAATCCATGTCAAAACGTACCTGGAAACGTTGGCGCAAGAAGCAGAGCGTCTAGCCCCAGAAACAGTCGTCATTCTCGACAACGCGGGCTTTCACCGGGCGAATCTCATTAAAGACGAACAGGATGCCTGGGCAGCTCAAGGGCTTACCCTGTGGTTTCAGCCCTCTTACTCGCCTCGGTTCAACCTCATTGAGACCGTTTGGAAAAAGCTCAAAGGCTTTCTCCTGCCCAGGCGCTGCTACAACTCTAGACAACAACTCCTGGACGCTGTGCTGGCTGCCCTTCAACTCCTCGGCGCTAAAGCTATCTCGCAGTCATAGTATGGAGATACTTAAATCCTGTAGCAGTAGTTAAGCAGTAAACCGGCACACAATAGAACAGCCCCGCTTATCACGAGGCTTCTTTTTTACGTCCCTCACATTATTTCTTTGGTAGCGATGGAGAGACTTGAACTCTCGACCTCACGATTATGAGGTGTATAAATCCCCTAACGCTTCATTACGCTAGATTACAACAGATGACGAGAGACCGTTACAGACGCACTTTTACCCTCTACCCCACCCCTGTATGAATGTCTTATCACGCTACGTAACGCGCCTGTAGGTGTAAATAATGTGTAACTCGCACAGGGACTTTATGCCGTGAGAGACGGTAAAAGTATGACGACTCGTGATGTGATGTGGTAACATGTACCAATGACGGCGATAACCCCGGACAAGCTCGAGGCGAATAAAGTATTCGCCGAGCGGATTATCGACGCCCAAAGACAAGAGGCCGACGCCGCAAAGCGAAACCTCGAGCGGGTCAAGGCGCAGCGCATCCCGCGTGACTCTGTTTTTATGCGGCGCTGGGGTTGCAGCTTGCGGCGCGTCCCCTTTTTGTACGGTGCGAACGTTACAGCCGCCGAAGTTGACCAAATTGTCAACGCGGCCCGCGCTGCTCACCGTGAGGCGATTCTAGAGGCTGGCGCGCTTCTCTTAGAGCCGCCGCCGTCGTGGGCACATGCTGACCTCAACGAGCAGCCGCGCCCCGAATTACCACTCAGCAAAACCCCAAAAATACTGCAAAACGCCCCGAATAGCTGATCAAATGGCGCGGGTTTAACCCGTAAACCTTTTGATCTACCGAAGGTTTGATCTTTCGATCATCTTCGCGTTTTGGAGCGTTTTTTTAATGACAACTGAACCGCAGGGCTCGCCCTTTTA
Organism: uncultured Trueperaceae bacterium; assembly: GCA_963799485.1. Lineage (GTDB taxonomy): Bacteria > Deinococcota > Deinococci > Deinococcales > Trueperaceae > Truepera. The sequence continues at coordinate 496,969 of CAWCXJ010000006.1, forward strand.
CAACTACCCAGAACTTTGGATTGCGAACGAAAAGAAGATCGGCATTAACCAATTGCGCGCCTGGGGCCGGTCAAAGAAACTGAGGACGGTGCGTGTGGGCCGCAGAATCCTTATCCCAAAAACTGAGCTTGCGCGTCTCGCTGAGATTGCCGGAGGTGACGATTCATGAGAAATCCCCATCTTGCCAGAGATGGGGACGCGGCGATTCGTAAGCAGAGTTTAACACGAGGTACGTGCTGTAATCCACGTAACTACGTGCGCCCCCGACCCCCAAGCCACCGTGAAGTTTCAAAATGTCAACAAGCAAATCACGTCGCGCTCGTGCGGCTGGAACGTTATCTAAAGGCACTTACGGCTTACCGGTACCGCCTCGACAATCCGGGGGTACACCGTGCCTGAACCCAAAACCCTGGAGGAGTGGGAGGCAGAGCAGGAAAGGCTCGAGCAAACAAAGGCCCGAAAGACTAAGACGCCCACTCCTAAGCCCGCCGACGATAAGCCTAATACATCCGGTCTCAAAACCGAAAAGCAGCGTGAGACGAAAGCCAAACCCCAAGCCCTGATTACTCGCTTGTCAGACGTGACCCCTCAGGATGTCTCTTGGCTCTGGCACCCGTATATCCCTCTAGGAAAGCTCACCCTCTTAGAGGGCGACCCCGGCTTAGGCAAGACGTTTATCAGTTTGACCTTAGCCGCTGCGATTACAAGAGGCTGGCCTTTACTCTCTCAGACCGGCGCACCTGGAAACGACCTCGAGCCCGCTGATGTTCTCTATATGAGCGCAGAGGATGGTTTAGCCGACACCTTGCGCCCTCGTTTAGATGCCGCCGACGCCGACGTAAGCCGCGTTCACGCGCTCACCGGCTGGCGGCTAGATGACGGGAACGAAGGGGTAGAGGGCGCGGTGAGTCTGGGAGACATCCCCATTCTCGAGCAAGCTCTCAGCGCTGTCAAACCCAAGCTCATCATCATCGACCCGCTTCAGGCTTACTTAGGTGCGAAAGTGGATATGCACCGTGCTAACGAGGTAAGGCCGCTTCTCTCAGCTCTTGGCAACTTGGCAGAGAAACACGAGTGCGCTGTCATCTGTATTCGTCACCTGTCCAAAGCTATGAGCCCAAAAGCGATTTATAGCGGCATGGGGTCTATCGACTTCGCCGCCGCTGCCCGGTCGATTCTCACCGTAGGGGAACACGACGGCGAGCGCCTGTTAGCGCACGTCAAAAGCTCACTGGCACCGCAGGGCAAGAGCATCCGCTACGAACTCCGGGATGGTTCACTCAACTGGTTAGGTATCTCGGATGTGACCGCTGAAGAGCTGAGCGGCCCCCAAATCCAAAGTGCAGAGGGTGAAAGCACCGTAGACAACGCTGTGACCTTTTTGCAGGACTTTTTAGACGACGGCGCACAACCTGCGAGCGCAGCCTTTAGAGCAGCGAAGCAAGAGGGTATATCCGAACGGACGTTGAAACGGGCCAAGTCACAGCTCGAGGTCAAAAGCCAAAGGATAAGCGCCGGGAATGACGGCGCGGGCAAATGGTCATGGTCTCTACCGTATAACAGTGGCACTCTTGCCCCCTTGCAAGCAAACCCTGTCACAGACGCGAATCCCGCAAGTGTGCCAAGTGTGCCAACTGAAGATGTGGCACTCTTGCGAAAAGAGCGTGAGGCACACAAAAATCCGCAAGAGGGCAAGGGTGCCAAGCTTTTACCCTTAGAGGCTTATGACTGTTTGCGGAAAAGACTCGAGGCTCAAGACTGGCATGTTCCAAGCGCCGGAAAGCTACGCGACTTCTACCGCCGTGCTGATTCAGGAGACCTAGAAGCGCGGGGTGCAATTGATGACTACCTACAAAACCCGCAGGTCGTGCAAGCACTTGGGGTCAACTGATGCCCCGCGCTAGGAAACTGACACAGCCCCGTCTACTCCCTCAGCTCGAGCCCATCCGACCCGGCGACGCGCTCACTATAGGCGACCTCATTACGCGCTACGAGTGCCGGTGCGGAAACCGTGCCGAAACAGGAATCCGCCTGGACGCTGTGACCTGCGTTAAATGCGGTGCGGCGATGAAACCGGTGACATCGTGAAAACGTACCCCGCCGCTCGAGCCCCGCCGACCGCTAAGCCCCTAGACCTCACCCCGTTCCTGATCCTTTGATCCCTTCAGAGAAAGTAGAGATTACAATGTCCGAACTCAGCCCATTGCAGGTACAAGCGGCAAAACTGCTAGGCCGTGGCTACACCCCGACCGATGTCAAAAAACACCTCGAGCTACCCCAAACCCTTTTTGCCCAGTGGCGTGAAGATGACGACTTTAACGCCGCTGTAGAGCGCGAAAAATTCAACGAGACCGGCGCGATAGAAGGCGAAACTCTGCTCGAGGCTGCCTCAGCTTTCGGAATGCTAGACCCCGGCGCACCCATCATCACGAAAGACCCGTCAGAGCCAAGCCATTACGATCCCGCAGCGGAGGTTAAATAATGCCCGCCCTAGTTATCCAAGCACGGCGGGCCGTGTCTGACGCTGAGAAACAGCTAGCCGCTCTGGAGAAAGAACGCACGCAGCACGCCGAACAGTTGAGCGTGTGTGAAGCTGAAGAACAGGCCGTTGTTAAGGGCCGGGCCGGTCTCGACAAGATCACCGCTGTTGGGTTACGTGCCGACGCCGCCCGGAAACAGCTCGCGCAGACCGAGGCAGATATAGCCGAGTTGCTCGAGCGGCTCCCTGACCTGTCGGATCAGCTCGAGCGTGAAGAGGTAATCAGTTTACTGGCTACCCATGCAACCGAAGGGGCAGCGTCAGAAGTGCGCTTACGGGACGCGCTGCACAATCTAACCGAGACCATCCGGGAGCCTTTACAAAAAGTTTTAGAGGCGCACGCCGCTCACCAAATGGCGGTAGAGCGCTACAACGAACTCGGTAAAGAAGCTGTACCTGGCTACCGCTACAGTTGGCGGCTACAGCGTACAGGGTCTTAAATGGGATGATCCAAACGATCCCGACCGGAAAGCTCTCGAGCGGGAACTTCAGCGGCGCGGTTATGACCTGAATGCGGTAGTGGCTCCCTTAGTCAAACCTGCTGTAGACGACACCCTTGCCTTTGCGGTCTGGCAGCTCTACCGAAGCACCAAAGATTTGAGGGGACTCTAATGCCCCGCACCTGTAGTGTTTGCGCTCACCCGGAACGTGTTGCAATCGAGACGGCCCTGCTTGAAAATGCGCCATTACGCGACATAGCGCGACAATTCTCAGTTTCCAAAGATGCGGTAGCGAGACACAAAGAAAGCCATATCACCGCCCGTCTAGCTTCAGCTCATGCGGCTCAAGAGGCGACTGACGCCGGTACGATTATGGACAGACTCCGGGCTTTGAACGCTGAAGTTACCGACCTGCTACAAATTGCAAAAACGGCCCGGAACCATGAGCTGAGATTAAAGGTTCTAACACGGGCCGAATCCCAACTTGCGCTCGAGGCCAAGCTCTTATCGGAACAGCCGCTCTTGGAGCGTCAGGTCAACGAGCTTTTACAGATCAAGATGGTTGAGGCGCTTGTCAGGCTCCGTATCCACTTCGGAGATCAGCCGGGGCTACTCAGGGAAATCTACACGGCGTTCGTAGGTGATGAACCCGCCGGACACGCGGGCCAGCGTCAGCTACCAAACTAAGTAGCCTGATCCTGTTACCACGACGCGCTACCGCTCACCCGGCGCGTCGCTAGTATTCCGTAAGTCCTTGAAAAGCTAGAGCTAGCTCCAACAATCGTGCTGTTGACCCCAGCACGATATTTAATATCAGTGCTAAGCTTTGTCAACTAAACTGTGAAGAAGGCATGATTTGATTTGATGCATAATTTAGGAGAGGAATGACGGCTCAAACGCGACGACGGGGAGAATTCAGAGTTGAGTCGCGTGCTCAGCTATTTGATCTGTTGCAAGACGTTATGGACGTCTCTTACTCTCACCTTCTTGAAGGTCGCCGCCTCGAATATGAAAGAGGGTTGCTTAAAAGCTACATACTTGAGACAGACCTATTTCGAGATGAAGAAAAGCTCAGCAATGAGAAGAAGGTCAAGCAATTCATCAAACAGTCCCTGACACCAGAAGCCAAAGCTCGAACCCTTATTACAATTCGAGAAACAGATGAGGAAAAGTTCTATGAGATCGAATGTACAACCAACAAGCACCAATCGACTATCTACCTTGATGCAAGCACGGATGATAGGTTTTGGCTAGCCTATTCGATAAGTAATTCGACATCTACTGATTGGTGGTTGGATAGGGTTGTTTCCACGAACCCAAACATAGACTATGCATGGCTGTGGCCTCGGTTTCTAGAAGGCGTACAACAGCGAGGTCTCCCGCGTGGCTTTGGGCTGGATTATGACTACAGAAGATTTGAGGAAGAGTCAGAAGTAACGAGCTACATCAAAATGCAATTATGGGGCGGCGCGGATACCGCAGTAGTTTATGAGACGCTCAAAGGCTTGCGAGAACTCAATGGCAAGATCGTCCTATCTAAAGTGAGGGTTAAATCCCTTAGAGATGACGATATTGAACCAGAAAAAGAAAATTTGCATTTTGCTTTAGAGGATATTAAATATACTGGCAAGTTTACGGTTAGGGGAACTGACTTTGGTGTTCACAACAGAAACCTAAATCGTGTTCGTGCTAGCTATGCGGAAATTGTACGCAGTGTAGAAAATATGTGTGGGCTCAGTTGGGATGTAGACCAAACAGGTGGAGTTATCCTAGATGGTTACGCAATTAACTTCATTCCGCAAAACCTGACTCTGGATGTTTTGAGCTTCTGTGAACGTGTATTTAGTGGTAGTCTTCCGTTTCGGCTATTAGGCATGATCAACCTGAAGCACGATAACTACGCAACAGTCAACGTAGTGGATATGCATACAGGAGGAAAGCTTTTCTTTGAGATTTCGCCTGATTTAATAACGGTTTATCTACCAAGTGCAACTTGTGGAAATACCATCGCTCGCTTGTATACAAATTTGCAACACTATTTGAATTCCAATTTTGAGGTTGAGGCAGACAATGGACAAAGACTCTTTCGATTCTGACCTAGTTAATTTATTTATTGCACTTTGTAAAGGCTCGAGAAGGCTCAGGCCACACGCAGAGAAGTTCAGTAGAGAGCTTGGATATAAAGTCTTTAGATTCGAGCCAAAATTTCCGCTCAAAAGTGGAGGATACAGTTCCCCAGATCTTATCCTTCATTCAAAAACTTTAGGCAACGCCCTTGTCATGGAATGGACTCGGAACTCTAATATAAATACAGACGAGCGCAAGCAAAATCAGCTGAGCAAATACGTAAGGATGGGATCGGACGATCTGCGCGAGAACGCAGGGATGCCAGCAACTTCAGCGAAGATGCATAGCGTCATAGTTGTTTTAGAACCCGCATCTTGTAAGGCTTATATATCTTTCCTCTCAAAGCAAGGGTGGACACTTCCTGTTATGTCGTTCTTGACAGACGGCAACAAACGTACTCTAGTTAAGCAAGCGCACCATATATTGGAACCTCGCACAGAAGAATTTTTCAGGAATCATCTTGAATTCAGTGACATACCTGAAGGCTACATACCCTTCTCACTACAACACATACGCCTCTCCGATCTCGTTGAGTTAATCACTAATCACCTGATAAGTTTGATCATAAAAGGAGAAACGAAGCGCGTTGACATTGACCGGTTTTGTGAGGGATATCTTACTGGAAGCTTCAATATTTTCAAACACTTAGGTCACGAAAAAAAGATGGATCTAAGAAATAAAACTGTGAGGATCCTTCAGATTATTGCCCAAGATGAAAAAACTAGCGATCTAATCTCTCGAACTGGTAGAAAATCGGACACCTGGGAGTTGCTTGATAGAAAGGATTTTCAGTCAAAGTATTCTTTTTATCACAGTGGGCTGATTGCTATCGTCAATAAGATAAAAGACAATAATCCTATACAGGGTACTTTGTTTGACTGAAAGGAGAAGCAACTAAATGAGCTCACGTTGACATGCGCTATTCACTTGACCACAAAAAGACCCCCGACGCTAAACCGGGGGCTTGCTTTGAATTGTAAGTTTAACTAAGTGCCTCGAGCGCCTCTAGCTTCAGAGCACACGTTTCAACTCGCGTCTAGCAGCGTTCTCTACACATGCCGCTGCTAGACGTTCAGCCTGACTACTTTGACCTAACGCTGATACCTGCCTATGAAGGGCTACAGCTCCGATAGCGGGTTACTGCCCGATCTACAACCTCTTCAGGGGCAAGATCAAAGATCATTGATCCAGTATTTGCAGAGGTATTCAAGCTCATGCGGCGACCGCCAAAGTATTTACAGCCGGGACAAGGCTGTGAACCTCATCCCAGACGCCGTAATCGACCCGCTGCACAGAAGTCTCAAAAGCGTAGCGGTGTACCGGAAAAACGACCTCATCACGCTTTAGGTCAGCTAAGGCGACGCGTCGGTTTACTTTGTCGGCGCTCTCGATGATGGCGTAACCAAAGGTGAGGGTGCTCGAGACCGCTGTGATAATGCCGAGGCCGCGCACCGTTGCGCCTAAAAGTTTGGTTTGTCTGGGTGTATTCTGCATTTGGAACTTCGTTTCTAGCTAAGGGATAACTTTGGACGGTTGCCCTTAGCTGTCTGTAATGATAACAATTATTGACAGTGGTGTCAATATCGTATACCATGTCTAATATGGGAATGAACGAAAACATCAGACAAACGGTGCGTAACACCATGAACGCCAAAGACGTAAGTACCTACAAACTGGCAGAGCAGGCTGGTATGTCTCAGCCCAACGTGGCGCGCGCGCTTACCGGACGATCCGGGAGTATCCCGACAACGTGGCAGCGCATCTTGGACGCGTTAGGGCTCGAGCTGGTAGCTGTACCCAAAGGAACCGACGTAGCCAAGCTTTTGGCAGAGAGAGAGGGGTAACGATGGCGAGACGTAAAAGCACACGGCGCGGTAAGGGTGAGGGTTCTGTATTTGAGTTTGAACGTAACTATAAACAGAAAGACGGCTCTATCGTTGTCCGTACCGGTTGGGAGGGTAAGGTCACAGTCGGTTATGACGAAAACGGCAAGCAGCGTTTTAAGAGCGTGTACGGCAAAACGCAGGGTGAAACACTGGCTAAAGTTGCCGAGATTAAACAGCGGCTCGTAAATGGCACCTATACGGATGTCAAGCTCACTGTCGGCGAATACTTAGAGCAGTGGCTAAAAGAGAAAGAGCGTAGTGTCAAACCGCGTACCGCGATGCTCTACCGGGAGCAAGCCGAGCGGTACGTCATTCCTAAAGTGGGTAAGGTCAAGCTCGAGAAGCTCACGCCCTTACACCTTCAGCGGATGATTAGCGAGTTAGCTGACGAGATCGGCATACCGACAGCAAACAAGGCCCGTACCCTTATGTTTGCCGCGCTAAAACAGGCGGTACGGTGGCAACTCATTCACCGGAACCCGTGTGAAGCTGTTGCCAAACTAAAAGAGACCCGGAAAGAGATGATTCTATGGACGCCCGCCGAAACCGTACAGTTCTTAGAAGCGGCTCGACCTCATAGACTTTACGCCGCGTTCTATCTGGCTGTGTTTGCCGGGTTACGCCGGGGTGAGCTGCTAGGTTTGCGCTGGAAAGACCTCACCGGCCCGGTGCTGAGCGTTCGTCAATCCCTCACCGTCTTAGGTGGTACACCTCACTTCACGACCCCCAAGACGCGCAAGGGGGAGCGGTACGTCACCGTCTCCCCTGACGTGCTCGAGGTACTCGCACAACATCGGCTGATTCAAGAGGCAGAGGCTAGGGCGCTGGGCGATGCCTGGACAGATACGGGGCTCATCTTTACAACCGAGATCGGGACGCTGATTCACCCCCGGAACTTTGAACGCAGTTTCAAGGGACTACTGAAGGATGCCGACGTAACTACGGCCCGGTTACACGACCTGAGACACCTACACGTCTCGCTACTCGTTTCTAAGGGGTTTGACCCGCGCTCGATAGCCGACCGGGTAGGCCATACGAACCCAAGCTTTACGCTCGACGTGTACAGCCACATGTTTGCGAATCAGCGGGCACAGGCCGCTGTAGGGATGGCTGACCTACTCGGCACGGGCGCACAACAGCGGGAAACGAACTAAAATCCTGTAGGTGTAATTAAGGTGTAAACTGGCACACAAGAGAAGCGCCCCACACTTAGCGGGGCTTCTTTTTTGCGTCTCTGACGTTGTTTCTTTGGTAGCGATGGAGAGACTTGAACTCTCGACCTCACGATTATGAGTCGTGCGCTCTAACCAGCTGAGCTACATCGCCTTACTCTTCCCGTCTTGCATACAATTTCTCGTTCTGCGCACCCTTAAAGATCAGGCTTGGAACGTAAAACCACTAAGAAGTTTATCACTTTACGCGTCAAGCCTTCAAGGTGTCTGGGGGCAGGGCAACCGCAAAGTCGGCGGTGTAGCTTGGTGAATGACCGAACGAGACTTACCCGAACTGCTCAAGGACTTTGCGGACTTACCCGAATCCCTGTGACCCGCGCGGGATTCGGCATGAGCTGGTGGACACTGTGTGCATCAACATTTTGGCGGTCGTTTGTGGAGCCAACACCTATAGTCAGATACATCAGTACGCGTTGGCGCAAGAGGTTTGGTTGCGGGAGTTTCTGACGTGACCCCCGAGACCCAAGCCAGAAAGGCTGTGAGTACACCATCAACTAAGATTTGCGACATTTGTGGTAATGCCTGGCAAGGGTGTCGCGGGCGGCATCGGTAGAGAACTGCCAGGTGACGGTCGCGCGCTTAGCGTTGCGGTCGCGGATCCAGGCGAGGACTTCGTGCTCACGCAGAGCCTGGTCAGGAATGCGGCGAGCAAGACACTGTTTGGACAAAGCAGAGAACTCGATCGTGTTCAGCCAACTCGCGCCTTTAGGGGTGAAGTGAAAGGCAAAGTGCTCGGCTAGCGCAAAGGCGTCGTCGGGGGGCAAGTGGGCGTAGAACGAGCCGCCCTGATGGGTGAGATGGCCCTGCACCAACTCAAGCTGTTCGGCCTCGGGAAACTGCGGTTCAAGGTGCTGCATGAAGGCGGTGTACTCTTTGGCCGTGCGGCGCTCGTAGACTTTCGCCCAGCGTCTGCCGGTGGTAGGCTCGAACGCCAGCGCACACGAGCCGTGTTTGGTGTAGTGGTAGTCCTCTCGCTTGGGCTTGCCCGAGGTCATTGGCAGCGGCACGACCGCCGCGCCAATCAAGAAGCAGGGGCGTTCGTCGAAACATGATGACGGGACGTTTTGGATTATAGGGCCGGGCGTAGCGCGCCAGGGCCCCCTCCATCCGCCGGAGAAACAGCGGCGTGATCTCGCTCAGGCACCATTGCCGCTTGCGGTGCGGCGCGAGTTCGTTTTTTTCAGCACCTCGCCGACCGTGACGTGCGAGATCGTCTCGACACAACCCAACGCAACCGCTTTGTCCGCCAGCAAGCGCAAGTCCCACCAGGCACGCCCCGCAGGTGCCGGGCTGCACGCCGGCGCCGTCAACTTCGCCCGCACCTCACCGTCGAAGGCGTGAAGTCGTCCTGGCTGTGGCTGCTCCCGAACCGCCGCTACGTCCTCAACCCCGTAGCGACGGCGGATGCGGCTCACCGTCGCCCGGCTGACCCCGACCCGTTCGATCACCTCGGCGTCCTTGTGGCCTTCATCGACCAACAGCAGGATACGCGCTCGTACTCGTATCTGTGACCGCAGGAAATCCTTTAGGGTACTTCCCCCTGGCGCGTCAGCGTCTCTAGCTCGTGGCGTTCCTCCGGCGCTAACTTGACCTCGTAGAGCTTCTTGGGTAGCCCTCGGTATAATGCATTCCTTGCCTAACGGTGTACTAACTCAAAAAATTGGTAGAGACACGTGCTTAGCGTTGCCACAACCACTCGCGCAACGTCAAACCGCTTGCCGTAACTTTAGTAGCCTCTTCACGCCCGACGTAACGGTAATGCCACGGCTCATAGATATAGCAGGTCAGCGCCTCTTTACCTTTCGGGTAGCTCATCACAAAACCGAACTCGGCGGCGTGCTCCTTTAACCACGTACCTTCCGGCGTTTCAGCCCAATCGTCTAACTCCCACGCGGCGGGGCCGTTCGCGCTGCGAAAGTCAAGCGCGGTACCGAGCTGATGTTCAGAATGACCGGGACGGGCGCTGCTTCTTAAAGCGGCGTCGTAGCCGTCTACCACAACCCAGCGGTTAAACGTATCAATTTGATAGTTGTATGAACGGTAGGCGGACTGAACCTCGAGCCCCAGCCCAGCCGCCTCAGCTGCCGCCAAGAGCGCTTTTAGGTCGGGTATCACCAGGCTCCGAACCTGCGTCGCGTCTGTGCCTACGCCTAACGAAGTCAGGGGCTCGAGGTCATCCGGCGCGTAGTCTTCGGGCAGTGCGTAGAGCGTGTCGAGCAGCGTATAGGGCCAGTCGTCGTAACTTGTGGAGTTGGCGGGACGGTCTTCGTAACCGCACTTGGGTAGCGGAGTTTGAGCAAACGCAAAAGAAAAGACAGGCAAAACAAGCAAGCTTAAACGCAACATGCTGGGCATCGTAACAACCTTTGTGGGTTTAGGGTTGGGGTCGGAGGGTAAAAAACAGTAGTTTCGGGCTGCCACTTTCATTTACGGCGCTAAAACGTCGGGCCGAAAATCGTCCCGCGCAGCTCCACCGGCTCTGCAAGTATCCATAATGGTAGCGCGGCGAACAGCAGGATAAAAGCAGCGGCGCTCAGAGCGCCAGCACGCCGCGTAAGTCGCGCAGGGCAGTCCGAAACGCCGCCCAGACGGCTAACAGCGAGTACACGCTGACGAAGCCTGCGCCGATAGGGAAGAGCCAGGCGGTCGGGTAGTGAGCGCCACGTTGTCATCGTTGTCGTACGAGCACGCCCGGACACAGTTCAGACAAAAGGTGCAGTCCATATTTGAAGTATAGCGATTACCAGAAGCACTGATTAAGCTAGGGTCTGTCTGACTAAACTTCATAGCCATAGCATGATGGAAGCGACAAGCACACCAGCGCGGTAGTTTCTGCCCCGCTTGTCATGGCGGGTAGCTACAGCACGAAAGTCTTTAAGCCGGTTGATGCAGCGTTCAATAACGTTGCGACCTTTACAGGCTTGTTTATCAAAGGCGGGAGGTCGTCCCCCTTGTATGTTGAGGATGGGACACGGCACGGCAGAGCGTCGCCCCTTAGGTTCTAAAGACCGTAAAAAAGCTAGTCTCGTCGTGCTGTTGTCTTCAGCCTAAGCCCGAACAGTTACCCGAGCAATAAGCTCGCATCTGCAAGGTTGGGCTACGCTGGAGCGTCTCACGGAGGTGACATGCTTAACGAAGTGTTGGTGGCTGGCGTAGACGTCGCCAAGTACCGTCTCGATATCGCGATCATACCAAGCGGTGAACGCCTTTCACACGCCAACACGCCAGACGGTATCGGCGAGTTGGTCAAGCTGCTGAGGCATCTACAGCCGAGCCGCATCGTTCTTGAGGCCACCGGCGGTTTGGAGCAGCCCTTGGTCATCGCCCTGGTTGAGGCAGCGCTACCTGTGGTGGTGGTCAACCCAAGACAGGTGCGTGATTTTGCTCGGGCCCTGGGCAAGCTGGCGAAAACCGACCGGATCGATGCTGTGGTACTCGCTGAGTTTGCAATCAAAGTCGCACCTGCTTTACGTAAGTTGCCTGATAGCGCCACACGTGCCTTGGACGCCCTGGTGACGCGGCGTAGTCAGCTGGTGCAGATGATAACCGCCGAGCGCAACCGCCTACACGCCTGCAACGACGACAGTGTGAAAGCCGATATTGATGAGCACCTGAAGTTCCTGGAAAAGCGTCGCCAGCACCTGGACGAGGCGTTGCTTGAAGCTGTCAAGGCTGATCCCTCGACCAAGGCACGTGACCATTTACTGCAGAGCGTGCCAGGCGTGGGTCCGCAGGTATCCCTGGTGTTGCTGGCGAACTTGCCGGAACTGGGTAGCCTCACGAGAAAGCAGATCGCTGCGTTGGTGGGCGTCGCACCTTTGAATCGCGATAGCGGTCTCTGGCGGGGCCGAAGGAGTGTGTGGGGCGGTCGGCGTGACGTGCGCACCGCCCTTTACCTGGCAGCGCTGTCGGCCTCACGTTACAACCCCCTGATCCGCCCACTCTATGAGCGCTTGCTGCTCAAGGGCAAGCCCAAAAAGGTAGCGTTGGTTGCCTGTGCCAGAAAGCTCCTATGTATCTTGAACGCGATGATCCGCTCCGGAAGCTCCTGGCGTCCAGCTGCTACTTGACAAATGACACAGTTGCTTTTTTGGTAATTGCTATACTCGTCAGCACCATCAGGTCGGTCTTGCAGCCGGGAAAATAACCCTGACCATTCACGTGCCGGATTTGCGAAAGCGGAATAAACGCTGCCTGTCCTTGGGTCTGAGCCGCGTCCGTATAGCTCTCACGCCCGTGCAAGCATGGTCGGCTGCGGAAGCTGCTGCACACCTCCGGGTTGACTGCAACAATCTGTGTCGGCGAGGCCGTCGGGGACGGCAAAGACCGCGAGGAGCGGTAAAGATGCCGCGTCGCGCGAATATGTGGGTTTGGCGCTAGGCACGGCGTCCTCCAGCTCGGTAAAGCTTGGTCCCCTTCATTCTTGGTTTCCCTACCGACACGCTCGCCAATCCGTCAGTTGCCCGGAACGGTGACATTAAGCTCGCTTTGTGCTTCGCTACCGTCGGTGAGTGTTACGTCGGCTTGTAAAATCCAGTCACCTGCCATCGTAAAGGCAAAATCCTGAGCCTGGTAGAGTCCGGCTTCGGTGGGAACGGCTTGGGTCGTCACGGGCTCCATCCCGGCGTGAGTCATGGTGCCGGTAACGGAAACCTGTGCGTCGGTAACGGCCTGGTTGTCTCCCCCTAGCAGGTAAACGCGCACCGGGGCGGGGCCGACGGCGTTTTTTTCAGACAGCTCGAGGCGCACCCTTAACCCGCCGGTAGTACCGGTGTTACCTGCGGAAGCTGACGACGGCTCCGGTGGACGACACGCGGCGAGCAAAACGAGCAGCAAGATTCCGTAGTAACGCATTTTTCTACTTTACACTTTCGCTTTCTGACAGATGTCCCGTTACTCGACATTTTTGCCGGCGTCGGGCAAGCGGTTACGCTGCGCCAAAAAACGGACGACACCCCCGGCGAGCGCGCCCGCTAGAACGTCCGGCTCGCGTAGCAGCGCGGCGTCTGCCGGGTTGCTCAGATACCCGAGTTCGACGATGAGCGCGGGCGTTGCGGGGTGCGCGCTGTAGCGGTACTTGCGGAAATTAAAGGCGTAGTAGCGGCGCATCGCGTCCGTTGTGTTTTGCGTGTCGTCGGACAGGCCTGTCACGCGCAGGTAGCCCTCGTCGATAAGGCGTTTGAGTTCGGGCTCGAGTCCGCTCCGGGGCGGCTGAAAATACGCTGACTTGTAGCCCGTCCGGGTGGCGTCTGAAACGCTGTCGGCGTGAAGCGCTAAGAGTAAATCTGCGCGATAGTCCACCGGCGGCGTCGCCGAGAGCAGGTCGACGGTGACGCCTTGGGCCTCGAGCGTCCGCTTCAAGGCCAGGGCGACGCTGCGGTTGACCGAAAGTTCACTGAGTTCACCTGCAAAACCCCCCGTATTGCCGCGCAGATGTGCGAGTTCGGCAGGCTGCCCGGCGGCCCCGGCGTGACCTACTTGCAGCCCGACGCGCGGCGGCCCCAAGGCAAGCAGTAAAACGAGCCTCGTTCCGTTCTGAAATGCTGTCCGGGTCTGCCCGGTGAGCTCAACGTGCGCCGGGATGAGGATGCCTGAAAAGCTCAGGGCAACGAAAAGCAGCAGGGCAAAAAGCTCGACGGCAACAGGCTGAAGGGTCTCGCGGGTGCGCGGCGTCTCACCATCAGTAAAGCGCTCCGTCCACACCTTAGCAGCCTAGCACAGCGCCCTACACGTCGTTTGTAGGTCTGTACCTCAACCCGCCTTGACGATACGCTCTCCGGTCAGCCAGTAGATTGCGTGTTCGTTGACATTTTCAAAGTGGTCGCCGATGCGCTCCAGGTAGCGCGCCATGCTGAGGAGTTTGGTGGCCTGCGAGATGATTTTGGGGTTTTCCATCATATAGGTCAAGAGTTCACGCTGAATCTGCTCGTACAAATCGTCGATTTCGTCGTCCATCTCGAGTGCAGACCGCGCCGCCGAAACGTCCCCCTCGGCGATGCCGCGAATGGTCGTTTCGATCATCACATTGAGGATTTCAAAAATGCGTTCGGTATCGACGTACTTTTTAATAGGCGGTTTTTCGGCGAGTTCAGCCCCGACCCGCGCAACGTGGCGGGCGTTGTCCCCGGCGCGTTCGATTTCAGCCAGGGTGCGGTGCAGCGCACCTAGCAGGCGCAAATCGGTCGCGGCGGGTTGACGGCGGGCGATGACCGTCAGGATGGTCTGGTCGATTTCGGCCTCGAGCGCGTCGATCTTCAGGTCGTTTTCGGCGCATAGTTCGGCGGCTCCGGGTTCGGCGTCGATCAGTGCACGTTTGGCCAGCCCGACCGACTCGCGCACCAAGGAAAGCATCCGCACGACCGACGCCGTAATCTCTTGTAGGTTCTGGTCAAGGGCGTTCATAGGTGAGAAGCGTAACATCTCCATACTATGAGAGCGGGCTGTCAGGAGAGCGTCAGCTTTCGGGGGCTACCAAGATTTGCCCCCGGTGCAGCGCTTCGTGCTGCGCGAGGTGGTGCAACACCCACTCGGGTGAAACGTCGTAAGCGGGCAGGTGCCTGAGCCGCCGGTACTTGGTTTCGTCCATCCCCAGCGTAAAGCCAGTCGGTTTCAATTGCCGCGAGGTGGTAGAGCAGTGTGCCGGAGGTGTTGCCGCTCGAGGTTTGGGCCCTCAACTGCGCCCGTGTCAACCCTTTTACGGCGCTGAGCGTACGGGCCCCGGCATCCTCTAAACGCCACAAATCAAGCCCGATAAGCTCGGGATAACCGGGGAGAGGTTGAACGCGCAACGTTTTGCCGGGTCTTGACATGGGCTGAGTATAGACCTAAATACCAGATTTTTGCTCTACCTGACGGCCCGCTGACAAACGGGTAGCTAGAATCGAGCTTGTGAAGAGTTCAGTTTTGGTGAGTTACGCGTGAGCGCGCATATTCTGGTCGTCGAAGACGAGCCGGCAGTGCGTGAACTGCTCTCGTTTCACCTGAGCCGGGCCGGGTTTCGGGTCACCGAAGCCGAAACGCTCGCCGAGGCTTGGGCGCATGTTGCCGGGGCAGACGCGGTGGTGCTCGACTGGATGCTCCCGGACGGTTCCGGGGTGGACTGGCTGCAAACGTTGCGGCAAACGGTGAAGGGCGAACGTCGCCCCGTCCTGCTGCTGACCGCCCGCGCCAGCGAAACCGATAAGGTGCGGGGGCTCGACTCGGGCGCGGACGACTACCTCGTCAAACCGTTTTCGGCAGCCGAACTCGTGGCGCGGCTCCGGGCGCTTTTACGGCGTACCGAACCGGCACGTGTGCACAAAGTGGGGGCGCTTACGCTAGACGAACGTCAGGGGAGTGCCAGCTTCCAGGGTCGTCCCCTGAGCCTGACCCGGCGTGAGTTTGAGCTGTTGGCGTTTTTGTGCGCGTCGCCGGGGCGGGTGTTTTCGCGTACCGAACTGCTCGACCGGGTGTGGGGTGAAGACTTTTTAGGTACCGAGCGGACTGTAGACCAGCACGTCGCGCAGCTCCGGGCGTTGTTGGTCGAGGCCGACCTGATCGAAACCGTGCGCGGGCGTGGCTACCGCCTCAAGGGGCCGGAGCAGGGTGCCTAGTCAGCCACCTTACTTCGACCTTTTAGCAGAAGGTTTGATTGTGGTAAACGACAGCCGGGTTACGCGGCTTAACGCGGCAGCGGGCCGGTTTTTGGAAGTCGAACCGGACGCGGCAAGGGGCGCGGCGCTGATCAGCGTGGTGCGCGACCACCGGCTCGAGCAGGTCTTTTTAACCGGCAAAAGCACCGAACTCGAGACCCGTGGTCGGATTTTACGGGCCTCGGCGACGCCCGAGTGCCTCATCCTTCATGACCTGAGCGAAACACGCCGCGCCCAGGAGAGCGCCCGCGAGCTGTTAGCCGTGTTGTCGCACGAACTCAGAACGCCCGCGACCACGATTCGCTCGACCTTGGAGGCACTCCGGTATCCCTTGGAGGAAGCGCAGCGCGAACGCTTTTTAGGCCGCGCCGAAGCTGAGACCGAGCGTTTGGTACGCCTCTTAAACGACCTGACCGTAGACGTGCGCCCGCCCAAACTCCGGTCGCTGGCGCTGCGCGAGGTCGTCTCACGGGCGCGGGCGCTGTTGCAAGGCACGTTTTTAGAGCATAAAGTGCAGCTCGAGTGCGCCGTCCCGTCTTTTACGGTGTTAGCCGACGCCGACAAGCTCTTGCAAGTTTTTATCAACTTGCTCGAGAACGCCGCTGTTCACGGCCCCGACGAAAAAACTATCTTTCTGCAAGCAGAGATGCAGGGTGCGTGGGTGCGGGTTTCGGTACGCGACGAGGGGCAGCCGCTCCCCGAAAAGGCCATCGAAAGGCTTTTTGAACCGCACGCGCGGGGGCGCGGCGTCAAGGTCAAGGGAACAGGTTTGGGGCTTTATATCGTCCGCTCGATTGCCCAGCGTTGGGGCGGTGAGGCGTGGGGGAGACCCTTAGCGACCGGCAACGAATTCGGCTTTAGTGTACCGCTGCGGTAAAGCTACGCCGGTGACTCTGCGGCATTTGTTGCGGGGCTCGAGGTTGCGACGAAGCCAAAGCTGCTTTGTTCTTGCGCCCACAGGCTGATTTGCCAGGCTGACTTGCTCGAAGCCGGCGTTGAGAACGCCTGTATGAGGTCGTCACCGTAACGCGTTTGCCGGGCGAAAAATCTCAAAACGGCACCTCCGCCGGACGCACCGTTTCCTGGGCCGACCGACCGAAGCGGTTGCCCCGGCCGGCGGCGGCGCGCAGCAGGTTGTTCCGGTCGAGTGTCACGGACACTTTGAGCCACGGGCAGCTCAACCGGAGGTCGTCAAGGTGCTCTTTGGCAACCCGTAAGGCGTCGGTCTGGTATGTTGCCGTACCCCGTTCGGAACGCACCTTGAGCTGCAGGTTCGTCGTCCCGGCGTATTCGTCGACGTGCGAGCGGAAGTCTTTGAGCATCGTTTCGTTCACCTCCTCGAGCCGAAACTCGGCGACAGCGACTTCAGGCAGACTTTCGCGTTCGTCCCAGCGGATCAGCCGGTCGACGACCAGACGGGTGCTGCCGTCTTTATCCGCCGCCTCCGCGACGAGGACGGCGGGCGCGTCTTCTTCCAATTTGTCGGCAATATCCTCGTAGGTGCGCCCGAAGGCGACGACCTCTTTGCTGCCGGTTTCGTCGGCCAACTCGAAAAACGCCATCATCCCGCCTGAACGCGTCGCTTTTTTCTGCACCTTCTGGATCAAACCTGCCAAAACGAGGTGCTGTCGCGGCTCGCCCCGTGCGGCGTCTACCAGGGCCTTATAGCAGCGCCCCAACCCCGCCACGGTACAACTCGCCGCTTCTGACAGCCCCGGATAGGCGTTCATCGGGTGGTCGGAGATGTATAAACCGAGCGCGTCTTTTTCAAACTTGAGCAGCTCGAGCCGACTGAGTGGGGTGACATTTTTGGCCTCGGGCGGCCTGGTCTCTTCTGCGCCAAAGAGCCCGAACTGTCCGGCGGAGGCGCTTGCGCGCTCTGCCGTGCCCCATTTTACGGCAGCCTCGAGGTTCGCTAAAATGGTGCTCCGGTCGCCCAGCTTGTCGAACGCGCCCGCCTTGACGAGATGCTCTAACGCGCGTTTGTTGACCGAACTCGCGTCCACCCGTTTGCAAAAGTCGTACAAGTCTTTGAACTTGCCCTGTTCGCGTACCCGTAAAATATGCTCGACCGCGCCGTCGCCGACGTTTTTGATGCCGTAAAGCCCGAACCGCACGACCGCGCCGACCGGTGTAAAGTCGCTCCGCGAGTCGTTGATGTCGGGCGGCAGAACGTCGATCCCCAAATGCCTTGCGTCGGCGGCGTACTGCGCCACCTTATCCGAATCGCCGCGTTCGACGGTCAGCAGGGCGGCGGCAAACTCGACCGGGTAGTGGGCTTTGAGATACGCGGTCTGATAGGAAAGCACCCCGTAAGCCGCCGAATGTGACTTGTTGAAGCCGTAGTTGGCAAACTTCTCGAGCAGATCGAAAATCGCGTTCGCTTCACCTGCCGGAATGCCCTTTTCTTTGGCCCCCGACAGGAAAATCTCGCGCTGTTTGACCATCTCCTCGACTTTTTTCTTACCCATCGCGCGCCGCAGCAGGTCGGCCTCACCGAGCGAATAACCCGCAACGGCCTGGGCAATCTGCATAATCTGTTCCTGATAGACCGGAATACCGTAAGTTTCCTCCAAGATGGGCTCGAGATGCACCCCGGCTTTGGGAAACTGCTCGGTATAGTCCACCTCTTCTTGTTTGTGGTGCCGCCGGATGTACGTCGGAATATTTTCCATCGGGCCGGGGCGGTACAACGCCGAAACCGCAATCAAATCCTGAATCCGGGTCGGACGGAGCTTCTTGAGCGTATCGACCATCCCCGGCGACTCGAACTGAAACACGCCCGCTGCTTCGCCGCGTGAAAGCAGTTCAAAGGTTTTGGGGTCGCCCGCCGGAAACTCGTCGGGGTTGAGGTCCAGCCCCCGCGACTCCTTGACGATACGGATCGCCGCCTCGATAAAGGTCAGCGTCCGCAGGCCCAAAAAGTCCATTTTGAGGAATCCGAGTTCTTCGATGCTGCCCATGTCGTACTGACAGACGATGGGGCCGTCGCCGCTGCGAAAGACCGGGGCCAACTCCTGCACAGGTTCACGGGCGATGATGACGCCCGCCGCGTGAACCGAAGCGTGGCGCGTCAAGCCTTCCAAATTCATCGCCACGTCCATAAACTCTTTCGCGCCGTTGTCGTAGAGCGTTTTAATCTCGGACACTTCGTCCATCGCTTTTTGAATAGGTGTCGAACGACCAAAGACGACCGGGATGAGTTTCGATACGGCGTCGGCGTCGGCGTAGGGAATTTCCAGCACCCGCGCCGCGTCACGCACCGCAGCTTTCGACGCCATCGTCCCGAAGGTGGCAATCTGCGCGACCTTATCCTCACCGTACTTTTGCCGGACATACTCGACGACCTCGAGCCTACGCGCGTCCGAAAAATCCACATCGAAGTCGGGCATACTCACCCGGTCGGGGTTCAAAAACCGCTCGAAGAGCAGGTCGAACTCCAACGGGTCGATGTCGGTAATTCTTGTAGCAAACGCAACAATAGAGCCCGCGCCCGAGCCGCGCCCCGGACCGACGGCGATGCCCTGGTCTTTGGCCCAGTTGATAAAGTCTGCGACAATCAGGAAATAGTCGGGAAAACCCATGGCGATAATCACGCCGAGTTCGTATTCGGCGCGGGCCAGAATCGTCATCGCTTCTTCGCTGAGCGTGCCCGCTGTTTTGAGCTTTTCCAGATGCGCGTAGGTAACGTACTTTGTACCGGCATCTTTGGCTTGCCGCTGACAGAGTTCTCCGGCGGTGGCGAGTTTGTCGAGCACGTCCTCGAGCGTCCCCGAAGCGTCTAGTTTGACGCTTTCGGTCATGCCCAAGTACTGCCGGTAAAGTGCCTCGTCGATGACCTCGTAGCGTTCTATCAAACCTTCATACGTCTGCACCCGGAGCTGTTCAGCCAGGGTGCGGCCTGCCGGAATCGGCAGTTCAGGCATCTGATAGATACGGTTGGGACCGATGGGCAAGGTCACGTCGCACATGTCGGCAACGGTGACACTATTGGCTAACGCGCTTGGAAAGTCGCGCTCAGGAATGGCGCGGGCCATCTCAGCGGGTGTTTTGACGTAAAACTCGTCGCACGGGAATCTGAAGCGTTTGGGGTCGGAGAGCGTGGTTTTGGTCTGAATGGCTAAGAGCGCTTCGTGCGCCTTGGCGTCGTCTTTTTTGACGTAGTGCCCGTCGTTCGTGGCGATCATCCCGAGGCCGTGTTTGTCCGCTAACTCGCGGAGCATCGGGTTCAGCCGCGTTTGCTGCTCGGTCAGGTCGCGCAAGCTTTCAGTCATCTCGGCGGCTTCGGTCGGGACGTGGTTTTGCAGTTCGATAAAAAAGTCGTCGCCGTAAATGTCCAGATATTGCCGTAAAACCGCTTCGCCGGCTTCGGCACCGACATCGAGCAGGTTGCGCGGCAGCTGCGCGCCCAGGCAACCCGAGAGGGCAATCACGCCTTCGGAATATTCGCGCAGGAGTTCGTGATCTACGCGCGGCTTCATGTAAAAGCCCTCGAGCCAACCCCGCGAGTTCAGTTTGCACAGGTTCTGATAACCCTTGAAGTTTTTCGCTAGCAGGGTTAAATGGAAGTAACCACCGTCGAGCTTGGAGGACGGGCGCTTTTTCTCAAAGCGTGAACCAGCCGTGACATACGCCTCAAAGCCGAGAATCGGTTTGACGCCCTCTTTTTCCGCTGCCTTGTAAAACTCGACTGCACCGTGCATGTTGCCGTGGTCGGTCATCGCCACCGTCGGATTCTCCGGCGAAACCTCCTTGACCCACTTCATCAGGTCTTTGATGCGGGCTGCGCCGTCTAAAAGGCTGTAGGCCGTGTGCTGGTGGAGATGCGCGAATTTAAGCGGTTTAGGGGAGTCGGGCTTTGGGGTTTTTAGAGCGTCCGCCATGCTTCATGTTACTCCCATCCGACCGAGGTACCAATCCGACCAAAGCTAGGCGGCGCGTTTTTCGGTAACGTGTCCGTCGAAGGTGCTGTCTGTTATATAGGCGGGCGTAGTACGGGGCTCGAGCCTTACGATTTTACGCCGGCTCTGCGCTGCTACAGCCGGTTTAGCAACGACTCGCACGACCTCGAGCTGGGTGGGTGCCGGATACTGCGTCGCGGGGAGCCTGACAAGCGCACGGCGCAGTTCGGCGCATTTTGCCTGGCGGCGTCTGCCGAAATGTTCGATAGCCAGGACAAGCAGACCGAGGAGGGCGGCGCGGATAAGGAGGGCGACTTCTGGGCTCATCTGGGTTCCTTTCTCGCTACCGGTCGGGTAGCCGAGTGAGCTGAGACCAGCATACCTTAAATAATAAGGTATTTGATGAGAATAAGGTATATGGTGAGCCGGGCGACGCTCGAGGCTTGTCCAGCCCCGGCAATTCGTCACAGTCACGCCCTACACGCACAAATTCCTTATACTGGTCTCTTATGAAACGTATCGCAGTCCTTACCAGCGGTGGCGACGCACCCGGCATGAACGCTGCCATCCGCGCAGTCGTTCGCACCGCGTGTTACGAAAATATCGAAATCTTCGGCGTGACGCGGGGCTACAAGGGTCTTATCGGGGGCGACTTCAAAGAGATGAACGCCCGCAGCGTCGACAACATCACGCAGCGCGGCGGCACAATCCTCTACAGCGCTCGTTGCAAGGAGTTTTTAGAACCTGCCGGGCGTGCTCAAGCGGCCGAAAAGCTCCGCGCTAACGGTATCGAAGGGCTCATTGTGATCGGCGGCAACGGCTCGTTTCAGGGCGCGCACCTGTTAGCCGCAGAGCAGGGCGTCAGGGTCATCGGGATTCCCGGCACCATCGACAACGACATTTACGGCACCGACGTGACCATCGGTTTTCACACTGCTATGAACATCGCGCTGAGCGCCATCGACCGCCTGCGCGATACCGGTCACTCACACGACCGCCTCTTTTTGGTCGAGGTGATGGGGCGGCATTCGGGTCATATTGCGCTGAACGTCGGGATTGCAGGGGGGGCCGAAGAGATTCTGGTGCCCGAACGCGAGTACGACATCGACGCCATGGTCGCGTCGATTGCCGCGGGGCGGGGGCGGGGGCGGAGTTCGTCGATTATCGTCGTGGCCGAGGGCGCGGCTATCGGGGGGGCGATGGCGATTGAAAAACGTATCGAAGCGGCGAGCGGCTATGAAGTTCGCACAACTGTCCTAGGGCACGTGCAGCGCGGCGGCCCACCGACTACCCGCGACCGGGTTCTCGCGGCGCGGCTGGGTTATCACGCGGTGACGGCGCTCTTGGCGGGACAAACCGACGTGATGGTCGGCGTCGATAAACGCGACACCGTATTTATCCCGCTGCAAGAAACGTGGGAAAAGCAAAAAGAACTCGAGTGGCACCTCTACGACATCAACAAGATTTTAGCGGGTTAGCGAGGTACTCGAGCTTACGCGGCAGTCTGCCGGGTGGCTGGACGATGAGGAATAAAGCAGAACGAACATCCTGAATTCTCCCCCCGGTGTTCTTGATTCTCACCTCCCTCAACACATGCTTGGGCGTAAACGACACCGCACAGGGTCAGCGCACCGTAGAATAATCTATGACGCCAGGCTTGAGCAGTTTCACTGTTTTCGGCAATAGACCCCCGCAAACTGCCTTACCCGACGCGCTGCGCCGTGAACTCGGCAAAGGCGAGGTGCTCTACCACGCCCAGGACGAAGCCGTAAGCCTCTACCGTATCGACGAAGGTCTCTTAAAACTCAGCCTCGAGCTGCCCAGCGGACGCGAACGTATCACCCAACTCGTCGGCCCCGGTGATTACCTCGGCGCGCTCGCTGCCGACGCTTTTTACGGTGAACGCGCCGAAGCACTTTCGGCGAAGGTCAGTGTCAGGGAAGTTGCCAAAGAAAACGCCGAGATACTGGGTTCGGCCCTTTTGGAGGCGACCGGCGAACAGCTCCGGCGAGTTCGGGACGCGCTCGAGGACACCGACTTGCCCGTCGCCGCCCGCCTCGCCCGGACGCTCCTGCGCCTCGGTCGGCGATTTGGTCACACCTCCGAAGCGGGCCGGGTTCACCTCACCCTGCCGCTGACGCACGACACCCTGGCGGCGCTCGTCGGCGCAGCCCGCGAAACGACGACGGCGTTAATCAGCGAGATGCGCGCCGAGGGTGTGCTCAGCGGGACGCGCGGGCGCTACAGCTTTGAACAGGGTGCGCTGCTCGAGTTCGCCTACTCAGCCGCGTTCTAAATTCAAAAGTGTTGCAAAGCTTGTCTTCCTATGGCGCGAGGTTCTTCTTTTGGCTACCGAAGGCTGAGTCATAGTAAACGCTCCACTACTGTTTGATTCGTTCGTTCAAATCCAGAATAATTCCCTCCGGCCCGCGCACGTAACACAACTTGTAACTGTTCTCATAGTTTTGAATCTCACCGAAGATTTCTGCCCCTTTCGCTTTCAATTTGGCAACTAGAGCCTCGAGGTCTTCAACAAGAAAAGCGATGTGCCGTATGCCAAGAGCATTCACAGGAGACTGCTGAACGTCCCCTTCATCTGGCGGCGTGTGAAATTTGATGAGCTCTATACTCGCCTCACCGCCCGGTGGTCGCATCATGACAAGTGAGGTTTTGACCTCTTTAAGCCCGAGCAGGTTGTCCAACAGTGCTCCTTCCATTTCCGCTTCCCCTTGCATCTCTAGTCCGAAATCAAGAAAAAACGTTTTAGCGGCAGGAAGGTCGTTGACGATGACGCCTATATGATCTATTTTCTTTATCTTTATGATTGTCTCCTTCCGTCTGTAGCAATAGGTCATGTATACCTAGCAAGGTTACGCCTGCACGGCTTCTCGAAGCTTGCACGTTTACGGCAACCTAATCGGTAAGCGTGTTGTATCTAATCAGCATTTCAAAGAGAGATTGCTACCGTCATCATTTTAGAATGTGCGTGTTGCCCTGTAAATCTCAGTGGGAAAGCGTTGCTGACCAGATAATACCTGCTAAACGAAGCGTGGCTGTATTTCGCCTAAATAAGGAAACGCCGCTAGGTCGCCCCTAGTGGCGTTTTACTTGTTCCTACCTTTTTCTCTGGCGGAGAGAGAGGGATTCGAACCCTCGGTACCAGTTACCCAGCACACACGCTTTCCAGGCGTGCTCCTTCAACCACTCGGACACCTCTCCAGGCGTTCTAGTCGGGCGTCTCACGTCCGGCCCTAGAGTCTAGCAAGTTTTACGGCGCGTTCGCAATGCCCGCAACATGCCGGAGTGCTTACGCGCGGCTACAATAGCGTTATGCTAAGAGACCGCATTTTTAACCTCGAGACACCCGAAGACGTTCAAGGCTTCCTCAGCGAAAACCCGACCAGCATCATCTTCAAGGCTGGAACGTGCCACAAGACGATGCAGGGCTTCGGCTTTTTGCAAGAGCAGCTCGAGACCAGAGACGACCTCTCGGTCGGCCTGATCCGCGTGGTGCAGGCGCGTCCGGCGAGTAATTTCGTTGCCGAGCAGACCGGCATCGTCCACCAGTCGCCGCAAGTGATTCTCTACCGTGACGGTGAAGCCGTGTTCGACGCCGACAACTGGGACATTACGCCCGAAGTTCTAGATACCGGCCTCGCCAAAGCGCCCTACAGCGGCGCGGTTGCCGCCGGCACGAACGCCGCAACCAGCGATTTGACGCCGTATGTGGGGCTACTCGAGCGCTACCTAAACGGGGAACTCGACGACCGCGAGTTCGAGTTCGCCTACACCACCACCTTCCGCGACGACGCTTCACTACGCAGCCGCGAAGAAGTCGAGGTTTTAGGCAGCATTTTCGGCGACGTCGACCGGCACATGGAGATGCACATGCTTATGGGCGGGCGCGGCAACAGCGAGGTGGTGCGGCAGCGGGCAGCGGCGGCTTTGGAGCAGCTTAAAACGCTTGCTTAAACTCACCTGACCCGAGCTCAACCCTGCTACTACACGGGCCGGGGTGCTAGACTTCTCAGTATGCCGCTACACAGCTCGAGTCCAAACTTGCAGAGGCAACCCGCCTCTGTTTTTTTACGCCCTTTATCCGCCGCGCCGTTTTTCCGGAGCAGCGTCTTACGGTGAAACACGCCCCGGTCAAAGTTTTTCCGGCAACACGCCGCTGGCTCGACCTGTCGGACTTGGGCTTCGTTTACGGCGTCCTCTGCGCGTTCTCACTGGTGCTGATTAACCCCTGGGGGCGGCCACGGGGTGAAGTCTGGACCGACCCGAAGGTCTACGCCGTCATTGCGCTGGCACTTCTAACCTGGAGCGTGCTGCTCGTTCAGCTGGTGCGTTTCGTTTTGCAACGCTTTGGTCGTGGGCGTCTGTCTCGGTTTTACCCCCCGCCCGCGTGGGGTTGGGCGGCATTTTTGTGGGCGCTATATTTGGGTTTCGGTCTCCTCAGCGTCTACTTCAGTCCCGTCCGCGCCGACAACGCGCTAATGCCGAATAACGAGATGGGCGACGGCTGGGTCTACTGGGCTTACGTCGCCGCGTTTGTCCTCGGCAACGCGCTCGTCCTCAAGCGTTTTCCGGGGCTCTTTAAGGCGCAGCTTTACGGTTTTTTGGTCGCCGGACTCCTGACGAGCCTCGCCGTCGTTGCCCAAACTATCGACTGGCGGCTCGATTTTACTAAAACGATGGGCAAGGTCGCCTCGGAAAACTTCGGGGGTGTGCTCTACAGCAACATTTACGGCGGTCAAATGCCGATTGGTTTCACCTCGCACCGGGGACACGCGGCTTTTATCGTCGCGGCGCTAGCCGTGCTCGTCCTCGTCTGTCTGGCAAGGGGCTGGCTTGCCAAACGCTACGGCTGGCCGCTCTACCTGCTGATGCTGGGGAGCGTTTACCTGACCGCGACGCGGGGGGCGCAGGCAGCGTTTATCGGCGGTATGGTCTATCTGCTCGTCCGCTTCTGGCGCTCCCCGAAAGCTAGGCGCGTTGTTTTGCTGGCGCTTGTACCGCTCATCGTCGGTGGGGCCGGGTTGCTCGGTGCGGTGCTTCTAGGTGCGCCCAACGCTACCCGGTCTTTGCCGCCGCTGGCGATGCTGAGCAGCAATCCCGGCGCGTTTACCTCGTTTCGGCTGGACTACTGGCGTATTGCCGTAGACGGGATTCGTGAACGGCCTCTGCTGGGTTGGGGTTATAACGGCTTTGGTCTGGCGTTTCCCTACGTCAACGATTTTGAACGGAAGTTCAAGCGCAACCTCGCGCTGCGTGACGGCAAAGCCGTTGAAATCGAGACGCTCCGGGGTACCGACCACTACTACTTTCGCTATATCGGTACGGACGGGCTTTTGTACCTCGGACGGGTACTGTCCAACAAAGCGCACAACCTCGTTTTGGATGTCTGGGTCTCGTTGGGTCTGGGTGGCCTCATTACCTACCTGCTCCTCTTCGGCGTCTTTCTATGGGTGACGGCGCGGGGTGAGGGGTGGGGTCTCGAGGCCGTGGCAGTCGTTTATCTGGTCTACACGCTGACCTGGTTCGAGTCGGCACAGTTTAGCCACCTGACGTGGTGGGCGCTGTCGGCGGGCTTGGCGATGCAGCGGCTACCGCAGACCGTGGTTGCGCGTGCGCCGTTTACGCGCCGCTTTGGTACGCCAAACCAACCCAGCCGGAGCTAGGGTGGAGCTGCGCGAACTTACCAGCATTGCCGAACTCCGGGCGTGCGAGAGGGTGCAGTGCAGTGTTTGGGATGAAGCGGTCCCGGAGGTCACCGCCGCGTCGTTTCGGGCCGCACAACATGCCGGGGCGCTCGTTGCCGGAGCATTTGAAGGGGAGGCGTTACTCGGCTTCGTCTACGGGTTTCCGTCGTATGTGGCTGGGCGCGTCGGTCAACACTCGCACCTCTTGGCGGTATTGCCGGAAGGGAGGGGCCGAGGCGTCGGGCAGGCGCTCAAGTGGTTTCAGCGCGACTGGTGTTTGGTCAGGGGCGTAACCCACGTCACCTGGACGTTCGACCCGTTGCAGGCAAAAAACGCAAACCTCAATCTCGAGCATCTCGGCGCGTTCGTCCAATCCTACAAGGTAGATTTTTACGGCACGCTGGGAGGCAGCTTGAACGGTGACTTGCCGACCGACCGGCTCGTCGCCGAGTGGCCTCTGGAAGCGGAGCATATTCGGGATTTGGCGGCAGGGGGGAAGAGGCCGACCGCAGAAAAGCCGTCTTGTGCGGGTTTGGTCTGTGGTGAAGACGGGGAACCGGAAGTTTTACCGGCAGGGGAAGAGCAGCGGGTGTGGCTCGAGCTACCCCCCCAAATCTCCCCCGCAACCGATTTCGATCACGCCCTGCGCTGGCGCTTGGCGCTCCGCAAAACGGCGTTGCCCCTGATTGAAAACGGCTACCGCGCAACCCGCTTTGTTGCGGGTGGATACGTTTTGGAAAACTAAAAAACCGAAAAACCCGGCTTCGAACCGGGTTTACGAGGCGTTTAGTTTGTTTTAGTAGCGTTCGCGTTGCGAACGCTGGGGGCGCGCCGAAGCGGGTGCGGCGTTCGTGACTTCGACGTTTTTGGCCTGCAAACCCTTCTGACCCTGTTCGACCTCGAACTCGACTTCATCGCCTTCGTTGAGGCTACGAAAACCACTCGCGCTGATCGCGGAAAAGTGACAAAATACGTCGGCCCCGCCGCCGTCTTGCTCGATAAACCCGAATCCTTTTTCGTTGCTGAACCACTTGACTCTACCTGTTGCCATTGTCTAACCCTTAGCCGCACGCCTGGAAACGTGCCGTGTAATTATGAGCGTTTCCGCTCACGCCCTTGCAGCTGTCGAGCCACTTAAGCAGCTTGAAGTATAGCGCGGGAGACCCTAAAAAGCAATTTGTTTTTTTATCCAAGTACACACCGCGAGTACACCGGGCAGCTGCGCCGAAAAACGTGCTGCGACAGCCGCTACTGCGCGCTGCACATGTGCGTGGTAAAACAAACCGTGACCGACCTTACCCAAACCGCGACGCGCATCTATCTCTCACCCCCGCACTTAAGCGGCGCTGAACGCACTTTTGTCACCGAAGCCTTCGACAGCAACTGGGTGGCACCTTTGGGCCCCAATGTAGACGGGTTCGAGCGCGATTTGGAGCGCTACACAGGCGCGGCGCACGCGGCGGCGCTCTCGTCGGGCACCGCGGCTTTGCACCTGGCTCTGATTCTGCTCGGCGTTGAAGCTGGAGATGAGGTTGTTTGCTCGAGCTTTACCTTTTCCGCATCGGCCAATCCAATTGTTTACCAGGGCGCAGTGCCTGTTTTTGTAGGCAGTGAAGCCGACACCTGGAACATCGACCCGGCGGCGCTCGCTGAAGCGTTGGAAGACCGCCAGCGTCAGGGTAAACCGCCTAAAGCCGTGATTGTTGTTCACCTTTACGGGATGCCCGCAAAAATGACTGAAATTGTGGACATCTGCGCGCGTTACGGCGTCCCGCTGATTGAAGACGCCGCCGAGGCGCTCGGTTCGGCGTATTACGGTAAGGCGCTGGGCACTTTTGGCGCGTTCGGCGTCTTGTCGTTTAACGGCAATAAAATCATCACCACGTCGGGCGGCGGCGCGCTTATTTCCGATAACGCCGAATGGGTTGCTCGAGCTAGATTTCTGGCAACGCAGGCCAGGGACCCCGCGCCGCACTATCAGCACTCGCACATCGGTTACAACTACCGCCTGAGCAACATTTCAGCCGGTATCGGGCGCGGTCAGATGCAGGTTTTGGACGACCGGGTAGCCGCGAGACGCGCCAACACCGACCGTTACGCTGCGTTTTTCGCCGACTATGACGGCGTGACGATGCAAGACGAACCCGAAGGCATGTTCAGCAACCGCTGGCTCACAACCATTTTGGTAGACCCGGCCAAGACCGGCGGCGTCACCCGCGAAGACCTGCGGCTGGCTTTAGACGCCGACAACATCGAGGCCCGGCCCCTCTGGAAACCGCTGCACCTGCAGCCTGTGTTTGGGCACTATCCGTATTACGGCGACCGGCTTTCAGAACGGCTTTTCGAGCAGGGGCTTTGTCTACCGTCGGGGAGTAGCTTGACGGATGAGGAGTTTTGGCGGGTTACTGAGATCTTAGGGCGGGTGCTGGGGAGCTAGACTTAACCTATTCAAAAAGTTGACAGCATATTTTTCGGCGTCTAAGCTGCGGGTGTGCTTGGTTCGCTGCTCGCTCTGTTAGGTTTAGCTCTACTCGATAGTATTAACCCGTCGGCGCTGGCGATGACTCTTTATCTGGTAACGACGGGCGCACGGGCGAGCCGGGTACTCACCTATATCGCGGCTGTATTTATCACCTATTTTGCCATTGGTTTGTCGCTGATGTTGGGGCTGACTGCGTTACTTGCCACGTTCCAAGGTGTTTTCGAAAGTACTGCAGCGTACATCGTGCAAGCTGTTATCGGCGGTGTCATGCTTATCTACTCTTTTTCGCCCAACAAACGCGGACAGGAACAAGGCAAGCACGAACAAAGTACAGAGGTCGAGACGAAAGCGCCGCGTTCGCAGGGATTCGCGGCGATGTTTTTGCTCGGTGCGACGATTACCGTGGCGGAATTCCCGACAGCGTTCCCTTACCTTGGAGCTATCGGAATTTTGAACAGCCTCGAGCTACCCTTTTCGGGCTGGCTGCCGCTTCTGTTAGGCTACAACCTGATTTTCGTCGCGCCGCCCCTGCTGCTCTTTGGCGCTTACCGATTTTTGGGCAGCCGTTATAAAGGTTGGTTTGAACGCTACGAAAACCGCCTTAAGTACGAGGCTCGAGAGACGATGCTCTGGACGGTCGGGATCGTCGGATTTTTGCTTTTGGGAGACGCGCTAAGAAGGCTCGAGGTCTTTGG
Organism: uncultured Trueperaceae bacterium; assembly: GCA_963799485.1. Lineage (GTDB taxonomy): Bacteria > Deinococcota > Deinococci > Deinococcales > Trueperaceae > Truepera. Next base: position 526,604 of record CAWCXJ010000006.1, read on the forward strand.
CTTACTGAGTTGATGCAGTAAAGCCGATTGCGTCTAATCTTTTTTACGGTTGTACAGCTACAGGCAGACATAACCCATAGACGCTTATGTATAGGCTTTACCCTGAGAACTCCTAAAGGTTCGTTATACTCCCCTAATGGCAGATTACTACGAGCTTCTAGGCGTCTCGCGTGAGACCGATGCGAACGGGATTAAAACCTCCTACCGCAAACTCGCGCTCAAGTATCACCCCGACCGCAACCCCGGCGACCATGAAGCCGAAGAAACGTTCAAGCAACTTAACGAAGCCTACGCGGTGCTCTCCGACCCGGAGAAGCGCTCGCGCTACGACCGTTTCGGCTCTGCCGACCCGCAAGCACAGTTTTCCGGCGACATCTTCGACATCTTTTCGTCGGTGTTCGGCGGTGGTTTCGGCGCGGCTGGAGGCCGCGTACAGCGGGGACAACCGGGGGAAGACCTCGAGGCCAATCTTACCGTAACGCTCGAGGAGTCCCGTGAAGGTGCCGGGGTGCCTTTAGACCTCACACGTTTGGGCCTTTGCGACCGCTGCGACGGCTCACGCGCCGAACCGGGCAGCGAAGGGCGTAAAACCTGCCCGACGTGCCGGGGTGCCGGACAGGTACGGGCGCAAGCGCAGTCGTTTTTCGGGACGGTCGTCACCAATCAGCTGTGTCCGCAGTGCCGGGGCTTGGGTGAAATCGTCACCACACCGTGCGGCAAGTGTATGGGCGCGGGCCGGATGAAGGTCGAAGACACCGTAACCGTCAAGCTGCCGCGCGGTATCGACGCGGGCTACCGGCTCCGGATTCCGCGTGCAGGCAACGTCGGCCTCGACGGAGCCCCGGCGGGCGACCTGTACGTGTACATCGACTTGGAGCCCCACGAACACCTCACCCGCGACGGTGACGACCTCCGCTACACCCTCCCGGTCGGCGTCGCGCAAGCTGCGCTCGGGAGCGCTTTTGAGGTTCCCACGTTGGACGACCCCGAAGCGGTCAACGTGCCGCCGGGGACGCAACCGGGCACCGAGTTTCGCTTGCGCGGCAAGGGGATGCCGCGCTTGCAAAGTATCGGCTTAGGCGACCTTATCGTGACGGCGCAGGTCGAAATCCCGAAAAAACTTTCGCCCAAAGCGCGAGAACTGATTGAAGCTTACGCCGACGAAACCGGCGAGACGTTGGAGGCCCACGAAACGCTTGGGCACCGTTTGCGGGGGCTTTTCGGTAAACGCAAAGTCGAGCGGTAAACGCGCGCACTACGGGCACAGGCCCGAAGCGCCATAGCTAGGGACAATTGGCGATAACTGGGATGTCTGCGGATGTGCGCGACTGGGTGCCACCGCTTGTTCCCTCGAGGGTTAGGTGGAGGTTTGCCGCACCGATGATTACAGGTTGGGGAACCGGAACGACAGCGATAACCTGGGGCGACAGGTTTTTTTCAGCTGTTTTGTAAGGTGCGAAGTAGGCGTCCATCACGTAGCTAACTTTGAATCCCGAATCTTGGTAAGGGCTGACCCCTTGACTTCTAGGATCGAACGTCTGCATTCCCTTGATTTGTCCCAGCGTTCGACCTTGTAGGTACGACGTCCAGCGCTCTATTCCCCCTTCATAACTAAACTTATATGTAAGCGTCGTCGGGCGGTTGTCACAGATGTACGACCTACCTGTATTCGACCCTCGGTAATTGGTGGTGTAGTCAAACTCGGTAATTCTCAGGTTGGGCGTCACCGGTCCGGGTTGAAAGACAATATTACAACCTGCCAGCAGGCCGACAAAGACGAGCAAAAAACGCTTCATAGCGTACCTCTTCCGGCGTGGTTTACACGCCTGGTGATGCTCTACTCTAAAGGGCCAGCCTGAGCTTCATTATGACGCTAAGATGAAGTTTTACTTAGACTGGTTTTCTTCGTCAGGGCCTGAGGGGCCCAGTTCACCCAGAATAGTTTCTTTACCCTCAACGACAACAGCTTGACTTTTAAGTCGTTTGGGGAGCAACCGTTCGGCGACCCCCCGCCCCCGCGTCAGCGCGCCCGCGTAAAGTTCTTTCACCTCCGCTGCTGAAACCGTCTTGCCCTCGGTCGCCCAGACCGACGCCGCCGTTCCGATCACCTGGGTTCCGGCGTAGGCGACCGCGACTTTCGGCACGAGTCCCCAGACCGGAATCAGCCCGACGAGCCCCCGCGCCACCTGCCGAAAGAGCAGCCCGCCGCCCAGCACCCCGACGATTTCGACCATCAGCTCTTGCGGGCGACCTGTTCGGCCCGCCGCGAGCGCGACCTTGTAGGCCATTATCAGCTGGTTTTTACCCAGCACAACGGTATCGGCGACGTTGAGCGGAAGGTTGAGTACCGGGACGATTTCGGCGACGCCCGTACTCGCGGCGTAAAGGGCGTTCGCTCTGGCAGCTTCCTCGATAAGTCCGCGAATAACCGCCGGGCGAAAAACCGGGAGCTGTTTAGCGACGGCGAGGCGCAGTTTAGGCGAGAGGACGCGCAGGATTTCCGGCACGAGCGTGCGGGCGACGGTTTCAGGCGTCAGCGCGTCCAAAACGACTCTGCCGACTTCACCGGGGTGAGGCAACTCGGCTCCAACTTGCGGCGTGGTGCCTTGCTCTATCAGGCACACGCTCAGCGTCGGGTTACGAGACGCGTTTTGCGGCGCTGCGAAGCCGCGTTGCACGTTGAGTCGCAGGTCTGCCGTTGCCGCAGCCGGTGACGCGACCACGTAGGGATGGACGCCGCTCCGCCCCACCGTCGCGCTGAGCAGTTCGGCGAGTTTGGCGGCAAGTTCGGCGTCGCCGGTTGGTAAAAGCGTAAAACGGCGGTCGGCCTCGTTTTTGATGGCCCCCAGATCGACCTCACGCACGAGCGAGAGCAGCCGGGTGGCGTAGAGGGGGCGGGAAAGCATCTTCACAAACAGCCTCGAGTCATCCCTAGATTGTAAACGACTACGGACTATAAACGTCGGAGCTAGGAACCGAACTAGAAATCGAAGTCGTCACGCCGGTTGCCGGGCCGGTTGAAGTTGTCGAACTCGTCTAGTGAACCGGGCTCGAGGTCTTGCTCGGGTGGGGAGACGGCGCGCACGGTCGGTCGGGGGGGCGACGGTTGCGGTGTGCGTGTTCTCGGCGGTTCGGGTTTGAGCGTAGCCTCGAGCCCGTCTCGTCTGGTGTTAAGGCGCGGTTTTGCCTCGTCATCCGGTTCATCTGCGCTGCGCCGTGGTCTAAAGGCGAACCAGAGCAGCAGCACGAGCAAAACGAGCCACAAAAAAGCCAGCAGCAACAAAAAGACGAGCGGGGAGAGCGAGAGGCTAAAATTCATAAACTAGCTGTATCTTACACAACATACGTGCTATGTGTCACCCGGTCAGCTCACCGTTTAAGAGCGACGCGAGCCACGTCGGTTCGACGTTGCCCCCGCTGACGAGCAGCACGGTCGGGCCGGGGTTAAGCGTGACACCCTGATAAGTGCCGCGCTCGAGCCGCCTATAGGCCGCGAGCGTGAGTGCGCCGGTCGGTTCGGCGACGAGTTTGGCTTCGGTCAGATACCAGCGGGTCGCCTCGATAATCTCTGCTTCACCGACTGTCACGATGCCCGCAATCCGCTGCCGAATCAGCGAAAAGGGCAACGCGCCCAGGTTTTGCGTCCTTACCCCGTCGGCTACCGTGCGCGTGGTCAGGGCCGCGTCCCACTGTTCTACGCGGCCCCCGGCAAGTGAAGCTTTGGCGTCCGCCGCGAGTTCGGGTTCGACGCCGATAATCCGGGCGTCGGGGCAAAGCGCGCGGAGCGCCGTGGTGATCCCCGACAAGAGTCCGCCGCCGCCGACGCACACCAAGACGTTGGCGACCTCCGGCAAGTCGTGGGCGATCTCGAGCCCGGTCGTGCCCTGTCCCGCGACGATCCACGGGTGATCGAAAGGCGGTACACGCGTGTAGCCGTGCGACTCGACCAACGCCTGACAGACGCGTTCACGCTCAATACTCGAGTTTTCGCACCTGACGACCTCTGCGCCCCACGCGCGCGTCCGGGTCACTTTGACGGGCGGCGCATTTTTGGGAATGACAATTGTTGCCGGGACGCCGAAAAGGTGCGCGGCGCAGGCGACGCCCTGCGCGTGGTTACCGCTCGAGTCGGCCACCACACCCTTCGCCCGAACCTCATCGGACAAACTCGCCAGAAAGTTATACGCGCCGCGCAGCTTGAACGAACCGGTCAGTTGCAGGTTTTCGGCCTTGGCGTAAAGACCTGGTGCTAGCACGAGCAGCGGCGTGCGGCGGGCCGTTCCCCGAATCCGCGCCGCCGCCGCTTCGATATCACTAAGAGAAACCGTCTGCTGCATAGCGCTGAGTTTACGCGAATACCGGTGTGTGAAGCTAGTTTGGCTTACGCGGCACGGGTAGCTCGAGGCCCAGATAACGGCTTCCGGTTCTAAGTAACAGCGTCACGAAAATACCGGCAACGAGCGCCAAGTTTGCGTCGGCGGCGTAGAGGAGAAATACGACAAAGGCACCGCACGCCGCCGCCGACGCGTAAAGGTCGCCGCTACGGTACAAGATGCCCGGAACCTGCCCGGTCAAGAGGTCGCGCAGGACGCCGCCGCCGACGCCGGAAACGGCCCCGATAAAGACCACTCCCCAGAGCCCGAGTCCGGCTCCCAAACCACGCTCCGCGCCGAGCGCCGCAAAAAGCGCCAGTCCCAGCGTATCGAGACCGTAAAGGAGCCGCCCTTCGTGCAGGTAACGGTGCAGAAAAAAAACGGCTACGGCTACGAGTGCAATCCCCCACAACAACCCCTCGTCTTGCAGCGCAGTCGGGGGCAAGATGCCTACCAAAATGTCGCGCACCCCGCCGCCGCCAACGGCAGTTACTGCCGCGAGGACGAGGACGCCGAGCAGGTCGAAGTTGCGCCGCACCGCGATGAGCGCCCCGGTTGCCGCGAAGGTCAGCGTCCCGAGCCAAACAAGCGTTTGTAAAAGCGTCACGCCGTTATCTCCCACCGAGGCTGCCACACGCCCGTAAGCTTAACGTGTAGCAGCAAAAACGTGTACCGGTAAAAATGTTTACCGCTCGAGTAGCCAAAGCCACGTTTGACCGAATTTCATTTCGACAAGCCTTCAAAAGCGGGTACCTAAAAGCTATACCCGAACCTTTGGGCCGAGGCAAGGTGCTAAGAGGTGCTAAGCTGCTCTTTGTAGCGTCTTTCGCAAGCTCTGCTGTGTGTCGTTTTTCGTAACGGTTACCCCGTCCCCCCAGGGTAGTCGCGCGGTACAGTTAGGGGCGGAACAGGGCTTTTCAGAGCCTGCTGGTAGCCAGCCCCTCGAGCATCCGCGCCGGCTCGAGCTAAACCTATAAACGCGCTGCAGGTACCGCGTCGTGAGCGCAAGGAAGGGTAACCAAGAAGACGTTTATGAATGAAGTACTAAATCCCGCGAGTCTGGCCTTTATCGAAGAGCTGTACGAGAGTTTTCTGGAGAATCCGGAATCGGTCGAGGCGCCGTGGCGCAGCTTTTTCGAGCAAGAAGCCGGACGCAACGGCTTTCGTCACGCCGCGCCTCCGTTTACGCCTAGAAGCATCTTTAACCCGATGGTAAGTTTAGAGGCCGCTTTAGCAACGACGGGCGAAGGTAGTGCGGGCGAAAGCGGTGCGGGCGAAGGCAGTATCGCCTTGCAGCAAAAAGTCGGGCGGATGGTGCGGAACTACCGCGTGCGTGGTCACATCATCGCCAAGCTTGACCCCTTAAAGATGCCGACCGCCGAAGAACCCCCCGAACTCGACCCGGCCTACTACGACATTACGGAAGATGACATGAACCGCACGCTCGCCTCCGATACGATTCCGGGGATGGGCGCGCTGACGGTGCGCGAGATTTTAGACCGGCTCCGGCACACCTACTGCCGCTCGATCGGCGCACAGTTTATGCACATCGACGATCTGCAAGTCCGTAAATGGTTGCAGCGCCGGATGGAGACGACCGGAAACCGGCTCGAGCTCTCCAGAGGCGAGCAGTTGCGGATTTTAAGCAAACTCACCGACGCCGTAAGTTTTGAAGAGTTTATCCAGAAAAAATACGTGGGCGTCAAGAGTTTTTCGCTCGAGGGCGGCGAGAGCCTGATCCCGCTTTTAGACCTCGCCATCGAAAAAGCCGGGACGCAGGGCGTCCGTGAGATTATCTTGGGCATGGCACACCGGGGCCGCCTGAACGTTTTAGCCAACATCATGGGCAAAAGCCCCAAGCAGATTTTTCGTGAGTTCGACGATAAAGACGGCGAGCTGAACCGGGGTCGCGGCGACGTCAAGTATCACCTCGGTTACTCGAACGACTGGACAACGGCGCAAGAGCATAAGGTTCACCTCTCGCTCTGTTTTAACCCGTCGCACCTGGAGTTCGTAAACCCGGTAGCGATGGGCCGGCTGCGCGCCAAACAAGACCGCGCCGGGGACGTCAACCGCGAAACCGGGATGGCAATCTTAATTCACGGCGACGCTTCTTTTATCGGCGAAGGTGTGGTGCAGGAGTCGCTTAACCTGAGCGAGTTGCCCGGCTACCGCGTCGGCGGGACGCTGCACGTGATTGTCAATAACCAGATCGGCTTTACCACCGGCCCGAGCGACGCCCGGAGCAGCACCTACGCCTCGGACGTCGCCAAGATGCTGCAAATCCCGATTTTTCACGTCAACGGTGAAGACCCCGAAGCGGTCGCACAGGTCGTCAACCTGGCGCTCGATTTTCGGCGTGAGTTCAGGCAAGACGTCGTGATCGATATGTACTGCTACCGCCGTTACGGGCACAACGAGGGCGACGAACCGGCCTTTACGCAGCCGCTCTTGTACGCGGCGATTCGCAAACGTCAGGGGGTGCGGCGGGGCTACGTCAAGCGGCTCTTAAAACTCGGCGAGGTCACCCAAGAAGACGCCGACCGGCTCGTTCACGAGCGGCGCGAGGCGTTGGAGGAAGAACTCTCGGCGGCCCGCAGCGACGATTACCGGACGCAGTTTCAGGCGTTTGAAGGCTTGTGGGAAGGCTACGTCGGCGGCCTCGACGAAAACACCCCCGAAGTCGAAACAGGGGTCGCGCCGGAGCGACTAGCGGAGCTGATGCGCGCGCAAAACGAGGTGCCGGAAGGCTTTAAGACGCACCCGAAACTAGCACGGCTGTTAGGAAACAAGCTCGAGATGGCGGACGGCAAGCGCCCGCTCGACTGGGCTGCCGGGGAGATGCTCGCCTACGCGACGCTGGCGACTTCGGGTGTGCGGGTACGGCTCTCGGGTCAGGACGCGCTGCGCGGCACTTTTGTCCACCGGCACGCAGCTCTTTTCGACATTGAAACCGGCGAGCCTTACATCCCGCTCCAACACCTGAGCCCGGAGCAAGCCCCGGTCGAGATTTACAACTCGCCCTTATCCGAAACAGGCGTGCTGGGGTTTGAATACGGCTACTCGCTCGACGTGCCGGACGGTCTGGTCATCTGGGAGGCGCAGTTCGGCGATTTCGTGAACGCCGGTCAGGTCATTATCGACCAGTTTATCGCCTCGGGTGAGGAGAAGTGGCGGCGTTTATCCGGTATCACCATGCTCCTCCCACACGGGTTTGAAGGCTCCGGGCCGGAACACTCGTCGGCGCGGCTCGAGCGCTTTTTGCAGCTCTGCGCCGAAGACAACATGCAGGTCGCGTACCCGACCACCCCGGCGCAGATTTTCCACCTTTTACGGCGGCAGGTGTTGCGCCCGTGGCGTAAACCGCTCGCTATCATGTCGCCCAAAAGCCTGTTGCGGCATCCCAAGGCGGTCTCGAGCCTCGCTGAGCTTGCCAAGGGAACCTTCAAACGCGTCATCCCCGACGCGGAAACCGAACTTGAAGCCGAGAACGTCAAGCGCATCCTGCTCTGCTCGGGTAAGGTCTATTACGACCTGTTAGCCGAACGCGGCGACGCCCGCGACACAGCGCTTATACGTCTCGAGCAGCTCTACCCGCTTTCAGAACGCGAGCTGAAGGCGGCGTTAGGCGCTTATCCGGCAGCTGTTCCGGTCGTATGGGTACAAGAAGAACCCGAAAATATGGGCGCGTGGCGGTATTTACGTGTAATGTTCGGCGACCGGCTCTTTGGGCGGCCCTTTTCTGGCGTTTACCGCCCGGCTTCGGCAAGTCCGGCGACAGGCTCCGGGAGCGCCCACAAGCTCGAGCAGCGTGACCTCATGTACGCAGCGTTTGCCCACCTCGACAAGGGTCGAGACCAAGGTGAACCCGCACCCGAACCCGCGCAAAGACGTTAAGATGTCCCTGCTAAGGATAGGGGAGATATGGCTGACGTAAAAGTTCCAGAGGTCGGTGAGTCGATTACCGAAGTGTTTATCGGCTCGTGGCTTAAACACGATGGGGAAAGCGTCGAAAAAGACGAGCCCTTAGTCGAGATAGAAACCGATAAGGCGACGCTCGAGGTACCCGCGCCTATTTCCGGGACGCTGCGCGGCGTTACCAAAAAGCAGGGCGACGCCGCGACGGTCGGTGAGGTCATCGCCCAGATTGGTGAAGCGAGCGCGGCTGATACGAGTACCGCTGATACCGGAGACGCTGAACCTGAAACCGGCGAAGCTGACGCGACTCGAGTCGAAGCCGAAGGTGAACTTGCTGAAGCCTCCAAGCGTGAAAAAAACGAAGCGCCGGAAGCAGCTTTCGACCCGGAGCCCGGTGAGGCGACCGACGCGCAGGCGCAAAAGCTTGCAGATAACGTCGCTGAACCTGATGGTGAACCGCGTATCATGCCCGCCGCGCAGCGCCTCTTGGATGAGAGCGGCCTGTCGGCAAGAGACGTGCGCGCTACCGGCCCCGGGGGTCGGCTCCTCAAAGAAGACGTGCAGCGCGCGGTAGATGCAAAGAGCAAAGCTGTGCCGCCAAAAGAAGCTGCGCCCGACGTGTCACCCGCACCGAAGCCGCCTACTCAAAAACCGTCTGAACCGGTAGCCGGCGGCGACCGTCAGGAAGAAGCCGTGCCGATGAGCCCGCTTCGCCGCCGCATCGCCGAACGGCTCGTCGAGGCGCAAGCCAACGCAGCCCTCCTGACAACCTTTAACGAAGTCGATATGAGCGCTGTCATGGGCCTCAGAAGCGAGTTCAAGGAAGCGTTCCAAAAGCGCTACGAAGGCACGCGCCTGGGCTTTATGTCGTTTTTCGTCAAGGCTGTCATCGACGCGCTCAAACAGATCCCGCAGCTCAACGCCGAAATCCGCGAGCAGCAGCTCGTCTACAAAAACTACTTCGATATCGGCGTGGCGGTCAGCTCGAAAAAAGGCTTGCTCGTCCCGGTCGTTCGTAATGCCGAGCGGCTTAGTTTTGCCGAACTCGAGCGCGCTATTTCAGACTTCGGTCAACGCGCGCAGAACAACAAGATCACGCCCGAAGAGCTGCAAGGCGGAACCTTCACCATCTCGAACGGCGGCGTGTTCGGCTCCTTGATGTCCACACCGATTGTCAACCCGCCGCAGTCGGGTGTACTGGGGATGCACGGCATCTTCGAGCGGCCTATCGCGCTTAACGGCGCGGTGGTGATTCGTCCGATGATGTATATCGCGCTGACCTACGACCACCGGATTGTCGACGGGCGTGAAGCGGTGACGTTCTTAAAACGCGTCAAGGACGCGGTCGAGAACCCAGCGAGGATGTTGCTCGAGGTCTAGGCTCAACTCGGTCAGTTCGCCGAGAGGTCCGCGCTGTGTGGGCCTTTTTTTAGCACTTCCAATATTTACCGCAACCGCATAAGCCAAGCTATGGGCAGCTGTTCCCTAGACTTACGGGAACGCATCGTCAAAGCGCATACCGAGAAAGGGCAGAGTAAAAGTGCCGTAGCCAGACGCTTTTTCGGAACCGGGAGCTTGGCGATAACACCTCATCCGGGTAGAAGGCGGCGGCTCGACGCAAAAGGTTGCGAGGTGTTGTGGCGGCAGGTTGAAGCCCGCCGTGATTGGACACCCCTGCAGCACGCTGCTACGCTTACCGAGACGACCGGAGTCAAGCTCAAGAAGTCGTCAATAGGTAACTGGTAACTACCTCAAGCGCTTGGGGATCACGCATAGGTTAGATCCAAAGGCCCCCGGACTTATTCTCAAAAGAGCTTTGTTGCCAGCGAACGAAATGAAGAACGAGCCAGCTACCTAAACGACGTTACCCGTAAAAAGACGAAGCCACTTGTCTTTATCGACGAGATGAGTGCTTACATCAAGCAGAGCCGTAAGTCCGGCTGGGCGGCAAGCGCGGAGCGTGTTTACGCTACCCGACCTAAAGGCAAGAAAGAGCGCGTCAGCTTGATTGCTACGATAGCCCTTAAAAACGGTAGAACAAGCCCTGGTTGCTCCTGATACGGTCGACAAAATTGCTTTGCTGAGCTTCCTCGAGTCCGCCCTACTGCTAACTCTTGCCAAAGGCAGTGGTTTAGGCTTGGACGACTGGCGCGTGCATCATGGTGCAGAGGTTGGCGAGCTGGTCGAACGTTTCGGTTGTTGACTCCCGTATATGCCGACCTGCTAACCTGACCTAAACCCCTGTGAACATCTCTTTGCCAAGCTCAAAGCCTTTATCAAAGCGCTTCGTCCCGAAACCTTAGACGCCCTCATTCACGCTTTTTGTGATGCAGTCAAAACTGTTACGCCTGAAAACGTCCTTGACTCATTGCTGCACTGCGGCTACAAGCTAGACCAATAATTCATGGAAGTGCTATCTTAACTGTTTGACGTCGATTTTCTCCGTCCCGCCATACTTTTGACGCCAGCAGTAGAAGCTCCACTCGCTGGTGCCGAGCACGCGGCACGTTTCAGCGGACGGGCCCCTTTCCGGGTGCCGCTTTGTCCAAGACGCGGCTGTTTTTCCCCGGCTGGTCTCGCGCTCGAGCTGCCGCAAAATTGTCGACGACCAGAGGAAGTCCCTTTAGGGATAATCTGTTCGGGGCTAGGTAAAGGCTAAGAGCCTTTGAGCTTTGCTCTAAGCCCTGTGGGTCTTTCGCACGGTCATTCCTTTCAGCCTGACTCACATTCCGCTTGGCTCAGGTTTTTTGGGGTTACGTCAACTCTTAAGCGAGAGTTCGTGTTGAAGCGTCTTTTTAACCCCCAACGTGACGATCAAGGCGCTGCCGCAGAGCTTTACCGTTGCATATGCCGAACCCGAGAAAAAGGCGTATCATCAAGACCTCATCTTGACGAGTGCTATACATTAACGAGAAAGGCCGTCAGGTACATCACAACGAGCCCGGCGGTGAAACCTGCCAGGTTGGTTGCCGAGAGCCAGTTTGCCTCACTGCGTTTGGCAGTTCGCGCCAGGTAGCTGCCCACCTCGACGATGACCTGTAAGATAGCGCCCGCCCCGATACCCAAGAAAAGCGCCGCCCACTGCGCCGAGAAGGCGAACGCTCCTATCCAGGTGCCGACGACGGCGGGTAATCCCGCTAAAGCGGCTAAACCGACAAACGTGAGCAAGCTGGTTTTGCGCTTGGTCAGGGGCGCGGCGATACCGATGCCCTCGGTGATGTTGTGCAGGGTAAAGCCGACGACGAGGAAAGAGCCGAGCGCCGCCTCGCCGATGGCAAACGCCGCGCCGATGGCGAGCCCTTCGCCCAGGTTGTGTAGGCCGATGCCCGAGGACAGGTAGGTCGCTAGCGACAGACCTTCAGGCGCTTGTCCTTTGCGCCGCCCTACCACCAGCAGGACCAAAAACGATAGCCCCGCTGCCAACCACACCAGGGCTCCTGCCTGGAACGCGCCCGCCGCGCCTGCGGCCAACTCGAGCCCTTCCTGCAACGTGTCTATGAGCAAGAACGCCAGCAAGCCTAAAGTGAGGGCGAGCAAAAACTGCAAGCCCCGCCGCCCCAGCGTGCGCAAGTACGGGTAAAAAAGCAGGCCCAGCGTGACCGGCACGACCCCGACGTAGATGCCCAGCAGGGCGAAAGCGAGCAGTCTACTCAAGGTAAAGGTGGGCGTCGGCGTCGCCACGGCAATCTCGTGCTGAAAGGACAAGCCCGTTTTGCTCAGGAGGGTGACGGCGTGCGCTTCGTTCTGGACCCAGGGGTAAGGGATGTCGAGCTGAGCGGTCTGCAAACGCCCCAGTTCGCCGGGCGGGGTCTGGGTGAACGCCCAGTACGCGCCGTCGACCTGCACCTGGGCGATGGCGACGGGCTCGCTCCCGTCGGCGCGGACCGTCAGGTGAATCCCGGTTTCGTCTAAAACGGTGCGCTCGACCGTAATTCTTTCGATAGGCGGGGCCGAGACGCCGAGGGGTTTCAGCGGGTCGGTGGCGAGAAAAAGCCAGATGAGCGCGCCCAGCAGAGCCAGGGGAATCGCCGCCCACAACCAGGCGAAACGCGCTTCTCGGTTCGTTGTCTGGGTACTCACGCCCTCACCTCGAAAAGACTCATCCAGCCGAGTTCGGTGAACTCGGACTGGTGCGCGTGGAACATGTACTGACCGGGCTCGAAGCCGGCAAAGGAGAACTCTAAAATCCCCCGCTGGCCCTGGCACTGCATCACGGTGTCGATGGTCTTTTGGGTCGGCGTGAGGGTCGTGCCGTGGTCGTAGTAGTCGAAGAAGTTGGCGTGCAGGTGAAACGAGTTGATAGGGTCGAACTCGGTCACGTTAATGAGGTAAACGCGCACGGGCCTGTCCCGCTCTATCTGGATAGGCTTTTTCAGGTAAGCGTGCGCCACCGAGTTGGCGGCGTAGACCTCGTTCGCGTCGTCGAAGTTGGTATCGAAGCCGTTCATGACCATCACGAACTCCTGCCAGGTCTTGTTTTCGGGGCTGCCTAAGAGCCTCGAGCGCGCCACCTCCGACTGCTCGGGATGCCGCTCGGGGTCGGGGTCGACGATAAACGCGCCGTAAAGCCCCTTGTGGATGTGACGCTTGAGCGGGATGGCGTGGCAGTGGTAGAGGTGACAGCCGAAGGGCTCGGCGTCGAACTCGTAGGTGAAACTCTCGCCCGGCTGAATCACCCCGCGCCCGACGCCCGCCACCCCGTCCATAAAGGCCGAGTGAATCCCGTGAAAGTGGAGGGTGTGGGGGTGGCTGCCGCCGTTGCCGAAATGCACCCTGACCCGGTCTCCCTCGGTGGCGCGAAGGGTCGGGCCGGGCACGCGCCCGTTATAGGTCCAGGCGGGAAAGAACAAACCGGGGGCGATTTCTATCTCCTTGTCTACCGCAGCAACATCGAATTCGCGCAAGGTTTGGCCGGTGTCCAAAGTTGAAACGCGCCCCGTGTCCCAGTCGGTCAAGAGGTCGTGCGGGTCGAAGCCGTTGCGGTCGTTGTCCACCTCGCCCACGGTTGTCATGCCGTTTTCGCTCATGCCCTCGAGTTGGGGTGCGGCGGTGCCGGGCGTCGCCTCCTGCGCGCCGACGAAAGGGCTCATAAGTTGCCCCAGCAAGAACCCCGCCCCGCCGAAAAAACCGGTTTTCAGCAGTTCACGCCGCTCCGGGTTTTTAGGGTTCACGCGACCACCGCGCCGCGAATCAGCATGGCGGTATCTTTGGCGAGTACCTCTCGCCTGCTGCTGCGAGCGACGTGCACCAGCCCACCGAGGGGTTCTCGCCAGATGCCCTGAAACTGCACTCCCGGTTGGACGCCCAACAGAAGGTAGCTGAGCACATCCGAAGCCTGTACGAGGAACCGGGAAACCTGAAGCGCCAGGCCCGCTGCGACTTCGGCGAGCAGCATATTGGGCGTGTCCGGCAGGGTGCCGTTGGTTCTGGAGATGGGGTCGCCATATACCTCGTCCCGGTCGTAATCCAGATAGCCGATCAAAAAAGTTCCGACTAGCCGGTGCCGCCGTACCTGAAGGCGCGCCCCTTGCGCTCCAGCAGGGATCAGCTCGGCCCCGTGATAGCGGGTACGGTGCGCGAGTCCAGGGTCTCTCAGTTTGGTAAGCATCCCCGCCACCGAGGCGTCTGACACGCCCGGCGCATCGGCAAGCCGGCGCATCGTAACCGAGCCACCCTGCGCGCCCTGCCAAAAGGTTTTAAGGTAAGCCTTAACTGACTCCAAGACATATTTTAATTTAAGTTTAGGCATATCTAAATTATAATTTTACGTTACCCAAACTGTCAACCTCGCTACCCTCATGGATGATTGATTTAGACTGATGTGTGCGTTTTCTCTCCCGTTCGACTTGTCGCCGTTTTCTTGTTGTCGGTGGCCTTTACCTCGTGTACGCGCTCGTCGCAACCGCCTTTTTAACGGGCGTCGCCGGAAAACGGATTGTCGCCGCACCAGTCTTTTTGCCTTGCAAGGCGGGCACGGTTCCGGCAGGGTTTGAGCGAGCCCTCCTGAGTCCGGGATCACCCACCCAACCCGCGCGTCAGGTGTCCGGCGCAGCGCAGCTCCGGCTGCCCGACCTCAAGGTGCATGAAGCCGTACGACCTCCATACCGTCGGCAGCCAGGCGAGTAACGACCTGCGGCTCAAGTTCGGCGCGACTGTCTGAACACCGGGCGGGGCCGCTCGAGTGAGCGGCGAGCTCGAGGTCTACCAGTACCTCTACCCGCGAGGCGGAGGTCAAGCGCAGCAGGGCAGGCGCATCGGCACCTTCGACTACCATCAGCGTCACGGTCACCTGCAGACCTTTGCTCGCTACCAGCTCTGGTCGCCCGGGCCGCAGGGCGAACCGCTCGCGGTGGTGGCGACCAACGACAAAGTCGGCTTCTGCCTCCTGGATATCAAGCCGATCAGCCCGGAGCGCCCGTCTACGCGGGCTGCCGCGCCGACGTGCAGGGCATCTCAGTCGGCTACGGCGATAAGTACGTAGCTCAGCTCTACAAACAAGACCTCGAGCTGACGGGCCTGCCCGACGGCAATTACGCGCTTGTTACGGTAGCGATCCCGACAGGGAGATCGCCAGGTCGAGCAGACTGACAGTCGGCGTAAACGGCGCGTTAGTGTTCGGGAGTGCAGGGTCGGTGCCGAGTGTGCCCAAGACTTGGGTAGCGTTAAGCGGGGCACCACGGCAAACCGCCAGGCTAGCAAGGAACGGCCCCGGACGACCGCCTGTTCTGGCTAGATAACGGCGAAGAGAACATAGGCAAAGCTGGAGCCGCTGCATAACGCTGTTGATATGCACGCTTATTTCGCGCACCCTCCGCTCGCGGGTAGTCGGGAGGACGCGCTCAGGTTAAGATAGTGCTATGACCGTCTCGTGTGACGCTGTAGAACCAGGGGCCGAGCTGCTGCCCGCCGATGGGTTGATCGATGAGGCCGTCGACCTGCTTAAAGGTTTTGCCGATCACACGCGTTTCAAGATTCTGCTGCTGCTACGCCACGACGAGGTGTGCGTTCACCGGCTTTCCGAGATGCTAGAGATCAGTCAGTCGGCGGTAAGTCACCAGCTGCGCGTGCTGCGGGCGGCGCGTCTGGTGAGCTATAAAAAACGTGGGCGGCACGTCTTTTACCGTCTCGCCGACGACCACATCCGCGAGATGCTGACAAACGTCCTGTCTCACAGCGATGAGGTTCACGAGTAGCGGCGGGCGCAGCCGGCCCGAACGTGCTTGACGGTAACTACTGAGCAGACAATCTATAGACGCGCAAGTACGAGAGCTGGCCGGTTGATCTCAAAAAGACCCGACAGGTCAAAGCAAACATATGAACATATAAGCATGTGTTTGTGGTAAATTTACGGTATGACGACTACTCAGCTTGACCTAAACCTCGTCTTACCCGGTCACCCACCTAGAACCGACGTGTGTCTGGAGACGCTCGAGCAAAAACTCGCGCAGACCAGGGGCGTCGAAAAGGCGCACTTCAAAAAAGAGAACGGCAAGACTGAACTTTGCGTCCACTACGACCCCGACCTGCTCAGTTTGGGCGACCTCGAGCGCGCCGCGAGCCGAGCCGGAGCCGAGGTGCAAGCGCGTTATAAACACGAAACCCTGCAGCTCGCCGGCCTCCACTGCGCCGACTGCGCAGGCTCCATCGAGGCGGTCACGAAGCGCCTGGACGGGGTGCTGAACGCCAGCGCCAACTACGCCACCGAAAAGCTGAACGTCACCTACGACGCGCAGAAGGTCGGCCGGGAACACATCAGCCGCGAGGTCAAAGGGCTCGGTTACCGCGTCAAGGGCGAGAACAAGCCTGTCACGCACCAAGACGACGAGTTAGAGGTCGGCGAGGCGGCGGAGCAAGAAGATACCGGCCACGGCGGCAAGGTTCTGGGCCTGCCGCTCGGCCTGGCGCTCAGCTTGCTGTCGGGAGCGGCGCTGATTGTCGGCTGGCTCGGCGAGAGCTTTTTCGGCTTTCCCTTCGCGCTGGCGCTGACGCTTTACCTCGTCGCTTACGCCGCCGGGGGCTACGACGCCACCAAACACGCCGTCCGTGCGGCGCTCAAGGGCCGCTTCGACATCGACGTGCTTATGGTCGTCGCCGCCCTCGGCGCGGCGGCGCTGGGCGAGTGGCCCGAAGGGGCGCTGCTGCTCTTTTTGTTCAGCCTGGGGCACGCGCTCGAGCATTACACGATGGACCGTGCCCGCAACGCGATTCGCGCGCTGGCCGATCTGACCCCCAAAACCGCGCGGGTCAGGCGCGACGGCGCAGAGCAGGAATTGCCCATAGCCAAACTCGTCATCGGCGACACCGTCATCGTCCGCCCGGGCGAGCGGATGCCCGCCGACGGCGAGGTTTTAGAGGGTCGCAGCGCGGTCGATCAGGCCCCCATCACCGGCGAGTCCATGCCGGTGGAGAAAACGCCAGGGGACGACGTGTTCGCGGGCACCATCAACGGCGACGGCTCGCTCGTCTTTAAGACCACCAAAAACCCCGAGGACTCCACGCTCTCGCGCGTCGTGCAGATGGTCGAGCAGGCCCAGACCGCCAAAAGCCCCACGCAGCGCTTTACCGACCGCTTTCAGCGCATCTTCACCCCCGTGATTCTGGGGGTGACCGCGCTGCTCATCGCCCTGCCGCCTCTGTTCGGCTTTCCCTTCGCGGAAAGTTTCATCCGCGCCATGACGCTCCTCGTCGCGGCCAGCCCCTGCGCGCTGGCGCTGGCGACGCCTTCGGCGGTGCTCTCGGGCATCGCGCGGGCCGCCAAGAGCGGCGTACTCATTAAAGGCGGGGTCCACCTCGAGAACGCCGGCACCGCCCGGGTGGTGGTCTTCGACAAGACCGGCACCCTGACCGAGGGCAGGCCCGTAGTCACCGACCTGTGGACGCCCCAGGGCGATAAGCAAACCGACCGAGATGAACTGCTGGCCCTGGCCGCCGCCGTGGAGAGCAAGAGTGCCCACCCGCTGGCCAAGGCCATCGTGCAGGCCGCAGAAGCCAAGGGGCTAAAGCTGCCCCGGACCGGCGACCTCGAGTCCTCGACCGGCAAAGGGGTAAGCGCGCCGGTGGACGGTCAGCCGCTGCGCATCGGCACCCGCACGCTGATGCAGGAGGCGGGCGTGAGCGTGAGCGAGGCCGCCAGCAAAATGCTCGAGGCGCTCGAGCAAGCGGGCAAGACCAGCGTGCTAGTCGCCCACGGCGCTACCCTCAAAGGCATCCTGGCCCTGCGCGACGAGCCGCGCGAGGCCGCCAAAGCCGCCATAAGCAAGCTTAAAGAGATAGGCATCAAACACACCGTGATGCTCACCGGCGACAACCGTTTGGTGGCCGAGGCCATCGGCGCCGAAGTGGGCGTCGATGAAGTCAGGGCCGACCTGTTGCCCGAAGACAAAGTGACGGCCGTCAAAGAACTCAAAGAGCGTTTCGACAAGGTCATCATGATAGGCGACGGCGTCAACGACGCCCCGGCGATGGTCGAGGCGACCACCGGCATCGCCATGGGCGGCGCGGGCACCGACGTGGCCCTGGAAACCGCCGACATCGCCTTGATGGCCGACGACCTCTCGAAGCTGCCCTACGCCCTGTCGCTGTCTCGAGCCAGCCGCCGCATGATCGTGCAGAACTTGTGGATCAGTCTGGGCGTCATCGCTTTCTTGGTGCCGAGCGCTATCTTAGGTTTGGCTACCATCAGCATCGCCATCATCGTCCACGAGGGCAGCACCCTGGTGGTGGTCGTCAACGCGCTCAGACTGCTGGGCTTTAAGGACAAACAAAGCCGCGCGGCCCCAGCGGTCAAGGCCCCGGCAGGTGCGACCCTTTGAGGGGAAACATGATTGCCAGCGGGCATTTAGAAGATAACATCATCGTGATTACGGTGAGCAGCACGCTTACAAAAGAAGATTACGAGACCCTCACACCGAGGCTCGAGCAAGAGGCCGAGCGTCACGACACGCTGCGCCTCGTCTGGGAGATGCAGGACTTCAGAGGTTGGCAACCCGGCGCGCTGTTAGAGGACGCCAAACTCGACGCACAGCTAAACGGCAAGGTGACTATGCTTGCAATGGTCGGCGAGACAAGGTGGCAAAGCTGGATGACGCAGCTGACTAGGCCTTTCGCCTCGGGAGAGGTACGTTACTTCGACGAGACCGAGCGCGGCGCAGCTTACACTTGGATAAGGAGCGGCACCATGTAAGCGTTTTATCCAAGAACCTCCGTTTTTAGCCCTCGGCAGTTTGATTTTGATCTTGTTAGCTTGAAAGGTGCAAAAGTGTTACAAAAACGACCCTGGCTCATCGCTGTATTCGCTGCCCTGCTCGCCCTCTTGACGGCGGGTGTCATCATCTTTTACCTCGAGCGCGGGCGCACCGCTACCAACTCCACGAATCCGGCGGCGCTTACGTCAACCACAAACACGTCTGCACTGCAAGGCTTGACGGCGACGGTTTACAAGTCCCCGACCTGCGGCTGCTGTGCAGGCTACGTCGAGTTCTTAGAGGAGAATGGCGTCACTGTGAACGCCGTGGACACGAACGACCTAGCCCAAGTCAAAACTGAAAACGGTGTTCCGTACGCCGCGCAGAGTTGTCACACTACCCTAATAGACGGCTACGTCGTCGAGGGGCACGTCCCCCTGGCAGCGCTTGAAAAACTCCTCTCGGAACGGCCTGAGATCAGCGGCGTCGCTTTGCCGGGAATGCCGACGGGAACGCCAGGGATGGCGGGGTCACAAGTTGGTGTTTTAGAGGTCGTCAGCTTCAAGGAAGGCAACCTGACCCCCTTTATGTCGTTATGATTTGGGGTGCATTCGGGGGTGTGGTGTGGATCCACGGGTAGAAATTATCGCTTGGTTGGTTTTTATGTTCATCGTCTCGGGGTTTCTGGGCTGGCTGGCGCTGGTGGTCTGGCGTAACGACCAGAAACCCATTCGTCCGGTTCGGCGTAAAGCGGTTCAGGAGCAGGTGGGAAGTGACCCGCCGTCTAAATAACAGAAGTAACAGTCTACGTCTTTAGGTCCCTCCATCCCGCTAAAGGATAGCTGTGCCAACCAAAAAATGCGCCCTAAGACGCCGGACTCGAACAATCATCCCGACGCTAGAGGATCGTGGTGCATCTTTACACGGTACTGAGCAGGTGCAGGCTGAGCAGCCGGTCGGTTTGGGCTAGATAGTTTGTCATGTGCGGCCGCGTATAGCGGCAAGCGGGGGCAGCTTATGATCAAAAAACTCGCCATTCCCTTTTTTGTCCTGGTCGCCCTACCCGGCGTGCTGCTGCGCTTCGGCGTCTTCGGCGTGCCCAACTGGGCCGAGGCGCTCGTCTTCGGCTTCGCCATCATCGGCGCGGCCTTCTTGCTGACCTGGGGGGCGGAACTAGCGCAGCTCGAGGTCAACCAGGGGCTGGCCCTCGCCGCCCTGGCGCTCATCGCGGTGCTGCCCGAATACGCCGTCGACCTGACCTTCGCCTGGAAAGCCGGCAGCAACCCCGACCAGTTCGCGCCGCTGGCCCTGGCCAACATGACCGGGGCCAACCGTCTGCTGATCGGCTTCGGCTGGCCGCTGGTGGTCTTCGTCGCGGCGCTGGCCGCCCGCCTCGAGACCGCCCGGGGCAGCAACGCTTTTCAGCGTTTATAGTGAGCTATGGCCCACGACCACGGTCAAGCTACGCACGGACGCGCCTTCGCCTGGGGCATCGTCCTCAATACCGTTTACGTCATCGTCGAGGTGACAGTGGGCGTGCTCATCGGCTCCCTGGGCCTCGTCGCCGACGCCGTTCACAACGCCAGCGACGTGCTGAGCCTCATCATCGCCTGGATAGGGAGCAGGCTCTCGCGCCGCAACCCGAGCGAACGCTTTACCTACGGCTTGAAGCGTTCGCCCATCCTCGCCTCGCTCTTTAACGCGCTGCTGCTGTTCGGCGCCATGGGCGCGGTCGCCTGGGAGGCCGTCCGGCGCTTGCAAGACCCGAGCCCGGTGCCCGGCGCGACCATCATCTGGGTGACCTCGGTCGGCCTGGTGGTGAACTTCGGCACGGCCTATCTTTTTGTCAAGGGGCGCAAAGACCTCAACATCCGCGGCGCCTTTTTACACATGATAGCGGACGGACTCGTGACCCTGGGCGTGCTCGTCGCGGGCGTACTCATCATCTTCACAAACGCCATCTGGCTCGATCCGGTCATCAGCCTGGTCATCGTCGTGGTTGTCTTGTGGAGTACCTGGAACCTCTTCCGCGACTCCGTTAAATATTCGCTCGACGCCGTACCCGAAAGCATCGCTACGGACGAGGTCAGGGCTTACCTCGCGGGGCTACCCGGCGTCAGCGAAGTTCACGACCTGCACATCTGGCCCATGAGCACCACCGAGACGGCGTTGACCGCCCACCTGGTCGTTTCTGAAAAGCAGCACAACAACGCGCTGATTCAGCGTGCCAGCGAAGGGCTGCACGAGCGGTTCGAGATCGTCCACACCACCTTGCAGTTGGAGAGCGGCGAGCCGGAAAGCCCGAGCGGGTTGGCGTCGCAAGAGGTCGTTTAGTGCCTGCCGAAGTCCAGTCAACGACCTGTTCAACACCTGCTACCGAAGTAGACCCGTCTTTTTGGGCCTTCGGGGTGATGGGGTTTAGTATCGTGATAGATATGTAGCGCTCACGTTTACTGCCGGCGGCGGCGCACAAGTTTCACAGCAAAGTGCTCGAGGCGGTCGTCTCCTGACACCGGCGGTCACCGCTGCCCCTGCCGGGTTTTCCAGCAAGCGGGGCGTTGATGCAGCGCCTAAAAAGCGTTCCGCCGGGGCGTAACGCCTGTCTTTTACGCCGCGTCTACTTAACGGGGCACATCAAGTATTTGACGAGACACATCAAGGAGATGCTTTGAACGACTTTCTGATCGTGATCGGTCTGGCGCTTCTGCCCGCCCTCGGCAACTTCGGCGGCGGACTGCTCGCCGAGTGGCTGCGCCCGTCGCAAAAAACGCTCAACCGCGCCCTGCACGCCGCCGCAGGTATCGTTCTCGCCGTCATCGCGGTCGAGGTGATGCCCGAAGCGCTGCGCGAAACGTCGGCGTGGCTGCTCGCGGGGGCGTTTCTGGCGGGCGGCGGCGCTTACCTGCTCGTCGAGGCCGGCGTCGAGAGGTGGCAGCGGAACCAGGAGGCGAGCGCGGGCGCGGGTGCCTGGATGGTGTACGTGGCCGTCGCTACCGACCTCATGGGCGACGGTCTGCTGATCGGCGCGGGGTCGGCGATCTCGAGTCAGGTAGGTCTGGTGCTGGCGCTCGGTCAGGTTCTGGCGGACATCCCGGAAGGCTTCGCAGTGATCGCCAACTTCCGCGCCAAGGGCGTAGGGCGGGCGAGGCGGCTGCTTATATCCGCATCGTTCGCTGCGCCGGTGGTGGTCGCCGCGGTGCTCGCTTTTTTCCTCTTGCGCGGGCAGGGCGAACCTTTGCAGATGGCCGCCCTGGTTTTTGTCGCCGGGCTCTACACGCTCGCCGCCGTAGAGGACATGCTGCGCGAGGCGCACGAGAGCGCCGAGGACAGCCGCTGGTCGGCGATCAGCTTTCTGGCGGGGTTTGCGCTCTTCCTGGTCGTGTCGGGTGGGCTCGGGTGAGCTTCCTGTTGAGCTTTTTGTCGGCAGCGCCCCGCGCCCGATAAAGCTTTCCCGGCTAAAAATCATACCGATTCCGATTGATTCATCTGCACACATGTCGATCTGAGCGCAGCGAATAGGAACGAAAATACGGCTCGAGCGCTACGGACTTTCGCTGAGAAAAAGCCTCGGTGATGGGGAACCGAGCGGGCTCCGTATCACCTGCTGCTTGCGCGCGGGCAGTTCGGGCAGCACTCGAGCTTGACATTCGTCACATAACAGTTTACTTTTATAGACATGGAAATGAAAGCCGACCCTGAAGTGCAGGCGCGCCGTCCTCGCGTAGATGATACCTGCGAGGTATTCGTCTTCAACCCGGAGGTGGTCGCCGCCGTCAAGCGCGACATGAGAGACGTGTCGGCCACCGCCGCGCTCTTCAAGGCGCTCGCCGACGAAAGCCGCTGCGTCATACTCACCGCCCTGACGATGAGCCGTGAGTTGTGTGTCTGCGACCTCGCCGAGATCGCCGGGCTGGCCCTGCCCACGGTGTCGCACCACCTGCGGAAGCTCAAGCAGCAAGACCTGGTGGCGTCGCGGCGCGAGGGGAAACTGGTGTTTTACCGGCTGACGAGCGACGACGCGCGCCTGCTGCTGCGCGTCGCTGCGACGCGCAGGGCGGTGGCGACGTGAGCGCCCTCTTTTTTTGCCGATTCGATTCGATATTTGTAAAAGTGAAGGGTGAGACGGTTAGCCTGCGTGTCGGCTCGTAACGCACGCCAAACTTGCCGCCGAGAAAGAGAGTAGAAGATGGACCCAACCGCAAACTATAGAGACGGCGAGAGGGTGCAGGCCCTCGAGCTGCGCGTCGCCAACCTGGACTGCGACAGCGACGCGGCCAAGCTCGAGCGCGGCCTGCAAAACGCGCGCGGGATAGAGACGCTCCGGGTCTACCCGAAAGCCGCCAAGGTCGCCATCACCTACACGCCGGAGACGACCCCGGACGAACTCAAGGCGCAGCTTACGCGCCTGGGCTTTCCGGCACAGGAGGGCCGGGCCATGCCCGAGCAGCCCGCCTTCTGGCGCAACCCGAAGGTGCTCACCTCGCTCGCCTCGGGCGCGCTGCTGCTCGTCGGCTGGCTGCTCGGCTTTGCGGGCGTGCCCGAACTCGTACCGACGCTTCTTTTCTGGAGCGCCATCGCCGTGGGCGGCTACTACTTCGGGCGTGAGGCCCTCGAAGAGCTGTTTTTCGAGCGCGAGATCGGCATCGAGCTGCTCATGACCATCGCCGCCCTCACCGCGGCGCTCCTCGGGCAGGTCTTCGAGGGTGGTGTGCTGGTCTTTCTCTACTCCATCTCCGAGGCGTTGGAGGGCTACACCGAAGCGAAAACCCGCTCCGCGGTCAAGGCGCTCATGGACCTCGCCCCGAAGATGGCGCTGGTCCGGCGTGACGGGCGCGAGGAGGAGGTGCCCGTCGAGGAGCTAAGGGTCGGCGAGGTGTTCATCGTCCGGCCCGGCCAGGCGGTGGCGACCGACGGCGAGGTTCTGCAGGGCAGCTCGAGCGTCAACCAGGCCCCCGTCACCGGCGAGAGCGTGCCCGTTTCCAAAGAGGCAGGCGGCGAGGTGTTCGCGGGCAGCATCAACGGCGAGGGCGTTTTGGAGGTAAAGGCGACCCGCTCCTTCGCCGACAACACCATCAGCCGCATCATCCACTTGGTCGAGGAGGCGCAGGAGAAAAAGGGCCAGGGTCAGCGCTTTATCGAGCGCTTCGGGTCGCGCTACAGCCCGGTGGTGCTGCTCGTCGGTGTGCTGCTCGCGCTCGTCCCGCCGCTGCTCTTCGGCGCGCTCCTGGGAGACCTGGCTGGTGCGCGCCACCATCTTCATCGTGGCCGCCGCGCCCTGCGCGCTTGTCATCTCGATTCCCGTCACGATGGTGGCGGCGCTCGGTACGGGGGCGCGTCAGGGCGTGCTCGTCAAGGGCGGCTTGTATCTCGAAGAACTTAGTAAGGTCCGGGTGGTGGCGCTCGACAAAACCGGCACCCTCACCAGGGGCGAACCCGAGGTGACCGACGTGGTGCCGCTCGGTGGGCGCGCCGAGCGGGAGCTGCTCGCGGTCGCCGCAGGCGTCGAGCGCTACAGCCAGCACCCGCTCGCGCGGGCCGTCCTCCGGTACGCTGAAGCGCAGGGCGTGCCCCCCGCGGCGGCAGAAGACTTTCAGTCGCTCACGGGGGCGGGCGCGTCCGCGCGCGTAGGCGGGGAGCCGGTGTATATCGGCAGCCCCGACCTGTTCAGCTCGCGCTTCGGTCTTTCGCTCGAGGCGGCGCAGGACGACGTCGCGCGCCTTCAGGAGGCGGGCAAGACGGTGGTGCTGGTGGGCGACGAGCAGCGCGTCTGGGGTCTGCTGGCGATTCGTGACAACCTCCGCGCGAACGCCCGCACCGCCGTGAGTGCGCTGCACGACCTCGGGGTCGAGGTCGTCATGTTGACCGGGGACAATCAGCGCACCGGCGCGGCGATCGCCCGCGAGGCGGGGGTGGACGAGGTCTTCGCCGACCTGAAGCCGGAGGGCAAGGTCGAACGGGTGCGCGAACTCGAGCGCCGCTACGGTCACGTGGTGATGGTCGGCGACGGCGTCAACGACGCGCCGGCGCTCGCCGAAGCGACGGCGGGCGTGGCGATGGGCGCAGCCGGGACGGACGTGGCGATGGAGACCGCCGACGTGGTGCTGATGGCCGACGACTTAGAAAAGCTCGTCTACGCCCTCAAGCTCGCCAAGCGCACCCGGCACGTGGTGAACCAGAACCTGGCCTTGTCCGCCGTGGTGATTGCCGTGCTCGTCATCGGGGCTGTTGGGGGCTGGTTCACGCTGCCGGTCGCCGTTTTGGGGCACGAGATCAGCGAGTTCGTGGTGGTCGGCAGCGGTCTCAGGATGCTGCGCGCGTGAGACTCACGGCCCGCTGGCGCTTCGCCCTGCCGCCCACGCTGCTCGCCCTGGCCTGGGCGGCGCTCGACCAGGCGTTCAAGCTCTACACCCTCGCCGCCGTGCCCCCTTACCCCGAGCGGCTCGAGCCTCATTTCACACACTGCTTTTGAAGGGTTCTACCGGAGACGCGGTAACGATATCGGTGTGTTGGCTGCCAAGCAGCGGCTGAACCCAATCCTGACTATAATGGTAGACATTAAAGGCCGGAAGACGGTATAGTTCTCTTCGATGGGGCTGCAACGATGATTGATCACAAAACCGCTGTTACCAACCGCACCCGCTACGCGCTGCTAAATGACCGCCGGCGAGCACTCTTTGAACTCCACAAGCTGACCGAAACGATTCGCGCGCACGAGCGTTATGCGGCGGCGACCGAGGCTTCTCCGGGACTGACCGGTCTTGTCGACGACGGTCTGGCAAGTACTTCCGGCGACCTCTGTGGTCGTGCGTGCCAGGCGAGTTTAAGCGTACTCGAGCAAGACCTCAGGCGTCTTTACAAAAGCCTGGCTGAGCTGGCTAAAGTGTGGGTAGGACTCGAGGACGCTCAAAACCTGGAGCCGCTGGTTGCTGCCTACTACGAAGCGTTCTGAAAACCAACTAAACCATGACGAGCGCTGCTTAGACATTCGGCGCTCGTTTTTTACGGCGTAACCGGGGCGAACGGGCAGGTCTGACACCACGGTTCTTTTTTATTTGGGCACGTCAAAATCTTTTACGGCGTTTGGTCGTTTTCATACTCCATCGTCAAACTGTGTAGATACTGAAGCCGACCGACTTCCAAAAAGCTATACCGCCCGGATTGCCAGCAAGAACCTCGAGGCGGATGTTACCTTTCCAAACAGCTTCGCTGAGTTTTTGTATCGCCAGTTTGCCCAATCCCTGACGGCGAAAAGCCGATACGATAACAAAGTGACGCAGGTAGAGCCAATTGGCGTCTCGACGAAAAAGCACGTACCCGATGACTTCAGCGTCTTGGATGATAAGAGCGCGGTACTTCCCGGTCAGCCACCCGCTCATGCGCCTTCGGCAAGGGTCATCGGATTACGGTGTCCCTCATCCTGGATGAGCTGCTGATTCATCTCAGCAAGCAGCTGAACAGCAGCCTCGGTCTTCGGTTCTCGGAACGTCACCGTAAATCACCTACACGTAACTGCTCTATCTGAGCGCGTCTAAAACCTCGCGGCGCAGCTCGGCGTCTTCCTGAAACACGCCCCGCGTCGTGAGGGTGCGGGTCATTGAACCCTGTTTTTGCACCCCGCGCATCATCATACAGAGGTGGCTCGCCTCGGTCACGACGGCAACGCCTTTAGGAGCCAGCGTTTGGGCTAGCGCGTCGGCAATCTCGACGGTGAGGCGCTCTTGTACCTGTAAACGTCGCGCAAACATATCGACGATACGGGCAAACTTAGATAGCCCCAAAATTGTCCGGTCAGGCAAGTAGGCGATATGTGCGCGCCCAAAAAAAGGGAGCAGATGATGCTCGCAGAGCGAGTAGAACTCGACATCGCGGACAACGACGAGTTCTGCACCCTCAGCTTGAAACAGTGCGCCGTTTACGGCACTCTCGAGCTTCAAACTGTAGCCACTCGTTAAAAACCGCAGTGAACGCTCGACGCGTTCGGGTGTGTTTTTCAGACCTTCACGGGCGACATCTTCACCGAGTCCGGCAATCAGCTCGGCAATCAGGGGCTCGAGAAACGTCCCGGTCAGTTCGTCCAGCATAGGTTCTGTGGCTGGCTCTATGGTTGGCTCTGTAAGCGTCGGTAGCTGGCTCATGGAGGTTTCTTTCTGCTCTGCGGCGTGGTGCAAGGTGCTGTCTTGTTACTGCACCGTCCAAAGAAAAGTGTACGGGTACAGTGCTCAGCCCGACGTAAGCCGTTTGACAGCCGGGACAGTTTAGAGGGTTCCGGTTGGCCCAAGCGTACCCAAGAGACACCTTAAAAAGGCGTAAAGGCGACCGGGCGCGGCGTCCAGAGCGGTTCGCCGTAAGCTGCCCCGATAAACGTCCCCCAATAGGCGGCGCGCCCACGTCTGCGCCGGTACACGTCCGGCGTCACCGTTTCAGAGGCGGCCTCGCCGGTAAATTGACTTTTGTAACAACGCACCGCCGCTTCCCACACATCGACGTACTCACTCGTGTCAACCACGAGCGTCGCCTCGAAAGGGCCGTTACCCATATAAAAAAACAGATGTTCGGGTTTGTACGGTTCGCCCGAGAGCGGACTGTTGGCGAGCCCTGCGAGATGTACCGCTGCCGGGATGATGTGCGCCGCTGCTACATGGTCGGGGTGGCGGTCGTTTTCAAACGGCCCGACGACGACGCGGGGTCTAAGTTCGCGCAAAATCCTGGCGAGCTGTAGCCGCCGGTCTTCACTGTCTAAAATCCGCGAATCGGGCCAGCCCAGATTACGCCGCACATCGAGACCGAGTACCTCGGCTGCGGCAGCGGCTTCTTCTGCGCGCTCTTCAGGTGTGCCTTTGGTCGCTGCTTCACCTCTGGTCAAATCGATAATACCGGTGCTACGTCCCTCGGCGCGGGCCCGGGCGAGACTCCCGCCCATGCCGAGTTCGGCGTCGTCGGGGTGTGGGCTTATAACCAGAAAGTCAAGCACGGCGGGCTTCTTGCTTCGCTTCGGTAGTGTCTTTGTCTTTCATACCCAGTCGCCTTTCGCTTCCCTCTGCCAGTCGTTTGATGTTTTCCCGGTGCTGAACGACGACGAGTAGCAGCAGCATCAGCACCAGAAAAAGTTGCGGCACGCTAAAGGGACGCATCACTAAAAAGAGGGGCGCGCTAAACAGCGCGACCACCGACCCGAGCGAAACGTAGCGGCCCAGCGCAATCGTCAAAATCCCGATAGCTGAGGCGGCGAGCGTTACGACCGGAATGATAGCGAGGCCGACGCCGAGACTCGTCGCGACGCCCTTACCGCCGCGCCAACCTAAAAAGATATTGAAGTTGTTGCCTAAAACAGTTGCCAGCCCTGCCAAAACCAGACCCCATTCGCTGACGCCGACGATATCGGCAATTAAAATTGAGAGCATCGCCTTGAGCGGATCGGCCAACACGACGAGCAGCGCAGGCCAGAGCCCGACCGAACGCAGCACATTGGTCGCGCCGATATTACCACTGCCGACCTTCTGGATATTGACGCCGTAGGCTTTGGCGACGAAATACCCTGTCGGAAAACTACCGATAAGGTAGCCAGCTACAAGGCAGAGGGCAAAGATGAATACGTTCACGACCCTCCTCCTAGAGTGCCAACCGCCGTATTGCCTAACGCCTCAAGCGCCTGCACCGTCTTCATAGGTCAATTGTACATGCTTGGGAGTCGTTGTCTGCGCGGCGCGTACAGCAGTGAGCAGCGCGCGGTAGGCTGGGTTATGGTGCAAGAAACCCTACTTTTTATCGTCCTCACCGTGCTGGGGGTGTATGGTGTGCGCTGGACGCTACGCCTTGCACCCCTGAGCAGCGAATTACCCCTCAAAACGCTCCTGGCGACGCTCCTCAGCGGCCTACTCGCCGGACTGGGGCTGACTGCGAGCCCGGTGACGCCGCTGTTACGCTGGTCGGCTTTTATTTTAGGGCCGCTCTATATTTTGAGTCCGTTTGTTCTGACAGCACTTGCGCGGGCGCGGCTCTATTCTCTTGCCCGCGCGCTTACAAACGTACTCTACTGGAGCCCGGTAGGGCGCGCAGGAATCGCGCGGCTGCTCGCACAAGTAGCGCTCCGGCAAGACGACCCCAAGGTGGCGCTGAGCTTTTTGCCGGAGGGCGGTGGCGACACCTTGCGGCTTCAAGCCTACGCCTTGCAAGAGCGGTGGCAAGAGGTTTTGAACATGCCGGTACCGGAAACGGGAGACAACGCCTTTTTAGGTCTCGCTGCCCGAATCGAGGCGCTTTTGGCGTTGGGACAAGAAACCGCCGCCGAGGATGAACTGGAGCGGATGCAGGCGCGCTGGCTCGAGCAGGGTCAGGGGCCACTCGGCTACCGCGCGGTAACGCTCTCGAAAGCGCGGCTTTTGGCCTATCGCGGCGAGTTTGAAGGCGCGCGCGAAGAGCTGAAAAACCCGCTGCCGGGGGTTGCGCCTTACCGGGTGCTCGAGACCCTCGCCTTCGCCGCCGAACGCGCACACAACCCGGAAGCCGCCGGACGGCTTTACAGCCAGGCGTATACATATGCGCCACCCAACCACCGTGAGCGTTTGGCTCAGAGCTTGGCGCGTTACGGGCAGCCCGTACCCGCCGCCGCAAAACCCAAAAGACCTTACGCGACGATAAGCCTCGGGGTCTTTTTAGCGGCGCTCTATCTGCTTCAGCTCTGGGTCGGAACGCGCTTTAGCACGAACGCCTGGGCAGCGGCGGCGGGGTTTTTGACGCTCAACCCTAACGCGCCCGGCGGCGACGCACCCTGGCGTTATCTCTCGTACGCGTTCGTTCACGGTGGGCTGCTGCACATCGGACTCAACGTCTGGGTGCTGCTCGATATCGGGCGGCTCTACGAGTCGCGGCGACTATGGGGCAATGTGCTCGCCGCCTTTGTCTTCGGCAGTGTACTGGGCGCTTACCTCACCTTCGTGGTGCAGGGGGGTGCGCCACCGGGGGTCATCGGTGCGTCGGGGGGCGTTCTAGGTATCGGTGGCGCGCTCCTAGCCGACGTACTGCGTGGGCGCGCGGCCCAAGACCGTTTGCTGACGCGCTCGCTCTTGCAGTGGATCGGCCTCATCGTGGTCTTTTCGGTGGCGATTCCGGGCGTATCGCTCTGGGGGCATGTGGGCGGGCTTATCGGCGGGTTGTTGTGGGGCTTTATCCGGCAGGGGCTACCCAAAACCCGGCAGGTCGACCTGTTTGCGGGCGCGCTCAGTCTGGCGCTCTTGACCTACGCACTTTACGGGTCGGTAAGCTGGCTGTTTCGTTACGGTGGGCAGCTCTAAAAGCTTACGAGTTCGTCTCCCGCAAGGCGTGACGCTGCCGGATGCGCGCTAAGATGCCCTTTACCGATGATTCCGACGACTGCACCTGACCCGACCCTGGCCCCCACACCCTCGCCCCAAGACGAAGTCGCCGTGCGTTTGACGGGCGTGTCGGTGACGTTCGAGGACATCACCGCGCTCCAGGAAATCGATCTCGAGGTTAAACGCGGCGAGTTCGTCGCGCTCATCGGGCCCTCAGGGGGCGGCAAAAGCACGCTGCTCCGGGTTATTGCCGGACTTTTAGAAGCCACCACGGGCCGCGCCGAGATTCAGGGACAACCCGCGCTCGTGTTTCAGGATTACCGGCTGTTGCCGTGGCGAACGGTGCAGCGCAACGTCGCCTTGCCCCGTGAGCTGACCGGGCGGGGTCAGGACGCGCGGCGGATGCTCGAGCAGGTCGGGATGCTAGAGCACGCCGCGCGGCATCCGCAAAACCTTTCGGGTGGGATGCAGGCGCGCGTCGCCATCGCGCGGGCCTTGGCGCAAGACGCCGAAGTCTTGCTGATGGACGAACCCTTCGCCGCGCTCGACGCACTGGTGCGCGAACGTTTCAACCTCGAGCTGCGGCGGCTCCACCACAAAGACAAACGCACCATCATCTTCGTTACCCACAGCATCCGCGAGGCGGTCTATCTGGCGGACAAAGTCGTCGTCTTGCGTGACGGGCGCGTTTTTGAGGTTATGGATACCCGCAACGAAGGGCGCTTGACGGCCTATACCGACGGCCCCGAAGCCACCCTGCGCGCCGAGATTGGGCTGGCGGACTCGAGCATTTTACCCCGGCCCAAACGCACACCGCGCCGCGCCCCGTGGGAACTTCTCGGCACAGTGGGGCTTCTCCTGTTGCTGCTGCTCGGTTGGAACCTGCTGGCGGGCCAGCTGTCGCCGAACTTTTTTCCGGCACCCGCACAGGTCTGGACGGCATTCTTGGAAAATGCCGGGACGCTCGCCGGTCACACCTGGGCGACGCTCGCGGTCACGCTTCTCGGCGTCATCGTCTCGCTCCTCGTCGGGACGCCGATTGGTTATATGATGGGGCGTTCGCGGGCGCTCGAGCAGCTTTTCTCCCCCTTTATCGTGGCTTTGCAGGCGGTACCGACCGTCATTATCGCGCCGCTCTTGGTCGTTTGGCTCGGCTACGGGCTCGCGGCTAAACTCACCGTGACCACGCTTATTTCAGTCTTTCCGGTTATCGTCTCGACGACCGTCGGGGTGCGTGAGGTCGGGCGCGTCTACCGCGAAGTGTTCAAGACGATGGGCGCACCCGCGTGGAAAACGTTTTTCAAGCTCGAGCTGCCCGGCGCGCTGCCGAGTCTTTTGGGAGGCTTGCGGCTGACGGTCACGCTGGCGCTTATCGGCACAGTCGTCGGCGAGTTCGTTTTCGGCGGGCCGGGACTGGGGTTTTTTGCCAACAGTGAACGCCTCAACTTTCGCGTAGACAACGCCGTTGCCGCCGTCTGGGTCAATGTGGCGCTCGGGCTGCTGCTTTACGGCGCAGTCGACCGGCTCGAGCGCCTTTCACTCCGCTACCGCCGTCACGAGAATTAGGCGTTCGGCTTCTTCGTTGTGGTCTTTGTCCAAAAGCGCGTCACCACGCTGTCCGTTATAGGAGAGAATAACGTTATGGCTTTGTCATCCAAGAAATTTTATCTCACAACGGTTCTGCTCATCTTTGCGCTTTTCTGCGGCTTTGTGCAGGCTCAACCCCAAACCGTACGCGTCGGGCTCGGCTACCTGCCCGACGTGCAGTTTGCGCCGTTTTACGCCGCGCTTGAACGCGGTTTTTACGAAAGTGAAGGGCTCAGCGCCGAGTTTCAACACGGGTTCGCAAGCGAACTCTACCCGCTCTTGGCCCAGGGCAAACTCGATTTTGTCGTTGGAGACGCTGAAGACGTGGTGACGCTGCGCGCCCAAGACCCGGAACGCACCCGTTTCGTCTATGTGATGGCGCTCTTTCAAAGGGTGCCGAACGCGATTTTTTCGCTTGCCGAGGAGAACATCACGCAACCTGCCGACCTTGCCGGTAAAACGGTCGGGCTGCCGGGGCTTTTCGGTTCGTCGTACACCTCGTTTCAAGCCGCGCTGCAGGCTGCGGGACTTAGAGAAAGCGACGTGACGGTCGAACAGATCGGTTTTACGCAGCTCGAGGCTGTCGTTTCGGGCCGGGTCGAGGCGGCGCTCGGATTCGTCAACAACGAACCGCTCGTTTTGGAGGCGCAGGGCGTCGCCGTAAACGTCATCCCGCTCGGCCCTTACAACCCGGCTCCGGGCAGCGGCGTCATCACTACCGACGCGGTGCTCGCTCGGGGCGACCTGGCAAAACGCTTTGTAGCCGCGTCTCAACGGGGCGTCGCGTTTACGCTCGAAGACCCTGAAGGTGCGTTTGAAAGTGCCAAAAGTTTTGTCGAAAACCTCGACGAAGCGCGTTTTGCTGTTTTGAAAGCGACGCTGCCTTTATGGACGTCGCCGTACAGCCGCGCCAACGGAATCGGGTTTACAAATCCCGCAAAGTGGTCGGAACTGCTCACGCTGCTCAAAAGCACGGGACGGCTCGAGACCGACCTGCCCGCCGCAACATTTTTTACCAACGCCTACTTGTCTAGTAACGTTCCCGAACCGGTGAAGTAAGGTGTAGCGGTTAAACTCTCTCTATGACCGAACGACCCAAAGGGCTCTACCGCCACCTGCGCGAGCCCGTCAACGCCCTCACCCACTTCGCCGGCATCCTGCTCAGCATCGCCGGTTTGGTCGCCCTGATTGTGCTTTCTGCCGGGGAACCGTGGCGCACCGTCAGTTTTGCGGTTTACGGCGGCGCGCTAATCCTCCTTTACACCGCTTCGACGCTCCTGCACGCCCTCCGCGTCGGGGCCAAAAGTTTACGGCGGCTGCGTATTTTCGACCACGCCGCGATATTCATCCTGATTGCCGGAAGTTACACCCCGATTGCGCTCGTCACGCTGCAGCAGGGGAGACCCGTGTGGGGCTGGCTCGTTTTCGGCTCTGCCTGGGGTATCGCTCTGTCGGGCGTGATGTTCAAGCTGTTTTGGCTCGAGGCTCCCCGCTGGCTTTCGACCGGGCTGTACCTCCTGATGGGTTGGCTGGCGCTCGCTGCTATCGTCCCGATTGTGCAGACGTTGCCGCGCGGTGGGCTGTACTGGCTCGTCGCCGGTGGGCTTTTTTACTCGGTCGGGGCAGTGATTTACGGCCTTAAAAAACCCGACTACTACCCCGGCGTACTGGGCTACCACGAGCTCTGGCATCTGTTTGTGCTGGCAGGCAGCGCGAGTCACTTTATGATGATGCTGCTCTACGTGCTGCCGACGCCGGTACCGTAACGAAATGATTGCTGTGGTGATTGCTGTGGCCCTAAGCGTTAGACCGTTTCGTATCAGACCGTTTCATATCTGTGTACAGATGCTTCGGCTGTCTGCGCCACGGTCTGCGCCGGGCGCTCAGCCAGCTTGACGTAGCTGCGGGCTCCACTGTAGAACAAAAACCACTGAATCAGCGCCAGACCGTTATAGACCATATCGGCGTAGGCGGCCGGTACGATGAGGTAAAAAATGGCGGCTGCGGCCCACGCGACAGTCGCCCAGCTGATTAACATAAAGGGCCGCTCGAGCGCCGTTCTTCGCCGCGCGAACCGGAGTGCGAGGGCAGGAACGAGCAGCGCAGAACTCATCAGCGTTGCAGTCGTGTCGGCGACCGTAATCCCAAGCTCGAAACCGAGTACGAAGCCTAAAGTCAGGGACTGACCG
Source organism: uncultured Trueperaceae bacterium (assembly GCA_963799485.1). GTDB lineage: Bacteria > Deinococcota > Deinococci > Deinococcales > Trueperaceae > Truepera. The sequence continues at coordinate 560,167 of CAWCXJ010000006.1, forward strand.
ATACAACGGCGGCAGTAAGGCTGACGAGCAGCGTCAACGTCTCGGTAAAAAGCGACCCCAGCATCCCGTTGATGTCCCTGGCCAGACGCGCGAGTTCGTCGGCTCCGACCAGTTCGATACGTTCCGAAAGGCTGCTGCTCCGTGCGATGCGGCCTACCTGGTGGCTTAAAAAGCCCAACCGGGAGAGCATCAAACGTTCGACCAGCAAAAGCGCAAGTGCGCCGAACGTCAAATCCACGAGCACAGTCGTCGTTACGAGGAGACGGGCGTTTAGTACCCCTTGTCGAACCAGTCTTCTGGGGGTCGTTGTAACCAGCAGGGCTACGGGCTCGCCGGAAAGGTCTTGCAAGGTTGCGTAACCTTTGACGGTGCTGCCGTCTTCCGGGCGAACGTAAAGCGTGCGTCCTGAGACAGTGATTTGCGTGGCGCTTTGGTCTCTTGCGAGTCCTTTCAACTTGGCTACAGGTAGCGCGCCCACGGCTGCAACCGGCTCGAGCGCGTCCCTGTTTGCTTCGGTGACGCGGCTGAGATAGCGGACCGTTACCAGGCTGCTGCCGCCCGAAAGCGGCGCGGTTGCCACGAGCGCCAAACCCTCAGAGAGCAGGGCAAACCCGCTGCGGACGGTTTGTGCGCGCTCCAGGACAAGTTCTGCGTAGGGCGTTAATAACCGCCGTTCCCGGTCGTTTAGCGCCGTCATGCCCGCTGCAGTGTAGCGCCCGCCGTAAAGGGGTCGCCCGCGGGCGTCGATGATGAACGCGAGTTCGGGTCGGCCGAGGTCATGTTCGCGGCCAGAAAGGCCGGGCTACGGGCCGCGCTTTGAGTTTCGGCGCTTTGCGCCCACCGCGCGGTCAAAGCGTCCAGGTCGGCGAGCGCGCTGTCCAGCAGGTGCAAGCCACGCTCGAGCCCGGCTTGTGTTTCTTGCACCTCGAGGTCTTCGGCGTTTTGCCGCAGCAGCTGCCACGTCAGCACCGACAGCGTAACGACGAGGCCGCCCAGAACAACGGCGATAATCATTCCTATCCGAAGGCGTAGGGTCACTGGCGTATGTCTCCCAAAGATGCCCGGCTGCTGTGGTTTGGCGTTGCGAGCCGCATCTCACCCAAGATTATCGGGCTCGGTATGACCAAATCCTTACACCTTGTTTACGGTTGGCTTGCGGCTCATCTTCAACCTAAAAGCGAGGCGGTACAACCGAAGTGTGCCGCAACCGCCTGAGACACCGCAAAAGGTGACATAACCTGTAGTAGACGTGACGCCGTAACTTTATGAGCCGGGACGGAGATATTTTTGCAACGCTTACTCAACTTGTCGATGCGCTGGACTAAACTTCTCTTTATGCACTGGCCCTTTCCGACTTCGCTCCTTGCGCCCCTCTTGCCGCCCGGTGCCGAGCCGGACACGTTTGCAAGTAGAGCGTGGCTCGGTATTGTGCCTTTTCTTATGCGCGGTGTTCATCCGGGTGGACTACCTTCGGTGCCCGGACTGTCCGCTTTTCCCGAACTCAACGTGCGGACTTACGTGACCGTAAACGGGGTACCGGGGGTGTGGTTTTTTAGCCTCGAGGCTGCCAACCCGGTTGCGGTGCGTCTCGCCAGGGCCGGGTTTTATCTGCCGTACTTCGACGCCCGGATGCGCGCCCGGACGCGTGAGGGAGAAGTGGTCTTTAGAAGTGCACGCACGCACCGTAATGCGCCCCCGGCTGTTTTTAGCGCACGTTACCGTCCCCGGCCCGGTGTACCCCCCGAAGACGCCGCGCTGCTGCACTTTTTAACTGAACGCTACAGCCTTTACAGCGCCGACGCTAAGGGGCGGCTCTACCGCGCCGACATCCGGCACAGAACTTGGCCTTTGGCGCGTGCGGAGGTAAGCCTCGAGCTGCCCCCCAGCGAGATGACGCGTCATCTCGGTCTCGATTTACCCGACATACCGCCGCTCCTGCACTACGCGGAAAGCTTACAGGTCACAGCAGGGTTGCCTTACCGGGTCAAGTAGGTAAGGCCGTTCCACAACGCTTGCAAAACGCTGCGTCCGGGTCGTGAACCTCCAAGCCACATTTTTCGCACCGTTTTAGCTCTCTTGCTTCCCGACTTTCGTCTGGGTAGGCTGCTCTAGCTAGTTCAGCCGTGACGATACCGGTAGGAACAGCCACGATGCCGTAACCTACAATCATCAGCGCAGCGGAAATCGTCCGACCCAGAGGGGTTTGAGGCAAAACGTCGCCGTAACCAACTGTTGTCAGTGTCACGACGGCCCAGTAGATGCTGACAGGAATACTGTTAAAGCCGTTTTGCGGGCCTTCAATAAGGTACATAACCGAGCCCATGATGACGACGATGGTCAAGACCGTATAGAGAAAAACCGTAATCTTAAAGCGGCTCGCGCGCAGCGCTTCGGTCAGTACGCTGATCTCACCTAAGTAGCGGGAAAGTTTAAGTATGCGAAAAACGCGCAACAGCCGCAGCGCACGAACAGCCATCAGGTACTGTGAGCCTACGATGATGAGACTTAGATAACCCGGAATAACGGCAAGAAAATCTACAACACCAAAGAAGGAAAAGGCGTAACGCAGGGGGTGCCAAGCAGCATAAAGGCGGGCAACGTACTCCAAAGTAAAAAGCCCCGTAAAAAACCACTCGAGGCTCCGGAGCAGCGTGCCGTACTCGGCTTTGACTACGGGGACACTTTCTAGTATCACCAGGGCGATACTAAGGACGATAGCCCAGAGCAGCACGACGTCAAAAAGCTTTCCCAACGGTGTATCTGCGCCGAAAATAACGACGTTCAGCTGTCTTCTAAACCTGACTTCTTTGGCTTTACGGCTCACGCTCAAATATAGCATTCGGCAGCCTCGAGGCTACCCGTCCCCGTACAAAAGAAATACCTACCAAAGGGTTTTCGCGGTTTCTTAGGGTTTCTTACATATGCCGCGGCTCGCTGTCTCGCTCGCCGCGCTTTACATTAGTCGGCGCAGCTTAGCCGATGCCAGCGCCGACATTATCCCTACCGGCTCAGCGCCCATCAGAGGCACCTTGGGCGCTTATCCGACCGGTAAAAATGAGGCGCACGGGGCCGGCCAAGAGCTCTTTAGGCAGACGCGGTGAAACCTCCTGCACCGGTTGGCTGGTATAGATAACCAGTACCGAACGGCCCGTTTCGTCTTCGCCGGTGCCGATACCGACGACACCCTCGAGCTGCAGCAGCGCCCCTTCGTAAGAGTTCCTTAACGCTTGAATCTCGTCCATATCGTTGCCTTTCGGGTAGTTGACGTCTACTGTACTTTAGCTGAAGTTGTGGGGTGTACGAGTTTTGCCGTACACCCCACGATGTTTGTGCTAGCTAAAGTCGAAGCGGACGTAGGGGATGTAAACGTGGTCGGGGTTGCGGAAACTCAGGGTGGCCCGCGAGCCGCCCCCTTCAGTTTCAACGTGTGCCCGCACCTGCACAACTGCCCTGGCCCAGCGCTCCGCGCCTACTGCGAGTGAAGGTGAGTACACACTGCCCGAACGGTCGACACGGTCGTTACGGTTGATGTTATCGTCACCTACCGAAAAGATGGTGTCGCTGACCGTGTCTGTTGCAACGGATGTACCGTGCTGGTAGAGCTTGACGCGGAGGGAGAGGTTGAGCTTCGCCTCTTTCGAGTTGTACCACTTGTCGTTGGCGTAGATGTCGTAGTAACCGCTCGCCCGGTACGGGACGAAAGCGCGGACATGCCCAATACGGCGTGCTAAAAACCAGAAATTGAAGTGTGCGTAGGTGGTCACGTCGTTGTCATCAGCGGTTCCAACGCCGTCGCCACGGGCGTGAGCATAAGCGTAAAGCCGGTTGGCCCCGAGATTGTAGGCGTAGCTCCCTAGCGTCACGCCACCTTCGTTGTGCTTGTTCACACTACCGCCACCGGTATAGGGGTGCCGATCGAGGTACTGACCGGGGCCACTACCGCCGACCCACTCGGCGTTACTCAGTAGGGTCAGTTGCCGCATATACGCTAGGTCGTCGATGTCTTCTCGGCCCGCCAACTGCGCCTCGACTGCTGCGGCTCGCGCGTCCGACTGAACGTTGAGCGTCTCATTTTCTTTGTCAAGCTCTGCGGCGCTTTTATTCATTCCTGCAGCAAGGTTCATCAGCTCTGCTTGCGCAGCTTTCAGGTCTTCGCTGTGGTTCGCAAGGGCTTGCTCGTGGGCGGCAAACTCGGCGTTCGTTTCGTCTAAGAGAGCGTCGTCATTCCAGGTGGTATCAGGCAAATCGTTCAAGCTCATAATCGCTCCTTAAGCAGTGACGAGCTCGACCCCGAGGGCCAGCTCGACGTTTTTGATGTGGTTGTGGACGGTTACGGCGCTCGAGCCTGCAAACAGCAGCCCGACGGCGCGGCGGTCTTCGGCACCTAGTAAAAGTGAACCCGAGTCGCCCCCCTGCGACATATTGCTGGTCAAGATCTGATGACGGAAGTAGGCAACGCCCGAGCTGCCGTAATTCACCGCAATCGTCGCGTTCGTATCGATGACGCTACCGGTCGTCGTTTGGGTCGTGCGGCCACTTTTAACGACCTTCATCTTGACTTCAGCTTCGCGTGTTCCTTGCGGGGTGCCGCTACCAACAATGCTGGGTATCACCAAACGCGCGTCTAGAGGCGTCGCTACCGCTGCGTCAACGAGGTTGTAGCGTTCAGGGCTCCCGTAGTAAATGGGCACAAAACGTGTAAGTCGAGCGATCATATCCGCTGGGTAGGTGCCGCCGTCGTAGCTCCCGGGTTGCAAGATGGGATCGCCGCTACGCGCGTCGTTCGAGTTAGCCAGCACGTGATTATTGCTGAGGATGTAACTCCGGCACGGGC